>JAUHZO010000010.1 GCA_030425925.1 Alphaproteobacteria bacterium | reverse complement strand
CACCCTGGGCCACATCTACCGGGGCGTCATCCCCTTCGTGATCCTGCAACTCCTCGGCCTCGCCATCGTCTTCACCTGGCCCGAACTCGTGACATGGCTCCCGGCCTATGCCTATGGGAATTGAGGGAGATCTGTAAGTCACCCTTTCATTAAGGGAAAAGATTCCTGCCTTTTATGTTGCAGCTTCTTTCAGTACTGTCAGGGACAGACAAGGGGAGCGGCGACGCAACATGGCAGCGGTCTTGCAGGTGACGGTCCATCGCGGGACGGCAGGGGCCCGGCGGGCAGAGCGGTTCGAGGTACCTTCGGAGGCCAACCAGACCGTGCTCGACGTGGTGAGCTGGATCCAGCAGAACGCCGATCCGACGCTCAGCTACCGCTTTGCCTGCAGGGTCGGCATGTGCGGGTCCTGTGCGATGATGGTGAACGGCGTGCCGCGCTGGACCTGCCGGACCCATGTGCAGAAGGTCGTCGACAGAGGCAGGAACGGGGGCAGGGACGGGGGCCGGATCGAGATCGGACCGCTGGCGAACCTGCCGGTGATCAAGGATCTTGCGGTGGACATGGCCCCGTTCTTCGACAAATGGGTTGCCGCCGGGGCGCACCATCACCCCACCGCCACCCGCGCCGACGCGCCCAGCCCGGTGCGGCCCGACAGCGCCGCGCGCGAGGTCGCCAATGCCGGGATCGAATGCATCAACTGCGCCGTCTGTTATGCCGCCTGCGATACGGTGGCGCACAATCCCGACTATCTGGGACCGGCGGCGCTGCAGCGCGCCTGGACGCTGCTGAACGACGACCGCGATGGCGGGCACGAGGCGATCCTCGATGCCGTCA
Source organism: Alphaproteobacteria bacterium (assembly GCA_030425925.1). Lineage (GTDB taxonomy): Bacteria > Pseudomonadota > Alphaproteobacteria > Rhodobacterales > Rhodobacteraceae > JAUHZO01. Next base: position 178,675 of record JAUHZO010000010.1, on the reverse strand, counting down.
GCGGTTTTGGCGGCTGTCACAACTGCCATTCCATCGGATCGTGCACGCTGCGCTGCCCGAACGAGCTTGACCCGATGACCGCCATCGCGGGGCTCAAGCGCGCCAGCGCCCGGCGGGTCTGGAGGCGCGGCTGATGCTGGATGTCCGGCTGTACCTGGCGCAACGCATCACGGCGCTCTTGATGGTGCCTTTCGTGCTTGTGCATCTGGCGGTGATCGTCTGGGCGGTGCAGGGCGGGCTGACGGCGGCCGAGATCCTGTCGCGCACGCAGGGATCGCCGTTCTGGATGCTGTTCTATGGCGGCTTCGTGGTTGCGGCCTCGGTGCATGGAGCCATCGGCCTGCGCGTCATCGCGCATGAATGGCTGGGCCTGCGCGGGCGGGTTCTGGGCGGGCTGACCCTGGGCCTCGGGCTGGTCCTGCTGGGGCTGGGGATGCGCGCGGTGATCGCGGTGGTGGTGGCATGAAGACGCTGGCCCGGTCGCATCCGCTCTGGCTGGCCCATGTCCTGCACCGGCTGTCCGGTCTGGCGCTGGCGCTGTTCCTGCCGGTGCATTTCTGGGTGCTGGGCCTGGCGCTGACCGATCCCGCCATGCTGGACGGCTTTCTGGCGTTTGCCGCGCACCCGCTGGTGAAACTTGCGGAATTCGGGCTGGTCTTCCTGCTGGCGGTGCATGCCTTTGGAGGCCTGCGGCTGCTGGCGCTGGAATTCCTGCCCTGGCGCGCGCCACACAAGACCGCCGCGGCCCTGGCCCTGGCCGGGTCGTTCGGCGTGGCCATGACCTTTCTGCTGCAGGTGATCTGATGGCCCGGACCGGCGAGATCGACCGCCACGACACCGACATCCTGATCCTTGGGTCGGGCGGGGCCGGGCTTGTGGGGGCGCTGCACGCGCTCAAGGCCGCGCCCGGCGGCACGCGGGTAACGCTGGCGGTCAAGGGGCTGGTGGGCAAATGCGGCTGCACGCGCATGGTCCAGGGCGGCTACAACGTCGCGCTGGGGGGCGGCGACACGGTCGAGCGGCATTTCATGGACACCATCATCGGCGGCAAGTGGCTGCCGGATCAGGACATGGCGTGGCGGCTGTGCAGCACCGCCCCCGAACGCATCCGCGAGCTGGAAAACGAGGTTGGCTGCTTTTTCGATCGCAACCCGGACGGCACGCTGCATCAGAAGGCCTTTGCCGGGCAGACCGCCGACCGCACCGTGCACAAGGGGGACCTCACCGGTATCGAGATCATCAACCGGCTGATGGAACAGGTTCTGGCGCGCGGCGTCGACAAGCTGGAGGATCACCGCGCCATCGGGCTGATCCCCACCCGCGACGGCGCGGCGCTGGCCGGGGTGCTGATGATCGACATGCGCACCGGCCGGTTCCGGTTCGTGCGGGCGCGGGCCGTGCTGATGGCCACCGGCGGCGGGCCGACCATGTACCGCTATCACACGCCGTCGGGCGACAAGACGATGGACGGGCTGGCCATGGCGCTGCGCCTGGGCCTGCCGCTGCGCGACATGGAGATGGTACAGTTCCATCCCACCGGCCTGCTGGCCGGGCGGCACACGCGGATGACCGGCACGGTGCTGGAGGAGGGCCTGCGCGGGGCCGGCGGGCAGCTTCTGAACCATGCCGGGCAGCGCTTCATGTTCGACTACGACGTAAAGGGAGAGCGCGCCACCCGCGACGTGGTCAGCCGCGCCATCTATGCCGAGATGCGCAGGAACACTCATCCCGACCAGGAGGGGGTGTTCCTGTCGATGGCGCATCTGGGCCCCGAGAACGTGGCGCGGAAGTTCCGCGGCATGGTCAAGCGCTGCGCCGATTGCGGTTTCGACCTCGCTGGCGGCCGTGTCGAGGTGGTGCCGACGGCGCATTACTTCATGGGCGGCGTGGTTGTGGACGTGGACACGCGGACGGCGCTGGAAGGGCTGTACGTGGCGGGCGAGGATGCGGGCGGAGCGCATGGTTCCAACCGGCTGGGCGGCAACGGGGTGGCGAACTCGACGGTCTTTGGCGGCGTGGCCGGCGACGTGATGGCGGCGGATCTGCGCGGCATGACGGCGCTGCGCGATCCCGATCCGGCCGTGCTCGACGCCGAGATGGCGCGCGCGCTTCATCCCCTGGGGCGCAAGCCGGGGCTGGTGCAGCCGCTGCGGACGCGGCTGCAGGACGTGATGTGGGATCATGTCGGCGTGATGCGCACGCGGGCCGGGCTCGAAACCGGGCTGGCCGGGATCGCCGGGATCTCGGCCGAGATGATGGAGGTCGGCGTTGCGGCGGATGAGCTGGCCTTCAACCTGACCTGGCATGACTGGCTGAACCTGCGGTCGCTGTGCGACATTTCCGAAGTCATCGCCCGCGCGGCCCTGGCGCGCGAGAATTCGCGCGGGGCGCATTACCGCGAGGATTTCCCCGACGATGGCGGGCTCGAAGCCAGCGATTTTACCGTGGCGCGGCATCTCGGCGGCGCGCTGGAGGTGACGCGGGAGGCGGTGACGTTCAGCATCGTGCGCCCGGGCGAGACGATCCTGCCTGCAGGCGCGCCCGAAACGCTGGTGGCGGCGCCATGAGCGGGGCGGAGCGAAATCTTGCAAAGATTTCGCGCGCTTTCTTTGCAAGAAAGCGCCCCGCGCCGACCCCATGGGCAACAAGGAGACGGCACCGTGATTGCCATTGACCAGATCCACGCCACCGCCCGCGCGCTGATGGACAAGGCGGCCATCGACATCCCCGAGGATTATCTCGACGGGCTCAAGCGCGCCGCTGCCAGCGAAGAGGGCGAGTTGTCCGCCTTCGTGCTCCGGGCCATGCTGGAGAACTACGAGGCGGCCCGGGAAGACCGCCGCGCCATGTGCGGCGATACCGGCGTGCCGCGCTGGTTCGTCAAGCTGGGCAATGCCGCCCGCGTCGAGGGCGGGATGTGCGCGCTGGAGACCGCGTTGCGGCGCGCCACCGCCGAAATGACCGTCGAGGTGCCGCTGCGCCCCAACCGGGTGCATCCGCTCTGGCGCACCGATCACGACAACAATGTCGGCATCGGCGCGCCCGAGATCGAATACGCGTACGAGCCCGAGGGCGACTGGATCGACCTGATCACCGTGCACAAGGGCGGGCTTTTCGGCACCGATTACCGGATGCTGTTCCCGTCCGACGGCATCCAGGGCATCAAGCGGTTCTATCTGGACAGCCTGATGGCGTTTGGCAAGCGCGGCCTGGCCTGCCAGCCGGCGATCATCGGGATCGGGCTGGGCGGGTCCAAGGATATCTGCATGACCCTGGGCAAGCGCGCCTCGACCTTGCGGGTGGTGGGCTCGCGCAACCCCGATCCCCGGATCGCCGCGCTCGAGGACGAGTTCCGCGGCCTGGGCAATTCCATCGGCATGGGGGCCATGGGCTTTGTCGGCAAGAACATGGTGATCGATTGCCATATCGAGGTGGGCTATTGCCACACCGGTGGCATGCCCATGTCGGTGCATGCCTTCTGCCTGTCGTCCCGCCGCGCCGTGGCGCGGCTTTACCCGGACGGGCGGGTGGAGCACCGCACCGATCCGGACTGGTTCACGCCCTACATGCGGCGCGAGACGGTGGACTGGCCGATGCAGCAGGAGGCGGCGGAATGACCAGGGCAACCCGTGCCCCGGGCGTGACCCGGGGCCTCATCGCCGGCACGGGGGAAGTGACCCCGGATCGCGTCCGGGGCAGGCTCCCGGATCGCGTCCGGGGCAGGCTCCCGGATCCCGTCCGGGGCAGGCTCGCGGCCCCTGTTCAGGGCAGGACCATCCGATGAAGCTCCGCGAAATCCGCCTGTCCACCACCCCGACACCCGAAGCCATCGCCGATCTTCGGCTGGGCGATATCGTCTATCTGGACGGGCTGATGTACACCGCGCGGGAAGGCGTCTACATGCGCGCGCTGGAGGACAAGGCGAATATCCCGATGGAATTGCCGCGCGACTCGGCCGCCAATTTCCATTGCTCGCCCGCCGCGTCCATCCGGGCCGACGGCTCTTTCGACATGGGGGCGGTCACGGCCACGGCGTCGTTCCGCTTTGCCAAGTGGTTGCCGGAATGGATGGCCAAGACCGGGGCCAGGCTGATCGTGGGCAAGGGCGGCATGACGTCCCGGGACTACCGCGACTACTTCGTGCCCAATGGCGCGGTTTACCTGTCGACCGTGGGCTATGGCACCGGGGCCCTGCTGGGCCGCGGCGTCGAGAACGTCGAGGCGGTGCACTGGAGCGAGGAACTGGGCCTTGCGCAGGCGATGTGGGTGCTCAGATGCAACCGCATGGGGCCGTTCATCGTGGCCTCCGACCTGAACGGCGATTGCCTGTTCGAGCGCGAAAACGCCAGGATCGCGCAGAACGTCGCCCGGGTCTACGAAGGCACCAGACCTGCGGTGCTCAAGCGCTACGGCGAAAGCGACGACCGAACCGACGAGGTGATCTGATGGACCTGAAAGCGGTCTTCGAAGGCGGCACGGGGCGCCGCCGCGGCACGCCCGACAGTTTCAGCGAAAACGAGGTGCGGCTGGCCAACCGCAACTCGGGCATCCTGCTGGAAAGCCTGTGCGACCCGGTCACGCCGGTGGGCCAGCATTACCTGCTGATCCATTTCGATGTGCCCGCGCTGGACGCGGCGACCCACCGGCTGGACTTTGCCGAGGGGTTCGACGCCCCGTTCTCCATCGACATGGCGGGGATCCGCGCCTTGCCGCGGCAGACGCGCACGGTCACCCTGGAATGTGCGGGCAATGGGCGGCGGGGCCATGCGTCACGGTCGCAATCCATGCCCTGGGGGGTCGAGGCGGTGGGCACCGCAGAGTGGACAGGAACCCCGCTGGCCCCGCTGATCGAAAGGGCCCGGCCCGCCGCGGGCACGGTGGATTTCGTCTTTACCGGCGCGGATCGCGGTTTTGACGACGGGGTAGAGCACAATTTCGGCCGCAGCCTGACGCCGGACCAGCTCGCCGCGCTGGACGTCCTGCTGGTCTACGAGATGAACGGCGCGCCGCTCTTGCCGCAGCACGGCGCGCCGCTGCGGCTGATCGTGCCGGGCTGGTACGGCATGGCCTCGGTCAAGTGGCTGAGCCGGGTCGACGCGGTGCAGACCCCCTACCAGGGCTTTCAGCAGGTGCGCACCTACCGCTATCGCGACCGTGCCGAAGATCCCGGCATCCCGGTGACGGAGATGCGGGTCAAGTCGCTGATGGTGCCGCCCGGTCTGCCGGACTGGTCCTCGCGCGCGCGCCGCGTCCGGCCGGGCCCGGTGCAGGTGCAGGGCCGCGCCTGGTCGGGGGGCGGGGTGCCCATAACGCGGGTCGAACTGGGCTGGGGCGACACCTGGATCGACGCCACGCTGACCCCGGCGGAAACCGGCTTTGCCTGGACCGGCTGGTCCTGCGTCTGGCCCGCAGAGCCGGGGGAATACGTCCTGCGGTGTCGGGCAACCGATGCACGTGGCGCGGTGCAGCCGCTGGACCCGCCCTGGGACGTCGCGGGCTTTGGCAACAACGCGACGCAGGCCGTGCCCGTCCTGGTGGCAGAGGCGTGATGCGCGGTGCCGATCTTGTGGCGCGCGCGCTGGCCGGGGCCGGGGTGAAGACCGTCTTTACCCTGTCCGGCAACCAGATCATGTCGGTCTTCGACGCGCTTCTCGACACCGATATCCGGCTTGTCCACACACGGCACGAGGCGGCGGCGGGGTTCATGGCCGAGGGCCATGCGCGCCTGTCCGGCGGTGTCGGCGTGGCGCTGGTGACGGCAGGGGCGGGGCTGGGCAACGCCATCACGCCGCTGATCACCGCGGCGGCCTCGCAGACGCCCCTGCTGCTGTTGTCGGGCGACAGCCCGGTGGCGCTGGACGGCCGGGGGGCGTTCCAGGAAATGCCGCAGATCGCCATGACCGAGGCGCTGACCAAATGGTCGGTGCGCATCACCGATCCCGAGCAGGTGGAGCCGACGCTGGCCGAAGCCTTTGAACGCGCGCGCGCGGGGCAGCCGGGGCCGGTGCATGTGGCGCTGCCGGACGACGTGCTGAAGGCCCGGGTGGCACCGCACGCGCCGTTTGCGCCGCCCACCGTCGCAGCGCCTGCGCCCGACACGGCGCAGATGCTGGCGGCGCTGGACGCGGCAGAGCAGCCGCTGATCCTGCTGGGGCCGGGGGTGGCCGGGCCCGCGGCGGCGGGGAACCTGCCGCTTGTGCGGATGCAGAGCCCGCGGGGCCGCAAGGATCCCGCGTTGGGACGGTTCGGCGCGCTCTGGGCCGAGGCGGATCTGGTGGTCGTCCTGGGCAAGCCGGTGGATTTCTCGCTGGGCTTCGGGGCCGAAGAGCTTTGGCCCCGGGCGCGCTGGATCACCGTGCATGGCGATCCGGCCGAGGCGGCGCGGGCCCGCCGCGCCCTTGGCGGGCGGCTGGTCGCGGGGATCGAGGACGATCCGGCGGCCCATGCCGCCGCGCTGGCCGGCGTTGCCGCGGGCACGGGCGACTGGCTGGATCGCCTGACCCGCGCCCTGTCGGCGCGGGCCGAGGTCGCGTCAGAGGGCCTGACATCGGCCACCCTGTGCCGGGCGGTGGCCGGTCATGTGGCCTCGCTGCCGTCGCCTGTCGTGATCGCCGATGGCGGCGAGTTCGGACAATGGGCGCAGGCCCTGGTGCCCGCGCCGCGGCGGATCATCAACGGTGTCTCGGGGGTGATCGGGGCCGGGATCTGCTATGCCATCGGGGCCAAGCTGGCCGATCCGCAGGCCGACGTGGTGCTGTTGATGGGCGACGGCACCGCGGGCTTCCATTTCACAGAGTTCGAAACCGCCGCCCGCGAAGGGATCGGCTTTACCGCGATCATCGGCAATGACCGCCGCTGGAACGCCGAACACGCCCTGCAACTGCGCGATTACGGCGCGGAGCGGACCCATGGCTGCACCCTGTCGGATGCGCGCTATGACCGCGCTGCCGAAGCCCTGGGGGCGACGGGCCTGTCCGTGGATACCGTAAAGGACGTGGCCGCGGCCCTGGCGCGGGCCCGCACCGCCACCGGGCCGGTCTGCCTGGATGTCCGCATCGACGGGCTTCTCGCGCCCGAGCCATAAGGTGACAAGCGGGCGTCAGAGCCCGTGCGCCGCCAGCACGGTCTGCGTCGCCGGGCGCGCCAGCATGGCGGCGCGATGCGCCCCCAGCCGCGGATAGGCGTCCAGCGCAACGCCCGCCGCCGCCATCCAGCGCGGGACAAGAAACATGTAGGGGTCGATCAGCGAATAGTGTTCGCCCAGAACGAAGGGGCCGGTCAGGCAGTGCCCGTCGATCACCGCCGCGCAGTCGCGCAGATTGTCCGCCACCCTGACCTGCATCCCGGCGATCACGTCCGGGTCGTCCGCCCATCGCCCCCCGCGCTGCTTGTGGGCAAAGGCGACATGGACCGTGGCGCAAAGATAGGCCGCGATCTCGTTCACCCGGGCCCGGGTTGCGGCGTCCTGCGGCAGCAACCCCGCCTCGGGATGGGTTTCGGCCAGATAGGTGAGGATCGCCGGGTTCTCGGTCACCACCGTGTCGCCATCGACCAGCGTGGGCACCCGTCCCTTGGGGTTGAGGGCAAGATACCCCGCGCTGCGATGCGCGCCTTCGGGGATCGGAACCTCTTCGATCCGGTAGGGCGCGCCGATCTCCTCCATCAGGATATGCGCGGCAAGCGCCGAGCTTCCCCGGGAAATGTAGAGTGTCTTCATGATGCCCCTCCCTGAACCAGTGTGCCAAGCAGTATTCCCAGCCCCATGGCCAGGCACAACAGGATAAGCGTGCGCGAAAACACCTCGTCGCTCAGCCGGTGAAACAGCCAGATCCCGAACCGGGCCGAGACCACCCCCACCGGCAGCACGACGGCCAGCGCCGTCCAGGCCGCCGGGGTGGTGCCGCCCGACAGGAACAGCGTGCCGGAGGTCAGCGTCAGCACCGAGACGTTCAGCGTCTGCAGCACCGCGCGGGTTTCCACCTTGGGCCAGCCCTGCAATGGCACCCAGATCGCGGTCAGCGACCCCGACAGCGAGGCCAGCCCGCCCAGCACCCCGCTGGCCGCACCGACCAGAACGTCCATGCGCGGCATCCGTGTCCGGAGCCGCGGCAGGGTGCGCGCAAAGCCGAACCATCCGCCATAGGTCATCAGCAGCAGCGCCACCAGCAGGCGCAGGATGTCGGCATTGGTGAACTGCAACAGCCACAGGCCCAGCGGCAGCCCCAGCAGCGCGGGCAGCACAAAGCGGGCGATCCGCGGCAGGATGCGCGGGATGGTCCGGCGCACCGTCCACAGGCCCTGCAGGCCCGACAGCGCCGACAGGAAGGCGATGCAGGCCACCGCGTCGGCGGGCTCCAGCACCGCCAGAAGGAACCCCAGCCCGAACAGCGCCGTTCCGGTTCCGGCAAACCCGTTGACGAACCCGCCCGCGATCCCGGCAAGCACGAAGTAGAGCAGGCCGTCATCCATCTGCCGGCGGTCCGCTGTCGTCGCACGAGGCGCGGAAGGCCGCCAGCACCTCGTCCAGCGCCCAGGCGTTCGATGTGGTGCGGCGATAGGCCAGCGCCAGGCCGCGCGACGGGGTCCGGTCGTCCAGCGGCAGCCAGCGCAGCGGCAACGGATTGAACGGGCGGGCCGAGGGGCGCGGCACGATGGAGACGCCGATATTGGCAAAGACCATGCTGGTGATCGAATCGAGGCTCGACAACTCCATGGTCTCGCGGACATTGACGTGGTTGGCCTGCAGCCAGCCTTCGATCATGGTGCCCACCACCGCATCGCGGTTGAAGCGGATGAAAGGCTGGCTTTGCAGCAGGTCCATCACGTTGTCGCCCGCCAGTTGCTCGGACGCGATCAGCATCAGCGGTTCGTCCGCGATCGGCTCGAATTTCAGCGACTCCGGCGGGTTTGGCGGCAGCGTCACCACGGCCCCGTCCAGCTGCGCGCGTTCGATGGCCGTCAGCAGCGGTGCCGTCAGCCCGGGGCGGATCTGCAGCCTGAGCCCGGGGCAGGACTCCCGCAGGCGCAGGATCGCGCGCGGCGCCAGCGTCGACAGCACGGTGGGCAGCACGCCCACCTGCAGGTCCCCGCTGGCCATGTCGCGCCCCAGAACCGAGGCATACAGGCTGTCATAGTCCCGCAGCAGGGTCCGCGCGCGCTGCACCAGCGCCCGCCCGGTGGCATTCAGAACCGGCGTCCGGCGGCTGCGGTCGAACAGCGCCACGCCGATTTCCTCTTCCAGCGCGCTGACATGCTGGCTGACAGCGGCATGGGTCAGGCACAGGCTGTCGGCGGCATCGCTGAAGGTGCGATGGTCTGCAATGGCGACGAGCGTGCGAAGATGCTTGACGGACACGAGTTTCGTAACTCAATCTTACAATGTGCGTAAGTCGTGATTGCTTTCATTAAAGATGATTTACGAATATACCGGTGTAATCAAGTGGCGAAAAGCTCAGGGAGGAACAATGAAACTCAAATCGTTCATGGCAGGTCTGGCCTGCATGCTGTCGGCGGGGGCCGCCCTGGCGGAGTATCCGGAACGGCCGATCAACATGGTCATCCCCTACGGTGCCGGCGGTGCCACGGATATCTCGGCGCGCACGATCGCCGAACCGCTGGGCAAGGCCGTGGGTTCGGCCCTGGTCATGTCGAACATCACCGGGGCAGGGGGCGTGACCGGATCGGTGGCGGTGCAGAATGCCCGGGCCGACGGCTACACGATGCTGTTCGCCCGTGTCGGATCGCATTCGGTGAACCCCGCGATGAAGGCGACGCTGCCCTATACGCTGGACGATTTCCGTTTTGTCACCGTCTACGAGATCAACCCCGTGGCCTGCGCCGTGCGGCCCGGTGGCGGCATCGAGTCGATGGACGACCTGGTGGCCAAGGTCGCCGAGGGCGGCGTGACCTATTCCTCGTCCGGGGTCGGGTCGCTTCTGCACCTGGCCGGCGCCATGGTGCTGAGCGAGTTCGGGGTCGAGAACCCGCTTGAAGACGCAACGCATATCCCGCTTCAGGGCGGCGGCGCGGCGGCCACGGCGGTCCTGAACGGCACCGCGACCTTCATCTGCACCAATTCCTCGGCGCTGGCGAGCTTTGTCGCCAATGGCCAGCTCAAGCCGCTGATGGTCACCACCGCCGAGCCGGTGCCCGGCTTCGACGCGCCCACCGCCAACGACCTGGGCAAGCCCGGGCTGAATGCGCTGGTCGGCTGGACCGGCATTGCGGGGCCCGCCGGGCTTCCCGACGAGGTCGCCGCGAAATGGGGCACCTGGATGGCCGAGGCCGCCGGGGACGAGACCTTTGTGCAGCAGATGACGGCGCGTGGCTCGGTGATCGACGTGATGAGCCCCGAAGACGCCAATGCCTTCATCCAGAACCAGTACGAGAAGTTCCGCGCGCTGGTGGATGAACTGGGCATGCGGATCGAAGGCTGATCCGGCAGCATCCCCTGTTCCGGCCGTCCGCGGGGCGGCCGGATCGTTCCTGTCGGGTAGAAAGCAGCGGCAATGGATATCAACAGACGGTTGGGCCTCGTCTCATTGGCGTTGGCGGCGGTACTGTGCCTGGCGGCCATCCCCGCCTTTGTCTCCAGCCCCTCGAACGTGCGCAACATCGTGCTGTCGCCCACCTTCTGGCCCTATGTCCTGTCGGGACTGCTGGCGCTGACCGGGGTGATCCTTGTGTTCACCCGCTACACCGAAGCCGGGGAAACCGCTGACGGCGCGGCGGACAGCGCCGAACCGGTGCCCGGTGCCGGCCTGCGCCTTGCGGGCATCGCCGCCGTGATGATCCTGACGGTGCTGCTGCTGCCGCGGCTGGGCATGGTCTGGACCAGCATGCTGGCCTTTGCGGCAAGCGCCTTTCTCTACCGCACCCGGCACCCGGTGACGGCGCTGGTCTGCGCCGTTCTGGTGCCGCTTGGCCTTTATGCCTTTTTCGCCCATGTCGCCGGTGTCGCCATCCCGCAGGGCCAGTTCGTGAGGTTGCCGTGAGCTTTATCGACAGCGTTCTGCTGGGGCTTTCCCTTGTCGGCAATGTCGAGGCCTTTGCCAGCCTCTTCATCGGCATCGTGATCGGGGTGATCGGCGGGGCGATCCCTGGGCTGTCGGCCACCATGGCGGTGGCGCTGACACTGCCCTTTACCTTTGCGATGTCGCCGATCAACGGCATCCTGCTGCTTTTGGGTGTCTACAAGGGCGGCATCTTTGGCGGCTGCATCCCGGCAATCCTGATCAAGACGCCGGGCACCCCGGCCTCGTCGGCCACCATTCTCGACGGCTATCCGATGGCCGAACGCGGCGAATCCGGGCGTGCCCTGGGCATGGCGCTCTGGGCCTCCTGCACCGCCGACCTGGTGTCGAACCTGTCGCTGATCCTGTTCGCCGGCTGGCTGGCCTCCTTCGCGCTGAAATTCGGCCCGCCGGAATTCTTCACCCTGATCCTGTTCTCGCTGACGATCATCGCCGGCGTGTCCGGCAACAGCCTGCTGCGCGGCGCGCTGTCGGCGATCCTGGGGCTGTTGCTGGCGACGGTGGGGCTTGACCTGGTTTATGGCACCAACCGGTTCACCTTTGGCGATCCGAACCTCATGGGCGGGCTGAACTTCATCGCCGTGCTGATCGGGCTGTTCGCGGTGCCCGAGATCATCGCCATGGCCGCCCATCCCACCGCCCATCTGGGCAAGGCGCGGTCGCTGGGCAAGACCTGGGTCAGCTTTGACGACTACCGCCGCAGCCTCAAGACCATCCTGCGCGGTTCGATGATCGGTGTCTTCCTCGGCTCCATCCCCGGCATCGGCGCGGCCCCGGCGGCGTTTCTCAGCTATTCCGAGGCGCGGCGCACCTCCAAGAACCGGGCCAATTTCGGCAAGGGCGAGATCGAGGGCGTTGCGGCCAGCGAAGCGGGCAACAACGGCGTTGCCGGGGCCACGCTGATCCCGCTTCTGGCGCTTGGCGTGCCCGGCGACGTGATCACGGCGATCATCATCGGCGCGTTCATGATCCACGGGCTGCAGCCGGGGCCGATGATGTTCGTGCTGAACGTGGACCTGATCTATGGGCTGCTGATCGGGCTGGTGGTCAGTTCGGTCTTTCTGCTGATCGTCGGGACGGTGGCGATCCGCGGCTTCAAATACGTCGCCGACATTCCCCGCCGTATCCTGATGCCCGCAGTGCTGGTGCTGTGCGTCTTCGGCGTCTTTGCCGTCAACAACAACATCTTCGACGTGGCGGTGATGTTCGCCATGGGCTGGCTGGGCTATCTGATGATGCGCGCCGAGATCCCCGCCGCGCCGTTCCTGATCGCCTTCATCCTGGGCCCGCTGCTGGAGGACAATTTCCGCCAGTCCATGCTGATGTCGGGCAGCGACCTGTCGATCCTGGCCCGCGGGCCGATCACCTGGTTCTTCTGGGCGGCGACGGTGCTGGCCATCGTGGCGATTGTCCGGTCCACCATGCGGCCGGACACGCAGGCGGGATAGGGCAGGCCGCGCCTCAGAAGCTCTGGTTCAGTGCGTCCGCCGCGGGGATCTCGCGCTCGCGCCGGGCGATGTAGTCCAGCAGCGCCTCGTCCACCCCCGGATCCAGCGGCGGTGCCTCGTAGGCGGCCAGCAGCGCGCGGGCATGGGCCAGCCCGCGGGCCGTGGTGTCGCGCGCGCCGTCGGCGGTCCATTGTTCGATGGAGTTGTTGTCGAACAGTTCGGGCATGAAATAGGCGGTCTGGAAGTTGTCCTGGGTGTGGGGATGGCCCAGGTAATGCCCGCCGGGGCCGATATCGGGGATCGCGGCCAGCGCGTCCTCGAACGCGTCCCATTGCGGCCCCTGCGCCATGCGGTACGCCATGGCGCATTGTTCGGCATCCACCACGAACTTGGCCACCGAACAATGCATCCCCGCCTCGTTCCAGCCTGCCGAATGCCAGATGTAGTTGGCCCCGGAATGCATCACCGCCGACAGCGTCGTGGCGCTTTCATAGCCCGCCTGGGCGTCCAGCGTCTTGGCCCCGCCCAGCGTGTTCGAGGTGCGCCAGGGCACGTCGTAGAACCGGGCCATCTGCCCGATCATGAAGTTCATCAGGCTGATTTCCGGCGTGCCGGCCATGGGCGCACCGGATCTCATCGACACCGTCGACAGGTAGTGGCCATAGATCGCCGGACAGCCCTTGCGGATCACCTGGGTATAGGCCAGCGCGCTCAGCGCCTCGGCATTCAGCTGTGCCACCGTGGCGGGCACGTTGGCAGGGGTGTTGGCCCCGCCCAGCACGAACGGAGAGCACAGCACCGGCTGGTTGCGGCGGCAGAAGGCCCGCATGGCACCCAGCATGGTCTCGTCCCAGACCAGCGGGGAATTGCCGTTGCAATTGCCGGTCGCCACCGGGTGGGTTTCCATGAAATCGGCACCGAACAGGATCGCGCACATCTCCATCACGTCTTCGGCGTTCCTGGGGCTGGTGGTCATGCCCATGAACGTCTTGTCCGAATGCTTCATCGACGAATAGGTGATGCGCAGGTGGCGCTGGCTGATCGGGTGGTCGCAGGGCTCGATGATGTGATGCGCCGAGGAATGCAGCGCGGGGCACATGTGGCTCAGCTTGTGGAACATCGCCAGATCGTCCAGCGTGGGGGTGCGGCGCAGATCGTCGAGATCGCGCAGATAGGGCGCGCCGGTCATCGGCACAAAGATCGCCTGCCGCCCGCCCAGGCTGACCGTCCGCGCCGGGTTGCGGGCGTGCAGGGTGATGTCCGCCGGGACAGTGGCGATCAGCGCGCGCACCAGACCGCGGTCAAGATACACCTTTTCGCCCACCACCTTTGCCCCGGCGCGCCGCCAGTCTTCCAGCGCCACGGGGTCGCGGAACACGACACCGACATTTTCCAGAATGTCCATCGAGGCGGCGTCGATCCGCGCCACCTGCGTGCCGTCCATGACCTCGCAGAATGGCAGGGTGTTGGTCAGACTGGCCAGCATGTCGTCGCTGCGGCGGCTGCGCAGGCTGCGGCGCGCGGTACGGCCACCGGACCGGCCTCTGGGCTTGGCTGTGAGTGCGGGCATGGCGATGTCTCCTTCGATGCGTGCAATCTGCCGGGGATCCGCCGCGCGCACCGGCAGGTTTGCGAAAGATGCTTGCAGGAAACGACATCGCCGGTCGCGTTGCCCGGAATGCGCGTCAGTCGCCCAGCCTGTTCAGCCCGTCCTCCAGCGCGGCAAAGCTGCCCGCCTCTTCCAGGTGCCGGCGCAGGCGCCGGTTGTAGCCGCCCTCGGTGTTCAACGCCTCCAGCAGGTCCGCAAGCCCCTGGTCCGGCGCGTCCTTGCCGGCCATCAGCGCGCTGCCCACCAAGAGCCGCAGAAACCGCTCGGCGTCCCGGGGGGCACCGGTGCGTGTGCCCAGCCAGTCCGAGGCCGTCGCCACCAGTTTCAGCGCGGGCGAGAGCACGGCCTGCGCGGTCAGGAACTGGCGCAGCGCCGCCTCGTCCGGCAGGGCGATCAGATCGTGGCGCTCGGCAAACAGCGTCTCCAGCAGGTCGGTCTGCGGCAGCACCAGCGCGGGCGCGCGGCTGGTGGCCATCCAGGGAAACGGGATCATCACGGCGACCAGCGTGGCCGGAGCGATCAGGCGGCGCAGCGTGGCGGTGTCGATATCGCCCATGAAGGACACCACGTGCTGGCCCGAGGCGAAGTCGAGCGGGGTCAGCGCCGCCTCGGCCGCGGCCCCCGTCATGCCCAGAAAGACCACGTCGCGCCCCTCGATCACCCGGGCGGGCGGGGCCTGTTCGACATTGGCGAACGCCCGGGTCAGCGCGGCAGACCGCGCGGCCGAGCGTTCGGTCACCCGCATTTCGTGCCCCTGTCGCGCCAGATCCTGCGCCACGCAAGAGGCGATGGTGCCCAGTCCCAGAATGCCGATCTTCATGTCCTGTCCTTTCGCGTCCTGCCTTGCTGTGCGGCGCCAGCCTGTCACAGATCCTTGAGCAGCCGCAACGCGTCGTAGATCGCCGCGTGGGTGTTGCGCGCCGACACCGCATCGCCGATGCGGAACAGCTGAAAGGCACCGTCGGGATGTGCCGCCAGCGCTTGCGGGCGACCGTCGCGCAGCGCGTCATGGTCGACGGCGCCCAGATTGCGGCTGAGGGGCTTGAGCGCGAAATAGAGGTCGTCCAGCGGCATGGTGCCGTAATTGACCACGATCTGGTCATACCGGGCGGTGCTGGTGTGGGCGCTGTAATCGGTGCCGATGGTGGCGCGCAGCGCGTTGCCATCCTGTGCGACGTCCAGCAGGCGGCGGGCGACGGTGAAGGTCACGTCGCGGTCCTGCAACGCGCGCATGTAGGGCACCAGGTTCATGCCCATGACCTCTGGCGCAAAGGTCCGGTCCGGCGTCATGATCTCGACCCGCGCCCCGGCGCGCGCGGCGACCTCGGCGGCCTGCAACGCGGGGTGATCGCCGGCCTCGTCATAGATCAGCACATGCCCGGCGGGGGCCACATCGCCTGCGATCAGATCCCAGCTGGTCACCACGTGGCGCGCTTCCTGTCCGGTTTCGAACAGTTCGGTGTTGGGCAGGCCTCCGGTGGCGATGATGACGATGTCGGGCACGCAGGCGTGGACGTCTTCGGGTTCGGCGTAGGTGTTGAAGTGAAAGGTCACGTCCCGCGCGGCGCATTGCGCCATGCGCCAGTCGATGATGCCGATCATCTCGCGCCGCCGCGGGTCCTGTGCGGTCAGGCGGACCTGTCCGCCGGGATCGGGCTGGGCCTCGAACACCGTGACGTCATGCCCGCGCAGGGCCGCGACCCGTGCGGCCTCGAGCCCGCCGGGCCCGGCGCCCACCACCACCACCTTGCGCGCCCGGCTGGCGGGCGCGATGACATGCGGCATCGTCAGTTCCCGCCCGGTGGCCGGGTTGTGGATGCACAGCGCCTCGCCGGCCTGATAGATGCGGTCCAGACAATAGGTGGCCCCGACGCAGGGGCGGATATCGGCCTCGCGCCCCTCGGTGATCTTGCGCACGATATGCGGATCGGCCATGTGGGCGCGGGTCATGCCCACCATGTCCAGCAGCCCCGCCTGCACGGCATGGCGCGCGGTGGCGACATCGGGGATGCGCGCGGCGTGAAAGGTGGGCATCCCGGTGGCCTGTCGCACCCGCCCGGCGAAATCCAGATGCGGCGCGCTTTGCATCCCCTGGACCGGGATCACGTCGGTCATGGCCGGATCGGTGTGGATGCGGCCACGGATCACGTTGAGGAAATCCACCTGACCGGTGGCGGCCAGCCGCCGCGAGATCTCGATCCCCTCGGCCTCGGTGATGCCGCCGCGCTGCGCCTCGTCGGCGGTATAGCGCAGGCCCACGATGAAGCCGTCGCCCACCCGCTTGCGGATCGCGGCCAGCACGTCGAGCGGAAAGCGCAGCCGGTTCTCCAGCGTGTCGGCCCCGTACGGCCCGGTCAGATCGTTGCTGAGGGGCGACCAGAACTGGTCGATCAGGTGGCCGTAGGCCTGCAGTTCGATCCCGTCCATGCCGCCCGCCTGCATGCGTTCGGCGGCATCGGCAAAATCCTCGATGATGCGGGCGATGTCCCAGTCCTCGGCGCGCTTGGGAAAGGCGCGGTGCGCCGGTTCGCGATGCCGCGACGAGGACACCGAGGGCAGCCAGTCGCCCTTGTTCCAGCCGGTGCGGCGGCCCAGATGCGTCAGCTGGATCATCACCGCGCAGCCATGGCCGTGGCAGGCATCGGTCAGTTCGCGGATCCAGGGCACCACCTCGTCGCGATAGGCCAGGATGTTGTTGAACACCGGCGGGCTGTCACGCGACACGGTGGCCGACCCGGCGGTCATGGTCAGCGCCACGCCGGCGGCGGCGCGGGTCTCGTGATAGGCGCGGTAGCGCGCCTTGGGCATGCCGTCTTCGGGATAGGCCGGTTCATGGCTGGTGGTCATGATCCGGTTCTTCAGGGTCAGATGCCGGAGCTGGTAGGGCTGGAGCAGGGGATCGCGGGACATCGGGGCTTTCCTCGGGGCGGGATCAGGACGTGTAGCGCCAGCGCCGTGTGGCCAGTGCGGTGTCGTTCCAGCGGGCGTCCAGCGTGGCGTCGATGTCAAGCCCGGCCTCGGTGCCCGTGGCGGCAAGCGCCGAGGTAACCAGCGCGCTGCCGTCAGGGCGGCGGAGATGGATGCGGGCCTGCATGGTGCAGCGTGGCTGCGCGCCGGGCGCGAGGGGCCAGGCATAGTCGGCGGTCATGGCGCTGGTGATCGCCACGCCGATGCCGTCGAACCGCGCGCCCGAGGGCGGTTGCCGCCAGCCGCTGCGCAGCACGCCCTCCGCCACCTCCTGCGGCAGGCGGCAGAGCGGACCGTCGGACAGCGGCTGCCAGTCCCGCTGGCGCGGCAGGTCCAGGGCGGGGGGCAGGGGCGCGCGCAGCGGGCGGGTTTCGGCCGGGGGGGCGGGCAGGTCAAGCACCGCCCCCGGCAGCACCAGGTGCAGCGGTGCCTGGCGTGTGGCGGGCCAGACCAGCGGCCAGTAGCTGGCCCCCAGGCTCAGCCGGATTCGGTGGCCGCGGCGAAAGCGGTAATGCGTGGCGGGAAAGTCCACCACATGGCGCTGCGGCTGAGCCGGATCGTGCGGGCGGTCGGCATCGAGCATCGCATCGCGGGCCAGGTTCAGCACGGTACGCGTCACCAGAACCGCGCGGCCCTCGGGGGTGATGTCGCACAGCCGGCAGACCAGCTGCCCCTCGGGTCCGTCGCGCCGCAGGGTCAGCCGCAGCGCGGCATGTCCGTACAGATCGGTGTCAGCGGACAGCGCCCCGGTCTCGAAGCCCAGGCACCGCGCGTCGTCGTCCGACTGGTCCAGCGGCAACCCGCCCATGCGGCCGAAATAGCCGGTATCGCCCGCCGCCTGCCCGTGGCGGGGATCGCAGGGCACCGAAAGCGCTGACGGGGCGCACTGGCTGACCGGGGCCTCGGCGGGCCGCGCCGTCAGGCACCCGGGCGACAGGTCCAGCGCCAGCCCGGCGCCCGGACTGGCGCTGTCGGTCTCGAACCAGGCGCCCTTGCGCTGCAGCAACCGGTCCTGCGGCGGGTCGGCCTCGCGCCGCCAGAGCCGCAGCCGCGGCCAGTCGGGCCCGGTCTGGCCATCCCCCCTCAGCCAGTGATCCCACCAGGCCAGGGCCAGTTGCTGAAAGCCCATGGCGGGGCCGGGTTCGCCTTGGTCGGGATAGTGGTGCCCCCAGGGGCCGACAATGCCCCAGCAGATGTCGGGACGGGCGGCGACCAGCCGCATCACGCTGTTGGCATAGCGGTCGGCCCAGCCACCGACGGTCAGCACCGGGCAGGACAGCCGGTCCGCGGCAAAGCGCACCGAGCCGTGCCGCCAGTAACGTCCGCGGACGGCGTGCTGCAACCAGTGCTCCAGCGGATGGGTCAGGGCGTCCAGCCGCGCCTGCCACTGATCCATCCAGCCGGGCCCCACCGTGGCGCTGTCGGGCGGTGTGGCGAGGATCGCGGGCAGGGTGGCCCCCCATTCCAGGCTGTCGGTCAGCACGCAGCCGCCCATCCAGTGGATGTCGTCCTCGAACCGGTCGATGGTGGCGCAATTGGCCAGCACCGCGCACAGCGGGCCGGGCGCGTCCACCGCCGCCTGCAGGCTGGCGGTGCCGCCCCACGAGGTGCCGAACATGCCGACCCGCCCGCTGCACCAGGGCTGCGCGGCAATCCAGTCGATGACGTGGCGGGCGTCGTGCAGTTCGTCCGCGGCATACATGTCGGGCATGCTGCCCTCGCTGTCGCCCGAGCCGCGCATGTCGACCCGCAGGCAGGCATAGCCCTGTCCGGCCAGGAACGGATGGGTGCGGGCATCGCGGGCGCGGACCAGGTCGCGCTTGCGATAGGGGATGTATTCCAGCACCGCGGGCACCGGTGCCGGGGCGACGGGCCGCCAGATACGCGCCGACAGCCGCACCCCGTCGGGCATCGGGATCCAGACATGCTCGGTCTCTTGGACCGGTTCCGGTTCTCTCATGATTTCAGGGCCTTGTCGCCAGAAACTCAGACGATTCTGCGATCATGATGGTGGCACATTGTGGAATTTCGCAAGAAAAATCTTGTGAGGTCGCATTTTCGTGGCAAACTTCCACCAACGACTCAGCAAGGGCGAAGGGCCGGACGCGATGGACGGGGCGGGATCGGGATCAGCCGCAGACGGCATCGCGACGGCCGAGACGCTGATCTCTCTCGGCTCCGAGATGCGGCAGGTGCGCAAGGCGCGGCAACTGACGCTGAAACAGGTGGCCGAAGAGACCGGTATCTCGGTCAGCCATCTCAGCGCCATCGAACGCGGCACCACGAACCCTTCGCTGGACGTGGTGCACAAGGTGGCGGGGGCGCTGGATATCGAGCCCGACTGGTTCTTTGCGCGCCGTCCGGGCCGCGGCCCGATGGAACGCGCCTTTGTGGTGCGCCGCCAGAACCGGCGCGACCTGAACACGCTCTACCGCGAGGACAAGGACCAGATCGGGCTGAGCGACGCGCTCTTGTCCAGTTCCATCGCCGGGCGTCTGCTGATGGGCGTGGCCGAGTACGAGCCGCACTCGGAACGGCCCGGCCACACGATCTATCAGCACGAGGGCGAACAGCACGGCCTTGTGCTGGAGGGCACGCTGGAGCTGCAGATCGGCGACGAGTTCATCACCTTGCAGGAAGGCGACAGTTTCAGCTTTCCCACCGAGATCGTGCACAACGCGCGCAACCGCACCGACCGGCCCGCGCGGCTGATCTGGGCCATCGCGCCCATCGTCATTCCCAAGGATGTCGTCGTCCAAAGCGGCACAAGACCAGACCGGGCCGTCCGGCCCGGCGCCCGATCCAACAGCCAGAAACCAGACAAAACAGGGAGTTCCACATGACCAACTATCTTCCCGGCGATCTGTCGCGCCGGTCGTTCCTGGCCGCCATGGGTGCCTTTGGTGCCGCCAGCATGGCGGTGCCGCGGATGGCGCTGTCGCAGGACGGCACGGTGCTCACCGTGCGCTCCTATTCCGACCTGCAGGTGCTGGACCCGGCCTACCGGCTGTCGCTGCCCGAAGACGACATCATCCGGTCGATCTTTGCGCCGCTGGTCATTCCGCAGCCCGGCGATGTCTGGGGGTGGAAGCCGGTGGCGGTGGACAGCATCGAACAGCTGGACGACACCACGGTGGCCTTCACGCTGAAGGACAATATCGGCTTTACCGACGGCTATGGCCAGATGACCGCCGATGACGTCAAGTTCTCGATCGAGCGCATGGCCGATCCGGCCAATGAAAGCCCCTATGCCGGGGACTGGGCGGCGCTGAAGGAGGTCGAGGTCAAGGACAGGCTGTCCGGTCTGATCCACCTGAAGAACAAGTTCGTGCCGCTGTGGACAACGACTCTGCCGACCCCGGCCGCCTGCATCCTGTCGCGCAAGGCGATGGAAGAGATGGGCGACAAGATCACCACCGAACCGGTGGCGCAGTCGGGCCAGTACCTGCTGGCCGACTGGCAGCCCAAGCAGAAGACGATCCTGCGCCGCAACCCCGACTGGGCGCACGAGCCCGGCGGGTACGAGGAAATCCACATCATCCCCATCGAGGACCCGGCCACCGCCGAACGCGGCTTCGAGGCCGGCGACCTGGACTACACCTGGACCTCGGTCAGTTCGCTGCCGCGGCTCAAGGAAAACCCGCCCGCCGGTGCCGTGGTGCTGGAAAAGCCGTCGCTGGCCTATGTCTGGCTGGGGCTCAACCAGGACAACCCCGCGCTGCAGGACATCCGCATCCGTCGCGCCATCCAGCACGCCATCGACCGTCAGACCGTTGTCGATGCGGCCTATTTCGGCGCGGCCGGCGTGGCCAACGGGATCATCGCCCCCGGTCTGCCGGGATCGCGCGACGCGGTGACCTATGACTACGATCCCGACAAGGCGCGCGCGCTGCTGGCCGAGGCCGGGGCCGAGGGGCTGACCGTGACGCTGGACATCCTCAACCAGTCCGAACGCCTCACCGCGGCACAGGTGATCCAGGCCAACCTGGCCGATGTGGGCATCAATTGCGAGATCAAGCAGAACGACAGCGGCACGTTCTGGACGCTGGGTTCCAAGGACGGCGACTACTTCATGGACCTGCAGCTGGTGCTCAGCCGGTTCTCGATGCAGCCCGATCCCAGCTGGGCCTCGGTCTGGTTCACGCCCGAGCAGGTGGGCGTGTGGAACTGGGAGCGGTTCGACAATGCCGAATACAAGGCGCTGCACGATCAGGGGCTTGTCGAGGACGCATTTGCCGCGCGTGACGAGATCTACAAGAAGATGCAGGCGCTGATGGACGAATCCGGCTGCTATGTCTTCCTGACCCACGAGGTGGTGGGTGCGATCCACCGTGACACTGTCCAGCCCGGGCTGAAGCCGAATGGAGAATCGCTCTATTCGGAATTCAAGCCGGCCTGACGGATGACGGGCGGCCCTTCGGGGCCGCCCTCGCTGCGATGCTGGGCTACACCCTCAAACGTCTGGGACTTGCGGTTGTCATCGTCTCGCTGGCGATGGCGATCCTGTTCGTGATGATCTACCTCATTCCCGGGGATCCGGCCGCGGTGGCGCTGGGGCCGCGGGCCACCGAAGCCATGCGCGAGTCGCTGCGGGTCAAGATGGGCCTGGACCAGCCGGTCTGGGTGCAGTTCTGGAACTTCTTCACCCGCGCCTGGACCGGAGATCTGGGCAACGAGGTGCTGTCGGACCGCCCCGTGGCGCAGGTGGTGATGGAGCAGCTGCCCCACACGCTGGCGCTGATCGCGGGCGGGATGGTCTGGTCGGTGGCGCTGGGCATTCCGCTGGGCTGCTGGGCCGCGGTCAAGCGCGGCAGCTGGGCCGACCGCGTCGTCGGCATCGTGTCGGTTGCGGTGATCGCGGTGCCCTCCTTCGTGGTGGCGATCTATGCGCTGCTGATCTTTGCCGTCACCCTGCGCTGGCTGCCGGCCATCGGCGCGGGCGATGCCGGCGATCTGGGCGACCGGCTGACCCACCTGATCCTGCCCTCGCTGGCGGTCGGCCTGGGCTGGGTCGGCTATATCGCGCGGATGGTGCGGGCCTCGATGCTCGAAGTGCTGGAGGCCCAGCACATCCGCACCGCCCGCGCCTTCGGCCTGCCCGAAACCATGATCACCTACCGCTATGCCCTGACCATCGCCATCCTGCCCACCGTGACCCTGCTGGGCGTGGGCATCGGGCAGATGCTGTCCTCTGCGGTCTTTGCCGAGATCGTCTTTGCCCGACCGGGCGTGGGCAAGCTGGTCTATGACGCCATCCTGACGCGCAATTACCCGCTGGTCACGGGCGCGGTGCTGGTCACCACCGTGCTGTTCGTGCTGATCAATCTTCTTGCCGACCTCTTGATAGGAGCGCTCGATCCCCGTGTCCGCAGCCGTTTCTGACGCCTGGCGCCCCGTGCGCCGTCTTCTGGCCGAGCCGCTGGGCGCGCTGGGCATTGCCCTGGTGCTGCTGGTGATCGGCGGTGCGGTGCTGGCCGACTGGCTGAGCGTGTACGAGCCTTCGCGCATCTCGCCGCGAGACCGCTTTCAGGGGCCCAGCTGGACGCATCTGCTGGGCACCGACCAGCTGGGGCGGGACCTGTTTTCGCGGGTGCTGCACGGCGGGCGGATCGCGCTTTCGGTGGCGCTGTTTTCCACCGCGGCCTCGCTGGCCATCGGCGTCGTGCTGGGGCTGATCGCGGGCTACGGGCCGCGCTGGCTGGACAACCTGATGCTGCTGCTCTTCGACTCGATCAAGAGCTTTCCCACCGTGATGCTGGCGCTGGCGCTGGTGACGCTGTTCGGCCCGTCGCTGACGGCGGTGGTGGTTGTGGTGGTGCTGGTCAACGTGCCCGGCTATGCCCGGATCATCCGCACCCAGACGCTGGCGCTGAAGGAATCCGAATTCGTCACCGCCGCGCAAAGCATGGGGGCCGGGACGGCGCGGGTGCTGCGGGTGCACATCATGCCCAACGTGATCGGCCCGCTGCTGATCCTGGCGTCGATGGACATCCCGGTGGTGATCGCCATCGAGGCGGGCATGTCCTTTCTGGGCCTGGGCGTGCGTCCGCCGACCCCGTCCTGGGGGGCCATCCTCAACGACGGCTTTACCGCGATCCGCGACACGCCGTGGATCGTCATCGCGGGCGGTCTTCCGATCATCCTGACCACGCTGGGCTTTACCTTCCTGGGCGAAACCCTGCGCGACGTGTTCGATCCAAGACTGAAGGGGCGGGGATGACGGTTCTGGCGATCCGCGGGCTGAATGTCAGCTTTGCCACCGAAGGCGGCGACCTGCACGCGCTGCGCGATGTCGCCTTTGACGTGCCCGCGCGCCGGATCGTCGGGATCGTGGGGGAATCGGGCTGCGGCAAGTCCACGCTGATCAACGCGATCCTGGGCCTTCTGGCCGACAATGGCCGGATCACCGGCGGGCAGATCGTCTTTGAAGGCCAGGACCTGACCCGCGCCGATGCCGCGCAGATGCGGGCGCTGCGGGGGCCGCGGATCTCGACGGTGTTCCAGGATCCGATGGGGGCACTGAACCCGGTGCTGTCGGTGGGGCGGCAGATGCGCAACATCCAGTACCGGTCGTCGCTGGGCCGCGCGGCGCGCGACGCGCGCTCGGCCGAGATGCTGCAGAAGGTGCGCATTCCCGATCCCGAAGCCGCGCTGTCGCGCTACCCGCACGAGTTCTCGGGCGGCATGAAGCAGCGCATCGCCATTGCCATGGCGCTGATGATGGAACCGGCGCTGCTGATCGCGGACGAACCGACCACGGCGCTGGACGCCACGCTGGAGGTGGCCACGATCGAGTTGTTGCGCGACCTGCAGGACCAGATCGGCTGTTCGGTCCTGTTCATCTCGCATCACCTGGGCGTGATTGCCGAACTCTGCGACGATGTGGTGGTCATGTATGCCGGCGAGGTGGTGGAGCGCGGCACCGTGCGGCAGGTGTTCCGGACCCCGCGGCACCCGTATACCGCGCGGTTGCTGGAGTGCGATCCGGCGCGGCAATCCGGGCGGACCCGGCATTTGCCGGTGATCCCCGGCGATCTGCCCGACCTGCGCAACCGGCCCGGCGGCTGCATCTTTGCCGCCCGTTGCGACCGGCGCGGCGAGGCCTGCGCGGCGCCGCAGACCGAACGCGAACCCGCCCCGGGCCACAGGGCCCGCTGCATCCTGGCGGAGGCCACATGACACCGCTTCTGGACGTGCGCGATCTTCAGGTGGCGTTTCGCACCGGCCCGATGCTGGCCCGGCGCGACGTGCTGGGCGTGGCCGGGGTCAGCTTTCGGCTGCACCCGGGCGAGACCTTTGCGCTGGTGGGCGAAAGCGGTTCGGGCAAGACGACGCTGGCGCGGGCGATCAACGGGTTGCAGCCGATCTCGGCCGGATCGGTGCATTTCGACGGGCAGCGCATCGACCGCCTGGGCCGCGCCGCGATGAAGCCGCTGCGGAAGGTCATGTCGATGATGTTCCAGGACCCTGTGGGCTCGCTCTCGCCGCGGATGACGGTGCGCGATCTGGTGACCGAACCGTTCCGCATTCACGGCGTCCGCGCCGAGCTTGCGGCCGAAACCACGCGGCTTCTGGCGCTGGTCGGGCTGAACGACAGCTTTGCCGACCGCTTTGCGCATCAGTTGTCGGGCGGGCAGGCGCGCCGGGTGGGGGTGGCGCGGGCCATTGCGCTGAACCCGCGGCTGGTGATCGCCGACGAACCCACCGCCGGGCTGGACGTGTCGGTGCAGGGCGAGGTGCTGAACCTGCTCAACGATCTGCGCGAGCGGCTGGGCCTGTCCATGGTGATCATCACCCACAACCTGCATGTCGTGCATCACGTGGCCGACCGCATGGCGGTGATGTATCTGGGCCGCTTTGTCGAAACCGGGCAGACCGACGCGGTGTTCCGCGCCCCGGCGCATCCCTATACCGCGGCCCTTCTGTCCGCCAATCCCGAGCCCGATCCCGACAAGGCGCGCGAGCGGATCGCGCTGCCCGCCGAGGTGCCTTCGCTGCTGGCCCGTCCGGCGGGGTGCGAGTTCCACACCCGCTGCCCCTGGGCGCAGGCCCGCTGCCGGACCGAGGCCCCGGAGATGCGCCCGCATGGCGACCGGCATCTGGCCTGCCATTTCCCGCTCGCCCCCGGTGCGCGCCCGCCTGAAAGGGACATCCCCACATGATCGAAACCATCGAAACCCTCTGGATTCCCATGCCCGACGGCACACGGCTGGCCGCGCGGCTCTGGCTGCCCGACGGCGCGCGTCAGCAGCCGGTGCCCTGTGTTCTGGAATACATCCCCTACCGCCGCCGCGACCGCACGAGGCTGCGCGACGAATCCATGCATCCGCATTTCGCCGAAGCGGGCTATGCCGCCATCCGGGTGGACATCCGCGGCTATGGCGACAGCGAGGGGCTGGCCGAGGACGAGTATTCGCATCAGGAGATCCGCGACGGGCACGACATCGTGCAATGGATCGCCGCGCAGGACTGGTGCGACGGCAATGTGGGCATGTTCGGAAAAAGCTGGGGGGCCTACAACGCCTTCCAGGTGGCTGCCACGCGTCCGCCCGCGCTCAGGGCCATCGTGCCGGTGATGGGCACCGATGACCGCTGGCGCGAGGATATCCATTTCTATGGCGGCTGCCTGGCCAACGACAATTTCTGGTGGGGCTCGATCATGCAGCTCTACAATGTCATGCCGCCGGACCCTGTCACCTTTGGCCCGGAATGGCAGAGGGAATGGCAGGCGCGGCTGGAGGGCGCGCGGTTCTGGCCGGCCATGTGGCTGGAACACCAGACCCATGACGCCATGTGGCGGCGCGGCTCGATCTGCGAGGACTATGCGGATGTGCAGGTGCCGGTCTATTTCTTCGGCGGATGGATGGACCTGTTCCGCGACACGCCGTTCCGCATTGCCGCGCATCTGGGCGGGCCGGTCAAGGTGATGATGGGCCCCTGGGCGCATCTTTACCCGCACGAGGGCGTGCCCGCGCCGCGCGCCGATTTCGTGGCCGAGGTGATCCGGTTCTGGGATCACTGGCTGAAGGGGCAGGACACCGGGCTGATGGACGAACCGCCCCTGCGGTTCTTCCTTCAGGACAGCGCCGCACCGTCGGGCACCCATCTTGAACGGAAGGGCCGCTGGGTCGAAGAGCCTGCCTGGCCGTCGCCGCATGTCTCGGAGCGGGTGTTGTGGCTGAACGGCGGAACGCTGGACGACAGCGCGGCACCGGGCGCGGTGCTGTCGATCCGCTCGCCCCAGACCTTTGGCGGGGCAGGGGGCGACATGTGCTCTTTTGCCATTCCCGGCGACATGCCGATGGATTGCCGCGCCGATGTCGGCGGTGCGCTTTACTTCCGTGGTGCGGTGCTGGAGACGCCGCTGGACCTTCTGGGCCAGCCATGGCTGGACCTGACGCTGAGCGCGGATCAGCCGCAGGGGCTGGTGGCGGTGCTGCTGGTGGACGAGGCGCCGGACGGGGCGCAGACGCTTCTGGCGCGGGGCTTTGCCAATCTCACCCACCGCAACAGCGACACCGATCCGCAACCGGTGGTTCCGGGCGAAGAGATGCGGATCAGCGTGCGGCTGCACGGCATCGGCTGCCGGGTGCTGGCGGGGCACCGGATCGGGGTGCAGGTGGCCTCGGCCTACTGGCCGATCCTCTGGCCCGCACCGGCCCCCGTCACCCTGACGCTGGCCTGCGGACGGTCGCAATTGCACCTGCCGGTACGCCGCGAGCCGCCCGATGCAGACGCGCCGCGCCCGCTGCCCGAACCGCCAGAGCGCAGCGCCCGCCGCCCGGTGACACGCATGCGCGAGGGCTCCATGGAGCGGTCGGTGCATACCGATCTGGTCACCGGCGAGGTCACCCACCGGGTGTTCATCGATGGCGGCGTGTTCGGCCCGGTGGGCGATCTGCGCCTGGACGATATCGGCACCGTGCTCAGCGATGTCTCGGACCGGTGCTATACCATCCATCCCGACGATCCGCTGTCGGCGCGCGCCACCATGGAACAGACCGCCAGCTTTGCCCGCGACGACTGGACGGCGCGCATCTGGACCTGGTCCGAGCAGCGCGCCACCGCCACGGATTTCCACCTGACGTCGTATGTCCGGGCGTGGTCGGGCGACACCCTGATCTTTGATCGCAAGAATACCCACACCATCCCGCGAAAGGGCATGTGATGACCGACATCACCATCGTGACGGAGTTCCCGCGCAAACCGCGCGAGATCGAGAACAGCTGGATCCCCATGCCCGACGGCACCCGCCTGGCCGCGCGCATCTGGCTGCCCGAGGACGCCGAGAGCGATCCCGTCCCGGCGATCCTGGAATACTTGCCCTACCGCAAGCGCGACGGCACGGTAGAGCGCGACGCGCTGACCCATCCCTATTTCGCCGGGCATGGTTATGCCGGGGTCCGGGTCGACATGCGTGGCACCGGGGACAGCGAAGGCGTCTGCCTGGGCGAGTACCTGGCGCAGGAGCAGGAGGACGCGCTGGCGATCATCGACTGGCTCTGCGCCCAGCCCTGGTGTTCGGGCAAGGTGGGCATGATCGGCATTTCCTGGGGCGGGTTCAACGGGTTGCAGATCGCGGCGCGGCGTCCGGCCGGGCTGGGCGCGGTGATCTCGCTCTGCTCTACCGACGACCGCTACGCCGACGACATCCATTTCATGGGTGGCGCGATGCTGTGCGACAAGCTGAACTGGGGGGCCACCGCCTTTGCCATCGCCAACACGCCGCCCGATCCTGCCATCGTCGGCGAGGACTGGCGCGAGATGTGGCGTCAGCGGCTGGACCGGAACGGGCTGTGGCTGCTGGACTGGGTCCGCCACCAGCGGCGGGATGTGTTCTATGCCCATGGCTCGGTCTGCGAGGCTTATGGCGATATCGAGGTGCCGGTCTACATGGTGGGTGGCTGGGCGGATGGCTATACCAACGCCATCTTCCGCACGCTGGAGCACCTGCCCGGCCCCAGCAAGGGGCTGGTGGGCCCCTGGGGGCACAAGTATCCGCATTTCGCCAAGCCCGGGCCGCGGATCGGCTTTCTGCAGGAATGCCTGCGCTGGTGGGATCAGCATCTCAAGGGGCAGGACACCGGGATCATGGCAGAGCCGAAGCTGCGCGCCTGGCTGCAGGACCCGGCGCCGCCCGCGCCTTTCCACGCCGAACGGCCGGGCCGCTGGGTGGCGGAACCCGGCTGGGCCGGCAGCGCGCGGGACGTGCAGGCGCTCTATCCCGCAGAGGACGGACGGCTGGGTGATGCGCCCGGCGGGGCGCGGTTGCGGATCCGCGCGCCCCAGACGGCGGGGGCCGGGGCGGCGACATGGTGCATCTATGGTGCGGTGCCCGACGGCGCGCTGGACCAGAACGAGGAGGCGGGCAAGCTGACCGCCTTCGAGACCGCCCCGCTGGCGGCGGATATCGACCTGCTGGGCTTCCCCCTGCTGCACGCAGAGGTCGCCAGCGACGCGCCGCAGGCCAATCTGGTGGCCACGCTGTCGGCGGTGGACGAACAGGGCCGCGCCACGCTGATCACCTACGGGGTGCTGAACCTCACGCATCGCAACAGCCATGCCACGCCCGAGCCGATGCCGGCGGACAAGGCGGTGCCGGTCACGGTGCAGCTGAACGCCTGCGGTCAGCGCATTGCGCGCGGGCAGCGGCTGCGGCTGGCGCTGGGCACCGCCTACTGGCCGGTGATCTGGCCCGCGCAGCACGACGCCACGCTGACCCTGTCGGACACGCGGCTTGACCTGCCGCTGCGTGCGGCGCGCCCCGAGGATGCCGCGCTTGCCCCCTTTGCGCCGCCGCAAAGCGCGGCCCCCATGGCGACCGAGCAGGTGTCGGAGGGCAGTTTCCGCCGGACCCGCAGCATCGACCATGTCACCGGGCAGGAAGTGTTCCAGCGGGTCTCGGACAGCGGGGCCGAGACGCATCTGCATACCGGGATCACCGTGCACTACGAGAATTCCGAGACCTACAGCATCCACCCGGACGATCCGCAGTCTGCCGTGGGCACCTGTGTCTGGCGCAAGGTCTATGCCCGCGGCGACTGGCGCGCCGAACTGCGCACCGAGGTCACGATGCGAGCGCTGGACGGGGTCTGGCGCGTCGAGGCCACGCTGGTGGCCGAGGATGCCCAGGGCCGCGTGGCCGAACGCAGCTGGTGCGAGGATATCCCGCGCGACCTGGTCTAGGAGGCCGTCCATGAGTGTCTTTCCCGAATTCGGACCCGCGGCGCGCAGCCAAACGCTGTCGGCCGGCGGCGTGACCATGCGCGTGGTGATCGAGGGCGACGGCCCCGATCTGGTGTTCATCCCGGGCGGCGATTCCACCGCCGAATCCTATGCCCACCAGTTTGCCCATCTTGCCGGGCGGTTCCGCTGCATCGCCTATGATCCGCGCGGCGCTGGCGGCACCACCGCGCCGCCCGCGCCCTGGACCATGCAGGACTTTGCCGCCGATTGCGCCGCGGTCATCGACGCGGTCTGCGATGGACCGGCCGTGGTCTCGGGCCTGTCCATGGGCGGGCTGATCACCCAGCAGACGGCGATCGACTTTCCCGACAAGGTGCGGCTGGCGATCCCCATGGGCACCGCCGCCTATATCGACGGATTCACCCGCGACTGGATGCAGGCCGAGATCGACCTGCGCAAGGCGGGTGTGACCCTGCCGGACGACTTCCTGGCCCCGCACTATGCCGTCTATGCCTTTCCCGCCAAGGCGCTGCACGATCCCGTGCTTTGGGCGCAGGTCAAGGCCAGCTATACCGAACGCTTTGCCGGGCGCGATCCGAAGGACCTGATCGACCAGTGGCAGGCCTGCCTGGACTTCGACTGCCGCGACGCCTTGCGGACCTGCGAGGTGCCGATGCATGTGATCAGCTTCTCCGAAGACGTCCAGACCGCGCCGTCGATGTGCAAGGTGGTGTCCGATCTTGCCCCGAACGGCGTGTTCCATGAACTGGCGGGGCTGGGCCATGTCTCGATGGTGCGGCACCGGCCCGACGTTGTCGCCGCCAAGCTGACCGAGATCATCGAGTCCGTTCTGGGGGCCAGAGTTCCGGGGGCCAGAGTTCCGGGGGCATGAAGGTCCGCCGCATCGCCGTGGCCGGGTTTCAGCACGAAACCAACACCTTTGCCCCGGGCCGCACCGGGTTCGACGCGTTCGAGATGGCCGACAGCTGGCCGCCGCTTCTGCGCGGGGCGGCGGTGATCGGGGAAACGCGGGGCATGAACCTGCCCGTCGCCGGGGCCATCGCCGAGGCCGAGCGGCGCGGCGGGATCGAGATCGTGCCGATCCTGTGGTGCGCGGCAGAGCCGGGCGGGGTGGTGACCGACGCCGCCTTTGACCGGATCAGCGGCGAGATCATCGACGGACTGCGCCGGGCCGGGCCGCTGGACGGGCTCTGTCTGGACCTGCACGGGGCCATGGTCACCGAAAGCCACGAGGACGGCGAGGGCGCGCTGCTTGGCATTGTGCGGGCCGCGCTGGGCACGGCGCTGCCGGTGGCCGTCAGCCTCGACCTGCACGCCAACCTGTCGCAGGCGCTGGTGTCGCGGGCCGACGTGATCACGATCTACCGCAGCTATCCGCATCTCGACATGGCCGAAACCGGCGCCCGGGCCATGGCGGCGCTGCTGGACCGGCTGGACGGGGTGGTGCGGCACGCGGCCTTTCGCCAGGCCCCGTTCCTTGTTCCGCTGCATGCCCAGTCCACCGATGACGGGCCGTGCCGCGCGCTTTATCGCCTGCTTGAGGACCTGCCGAAGGCAGCGGGGGAATATGCCGAGCTGGCCATGGGCTTTACCGCCGCCGATATCGCCGATTGCGGGCCGTCGGTGCTGGCCTATGGCGCGACCCCGGCCCGGGCGTCGGCCATGGCCGAAGCGGTGCTGGCGCGGCTCTGTGCCAGCGAATCCGGGTTCGACACCACCCTGGTGCCGCCCCGACAGGCCGTGCGCCAGGCGATGCACTCCCGTGCGCCGGGGCCCGTCGTGCTGGCCGACGTGCAGGACAATCCCGGCGCGGGCGGGACCAGCGACACCACCGGGCTGTTGCAGGCGCTGATCGACGAAGGCGCGCAGGGCGCGCTTCTGGGCGTGCTCTGCGATCCGGAACTGGCGCGGCAGGCGCATGGCGCGGGCACGGGCGCGGTGCTGACGGGGCGGATCGGCGCCGCTGCGGGCCTGCCGGGGACTCAGCCGGTTGCCGGCCGGTTCCGCGTGCTGGCGCTGAGCGATGGCCGCATTGCCTATGGCGGCGCGATGTATGGCGGCGGGGTCGCATCGCTGGGGCCAAGCTGCCTGCTGGCGTTTGAGGGGCCGGGGGCGGGGATCCGCGTCGTCGTCTCGTCGGTGCGGATCCAGTGCCTTGATCGGGCATTGTTCACCCATTTCGGGGCCGATCCGGCGGCCGCGCGGATCGTCTGCGTCAAGAGCACGCTGCACTTCCGCGCCGATTTTGCGCCGCTGGCCAGCGCGGTGATCTATGTCGACGCGCCCGGGGCCTTCCCCTGCCGGCTGGAGGGCCTGCGTTATCGCAGGCTCCGCCCCGGGGTCCGGCTTGGCCCCGGCGGGCGGGCGCAGGGCAGCAGCTGAGACGGGCCCCGGTCGGTGGCGGGGATGTTCGCCTTGCGTTCTCGATTTCCGATTGGCGGGGCGCGGCATTTCAACTATGTCTTAAGAGTTGCCGAACCGGGGGACGGACATGCCGGAGCTGAAGAAGATCGAGGTGCGCGGCGCGCGCGAGCACAATCTGAAATCCATCGACGTGGACATTCCCCGCGATCAGCTGGTGGTGATCACCGGGCTGTCGGGCTCGGGCAAGTCGTCGCTGGCCTTTGACACGATCTATGCCGAGGGCCAGCGCCGCTATGTGGAATCGCTCAGCGCCTATGCGCGGCAGTTCCTCGACATGATGGAAAAGCCGGATGTGGACCATATCAGCGGTCTCAGCCCGGCGATTTCCATCGAGCAGAAGACCACGTCGAAGAACCCGCGCTCGACCGTGGGCACGGTGACCGAGATCTATGACTACATGCGCCTTCTGTTTGCGCGCGTCGGCACGCCCTACAGCCCCGCCACCGGCCTGCCCATCGAGGCGCAGCAGGTGCAGGACATGGTGGACCGCATCATGGCGCTGGAGGAGGGCACGCGCGGCTATCTGCTGGCCCCGATCATCCGCGACCGCAAGGGGGAATACCGCAAGGAATTCCTCGAGCTGCGCAAGCAGGGGTTCCAGCGCGTCAAGGTGGACGGTGAATTCCACGAGCTGGAAAGCCCGCCCACGCTGGACAAGAAGTTCCGCCACGACATCGACGTGGTGGTGGACCGGATCGTTGTGCGCGACGGGCTTCAGACCCGGCTGGCCGACAGCCTGCGCACCGCGCTGGACCTGGCCGACGGGATCGCCATCCTCGAAACCGCCCCGCAGGACGGCGAGCCGGAGCGCATCACCTTTTCGGAAAACTTCGCCTGCCCGGTCTCGGGCTTCACAATCCCCGAGATCGAACCGCGGCTGTTTTCCTTCAACGCGCCGTTCGGGGCCTGCCCGGAGTGCGACGGGCTGGGGGTCGAGCTGTTCTTTGACGAACGTCTCGTGGTGCCGGATGTCACGCTCAAGGTGGCGGACGGGGCGCTGGCACCGTGGCGCAAGGGCAAGAGCCCGTATTTCCTGCAGACCATCGAGGCCATCGCCAAGCATTACGAATTCGACCGTAACGCCCGCTGGAAGGATCTGCCCGCGCATGTGCAGCAGGTCTTTCTCTACGGGTCCGGCAGCGAAGAGATCCCGTTCCGCTATGACGAAGGCGGGCGGGTCTATCAGGTCACGCGCGTGTTCGAAGGCGTCATCCCCAACATGGAGCGCCGCTATCGCGAGACCGACAGCAGCTGGATCCGCGAGGAATTCGAGCGCTACCAGAACAACCGCCCCTGTGGTGCCTGCGGCGGCTACCGGCTGCGGCCCGAGGCGCTGGCGGTCCGGATCGCGGACCTGCATGTGGGGCAGGTGGTGCAGATGTCCATCAAGCAGGCCTTTGACTGGTGCCAGAGCGTGCCCGACGCCCTGACGCCGCAGAAGAACGAGATCGCCCGCGCCATCCTGAAGGAAATCCGCGAACGCCTGGGCTTTCTGAACAATGTCGGCCTCGAATACCTGACCTTGTCGCGCAATGCGGGCACCCTGTCGGGGGGCGAGTCGCAGCGCATCCGTCTGGCAAGCCAGATCGGGTCGGGGCTGACCGGGGTGCTCTATGTGCTGGACGAGCCGTCCATCGGCCTGCACCAGCGCGACAATGACCGGCTGATCGGCACGCTGAAATCCCTGCGCGACCAGGGCAACACCGTGCTGGTGGTGGAACATGACGAAGACATGATCCGCCAGGCCGATTACGTCTTTGACATCGGCCCGGGGGCCGGTGTGCATGGTGGGCAGGTGGTCAGCCAGGGCACGCCGTCCGAACTGGCCGCCGATCCCGCCAGCATCACCGGGCAATACCTGTCGGGCCTGCGCGAGATCGCGGTGCCTGCCACGCGCCGCAAGGGCAACAAGAAGAAACTGAAGGTGGTCAAGGCCACGGGCAACAACCTCAAGGAGGTCACGGCCGAGTTCCCGCTGGGCAAGTTCGTCTGCGTCACCGGCGTTTCAGGGGGCGGCAAGTCCACCCTGACCATCGAGACGCTGTTCAAGACCGCCTCCATGGCGCTGAACGGGGCGCGCCAGACGCCCGCGCCCTGCGAGACCATCAAGGGGCTGGAGCATCTCGACAAGGTCATCGACATCGACCAGCGCCCCATCGGGCGCACGCCGCGGTCCAACCCGGCGACGTATACCGGGGCCTTCACCCCGATCCGCGACTGGTTTGCCGGTCTGCCCGAGGCCAAGGCGCGGGGCTACAAGCCCGGGCGCTTCAGCTTCAACGTCAAGGGCGGGCGCTGCGAGGCCTGCCAGGGCGACGGCGTCATCAAGATCGAGATGCATTTCCTGCCCGATGTCTACGTCACCTGCGAGACCTGCAAGGGCGCGCGCTACAACCGAGAAACGCTGGAAATCCTGTTCAAGGGCAAGAGCATCGCCGACGTTCTTGATATGACGGTTGAAGACGCGCAGGAGTTCTTCAAGGCGGTCCCGGCGATCCGCGACAAGATGGACGCGCTGATGCGCGTGGGGCTGGGCTATATCAAGGTGGGCCAGCAGGCGACGACCCTTTCGGGGGGCGAGGCGCAGCGGGTCAAGCTGTCCAAGGAACTGGCCAAGCGTTCCACCGGGCGGACCTTGTACATCCTCGACGAACCCACCACGGGGCTGCATTTCGAGGACGTGCGCAAGCTGCTGGAAGTGCTGCATGAACTGGTGGAGCAGGGCAACACCGTGGTGGTGATCGAACACAATCTGGACGTGGTCAAGACCGCCGACTGGATCATAGATATCGGCCCCGAGGGCGGCGATGGCGGCGGCGAGATCGTCGCCGTGGGCACGCCGGAGCAGGTGGCCGAGGTCGAACGCTCGCACACCGGGCGCTATCTCAAGCCGATGTTGCAGGCTAAGAAACCGGTGGCGGCGGAATGACCCTTGGCCTTGCGCTGGGGTCCGGCGGAGCGCGGGGCTGGTGCCATATCGGCGTGCTGCGCGAACTGGACCGGCAGGGCGTTCAGCCGGACGTGGTGGCGGGCTGCTCCATGGGCGCGCTGGTGGGCGCGGCCTGGGCGGCGGGGCGGCTGGATCAGCTGGAAGACTGGGCGCGCGGGCTGACGCAGGCGCGCTTTCTGGGCTATCTCGATCCCGGTCTGGCCCGGGGCGGGCTGGTGCAGGGCCGCGCCATCACCGGCATCCTGACCGAGATCGGCCTGCCCGAGCGGATCGAGGACCTGTCCCGCCCCTTCCTCGCCGTGGCCACCGACATGTCCACCGGGCGCGAGGTCTGGCTGCAGAGGGGGCCGCTGGCCGAGGCGGTGCGGGCGTCGGTCTCGATCCCCGGCGTGTTTGCCCCGCAACATCTGGACGGGCGCTGGTTGCTGGATGGCGGGCTGATCAACCCGGTGCCCACTTCGGCGGTGCGCGCACTGGGGGCGACCCGCTGCATCGCCGTCAATCCCAACTGCAAGCACGGGCGCAAGCTGTGGACGCCGGAACCGGCGCAGGATTTCTGGGACCGGCTCGGCATCACCGATCTGAAGGCGCAATTGCCCGATGCGCTGGCGGGGTTCATCGGCGACAGCCAGAAGGAACGCGGCCCGGCCTATATGGACGTGGTGTCGACCTCGATCGACATCATGACCGAATTCCTGCGCAAATCGCGCGAGGCGGTGGATCCGGCGGACGTGATGCTGGAACCGGATCTGGGCGAGATCGCGGTGATGGACCTGTTCCGTGCCGCCGAAGCGATCGGCGAAGGGGCCCGCGTCGCCGAAGCCGCCGCAGCGCGCATTGCCGAGGCACTGGCCTGAGCGCGCAACCCGCCTTTGCCAGGGCAGTCCGGGCGACCCCGCATCGGGGGCCGCCCGGGATGGGTCATTCCGTCTTGGTGCTGCAGGTGTTGATGCCCAGCAGCTGGTAGGGCGGGCAAGAGCCCATGGCCGCGGTGGCCAGCAGCACGACGGCCACGATCCCGCCGATCCAGCCCCAGAGACCGGACAGCGTGGTAAAGGCGAGGATCAGCAGCACCACACCCACCACAGCGCGAATCATGCGGTCGGTCTGGCCCATATTCTTTGCAAACATTGGTCTTCCCCCAAAAGGTTGGTCTGTGACATTCCTTCTAGAGACATACCACCTGTCGAATATGACCCAGATCAATTCCGCGTGCGTTTTTCAAGCCGCGGCAACATGGCGCTGAAATCGCGGCCCGCGCCGTCCTCTTCCTCGACGAACCGGCGGTAAAGCTCCAGCGCGGCGGTGCCCAGCGGGGTGTCGGCATCGGCGGCCTCGGCGGCCTGCGCGGCAAGCCGCAGGTCCTTGAGCATCAGATCCGCGGCAAAGCCGGGCTTGTAGCCATTGTCCGCCGGCGAGGCAGGGCCGACGCCGGGGGCGGGGCAATAGGCGTTCATGCTCCACGAATAGCCCGACGAGGTCGAGACCACGTCGAACATCGCCTGCCGGCTGAGCCCCAGCTTGTCGGCCAGGGCAAAGGCCTCGCAGGTGACGATCATGGTGGCACCCAGGATCATGTTGTTGCAGATCTTGGCCGCCTGGCCATTGCCCGCAGGCCCGCAATGTACGGCCTTCTGGCCCATGATCTCGAACAGCGGATCGGCCTTGGCAAAGGCGTCCTCGGGCCCGCCGACCATGAAGGTCAGCGTGCCGGCCGCGGCGCCGCCAACCCCGCCCGAAACCGGCGCATCCAGCGCGGCAAGCCCGGCGGCCTCGGCCCGGGCGGCCACCTCGCGGGCCGAGGCCACGTCGACGGTAGAGCAGTCCAGCAGCACCGCGCCGGGGCGCATCACCGGCAGGATGTCATCGGCCACGGCGCGCAGGATGTCGCCATTGGGCAGCATGGTGATGACGATGTCGGCCCCTTCGGCGGCGGCGCGCGCGCTGTCGGCGCTGGTGACGCCCGGGGCGGTGGTGCCCGCCACGTCGAAGCCGGTCACGGCATAGCCTGCCGCGGCCAGGTTGGCGGCCATGGGTGCGCCCATGTTGCCCAGTCCGATGAATCCGATCTGCATGTTGGTCTCCCTGAAATCCAGCTTGTCCGGCCCCAGCGGCATCAGCATCCGCGAGACGTCTACGGCGGGCACGGTCTCCAGCGCGTGGCGCCAGCGGGGGGTCTTGTCCTTGTCGATGATGGCAGCGCGGATACCTTCGAGAAAGTCGCCATGCAGCATGATGCGGTGGCTGACCCGGTATTCCATCTCGAGCGCCTTGCGCAGCGTCAGCGACGGGCTGCGCAGCCGGTGCAGCATCTCCAGCGTGACCGCCATCGACAGGGGGGCGTTGCGTTCCATCGCGGCCAGCGCGGTGGCGGCAAGGGCGCTGTCCTCGGCGCGCAGGAGGTTGACCACATCCAGCAGCGCCTCGCCGCCGAACAGCTGGTCGATCCCGTGCTGCGCGGCGGCAAGGTCCGACGCGGGGGCAGGGCGGGCGGCGCGTGCGATCTGCCCGGCATCGCCGCTGGCCACCAGCGCGGCCTTGAGCCCGTCCCAGTCCGCTTCCGGCAGGTAGTGGTCGGCAAAGCCCGCATGGATGGCGTCGCCCGGCCCCATGCGCGCGGCGGTCAGGCCAAGATATTCGCCCAGCCGCCCCGGTGCCCGCGCCAGCAGGGCCGAGCCGCCCACATCCGGCACGAAGCCGATGGAGCATTCCGGCATGGACATCCGCGTGCTGTCGCAGACGATGCGGTGGGCGGCATGCCCGCCCAGCCCCACGCCACCGCCCATGACAAAGCCGTGCAGGAAGGCGATGACGGGTTTGGGATATTCGGCCAGCTTGGCGTTCATGCGGTATTCGTCGCGCCAGAAGGCCCGGCCATAGTCGAAATCGCCCGCTTTGCCCGTGCGGTACATTTCGGCAATGTCACCCCCGGCGCAAAACGCCTTTTCGCCCTCGGCATCGATCAGGACCAGCGCCACGCGGTCGTCGTCGCGCCAGCGGTCCAGCGCCGCCTCGACGGCGCGGCACATCTCCCAGGTCAGGGCGTTCAGCGCCTTCGGGCGGGTCAGGGTGATCCGGCCGGCGCGGCCTTCGGTACGGATGTGGATGTCGGGCATCTGGCAAACCTTGGTTCTTGCGGCGGGTGCTCCCCCCTCAGCCTGACCCTCTCCCCCGAGGGGAGAGGGAAGGCGCGGGCGGCACCGGCGGTTCCTAGCGGGCCAGCATGTGGCGGGCGGTGATCAGGCGCATGATCTCGTTCGTGCCTTCGAGGATCTGGTGCACGCGCAGGTCGCGCACCAGTTTTTCGATGCCGTAATCGGCAAGATAGCCATAGCCGCCGTGCAGCTGCAGGCACTGGTCGACGATGCGGCTGCCCGCTTCGGTGACGAATTTCTTGGCCATTGCGCAGAACTTGGTGGCATCCGGCGCGCCGGTGTCCAGCTTCCAGGCGGCCTGACGCAGGAAGACGCGCGCGGCCTGCAGCTCGATCTCCATGTCCGCAAGGCGGAACTGCAATGCCTGGAACTGGTCGATGGGCCGGCCAAAGGCCTGGCGGTCGCGCATGTAGGCCAGCGTGGCATCCAGCCCGGCCTGCGCGGCCCCCAGCGAACAGGCGGCGATGTTCAGCCGCCCGCCATCGAGCCCGGCCATCGCATAGCGGAAGCCGTGGCCCTCTTCGCCCAGCAACATGTCATGCGGCGTCAGGCAGGCGTCGAACTGGACCTGGGCGGTGGGTTGCGAGCGCCAGCCCATCTTGTCCTCGAGCCCGCCAAAGGACAGCCCCTCGGCCCCGGCCTCGACGATCACGGTCGATATTCCCTTGGGCCCGTTCGCGCCGGTGCGGCACATCACGACATAGGCGTCGGAATAGCCGCCGCCCGAGATGAACGCCTTGGTGCCGGTCAGACGGTAGCCTTCGTTGGTCCTTTCGGCGCGGGTCTTGAGGGCTGCGGCGTCCGAGCCGCTGCCCGGCTCGGTCAGGCAGTAGGACAGCACCATCTCCATGCTCAGCGCCCTGGGCAGCACGCGCGCCTTCAGATCGTCCGAGCCATAGGCGTCGATCATCCGCGCGCACATGTTGTGGATCGACAGGAAGGCCGCGACCGAGGGGCAGGCCATCGACAGCGCCTCGAAGACCAGTGTGGCGTCCAGCCGGGACAGGCCCGAGCCGCCGGCCTCTTCGCTGACATAGATGCCGCCCAGTCCAAGCTCGGCGATCTGCGGCCAGAGCGATTTGGGAATGGTGCCTTCGGCCTCCCAAGTGCGGGCATGGGGCGCGATATGCTCCTGGCCAAAGCCATGCGCCATGTCGAAGATCGCGGTCTGTTCCTGGGAAAGTGCGAAATCCAAGTCGGCCTCCCTCCGGCTGTGAATTGAACGCTTGTTCAGAATGTGCCCCGCCACGCGGCAGGATGCAAGCGGCGCGTCAGCGGCGCGGGGCGGCAACGGTGTCGCGGATGATCCGTTCCACCTGCGCCAGCCCCTGCGCATTGTCAAAGCGCGCCTCGGCCGTGGCGCGCGCGGCGGCGCTCATGGCGCTGCGGTCGGGCATGTCCAGCAGGGTGGCGATGCGGGACGCAAAACCGTCTTCGTCCCATTCGTCGACCAGCATGCCGTTTACACCGTCCTCGACCGCTTCGGGGATCCCGGCATGGCGGGTGGACAAGGTGATGCAGCCACAGGCCAGCGCCTCCTGAATGGCGGTGGGCAGGCCTTCGGTATTGCCGTCCCGCGCCGTGACGGAATGCTGCAGAAAGACCTCGGTTCCGGTCAGGGCGTCGCGCACGGCGTCATGGGGTTGGGCGCCGGCAAAGGTGACCTGACCGGCCACCCCCATTTCGTGCGCCAGCTTGCGGCAAGACTCCAGCAGGGGGCCGTCGCCGATGAAGGTCAGATGCGCCTCGCGCCCCCGTGCGGCCCGGGCAAAGGCACGCAAGGTCACCTGCGGGGCCTTCTTTTCCACCATGCGGCCCACGGCCAGGAAGCTTCCGCGCCGCTTGGGACCGGGGGCAAAGCGGCGCACATCGACACCCGACGGGACCACATGCGCGTTGGGATGGGTCACGCCATGGGTGGCAAGATTGTCCAGCAGGAACCGGCTGACCGAGAACATGCCCGCCAGATGCGGCATCATGAGCCGGTAGGAGCGGCGGCGCTGCGCCGAGCGCAGCGCGCGGGACGCATCGGTCCCGCGCCAGTAGGTGAAGACCGGAAGACCCAGTTCGGTCCCCAGCCGCGC
Organism: Alphaproteobacteria bacterium; assembly: GCA_030425925.1. Lineage (GTDB taxonomy): Bacteria > Pseudomonadota > Alphaproteobacteria > Rhodobacterales > Rhodobacteraceae > JAUHZO01. Next base: position 138,798 of record JAUHZO010000010.1, on the reverse strand, counting down.
CACCACCAGTGCCTGGGTGCCGAACTCTGCCAGGATCACCTCGACGCCCTGATCGTGCAGAAACTCCACCAGCCGGGCGCGGTTGTCGCCGAAAGGCTGGCGCGACGTGCCGTCACGCAGCGCGCCCAGGGCCGCGGCAAAGGGCGCGCGCAGCCGGTCTGCCGGACCCAGCTTTGCACGGCGCACGAACAGCGGTTTGCCTAGCGGGTCTTCGCCATTGTGACGCCCGGCCACGATGCAGGTCTGTCCGCCGAACAGATGCGCGATATGGCGGTTGATGAAGGTTTCCCCATCACGAAATAGTCGGATGTGACGATGGCGGTCTTCATGCCGGTCCCGGTCCTTGCTGCCCGCCGCCCTTATCGGCAGGCGCAGGGCGCGGGGCAAGCCCCCGTCTCAGGACGTGGCGCTGCGCGCCGGAGGCGGCGTGGAAGCCGCGGCCTCGGCTTCGAGCGCGTCAAAGCAGGTATCTTCGAGATCGAGCAGCACCAGCGCCTCGGCCTCGGTGCGTACAACCGAGATTTGTGCGCCGAACTTGTCCGCCGCCAGTTGCTGGTACATCCGCGCCATGCCGAAGGCGACGTCGTTGGGGGCGACCAGCACGGTCTGCACGTCCGGAGACAGTTGTTTGAAGAACGGCTCTTTCCAGTTCACCATGGCCGACACGGTGCGAAACGTGGCGTCGAACCGGGTCACAGCGCTGAGATCGAAGACAATGGAATTGTCCGGCGCGAATTCGTCCGACCCGAAATAGACCCGCGTCCAGTCGCGGCCGTCCTCGACGGTATACGTGCCGCGAAACCTGACCAAAGCAATTCTACTCGGGACGTTCACGAAATACCGGTACGCCATCGTTTTGCTCTCTTTCCTGCGCGGGCCCCTGACAGGGCACCGCGATGCGCTGTTTGTTTTCTCTGACGGACCAATCGGACAATGGCCCGTACAAGGATCACCGATCCTCTCATGTGGGGGAAATCAACGCAACCATAGAACGTATTGCGCCGCCAAAGCGGACGCTGTGGTGCCAGGCGGGGCCTGCTATAAAGGCAGCGAGACAGGCCGGTGCGAACAACAATCTTTCCGTGTGCCGGACAGTCGCAACAGGTTTGTCAAACTGACGCAACGACAGTCTTGAACCGAATTGCGCAAACATGGATTTGCATGCGCGCAAATCCTTCTTGCGTGGCGCGCGAATAAACCCTCCGGAAAATGGCTTTCCCTCGTCACCATCCCTGTGGAAAGCGCCATTTCCCGGGATTTGTTCCTCTTTTGTGCGCACTTCACTGTCCACGCTTATTTACTGCATGGCCGTCAACGTAAGTTGACGCGAATCGCAATTGCCATTTCCTCACAGGAAGCGCGAAAATAGGGACAGCGGATGTCATGCAATCAGGCTAGCCGAGGCCGCGCGCGCGGAGGCTTCAAATTCTGCGTCTGCCGTCCGTTTTCACAACCATTGCGATAAATTTGCCGCTCCGGCGGCGCTGGCCGCCGGAGCGTTCGGTCTGGCGGAACGCTCAGTCCATCTGCTTGAAGGCGAACTCGCCGCCTTCCTTGATGCCCGAGAACCAGCGCGCGGTGACGGTCTTGGTCCGGGTGTAGAAGCGGAAGGCGTCGGGGCCGTACTGGTTGAGATCGCCAAAGGCCGATTTCTTCCAGCCGCCGAAGGTGTGGTAGCTCAGCGGCACCGGGATCGGGAAGTTGATGCCCACCATGCCCACGTTCACCCGGTGCGCAAAGTCGCGCGCGGTGTCGCCATCGGCGCTGAAGATCGCGGTGCCGTTGCCATAGGGATTGTCCATGGTCAGCTTCAGCGCCTCTTCGTAGCTGTCGGTGCGCACCTGGCTCAGGACGGGGCCAAAGATTTCCTCCTTGTAGATGTCCATCTCGGGTGTGACGTGGTCGAACAGCGACGGACCGATGAAAAAGCCGTTCTCATAGCCCTGCAGCTTGAAATCCCGCCCGTCGACAACCAGCTTCGCACCCTGCGCGACGCCGCTGTCGATCAGGCCGCGAATGCGCGTCTCCGATGCCTTGGTGATGACAGGGCCGTAATCCACGTCCTCGCCGCCGGTATAGGGCCCGACCTTCAGCTTTTCGATCCGCGGTACAAGGCGGTCCACCAGCGCGTCGGCGGTCTCTTGCCCCACGGGCACTGCGACCGAGATCGCCATGCAGCGCTCGCCCGCCGCGCCAAAGCCTGCGCCCACCAGCGCGTCGGCGGCCTTGTCCATGTCCGCGTCGGGCATGATGATCATGTGGTTCTTGGCCCCGCCAAAGCACTGCGCGCGCTTGCCGTTCGCGGTGGCGCGGGAATAGATGTACTGCGCGATGGGGGTGGAGCCGACGAAGCCCACCGCCTGCACGGTGTCATTGTCCAGAAGCGCGTCCACCGCTTCCTTGTCGCCATTGACCACCTGCAGCACGCCATCGGGCAGGCCCGCCTCTTTCAGCAGCTCTGCCAGCATCAGCGCGGTCGACGGGCAGCGCTCGGACGGCTTGAGCACCATGGCATTGCCGCAGGACAGCGCCGGGGCCATCTTCCACAGCGGGATCATGGCGGGGAAGTTGAACGGCGTGATGCCCGCCACCACGCCCAAAGGCTGGCGCATCGAATACAGGTCGATCCCCGGGCCGCCATTGTCGGTGTACTCGCCCTTCAGAAGCGACGGCGCGCCCATGCAGACCTCCACCACCTCCAGCCCGCGCTGCACGTCGCCGCGCCCGTCGGGCAGGGTCTTGCCGTGCTCGCGGCTGACCAGCTCGGCCAGCGTATCCATGTTCTCGTTGATCAGCGCGCCGAACTTCATCATCACCCGCGCGCGGCGCTGCGGGTTGGTGGCCCCCCATGCGACCTGCGCCTCGGCGGCCTTGGCAACCGCTTCGTTGACCTCTTCGACACTGGCCAGCGGCACCGTGGCCTGCACCTCGCCCGTGGCGGGGTTCATGACATCGGCAAAGCGACCGGACGTTCCGGCGACGCGGGCACCGTTGATGTAATGGGACAGTTCTTGCATGGGGCTCCTCCTCAGCTGCTGGCACAAAGCATAGTCTTGCAAAAATGCCTATAACAGATGAAATCCGGCAAAAAGGTTTTGCGGGGGTGCAGGATGAATGCAAGCTGGGACGATCTGAGAGTGTACCTTGCCGTGGCGCGCGAGGAAACCCTGTCGGGCGCGGGGCGGGGGCTGAAGATGGATGCCGCCACGGTGGGCCGCCGCATTGCACGGCTGGAACAGGCGCTGGGGCAGACGCTGTTCGCCAAAAGCCCGCAAGGCTACGCGTTGACCGATACCGGCGCGCGGCTCTTGCCGCATGCCGAGGCGGCAGAGCAGGCGATGAGCCTGGCCGGAGAGGCGGTGCAAGGCCAGTCCGAGGGGCTGTCGGGCCAGATCCGCATCGGCGCGCCGGATGGCTGCGCAAATTTCCTGCTGCCGCAGGTCTGCGCCGCGATTTCCGACGCGAACCCGGATCTGGAGGTGCAGATCGTCGCCCTGCCGCGCGTGGTGAACCTGTCGCGGCGCGAGGCCGACATGGCCATCGCCGTCAGCCCGCCCACCGCCGGGCGGCTGATGGTGCAGAAGGTGACGGACTACAAACTGCACCTCGCCGCCGCGCGCAGCTACCTGCGCGGCCATCCCGAGATCGAAAGCCTGGCCGATCTCAAGGGCCACCGCATCATCGGCTACATCCCCGACATGATCTTCGACAAGGAACTCGATTACCTGGCCGAGCTGGGTGTGCCAGAGCCAAGCCTTTGTTCCAATTCGGTTTCCGTGCAGTTCAACTGGCTGCGCCACGGCGCGGGCATCGGCATCGTGCACGATTTCGCGCTGCCCTTCGGCCCCCGCCTGCGCCGCGTGCTGCATGACCAGGTCAGCCTGACCCGCAGCTTCTACCTGGTGCGCCACGCCGATGACCGCCGGCTGGAACGGATGAACCGCTTTGCCGAGGCGCTGGCCGAGGGGATGCGCAGCGAACTGGCGCGGCTGGAAGACGAGGTCGCGTCCTGAGCGCAGGCTTTTCTTGACACAAAGCCGTTACAAGCGGACGCTGGTTCTGTCATGGGTACGTTACAGGGGAGGACCCGCATGCAAGTGACGCAGATCCTGAAGAGCAAGGGCACAGAAGGCGTCGTGACGGTCAAACCCGGCACGCTGGTCACCGAGGTGGCCAAGATCCTCGCCGAAAAGCGGATCGGCACGGTTGTTGTCTCGTCCGACGGGGTGACGGCCGAGGGAATCCTGTCGGAACGCGACATCGTGCGCGAACTGGCGGCGCATGGCGCGGGCTGCCTGTCGGACCCGGTGGACGCCTACATGACGCGCAAGCTGGTCACCTGCATCCGGTCGGACACGGCAGACGATGTTCTGGCCAGGATGACCGAAGGCCGGTTCCGCCACATGCCGGTGGTCGAGGACGGCCGCATGGTCGGCCTGATCACGCTGGGCGATGTGGTCAAGGCGCGGCTGTCGGAACTGGCGATGGAGAAGGACGCGCTGGAAGGGATGATCATGGGGCACTGACGGCACAGCCGCTGTCCTGAAAACCCGCTTGCAATCCTTGGCGCACTATTGTTGCGTGCCCACCGAGTTTACGGAAAGGATGCAACCATGCGCATCGGGCTCTATCCCGGCACGTTCGACCCGATCACGCACGGGCATATCGACATCATCCGCCGCGCGGCGCGTCTGGTGGACCGGCTTGTGATCGGGGTTGCGATCAACCGCGACAAGGGGCCCTTGTTCTCGCTGGAAGAACGCGTGGCGATGATCGAGTCGGAATGCGTGTCGCTGTCCGAGCAGACCGGGACCGAGATCGTCGCACACCCGTTCGAAAACCTGCTGATCGATTGCGCCCGCGACGTGGGGGCGGAAACCATCATCCGCGGGCTGCGCGCGGTGGCGGACTTCGAGTATGAATTCCAGATGGTCGGCATGAACCGCGCGCTGGATGACAGCATCGAGACCGTGTTCCTGATGGCCGAGGCGCGGCATCAGGCAATTGCCTCGAAGCTGGTCAAGGAAATCGCCCGGCTGGGCGGGGACGTGTCGAAATTCGTCACACCGCCGGTGCATGCGGCGCTGAAGACGCGGTTCGGCTGATGGCGCGCCTGACGGGCATCGTGCTGGCGGCGGCGGCCTGTCTGTACCTTTTCTATGCCGTGGCAATGATCTGGGTTGCCCCGCGCTTTCTTTATCCGTTCGACCAGCGCGGCTTTGACGGTCAGGGCTACCGCCTCGTGGAGGTTGCGGTGGCGGGGGCCGATCCCTTGCCCGTGCAGGTGCTGGACGGCCCGCCCGGTGCGCCGGTGGTGGTCTATTTCATGGGCAATGTCGGCGCGCTGGAGTTGTTTCGCGCGATGCTGGACCATCACCGCGACAAGGGCCGCAGTGTCGTTGCCATGACCTATCGCGGCGGGGGCGGCACGCCGGGGCGGCCATCCGAGGCGGTGCTCAAGCGTGACGCGCTGGCCGTGGTTGATGCGCTGCCCGGGCTGGTGCCGCCGGGCCCGGTCTATCTGCAGGGCTATTCCCTGGGCACCGGGGTGGCGATGCATGTGGCCGCGCGGCGCGATGTGGAGGGCGTTCTGCTGGCCGCGCCGTATGACCGGCTGTGCGATCTGCTGGCGGCGGCGTCGTGGCTGCCGGCCTGCTGGCTGCCCTTTCTCGACCATTGGGACAGCGCGTCCGAGGCAGCGGCGGTCACGGCCCCGGTGCTGATCCTGCACGGCACAGAGGATGCGCTGATCCCGGTCGCGCAAGGCGAACGCCTGTCCGGCAGGCTGGCCAACGCGACCTTTCGCCGGATCGAGGGGGCAGGCCATGCCGATCTCTTCGGCACGCCGCCCTATCTCGATCTGATCGACGGCTTCCTTCAGCGCCCGTAGACGGCGCGCGCAGCGATCGACGGCGCGTCTTCGCGGCAGATGTCGAGGTCCAGCGCCACGTCCAGCGGCAGCGCGCGCAATTCGCGCACGGTGCGGGCATAGGCGGCGTGGCGGGCAAGGCGGGTACGCAGGGTGGTGACAAGGCTGGTCATGCGGCTCTCCTGTGAACAGCGGGTTTCGTTACCGCAAACATGGGCGATGCTGCGGTGCAGCACAACTGCCGCGGAGGGAAACCCGGCTTGCACCGGATGCAGGGGTCAGAGACGCGTCCAGGCCTTGGGCGGCGAGACCCCCAGCGCGTCCAGCGCGTCGAGATCGCGTGACACCTGATCGGCGACATGGCGGACAAACGCTTCGGGCACCGGTTTGGCCGCGCCCGCCTCGGTGTTCATCAGCGCCTTGGGATAACGCGCGGGGCTCAGGTCCAGAAAGGTCTCGATCTCGCGCAGGGCGGCCTCGGGGCGGGCGCTGCGCTCTTCGTGCACCTGCACCAGCAGCGCAGAGGGGCCCAGCGCCCGGCGCAGGCGTGCAATCACGCCGGCATAATCGCCATGGCCCTGGTCTATCACCCAGCGCGCCATGTGCGCCATCTGCCCGGCATCGGGCTGCGCGCCGGGGGACAGCTTGCCGCTGCGCTGCAACTGAAAGCGCGCATGGCTCCAGTAGCGCTGCACCGGGTCGCGCAGGGTATAGAGCACCCGCAGGTCCGAGGCCCGCGCGGCGATCTCGCGCCAGGCCACTTCGGGCAAGAGCGCATGCAGGTTCGAGAAGTCGCACCGCCAGCGCAGCGCGGGATCGTCGGGGAAGAGCGACAGGAACCAGGCATCGTCCACCGGTTCGGGGCGCAGGTAGCGGGCGATCCAGGTCATCCGGTCGGGCAGGGTCTCGGGCCGGGCGCGGGCCAGGCCACGCACCAGATAGACCTCGGCCGCCCGGCGCGCCCGGGCCTCAAGGCTCAGCCAGCCGGGATCAACCGACAGGTGGTAGAAATACCCCGGCTCCTTGGCATGGGCAAACCCCAGGCCCGGGTGCCGGCGCAACGCGCGGTAGGCCCAGGTCGTGCCCGCCTTCATCGCGCCGACGGAAAGGAACAGCGGGCCAAGACGGCCCGCCCCTTGCGTCACAGAAGCGCGCCCATGGCCACCGCCGTGTCCGCCATCCGGTTCGAAAAGCCCCATTCGTTGTCATACCACGACAGCACGCGGCACATCGTGCCTTCCATCACCTTGGTCTGGTCGGTGTGGAAGATAGAGGAATGCGGGTCGTGGTTGAAGTCCATCGAGACCAGCTTGCGGTCGGTATAGCCCAGCACGCCCTTCAGCGGCCCGCGGGCGGCGGTGCGGACGGCCTCGTTGATCTCGTCCACGCTTGTGGCGCGCGAAGCCTCGAAGGTCAGGTCCACAACCGAGACATTCGGCGTGGGCACCCGGATCGCCACGCCATCCAGCTTGCCGTTCAGGTCGGGCAGCACCAGCCCCACCGCCTTGGCGGCCCCGGTCGAGGTGGGGATCATGCTCATCGCCGCGGCGCGGGCGCGGTAAAGATCCTTGTGCAGCGTGTCCAGCGTCGGCTGGTCGCCGGTATAGGAATGGATCGTGGTCATGAACCCGCGGGTGATGCCCACGGTGTCGTTCAGCACCTTGGCCACCGGCGCCAGGCAGTTCGTGGTGCACGAGGCGTTCGAGACGATGATGTCGTCCGCGCTCAGCTGGTCGTGGTTCACGCCATAGACGATGGTCTTGTCGGCATCCTTGCCCGGGGCCGAGATCAGCACCCGGCGCGAGCCGTTCTGCAGATGCGCCTGGCAGGCCTCTTTCGAGGTGAAGACGCCGGTGCATTCCATCACCAGGTCGACATCGCCCCAGGGCAGGTCGGCCGGGTTGCGCAGCGCTGTGGTGCGGATCGGGCCGCGGCCGGCGTCGATATGGTCCTCGCCCCAGCTGACCTCGACCGGAAAGCGGCCGTGCACGCTGTCATATTGCAGCAGATGGGCATTGGTCTCGACCGGACCCAGATCGTTGATGGCGACGACGTCCAGATCGGTGCGGCCGGATTCGACGATGGCGCGCAGCACGTTGCGCCCGATGCGGCCAAACCCGTTGATGGCAACCTTCAGAGCCATGATGGCATCCCCCTTGCCTTGGTGGTGCGTTGTTAACGCTAACAATCGCGCTCAGACCACAGGCCCGCCAAAAAGTCAACCGCTCACGGGGGGCAGGGCGGCGGCGGCTCAGCGCCAGAAGGCCAGCCAGTCCAGCAGGACAAAGAGCTTGCGGGCCAGGAACAGCAGGTTGGCACCGCCGAACAGCACGATGTCCGCCGCGATCAGCGCAAGCACGATGAAGCCCAGGATCAGGGCCAGACGGTTGGTCATGACGGCGCTCCCTTTGCGCGCCCTCATGCCAGAGCCGCCCGGGGCTGTCACGCCGGATTCGGCGCAGCGCGCAGCAGCATGCCGTAAAGGTCGCGCGGATCGTCCGGATCGGCCAGCAGGTCCAGCTTCTGCCCCAGCCCGGTGGCGCGCACCTGGTCGTGCACGTAGCGCAGGGCGCTGAAATCCTCGATGGCAAAACCCACGCCGTCGAACAGGGTGATCTGGCGGTCGTCACGGCGGCCCGGCGCGGTCCCCGCGATCACCTGCCAGAGCTCGGTCACCGGGTGGTCGGCGGCCAGCTGCTGGATCTCGCCCTCGACACGGGTCTGGGGCGGGTATTCGACAAAGATGTCGGCGCGGTGCAGCAGGCCTTCGGCCAGTTCGGTCTTGCCCGGGCAATCGCCGCCGATGGCGTTGATGTGCACGCCGCTCCCGACCATGTTGTCGGTGAGCACGCGGGCCTGGCGTTTGTCGGCGGTGCAGGTGGTGAGGATCTGCGCCCCCTCGATGGCGGCCTCCGGTGTGCCGTGGGTGCTGATGACCAGCCCGCTCTGCGCCAGGTTGGCGGCGCATTTGGCGGTGGCCGCGGCGTCGGTGTCATACAGCCGGACATGGGTGATCCCGCACAGCGCCTGCAGCGCCCGGCACTGGAATTCCGATTGCGCGCCATTGCCGATCATGGCCAGGACATGCGCGCCCGCAGGGGCCAGGTGCCGCGTCGCCACCGCCGACATGGCCGCGGTGCGCAGGGCGGTCAGCAGGGTCATTTCCGACAGCAGCAGCGGGTAACCGGTGGCCATGTCCGCCAGCACGCCAAAGGCGGTGACGGTCTGCAGACCGTCCCTTGTATTGCCGGGATGGCCGTTGACATATTTGAACGCGTAATGCGCCTCGTCCGCCGCGGGCATCAGCTCGATCACCCCCACGGGCGAATGGGCGGCGACGCGCGCGGTCTTGTCAAAGCGGTTCCAGCGGCGGAAATCCTCTTCGATGGCGGCGGCGAGGCCGGTCAGGACGGTGTCGAGCCCCAGCCGGTGCACCAGCTGCATCATGTGGTCGACGGACAGAAACGGCACGAGGGCCTTGTCGGAGGGAAGCATGGGCAGTCCTTTCGGGGCGGTCGGGCCGGATGGGTGCGATCACCCATCCTACGCGGCAGGGTCAGAGCTGGCGGGGGGTAGGGCGGTCGAACACGCGACGTCCGAAGGCCGAGGCACACAGATCCACCATCAGCTGCGCGGTGCGGCCGCGTTCGTCCAGCATGGGGTTCAGCTCCACCAGGTCCATCGAGCGCAAGAGGCCGGATTCGTGGATCATCTCCATGACCAGATGGGCCTCGCGCACGGTGGCCCCGCCGGGCACCGTGGTGCCCACCGCAGGGGCGACCGAGGGGTCGAGAAAATCCACGTCGAGCGAGACATGCAACGCCCCGCCCGCCGCCGCCACCCGGTCGAGAAACGGGCGCAGCAGCGCGGCGATGCCGTGTTCGTCGATGGCGCGCATGTCGTGGCGGGTCAGGGCCGTCTGCTCGATGGCGGCACGCTCGGCCGTGTCGACCGAGCGCAGCCCGATCAGGCAGACATGGTCGTCGGGCACCGGGTGCGGCACGTCGGGGAAATCGTCAAACCCAGTGCGGCCGGTGACATAGGCCAGCGGCGTGCCGTGCAGATGGCCGCTCTGGCTGCTCTGCGGCGTGTGGAAATCGCTGTGCGCGTCCAGCCAGAGCACGAAGAGCGGCTGCCCGCGGGCGGCGGCGGCGCAGGCCGCGCCATGCACGCTGCCCAGCGACAGCGCATGATCGCCGCCCAGAAACACCGGCACGCCATCGGCCAGCGCCGCCTGCGCCGCGCGCGACAGGGCCCTGGTCCAGCCCACGGTGCGCGGCAGCTGGTGCAGCCCGTCCCGTTCGGGCAGGCCGGTGTCGTCCGGGCCAAGCGTGCCCAGATCGCGCACATCGTGCCCCAGATCGGCCAGCGCGCCGGCAAGCCGCGCGGTGCGGTAGGCATCGGGGCCCATCAGGCAGCCCTTGCGCGTCTTGCCGCTGTCCACCGGTGCGCCGATCAGCAGAATCGTCTGTGTCATGGCCTGTCCTCCCTGTCACCTGTGGGCGCAGAAATCCTCCGATCCGCGCCGGGGTCCAGTGGACAGAGTGCCCGTTTCGGGCGGATACTGGCCAAAACGGCAAGAGGAACTGACCAGAATGGACGACACCGACCACCGCCTTCTGGCCGCGCTGCGCCGCGACGCCCGCGCCGCGCTGTCGGATCTGGCGGCCGAGCTGGGCCTGTCGCGCACCACCGTGCGCAGCCGGATCGAAAAGCTGCGTCGCTCGGGCGAGATCGCGGGCTTTACCGTGGTGCTGAAATCCGACCTGGCCCGCGATCCGGTGCGGGCGCTGATGATGATCGGGATCGAGGGCCGCGGCACCGACCGCATCCTGCGGCAATTGTCGGGGTTTCCCGAAATTCGCGCGCTGCACGCCACCAACGGACGCTGGGACCTGATCGCGGAACTGGGCACCCGGACGCTGGATCAGCTGGACGACGTGCTCAGCCGCATCCGGCGACTCGAGGGGGTGGCGCTGTCCGAGACCTCGCTGCTGCTGTCCACCCGGAAGGCGGGCTGAGCGCGGCTCAGCGCGCCCGCGCCGCCCAGACCCAAAGACCCGTCAGCGCCAGCGCGGCCAGCATGTTCCAGCTGGCCATGGACAGGCCCAGCAGGTCCCACGGCACCTCGTCGCAGCGCACCAGCGGGGCGGCTTCGATCCGGGCGATCAGGTCGTCGACGGAGAGGCCCGAGACATCGCCGCTGGTGCACGAACTGGGGCCGTCCCACCAGCCGCGCTCGACTCCGGTGTGATAGAGGCCCAGGCCGGCACTGGAGAGCGCCGCCAGCGCGCCGAGCCAGGCCAGCGCCGCCAGACCCGTGGCCAGCGCCACGCCGCCCGCCAGCACGGCGCCGGCATGGCTGTAGCGCTGCCAGATGCACAGCTTGCAGGGCGGCATCTCGCCCAGATACTGAAAGCCGAATGCGGCCAGCAGCAGGGCCAGCGAACCGCCGGCGGCGGCAAGGATCAACAGGGTGCGGGTCATGTGTCGCTCCGGGCGGTCTTTGTAGCAGATAGGGCGGGGCGGTCCCCGAGTTCAAGGCGCGCGGCGGTCACGCGCCGCGCCTCACAGGCCGACCCAGGTCCGGATCAGGCTGGCCAGCGTGGCCCCGGCCAGCACCAGCGTCGCCACCCAGGCGGTGCCCAGCAGCGCGCCCAGGGCCACCAGCAGGCCATCGCGCTGCACGAACCCCATGGCCACCAGCACCACGGCAAAGCCGGGCACGGTGTTGGTGCCGGGCAGGGGCACCAGGATCGACGCGCTGAAGATCACCAGCGCGAGGCCAAAGAGGCGGTCCAGCGGCGCGCGGGTCAGCGCGCCCAGTCTTGGATGGCTGATCGCCTCGATCCGGCGCAGCCATGGCCCCGCGCGCCGCGCCAGACCCGCCAGCGCGCTTGCCGCCACCGTTCGTGCGCCCAGCCGGGCGGGCAGCCAGGGCACCGTCCGTCCCAGCAGAATCTGTACCGAGACGAACATCAGCGGCAGCGCGACGACCTGCGGCACGCCGTAGAGAAACGGAATGCAGCAGGGCAGGGCGAGGATCAGCAGGAACAGGCCGAAGGCCCGCTCGTTCAACTGCGCCAGCACCCAGTCCAGCGTGACCGCGTCAGAGTGCGCCTGCGCGACCAGCTGGTCGAGACGGTCGGAAATGGGGATGTCCTGGGATGTCATCGGCAAGGTCTCGGGCAGGGATGGGGCGCGGCATTGCGGGCCCGGCTGCGGGCACCGCTAGCAAATGTGTGCCGCCTGCACCAGTGCCCGCCGGACGCTGCCCCGGGCGGACGCGGCCTGGCGGCACCGGCGGGGACGCTGCCGCCGACACGGCTTGCCCCCGCCCCGGCCGGGGTGTAAACAACCCTCCGGGCCCAAGTGGCGGAATGGTAGACGCAGGGGATTCAAAATCCCCCGGCCTTGCGGTCATGTCGGTTCGAGTCCGACCTTGGGTACCAGCCCGGTTCGCATCCCGGATGCGGCGCTTGACGCAGGTGCAGGCCCGCGCCTATATCGTCGCCAATGCGCCACCGGGCGCAGCGTGTCGTCCGTCGCGTGGCCCGTCGGGGCAAATGAGCGGACCCCTTGGACAACAAAGTGATGCAGGGTGACGTCTTTCCCTCTGGCGTGCCGGCGGCGGAACGTCGGGCGGCCTTTGCCGAAACGCTGTTGCTGCTGGGCGATGTCGCCGGCGCGGTCGAGGTCCTGTCGGGCGCGCTGGACCTGGCGCCGGGCTGGGCGGCCGGCTGGTACCGTCTGGGCGAATGGCTGGAACAGGGCGGCGACATCGGCGCCGCGGTCTCCGCCTGGCAAAGGGCGCTGGCCGCAGACCCCGCCGATCCGTTCGGCGCGGCGTTGAAATGCGACCTGGCGCGGCAGGTGCCGGTGCTGGAAACCATGCCCGCCGCCTTTGTCGAGCGGCTGTTCGACCAATACGCCGCCCGGTTCGACACCGCGCTGCGCACCCGTCTGGACTATCGCGGGCCCGAGCAGCTGGCCCGGGCGCTGGACAGGGCCGGGGGCACCCGTGTGGCGCGGGCGCTGGATCTGGGCTGTGGCACCGGGCTGTGCGGCGAGATGCTGCGCCCGCGATGCGACTGGCTGACGGGCTATGACCTGTCCGCCGCGATGCTGCGCGAGGCGCGCGACAAGGGCCTTTACGACCAGCTGGACAAGCGCGACATCACCCGGCTGCCGCCCGACCCGTGCAGCCATGACCTGATCGTGGCGGCGGATGTCTTCATCTATGTCGGCGCGCTGGAAAAGGTGATCGGCTGGTGCCGCGGCGCGCTGCGGCCCGGTGGCCTGCTGGCCTTTACCGTGGAGCGCGGCACGCGGGCGGTGGAGTTGCGCGAAAGCCGCCGCTTTGCCCATGCCCCGGCCTATGTCTCGGGCCTGCTGCGGGATGCCGGGTTCGACGCGGTCACGCTGACCGCGGCCGTGCTGCGGCGCGACCGGGGGGCCGAGGTGGACGGGCTGGTCGTCTCGGCCCGCGCGCCCGGCCTGCGCACCGATCTGCAGGGCGACGGCGACGCGGTGATCGAGGCCTGAGCGCCACGCGCCACGCGGCCCGGCCGGATTCCCATCAACGGTCTTGTGACACCCGTCGCGGGCCGCGCTGCGCAGGCACCGACAAATCGCCTTGCGCCAGCGCGTGGCGGTGCTTAGAAGAGCCCAGATTTTGAACCGGGGTGCCCGCCCAGACTGCGCGGACCCGAGCCGAGAAGGACGCGAAATGCAGGTCACCGAGACGCTGAACGAGGGCCTCAAGCGCGGCTATGCCATCACCGTGACGGCGGCCGAGCTTGACGAGAAGGTCAACGAGAAACTGCGTGAGGCGCAGCCCGAGATCGAGATGAAGGGCTTTCGCAAGGGCAAGGTGCCCATGCCGCTTCTGAAAAAGCAGTTCGGTCAGCGTCTGCTGGGCGAGTCGATGCAGGAAGCCATCGACGGGGCCATGAACAAGCATTTCGAGGACAGCGGCGATCGTCCGGCGCTCCAGCCCGAGGTCAAGATGACCAACGAGGACTGGAAGGAAGGCGACGACGTGCATGTCGAGATGACATACGAGGCGCTGCCAACGATCCCCGAGGTGGACGTGGCGGTGATCGAGGTCGAGCGTCTGGTGGTCAAGGCCGACGAAAGCTCTGTGGACGAGGCGCTGGCCTCGCTGGCCGAAACCGCCCAGAGCTTTGACGACCGCGACGAAGGCGCCGAGGCGCAGGACGGCGACCAGGTGGTGATCGACTTTGTCGGCAAGATCGACGGCGAGGCCTTTGATGGCGGCGCGGCCGAGGATTATCCGCTGGTGCTGGGGTCGGGCAGCTTCATCCCCGGGTTCGAAGAGCAGCTTGTCGGCGTGAAGGCCGGTGACGAAAAGGCCGTCGAGGTGAACTTCCCCGCGGAGTACGGTGCCGAAAACCTGGCGGGCAAGGCGGCGGTGTTCGATGTGACCGTCAAGGCGGTGAAAGCCCCGGTGGCGGCGCAGATCGATGACGAGATGGCGCAGAAATTCGGGGCCGAGACGCTTGATGCGCTCAAGGAACAGATCCGTGGGCGGCTCGAGGCGGAATATGCCGGGGCTGCGCGCCAGGTGATGAAGCGCGCCATTCTCGACCGGCTGGACGAGATGGTGGATTTCGACCTGCCGCCGGCGCTGGTGGAGGCCGAGGCCAAGCAGATCGCGCACCAGCTGTGGCACGAGGACAATCCCGAGGTGCAGGGACACGACCACCCCGAGATCGAGGCCACCGAAGAGCACACCAAACTGGCCGTGCGCCGGGTGCGTCTGGGCCTGTTGCTGGCCGAGCTTGGCCAGAAGGCCGAGGTCGAGGTGTCGGATGCCGAGATGACCCAGGCGGTGATGAACCAGGCGCGGCAGTATCCGGGCCAGGAACGCGCGTTCTTTGACTTCGTGCGCGAGAACCCGCAGATGCAGCAGCAGATGCGCGCGCCGATCTTCGAGGACAAGGTGATCGACCACATCGCCACCGTGGCGCAGGTCACCGAGAAGGAAGTGACCAAGGAAGAGCTTGAAAAGGCGATGGAAGCGCTCGACGACGCGTAAGCGCGCCGCGCTTTGCCCGGATCGGGCCGCCCCCCGGGGGCGGCCCTTTTTCGTTCCTGCCGCCGGTTTCGTTCCGGTAACCGGGCCCCGGCCTCAGGCGGCGCGGTTGTCCTGTCTCCAGCCCGCGTCGCCTGCGCCTGCGCTTTCGGTCTGGAAGGCCGCCACGTCTTCGGCAAGGTTGCGCGAGTCGCCGGCCAGCCGCTCGCTGGCGCTGACCGTTTCCACGACCATCGCGGCGTTCTGCTGGGTGACGCTGTCCAGCTGGCCGAGGGCCGCGTTGATTTCGGTCAGGGTCGAGGATTGTTCCGAGGTGCTGTGCGCGATCTCCTGCACGCGTTCCGAGATCGACGCGACCCCAGAAAAGATCTGTTCCAGCGCGGTGCGGGCATTGCCCACCAGTTCCACGCCCTGCGCCACCTGTTCGGCGCTTTCGGTGATCAGCGACTTGATTTCCAGCGCCGATTCCGACGACCGCTGCGCCAGGCCGCGCACTTCGGAGGCCACAACGGCAAAGCCGCGCCCGCTTTCCCCGGCGCGGGCAGCCTCGACCCCGGCATTCAGCGCCAGCAGGTTGGTCTGGAAGGCAATGTCGTCGATCACCACGAGGATCTGCGAAATCTGCCCCGAGGAGGTGGCGATGCGGTCCATGGCGGAAATCACATCCTCGAACACGCGGCTGCCGCGCTCGGCCGAGGTCCGGGCCGAATCCGCCTCCTGGTGGACAGTGCGGGCGCCTTCGGCCGAGGTGGCGGCGTTGACCGTCAGTTGTTCCACGGCGGCGGCGGTCTGTTCCAGCGTGGCCGCCTGGGTTTCGGTGCGCCCGGACAATTCCTGCGCCGCGCGGTTGATCTGGTCCGCGGTGCCGGTCACGTTCAGCGCCACGTGCTTGACCCTGTCCACCATGGCGCAAAGCTGCGCGGTGGCGTTGTTGTAGCTGTCACCCACGAGGTCGAGATCCTCCAGACCGCAGGCGTCGATGCGGTGGGTCAGGTCGCCCTCGCGCAGGCGGTCCAGCGCGTGGGCCGTGCCGGCGATGGCGCGTTGCCGGGTGGTGATGTCGGTGGCCACCTTGACCACCCGGCGCACCGCGCCGTCGGCGTCGAACACCGGGGCATAGGTGGCCTGGATCCAGATTTCCTCGCCCGATTTCGTGCGGCGCGGGAACTGGCCGGTAAAGGTTTCGCCCGCGGCCAGACGTTCCCAGAACCGGCGGTATGCCTCGGACGCGGCATAAGTCTCGTCGACAAAGAGCCGGTGATGACCGCCCACGATCTCGGCCTCGTCATAGCCCAGGGCGTTGCAGAAATTCCCGTTTGCCAGCAGAACGGTGCCCTGCGGATCGAAATGGATCACGGCCTGGGTGCGCAAGACCATGTCAAGCAGGGCGGCATCGGCTTCGGACCGATCGTCCTGTGGCGGGCGGGCGCGGTGGAACAGCTTCATCATGGGGCTCCGGCTGACGGCGTTTGCCGCCGTTCTGCCCGCTCCAGACTTAACGTCCGGCTACTCTGCCCGATGCCTGCGTCGATTTGACCCGGTCCGCCTATTCGGCGGGCGATCCGGCCACCGAGCGCAGGAAGGACATCACCGCGGTCTGCTGCGGTTCGGTCAGTTCGGAAAACAGGCCGACCAGTTCGCGCATTCGGCGCTTGTCCAGCGCCGAGACGTTTTCGGCCCGGTCCGGCGCGTCGACCTCTTCGAAGAAGAAATTGACCGGAACGCGCAGCGCCTCGGCAATCTTCCAGAGCCGGGAGGCCGCCACGCGGTTCTGTCCGTTTTCGTATTTCTGAACCTGCTGGAACCGGACATCGATCAGTTCGGCAAGCTCGGTCTGGGTCATCCCCAACTCCTGCCGGCGCTTTCTGATCTTCTCGCCGACAATACTGTCTACTGGTGTCATCAAATGAATACCAACCGTCTACTCGTTCTGCCCGACATGTCAGGCTCCCCTCACATGTCATGCCAGTTTGTAACCAATTGAGCAAGAACTGTGTCATTGTGACGCGAAACAGCATCAAAAACCGGGGCATTTTCCGAAAAAATGGCAAGAAAAAAGCCGCGCAGGCCCGGGGCCGCGCGGCTTTCAACGTATTCGTGTGTCGGCGCTTACGAATCGCGCGGGTCGTCCAGCGCGCTCGGCTCGGCGCTGCGGCGCTCCGGGGCGTCGCCATCGTCGTCGTCGCTGGCGGCAGACCCGATATCGTCGAACAGCTGGCTGACCTCGAATTCGGCCTGCGCTTCTTCCTCGGCGGCCAGTTCCTGGATCGACTTGCCCGACGCCTGCAGCTCGGCCTCTTCGGGCGAACGCGCGACGTTCAGGTTGATCGTCACCATGACCTCGGGGTGCAGATGCACCTCGACCTCGTGCAGGCCCAGCTCCTTGATCGGGGTCCGGATGATCACCTGCTTGCGGTCGATCGAGTAGCCTTCGGCGGTGGCGGTTTCCGCCGCGTCCCGGGTGGTGACGGAGCCGTAGAGGTTGCCGCCGTCCGACGCCTGGCGAATCACCACGAACTGCTGGCCGTCAAGACGGGCAGCCATGTCCTCGGCCTCTTTCCTGGTCTCCAGGTTGCGCGCTTCGAGCTGCGCCTTCTGGGCCTCGAACTGGGCGATGTTCTCTTTCGACGCGGTCAGCGCCTTGCCCTGCAGCAGCAGGTAGTTGCGCGCATAGCCGGGCTTGACGTCGACGACGTCGCCCATCTGGCCCAGCTTGGCCACGCGTTCCAGAAGAATGACTTGCATCGTCTTGTCTCCTTACTTCACGGCGTAGGGCAGCAGGGCGAGGAAGCGGGCGCGCTTGATGGCGCGGGCCAGTTCACGCTGCTTCTTGGCCGAAACGGCGGTGATGCGCGAGGGCACGATCTTGCCACGCTCGCTGATATAGCGCTGCAGCAGCTTGGTGTCCTTGTAGTCGATCTTGGGCGCGTTGTCGCCCGAGAAGGGGCAGACCTTGCGGCGGCGGAAAAACGGTTTTGCGGCCATGGGTTATCTCCTCTTCTGTCCGGATCAGTCGCGCGGGCGGCGTTCACGGCGGTCGCCACGGTCGCCGCGATCCCCACGGTCACGATCGTCGCGCTTCTGCATCTGGATCGACGGGCCGTCATCATGGGCGTCGACCTTGATGGTCAGCACGCGCATCACGTCGTCGTGCAGGCGCATCAGGCGCTCCATCTCGTGCACGGCATCCGCAGTCGCGTCGGTCTTGAGGAACGCGTAATGGCCCTTGCGGTTCTTGTTGATCTTGTACGCCATGGTCTTGACGCCCCAGTATTCGGACGACACCACGGCCCCGCCATTGTCGGTCAGGACGGTCGAGAAGTGTTCGATCAGGCCTTCGGCCTGCGCGTTGGACAGGTCCTGACGCGCGATGAAAACATGCTCGTAAAGCGGCATGTGCTCTCCATTTCTGTCGTGGCGCATTTCATAGGGCACGGGCTTGTCCTTTCGCCCCGGCCCACGAGAGACTGCGCGGTTCACAAAGGTGTCGCGAAAGGTCGCACCTCTATACACGTTCCGCCCCGCGGCGCAAGCCCGCCCGATCGGTGACACCGGTCCCGCGCCCCCGGCTTTCCCGGAAACGGCCCGATTTTCGGCGTTTTGTTTCGCCAATCTGCGCGCATCACGGTTAACGCGCCCCCGGTTGAAGAGGATACCCCATGCCCCAGACGGCCCAGACCCTGGCCCCCGCCCGCAACAGCGCGCCCAACATGATTGCGCGTCTGCTCCTGACGATCATGGGCACGGCGATGGGCGTGTCGGCCTTTGGGGTCTGGCTGGTGCCCGGCGGCAGCGGCCTGCCGGATCTGACGATGATGAAGCTGGCGGCGTCGGTGATGCTGCTGATCCTGGGGCTCAGCTGCATCTTCCTGGCGCGCGAGGCCCGCGACAGCGCCGCCTGAACGGTACGTTCCGACGCCATCGGGGCGTTGCGCCGCCGTCCCCGGCAGAGTAAGGGCTTTGCTTCAATGGAGGAGCAAGCGGAGGGGCGCATGGCGCGCGCATTCATCTTTCCCGGACAGGGGGCGCAGACCATCGGTATGGGCCGCGACCTGGCCGAGGCCTATCCGGCGGCCCGGGCGGTGTTCGACGAGGTTGACGAGGCGCTGGGAGAAAAGCTTTCGGCGCTGATCTGGGAGGGCGAGATCGAGGCGCTGACGCGCACCGCCAACGCCCAGCCGGCGCTGATGGCTACCTCGATGGCGGCGATGCGTGCGCTCGAGGCCGAGGGCGTCGGAATCGACGCGGCGGCCTATGTCGCCGGGCACAGCCTGGGCGAATACTCGGCGCTGACCGCGGCGGGCAGCTTTACCATCGCCGATGCGGCGCGCCTGCTGCGCGCCCGCGGCACCGCGATGCAAGAGGCGGTGCCCGAGGGGCAGGGCGCCATGGCGGCGATCCTGGGGCTCGGGCTCGACGCGGTGCGCAAGCTGGCGCATGACGCCGCTCAGGGCGATGTCTGCGCGGCGGCAAATGACAACGATCCCAAGCAGGTGGTGATCTCGGGCCACAAGGCGGCGGTGGAACGCGCGGTGGCGCTGGCCGAACAGGCCGGCGCGCGGCGCGCGGTGCTGCTGGCGGTCAGCGCGCCGTTTCACTGCAAGCTGATGACGCCCGCCGCCCGCGTGATGGCCGATGCGCTGAGCCATGTCCATATCGAGCCGCCCGGCGTGCCGCTGGTGGCCAATGTGCTGGCCGATGCGGTGAACGATCCCGGCACGATCCGGTCGCTTCTGGTGGACCAGATCACCGGTGCCGTGCGCTGGCGGGAATCGGTGGACTGGATGGTAAGCCATGGCGGTGTCACCGAGTTCTGGGAAATCGGCGCGGGTAAGGCGCTGTCGGGAATGGTCCGGCGCATCCACCGCGATGCCGCGGTGCGCAATGTGGGCAGTGCCGCCGATGTGGCCGAGGCCGCCGCGGCGCTGCAGGGCTGAGCCGGGCGGCGCAATCGAGACGACGGGAAAAGCTGCGAACCGGAAGGAAGCGAGATGTTCGATCTGACAGGAAAATCGGCGCTGGTCACCGGCGCTTCGGGCGGCATTGGCGGTGCCATTGCCCGGGCGCTGCACGGGGCAGGTGCCCAGGTGGGCCTTTCGGGCACCCGGACCGAGCCGCTGGAGGCGCTGGCCGCCGATCTGGGCGCGCGGGCCTTTGTGCTGCCTTGCAACCTTTCGGACGCCGAGGCGGTCACCGCGCTGCCCAAGCAGGCGGCCGAGGCGATGGGCGGCGTGGACATCCTGGTCAACAATGCCGGCATCACCCGCGACAACCTGTTCATGCGCATGTCCGACGAGGAATGGGCGCAGGTGCTGGAGGTCAACCTCACCTCGAGCTTCCGCCTGTGCAAGGGCGTGCTGCGCGGCATGATGAAGGCGCGCTGGGGCCGGATCGTCAACATCTCGTCCATCGTGGGGGCCACCGGCAATCCCGGGCAGGGCAACTATGCCGCCGCCAAGGCGGGGCTGGTGGGCATGTCGAAATCGCTGGCCTACGAGGTGGCCAGCCGCGGCATCACCGTGAACGCCATCGCGCCGGGCTTTATCGAAACCGCCATGACCGACAAGCTGAACTACGAGCAGAAAAGCGCCATCATGGGCCAGATCCCCATGGGCCGGATGGGCACCGCGGAGGAAATCGCCGCCGCCACGCTGTATCTGGCCAGCCCCGAGGCGGGCTACGTGACCGGGGCCACGTTGCATGTCAATGGCGGCATGGCGATGCTCTGAACGCTTGCTGCAGGGCGGCATGGGAAAGCATTTGCCATCCCTGACGCCTGTGCTATAGGCGCGACAATTCTGGCCGGGGGGCGCGGACACGCGTTGATTGGCCAGCCCCGGAAAGGTCCGGGGACAAACCCGCCCGCAAGGGCACCGAAAGCCACCCCCAGGGGCGAGGGCAAACACGGGCAACCGCCCATCAGACTGTGAGGAAATAAGACATGAGCGATATCGCAGATCGCGTGAAGAAGATTGTGGTCGAGCATCTCAGCGTCGAAGAAGGCAAGGTGGTTGAATCCGCCTCGTTCATCGACGATCTGGGCGCGGACAGCCTCGACACCGTCGAGCTGGTCATGGCCTTCGAAGAGGAATTCGGCATCGAGATTCCGGACGATGCGGCCGAGACCATCCAGACCTTCGGCGATGCGGTGAAGTTCATCAACGACGCCCAGTAAGCGTCTTCGCCCGGCTGATGGACGGCGCCGCTTGCGGCGCCGTTTTTCTTTGCGCGCCTGCCTTGATGCGGGCCCTATTGTTGGCCCTGATGCGCGGCTGTGAGGTCGCGGCGTGCTTCGCGCCTGGCGTGTATTGACGCTTTGCCCGGTCCGAATGTCGCCAACCGACCCCGGATCGGGCGCGCGCTCTGCTAGGCTCGGGGCAGGTCGAGACGGAGGAGGGCCCGATGCAGATCATTCCCACGATCGAACTTCAGAACGGACGCTGCGTGACGCTGCGCCGCGGCCGGTTTGACGACCCCATGCTGTGGCATGTGGACCCGGTGGAGACCGTGCTGGGCTTTGTCGCGGCCGGGGCCGACCGGGTGCGGGTGACGGATTTCGACGCGCTGCAGGAGGGCAGCGGCAACGATGCGCTGATCGAGGAGATCATCCGCAAGGTCGGCGTGCCGGTGCAGGTGGCCGGCGGCATGCGCTCGCGCGAGAGGGCGGAATACTGGATCGAGAAGGGTGCGGGCCAGGTGGTGATCGGCACGCTGGCGGCGCGCGCGCCCGACGAGGTCAAGGCGCTGGCCAAGTACCATCCCGACATGGTGGTGCTGTCGCTGGACGTGGCCGGCGGCCGTCTGATGACCCATGGCTGGACCAGCGAAAGCCCGATGAGCCCGGAGGCGCTGCTGGACAGCTTTGCCGAGGTGCCGCTGGCGGGGGTGGTCATCACCGATATCGACGCCGATGACAGCGAGACCGACAAGCAGCTGGGGGTGATTTCCGGTCTGGCCGGGACCACCCGCCACCTGGTCTTTGCCAGCGGTCTGGTGGACAGTCTCGACGATCTGTCGCGGCTGAAATACGTCCCCGGCATCGCCGGGGCCATCGTGGGTCGGGCGCTGATGAAGAAGACCTTTTCGATGCAGGAGGCGCTGGAGATCGCGCGTCCGGAATACGAGGAAACCGCCGGGTTCCGGTAGGACGCCGGACGGCGCTGTTTCGGCTGCGCCGAAAGGCGCCCCGCCCGCCGTCCCGCAGACCGGGGGCGCTGCCCCCGTCGCAGCGGGGCTGCGACTCCCCCGGGGGATTTGCCGCCAAGAAGAAGATCAGGGCCTGTCGTCCTGCGCGGGTTTTTCAAGCGCCTTGGCGGCGTCCCAGAGCGCGTCCATTTCCGCAAGGGTCGCGTCACCCGGCTGGCGGCCCTGGTCGGCAAGGGCGGTCTCGATTGCCCGGAAGCGGCGGGTGAACTTGGCGTTGGCGGCGCGCAGGGCGGCCTCGGGGTCGATCTGCATGTGACGGGCGAGGTTGGCCATCACGAAGAGCAGATCGCCGAACTCCTCGAAGCGGTGGTCGGCATCCGTGGCCTCGCGCAGTTCCTGCGCCTCTTCGACGATCTTGTCGAGCACCTGGCCCGTGTCGGGCCAGTCGAACCCCACCCGGGCCGCGCGTTTCTGCAGTTTGACCGCGCGCAGGAGTGCCGGCAGGCCCAGGGCGACACCGTCGAGCACGCCGGTCTGCGCCCTGGCGGCGCGTTCGGCGGCCTTGACCGCCTCCCAGTCGCGGGTTTGCTGCTCGGCGGACTTGGCGTTGCTCTGGTCGCCGAAGACATGCGGATGGCGCGCGACCATCTTGTCGGACATGGTGTCGGCCACCTCGTCAAAGGTGAAGAGCCCCGCCTCTTCGGCCATCTGCGCGTGAAAGACCGACTGGAAGAGCAGGTCGCCCAGCTCGCCCTTCAGTTCGTCCCAGGCCTGGCGCTCGATGGCGTCTGCGACCTCGTAGGCCTCTTCGATCGTGTAGGGGGCGATGGAGGCGAAATCCTGTTCGAGATCCCAGGGGCAGCCGGTTTCGGGATCGCGCAGGCGGCGCATGATGTCCAGCAGCCGCGGCAGGCCACCCTTCGGGTCGTGGATCAGGTCATCGGTCATTGCGTTTCCCCCGGCTTTGGCGTCAGGCTCTGGATGGGACAGGTGCGGAAGGGAGTCCAGTCTGATGGTGGTCGTGAACCGGATCGCGGGGTTTGCCGAGGAGATGGCGGGCTGGCGCAGGCATCTGCACCGGCATCCCGAGCTGAGCCTCGATTGTCACGAAACGGCGGCGTTTGTGGTGGCGCAGTTGCGGAGCTTCGGGATCGACAGGATCGAAACCGGGATCGCCGAGAGCGGCGTGGTGGCGGTGATCGAGGGGCAGGGGCCCGGCCCGGTCACGGGGCTGCGGGCCGACATGGATGCGCTGCCGATGACCGAGGAAACGGGCGCGGACTGGGCCTCGACCGTGCCGGGGCGGATGCATGCCTGCGGGCATGACGGGCATACCGCGATGCTGCTGGGGGCGGCGAAATACCTGGCGGAGACGCGGCGCTTTGCGGGCCGTGTCGTGCTGATCTTTCAACCGGCGGAGGAAACGGTGGGGGGCGGGCGCATGATGGTGGAGGCGGGTATCCTCGACCGCCATGGCGTCGAGGAGGTCTATGCGCTGCATACCGATCCGTTCGGGGCACTGGGGCAGTTCCGCACGGCGCCCGGCCCGGTGCTGGCGGCGGCGGACGAATTCCACGTCACGCTGCGCGGCAAGGGCGGGCACGCGGCCTATCCGCAGGCCTGCCGGGATCCGATGCCCGGGGTGCTGGCGCTGGGGCAGGCGCTGCAGACGGTGGTGTCGCGCGATACCGATCCGCTGGACGCGCTGGTGGTGTCGCTGACCATGATCCATGGCGGCACTGCGACGAACATCATCCCCGAGGAGGTTGTCCTGCAAGGCACCGTGCGCAGCCTGAGGCCGGAGGTGCGGGCGCGGGCCGAGGCGCGGCTGCGCGAGATCGTGGCGGGCGTCGCGGCGGCCTACGGGCTGGAGGGGATCCTGCGGTTTGACCGGGGCTATCCGCCGACGATCAATCCGGCTGAGCAGACGGCCTTTGCCGCGCGCGTCGCGCGGGAGGTGTCGGGTGACGTGGTGGACGATCTGCCGCCCGAGATGGGGGCCGAGGATTTTTCGTATTTCCTGGAGGCGCGACCGGGGGCCTTCCTGTTCCTGGGCCAGGGGATCGGACCGTCGGTGCATCATCCGGAGTTCGATTTCAACGATGCCGCGGCACCTTACGGGGCCAGTTTCCTTGCCCGGCTGATCGAGACGCGGCACGCGCCGTGACGGTCCGGGATGGCGTATGGCGCTCGTCCCGGCCGGGGGCCGGAACATCGCCCCACCCGCCATCCCGCCGGGCCCTTTTCTTTGCGCTTCGTTCCGGGCAGGGTGAGGGGCAAAGGAGATCCCGGACATGCCCATCGTGAATTCCATCGCCGCGCTCGAAGACGAGATGACCGGCTGGCGCCGCCACCTGCACCAGCATCCCGAGCTTGGCCTCGACTGTCACGAGACGGCGGCCTTTGTCGTGGAACGGCTGAAGGCGTTCGGGGTCACCGACATCCATGAAGGCCTTGCGCGCACCGGCGTGGTGGCGATCATCGAGGGCCGCGCGCCGGGCCGGACCATCGGGCTGCGGGCGGACATGGACGCGTTGCCGATGCAGGATCTGTCCGGGGCCGCGCATGCCTCGACGGTGCCGGGGCTGGCGCATGCCTGCGGCCATGACGGGCACACCACGATGCTTCTGGGCGCGGCGAAATACCTGGCGGAAACGCGCAATTTCGCGGGCCGCGTGGCGCTGATCTTTCAGCCGGCGGAGGAGAACGAGGGCGGCGGGCGCATCATGGTCGAGGAGGGCATGATGGATCGCTTCGGCATCGAGGAGGTCTATGGTCTGCACAATTCGCCGGGCCGGGCCGTGGGGCACCTGGCGACCAATCGCGGCGCTTTGCTGGCGGGGGTGGACGAGTTCACCATCCGCATCGACGGCAAGGGCGGGCATGGCGCGATGCCGTTCCAGACCCGCGACCCGGTGATCGTCGCCGCCGCCATCACGCTGGCGCTGCAGACCATCGTCAGCCGCAATGTCGACGCGCTGGACCGGCTGGTGCTGTCGGTGACGCAGATCCATACCGGCACGGCGATGAACATCGTCCCCGGCAGCGCGATGCTGAACGGCACCGTGCGCTATTTCGACAAGGCGGTGCAGGCGGTGGTCAAGGCGCGCATGGCCGAGATCGCGGACTTTCAGGCGAAGAGCTTTGGCATGGCGGCGGAGCTGGAGTATGCCGAGGGCTATCCGCCCACCGTCAACCATCCCGAACAGGCGGCCTTTGCCGCCGAGGTGGCCCGCGAGGTGGTGGGCGCGGCCGCGGTGGAGGAGGATTGCCCGCCGATCATGCCCGGCGAGGATTTCGCCTACATGCTGGAGGCGCGTCCCGGGGCCTATCTGTTCCTGGGCCAGGGCGACACGCCGGTCTGCCACCACCCGGAATACGATTTCAACGATGCCATCGCGCCGGTGGGGGCGTCGTTCTTTGCGCGGCTGGTGGAACGGGCCTTGCCGCTGACCTGAGGGCCGGGCCCGTGGCGGGCGGTGTTTCGGGGTATTTCGACCAAGAAGAAGTCAGGAGCGGGGCGCGGGCCGGGCGGCGGTGTGCGCGGGCACGAGGGGGGCCGGATGGCACTGGAAGACGCAAGAGACCAGATCGATCACGGGTTCACCCGCGAGGCGTTCCGGGGACGATCCTATGAAAACGTATTTGCCGGTGCGCCATCGTTCTTGCGGCGGCGCTATTCCAAGGACCTGGCGGGGGTGGACATCGCGGTGACCGGGCTGCCCTTTGACCAGGCGGTGACCAACCGGCCCGGCACGCGGCTGGGGCCGCGGGCGATCCGCGAGGCATCCTTGCTGCAGCCTTGCGACGCGCCCTACGGTTGGGGCTTTGACGTGCTGTCGGAGTTTGCCATCGCCGATCATGGCGACATGGCGTTCGACTATGCCATGCCGTCGGAGGTGCCGGGGCGGATCGAGGCGCATGTGGCGGGCATCCTGGAGGCGGGGGCCGCCTGCATCGCGCTTGGTGGCGACCATTCGGTGACGCTGGGGGCGCTGCGGGCGCATGCCGCGCGGCACGGCCCGCTTTCGGTGATCCAGTTCGATGCCCATACCGACACCTGGGCCGATGACGATTTCGATCGGGTGGATCATGGCACCTTCCTATACAAGGCGGTGCGTGAGGGGCTGGTGATTCCCGAGCGTTCCGTCCAGATCGGCATCCGTACCGACAATCCCGACACGCTGGGCTTTGCCATTATCGATGCGCGGGCGGTGCATGCCGACGGGCCGGTGGCCGTGGCGCAGCGCGTGCGCGAGATCGTGGGCGGGCATCCCTGTTACCTGACATTCGACATCGATGTGCTGGACCCGGCCTTTGCCCCGGGCACGGGGACGCCGGTCTGGGGCGGGCTGTCATCGCACCAGGCCGCGGTGATGCTGCGCGGGCTGGCCGGGATCGACCTGAAGGGCGGAGACGTTGTCGAGGTTTCGCCGCCCTTCGATCCGGCGGGGATCACCGCCGTGGCGGGGGCGCATGTGGCCACCGACCTGCTGTGCCTGTGGGGCTGGACCCGGCGCTGAGCGCGGCGAGAGCGGGCATGGGCGGTGGCGCGCCGCTTTTCGGGCGAGCGCGGCCACAATCTTCGGGCGAACGCTTTCAGAATCGGTGGAAACCATGTCATCTCTGCCGCGGGATGACGTCGAGCGGCAGGTGGGCATGGTGCGAATGATCTTCTTCGCAGTGATCTTGTGCGTGGTTGCGGGGCTGGCGTGGATCCGCCTGGCGCCGTCGGACCCGGCCGACTGGCATGTGGACCCGAAGGTGACCGCCGACCAGGATCTGGCCGGCGGCGTGCGGCGGCGGCTGCCCGGCGCGCCGGGCACGTTCGAGCGGCTGCATGCCATCATCCTGGAGACCCCGCGCACCGAGGTCCTGGCCGGCACGCCGGGTGAGGGACGGGTGACCTATGTGACCCGGTCGCTCTGGATGGGCTTTCCCGACTACACCACCGTGCAGCAATCCGGTGACCAGCTGGAACTCTGGGCACGGCTGCGCTTTGGCCAGTCCGACACCGGGGTGAACAAGGCCCGGGTCGAGGGCTGGCTGGCGGCGCTGGCGGGCACGGGCGGCGAGGGTTGACGGCCCGCCGCCTTTCGGCAAGGAAGCCGGAATGATCCCGTCCGACCGTTTGCAGCAGATCAAGGAGCGTCTCGAATATGTCGAGGCGCGGATGTCCGCCGGCGAAGGCGACATCGCCGCTTTGGGGCGCGAATATGCCGATCTGAAGCCCGTGGTGGCGCAGATCGCCACATGGGAGCGGCTGTCGGCCGATATCGCCGAGGCCGAGGCGCTGCTGGCGGACCCCGAGATGAAGGCCCTGGCCGAGGAAGAGCTTCCTGCCCTGCGCGCGCGTCTGCCGGAGGTGGAGCGCGCGGTGCAGCTGGCGCTCTTGCCGCGCGATGCCGCCGATGCCCGCCCGGCCGTCCTGGAAATCCGTCCCGGCACCGGCGGCGAGGAGGCGGCGCTGTTCGCGGCGGATCTGGCGCGGATGTATCAGCGCCATGCCGAGGAGAAGGGCTGGCGCTGGGAGGTGATCGAGGAGCAGATGTCGGACCTGGGCGGTCTGCGCGAGCTGGTGGCGCGGATCGAGGGCGAGGGCGTCTTTGCCCGGCTGAAGTTCGAATCCGGCGTGCACCGGGTGCAGCGCGTGCCGGAAACCGAATCCGGCGGGCGCATCCACACCTCGGCGGCGACGGTGGCGGTGCTGCCCGAGGCGCAGGAGGTGGATATCCGCATCGACCCGGGCGACATCCGCATCGACACCATGCGGTCGTCCGGCGCGGGCGGGCAGCATGTGAACACCACCGATTCGGCGGTGCGCATCACCCATCTGCCCACCGGGATCGTGGTGACCAGCTCCGAGAAATCCCAGCACCGCAACCGCGAGATCGCGATGCAGGTGCTGCGCGCGCGGCTGTTCGACCTGCAGCGCTCGGCCGCGGATGCCGAACGTTCGGCCGACCGCAAGGCGCAGGTCGGCTCGGGTGACCGGTCCGAGCGCATCCGCACCTACAACTTTCCGCAGGGCCGGCTGACCGATCACCGCATCGGGCTGACGCTGTACCGGCTGGAGCAGGTGATGCAGGGCGATCTGGACGAGATCATCGACGCGCTGATCTCGGAACACCAGGCGGCGCAGCTGGCCGAGATGCAGGCATGAGGAGGGCGCGGGCGGATGCGCGGGGCTGAGTTGCTGGCGCAGGCCACGGCGCGGCTGGTGGCCGCGGGTGTGCCCGATCCCGGGCGCGATGCGCGCCGCCTGATGGCGCATGTGCTCAAGGTGCCGCCGGGGCGGCTGACGCTGTTCCTGTCCGAACCGGTGGCGGCGGATCTGCAGCCCATCTACCTGACGCTGGTCGAGCGGCGCGCCGAACGGGTGCCGGTCAGCCATCTGACCGGACGGCGCAGCTTTTACGGGCGGGCTTTCCTTGTCACGCCCGAGGTGCTGGACCCGCGCCCCGAAACCGAAACCCTGATCGAGGCGGCGCTGGCCGAACCCTTTGCCAGCGTGCTGGATCTGGGCACCGGATCGGGCTGCATCCTGCTGACGCTGCTGGCCGAGCGCACCGGCGCGGTGGGCGTGGGCACCGATATCAGCGCGCCGGCGCTGAACGTGGCGTTCTGGAACCGCAACGCGCTACAGCTGGAGGGGCGTGCCGCACTGGTCGAGGGCGATTGGTACGCCGCGCTGGACGGGCAGGCGGAGCGGTTCGACCTGATCGTGTCGAACCCGCCCTATATCGCCGCGCACGAGATGGCCGGGCTGGCCCCCGAGGTGCGCGATCACGAACCCGCTCTGGCGTTGAGCGACGGTGCTGACGGGCTGTCGGCCTACCGCATCCTTTGCGCGGGTGCGCCGCGCCACCTGTCGCCGGGCGGACGGCTGATCGTCGAGATCGGGGCCACGCAGGGAGGTGCCGTCGCGGCGCTGATGGCGGCGGCGGGGCTTGCGCAGATCGCCGTTCTGCCCGATCTGGACGGGCGCGACCGGGTGGTTCTGGGCCGTCTGTCCGGCTGAACGCCGCTTTTCCGGCGCTTTCTGTCGCAGTTTCGGGGTTTTTCCCTTGCTCCGGCCCGGAGCCTGTGATTAGTGAGAGGGGTCCGGACGGTGAAGGCAACCGCCCCTCTCACGGACGTTATGCCAAACATCTTCGTGACCGCGCATCGACAGGACGCCGGAGGCGTTCAACAGCGACACGAGGCACTCGGAAGCAAGGCCGGATACCAGAACATATGCGCTCTTCCAAATCCCGCTCGCGGAACAAGAACAATCGCAACCGAAATTCGCTGGGCAACGTTGTCAATCGCGTGTTCGACAGCTCGGGCCCCGAAGGCAAGGTGCGCGGCACGCCGCAGCAGATCATTGACAAGTACAACCAGCTGGCCCGCGACGCCGCCCTGTCGAATGACCGGGTGGCGGCAGAGAACTTCCAGCAGCATGCCGAACACTATCTTCGGATGCTGAGCGAGGCGCAGAAGGAACAGGATCAGCGCCGCGAACAGCAGGAACGCGAGAACCGGGAACGCCAGGCGCAGCGCGACCGCGAAAGGGCGGAGCGCGAGGCGCAGCCATCCGAGCCTGGACAGCGCGCGGAACCCGATCCTGCCGCCATGGATCAGCCCGATGTCGTGGACCTCGGATCCGATGACGAGGATATCGGCCTGGTGGACACGCCCGAGGCGCGGGCCGAAACCAAGCCCGAACCGATGGCCGAGGAAAAGCCCAAGAAACCCCGCGCCCCGCGCAAGCCACGCAAGAAACCCGAACCCGCCGCCAAGGCCGAGCCGGAGGCCGAACCGGCCGCCGTCGCCGAGCCTGCGGCAGAAAACACCCAGGACGCCGCCGAATAAGCGGCGCGGGGCGGCGGGCCATTCGCTTTGACGCAGCTGGCCCCAGGGGATGGCATGGCCTTGACTTCGTTTGAACTGACGGCGCGCGACGGCCGTGCCCGCACCGGCGCGATAACCACGCCGCGCGGGACCATCCGCACCCCCGCCTTCATGCCCGTGGGCACCGCGGCCACGGTCAAGGGCATGCTGCCCGAAAGCGTGGCGGCAACGGGCGCGGACATCCTGCTGGGCAATACCTATCACCTGATGCTGCGGCCGGGGGCCGAGCGGATCGACCGTCTGGGCGGTCTGCACGGGTTCATGAACTGGGAAAAGCCCATCCTGACGGATTCCGGCGGGTTCCAGGTCATGAGCCTGAGCGATCTGCGCAAGCTGACCGAGGACGGTGTGGAATTCCGCAGCCATGTGGATGGCTCGAAACACATGCTGACGCCGGAGCGGTCGATGGAGATCCAGCGGTTGCTGGGCTCGGACATCGTGATGGCGTTCGATGAATGCCCCTCGCTGCCGGCCGACCGGGACCGCATCGCCGAGAGCATGCGGCTGTCGATGCGGTGGGCGGCGCGGTCCCGCGATGCCTTTGGCGACCGGCCCGACCACATGCTCTTTGGCATCCAGCAGGGCGGGCTGGAGGAAGACCTGCGGGGCGAAAGCGCCGAGGCGCTGCGCGCGATCGGGTTCGACGGCTACGCGGTGGGCGGCCTTGCGGTGGGTGAGGGGCAGGAGGCGATGTTTGCCTGTCTCGATTATGCGCCGGACCAGCTGCCCGAGGATCGCCCGCGCTACCTGATGGGGGTGGGCAAGCCGGATGACATCGTGGGGGCCGTCAAGCGCGGCATCGACATGATGGATTGCGTGCTGCCCTCGCGCTCGGGCCGCACGGGGCAGGCCTGGACGCGGCGCGGTCCGGTGGCGATCAAGAACGCGCGCCACGCCGACGACCCCAGGCCGCTTGACGAGGAATGCACCTGTCCGGCCTGCCGGGGCTATTCCCGCGCCTACCTGCATCACGTGTTCCGCGCAGGCGAGATGATTTCGGGCATGTTGCTGACCTGGCATAACCTGCATTACTATCAAGAGCTTATGCAGGGCATGCGCACGGCCATCGCCGCAGGGCGCTTTGCGGAGTTCGAGGCCGCGTTCCACGCCGAACGCGCCAGGGGAGATATCGAGCCGCTATGAAGACACTCCGACTCGTGATGGCCGCCGCTCTGGTTGCCGGACAGGCCGGGTTTGCCGCGGCGGACGGGCTGTGTGGCGTCACCGGTCGTGATGACCTGATGGCCACGCTTGCCGGCGATTGGACGCGGGAAGGCAGCGTTTCGCTGGTCAACGAGACCACGGACATCCTGCGCGCCTCTGAAACCTATCCGGTCACGATCCTGCCCGAAGGCGCCGTGACGAGCCGGTTTCTCGACAGCCTGACCGGCGCGCCCGTGCCGCTGGCGCTGCTGGATGTCCCGGCCTATGACGTGGATCGGGTCGACGATGTGCTGGACAGCACGGCCCGCGCCGATCTGGTCGACCGTCTGTCGGACACCCTTTGCGGACCCGAGGCGCTGCCGCAGGTGCAGGCCGTGCTCCGGATCACCGGCGACATCTCGGTCGTCGGCACGATCACGCTGATCGCCTATTTCGACGACCGTGTGCTGGAGATCACCGAACTGCAGCTGCAAGGTGACGAGACGGTGCTTTTCCAGACCGAAACCGCCCTTCTGACACCCCGACCGCCGCGCTGAGCCGCCGCTCGCTTTTGCCGCGTCTTGTCGGAAAAGCCCACTTGCGCCGCCCGCGCGCCGGGGCCATGCTGCGGATCAAAGGAGGAACGCCAGTTGAAACGGCGCGTGTAAACCCCACGTTAAGCCTCCATGACCGGAGACGCCCTTGCTGCTGCCAGGCGGGGCGGGGCGTCTTGCCAACAAGGAAACGCGAGCATGAAACACCCCCTCAATCCCTCTTACCCGGTGCTGCCCCTGCGCGACATCGTGGTGTTCCCGCACATGATCGTGCCGCTTTTCGTGGGGCGCGAGAAATCCGTGCGTGCCCTCGAAGAGGTGATGAACGACGACAAGCAGATCCTGCTGGCCGCGCAGATCGATCCGGCAATGGACGATCCCGACACCGGCGGCATCTACAAGGCCGGCGTGCTGGCCAACGTGCTGCAGCTGCTCAAGCTGCCCGACGGCACCGTCAAGGTGCTGGTCGAGGGGCAAAGCCGCGTGCGCATCACCGAATACCTGCCCAATGACCGCTTTTTCGAGGCAAGCGCCGAATACCTGACCGAGATGCCGGGTGATCCGGCGGCGATCCAGGCGCTGCTGCGCACCGTGGCCGAAGAGTTCGAACGCTACGCCAAGGTCAAGAAGAACGTCCCCGAAGAGGCACTGGCCGCCGTGGGCGAGGCGGATGAACCGGCCAAGCTTGCCGATCTGGTGGCGGGGCATCTGGGTGTCGAGGTGCCGCAAAAGCAGGACCTGCTGGAAACGCTGTCGATCAGCGAGCGGCTGGAAAAGGTCTATGGCCTGATGCAGGGGGAAATGTCCGTCCTGCAGGTCGAAAAGAAGATCAAGACCCGCGTCAAGACCCAGATGGAGAAGACCCAGCGCGAGTATTACCTGAATGAGCAGATGAAGGCCATTCAGAAGGAGCTGGGCGACGGCGAGGATGGCGAGGGCGAGATCGCCGAGCTGGAAGAGCGCATCGCCGCAACCAAGCTGTCGAAAGAGGCGCAGGAAAAGGCCGAGGCCGAGCTGAAGAAGCTCAAGAACATGTCGCCGATGTCGGCCGAAGCCACGGTGGTGCGCAACTATCTCGACTGGATGCTGTCGATCCCGTGGGGCGTGAAAAGCCGGGTGAAAAAGGATCTGGGCCGCGCGCAGGACATTCTGGATGCCGACCATTACAGCCTTGAGAAAGTCAAGGAGCGGATTGTCGAGTATCTCGCCGTTCAGGCGCGCTCGGCCAAGCTGAAGGGGCCGATCCTGTGCCTTGTGGGCCCTCCGGGTGTGGGCAAGACGTCGCTGGGCAAGTCCATGGCCAAGGCGACGGGGCGCGAGTTCATCCGCATCAGCCTTGGCGGCGTGCGCGACGAATCCGAGATCCGCGGCCACCGGCGGACGTATATCGGCTCCATGCCCGGCAAGATCATCCAGGCGCTGAAAAAGGCCAAGACGACCAACCCGCTGATCCTGCTCGACGAGATCGACAAGATGGGCCAGGATTTCCGCGGCGACCCGGCCAGCGCGATGCTGGAGGTGCTGGATCCCGAACAGAATTCGACCTTCGTCGACCACTACCTTGAAGTGGAATACGACCTGTCGAACGTCATGTTCGTGACCACCGCCAACAGCTACAACATGCCGGGCCCGCTTCTGGACCGGATGGAGATCATTCCGCTGTCGGGCTACACCGAAGATGAAAAGCTGCAGATCGCGCGGCGGCACCTGCTGGACAAGCAGGTGAAGGGCCATGGGCTCAAGAAGGGCGAGTTCTCGGTCGAGGATGCGGCGCTGACCGACATCATCCGCTACTACACGCGTGAAGCGGGGGTGCGGAACCTGGAACGCGAGATGGCCAAGCTGGCGCGCAAGGCGGTGACCAAGATCGTCAAGAAAGAGGACAAGGCCGTCACCGTGACGCCCGACAATCTCGACGATTTCCTGGGCGTGCGGAAGTTCCGCTATGGCCTGGCCGAGGAAGAGCATCAGGTCGGTGTTGTCACCGGGCTGGCCTATACCTCGGTGGGTGGCGACCTGTTGCAGATCGAGGCGCTGCGCCTGCCCGGAAAGGGCCGGATGAAGACCACCGGCAAGCTGGGCGACGTGATGAAGGAATCGATCGACGCGGCGTCGAGCTATGTCCGCTCCATCGCGCCGCAGATCGGGGTCAAGCCGCCGCGGTTCGACAAGTGGGACATCCACGTGCACGTGCCCGACGGCGCGACGCCCAAGGACGGGCCCTCGGCGGGGCTTGCCATGGTCACGGCCATCGTGTCGGTCCTGACCGGGCTGCCGGTGCGCAAGGACATCGCCATGACGGGCGAGGTCACGCTGCGCGGCAATGCCTCGGCCATCGGCGGGCTGAAGGAAAAGCTGTTGGCGGCGCTGCGCGGCGGCATCACCACGGTGCTGATCCCGCAGGAAAACGAAAAGGACCTGGCCGAACTGCCGGACAACGTGAAGGACGGGCTGGAGATCATCCCGGTTCGCCACGTGTCGGAAGTGCTGAAACTCGCCCTGATCGGCACACCCGAACCGGTGGAATGGGACGAAGAGGCCGAAGCCGAGGCCGCCGCCGCCCAGGCCAAGCCGGACGACCTGGAAACCGGTGCCATGGCGCACTGAGCATCCGGCGCGTCGGTTGTCGGAAAATCCTTAAGGGCACCGGAAACGGTGCCCTTCTTCATTCGTGTGGCGCTGTTTGGCGATCCGGCGTGGCGCGCACAGACCTCCCCGGCGCGGACATGCGGTTGCACCGCGCCTGTTCAACAGACCGGAGGCGTGCCGCCCGGGCCCCGGAACCCCGTCAGTTCGCGGTCAGCGCCGCGCCGAAGACGATCATCGTCGACAGGCCCAGCACCAGCGCCGCCGAGGGCGCACTGGAGGCCTGGGCTTCGGCCCGGATCACCACGGGATCGGTGAGGGGCGGGGTGGGGGCATCGGCCTGGGCCGAAACCGCAGCAAGGGACAGCAGCGCGGCAAGGGCAAGACGGGTCATGACGATCTCCTCAGACATCCACAAGGATCGGGGAAATTTGCAATCGGTTGTGGCCGAGGTCAAGCCGAAGCTGGTATCTTGTGGATAAATGCACTAGACTGCACGCAGAGCGTGATCGCACCACCCATAAAGACTCGCGCCAAAAACCAGAACAGAGCAGAGCAGAACACATGGCAACCGCAGCGAAGACCACCACGCGCCGCACCACCACGGCCACCCGCCGCAGCACCACGACCGAAGCCAAGACCGCCGCCCCGTCCGAGACGGCGGCAGAGCCTGTCGTGGCCGAGATCATCCCGATTGTCGAACAGCCCGAACTGAAGAAGAAGGACCTGATCGAGGCCGTTGTCGCCCGCAGCGGCATCAAGAAGCGCGACGCCAAGCCGGCGATCGAGGCGATGCTGGCCATTCTGGGCGAAGCCCTGGCCGACGGGCGCGAACTGAACCTGCAACCGCTGGGCAAGCTGAAGGTCACGCGCCTGAAAAAGGGCGGCAACGGGCAGATCATCAACGCCCGCGTCCGCCAGCCCGAAAATGCCGAAAATACCGGTGACGAGGCTCTTGCGTCCGGGGACGAGTGACGGTAATACGCCCGGCACCGGGTGATTAGCTCAGTGGTAGAGCGCTTCGTTCACATCGAAGATGTCAGGAGTTCGAATCTCTTATCACCCACCAGGTTTCCTGCGAACACGCGCCCGACCGGGCGCGTTTTCCATTTCTGGCCGAGCAAGGGTTTCGCATGCAATCTTTGGGGGAATTCACCATGGACAATCGCGGCCCTTGCGTGGCATAGTGCGGTGAAACGGCCCGGCAAGTGAACGTTTTTGAAATAGGTGTTTTCGGATTATTCAATTTATTTGCCACGGGCTTTACGCTTAGAAGTGCCTGTGCGGCATCCACACGTATCAGTGCCGACGAGTTCCCCTTCACGATTGCCCTTTGACAGTTCCTGGATGCCGCACCATCCACCCTGCAGCGTTTGACCGACGGTCAGCCCCGGCAGATCGGGCCGGGAACGGAGACGTTGTCGGCGATGAAATCGACAAAACGCTCGATCCGCGCCACCGAACGCAGATCCTTGTGCGTCAGCACCCAGAGACTGCGCTGCGAGGGGGAACGGTAATCGCCGACGCGGACGATCCCGGGAAGCTCCCGTCCCACCAGTTCCGGCAGTCGCGCGATGCCCATGCCGCGGGTGACAAAGGCGACGCTGGCCTCGAGGTTGTTGGAATGCGCCACCACCCGGCCATTCGGGAAGAACCGCATCATCTCGTCTTCCGAGGTCGACACCACGCCGTCATGCACGATCAGCGGCAGTCCTGGCATGTCGGCCAGCGACGTATCGTCCGAGCCGAAGCGCTCCAGCAGCATGCGATGCGCATAATAGTACAACGTCAACGGCATCAGCCGCCGCCCCCAGAGACTGGGCTTGGGGTTTTCCTCGGCCCGGAACACCACGTCGACATTGCCCGCGGCAAAATCCGCCATCTCGTCGGTGATCGAGACGTGCAGCATGATGTCGGGATAGGTTGCGTGGAACTCCGTCAGGACATCGGCGAGCGCATAGGGCAGCAGGTGCTGGGGCAGGCTGATGCGGATCGGCCCCGACATGGCGTTGTCGATGGAGCGGACGGCATCCTGCATGCCCATCAGGCGGCGTTCGATGGCTTCGGCGTCGCGGATCACGATCATGCCGGCCTCGGTGGCCACCAGCCGGCCCTGCCGGCGGTCGAACAGGCGGCAGTTCAGATCGGATTCGGCCCGGGCGAGCTGGCGAGACAGGGTTGGACGACTCAGCCGCAGGTCGCGCGCGGCACCGGCAAGCCCGCCGTGTCGATGGATGCTCAGCACCACGCGGAGCGAGTCCCAATCCAGCATGATCCCCCTTACGGCCTTGGACAGAATGTCGCATCTGCCGATTTCAGCCACATTAGGCCACATGGGCGTGCCGGTGAAAGGGTCAAATCCGGGCAAGTCCGTGGCACGGTGCCGGCCGGGCTGGCTGTGGCCAGGTGACGTTGCGTCGCCTTCTGCGCGGCGACGGCATGCGATTAGCCGTTGATCCCGCCCGACTCCCCGCGCTATGAGCGCGGGTACGGCGAGGGTGATTAGCTCAGTTGGTAGAGCGCTTCGTTTACACCGAAGATGTCGGGAGTTCGAGTCTCTCATCACCCACCATCGAAACGCGGTCGGCGCAGCCGGAAAATCGCTCCGGTGGAGCGATTTTAGCGTTTCGATGCCCCGAGCGCCTGCGAGGGGCCAACCAAAGACTCCCACCGCGGTCGGCGCAGCCGGAAAATCGCTCCGGTGGAGCGATTTTAGCGTTTCGATGCCCCGAGCGCCTGCGAGGGGCCAACCAAAGACTCCCACAGCGGTCGGCGCAGCCGGAAAATCGCTCCGCTGGAGCGATTTCTGCGTTTCGATGCGCCGCGCGCCTGTGCGGAGCCGGCAACCGCAGCCCATCTCGACCCTATTGATTTTCGGCCCGTTTGGCGCTGTGCTGTGCTTACGCTCCGGACTCGGAGCGCGGGCAGCGAGGTGTCTACCGGACGCGCCCGGCGGGCCCCGGCCCGTGTGAAACCCCGCACATGCCAAGGGCATCGCGCGATGCCCCCACACCTGAACAGGAGGAACAACCATGCGCGCAGGCGTCATCGGTTTGGGAGATATGGGATCGGGGCTGGCCAGGAACCTGATCGCCAACGGGTTCGAGACAAGCGGACACGATCTGAAGGACACGCGGATGGCCGCGTTCCGCGACATGGGCGGGCAGCCGGCGGCGGATGTGGCCGGCGTCGGCGCGGCCTCGGACGCGGTGTTCGTCATGGTGATGAACGGCGACCAGGCGAAATCGGTGATCCTCGGGCCCGAGGGGCTGGTGGCGCATATGCCCAAGGACGGCGCGGTGATCCTGTCGGCCACAATCAAGCCGCGCGAGGCGCGCGAGATCGGCACGGCGATGGAAGGCTCCGGCCTGCACCTGATAGATACGCCGGTCTCGGGCGGCTATCCGGGCGCGCAGGGCGGCACGCTGACGATGATGGCTGCGGCGCCGGACGATGTGCTCGACCGCTTCGCCCCGGTGATGCAGGCGGTCAGCGCCCATATCCACCGCGTGGGCACGCGGCCCGGGGACGGACAGACCGTCAAGGCCTGCCTGCAATCGCTGATCGGCGCGCAGTTCTCGGCCACCTTTGAGGCCGCTGCTCTGGCCGCCAAGGCCGGCGTGCCGGGGCAGGTGATCCTCGACGTGTTCTCGACCTCGTCGGCGGGCTGCGGCATCGTGAACAACGCGTTGCAGAAGATCATCGACCGGCAGTTCGAAGGCACGGGCAGCCATATCAACACCATGCACAAGGACCTGACGATCTCGATGGATCTGGGCGTCGACCTGGGCGTACCGCTCCACACTGCCGCCGCGGCGATGCAGATCTTTCACGCCGGACGGACGAAATACCCGACCGGCGACAACTGGGTCTGCACCCGCGTGATCGAAGA
Organism: Alphaproteobacteria bacterium; assembly: GCA_030425925.1. Classification (GTDB taxonomy): domain Bacteria; phylum Pseudomonadota; class Alphaproteobacteria; order Rhodobacterales; family Rhodobacteraceae; genus JAUHZO01. Next base: position 100,657 of record JAUHZO010000010.1, on the reverse strand, counting down.
GATCGTCGGCGCCGAGCTGCACCGCGCCGCGGCGCAGGAGATCAAGGCATGAAGCTGGGTGTGATTTGTGACGGCATTTCCCGTGACTTGCGTCACGCGGTGGATGTGATGGATGAATTCGGGCTGGAGTTCGCAGAACTGCAATTCGTCGGCGACACCGAGGTGGGCGATCACTCGGCCGACGAGATCCGCGCCATCGACACGCTTCTGCGGGACCGGGGCAAACCGGTCTCGTGCCTCTCGCGCCATATCTTTGCCGGCATGACCAAGGAGAACGTCCCCGGCGACGCGCTGCACACCCGCCATATGGACGCGCTGAAGCGGGTGATCGACATGGCGCATGTGGTGGGCAGCCCGCTGGTCCGCATCATGACGCCGAAGAAGGAGCAGATCCTCTGGGGCCATAACGGGGCCGAGCGCTGGAACGTGGCCCATGGCGCGTGGGACGCGATGCTGCCGCTGATCGCGCCCGCCTGCGACGTGGCGCGCGACGCGGGTGTGACGCTTGTGGTGGAAACGGGCAACGGCACGATGGTCAATTCCAACGCCACCGCGCGCATGCTGATCGACGCGCTGGACGCGGGTGACGTGCTCAAGGTGCTCTGGGACCCGGCGAACAACTGCTGGTGCCACGAACGCGCGTATCCGGAGGGCTACGACGCGGTGCGCGGCGGCTATCTGGGTCATGTCCATATCAAGGACGTCACCGTCGACACGCCCCGCGCCACCTTGACGGTGGAGCGCATGGGCGAGGGGCAGTTGGCGGATTTGTTCCAGCCCATGGCCGAAGCCCTGCGCGCCGACGGCTATGACGGGGTGGTGAGCTTTGAATCGGTCTACCACCCGGGGAACGGCGATTTCGAGGCCGGGTTCCGGGTGTGCGTGGAGCGGTTCCGGGAAGTGTTCGGATAGGCCGCAGAAGACCGGGCGTCTTGATTACGAAGCGATGGCCATCCGGCTGTGTCCCGGATGGCCGACCGCAAGGCGCGCCTGACCCAACCCGCCTATTGGGTATGCGCCAGCGCCTTCTGGACGTTGGGCCGTTCCTTCGTGCTCTCATAATGCGCGGTGCAATTGCCGAAGCCCGACAGGTCAAACCCTTCCCGCAAGGCGCGGTCGTAGACCCAGAAGAAATACGAGTCGCAGGCCGTGGGGTGGTTAAAAAACATCGTGCGGCCGTCGAGTTCCTGTTCCACCAGCGCCATCTGCTCATGGAACATCGCCTGCGCCTTGGCCTTGATGTCGTCCTGCGCGCTCTCGATCTCGCAGAATTTCGCGGTGCGGAAATGGCGGGTGATATGCGGGTGCATCCCGGACGAGAACCAGTTCATGTGCGAAATGGCGCGGGCGCGGTCAAACGGGTCTTTCGGCAGCAGACCCGCCTCGGGATAGGCGCTGTCAATCCAGGTCTGGATCGCGGGATTTTCGCTCAGGCCTTTTCCGTCAACCACCAGGTACGGCACCTTCTGCTTCGGGTTCACCGCCTTGTAGCTCTCCGTGGTCTGCTCCTTCTTGGCGAGGCTGATCAGCACCACCTCGAACGCGGCCCCGGCGTCCAGAAGAGACACATAGGCGGCAACGGAGCATGCGCCCGGCGCATGATAAAGCGTGATGGACATCGAGGTTCCTTCCGGAGTGTCAAGGCTCGTCGGCAACAGGCGCATCGCCAACACGGCCGGACCCTAGCAGATTCCCGGGCCGCTCCAAGATGTGTTGCGGTGGCAGGTGTCACGCACCGCCCCTATCGCACCAGCATCCGCATCCCTCGGTCGATCCCCTCCAGCGTCATCGGCACCATGCGGTCGGCGAAGATCTCGCGGATCATGGCGATGGACTGGGTGTAGGACCAGTGCCGCTCGGGGACCGGGTTGATCCAGAGGTGGTCCGCCCATTGGTCGCGGGCGCGGGCCAGCCAGACCTGGCCGGCTTCGGCGTTCCAGTGTTCGTTGGCCCCGCCCGGATAGGCCACCTCGTAAGGCGACATCGACGCGTCGCCCACGAAGATGCATTTGTAGTCCGGCCCGTAGGTGTTCAGCACCTCCCAGGTCGGCGTCTGCGCGTCCCAGCGGCGGCGGTTGTCGCGCCAGACACCTTCGTAAAGGCAGTTGTGGAAGTAATAGTGTTCGAGATGCTTGAACTCCGCCCGGGCGGCCGAGAACAGCTCTTCGACCACCTTCACGTAAGGGTCCATGGAGCCGCCCACGTCGAGGAACAGCAGCACCTTGACGGCGTTGCGCCGCTCGGGCCGGGTCTGCACGTCGAGATAGCCGTGTTCCGCCGTGGCGCGGATGGTGCCGTCGAGGTCCAGCTCTTCCTGCGCGCCGTCGCGGGCCCAGCGGCGCAGGCGTTTCAGCGCGACCTTGATGTTGCGCGTGCCCAGTTCCACGGTGTCGTCGAAATCGCGGAACGCGCGTTTGTCCCAGACCTTGACTGCGCGCTGGTGGCGCGACCGGTCCTGCCCGATGCGCACGCCTTCGGGGTTGTAGCCATAGGCCCCGAAGGGCGAGGTGCCGGCGGTGCCGATCCATTTGGAGCCGCCCTGGTGGCGGGCTTCCTGTTCCTTCAGGCGCTCCTTCAGCGTCTCCATCAGCTTGTCGAAGCCGCCCAGCGCCTCGATCTCGGCCTTCTCTTCCTCGCTCAGGTGCTTTTCGGCCAGTTTGCGCAGCCAGTCGGCGGGCAGGTCGACCGCGTTCAGCACCTCTTCGGCGCTGATCGTCTCCAGCCCCTTGAAGGCCGCGGCAAAGGCGCGGTCAAAGCGGTCCATGTGGCGTTCGTCTTTCACCATGGCGCTGCGCGCGAGGTAATAGAACGCCTCCACGTCATAGGTGGCCAGCCCCGCGCGCATCGCCTCGAGGAAGGTCAGGTATTCGCGCAGGGAGACGGGCACGCCGGTCTTGCGCAGGGTGTCAAAGAAGGGAACGAACATGGCGCGCAGGTTAGGGCAGGTGGCGGGGGCTGTCCATCGGGCCATGGACAGGCGCCCTGCGGATCCGCCAAGGCAAGGGTCTGCACGACCGTTAGGGCGCGGGCCCGCGGGCGGCCCGAACCGGCGTGCCGGTCAGACCAGCGCCTTTTCGATCACGATTGTCGCGATCAGACCCAGAAGCGCGAAGGCGATGCCATAGCCGGTGGCGTATTGCGCGATATCGGCGGTGTTGCCCTTGCGGCGCTTGGCGGTCATCCCGCCGATCACCGCCCCTCCAATCGCCCCCGCGATCACGATCATAACGTGCCTCTTCCCCGTCTTGCCGGGCTCAGCGAGGAAATCTCGCGCAGCTTGGCCCGCACTGCCCAGTCCGAGCCGAACCCGTAGCGCGCCCAGCCCAGCGAGTCCAGCCGCACCGCGCGCGCTTCGGTGACGCGGCCGGAAAGGTCCAGCGCCTCGGCCCGCAGCAGCATCAGGGTGGACAGCAGGGCGGCGTTCTCGTGCCGCGCGGCGGTGTCGAGATGCGGCGTGACGAGGGTGAGCGCGTCCTCCGCCTGGCCAGCGCTGAGCGCGTAGGCGGCCAGTTGCGAGGCGACATAGGCGCGGTGCAGCGCGGTGTCGGGATGGCTGCCGAAATAGCGCTGTGCCAGCACGAACTGGTCTTGCGCGGCCAGGGGATCGGTGGCCTGCAACAGCCGGCCCATGGCGTAGTGCGAAAAGCCGCGGCGGTGATCGGTCCAGCCCATGGCGGTGGCGACCTGCAGCGCCTCGGTTGCGGCGGCGCGGCGCTGCGGCGGGTTGGCTCCGGGGCCAAGCGCGGTCTGCACCGCCTCGATCCAGACCCGCGGCGTTTCCGCCAGCCGGCGCGGCGCGATGCCCTGGCCGCGCGGATTGATCCGCGCAAGGATCGCGGGCAGGCGGTCGGCCACGTCGCGGCGGCTCATGCCGTTGCGCAGGGCCGGATCGTAATAGGTGCGCAGGATCAGCATGTCATAGCCGGTCAGGACCGTGTGCACGTTGTCATCGTTGAACACGCTGTCGGGCAGCCGATACAGGTCGTTCAGCGGACCGATGGCCTGGGCCAGTTCCTCGTGCAGGCAGTCGCGCACCTCTTGCGGGCTGGCATCATTGGGCAGGAAGATCGCCAGCCGCTCGCGGCGCTTGAGGCGGGACCAGCTGACCTTCTTGGTGCGGCGCGCGGCGGCGTATTCCTGCAGCGACGAGACATTCGGCACCACGAAACAGGCGGCTTGCGGCAGGTAGCGGCGGATGTCCGAACGGCTGACGGCCTGCACGGTGATGTTGGCGGCCGCGCCGGTGCCAAGGCTGATGTCCAGCCCGGCCTCGTTGCGCAGCCGGTAGAGCAGGCGCTTGAGGTCATGGGTCAGCGAAGGCGGCGGCGCGCCGGTCACCCGGACCGAGATCGGGCCTTCGAACCGGGTGAACACGCTCAGGCTGCGGCCGGTTTCCAGCGCAAAGGCCAGGTCGAGAAAGTCGCGCGCGATATCGGCATTCGACGCCACCGGTGCCTGCGGGCGCGGCACGGCAAAGGTGCGCATGGCGGGCAGGGTGCTGTCCACGGCGGCGGCGGCACGGGTGGCGGTGTCGGCGGGGGCCACCGGCATGCAGGCACCAAGCATCAGGTAAAGCGGGAGAAGAAGACGACGGGCTTTGCGCATCAGACACTCGGAGGCTTGAGGGATTGGACGGCACAAAGCGCAGGCTTTGCGGCGGACATCATCCGAGTCCTGCGGTCAGACAGGGGGCGGGCCCCGGCGCGGGGCCGGGGCAGGTCGTGCCGGGCCGCCGGGAGGTGACCGGCGCGCGGGTCCACGGGGCGCGCAATGCGGCGCACCGTCAAGATCATCGTTTGGGACACGTTCGAAGCCTGCCTTCTCGTTCTGTTCTCGGATGCTCAAGTCATCCGGTGTTTTTCTGTCCTCTGTGCGGACACTATAGGGCAAAAGCTGGGTTTCTGCACAGACCTTGATTCGGCTGTGGACAAAAATTTCAACGGGGCCGCGGGTCTGATCAGAGTCTTTTTGTTTTCAGTGAGTTGCACTGTGCAGCGCTGCAACAATCCGGGGCGCACGCCACGATTGTACGCGCTGCAACCGTGGCGGCTTTGCGGCATCGGGAGGGGTGACGCAAGGGCAATGCAAGCCCATTGTGCCCGACAGGTAAACGACCGCAACCGGATCAGGCCAGCCAGGCCAGCGAACCCAGCGACAGCAGGCTGGTCCAGATGATCACCGGCGCAATGGCATCGGTGCGCACGCCGTAGAGCAGCGCCAGCGCAAAGGCCATCGCCCCGGAGGGTCCGGCGGCGTTCAGGATCATCTGCGCCTCCCAGTCGACGGGCACGGCGACAAGGTCCAGCGCCGCCCAGACCAGCAGCGGGAAGACGACCAGTTTCAGACCCGCGATGCTGGTGACCGTGCGGTCGGGCCACAGGCGGGTGCCGGACAGGATCACCCCCAGCGCAAACAGCGTCAGCGGCGCCGCGCCGCGCCCGGCAAAGTCCAGCGCGTTCAGCACCGGCACCGGCAGACGCCAGCCGGCCAGCACAAAGACCGCCCCGGCCAGGATCGAGACCAGGATCGGGTTGGTCGCGATACGCCGCAGCGCCGCGGCACTGCCCTTGCCGCGATGCGCCATCAGGTCGGTGGAGATGATGAAGAAGGCGAACCAGAACGTGGCGTCCAGCGCCACCACCGCGGTGATCGGCACAACCCCGCCGGGGCCGTAGATCGAGGTGGAGATCGACAGGATATAGAGCAGCGAGTTGACGAAGACGACGGCCATGCCCAGAAGCCAGGCCTCCTGCATGGCCCGGCCCAGCACCAGCCGCGCAAAGGCCACCGTCACCACGAAGGCCACCGCCTCGCACAGCGCGTAAAGCCCCAGCGCCGCCCAGTCGAACGCGCCGAGATCCAGCCCGGCGACCAGTGGAAAGACCAGCGGCGGCTGCAGCACCAGAAGCGCGATACGGTTGACCGCGCCGGCCTCCTCGCGGCTGATCCAGGCCATCCGGCCCAGGATGAAGCCCAGCAGCGGCATGGCGAAGACGGGCAGGATGTGATGGGTGAGGGCGGTCAGCACGGGCGGACCTTCCGGACGCCCCGGCTGCCCCTGCGGGGCAGCGGCCCGCCCTCCAGGCCGCGCCCCGGGGTCACCGCTCCCGCCGCGCCATGAAGGCGAGGCGTTCGAACAGGTGCACGTCCTGTTCGTTCTTCAGCAGCGCGCCGTGCAGGCGGGGCAGGGCAGAGGCGCCGTCGCGCTTGAGATCCTCGGCGCTCAGATCCTCGGCCAGGAGCAGCTTGAGCCAGTCGAGCACCTCGGAGGTCGATGGCTTCTTCTTGAGCCCCGGCTGTTCGCGCAGCGCGTAGAACTGGGTCAGCGCCGTGGTCAGCAGCGCGTCCTTGATGCCGGGATGGTGCACCTCGACGATGCGGCGCAGCGTGTCGGGATCGGGGAACCGGATGTAGTGAAAGAAGCAGCGGCGCAGGAAGGCGTCGGGCAGTTCCTTTTCGTTGTTCGAGGTGATGATCACGATGGGCCGGTGGCGGGCCTGCACCGTCTCGCCCGTCTCGTAGACGTGGAACTCCATCCGGTCGAGTTCCTGCAGCAGGTCGTTGGGGAACTCGATATCGGCCTTGTCCACCTCGTCGATCAGCAGCACCACCTTGCTGTCGGCGGCAAAGGCCTGCCAGAGCTTGCCGCGCTTGATGTAGTTGCCCACGTCCTGCACCCGCGCATCGCCCAGCTGGCTGTCGCGCAGACGGCTGACGGCATCGTATTCGTAAAGTCCCTGCTGCGCCTTGGTGGTGGACTTGATGTTCCATTCGATCATCGGCAGGCCCAGCGACGCGGCGACCTGGCGGGCCAGTTCGGTCTTGCCGGTGCCGGGCTCTCCCTTGACCAGCAGGGGCCGTTCCAGCGTGATCGCCGCGTTGACGGCCATGGTCAGATCCTGCGTCGCCACATAGCTTTCGGTGCCGTCAAAGCGCATGCGATGTCCTTTCCCAGCGGTTCGCGACAGGGAGTACAGGCCGCGCCGGGGCATGGCAAGGCACCGCCCCGGCGCGTCTTTGAACGCAGGTGTGCGGGGCCCGGGCGGCATCGGGTCGGCAAGCCGCGCCATGAGTGGTCTGCGGGTCCCGGACACCGGGCCGGCACCGCGGGAACCGGGCCGCCGGGCGGCCATCCTGATCGCAAAAGGCGCGCCTAACGTGCGGTGCTGCTGGCAAAATACATAGGCGGGCCAAGGATTGTGACGTGACATCCCGGGCGGCTTCGTTTAAGGCCCCCCTCAGCAGGGGGCCACATATCCGGGAAGCACATCATGACCGATATTGGCGTTGCAAAGGGAGCGGAAATGAAACCAGAATCCTTTCTTCCCGACGATTACCGTCCGGCCGAAGATGAACCGTTCATGAACGAACGGCAGCTGGAGTATTTCCGGCGCAAGCTTCTGGCGTGGAAGGCGGACATCCTGTCGGACAGCCGTGACACCATCGAAGGTCTGCAGGAAGCGACGCGGAACATTCCCGATGTCACCGATCGCGCCAGCGAGGAGACCGACCGCGCCATCGAACTGCGCACGCGGGACCGGCAGCGCAAGCTGGTGGCCAAGATCGACTCGGCCCTGCGCCGGATCGAGGAAGGCGAATACGGCTATTGCGAGGTGACGGGCGAGCCGATCTCGCTCAAGCGGCTGGATGCGCGTCCGATCGCCACCATGAGCCTCGAGGCGCAGGAACGCCACGAGCGCCGCGAAAAGGTGCATCGCGACGACTGATCCCGCCGGGGCGCACTGGACGGTGCGGGGCGGCGGAACGGACCACATTGGATTACGCCGGAGCTTTCGCTCCGGCGTTTTTCTTGGCACCTATGGGACATGGCAGTGCAGGGCATGGACATCGCCGTCATCGGGGGCGGCATAGGCGGGCTGGCCGCGGCGCTTTCTCTGCGCGAGGCGGGCGCGCGGGTGCGCGTGCTGGAACAGGCCCCTGCGATCACCGAGGTCGGCGCGGGCATCCAGGTCAGCCCGAACGGACTGCGGGTGCTGGAGGCGCTGGGGCTGGGCGACAGCTTTGCCGCGATGTCCGTGGCCGGGCAGGCGGTGTCGCTGCGCGATTTCAGCGGCGGGCGCGAGGTCCTGCGGCTTGACCTGACCCGCCTGCCCAAGGCGCAGAGCTACCGTTTCGTGCACCGCGCCGACCTGATCGGCCTCCTGGAGCGGGCGGCGCGCGCCGCGGGCGTCGGGATCGAACTGGACGCGCGGGTGGAGTCGGTTGCGCCGGGCCTGCAGCCGTCGGTGACGCTGGCTGATGGGCAGGTGCAGGCGGTCGACCTGGTGCTGGCGGCCGACGGGCTGCATTCGGTCCTGAGGCCGGTGCTGAACCGGGGGACCAGGCCGGTCTTTACCGGGCAGGTGGCCTGGCGCGCGCTGGTGCCGAACGGGTCGGGCCATCCGGACGAGGCGCGGGTGCATATGGGACCGGGGCGGCATCTGGTCAGTTATCCCCTGCGCGGTGGCCGTGTGGTGAACCTGGTGGCGGTGGAGGAGCGCAGGGCCTGGACAGAAGAGGGCTGGCAGCATCGCGACGACCCGGCCAACCTGCGCGCCGCCTTTGCCGGGTTCGGCGGCGACGTGCCCGCGATGCTGGACCAGGTGACGGCGCCGGGGCTCTGGGGGCTGTTCCGCCACCCGGTGGCGCAGGCCTGGGTCGGTCAGGGGGTGGCGCTGCTGGGGGATGCGGCGCATCCGACGCTGCCGTTCCTGGCACAGGGCGCGAACATGGCGCTGGAGGACGCCTGGGTGCTGGCGGCCTGCCTGCAGAAGGATCTCAGCCTGGCTGACAGTCTGGCGCTCTACCAGCGCACGCGCCGCGACCGCGCGGTGCGGGTGATCTCCGCCGCGAGCCGGAATGCCTGGAAGTACCATCTGCGCAACCCGCTTGTCCGCGGGGTGGCGCATCTGGGATTGTCCGTTCTGGGGCAGCTGGCCCCTGGCGCCATGCTGGGGCAGTTCGACTGGCTTTACCGCCACGACGTCACGCGGGAGAGCTGAAGGGGTGGGTACGGCGCAGGTGATCTGGCGCGGGTTTTCCGGCGGGGATGATCTGGCGGGGACGATCTGGCGGGCGCGCCTGCGGCGCGGCAGGTCCGTCGGCCCCCTCCCTGGCCCTCCCCCGGATCCGGGGGAGGGAAACCCCTTGGCGGGCCGACCCCGTTTGGGGCCTGTCTGCGCGTCTGGAGAGGAGGCGGGGGCTCCGGCACTCACCAAAGCAGCAGCTTCGGAGCCCTCCATCGCGTGAGGCCTTGCGTGACAGCGGCCTGTCGCCGATACAAGCACAATGGCCGTCTCCCATCTGCGATGGGTCCCTCGGCAATTCTGCTTGTATCGCCGCCAGCCCGCCGTCCCTTGGCCCTCAAGCGATGGACGGCTCCGAAGCAGCGGCTCTGATGGAGGTGAGGCATGGACACCGGTGACACGATCCCCGAACAGGCGCTGGCCTGGCATCGCGACGGCACGGGCGCGGTGCTGGCCACGGTGACGGAAACCTGGGGCTCGGCCCCGCGGCGCGTCGGCGCGCAGCTGGCGATCTCGGGCGCGGGCGAGATCGAAGGCTCGGTCTCGGGCGGCTGCGTCGAGGGCGCGGTGATCGTCGAGGCGCTGGAGGCGCTGGAGGCGGGCGAGGTCCGGGAACTGGAATTCGGCGTGTCGGATGGCGATGCCTTTGCCGTGGGACTGGCCTGTGGCGGCACCATCCGCATCCTGGTGGAGCCGGTGGGCGCGGTGCTGCCGGAAGACCTGCTGGCGGGGCTTTGTGCCGCGCGGGCGGCGCGGCAGGCGGTGGCCTATGTTGTGGATCTGGACAGCGGCGCGCGGTGGCTGGACCGCGAGGGGCACGACGCGCGGTTTCGCATGGACCGCTCGGGGTACGAGGAGGACAGCCGGGTCTTTGTCGCGGTGCACAACCCGCCCTTGCGTCTGATCGTCGTGGGCGCGGTGCATATCGCGCAGGCGCTGGTGCCGATGGCGCGGATCGCGGGCTATGATCCGGTGGTGATCGACCCGCGCGAGACCTTTGCCTCGGAGGCGCGCTTTCCCGGCACGCGGCTGTTGCATGACTGGCCCGACGCGGCGGTGGCCGCGCTGGGGCTGGATGCCCGCACCGCGCTGGTCCTTTTGACCCATGATCCCAAGCTGGACGATCCGGCGCTGGAGATGGCGCTGCGGTCGGACTGTTTCTACATCGGCGCTCTGGGATCGGGCCGGACCCATGGCAAGCGGGTGACCCGGCTGGAGGAGGCGGGCTTTGCCGAGGCGCAGATCGCGCGGGTGCACGGGCCTGTCGGGCTTGATATCGGGGCGTCCGGCCCGGCCGAGATCGCGGTGTCGATCCTGGCGCAGATGACGCAGGTGCTGAGGAAAGGCGGATGAAGTTCGGACCGGTGCCCCTTGCCGAGGCGGACGGGGCCATCCTGGCGCATTCCCTGGCCCTGCCCGGGGGCCGGTTGCGCAAGGGGCGGGTGCTGGCCGCCGACGATCTGGCGCGGCTGGCGGAGGCGGGGATCGAGACGGTCATCGTGGCGCGACCCTCCCCCGGCGACGTGGCCGAGGACGCCGCCGCCGCGCGACTGGCCCGCGCGCTGGTGCCGGATCCCGAGCGGGCCGGGCTGCGGCTGGGACGCGCCGCCACCGGGCGGGTCAACCTGCATGCCGGGCGCATCGGCGTGGTGGAGGTGCTGGCCGACCGCATCGACGCGCTGAACGCCCTGCACCCGATGATCACCGTGGCCACGGTGCCGCGCTGGCAGCGGATCGGCACCGGCGGCATGGTGGCCACCGTCAAGATCATCTCTTACGCCGTGCCCGAAGCGGCGCTGGAGGCGGCCTGTCTGGCCGGTCAGGCGGCCTTGCGCGTGCGTGGCGTGGTCTGTCGCAGCGCGCGGCTGATCCAGACCGTGACCGATGGCGGTGCGGTGCCCGAAAAGGGCCATGCCGTCACCTCCGGGCGCATGGCGCGGCTGGGGGTGGACCTGGCTCCGCCGCATGTGGTGATGCACCAGGTGGCCCCGCTGGCCGAGGCGATTGCGGCGGCAGAGGAGGATGCGGTGCTGATCCTCACCGGCTCTGCCACCTCGGATCTGCATGACGTGGCGCCCGAAGCGCTGCGTGCTGCTGGCGGCACGGTCACCCATTACGGCATGCCGGTGGATCCGGGAAACCTGCTGTTCTTTGGCCGTCATCGCGACCGGCCGGTGATCGGTCTGCCGGGCTGTGCCCGCGCCCCGGCACTGAACGGGGCCGACTGGGTGCTGGAGCGGCTGCTATGCGGCGTTGCCGTCAGCCCGCGGGACATTGCGGCCATGGGCGTGGGCGGGCTGCTGAAGGAAATCCCCCAGCGCGGACGCCTGCGCGAGGGCTGAGCCGTCTCAGCCCCGGCGCAACACCAGCATGCGGTTGTTGGCCGGCAGCGCCTGCACGGCGGCAAAGCCCAGCCCGGCGCGTTCTCCCAGCCTTTCGATATCGGCGATGTCGCGCAGGCCCCAGTCCGGGTTGTCGGCGCGCAGGCGCGCGTCGAAGACCGGGTTGCCCAAGCCCACGTCGCGCCCGTAATGCCGGAACGGCCCGGCGAGGATCAGCAGGCCGCCGCGGGCCAGGGCGGTGGCGGCGCCGCGCACCAGACCTTCGGTCACGTCCCAGGGCGCGATGTGGCAGACATTCGAGGCATAGACCGCGCTGAGCGGTCCCAGCGCCTGCACCGCCGGGGTTTCGGCCCAGGCGGTGGCGGCGTCGATGTCCAGCGCCGGGGCCAGCGGTGCATCCAGATGCGCCGCCCAGGCGGCGGCCGAGGCGCGATGCGCCGGATCGATGTCCGACGGATGCCAGGCAAGGCCGGGAAAGGCGCGGGCAAAGGCGGCGGAATACTTGCCCGTGCCGCAGCCGATTTCCAGCACGCTGCCCGCCATCTGCCCCAGCCACGGGCTCAGCGCGGCCACGAGGCCGGGCACCGCGCGGTCATAGGCGGGGCTGGCCAGGCGGGCATCGCCTTCGGTCTCGGCCTCGGTATAGCGCAGCGTGTGCCCGGTGGTGGGGGTGGTCATGGCTGCCCTGCGGGTGTCACTTGGGGGCCGGCCCGATCATCATCACCATCTGGCGGCCTTCCATCTTCGGCATGTTCTCGACCTTGCCGATGTCCTTGACGTCCTCGGCCACCCGTTCCAGCAGTTCCCGGCCCAGGTTCTGGTGCGCCATCTCGCGGCCGCGAAAGCGCAGCGTGACCTTCACCTTGTCGCCGTTTTCGAGAAACTTGAAGACGTTCTTCATCTTCACGTCGTAATCATGCGTGTCGGTGTTGGGCCGGAACTTGACCTCTTTCACCTCGATGATCTTCTGCTTTTTCCGGGCTTCGGATTCGCGTTTTTGCTGTTCGTACTTGAACTTGCCGAAATCCATGATCTTGCAGACCGGCGGCGTGGCATTGGGCGAGATTTCCACCAGGTCCAGACCGGCCTGTTCTGCAAGGTCCATCGCGCGGGCCGGGCTGACCACGCCGATATTCTCGCCATTGGCCCCGATCAGGCGGATTTCGGGGGCCCGGATGCGGTCGTTGATCCGGGGGCCGGTGTCGCGCTGCGGGGGCGCGTTGTGAGGTCTGCGGGCTATGGGTTTGCTCCAGTTTTCCGTTTCAGGACAGGGCGGCACGGTAAACTTTGGCCTCTTGCGTTTCAAGCGGCAAATCATGGCTCATGCGGCAGGGGGTGCGCGCTTTCTCCTTGCGCATGCGCCATGCGGGCGTCATCCGATGGCTGTCTGGCCGGGAGTCTGCGGCCGTTTTGAGTTTCGGAGGAAGTCGTCATGCGCAATCTGATCCTTGGGGTCGTGGCAGCAATCGTCGCTGTCGGGGGGTATTTGTGGTATACCGGCACCGCGCCGGAAGACGCGCTGCGCGAGGCTGGCGAGGCCATCGGCGCGCCCGAGGCGCTGGACAGCGCCGCCGAGGCCGTGGGGGCTGCGACGGACGAGGCTGGGACGGCGGCAGAAGCCGCCGCCGATGCGGCAAGCGCCGGGGCCGGGACGGCTGTGGAAGCCGCGGAAGAGGCGGTGTCGGAGGCGGCGGAGGCCGCGGGGGCGGTGGTCGACGAAGCCTCCGAAGCGGTGGAGCAGGCGGTTTCCGACGCGGCCGGGACCGTGGGTGAGGCCGGTGCCGCGGCGGGTGAGGCCGCCGATGCCGCCGCCGATGCGGTCACCGGGGCGCTGGACGAGGCTGCGGCAGCGGTCGAGGGGGCGGCCCAGGAGGCGGTGCAGGCCGCCGAGGAGGCCGTGGACGCGGCGGTGACCGAGGCGCAGGAGACCCTGACCGACGCGCTCGGCATGGCGGACGACACGGCCGAGACGGCTGCCGAGGCGACGCAGGAGGCGGCGGAGACGGCGGCGGATGCGGTGCAAGAGACGGTGACCGAGGCCACCGACGCGGCGACCGACATTGCCACCGAGGCGGCGAGCGAGGCCGCCGAAACGGTGGCCGACACCGCCGAGGGCGCGGCAGATGCGGCGGGTGCCGCGGAAGACGCCGCCACCGATTCGGTCTCCGGCGCGGCCGAGACCGCCGAAGAGGCTGTCGAGACTGCCACGGACGCGGTCGCCGACAGCGCCGAGGCGGCGGCAGACACCGCTGCGGACACGGCGGCCAATGTCGAGCAGGCCACCGACGCCGCGACCGAAGAGGCAACGGCCACGGCCACCGCGGAGGACACGGCCAGCGAAGCCGCCGCCGCGGACGAGGCCACGACCGAAGCCGTGACGGACGAAGCCACCGCCACCGAGGCGACAGAAGCCGCGCCCCCGGAAGAGACGGCCCCTGACGCGGCCACGTCGGAGGACACCGCCGCAGAGACGGCGACCGCTGAAGAAACCGCTGCAGAGACGGCGACCGCCGAAGAGACCGCGACAGAAGCGGCGACCGCAGAAGACACCGCCACCGACTCGGCCACGGCTGAGGAAACTGCCACGGCAGATGAGACCGCCACAGCAGACGAAACGGCCACGGCAGACGAAACGGCCGCGGCAGACGAGACGGCGACCGACGCTGCGGAAACGGCAACGGCACCGGACGCCGCGGCAGAAGCACCTGCGATCACCGATCTGCTGACGGTGGAGGGCTTCGATTACGACAAGCTCGCCGCCTATATCGACGGCTCGGATCTTGGGGCGCTGGCCAAGACCGCGGCCACGCAATTGCTGCAACAGGCCCGCGACAATCCCGAAACGCTGCAGGCGGTTCTGGATCAGTTGAAGACCCAGCTGGGTCTCTGACCCGCGCCGGCCAGAAAAGCATTCGGCCGCACCCCGGGGGATGCGGCCGTTTTCATGTCCGATGGGCCGCCGGTCCGTGTTAGTCCAGAAAGGCCTTTTCGACGACGTAATGGCGCGGATCGGAATTGGCTCCTTCCTCCAGCCCGAAACCCTCGAGCATCGCCTTCAGTTCCAGGTTGAACGCCAGGTTGCCGCAGATCATCGCGCGGTCCCGGGCGGGGTCGAGCGGGCGGATGCCCAGATCGGTGAACACCTCGCCCGACCGGATCAGATCGGTGATCCGGCCCATCCGGGCGCTTTGCTCGCGGGTGGTCGTGGGGTAATAGCGCAGCTTTTCGTGAAACCCCTCGCCGATCAGTTCGGTCAGCATCTCGTCGCTGCGGATGTCCTCGATCAGGCGGCGGCCGTATTCCAGCTCTCCGACCTCGCGGCAGGTATGGGTCAGGATGACCTCGTCGTAATCCTCGTAGGTCTGCGGGTCGCGCAGGAGCGAGGCGAAAGGCGCGATGCCGGTGCCGGTGGCAAAGAACCAGACCCGCTTGCCGGGCAGCAGCGCATCATGCACCAGCGTTCCCACGGGTTTGGGGCGCAGGATGATCTGGTCACCGGGCTGGATGTGCTGCAGGCGCGAGGTCAGCGGGCCGTCCTGCACCTTGATCGAGTAGAACTCCAGCTCGTCATCCCATGCGGGCGAGGCGATGGAATAGGCCCGCAAGAGCGGCTTTTCCCGCCCGGTCTTTTCGTCCGTCTGCATCAGACCGATCATCACGAATTCGCCCGAGCGGAACCTCAACGCGGCGGGCCGCGTCACCCGGAAGGAAAACAGCCGGTCGGTCCAGTGCTGGACATGGGTCACGGTCTGGGCGTCGGGCACGGCCAGCTTTTTCGGGGCGGGGCGCAGGTCTGTGGCGTCGGTCACGGGTCTCAACTCTGTCCTCTTTGTGTCCCGGTCCGATTAAACCGGCACCTTACATCTAGCTTTGACATGGATCAGGCGAAAGACGGCGGGACCGCGCAGGGTAGGATGGGTGATCTCACCCATCCTACAGCCCGGCCCCCAGAGGTGCCCCCAGACGTGCCCCCGGATGCGCCTGCAGCCGGGCCCGGTGGTCATGCGCGCGCCAGTCGGCGCGGAACAGCCACTGGCCCTCGGGCTGGCGGGCTGCCAGCGCGGCGTCGATCTCGACCTCGTCAAAGCCTGCACGCCGTGCCATGGCATACTGGTCGGCGATCACATGCCCGGCGGCGCGCAGCCGCCCGGCATAGCCGCGCAGCCGCAGCAGCCGCGCCAGGGTAAAGCCGCGGCCATCGGCAAAGCTGGGAAAGCGGATGCGCACCAGCCCTGTGTCGGGCGCGATCTGCAGCGCGGCGGGGTCGGTGTGCGACGCCAGGTCGCAGACCGGCCCGGTCCAGTCATCGGGGGCAAAGCCCGTATCGGTCACGAGGATGCTCATTCCGGCTCTCCTGTCGTCTGGGGGGCAAGGGGGGAGACGGGGGCGGGCAGGTGCAGCCCGCATTCCGTCTTGGCCTGTCCGCGCCAGCGCCCCGCACGGGCATCCTCGCCCGCGCGGATGCGGCTGGTGCAGGGGGCGCAGCCGATCGACGGGTAGCCGCGCGCCACCAGCGGGTGGCGCGGCAGGCGGTTTTCGTCGATATAGGCCTGCACGTCCGCGGCGCGCCAATGCGCCAGCGGGTTCACCTTGATCCGGCCCGAAGCCGGATCGGGCTCGAAGAACGCCAGCGCCGCGCGCCCGGCGGACTGGAACCGCTTGCGCCCGGTGATCCAGGCGTCGAACCCGGCCAGCGCGGCCTGCAGCGGTTCGGTCTTGCGCAACGTGCAGCAGCGGTCGGGATCGTTGAATTTCAGCGCGCCGAACGGGTCCTCGGCCGCCAGCCGGGCCGGGGTGGCGCGCAGGACGCGCAGGTTGCTCAGCCGCAGCCGCTCGGCCAGATCCTGCTGATAGACAAGCGTTTCCGCAAAATGCAGCCCGGTGTCGAGGAACAGGACCGGCACGTGCCGGTCCACCAGCGCCGCCAGATGCAAGAGCGCCACCGACTCCGCCCCGAAGGACGACACCAGCGCGATCCGCCCGGCAACCCGGTCGCGCAGGACGGCCTTTAGCACCGCGGTCGCACCGTGATGGCGGAACCGGTCATTGAGGTCTTGCACCCGTGCGGTCAGGGCGGCCCGAACCGGGTGCGTGTCTTGCGGTTTCGCAAGGTCCAGGGGATCAGGCCGCATCCGGACGCGCCTCGTTCCCGGCGCCGTACAGCGCGGTCTTGAACGGCTCGGGGCCAAGGCGGCGGTAGCAGGCCAGGAAGGTTTCGGCCGGTTCGGTCCGCAGTGCGAGATAGGCCTGCACCAGCCGTTCGACGGCGGGCACGATCTCGTCCGCGGCAAAGCCCGGCCCGATGCGCTGCCCCAGCGCCGCGGTCTCGCTGTGATCGCCGCCCAGCGTGATCTGATAGGTCTCGACCCCGCCGCGGTCGAGCCCGAGGATGCCGATATGGCCCACATGGTGATGGCCGCAGGCGTTGATGCAGCCCGAGATCTTGATCTTGAGCGGACCGATCTCGTCCTCCAGACCAAGCGCCTGAAAGCGGGTGGCGATCTCTTGCGCCACCGGGATCGACCGCGCGGTGGCCAGCGCGCAGTAATCCATGCCGGGGCAGGCGATGATGTCCGAGATGCGGCCGATATTCGCCGTGCCCAGCCCCTGCGCCGTCAGCGCGGCGTGCAGTTGCGGCAGATCGGCCTTGTGCACATGCGGCAGAACGACGTTCTGCTCGTGGCTGATGCGCAAATCGTCATGCCCGTAGCGTTCGGCCAGGTCGGCCAGCGCGCGCATCTGCGCGGCGCTGGCATCGCCGGGCACCGCACCATGCGCCTTGAGGCTGACCTGCACGATGGCGTGATCGGCGGCGCGATGCGGGGCGAGGTTGCTGTCGCACCAGGCGCGGAACACCGGATCGGCGGCGCGGGCGGTCTCGAAGACCCTTGTGGATCGGCCCTGCGCCAGCGCGGGTGGGGCAAAATCCCGGCGCAGAGCGGCCAGGATCGCCCGGTCCGCCCCGCCAAAGGCCGGGCGCAATTCGGCAAAGCGGTCCTCGACCCGGGTGCGCAGAGCGTCGATGCCGTGTTCGTGCAGGGTGATCTTGATGCGGGCCTTGTACTTGTTGTCGCGCCGCCCCAGGAGGTTCCAGACCGAAACGATGGCCTCGAGATAGGGCAGAAGATCGGCTTCGGGCAGGAAATCGCGGATCACCTGGCCCAGCATCGGCGTGCGCCCCATGCCGCCGCCCACGATCACCTCGTATCCGGTCTGCCCGTCGCGTTCCAGCAGGCGCAGGCCGATGTCATGGGCGCGGGTCACCGCGCGGTCGTTGGGGCTGCCGGTGATGGCGATCTTGAACTTGCGCGGCAGGAACTGGAATTCGGGATGGTCGGTGGACCATTGCCGGATCAGCTCGGCCACCGGGCGGGGATCGGCGATCTCGTCGGCGGCGGCCCCGGCCAGGTGATCGGCGGTGACGTTGCGGATGGTGTTGCCGCTGGTCTGGACGGCATGCATGCCCACCTCGGCCAGCGCGTCCAGCATGTCGGGCACGTCGCGCAGGCGGGGCCAGTTGAACTGGATGTTCTGCCGCGTGGTGAAATGGCCATAGCCGCGGTCCCAGCGCTCGGCAATCTCGGCCAGCCGACGCATCTGGCGCGCGTTCAGCGTGCCATAGGGGATCGCCACGCGCAGCATGTAGGCGTGCAGCTGCAGATACAGCCCGTTCATCAGCCGCAGCGGCTTGAACTCGTCCTCGGTCAGGCTGCCGTCCAGACGGCGCGCCACCTGCTGGCGGAACTGTCGGTTGCGCTCGGCCACAAAGTCTGCGTCGAAATCGGTATAGCGGTACATCAGGAACCCTCCGTCATCAGGGGCACGGCGCGGGGTGACGGGCCGGCGCGGCGGAAATCCTCGCGGAAATGCACCGGCTCGGGCCCGTCGGGGCCGGGTTTCATCTCGGCCAGGTAGACGCCCACGGCCTCGGCGCTGCGGGCGCTGGCCTCGATCAGGCGCAGCTCGGCATGGGCCTCGTCGGTCAGCAGCTCGGCCTCGGACAGCGACCGCGTCCAGCGGTCGTCTTCGGTCAGGTAGATCACCCAGCCTTCGGTGAGGGCGTTGGCGGTGACCACCTTGGGGGTGAAGGGGCGGGGCATCAGGACACCTCCTGTCTTGGCAGGGAAAGGACGGCCGCCGCGGCGCGCGGCGCAAGACCGTAAAGCAGGATCGCCGGACCTTCGGGCCGGGCGTCTTCCAGATCGCGGGACAGGCGGCCCAGCGAACTGGCCAGCACGCGCTCATCGGGGCGCGAGGCGTTTTCCACCACCGTGACAGGCGTGGCCTCGGACGCGCCGTGCATCATCAGCCGCCCCTGCAGGAACCGCGCCGCGCGCTTGCCCATGTAGATGGCGGCCACCGTTCCCGGTGTGGCCAGCGCGTGCCAGTCCTGTTCGGCAAAGCCCGCCATGTCATGTCCGGTCAGCACGCGCAGCCCGGCATTGCGGCCGCGCCGGGTCAGCGCCTGGCCGATGGAGGCCGCCGCCGCCGAGGCCGCGGTGATGCCCGGCACGATCTCCCATCCCAGCCCTGCCTCCGCAACGGCGTCGATCTCTTCGTCGAGCCGGGCAAACACCGCCGGATCGCCCCCCTTGAGCCGCAGCACCTGTGCGCCGGCCTGCCCGTGGCGGACCAGCAGGGCGTTGATCTCGGCTTGCGGCAGGGCCGGGCCGAAGCCCTGCTTGCCGACATCGATCAGCGTCGCCTCGCGCCGGGCGAGGTCAAGAATGGCGGGCGGTACAAGGCGGTCGTGCAGGACGACATCGGCGCGGTCCAGCGCCTTGCGTGCCTTCAGCGTCAGCAGGTCGGGATCGCCGGGCCCGGCCCCGGCAAAGATCACATGGCCGGGCTGCGGGGCCGCGTCCAGATGCGCGGCCAGCAAGGCCTCCAGCGCGGTCTCTGCCGCGGCGGGCCCGCCTGCATCCAGCGCCTGCGGTCCGGCCCGGTCGAACCAGGCCGACCAGAAGGCCCGCCGGCGGCGACCCTGGGGCAGCGCCGCGGCGCGTCCGCGGAAGCCCTGCGCCAGTCGCGCCAGCGCGCCCAGCCGCGGGGACAGCCGCGCTTCGAGATCGGCCTTGATCGCGCGCGCCAGGACCGGGGCCGCGCCTTCGGTGCCGATGGCGACGGTCACCGGGTCGCGGTCGACGATGGCGGGGGTCAGGAACTGGCTGGCGTCAAGATCGTCCACCACGTTCACCAGCACCCCGGCGGTCCGGGCCAGCGCGGCGGTGCGGGCATCGCCGCGGGCGTCCTCGTCGGCGGCATAGGCCAGCGCGGCCCCCTGCAGGTCTGCCGCCTGCAGCGCCCGGCGGTGCAGGGTCAGGCGCCGGGCTGCGGCCCAGGCCTCGATCTCGGGTGCGGGATCGGCGGCAAAGACCTCGATCCGCGCCTCGGTCTTCATCAGCAGCCGCAGCTTGGCAAGCGCGGCCCCACCGCCGCCCGACAACACCACGCGGCGCCCCTGCAGGGCAAGAAAGATCGGAAAATGTCGCATCTTTGGTCTGGCTCCGTACACGGGTTCTGTCCTCAGATTAGGACATCGTTCCTGAAAAGCGCCAGTAGATTGAAGACATAAGAATGTTTGTTCTTGCATCGGGCCGAAATCGCGCGCATGTTTCCGTCTGCCGCCAGAACGGGAACAGCCATGCGCCTTGACGAGACCGACCGGAAAATCCTTCGCGAACTGCAGCGCGACGCGGCGCAATCGCTGGACGAAATCGCCCGCGCGGTGAACTCGTCCAAGACGCCGGTGTGGAATCGCATCCGCAAGATGCGCGAGGCCGGGGTGATCGGCCCGCAGACCGTGCTGCTGGACGCCGAAAAGCTGGGATTCGAGGCGACGTTCTTTGTGCTGATCCGTACCTCGGAACACGAGGCCGAATGGCAGCGGCGCTTTCTCGAAGCCCTGCACAAGCGGCCCGAAGTGCAGGAGGCGCACCGCCTGGCGGGAGAGATCGACTATATCCTCAAGGTCCGCGTGCCCAATGCCCGGGCTTATGACGCGTTCTACCAGGCGCTGATTTCCGAGGTGAAGGTGCACAACGTCACCGCGCTCTTGTCCATGGAAGAGATCAAGATGACGACGGCGCTGCCGTTGTGACAGGGGCGGATGTGGCCGGCGGTCGGCTCAGGGCATAAGACGGGCGCGCAGCTCCGCCTGCCCGTGGAAATGGTAAAGATCGGCGATCTGCGCCGGGCCGCACAGGCGCAGGCCCGGGCAGCGGGCCAGCAGGATCGGCAGCGCCACCTGCATCTCCAGCCGCGCCAGTGGCGCGCCGACACAGAAATGCAACCCGCCGCCAAAGCTGACCTGCGGCCCCGGCGGGCGCAAGGGATCGAACCGGTCCGGCTGGTCGAACACAGCCGTGTCGCGATTGGCCGAGGCCAGCAACAGCGCCACCTCGTCGCCGCGGCGGAACGTGTGGCCGTACAGCGTGACCTCTTCATAGGCGTAGCGGGTGAACATGTGCAGCGGCGGGGCAAAGCGCAGGATCTCTTCCACCGCCGTTTCTGCCGTCTCGACCGTCATGGTCTGGCTGTGGTCCAGCAGGGTGCGCAGGCCGTTGCCCAGGCTGTGCACCGTGGCCTCGTGCCCGGCATTCAGAAGCAGGATGCAGGTGGTGATCAGCTCGTCGGTGCTCAGCCGCGCCCCGTCGGCCTCGGCAGCGATGAGATGGGTCAGCAGATCGTCGCGCGGATCGTTGCGCCGCGCCGCCACATGGGTCCTCAGGAAGTCGGCAAAGGCGGCCGCGGCCGCTGCCGCGGCGTCCTCGACGGCCCTGTCGCGGCGCGCCTGGTACATCGCCACCATGTCGTTCGACCAGGCCAGAAGCTGCGGGGCCATCGTTTCGGGCACCCCCAGCAGGCGGCAGATCACGATCACCGGGATCTTCTGGCAAAAGGCCTCCAGCAGGTCGACTTCGTCCGCGGGAAAGCCGTCGATCAGGTCATGGGCCAGCGCCGCGATCTCCGGCCCCAGCCGGGCGATGCGGCGCGAGGTGAAGGCGCGCAGCACCAGGCCGCGCAGGCGGGTGTGGCGGGGCGGCTCCAGCTCCAGCATGGAATGCGCCTCGACCGCGTAGAACGGAGCCAGATGCGGCGGCACGGGCTGCGCCTTTTCCGGCGGAATTTCGCGCCCGAACCGACGGTCGCGCAAGAGCGCATGGACGGCACGGTGCGACACCGCGCAGGGCAGGGCATAGTCCTGCCACCAGACCAGATCGCCCGCCGCGCGCATCCGGGCGTAAAGCGGGTAGGGGTCCTGGTAGAAGGCCGGATCTGTGGGGGCCTGGTGGAACTGCTGCATGCGGCCAGCTAACCCGGAACCGGGCGGCGGGCAAAGCGGTTTTGCGCAGGCTTTCCCGCGGCGCGGGCGCTTGCTATGCAGACGCTCATGCTGAGCCTGTCGTTCCGCCGCGGCCCTGCGGTTCTGGCCTTTCTTCTGGCCGTCGCCCTCCTGGGGGGCGGCGTCTGGCACTATGGCTATCGGCAGGCGCTGGACGGGCTGGCGGCACGCGGGGCGTCGGACCTGGCGCTGGCCGCCGATCAGCTGGTGGCCGAGCTCAAGCGGTACCGCATGACGGCGGTGCTCCTGGCCGATCACCCGGAGCTGGCCGCGCTGCATGGCGATGCGCCGGTGGCACAGGCCGAGGCGCTGTTGCTGAAAAGCGCCGACCGCACCGCGGCGCTGGCGGCCTACTATGCCGATCCGCAGGGCCGGATCCTGGCCGCCTCGCACGAGGTACGCCCCGAGGGGCTGGCCGACACCGCCTATTTCCGCCGCGCCCTGCATGGCGCGCTTGGCGCTGCGCACGGGTCGAGCGCGGGGTTTGCCCGGCGCGCCTACAGCTTTGCCGCGCCCGCCTTCGGGGCGGACGGGCGGGTGCAGGGCGTGCTGGTGCTGGTGGTGGATATCGACAATCTCGAACAGGACTGGCGCGGTGCGCGGCCCACCGTCTGGTTCACCGTGGCCGGGGGCGAGGTCTTTGTGTCCTCGCGGTCGGAACTGCTGGGCTGGCGGCGCAGCGAAGAGGGCTTTGTCACCCCCGACGGGACCGTGCCGCCGGTGACGCGGCGGGTGCTGGGGGCGCACATGCTCTGGCACCAGCGGCTGAGCGCCTATGTGCCGCCGCACGCGCTGCACCTGGCGCGGCCGCTGCCGGTGATCGGCATGACCGGCGAGGCGCTGGTTGATGTCGCCCCGGCGCGGCGGCTGGCCGCGCTGCAGGCGGCGGCGGTGGGAATGCTGTGCCTCGTGTTCGGCTCGCTGCTGTTCCTCGCGACCGAACGGCGGCAGGCGCTGGCGGCGGCCAACCAGGTGCTGGAAAGCCGGGT
The DNA here is from genome assembly GCA_030425925.1 of Alphaproteobacteria bacterium. Taxonomy (GTDB): domain Bacteria; phylum Pseudomonadota; class Alphaproteobacteria; order Rhodobacterales; family Rhodobacteraceae; genus JAUHZO01. Next base: position 77,955 of record JAUHZO010000010.1, on the reverse strand, counting down.
GCGGGCCCGCACCGCCGATCTGGAGGCCTCCAACACCGCGCTGCGCCGCGAGGTGGCCGAACGCGAGGCGGCCGAGGCGGCGCTGCGCCGGGCGCAGGCCGATCTGGTGCAGGCGGGCAAGCTGAGCGCGCTGGGGCAGATGTCGGCGGGGATCAGCCACGAACTGAACCAGCCGCTCATGGCGATCCGGCAGTTTGCCGAGAACGGTGCCGCCTATCTGGCCCGCGGCGTGCCCGACAAGGCGGGCGAGAATCTCGGGCGGATTTCGGACATGGCGGCGCGGGCGGCGCGGATCATCAAGAACCTGCGCGCCTTTGCCCGCAATGAAAGCGAGCCGGTGGGGCGGGTGGACCTTGTGCGCGTGCTGGACAGCGCGGTGGACCTGACCGAGGCGCGGCTGCGCGCCGACGCCGTCACGCTGGACTGGCCGCGCCCGGAGGGGCCGGTCTGGGCCCTGGGCGGCGAGGTGCGGCTGACGCAGGTCTTTGTCAACCTGATCAACAATGCCGCCGATGCCATGACAGGGCAGGCCGAAAAGCGGATCGCGCTGGCCATCGCCCCGGGGCCGGTGGTCACGGTGCGCGACACCGGGCCGGGCATTGCCGATCCCGAACGGGTGTTCGAGCCGTTCTACACCACCAAGGAGGTGGGCGAGACCGAAGGCATGGGGCTGGGCCTGTCGATTTCCTACGGGCTGGTGCAAAGCTTTGGCGGCAATATCCGCGGCAGCAACGTTGCGGGCGGCGGCGCGGTGTTCACCGTCGAACTGGAACCCTTTGCCGAAGAGGTGGCGGCATGATGCCGGACGACGCTTGTTCCGGGCAGGCCCGGAACGTCGCCCCGCCCACCGTCCCTTGTGGCGCGACACCCGGGAGCGGCGCATGACGCGGCGGGTTCTGGTGGTCGATGACGACGCCGCGGTGCGCGAGGCTCTTGGCCAGACGCTGGACCTTGCGGGGTTCGTGCCACTGGTGGCGGGGTCCTTCGTGGCCGCCCGCGACCATATCACCCCCGGCTTTGACGGGGTGATCCTGTCGGATCTGCGGATGCCGGGGCGGGACGGGTTTCACCTGCTGGAATTTGCCCGCGGCATCGATCCGGACCTGCCGGTGATCCTGCTGACCGGCGAGGGCGACATTCCCATGGCGGTGCGGGCGATGTCGGACGGGGCGTTCGGCTTTCTGGAAAAGCCCTGTTCGCCCGCCGACCTGACCGCCGTGCTGGAGCGGGCGGCGCGGACCCGGGCGCTGGTGCTGGAAAACCGGCGGCTGCGGGCGGAGCTGGAGCATGGCGATCCGGCGGCACGGCTGATCTTTGGCGTCTCGGCGCAGGCCGAGGGCCTGCGCGCGCAAGTGCGGGCCGCGGCGCGCATGGGCACCGAGGTGCTGGTGCATGGCGCGCCGGGCACCGGCATCTCGAAGGTGGCCGAGGTCATCCACCTGTCGTCGTCCCGCGCCAAGGGTCCGTTCGAAAAGCGCGCCGCGGCCGGGCTGGACCGACCGGCGCTGGAACGGCTCTGGCGCGATGGCAGCGGCGGCGCGTTGTTTCTGGACGAGATCGCGGCGCTGCCCGGCGACACCCAGCTGGCGCTGGCCGATCTGCTGGAAACCGGCGGTGTGCAGCTGATCGCGGGCAGCACGCGGGCGCTGCCGGACACCGGGCTGACCGCCGATCTCTACTACCGGCTGGAGGTCTGCCAGGTGCGCATCCCGGCGCTGTCGGAACGGCCCGAGGACATTCCCGTGCTGTTCCGCCACTATGTTGCCCAGGCCGCCGAACAGGCCGGACTGGCGGCGCCTGATATCTCGGAAAAGGTGGTTGCCGGGTTGATGGCGCGGGACTGGCCGGGCAATGCCCGCGCGCTGATGAGCCACGCCATGCGCTTTGCGCTGGGGCTGGCCGAGGCCGCGCCATCCGCCGATCTGGGACTGGCCGACCGCATGGCGCAGGTGGAACGGTCCTTTCTGGAGGATGCGCTGCGCCGTGCCGGCGGGCAGGCCCGCGCCGCGGCCGAGGCGCTGAAGCTGCCACGCAAGACGTTTTACGACAAGCTGGCCAGATACGGGCTGAAACCCGAGGACTACCGCAGCTGATCCGCGGCGGCCTGCCGGGTCATGGCATCGACCTTGTCCCGCAACGCGCGCAGAAGCGGCGTCTTGTTGGTGCGGTTGGTGCCGTAGCCCAGGTTCCACAGGTAGTCGAAGCCCTCCACCTGCTGTCCGGTGACGTGCTGGATCATCGTTTCCAGCTTGTCGAGCCCCTTGGCCAGTTGCGCCTCGGGCGTCCGGGCCGCGTCGTATTCGTCCCAGAGCGCCAGGAACTCGGTCTTCAGATCGTCGGGCAGGGGGGCGCACAGGGTGATGAAATCGGCGCGTTCCTCGGCGGCCTTGTCGTGGTCCGGATCCTGGTGGATGGCGGGAATGTCGCCCGAGATCGCCTCGCCCAGATCGTGTAGCAGGCACAGTTTGAGCAGGCGCGGAACGTCGATGCCGTCCAGATCCCGCTCGACCAGCAGCACCAGCAGGCACAGGCTCCAGCTGTGTTCGGCGGTGCTTTCGGGGCGGCCCGCAAGGGTCCGCGACGAACGCAGCGTGTCCTTCAGTACGCTGGCGGCCTGCAGGAAGGTGATGAGGCGGGCGAGTCGGTCGGGATCGGGGGACATGGCGGAACAATGGCGCGCCGCAGGAGGATTCGCGAGGGGCAAAAACTGTGCGGAATTCCGCACAGCCCGCCCCGCGCGGCGTGCGGATTTCCGCACAAAGGCCGCAGACGGGCTTGTGCCGGCTGTCAGAACTGCACGCCAACACCCTGCCAAACAACGGAAATCGCCACCGGGCGCGGCAGGCCGATTCCGCGCTTGATCCGATTCGGCGAACACGGTCTTGTGACTGCACCGGGCCCCCGGGGAGGGGGGCCCTGTTCTGCAACAGACATCCGGGAGGATTGCATGAAGACCCTGCTCATGACGGCCGTTGCGGCCACTGCACTGATGGGTGCCGCCAACGGGGCGCTGGCGGCCTGCGACGATGGCGAGATCGTCATCAAGTTCAGCCACGTCACCAACACCGACCGCCATCCCAAGGGCATCGCCGCGACGCTGTTCCAGGAGCGCGTCAACGCCGAAATGGACGGCACCGCCTGTGTCGAGGTGTTCCCGAACTCGACGCTCTACAATGACGACCAGGTGCTCGAGGCGATGCTGAACGGTGACGTGCAGATGGCCGCGCCGTCGCTGTCGAAGTTCGAGCAGTTCACCAAGCAGTTCCGCATCTTCGACCTGCCCTTCATGTTCAAGAACATCGAAGCGGTGGACGCGTTTCAGGCGTCGGAAACCGGCCAGGCGATGAAGGAATCGATGACCCGCCGCGGCCTGCTGGGCCTGCAGTTCTGGCACAACGGCATGAAGCAGATGTCGGCCAACGTGCCGCTGGAGCTGCCGTCGGACGCCAACGGTCTGAAGTTCCGCGTGCAGCCGTCCGAAGTGCTGAAGGCGCAGATGGAAGCGATCGGCGTGAGCCCGCAGCCGATGGCGTTCTCGGAAGTATACGGCGCGCTGCAGACCGGCGTTGTGGACGGTCAGGAAAACACCTGGTCGAACATCTACGGCCAGAAGTTCTTTGAAGTGCAGGACGGCATCACCGAAACCAATCACGGCGTGATCGACTACATGGTCGTCACCTCGGTGGACTGGTGGGACAGCCTCGATGCCGATGTGCGCGATCAACTGGCCACCATCCTGGCCGAAGTGACCGAAGCCCGGAATGCCGAAAGCTTCCGTGTCAACCAGGAAGCCAAGCAGGCGATCCTCGATGCCGGCGGCGTGGTGCGCGAGCTGAACGCCGAGCAGCGCCAGGCCTGGGTCGACGCGATGCTGCCGGTCTGGGACCAGTTCAAGGCCGACGTGGGCCAGGACAACATCGACGCCGCGCAGGCGATCAACATGAATTTCTGATCCTGTCGCGGCGGCCTTTCGGGGCCGCCGCATGCCCCGGTCGCACAAGGCCGGGGCCCTTGTTCCCCGATGACGGCCGAACAACATGCCCCGCAGGGTGCGGGGCCAGTGGAGGAGCGCCATGTCCAAGCATCCCGAGTCCCACGGACTGGCCAGCCGCGTGATCGACGAGCTGGAAGAGACCCTGATCGCCCTGATCCTGGGCGCGATGACCCTGATCACCTTCATCAACGTGGTGCTGCGCTATGGGTTCAACACCGGCCTCATATGGGGGCTGGAGGCCACGTCGTTCCTGTTTGCCTGGCTGGTGCTGTTCGGCGTGAGCTACGCGGTCAAGAAGACGGCCAATCTGGGCGTCGATGCCGTGCTGAACGTGCTCGCCCCGGGGACGCGCCGCGTGCTGGGGCTGATCGCCGCCGCCGTGTGCGTGGCCTATGCGTTCCTGCTGCTCAAGGGCGCGTGGGATTACTGGGCCAATTTCGCCAACCTGCCCAAGACCACCGGGCAATGGTTCCCCACCGGGTTCGAAGAGATGAAACGCACCTCGTACCGGTCGTGGTACGAGGTCATCGACATTCCCATGCCGGAATGGCTGCGTTTCATCGAGCCGTGGATCAACGAAGGCGAGGCCTATGAGAAGATCCCGCGCTTCATCCCCTATGTGATCCTGCCGATTGGTGCCGCGCTGCTGCTCTTGCGCTTTTGCCAGGCGACCTGGCGCATCTGGACCGGTGCCGAGGAAAGCCTGATCGTGTCGCATGAAGCCGAAGACGCCGTCGACGACGTCGCGCATCTGAACAAGGACTGAGACCCATGGAAGTTGTCATTCTCTTTGGCATGGTCATCGGCCTGATGCTGATCGGCGTGCCCATCGCCGTCTCGCTGGGCTTTTCGTCGATCCTGTTCCTGCTGGTGCTGTCCGACACCTCGCTGGCCTCCATCGCGCAAAGCTTCTTCCAGGCGATGGCGGGGCATTACACGCTGCTGGCGATCCCGTTCTTCATCCTTGCCTCCAGCTTCATGTCCACGGGCGGCGTGGCGCGGCGGATCATCCGGTTCTCCATCGCCATCGTGGGGCATTTCCCGGGCGGTCTGGCGATTGCCGGGGTGTTTGCCTGCATGTTGTTTGCGGCCCTGTCGGGCTCCAGTCCGGCAACGGTGGTGGCCATCGGCTCCATCGTGATCGCGGGGATGCGGCAGGTGGGGTATTCCAAGGACTTCGCCGCCGGTGTGATCGCCAATGCCGGCACGCTGGGCATCCTGATCCCGCCCTCCATCGTGATGGTGGTCTATGCCTCGGCCACCGATGTCTCGGTGGGGCGGATGTTCCTCGCGGGCGTGATCCCGGGGTTGATGGCGGGCTCGATGCTGATGCTGACGATCTACGGCATCGCCAAGGTCCGCAACCTGCCCAAGGGCGACTGGCTGGGCTGGGGCGAGGTCTGGGAGACGGGGCTGGAGGCGCTTTGGGGCCTGCTTCTGATCGTGATCATCCTGGGCGGCATCTATGGCGGCATCTTCACCCCCACCGAAGCCGCCGCCGTCGCCGCCGTCTACGCCTTCCTGATCGCGAACTTCATCTATCGCGACATGGGGCCGCTGGCGGGCCGGGACGGCGAGCGCAATCTGCGGCTGATCCAGAAGCCCATCGCGCTGGTGACGGCGTTCTTTCACAAGGACACCAAGGACACGCTGTTCGAGGCGGGCAAGCTGACGGTCACGCTGATGTTCATCATCGCCAACGCGCTGATCCTCAAGCATGTGCTGACCGACGAACAGATCCCGCAGCAGATCGCCGCGGCGATGCTGGATGCCGGCTTTGGCCCGATCATGTTCCTGGTGATCGCGAACGTGATCCTGCTGATCGGCGGTCAGTTCATGGAGCCCTCGGGCCTTCTGGTGATCGTGGCGCCGCTGGTTTTCCCGATTGCGCTGCAACTGGGCATCGACCCGATCCATCTGGGCATCATCATGGTGGTGAACATGGAGATCGGGATGATCACGCCGCCGGTGGGTCTGAACCTGTTTGTGACCTCCGGGGTGGCGGGAATGCCCATGATGCGGGTGGTGAAGGCCGCGCTTCCGTTCCTTGCGGTGCTGTTTGTCTTCCTGATCCTTGTCACCTACGTGCCGGTGATTTCCACCTGGCTGCCTGACAACGTGATGGGCCCGCAGGTGAACTGCGCGGGCGCACCGCCGTCGAACCAGCTTGAAGCGGCGTTCTGCGAGGCGCGCGCGCCTGTGGCAGAGTGACGGGGCGGGTGGGCTGATCCCCACCCGACACAACGCAAGAGGCGGCGCCCCGGTCCGGGTGCCGCCTTTTTTCAATCCGACGCGGCGTTCAGCGCGTCGATGATCAGGATGAAATCCGCGGATTTCAGCGAGGCCCCGCCCACCAGCGCGCCATCCACGTTCGACACGGCAAAGATCTCGGCGGCGTTGCCGGGCTTGACCGACCCGCCATAAAGCAGCCGGGTCGAGCGGCCCACACCCGCGCCAAAACGGCGTTCCAGCCGGGCGCGGATGAAATCATGCACCTCGCCGATCTGGTCGGGTGTGGCGGTGCGCCCGGTTCCGATGGCCCAGATCGGTTCATAGGCCACCACCAGATTGTGCCCCGTCGCCCCGTCGGGGATCGACCCGGCCATCTGTCCGCCCAGGATGTCCAGCGTGTTCTGAGCGTCGCGCTGTGCCTCGGTCTCGCCGATGCAGAGGATCACCTTCAGCCCGGCCTGCCACGCCGCGCGGCACCGGGCGCGGATATGGTCGTCATGTTCGTCGAACATCTCGCGCCGCTCGGAATGGCCAAGGATGACATAGCTTGCGCCGACATCCGCCAGCATCCCTGCTGACACCTCGCCGGTAAAGGCGCCCGAGGTCTCGGGATGGCAGGTTTGCCCGCCAATCGCCACCCCCGGCACGCGGCCCGCGGCGGGGGCGATCAGCGGGAAGGGCGGGCAGACCAGCACCTCGGCCGCGCCCTGGGCGGCAAGGGCCAGGCTGTCAACCTCGCCCAGGGCGGCCAGCGTGCCGTTCATCTTCCAGTTTCCGGCAGCGAGTTTGCGGCGCATCTTGATCCCTCCGTTCGGCTTTGCGGCAGTGTCGCGATAAGCCGTGCAGGGTCAAGGCGTCAGGAGGACGGATCCGATACAGGGCACGGGTGGATCACAGATGCTGCAGCGCCTCGCGGGCCAGCGCGCAGGCTTCGTCGGGATCGTCGCGGGCGCTGTCGGGCAGGCTCCAGTACGGCATGCGCGTGGTCTTCTGGCCGTCGCGCTGATAGGTCCACCGGGTGCAGCCCAGCGCCTCCAGCCGGTCCACGAAGGCGCCGGCCCCCTTGAGCATCACGCCGCCTTCGGGGTGCACGATGGCAAAGATCGTGCCGTCATGGTAGAGGCACAGCCCACCCATCATCTTGCGGGTGCTCACCGCTCCGAGGCCGGTGAAGAGATCGGTGGCAAAGGCGATCTCTTCCTCCGACAGCGCCATGTCAGAGCTTGCCCTGCGCGGCGGCCAGTTCGTCCACGTCCTTGAACTTGATCGATTCGCCACAGCCGCAGGCATCGGCGACATTGGGGTTGCGGAAGCGGAAGCCCGATTCCAGCAGCGCGGTCTCGTAGTCGATTTCCGTGCCGAACAGGAACATCTGCGCCATGGGCGCGATGGCCACCCGCGCGCCGTCCTGTTCCACCACCTCGTCATGCGGGTCGGGGGCGTCGACATAGTCCATGGTGTATTCCATGCCCGCACAGCCGCCCTTTTTCACGCCAAGCCGCAGCGCATGGCGTCCGTCGCGTTCCATGAGCCTGCGGATATGCTTTACCGCCGCCGGGGTGAGTGTGACGGCCTGCTTGCCGGGGATGCCGAACATGATGTGCCTCTCGTCGCGTTTCTCCAAACCTAGGGTGTCCCGCCTGCAATCTCAAGCAGGGCCAGTGTCGCATAGCTGATCGCCAGCGCCCATGTGAACGAGGCGAGGGTGCCGATGATCACGTATTCCCCGGCGCGCTGATGCGCCACGGTGTCGAACCGCAGCACGGATTTCGCCGCGATCAGAAAACCGATCCCCGCCGGCTGGCCCAGAAAGACCAGCAGGAAGATCAGCGTGCGTTCCAGCTGTCCGATGATCCGCCCGGCATCGGGCAAGCTGTCCTGCGGCTCCATCTGCGTGGCAAAGCGCGAGGCTAGCAGGCCCACCGCAAAGCCGCCCGCGAGGACCGTCAGCACGAACCCCGACAGGATCAGCGCCGGCGCGGTCAGGTCGGCGGCATAGGGTGCCAGCAGGCCCTGCGCCATGGCCCCGGGCCATGCGATGGCGGCCGCGGCCAGGGTGGCCAGATGCGCCGCCTGGTCCCACAGGAAGGCGGCCAGCGTGTCGCGAGCCCGGGCGGGCAGCAGGTAGACCTTGGTCATGTCGATGACCAGATGGGCAAAGGCGATGGGCAGCGCCACCTCCCACACCCCGCCCAGTGCCGCAACGCTGAGGCCGAAGACGATGGCGATGTGCAGCAGCAGGACAAAGGCATTGCGCTTGTGCCGGACCATCCAGCCGGTCTGGAACACGAAATCGGCCAGCACATGCGCCAGAAGCAGCGCGGTAAAGACCTGAAGCATGGGTTGGGTCAAGGCAAGGGTCATGACTTGCTATCCGGAAAAGCTAGGGTTTTGACTTGCATCAGGCAGCCTCCCGACTGTGCCAGACGTCGTCGATCTGGGATTCGAAGACATTCAGCGCTTCGAGGACCGCGCGCAGGCCGGTGGCGGCCAGGCGCATCTGGATCGCCTGCCGGCTGACGCCGAACTTTTCGGCGATCTCTTCCTGGGTGGGGCCGGCAAGGCGCAGCGCCTCGAACAGGGCGGCGGCCTGTCCGGGGGACCAGCGGCGCGATTCCCAGTCCAGCAGCATCGTCATGGCCTGCAGCGGCGGCCCCGCGGCGGTGCCCAGCGCGGGCAGGGCGATCCGGTCCTGCCGGGGCAGCCCGTCCAGCACATCGCCCGACATCTGGAACGCGGCACCCTGGGCCGAGGCCAGATCGCGGTCGGCCACAAGGCGCGCGGGGCCAAAGCCAAGGCCGATGCGCGTGGACAGGCCGGTTTCCGCCGCCGTCAGCGCGGCCACAAGGCGCATGGCACTGCGCAGACCGGCAGCAGCCTCGGGCAACAGCACCTGCCAGCCATCGCCGCGGTGACGGTCGAACACCACGGGCCTCTGCATGTCCCGCCCGATGTCCAGCGCGGCATCGCGTAGCGCTGCAATCGCCATGTCCACCGCTGCGGCGGGCTTGCGCCGCGAGCCGATCAGATCGCCGGTCAGGACGGCGGCAAGGGGATATGTCGGCAACTTGTCCACAAGCAAGGCATACGCCTTGCCTTGTGCAAAGGCAACGGAAACAGCTTGCGCCGGGTGCGCAAGATCACGGTCCGGTCACATGAAGCCCAGTTCCAGCCGCGCCTCGTCGGACATCATGTCCATGCCCCAGGGCGGCTCCCACGTGATGTCCACATCCACGTGCTTGACCCCCGGCAGCGGCTCCACCGCCTCGGCAATCCAGCCCGGCATCTCGCCCGCCACGGGGCATCCCGGCGCGGTCAGCGTCATCAGGATGCGGACCTCGTTCTGGTCGTTGATGTCGATGGTGTAGACCAGGCCCAGGTCGAAGATGTTCACCGGAATTTCAGGATCATAGACCGAACGGCAGGCCTCTACCACCGCGTCGTAGAGCGGGTGATCCGTGCTGGAGGGCGCGATCAGCGGCGCACCTTCAAGCGGCGGGCTTGCATCGTTCATGTCACATCCTTCCCTCTGTTTCCTGAGCAAAGATATAGGAAAACAGCCCGCAGCGTAAAGGGGTGCGTTTGCGCCGGGTTACGGATCAGGCGGCGGTGCGGATCAGGGCGCGCCCTCTTCGGGCGGGGCCTTGCGGCGGCGCACGGGGGTGGGGCGGACCCGTTCCTCGATATGGTCAAAGAGCAGCCCGGCGATGTTCTTGCGGGTCGCGGTCTCGATGCCTTCGAGGCCGGGGCTGGAATTGACCTCCAGCACCTTGGGGCCGGATTCAGAGCGCAACAGGTCCACGCCGGCGAAGTTCAGCTTGAACGCCCGGGCGGCGCGTACCGCCGCCTCGCGTTCCTCCTTGGAGATCCGCGCCACCTTGGCGCTGCCGCCGCGATGCAGGTTCGAGCGGAAATCGCCCTCGGCCCCGGTGCGCTTCATGCTGGCCACCACCTTGCCGCCCACGACGAGGCAGCGGATATCCTCGCCCGCGGCCTCCTTGACGAAATCCTGCACCAGGAAGTTCGCCTTGAGCCCGCGAAAGGCGTCGATCACCGATTGCGCGGCCTTCTTGGTTTCCGCCAGCACCACACCCTTGCCCTGCGTCGATTCCAGCAGTTTCACGATCAGCGGCGCGGTGCCCACCAGGCGCATCAGCGAATCGGTGTCCTTGGGCGAGGCGGCAAAGGCGGTGTTGGGCATGCCGATCTTGTGCCGCGCCATCAGCTGGTGGGCGTGCAGCTTGTCGCGGCTGGCGGTGATCCCGTCCGAGCCGTTCACGCAGAACGTGCCGATGGTTTCGAACTGCCGGATGACGGCGGTGCCATAGCTGGTGATCGACGCGCCGATGCGCGGGATCACGGCATCGTAGCGCGGCAGGCGCTTGCCGTCGTAATGCACCTCGGGCGACAGCGCGTTGATCGCCATGTAGCAGCGCGTGGTGTCGATGACCTCGACGGTATGGCCGCGCGCGTCGCCCTCTTCCATCAGGCGGCGGGTCGAATAATTGTCCTCGCGGCTCAGCACCGCCACCCGCAGGCTGCGGTTCGGCGCATGCTGGCGCACCTTGGAGGTGGTGTAGACATCGTAGCTGAGCCTTGGCTGCTGAAAGCGTTCGGTGGCGACGATGGTGATGTGATCCTTCAGCGCCTCCCGCCCCAGCAGCATGCGCGAATTCATCGACGACCGGTCGGTCAGCGTCAGTTCGATGCGCCAGCTTTCCTCGCCCACGCGAAGGGTGGAGGCGATGACATAGCGCATTTCGCTTTCGCCGTTGGACGAGGTCACGGTGCGGCGGTCGACGATGCGGGCCGAACAGGGGATGATCAGGTCGTCGCGCCCCGGCACGGGATGCACGGTGAACCGCACCTTGGGGGCCGAGGCGGGCCCGAAGGTCTCGATGTCATAGGCATGCAGGGCCGAGGTCCGCGCGCCGGTATCCACCTTGGCCCGAAGCGCGGGCAGGCCGAGATCGGGCAGCGAGACCCATTCCTCCCAGCCGAACCGCAGGAGATCGGAAACGGGGTCGATGTCGTCGGTCATGCAACGGCTCCTTGCTCTGCCTTCGCGGGCGGCGATCTCTTCGCGGTCATGCACGCGCGGGGTGGCTCGGTGCCGTTCTGTGCGCCTGCGAACGAAGCCTGTTGTTTCACGGCCCTGTATGATCCTCTGCGCAGGTTTATGTCACAGGTCAACGGTAATCAGGAGACCAAGACATGAGCTGGAACCCCGCACTGGACCCGCATTGCCCCACCGGAGACGAGGTGGACGCCATCGACACGCTGATCGTGCCCCGGGCCCGCGATCTGGGCGGATTCGAGGTGCGCCGGGCGCTGCCTGCGCCCCGGCGGCAGATGGTCGGGCCGTTCATCTTCTTCGATCAGATGGGGCCAGCGGAATTCCTGCCGTCGCGCGGGATGGATGTGCGTCCGCATCCGCATATCGGGCTGGCGACGATCAGCTATCTCTATCGCGGGCGGATGCATCACCGCGATTCGCTGGGCACCGACCAGTGGATCGAACCCGGCGCGGTGAACTGGATGGTGGCCGGTCACGGCATCACCCATTCGGAACGCACCGATGACGCCACGCAGGTGGACCCGATGCCGTTCTTCGGCATCCAGACCTGGGTCGCGCTGCCAAAGGATCACGAAGACCGCCCGGCCGAATTTGTCCATGCCGCCGCCGGGGATCTGCCCGTGCTGCAAGGGGAGGGCAAGGAGGTGCGGCTGATCCTGGGCCATGCCTATGGCGAACGCGCGCCGGTGCAGACCGCGTCCGAGATGTTCTATGCCGATGCCATCCTGCAGCCCGGCGCGGCGATTCCGCTGCCGGACGATCATGAGGACCGTGCGGTCTATGTGGTCGAGGGCGGGGTGGAGGTGGCGGGCACCGTCTACGAGGCCGGGCAGATGATGGTGTTCCGCCCCGGCGACCGGGTGTCGCTGAAGGCCGGTGATCAGGGCGCGCGGCTGATGCTGCTGGGCGGCGAGACGCTGGAAGGGCCGCGTTATATCTGGTGGAATTTCGTGGCCTCCTCGAAAGAGCGCCTCGACGAGGCGAAAGAGGCCTGGCGGCAGGGGGATTGGCAGAACGGCCGCTTTCACCTTCCGCCGGGAGACGATCAGGAGTTCATCCCGCTTCCGGATCGCTAGAACCGGGACTGCGGCAGAAAAGCGGGGCCGGGCGTGCGCCGACCACGACGGCGCGGGGTCATCCGCTGAGCGCCACGCGCTTGAAGCGGCGCGATTGCCACAGCGGCCAGCCCAGGATCTGCGAGACCGAGACAAAGCGCAGCCCGCGGGCGCGCAGCCCGTCAAAGGTCTGCGGCATGGCCTGGACCGTGCCGCTCTGGATGTCGTGGCTGAGGATGATGGCCCCGGCGCGCGAGCCCGCGAGGATGCGGCTGGCCACGGCCTGTGCACCGGGGCGGCGCCAGTCCTGCGGATCGACCGACCACAGGATGGTGGGCAGCTTGCGCTGGACATGCAGCATGTCGCGCTGGCGGCGTGTGAACGACCCGTAGGGCGGACGGAACGTCACCGGCGGCCGGCCCGTGACCTGATAGATGGCGTCTGTGGTGCGGTCGATCTGGCTGAGCACGGCGGCATCGGAATAGCCGCTGAGGTCGGGGTGCGACCAGCTGTGATTGCCGATCTCGTGGCCTTCGGCGGCGATGCGGCGCACGATGTCGGGCCATTGCACGACGCGGTTGCCGATCACGTAGAACGTCGCGCGGAGGCCGCGGGCCTTGAGCATGTCCAGCAGGATCGGTGTCAGCCGCGGGTGCGGGCCGTCGTCGAAGGTCATGCTGACCACCGGGCTGGGCGTGCGCACCGCCATGATCGTCGACGGCTCGTGCCCGCCCAGATCCTTGGGCAGGGCAATCACCGGCGCGGCCTGTGCGGCCTGCGGCAGTCCGAGGGCAAGGGTGGCGGTTCCGGCGGAGACAAAGCACCGGCGCGTCAGGTCAGTCATGGGGTCCATCCTGGGCAGATCAGGGCGGTTAAACGGCAGATGCTTCACGAAAGTCCGGCAGGCCCCTGATTTGCAAGGGTTCTCTCGCCATTTTCCCGCGCCGCGCGGCGGACCGTTGCGCAAGAGGCACGGTTTCCCCCGCGATCTGGTGCAAATGCTGTGGGTGGGCCCCGGAAAGCGCTTGACGGGGCGGGGGGTCCTGCCTACAAGGCCTCTCACGCCACGGCCAAGACGGTCCGGGGCAGCATGCGGTTGTAGCTCAGTTGGTTAGAGTACCGGCCTGTCACGCCGGGGGTCGCGGGTTCGAGCCCCGTCAACCGCGCCACCGCTGCCCTGGACGCAAGGCCTCGCGAAAAGCGCGGTTGTAGCTCAGTTGGTTAGAGTACCGGCCTGTCACGCCGGGGGTCGCGGGTTCGAGCCCCGTCAACCGCGCCACTTTCCTTTTACCTTCGACGTTTAGGTCCCACCCTGGGACGGGTCAGGATTTCCTGACTGTGCCTGTGCCGTGTCCTCGGGCAAAAGAAAAGCGCCCCGGTTCGGGGCGCCTGGGACATGTCATGAGGTCGAGCCGGGGTGCCGCCCGGCGGGGCTGCGGGGCTCAGCGCCCCCAGGTGCGGACGGGGCCGCAATCCATATGCACGAAGTTGGAGCCGGAATACTTGCCCACGCCGCCGCCCTTGCAGGCCGCCGCCGCGCGCGCCATCTGGCTGACCGAGCGGGAGGACAGCCGCAGGTCCGCCGCCTCACCCTTGAGGTGGCGCGAATTCTTGGCCACGCCCGAGGACTTGGAGCGCAGCATCGCGTTCGTCCTGGGGCTGCGATAGCCGGAGATGAGCATATAGGGCTCGTCCGCGTCCATCAGGTTATGCGCCGCCGCCATGATGTCGAGCGTTCGGGTGTCGATCCCCTTGACATCATTGGTGCGCCAGTCGCGCATGAAGTAATTGACCTCCTTGATCGCGTCGGCCAGGTAATGGCCCTCGATCCAGTAGATCATGTCGATCCGCTCACCCGTCCGGCCGGAATACATGCGCAGCCGACGAATGTCGCCGGAGCCGCGCAGGAACCCTGCCGCGTTGGTGTAGGTGGGTGCTGCCGTGATTGCCGTTGCCGCGAACGCGCCAAGAAGAGCGCGCCGCGTTATGCCGCCTGAAGCCGTGTCTGCCATATCCAAAGCGCCTGTCCCGTGGTCGCTGCTACCTGTTTGCGCGCGCATCGTTGTGCGCGTCCTGCCATCTATCCCCAGATGTCGGCATTTCTATGCCACGAATCGGGCTCCGTCGAAAGGGCCTTTTCATTTAATTTGCAGGGATCAAGGGGAATTCAGCAAATTCCTGCCGATCTTGCCGCGCGCTGTGGCGCGGCTGCCTGCCCTGAGGCCTTTGCGCCATCGCCACAGGCTGGAAACGGTGTTTGGCAGATTTGTGAATGGACAGCGGCATCACGTTGAAGACACACTGCTTTCGACTAGTGTGCGCGCGAATAGAGAGTTCAACATGACCATATCGAGCAAAAGACTTGAATGGCCCGTTCTGCGCGGGCTGGCGCTGGCGGCGGCCTTGTCCGTGGCCGCGCCCACCCTGGCGGACGAGGCATTTTCCTTCCGGCTGACCGCCTACAAGCAGGCCGTGGCCGAGGCCATCGGCGAGAACGAGGGCGCGGCGGCGTTTTATCGGGCGCGGAATTTCGAACCGCTCTGGACCGGCCCGTCCGAGGCTGACCGGGCGCGGCGCCAGGCGCTGATCGAGGCGCTTGGCATGGCCGACGATCACGGCCTGCCGCCGGAACGGTATGACCGCGACGGCCTCCTGGCGGCGATGCAGGCGGCCCGTACCGGGCGCGACCGGGGCGTGCTGGAAATGCGCCTGACGCAAACCTTTCTGACCTTTGCCAGCGACATCCAGTCGGGCCTGCTGACGCCGGCGCGGATCGATCCGGACATCAAGCGCGTCCTGCCGCGGCGCAAGGCCGAGGACCTGCTGGCGCAGCTGGTCGACGAAGACCCGCGCGCCGTGATGCGCAACCTTGTGCCGTCCTCGCCGGAATATGCCCGGCTGATGCGCGCCAAGCTGAAGCTGGAGCACCGCATCGCCCATGGCGGCTGGGGGGCGGTGGTCAGCGCGGGCAAGCTGGAGCCCGGCAATGCCGGCAGCGCCGTGGTGGCGCTGCGCGACAGGCTGGTGGCCATGGGCTATCTCGCGCCGCATCTGGGTATCAGCTATGACGGCCGGATGCAGGCCGCAGTGCAGCGCTTTCAGGAAGATCACGGGCTCGAACCCGATGGCGTTGCGGGGCCGTCCACCCTGGCCGAGATCAACACCGCGCCCGAGGAACGGCTGAAATCCATCATCGTCGCGATGGAGCGCGAGCGCTGGCTGAACCTGCCCCAGGGGCTGGGCCCGCGCCACATCAAGGTGAACCTCACCGATTTCCACGCCGAGATCATCGACAATGACAAGCTGACCTTTTCGACCCGCTCGGTCATCGGGCACCAGGATCTGGATCGCCGCACGCCGGAATTTTCCGATGTGATGGATCATATGGTGATCAACCCGTCCTGGTACGTGCCGCGCTCGATCATCGTGGGCGAATACCTGCCGCTGCTGCGGTCCAATCCGGGGGCGGTGAGTTATCTTGAAATTACCGATTCCCGCGGTCAGGTGGTCAGCCGGAACCAGAGCTTTGCGCAATATTCCGAAGCCAGCTTTCCCTATGCCATGCGCCAGCCGCCGGGGCCCAAGAACGCGCTGGGAACGGTCAAGTTCATGTTCCCCAACCGCTACAACATCTATCTGCACGACACGCCGGCAAAATCGCTGTTCAGCCGCGAGGTGCGCACCTACAGCCACGGATGCGTGCGTCTGAACGATCCGCACGATTTCGCCTATGCGCTGCTGGCGGTGCAGGAGGACGATCCGCGGGGCTATTTCCACCGCATCCTGAATTCCGGGTTTGAAACCCGCGTCAATCTGGACCAGCCGGTGCCGGTGCACCTGATCTATCGCACTGCCTTTACCCGGGCCAAGGGACCGGTGAACTACCGCCGCGATGTCTATGGGCGCGACGGCCGGATCTGGCGCGCGCTGGCGAATGCGGGGGTGGCGCTGCGGACGGGACAAAGCTAAACCTCTCCGGGGCGGAACGGCCCGGAGGTCAGACATGTCCCATACCATTGCAGAGATTGCGGCTTCGCTGGGTCTGGAAGCACAGGGCGAGGCGTCGCTGCGCATCACCGGCGTTGCCGAACCCGCCAGTGCCGGCCCCGACGATCTGGCGCTGGCGATGCAGCCGAAATATGCCGATGGCCTGACACAGGGCAAGGCGCGGGCGGCGATGCTTTGGGCCGGGGCGGACTGGCAGGGCCACGGGCTGGAGGCGGCCATCCTGGCGCCGCGCCCCCGCTATGCCATGGCGGCGCTTTCGGCGATGATGGACCCGGGCCAGGGCTATGGCGACGGCATCCACCCGACGGCGGTGATCGATCCCACGGCGCGGCTGGGCGACGGGGTGTCGGTGGGGCCGTTCTGCGTCATCGGAGCCGAGGTGGAGATCGGCGCGGGCAGCCTGATCGCCGCGCAGTGCCACATCGCGCGGGGCGCGCGGATCGGCGCGGGCGCGCTGGTTCATCCCGGGGTGCGCATCGGCGCGCGGGTGCAGATAGGCGCGCGCCTCGTCGCCCATCCCGGGGCCTGTGTCGGTGCCGACGGGTTTTCCTTTGTCACCCCCGAGGCATCGGGGGTGGAGCGCGCGCGCGCCAGCCTGGGGTCCGAGGGCAGCGACCGCGACGAGGTCTGGGCGCGCATCCATTCGCTGGGCGCGGTGCGCATCGGCGACGATGTCGAGATCGGCGTGAACACCTGCATCGACCGCGGCACGGTGCGCGACACCGTGGTGGGCGATGGCACGAAGTTCGACAACCTCGTGCAGATCGGCCACAACGTGATCGTCGGGCGCGATTGCCTGATCTGCGCGCAGGTCGGCGTTGCCGGGTCCACCGTGATCGGGAACAATGTGGTTATGGCCGGCAAGGTCGGCGTCACGGACAACATCACCATCGGCGACCGGGCGATCTTTGGCGGGGCCACGGTGGTGCTGTCCAATGTGCCCGCGGGGCGGGTCATGCTGGGCTATCCGGCAATGAAGATGGACAGCCATATCGAAAGCTACAAGGGGCTGCGCCGCCTGCCGCGTCTTGTCCGCGAGGTCGCAGCGCTGAAGAAAGCAGTTTCAATGCTTTCCGGGAATGACTAAATCACGCCCAATTCCAGAGAGGACGGGGCGCGGATCATGGATGTGCAAAGCAAGGTGATCGAGATCATAGCCGAGCAGGCGATGCTGGAGCCGGAGGACGTGACGCTTGAGAGCACGCCGGACTCGCTGGGCATCGATTCGCTGGGGCTGGTGGAGTCGATCTTTGCCATCGAAGAGGCGTTTGACATCTCGATCCCGTTCAATGCCAACGACCCTTCGGCGTCGGATTTCGACATCTCGTCGGTGGCCACCATCGTCGCCGGGATCACCCGGCTGATCGAAGAGAAGGCCACGTGACGCGCGTCGTCATCACCGGTGTCGGCACGATCAATCCTCTGGGCCATGACGCGCAATCGACCTATGCGGCGATGCGCGAGGGGCGCTGCGGCATCGGGCCGCTGGATTTTCGCGATGTCGACCGCCTGTCGGTGCGGATCGGCGCTCAGATACGCGACTACGATGCGGAAACGGTGTTCAACCGCCAGCAACTGGCATTGTATGACCGGTTCACCCAGTTCACTCTTATCTCGGCCCGGCAGGCGGTGGCGCAGTCGGGGCTGTGCTTTTCCGGCCCGCTGGCGGACCGGTCGGGGGTGGTGCTGGGCACCTCGGGCGGCGGGCTGACCACGCAGGACGAAAACTACCGCGCCGTCTATGAAGAGGGCAAGAACCGGGTGCACCCCTTTGTGGTGCCCAAGCTGATGAACAACGCCGCGGCCAGCCATGTGAGCATGGAGTTCAACCTGCGCGGCCCGTCCTTCACCGTGGCCACCGCCTGCGCCTCGTCGAACCATGCCATGGGGCAGGCGTTCTCGATGATCCGGTCGGGTCTGTGCACCGCGATGGTGACGGGCGGGACCGAAGCCATGCTGTGCTTTGGCGGTGTCAAGGCCTGGGAGGGGCTGCGGGTGATGTCCAAGGATGCCTGCCGCCCGTTCTCGGCCACCCGCAACGGCATGGTGCAGGGCGAGGGGGCAGGGGTGTTCGTGTTCGAGGCGCTGGACCACGCGCAGGCGCGCGGGGCCGAGATCCTGGCCGAGGTGCTGGGTTTTGCCATGACCTCGGACGCTGCCGACATCGTGATGCCGTCGAAACAGGGCGCGGCCCGGGCCATCGCCGGGGCGCTGGCGGATGGCGGGATCGCGCGCGAGCGGGTGGGGTACATCAACGCCCATGGCACCGGCACCGCGGCCAATGACAAGACCGAATGCGCGGCCGTCGCGGACGTGTTCGGCACCCATGCCGACAAGCTGATGATCTCGTCCACCAAGTCGATGCATGGGCACCTGATCGGCGGGACCGGGGCGGTGGAACTGCTGGCCTGCCTGATGGCGCTGAACGAGGGCGTGATCGCCCCCACCATCGGCTATGAAGAACCGGACCCGGAATGCGCGCTGGACGTGGTGCCCAACGAGGCGCGCGAGGCGGAGGTGGATGTCGTGCTGTCCAACGCCTTTGCCTTTGGCGGGTTGAACGCGGTGCTGGCGCTGGGGCGGGTGTGAGTTTGGAGGTTGGCGTGCCGGACGGGGGCGTGATCCAGAGGCGCGCTGCCGCGCACGGTTTTTTCAGCCAGGCCCGGCGCGATGCGCCGCTCCGTCATGGTGCGGGGCTGAAACGGCCTGGCTTCAGGGCTCACCAGAACGAAGACCTTCGTTCCGCACCCGCCCCTCGCTTGGGACCTGCCTGACAGGAGCGCCACCCCGCGTCCAGAGAAATAGCCGTCTCCCCATTTCATGGGGCCCCTCGGCGATTTCTCCGGACCCGTGGCGTCCCTCCTGTCCGTCTGCCCCCAAGCGAGGGGCGGCTCCGGAACGAAGATCAGGCGGCGCGGCCGCGCCAGATCCAGCCGCCGCCAAGGATGCGGCTGCCGTCGGGATCGTAGAAGACGCAGGCCTGGCCGGGGCTGACGCCCTCTTCGGGGACGACGAGTTCGACCTCGGCCTCGGTGTCGGAGAGCGGGCGGATCACCGCGTCGCGCGCCGGGCGGGTGGAGCGCACCTTGACCGCCAGCGGCCATTCCGGGCGCGAGGTGAAGGGCGCGTCGCCCAGCCAATTGATCTCGCGTACCGGGATCGTGCGGGTGGCCAGCAGCGCCTTGGGGCCTACCACCACCTGCCGGGTCTCGGTGTCGAGGCGGACGACGTAGAGCGGTTCGCTCAGCCCGCCGATGCCAAGGCCCCGGCGCTGGCCGATCGTGTAGTGGATCACGCCGTCGTGCCGGCCCAGCACCCGCCCGTCCACATCCACGATTTCGCCCGGAAGCGCGGCGCCGGGGCGCAGTTTCTCGATCACCGCGGCGTAGTTGCCGTCGGGCACGAAGCAGATGTCCTGGCTGTCGGGCTTGTCGGCCACGATCAGCCCGTACTCTGCCGCAAGCGCGCGGGTGGCGTCCTTGGAGGGCAGGTGGCCCAGCGGGAAGCGCAGGAAGTCCAGCTGTTCGCGGGTGGTGGAGAACAGGAAATAGCTCTGGTCCCGGCTGGCATCCGCGGCGCAGTGCAGTTCCGGCCCGTTCGGGCCCGGCTTGCGCTGGATGTAGTGCCCGGTGGCCATGCAATCGGCATCGAGATCGCGGGCGGTGTCCAGCAGGTCCTTGAACTTGACCCGTTCGTTGCAGCGGATGCAGGGCACCGGCGTGGCCCCGCCGAGATAGCTGTCGGCAAATTCGTCGATCACCGCCTCGCGGAAGATGTTCTCGTAATCCAGCACGTAATGCGGAAACCCCATCTCTTCGGCGACACGGCGGGCATCGTGGATGTCGATGCCGGCACAGCAGGCCCCTTTCTTGGCCAGCGCCGCGCCGTGATCGTAAAGCTGCAGGGTCACGCCCACCACGTCATAACCGTCGCGTTTCAGCTGCGCGGCCACAACGGAGCTGTCCACGCCGCCGGACATGGCGACGACGACGCGGGTGTCTTCAGGCGCTTTGGCAAAGCCCAGCGAGTTGAGCGGGGCGGGATCGAGGGGCATGGGGCGTCTCCGGTGAATGGCGGGAATATAGGAAAATCCGGCATACTCTCAAGGGCGGGTTTCAGGCTCCGTTAAGCTCGTCCGGGTTCTATGGCCCCAGCGAGACAAGGAAATTCACGATGTATCTCAAGAAGGTCGATGGTCCCCGCGCGGTACGCCTGCCCGATGGCAGCGTGATGACCCGCGCCGATCTTCCGCCTGCCGACACACGGCGCTGGGTGGCCTCGCGCAAGGCGGCGGTGGTGCGGGCGGTGGCCTGCGGTCTGCTGACCGAGGACCAGGCGCGCAACCGATACGGGTTGAGCGCGGAGGAGCTGCAGGAATGGACCCAGGCCGTGACCCGGCATGGGGAAGAGGCGCTCAAGACAACCAGGATACAGAAGTACAGGCAACCATGAGTTGCAATTCGCGCCAACTGCCCTATGGTAATCAGGCGTTAACCTTTATCCGACAGGCTGACCGCGCCGAACCTAGTCAATTGGAGATAGATCATGCGAATCCTGCTGGTGGAAGACGATCCGACAACCGCAAAGAGTATCGAACTGATGCTCGGCCATGCCGATCTCAACGTCTACTCCACCGATCTGGGCGAGGAAGGCATCGATCTTGCCAAGCTCTACGATTACGATCTGATCCTTCTGGACCTGAACCTGCCCGACATGAACGGGCACGAGGTGCTGCGCCAGCTTCGGGTGGCGCGGATCGACACGCCGATCCTGATCCTGTCGGGCCAGGACGACACCCAGAGCAAGATCAAGGGATTCGGCTTTGGCGCGGATGACTACCTGACCAAGCCGTTCCACCGCGACGAACTGGTGGCGCGCATCCATGCCATCGTGCGCCGCTCCAAGGGGCACGCGCAGTCGATCATCCGCACCGGCAAGGTCTCGGTCAATCTGGATGCCAAGACGGTGGAGGTGCAGGGCAAGTCCGTGCACCTGACCGGCAAGGAATACCAGATGCTGGAACTGCTGAGCCTGCGCAAGGGCACGACGCTGACCAAGGAGATGTTCCTCAACCATCTTTATGGCGGCATGGACGAGCCGGAGCTGAAGATCATCGACGTCTTCATCTGCAAGCTGCGCAAGAAGCTGAGCGAGGCCACCGGCGGCGAGAACTATATCGAAACTGTCTGGGGCCGCGGATATGTCCTGCGCGATCCCGAACCGCAGCGCGATCTGCCGCCGCCCATGGCGGCCAGCGCCTGAGCCGCACCACTGGACCTTCGCCCGGCCGCGCCCTATCACAGCGGGATAGAGGATCGGGGAACGGGCAATGGGGCAGACACCGGTTGAGGCGCTGAGCGAGGCCGAGGCCGCGGCGGAACTGGCCGCTCTGGCGGCAAGGCTGGCCGAGGCCAACGCCGCCTATCATGTCGAAGACGCGCCGCGGATCAGCGACGCGGAGTACGACGCGCTCAAGCACCGCAACGCGCAGATCGAGGCCCGCTTTCCGCATCTCAAGCGCGCCGACAGCCCCAGCGAGCAGGTTGGGGCAGCCCCGGCCGAAGGCTTTGCCAAGGTGCGGCACGCGGTCCGGATGCTGTCGCTCGCAAACGCCTTCGATGCCGGGGACATTGCCGATTTCGACGACAGCATCCGCCGCTATCTGGGCCTCGATGCCGAAGCGCCGCTGGCCTATACGGCCGAGCCCAAGATCGACGGGCTGTCGCTCAGCCTGCGCTACGAGGGCGGCGTTCTGGTGCAGGCAGCGACGCGGGGTGACGGGGCCGAGGGCGAGAACGTCACCGCCAATGCCCGCACCATCGACGACATTCCCGAACGGCTGTCCGGCGCGCCGGACCTCTTGGAGGTGCGTGGCGAAGTCTACATGAGCCATGACGATTTCGCCGCGCTCAACGCGCGCCAGGCCGAAACCGGCGGCAAGACCTTTGCCAACCCGCGCAACGCCGCCGCCGGATCGCTGCGCCAGCTTGACGCGCGCATCACCCGCGCCCGCCCGCTGCGCTTCTTCGCCTATTCCTGGGGTGTGCTTTCGGACCCGCTGGCCGACACGCAGATGGCCGCCATCGCGCGGCTGGCGCAACTGGGGTTTGCCACCAACCCGCTGACCGCGCGCTGCGACGGGCCGGAGGCGATGCTGGCGCATTACACCAGGATCGAGGCGCAGCGCGCGACGCTGGGCTATGACATCGACGGCGTGGTCTACAAGGTAGACGATCTGGCGCTGCAGGCGCGGCTGGGCTTCCGCTCCACCACGCCGCGTTGGGCCATCGCGCACAAGTTCCCCGCCGAACTGGCCTGGACCCGGCTGGATGCGATCGACATCCAGGTCGGCCGCACCGGTGCGCTCAGCCCGGTGGCGCGGCTGCAGCCGGTGACGGTGGGCGGCGTCGTCGTGTCGAACGCGACATTGCACAACGAGGATTACATCGCCGGGCGCGGGGCCAGGGGGGAGCCGATCCGCGACGGCAAGGACATCCGGGTGGGCGACTGGGTGCAGGTCTATCGCGCCGGCGACGTGATCCCCAAGGTGGCCGATGTGGATCTCTCGCGCCGGCCCGCTGATGCGAGGCCCTTCGTCTTTCCCGAAACCTGCCCCGAATGCGGTTCCGACGCGATCCGCGAAGAAGGTGATGCCGTCCGCCGCTGCACGGGCGGTCTGATCTGCCCGGCCCAGGCGGTTGAAAAGCTGAAACATTTCGTCTCGCGGGCCGCCTTCGACATCGAAGGCCTGGGTGCCAGGCAGGTAGAGCAGTTCCACGCCGATGGCTGGATTGCCGAACCGGCGGACATCTTCGCGCTGCCGGACCGCTACGGCACCGGGATGCAGCAGCTGAAGAACCGCGAAGGCTGGGGCGAGAAGAGCGCGAACAACCTTTTTCAAGCCATTGAGGAACGGAGAAAAATCCCGCTTGGCCGGCTGATCTTTGCACTTGGGATCCGGCATGTGGGGGAACAGGTTTCGAACCTGCTGGCGCGCCACTATGGCACCTGGGCCGCGTTCGATGCGGCGATGCGCGACGCCGCGGCGCAGGACGGCCCGGCCTGGGAGGATCTGCTGGCCATCGACGGCGTCGGCACCGTTCTGGCGCAATCGCTGGTCTCGACGCTGGCGCAGGAGGCAGAGCGCGCCTCGATCGAACGGCTGATCGCGCATCTCGACATCCAGCCTGCCGAACGCCCGGAAACCGACGGCTCCCCCGTGGCCGGCAAGACCGTGGTCTTCACCGGCACGCTGGAAAAGATGACCCGGGCCGAGGCCAAGGCGCGGGCCGAGGCGCTGGGGGCCAAGGTGTCGGGCTCGGTCTCGGCCAAGACGGATATCGTGGTGGCGGGCCCAGGCGCGGGCTCCAAGGAGAAGAAGGCGCGGGACCTGGGGCTGACGATCCTTGACGAAGACGGCTGGCTCGACCTGATCGGCGGATGAGCGGGCGGCCGGAACTCCTCTGGCCGCTGTTCGGCGATCTGACCGGGCTGGACGGGATCGGGCCCAAGACGGCGCAGGCGCTGGCGCATCTGGACATCGACGCGCCGCGCGACCTGCTGTTCACGCTGCCCTATAGCGGGATCGACCGCAGCCTGCGCGAGAGCGTGCTTGACTCAGATCTGCCGTCGGTGGTGACGGTGCCGGTGCAGATCGGCCGCCACCATCCGCCGCGCCGCAAGGGCGGGGCCTACCGGATCGAGGTGGATGATGCGCGCACGCGCTTTCAACTCGTGTTCTTCCGCGGCAGCAGCGAATATCAGCAGAAACTCCTGCCCTCGGGCCAGCGCCGCGTGGTTTCGGGCCGGGTGGAGCTGTTCGACGGCGTGCCGCAGATGGTGCACCCGGACCACGTGCTGCGGCTGGACGAGGCGGAGGCGCTGCCGCCGTTCGAGCCGGTCTATCCGCTGACCGCCGGGGTGACGCAGCGCACGATGGTGCGGGCGCTGCAGGATGCGCTGACCCGGCTGCCGGACCTGCCGGACTGGATCGACCCCGCGCTTCTGGCGCGCGAGGGCTGGCCAGGCTGGGCGGCGGCCATCGCGCAGGTGCATGCGCCGACGGGGCCCGCCGACCTTGCGCCGACAGCCCCGGCGCGTGCGCGGCTCGCCTATGACGAGCTGATGGCGCACCAGATGACGCTGGCGCTGGCGCGGGCCGCGCGGGCGCGCCAGCCCGGCGTGCCCAGCACAGGCGACGGGCAGTTGCGCGCCCGGGTGCTGGCGGCGCTGCCCTACAGCCCCACCGGCGCGCAGACCCGCGCCATCGCCGAGATCGCCGCCGACATGGCGCGGCCCGACCGGATGAACCGGCTGCTGCAGGGCGATGTCGGCGCGGGCAAGACGCTGGTGGCGCTGATGGCGCTCCTGGTCGCGGTGGAGGCGGGCGGGCAGGGCGTGCTGATGGCCCCGACCGAGATCCTCGCGCGCCAGCACCTGGACGGCTTGCGCCCCATGGCCGAGGCGGCGGGCGTCGTGCTGGAGATCCTGACCGGGCGCGACAAGGGGCCGGAGCGCACGGCCAAGCTGGCGGCGCTGGCGCGGGGCGATATCCAGATCCTCGTTGGCACCCACGCCGTGTTCCAGAAGGACGTCGCCTTTCGCGACCTGAGGCTGGCCGTGGTGGACGAACAGCACCGCTTTGGCGTCCGCCAGCGGCTGGAGCTGGGGCAGAAAGGGGCGGCGGCGGATGTGCTGGTGATGACCGCGACACCGATCCCGCGCTCGCTGTCGCTGGCGCAATACGGCGACATGGAGGTGTCGATCCTGGACGAGAAGCCGCCCGGCCGCACGCCGGTCAAGACCGCGCTGGTCTCGACCGACCGGATCGAGGAGGTGGTGGCGCACCTGGCCAACGCGATCGGCGAGGGGCGGCAGGCCTATTGGGTCTGCCCGCTGGTCGAGGAAAGCGAAAGCAGCGATCTTATGGCGGCCGAGGCGCGGTTTCGCAGCCTGCGCGCGGCGCTAGGCGAGGGGCGCGTGGGGCTGGTGCATGGCCAGATGCCCCCGGCGGACAAGGACGCGGCGATGGCGGATTTCGTCGCCGGGCGGGTGGCGGTGCTGGTGGCGACCACGGTGATCGAGGTGGGCGTGAACGTGCCCAACGCCTCGATCATGGTGATCGAGCGGGCCGAGATCTTTGGCCTCGCGCAGCTGCACCAGCTGCGCGGGCGCGTCGGGCGGGGGGCCGCGGCGTCGACCTGCCTGCTGATGTACCAGCCGCCCTTGTCCGACAGCGGGATGAAGCGGCTGACCACGCTGCGCGAGACCGAGGACGGGTTCCGCATCTCGGAGGTGGATCTGGAGATGCGCGGCGCGGGCGATCTGATCGGCACCGCGCAATCGGGCCTGCCCCGGTTCCGCGTGGCGGATCTGGAGCGTCAGGCCGGGCTGATGGCGGTGGCGCAAAGCGATGCGCGGCGGCTTCTGGCCGAGGATCCGGCCCTGGACAGTCCGCGCGGGCGGGCGGCGCGGCTGCTGCTGTGGCTGATGCGGCAGGACGAAGCGATCCGGCTGATCCGCGTCGGCTGAACCTGCGCCGCCGAAATCCACCTTTGTTCCATTTTGTTCGCAGAAAGTTCTTTACAATTGATGAATAAAATGAGAACAAAACATCAACACAACGGAACACATGAGGCCCCGAGATGATCGACACCATCAAGACCGCGCTGACCCGCAGCGATGCCAGGCTCTGGCAGGACGCCCTTGGGGCGCTGTCGCTGGTGGTGATCCTTGTCGGAGGCCTGCATCTGCCCGTCCTGATCTGAGTTTCTGCCTGCGCGTCCCGTGCCGGGCATGTGCATATCCCTGTCCCGATATGCCTGCCTGTCCCCGCCTTCGGTCTGCCTGATCCCGAAGGCTATGCCCGGTCACCACCCGATACGCGCCACTTTCCGCCGCCTCCTTCCCCGGAGTGCGGCGGTTTTTTTTTGCCTGCACCGCCGCGCCTCAGAACGTGTAGGCCAGCCGCAAGCCGCCCCAATGCCGGCCCCGCACCCGGATCGGGGCAGACAGATCCTTCATCATCGCGAAAGTGCCGCCGCCCATGTCGCGGCGGTAGACCTGCAGCAGGAAGGGTTCCTCGTTGCGCCCGGCCTTGCGGCCCACCCGGTCGTCGAACAGGCGGCGGTTGCGGCAATGGGCGGCGTTCCAGACCGGGTCGGGCCCCTGCGGTTGCGAGAACCGGGCGTTGTGCGTGGGCAGGTAGCCGTTGCGATCCACCGCGGCGCAGAACACGATCCGCGAATCGCGCTGCAGCACCGGGTCCTGGATCGGCGGCAGCAACCGGTCGGTCAGCCGGGTGAACGGTGCCATCAGCTGCTGCGGATCGGTGCGGGGCACCGGGCGGTAGCTGTCGCTGAACAGCTCGTCCAGGGCGATCTGGCGCCGCTCCAGCGCGGTTTCGAAGGTCTGTGCGATCTGCCCGGCCAGGTCCTGCACCAGCGTGATCATCGGTCCATCCTCGCCGCTGCCGCCCAGGGCGGCCACCTTCTGCAGCATGGCTTCGGACATGTCGGCCAGCGCGGCGCATTTCTGCCGCGCATCGCTGACCCCGCCGGTCACCTCGTGCACCGAGGTTTGCACCGAAGCGATGGCCGGGCGCAGCTGTTCCACGGCGGTGTGGACCGAGGCGACCTCGGCCTCGATGGTGCGGGCCCCCGCACAATAGGCGGCCGCCCGTTCGCCGATATCGCTGAGCGCGCTGTCGGTTTCGGCGCTCTGGTTCAGGAGGCGTTCGGCGGCACCGGCATTGATCATGGCCCCGCGGTTCAGCCCCTGCATCCAGGCGGTCAGGCGGGTGACCACGCGCGACACCTGGGTGGCCGCGCCCGAGGTTTCCTGACTGAGCTTGGTGATGGCCTCGGCAACGATGGCGAATCCCTTGCCGGCCTGCCCGGCGCGGGCCGCCTCGATCCGGGCGTTGACGGCCAGGATGTTCACCTCATCCGCGATCTCGGCGATCTGGCTGTTGGACAGCTGGATGATCTGCAGCATCTCTTCCAGTTCGGTGCCGCCGGAATGCACCGATTGCACCCATTGCGCCAGATCCCGCGCCAGCCCGTCGGATTGCGCCAGCAACCGGGCCGAGCGCTGCAGCGCCGCGGTGGTTTCGTCATTGCCGCGCAGCATCTCCTCGACCGCGCCCAGGGCGCGGGCCTTGGCCTCGGCCACATGGTCCACGGCCTGTTCGGCCTGGACCAGTGCCGTGCTCTGCGCGGTGGTGCGCCGGTCGAGATCGGCAAAAAAGGCGCTGATCTCGACGCTTTCGCGGCCCATCTGCCCGGTGGCCCGGGCCAGCCTGTCCAGCGCATCCTGCGCCGTGTCTGCGCGAAGGCGGGTATCGTGCTGCATCTTCTCCCCCATCCTGACGGTGGTCTTGTAGGAGAGGAGCGGCAAAGAAAGGGTTAAGCGTCCTGCGCCGCGCCTGCGGTTTCCGCCGCTTCCAGCGCGGCTTCGAGCGTCAGCAGGATCGAGGCGTGGCGGTTCTTGTAGGACGCGGCGGGACGCAGCACCTCGAGCCCGTCAAAGGGGGGCGCGGGGGTGGGGCCATCCTCCTTGAGCATGGCGCGCAGGGCATCGCGGGCGGCGCGGATCTCGTCCACGGAGCGGCCCAGGATGGCACCGCCCACAACCGAGGCGGCGGCCTGTCCCAGCGCACAGGCCTTGACGTCCTGCCCGTAGGCCGAGACGCGCCCGTCCTCCATCCGCAGATCCACCGTCACCGTGGACCCGCACAGCGGCGAGCGTTTCTTGACGCTGGCCTGCGGCGTGTCCAGCCGCCGGGTCAGGGGAATGTCCGAGGCCAGTTCCAGGATGCGGCCGGAATAGAGCTTGATCAGGTCGGTTTCGCCGGACATGGGTTTCCTCGCGCTGTGGTTCCCCATAGATAGGGCTGCGCGCGCCAATGCAAAAGGACTTTCCGATGCCCTTCGATCCCGCCAGCCTGAGCTATGACGACCGTGGCCTGATCCCTTGCATCGCGCAGGATGCCGGGACCGGCGAGGTGCTGATGATGGCCTGGATGAACGCCGACGCGGTGGCGCGGACGCTGGAGACGCGGCG
This sequence comes from Alphaproteobacteria bacterium, assembly GCA_030425925.1. Classification (GTDB taxonomy): domain Bacteria; phylum Pseudomonadota; class Alphaproteobacteria; order Rhodobacterales; family Rhodobacteraceae; genus JAUHZO01. The sequence goes on along the minus strand of JAUHZO010000010.1, from coordinate 49,526 downwards.
GGTGACCTACTGGTCACGCTCGCGCCAGGCGTTCTGGGTCAAGGGCGAAAGCTCGGGGCATGTGCAGGACCTGGTGGATCTGCGCGTGGATTGCGACCGCGATTGCCTGCTGGCACTGGTGCACCAGACGGGGGCCGCCTGTCACACCAACCGCCGGGTCTGTTTCTATACCTCGGTGGACGGGGAAGAGACCGAACTGATGGCGCCCCTGGAGGCGTGAGGATTGGGGGCCAGCCCCCAAACCCCCGGGGGTATTTTGCCCAAGAAGAAGATCAGGTCAGCCCGACCATGCGGCGGATGTCCTGCGGTGTCGCGCCTTCGGCGCGGTAGGTGGCGATGGCGCGGGCGTCGTCGCGTTTGGCCAGGCGCTTGCCGGTGTCGTCGCGGATCAGGGCATGGTGGTGATAGACGGGTGTCGGCAGGCCGAGCAGGCGTTGCAGCACGACATGGATGGGGGTTGCGTCGAACAGGTCTTCGCCGCGAATGACATGGGTGATCTGCTGCGCGGCGTCGTCGAGTACGACCGAAAGGTGGTAGGATCCCGGGAAATCCCTTCGGGACAGCACGATATCGCCCACTGTTGACTCAAGGGCAGGTGCGGTTGCGGTGACGGGCGCGGGCTGGGTCGCGCCAGAGCGGCCGGTTTCCGTGAAGCGGATACCCGTGTCGCCGATGGCGGCGAGCGCGGCGTGCATGTCGAGGCGGAGCACGGCCTGTTCCGGCATCCTGCCGGTGCGGCCTGCGGTCTGCCGGCAGGTGCCGGGATAGACCAGCCCGTCGGGGCCAAGGGCGGGCTCGGCCCCTTCCTGCGGGGCGCTGGCGGCGGCGGCGATGTCGCGGCGGGTGCAGGTGCAGGGATAGATCAGCCCGCGGGCCCAGAGGGTCTGCAGGGCGTCGAGATAGGCGGGCAGGCGGTCGGACTGGCGGACGGGTGGCGCGTCCCAGGTCAGGCCCAGCCAGGTCAGGTCGTCGAGGATCTGCCGTTCCCAGACCGGGCGGGCGCGGGTGCTGTCGATATCCTCGATGCGTAGCAGGAAAACGCCTTTGGCCGCGCGCGCCATGTCATGGGCAAGCAGCGCCGAATAGGCGTGGCCCAGATGCAGCGGACCGGTGGGCGATGGTGCGAAACGTGTGGTGAATATCACACTTTTTCAAGCACGTAGACGGTGGACTTCAGGTTGATCCCCGGCAGGTGGTCGCCATGTTCGCGAAACAGCTCGCGCACGGTGCCCGCCTGGGTCAGGCTGTCCGCCTTGGCGCGGAAGTCGGGATGCTCCAGCGCGTGATCGTTGAAGGAAAACACGATGCGCCCGCCGGGCGGCAGCGACGCGATCAGCCGGTCGAGCACAGGCAGGGGGGCGGCGCCGGGGCTGACCACGCCGATGGCGGCGATGGCGCTGTAGCCGTCCGGGACCGGATCGTCGGGCCCGATGGGGGCCAGGTCGCGGTAGACACCCTTGTCGCGGGCCTTGGCCAGCATGCCGTCCGACAGGTCCCGTCCGTCGATCAGTTCGAACCCGGCCAGCCGCAGCGCCAGCCCGGACAGGCCGGTGCCGCAACCGAAATCCAGCACGGCCCCGGCCGGATCGGCCCCCGATGCCAGCAGGGCCTCAGCGCAGCGGCGCGGGGTGACATAGCCGTTTTCGGCGATCTCGGCCTCGTAGGTGGCGGCCCAGTCGTCATAAAGCGCGCGGACCTGTTCGGGGGAATGGGCGCGGTAAACGCGGGAGAGGAAATCGGTGCTCATGCGCCGAGCCTGCCTATTCCGCAGCCCGCGCGTCAAGGTCTTGTTGCGCCAGCCAGCCCTGCCAGGCCTGCTTGGCGCGGTCGGTATAGGCCTTGTAACGGTCCTTGCGGCCGCGGCGGCCGCCCTTGAGCCCGTCCACCGGGCGGAAGAGGCCGAAATTGACGTTCATGGGCTGAAAGGTCCTGGCCTCGGCCCCGCCGGTGATGTGGTGGATCAGCGCGCCATGGGCGCTGTCCTGCGGCACCTCGGGCAGCGTGCGGCCTTGCAGGTCGGCAGCGGCCATGCGGCCTGCGATCAGGCCCATGGCGGCGGATTCGACGTAGCCCTCGACGCCGGTGACCTGCCCGGCAAAGCGGATGTTGGGCCGGGCGCGCAGGCGCATCTGGGCATCCAGCAGCGTGGGGCTGTTCAGGAAGGTGTTGCGGTGGATGCCGCCCAGGCGCGCGAATCTGGCATTCTCTAGCCCCGGGATCATCTTGAAAACAGTGGCTTGCGCGCCGTACTTCATCTTGGTCTGGAAACCCACGATGTTGTAGAGCGTCCCCAGTGCGTTGTCGCGGCGCAGCTGCACCACGGCATGGGCCTTTGTGTCGGGCTGGTGCGGATTGGTCAGGCCCACCGGTTTCATCGGCCCGTGGCGCAGCGTCTCGCGGCCGCGTTCGGCCATGACCTCGATCGGCAGGCAGCCGTCGAAATAGGTGGCGGTCTCACCCTCGTGGAACTCGGTCTTGTCGGCGGCCAGAAGCGCGTCGATGAAGGCCTCGTATTGCGCCTTGTCCATGGGGCAGTTGATGTAGGCCTTCTGTTCGGCCTCGGTCTCGCCCTTGTCATAGCGCGATTGCCGCCACGCCTTGGACATGTCGATACTGTCGGCATGGACGATGGGAGCGATGGCGTCGAAAAATGCGAGCCGGTCGGCCCCGGTGACGGCTTGGATCGCCGTGCCCAAAGTGGGCGAGGTGAGCGGGCCGGTGGCAAAGATCCACTGGCCGTGTTCGGGCAGCTCGGTGACTTCCTCGTGGCTGATGCGAATATTGGGGTGGGCGTGCAGGGTCTGTGTGACGGCCTTGGCAAAGGCTTCACGATCTACGGCCAGCGCGCCGCCTGCGGGCAGGCGGTGGGCGTAGGCGGTCTGCATGATCAACCCGCCGGCCTGCAGCATCTCCCAATGCAGGAGGCCCACGGCGTTCTGTTCGTGATCGTCCGAGCGGAAGGAGTTCGAACACACCATCTCGCCCAGATCGCCGGTCTGGTGGGCGAAGGTTTCGACCTTGGGGCGCATTTCGTGCAGGACCACGGGCACACCCGCATTGGCCGCCTGCCAGGCGGCCTCGGACCCGGCCATGCCGCCACCGACGATGTGGAGTTCTTGTGTCATGGGAGGGAGGTAGTGAAACGGCGGATTGGAAGCAAGGGCGTGGTGGTGCGGGGTCAGAGCCGAGGAGCTGGCCAGCGACTTTCAACCGATGTCGGCTTCGAGTTCAAAGTACCCGCTCACGTGCAACGCTCGGAGGGCGGAGCTGCGCGGTTTGCGGACATCTTCATGGATTGAACTGCACCAATCCGGCCAACTGCCATGTGCTTGTTGGCCGCGATGTCGAGTCCGCTTTCCGGTCGTTCGCGCTGTCGGAGGAGCATTTCCGTCGGGAATGGACCTCTTTCGGTGCGCCTCAGGTGCGATTGGTGAAAGACCTGACTTTCAAGTTCTTTTTGCAAGGCTTCTCGCAGCCTACTGACTTTCAGCCGGTATGCGGCAAGGTCGTGGCAACGCTACCTTGCCGCCGCTGTGTCCAGGTCGAAAACCAAGAGTGCCGGAGAAATCGCGTCCGTCCCACCCGAGAGCGGGGTTGCGGCGCGGGTGGTTGCGCCGAACCATGCCTCTATCAAAAGCGACCGGAACTCTGACCCGACCGCCCTCAGCGCAGGCAATTCCTTCTGCGCGAGAAAGCCCAGGTCTTCCACCGATTTCCCTCGGCCCGCGGGTGTCAACAAGACCACCAACCGGTCCCGCCCAAAGGCATCGTCCGTGATTCTGAGAAGCCCCTGCTTCAGGCGGTCGCCGGGCTGCAGGCGACCCGAGTACATATGGGTGATCGAGTAGTCGCTCCCCACGTAGAGGACATTCAGGTCGACGGGGAACTCCTCGTGATTGCGAATGAGCGCATGCACCTCGTCGTCCGGCACCAGGGTTGGGACTGGCACGGTCTCGAGGTCGATCAGACGTCGTTGGGACGGTGATCTGGTCTGCAGGGCCACATCGACAGCCAGCGCATCGCCCGCAAATGCAGACCCGAGTTTCAGCAGATTTTGCACCCGCGCGATGGCTTGGAGCGTATCCGCCAGCACGTCGGCCAGCTCCAGCGGTGTCTTGCCATCGGTACGGATCCGCGGCGTCAGCCGCATATCGGCCCGGGTCAGAACCCCGGTCGCGGGCAGAACAAGAACCGTGCCTGGATCTTCGGCCTCGGTCAAAACCAGGTCCGCCTCTGTGTCTGCGGGCAGAAAACGTACTCTTTCACCGAAAAGCTCTGCCTCGGTTCCGGATGCCAGTGCGGCCGCGAGTGGCGCGGCCAACGGGCTTGATGCGTCTGGCAATGCCACCGTCAGCCCAAAGCGGGTGGTCCCACTGGTCAGCCTTGCATGGGCTCCGCGCGGGATGTCCTCGACGGCGATATCGGTAGGTTTCAGTTCGGACAGGAACGTTTCGGCAAAATCGACCTTCAGCATGCCGATAGCCGCGTCATCCGGGTCCGCGGCGGTCTCCAGGATCGCCAGGGTCATTCCGTCCTCTATCCCATGCAGGTGCCCCGCGGGGATCGTGATCAGCCCATCGGTGATCTTCAGCGGCCATTGCCGGACCGGGTCGCCTCCTTCTGTCCCGAAGACCGCCAAATCAAGGTCGCCCTCAAAGAGCGGGGTCGAGCGCGCCAGGTTCCCCACCGCATAACGCCGCAGCACGTCCTGCGCCAATTGCCGATAGGTAACGCCCGGGTTCGCGGCCAGGGCCTCAAAGAGGGTGAAGGTGAAGACCCCGTGGGATTTACGCCCGGGCATGCCGCGCGGGAGGCGTTTTTCGGGCGTGGTTTCGGTGGTCTGCGCGGCGTAGAAAGCGACGAAGCCGCCCTTGGCCGTGACGGGATCTGCGCCGCTCTCGGGCCCCGCCGCGACAGAGCGCAGCGCGGTTTCCGCCTCTGGAATGCCCAAAGCCTCGGGCGAGAGGCGGCGCAACCGCACATCATCGCCGCCGACCGCGCGGGTCACGGTGCCGGAATGGCAGCTGTCAAACACCGCCCAAACCGTCGCGCCCCTGGATCGGATCGCCCCGATCATCTGGCCGATCTCGTCATCCACCAGCGCGTTTTCGACCGCGCCCACCGTGTCGTTCCAGGGGCCGATATCGATCGGCAAGAAAAGTTCATCGAGCCCGTCAAGTTCGGTTTCGTCTGCGGTTGCGGGGGCCTGGGTGCCATGGCCTGAGAAATGCAAGTAGACGAAGTCATCGGGCCCGACTTTGGCCGCCAAATCCTTCATGGCCGCGCGGATCGCCGCCAGGGTCGGCGTGCCCTCCACCCCGTCCGCCAGGACAGTGATGTTTTCGGGCGCGAAAGGCACATGCGGGTTCGTCTTCAGATAGCTGCGGACAAGCGCGACATCATTGGCGGGACCGACAAGCCAGAACCTTTCGTCCAAGGTTTCATAGGTCGATACGCCCACCAAAAGCGCGTGGTTGTCGCGCGCCGCAACCGGAGCCGCCAAGGCCCAGCATGCCAGCACCGCCCAAGTGACCAGCCACCGCATCGCCAGGGCTCTAATTCGACATCAGCGAGTATTTCCCGCCACCGCGCGCGCTCTCGACGGTGACTTGGAACACATCCGCAGCCAAAGGTTTCCAGCCGCAATAGGCGATCGCACTGATATCGGTGTCCGAGCAAACCAGCCGCCCCTTGCTGTCGCGGATCATCAGGTTCAGGTCCGAGCCGCTGGGACCCTCCAGATAGATCTCGGCATATGTGCCTCCGTCAAAGGGCAGGTTGTCATAAACATCGCGCCCGCCGCTTGCGATCCGGGCGACGGAATAAACCGGGCCGTCCGTGACGCCCTTGGATCGTTCGGCCTCGATATCCTCGGAGATGCCCATCAGGATCGGGTTGCCCTCGATGAGCGGCAAGGCGCTGGCCAGCATCTCTTGCCATTCGAGCGGCGCGCCATCTTCGGCGCGCCTGCCCTCGGGCGCGCGTTCGGTTTGGGTCAGCGGCACCTCCTTGCGCAGTTTCGCGGCGGCAAGGATCAGCAGCGCGTCGTCATTGGCCAATCCGATTTCGTACAAGGCGCGCGCTGTGTTGACTTTTTGCAATTGCGTTGCCTCCTGTGCCGGCGCTTGCGCCGAAAAAGACGCCAACAGTCCGGCGGCAAGTGCCAGTTCCAATCGCATGAAACCCTCCAGATCCCAAATCGTGGTGTGAATCATATGCGTCTTCAGGGGGGGCACAAGGCTTGTCGGATTCCCGATGCACACTGGCACGAACCTTTCGCTCGCAAAGCCAGGCAGCCCGGCGGCGGCTGAACTCGCGCTTGGCCGGCGCGCGCGTTCGGATGTGGATAGAGGCTTTGTTCTTCAGGTTTCTTGGTCTAAGCTACGGGCAACCAACGTAAATAATCGCACTTTGCCCCGGATGAACTTCTTTGAACCCAATCGACTGGCTGCTGCTGCCTGCGCAATCCTGACCGCCTGTTCGGCCACGAACACGCCGATAAACGCCCCGCTCGGCGCACCCAAAAATGCGATTACGACCGAAGTTTCCAGCATTGATCTGGCGGATGATTCGCTCTTTATCGGACTTGCCTTTTCTGGCGGTGGGCATCGGGCTTCTGCGTTTTCGTACGGGCTGTTGAAGGCGTTGCAATCGGTGGATCGCTCGCCGTCCAATCCGGATGGGCTTTTGTCGCACGTGCGGCTGGTCACCGGTGTTTCGGGTGGGTCGGTGACCGCGGCCTGGTTCGGGTATCAGGGCCCGGCTGGCATGAACGGCTTTCGCGAGCGCTACCTGGTGCAGAACGCCGAGAAATACATGGCGAACTCTGCCCTCAACCCGCTGACCATCGCGCGCGGGCTCTCGGGCGGGGCCAATAGCCGCAAGACTTTCGGGCGGTTCCTCGACGAGTCGCTCTTTGAAAACGCAACATTCGGCGATCTGGCGCGGCAATCGAATATCATCACCTGGATCAACGCGGCGGATGTGGCACACAAGACCAGCTTTCTGTTCTCGCCCGAGACCTTTGATGCGCTGTGCAGCGACCTGTCGAAACTCCCCATCTCCGAGGCGGTTGCGGCCTCTGCCGCGTTCCCGCTGGTGTTCAGTCCCATCGTGCTCGAGGCGCATTCAGAGGATTGCGACTACCAAGAGCCCGACTGGCTGACTGCGGCACGCTTCAATCCCGAATCCACCAGCACGCTGCGCGCCCATGGAAATGTCCTCGAACGCTACGCTGATCCGGAGAAGGTGAAGTTCGTGAAGCTCCTGGACGGGGGAACCACGGACAATTTCGGCACCGTCGCCCTGGCTGTCGAGCGCGCCAAGGCCCAAAACGCCTATGGGCCGCTGACCGCAGAGCAAGCCGTGCGGCTAGAGCGCATCCTGTTCCTCGTCGCCAACTCAGGCACCGAGTCGGAGTTCGGCTGGTCCCAGAAGGTCGCCGGCCCTGGCGGTGTCGCGCTGGCAATGTCCATCGTGAATTCCTCGATGAGTTCGGCGACCCGCGCCGCCTATGACGCGATGCTGCTGACGCTGAACAGCTGGCATGAAGATGTGGTTGAATTTCGCTGCAATCTCGGCCAGGCCGAGGTGCGCCGCCTGCGCGGCTCACTGTCCGGGTGGGACTGCCGCAACCTCAAGCTCTTTGTGTCAGAGGTCAATTTTCATGGGCTGGATCAGGAGATGGTCGACAAGCTCAACGAAATTCCAACGCGGTTGAAACTGCCCACCGAGCAGGTCGATCTGGCCATTGAAGCCGGCATGCAGGCGACGCGGCAAGATCCGGAGTTCAACGGATTTCTAAGGTCGATCGGAATTTCCGGTCCGGCGGCATCGACCGGTGATGGGCCTGCGCCGCGTTTGATCCGACCGAACTAGGTCGCCAGATGAGCCATCAAACCGGCCCTATTCCGCGCCGTACCTCAAAAAGAGCAAGCCGGGATCGCGCCAAACTCCAAACCTAGGGGTGCGTTGCTTGGAAATCGCCGAACCGCGACAGGATTGTCTGATTGAGTCTCCGCGGCCCGGACCGATAGACTGACGGCATCCTTTGACGGCCAGGAGCCCGGAGTGCGCTTTCTAAGCAGCAATCGAGTTGAGATCGCCCTTGCGGGGCTGGTGGGCCTTTTGGCGAGCGGTTTTTTCCTTTGGCGGGGCGGAATGGCGATCTTCTGGCCGGATGTCCTGGTGTCCGTCAGCCTCTTTGGCTTCGTCTTTGCCTGGTCGCTCTGGCTCGCCCGCCGAAGCGCCAGTCGCAGGGCGCTTGGGTTCTGGCTCCTGGTCGGCGCGGTGCTGGCGCATGTCATCGCATGGCTGCCGTTCCTTTGGCGTAGCTATGTGTTCGGGCATGGGTTTGACGGTCTGGATTTCGCGCTCGCAAGCGGGGTTGTCACCGCTGGGCTCGTCGGATGGTATGTGATGGCCGAGCATCTCTGGCAGACTGCGCTGTTGACGCTGACAGCCTTCGCGCTTCTGATCGCCGCCCGCCCAGGGACGCATATGCAGTGATTCTACGCGCCGTCCTTCTATGGCTCTGCCTCGCTTTGCCCGTGCTTGGTCAGTCCGGTGCGAAGCAGTCCGATTTGGCGCCCGACCCTGCGATGCAGGCGGTACAGACACTGCTGGCGGCGCCAAATGGCGGCTATCAGGTGAGCCAGGAATTACTGCTCAATTCCTTCGCGTTGCGTCGGAACTGGACAGGTGTGCGGACGCCCGAAGCATTGTCCGAACAATTCGCGTTCTACAACAGTCCGTTTTTTGTTCGTCACTCCCGAGGAGCAATGATCCTGCATCTGGCGCAGGCGATGGGAGTTCTCGAGGGGGTAGATGGACCCGAGGCACGCTATCGCTTGACCGTAATGCGCATCCGTCTGCTCTGGGCGGCAGGGCACCATGGTACGGCGCTGGATGTCGCGCGGGCGTTTTTGGCCGAAACCCCGCTTGAACCGCTGCAGATGGTGTCCCTTCTGGCGGACGCTGCAATCCTGGAGCACTTCTTGGGTGATCCGGCCGCGGGTCAGGCGCATCTCGACCAGGCGCGCGCGTGTCACCCTGACCGCTGCCCGAGCGATTTGATCCTCGGCTGGCTGGACGAGGAGCGCCAGGCGTCGGAGGACGTGCCAGAGGTCCATGATCTTGACCTTTCCCGCCGGCTGGCGCGGGACATGGTCTCCCGATTGTTCGACGACGACGCTGTGCTTCTGGCGGAAATCGATCGCGAATATCAGATTATGAGCGGTGGCGGGGTGAGTCTCTTTGAGACTGCGTTTGCCCTCGCGAGCGAGGACAACAGTTCAGTTGAACGCCGCCGCCATCTGCAAACCATGGCGGATCGCGCCCTGGCCGCCGACAGTTTTCTGACGTTCCAGATGGGGTATGGCAGCGTCGCCTCCCACATCCGCCGCAAGGTGCGGGACGGCAAGCCTCCGAAACCGGACCCCAGGTCGATCGGCTATCTGTTGTTTCCCGGCTTCACGGTCTCGCGGAACCTGCCGCTCGTCTACGAGTTGATGCGCGGGACCGAGGATGTGCTCGACCAGGTCGTCGCGGACGTATTCCTGGCGCGGCTTCTCTTCAAATATGGCGAGCGGGATCGCGCCATTGGGGTCCTTGAGAACCGGATCGCGATCGCCAAGGCAGGCGGCGCCTGGGACCGGAGCTTGTTCTCTGTCTATGCCGACCTCTGGGCGATGGCGGATGTCCATGGGGCGAACATGGTGGCCGAAGCGGCGTGGGAGGCCCTCACACCGTGCCTCACGGACCCTTGCGAAACCGATTTCATGAGCAACTACTTCACGAGCCTCGACCATTTGCCCAAGGCGCCCTTGGGGGGCGACCTGACGGATCTCCATGTTGCTGCCGCAGAGCGGTTCGTGCGTCGCGAGCTGCCCGGCGACATGCTGGCCTTGGCCGATGTCTATCGCACCGGTATCTCTCAGGCCCGTCCGATGGACGCGGCCGAGCGGGCCGAGATATCCTTTGGCTTTGCCGAGCAGTCTGCGGATATCTCGCCACTTGCACTGTCGAAATATGCCTCTGGCACGATGGATGTGCTGACCTATGCCGGGCAGTACAATACCGCCTTCGAGATCGGGGCGCGGGTAGTTGCGCGGTTTGACGGGGTGCCACCGGATGATTTCCATTCACACTTCCACGCCCGTTGGGCGCGGGCCGCGCACCGGTTGGGCCACCCGCGAACACACGAGATTTACAAGACCGCCGTGGAGCGCGGCGGGGTCCGGGGCTTGCACTTGGATCTATTGAACACGCCGTTTCTGGATCTGTTGGAGCAGCATTTGGCCGACAGTCCCGAACACGCCGAAACCTTGGCGCGGTTGCGCGTCCGCCAAGGTCGGCCCGCCGAGGCCGCTGACGTGTTGCGCGACCACCGGCGCGCGCTTGCGTCGACCCAGAATTTCCGCGACCCGCTGATCCTCTACTACGGGAACCTCGCGGCCCGTCACCTGCAGAACCGGCAATTGGAGGCCCATCTTCAGGCACTGGAGCAGATAAACAGGGTCCTCGCGGGAGAGGTGCCCGCCGGGCATCCCCTGCTTTACGGCGATCACTCGTCCCAACTGCGGGACCTCGCGGTGCAAGAGGCGCATTATCGAGACCTTGCGGGAGACGAAGCCGAGGCGGCGCGCTTGCGCGACCTTGCAGGGTACGAGGTGTTCTACCAGGCCCCCTGGGAACCTCTGCCGAGCACACCCGAGGCTGAGGCAGTCGTCCGCTACCAGGCGCGCGAGTTCCAAAGCTGGGACAGTTATGACTACATCCGCGACATCATCGACCTCAGAGACAATGGCAGCTACGAGGTCGCCGCGCTGAAGCTGCGCGACTACCGCTGGTTGGCGATGGCGGCACAGGACAACAGGGCCTACGTGGACGCGCAGACGCTCTGGCAAATGGCCTTCACCTTCGCCCGGGCCGGAGAGACCGGTATCGCGTTCGACCTGATGAACCGTGCGGCCCGGATCGCGGCCAACCTGTCTTACGAGGGTGCGGGCGAGGGCACCCTGCAACTCCTGGAGCGTGACCGCTGGCGGTATCTTTTGTTCATCGACATTGCCTGGGCGGCGGTCTCTGGCCAGACGCCGGAAGAGATGACGGTGGTGTCGCGGTACTGAGATCCCGTTGCGGCGTGGGGGTCTTCGCGGGCAGAGGTACAGGGCGCAATTCTGGGCCGGTTGAGGCTTGGATGCTTGGCCGTGGAGGCCGCCCCGAAAGCCCCGACTAACTCGACGTCACATCGCCAACCAGCACAAAAGGCGCCCAGGCGGAGGGGTGCGCCAGCGCGTCGGGGTGAGTTTCGTCGGCGAGGATGTCCAACATGGCCCGGCGCAGCGCCTCGGCGCGGCCGAGGCCCGGAACCTGTTGCACCTGACGCAGCGTTGCCGTCGTCAGGATCGCCGCCGCATCGTCCCGGACCGGCCAATGCGACACCAAGATCGACCGCGCGCCCGCGAACAGAAACGCCCGCGCAAGGCCGGAGAGCCCCTCGGCTCCCGGCGTGCCATCGCCCGCCGCGGTGTTGCAGGCCGAGAGGATCACCCAATCGGCATTGAGCTTGAGCGCGGCGGCCTCCGACGCGGTCAAAAGCCCGTCATCCAGGGCAGAGGCTTGTGCCGGCGGCGAAAACGCCAAGGCGGGTTCGGCCAGGCCCGAGATATCACCGGTGATCAAGCCGTGAGTTGCAAAAGACAGGATTGCATATTGCGACAGGTCCGCCGCCTTGACCGCCGCTTCAGAGGCCTCTGCGCCCAGGACCAGACGCGCATCGTCTTCCGGAAAAAGCCGCGCGATTGCCCGCAGCTCTCGGGCCGTGCCAGGCAGGGGCGAAAGACCCTGGATGGCCTCGATGCGCGACCCGCTGTCGGAAAAGAACGCGTCAATGGATCTGTTTGCAACCCGCTCAGGCGGTGTGTCCTGGCCACCTGTGAAGCTGGGATCGCCGAAGCCGATGAACCGTTGCGCCGCAGAGATCGGTGTTGACCTGCGATTGGCGAGGCTCGAGACAGAGGGCAACGTCGTCAACGCAAAGCGGCGCAACAGCCAGGGCGCCTCGCGCAGCTCCCACGGTTCAAACGAATCGGCCACCAATTCGGCAGTTAGAAGCACCGAAAGCGGCAGGCTGCTGATCGGACCGTCCTTGACGACAAAGACGTGGTCGGCCCCGTCCAGTACGTGTCCGAGAGGCGCCAACAGCGCGTGATAGAGCCGATGGGCCGCGCCGGCGGGGAAGTCCAATCGGGCCGCTTGGCTGCTCCCCAGCGGCACTGCGGACCGCGCCGGGCCGGTGGGATCGAGACTGGCGCGGATCTCGCGCACCAAGCCGTTCAACTCGCTGCTTTGCAGATCGGCACGATGCCAATCGGCCATCGTTGGCGAGATTGCCCAAACATAGGTCGCGTTGCGATCCACCAGGAAGAGGACCAGGGCCTCGCCCTCCTGCAGCGCGGCCTGAACGGCCAAAAAATCCATGGGACGGGGGTTTGCGAACTCGGCATAGTCTGGGAACTCAGATTGGATCTCGGCATCGATCCTGTCCAGTTCCGCCCTCACCTGCCGCAGGGTCTGTGTCGACCTCTGTCCGTCCTTGCTGGCGGACATCGTCTTTCGCAAGGTGTCGAGTTGTGCTTCGATCTCTTGCCGGGCACGGATCTTCGCGGCCAATGGCCCATCGCCCGCCGCAGCCCTTGCTTGTACCTGGGCGACCGCGCGCGCCGCATCCGTGGCCAAGACCCACTGCGCGCCCTCAAATGCCCGATCGCTCAAACCGTTGGCAACGGCCGTAACCGCACATAGCGCAAACGCCATGCTTAACAGCAAACGGCAACCAGGTATGCGGGTCTTCGCCATAGGCACTCCGATCGTCCATTTCCGGCACTCTATACGGGATCCCGGTCAAAGCGCAGCGCGTTTCCGATCATGGCGGCGATATTCGGGTTAATCTCTCTCGTCGATCCGGGCTGATGACGAAAAACAATGTCCACGGAGGTTTCTACAGGAAGAAAGACAAATGACCGGAGCTAACTCAATTCGCACAACAGCCGTCGGCACCGGCCCATGGCCGAACGGTGGCTTTTATCCCGCCTGGGCACGCGTCGCGCTGGAGCAGATGTCTGGCGATCGCGGCAAATCATCTTCGTGCAAGGTGCCAATGGCAGAGTCCGGACTTTCGTCAGCGAAGGCCGAACGGCTGGAAAGTCCCGCACAACCGCCATTCAGGCCGTAACGTCCTGTCGTCACGCCCAATCCGGCGGGCGCTTTTCAAGAAACGCGCTGATCCCTTCCTCCGTGTCGCGCCAGAGCATGTTTTCGACCATGACGTTGCCCGTGTAGGCATAGGCGTCGTCGAGGGGCATCTGGAGTTGGTCGTAGAAGGCCTGTTTGCCGATCTTGACGGCAGCCGAGAGTTTCGCAGCGACGGTCTCGGCGAGCTCTTGCGTGCTCGCCTCGAGATGCTCGGCGGGCACCGCGCGGTTGATGAGGCCGGTGGCGAGCGCTTCGTCGGTGGACATGAACTGGCCTGTAGTGAGCATCTCGAAGGCGCGTTTGCGCGGGATGTTGCGCGACAGCGCAACCATGGGCGTTGAGCAGAAGAGGCCGATGTTCACACCGTTCACCCCGAACCGTGTGCCTTCGGCCGCGACGGCCATGTCGCAGGACGCCACCATCTGGCAGCCCGCGGCGGTGGCGATGCCGTGGACCTGCGCGATCACCGGCTGGGGCAGGCGGGTGAGCCCCGTCATCACCCGCGCGCAGCGGGTGAACAGATCGGCGAAATAGGCGCGGCCGCCATCCTCGGCCTGCCGCCCGGCCTGCATCTGCTTCAGATCATGGCCCGCGCAGAACGCCTTGCCCGCGCCCGAGATCACCACCACCCGCGTGTCGCGATCCTGTGCCAGCGCGTCGATCTGCGCCTGGAACGCGGCCAGCATCTCGTCCGAGAGCGCGTTCAGCCGGTCCGGCGCGTTCATGTGCAGATGCGCGATGTGGTTTTCGTCGCGGCGTTCCAGCAAATCCATCTTGTCCTCCTCGGTCTTGCGGGCAAGTCTAGCGCCGCAAGGGGAGGAGCGCATGCTGAAATTCACGATCCCGGAGATGGAAGCCTATCTGGACGAGGTGTTTCCGCAGGTGCGGGGGATGTTCGGCATCGACCGCATGGATAACGACCTTCTGGTCATGCGCCTGCTGCGCGACGAACGGCACCTGCGCCCCGGCGGCACGGTTTCCGGGCCGGCGATGTTCAGCCTGGCCGATGTCAGCGCCTATGTGGCGACCATGGCGCGGATCGGGCGCGAAGCGCTGACGGTGACCACGCATTGCTCCATCGACTTCATGCGCAAGCCCGAGGCGGGCCGCGACGTGCTGGCCGAAGCGCGGGTGCTCAAGCTGGGGCGCGCGCTGTCGGTCACCGATGTGCTGCTTTATTCCGAAGGCGGCACGGACCCGGTGGCCCATGCCTCGCTGACCTATGCCATTCCGCCGCGCAAGGGCGGGTAGGGGCGGGGATGGCGGTCTCCTACGCGGCAACGCCCCGTCCGCAGGCCGAGGGGCTGAGCAGCGCCGAGGCGGCGCGCCGGCTGGAGACCCATGGCCCCAACCGGATCGAAAGCGCGGCGCAGGTCTCGGCCTGGCGCATCCTGGCGCGGCAGTTCCAGAGCCTGCTGGTGCTGATCCTGATCGCCGCCGCGGCCCTGGCGGCGGCCCTGGGCGAAACCATCGACGCCGCCGCGATTGCCGCCATCGTGGTGCTGAACGCCGTGCTGGGCTTTGCCCAGGAGTGGCGGGCCGAGCGCGCCATCGAGGCGCTGCGCGACATGCTGTCGCCGCTGGCCGAGGTGATCCGCGATGGCGCGCCCCGCCGCATCGCCTCGGCCGAGCTCGTGCCGGGCGACCTGGTGGTGCTGTCCGAGGGGCAGAAGGTCCCCGCCGATCTGCAGCTGACCCGGACGGTGGGGCTGAAACTGGACGAAAGCATCCTGACCGGCGAATCGGTGCCGGTGGACCGCGATGCCGCGGATGACGACGCGCAGGCCTTCATGGGGGCGCTGGTGGCGGCGGGGCGGGCCGAGGGCGTGGTGACCGCCACCGGGCGGCAGACCCGCTTTGGCCGGATCGCGGACCTGACCCAGTCGGTGGGGGAAAAGACCACCCGGCTGCAACGGCAACTGGCGACGCTGGCCCGGCAGCTGGGCCTTGTCGGGCTGTCGGTGGCGGCGGGGCTGCTGGGGATCGGTCTTCTGGCCGGGCGCGATCCGTTCGACATGGCGCTGACGGCGCTGTCCATGGCCGTGGCGGTGGTGCCTGAGGGGCTGCCGGTGGTGGTCACGCTGACGCTGGCCATCGGGGCCACCGCCATGGCTCGGCAAAAGGCGCTGCTGCGCCGCCTGCAGGCGGCCGAGACGCTGGGCGCGGCCTCGGTCATCTGCACCGACAAGACCGGTACGCTGACCGAGAACAAGATGACCGTCACCGCGCTGGTCCTGCCCGCCGCACGCTACGAGATCACCGGCACCGGCCATGACCCCGCGGGCCGCGTTCTGCGCGACGGGGCACCGGTGCGGGCCGAAACGGACGGTGATCTGGCCTGGCTTCTGCACGCGGCCCAGGTCTGCAACAACGCCCGGTTGGTGCGCGACGGGGCGGACTGGGCCATGATCGGCGACCCGACCGAAGGCGCGCTGATCACCCTTGCGCGCAAGGCCTGGGCCGAGACGCCCGATCCCGATGCGCGCCTGGCCGAGACGCCGTTTTCCAGCCTGCGCAAGCGCATGGGCATGCTGGCCCCGGGGCTGGACGGCAGGCCCCGGCTGATGGTCAAGGGCGCCCCCGAGGCCGTGCTGCCGCTGTGCACGCGGGTGCGCGCTGCCGGTGCCGAACAGGCGCTGACCGACACGGCCCGCGCGGGGCTGGAGGCAGAGTACGAGGCGCTTGCCGCCCAGGGCCTGCGGGTCATCGCCCTGGCCGACCGCCCGGCGCGCGACGCCCATGACACCGAGGAACAAGAGCTTGCGTTTCTCGGCTTTGCCGGGCTGCTGGACCCGCCACGCCCCGAGATCCGCGAGGCGGTGCATCTGTGCCGCCGCGCCGGGATCCGACTGGTGATGATAACAGGTGACAGCCTGACCACGGCCGGTGCCGTGGCCGGACGTGTCGGCATCGACCATGAACACGCGATCCGCGGGGCCGACCTGGAAGACATGCCCGACGCGACCCTGGACGCGGCGCTTGCGGGCGGCAACGTGCTGTTTGCCCGCACCGCGCCGGTGCACAAGATGCGCATCGTGGAACGGCTGCAGGCGGCGGGCGCCATCGTGGCCATGACCGGCGACGGCGTGAATGACGCGCCCGCGCTGCGCCGCGCCGATATCGGCGTGGCCATGGGCCAGCGCGGCACCGACGTGGCCAAGGAGGCGTCGGATCTTGTCATCCTCGACGACAACTTTGCCACCATCGTGCGCGCCATCGCCGAGGGCCGCCGTCAGTTCGCCAATATCCGCCGCTTTGTCCGCTACCTGCTGTCGTCCAACTCGGCCGAGGTGCTTGCGCTGACCGTCAACCTGCTGATCGGCGGGCCGCTTCTGCTGCTGCCGATCCATATCCTGTGGATGAACCTTCTGACCGACGGGGTGTCGGCGGTGGCGCTGGGGCTGGAGCCGGGGCAGGACGAGCAGATGTCCGAACCGCCGCTCAGCCGCGATGCCCGCGTGCTGACCCGCGCCGCGCTGCCCGGGCTGGCGGCGTTCGGCCTGTACATGGCGGCGGCGACGCTGGCGGTGTTCTACCTGTTGCTGCCAATGGGCGAGGACGAGGCGCGCACCGCCGCCTTCACCACGCTGGTGCTGTGTCAGGAGGTGGCGGTCTTTGCCTTCCGCTCCGATCGTCAATCGGCCTGGGCGGCCGGGTTCGGGCGCAACCCTTGGCTGGTGGCGGCGGTGGCGGCGATGATCGCGCTGCAGGGGCTGGCGGTCTATTGGCCGCCGCTGCAGCTGATGCTGGGCACGGTGCCGCTGGGGGCCGAGGCGCTGTGGCACGTGGTGCTGGCCGTGGCCCCGCTGATCGTCGGGCCGACCCTGGTCAAGGCCTGGGCGGCGCGGCGGGGCTGAGGCGGGTCTCAGTCAAGGCGCGGCGGGGGGATGGCCCCGCCGAACGCTCAGGGCATCAGTTTCAGCACGTAACCGGGCAGGGCAAAGGAGGCCTTGTGCACCTCGGGCGTGTAGTAGTCCGGCGTCAGCCCGGCCTCGGCAAAGCGCGCCTGCAGCACGTCCAGCGGAACGTCGCGCGCCGCGCTGTCGGTGCCCCAGCCAAAGGCCATGGGGCCGCCGGCATAGGTGGGCACGGTGGCCAGGTAGCAGGTGGCATCGGCAAACAGCGCCCGGAAGGCGCGCATCGTGTTGGTCAGCTCGTCGCCCTGCATGAAGGGCACGCCGTTCTGGGTGACCAGGATGCCGCCCGGTGCGAGCGCGCGCTTGGCGTGGCCATAGAACGTATCGGTGAACAGCACCTCGCCCGGGCCGACGGGATCGGTGCTGTCGACGATGATCACGTCAAAGCCGCCGTCGGTACTGCGCATGAAGTCCGCGCCGTCGGCGATGACCAGATCCAGCCGGGGATCGTCGAACGCGCCCTGCGACAGGGTCGGCAGGTACTGTTTCGAAAAGTCCACCACCCCGGCGTCGATCTCGACCATGGTGACATGGGTGACCGCGGCATGGCGCAGCACCTCGCGTGCCATGCCGCCATCGCCGCCGCCCACGATGCAGACGCGCCGCGCCGCCCCATGCGCCAGGATCGGCACATGGGTCAGCATCTCGTGATAGATGAAATTGTCGCCCTCGGTGGTCTGCACCACGTCGTCCAGCGTCAGGATGCGTCCGAAGGTGCCGTTGCGGAACACCTTCAGACGCTGATGCGCGGTCTCGCTGTCGTAGAACAGCTCGTCGACGGTAAAGCTCTGGTTGTAGTGCGGATGCAGGCTTTCGCGGACCCAGGCCGGGCCGTCCGAGGCCGTCATGCCGCCACCCCTGCGCTGGCCACCACGTCCTCGCCCCGCAGCAGTTCCTTGACCCGCACATCCGCGGTGCCGAAGGCGCGCTTGAGCACGTCCACCGCCAGCCAGGGCCGGGCATCGCCGCACATGAACACGTCGAACGCGCCATAGCCGATTTCCGGCCACGTATGGACCGAGATGTGGCTTTCCGCCAGCACCGCCACGCCGCTCACGCCCTGGGGGCTGAACTTGTGCGTGTGGATGTGCAGCAGCGTGGCCCCGCAGGTGTCCACGCAATCGCGAAAGGCCTGCTGGATGCGGGCTTCGTCATCCAGGCCATGGCCGTCCACCACCTCGATAATGAGATGCGTGCCGGCAAAGACCTTGCCTTCGCGCCGGATGAAGTGATCGTCGCGGTCCTCGTCGAAGACATCGCGCGGCGACACGGTTTCGTTTGCGGGAGTCATCCCCCCGGTGAAATCTTCCTCTTGGGCGCCTGTCTCCAGACCGTACCCCAGTTGGAAGAGGGTCATGTCGTTCATGACATACCTCCTCGAGCCAGTAGTGCGTTCCAGTCGGTCCCTTAGCGCCCCCCAGAGGAAAAACCGGGTTGGGATCGGTTCCGAAAGTGCGGCCCACCTATGGGCGCGGCCCGAGTCGTTCAAGGAAAAACTTCTGCAGCTGCGAAAAAATCATGCGGTTTTTACATTGCGGGCGCAGCCACCCAGCCCCACCAGGCCCCGAACGCACAGGCCGCCGCCGCCAGCCCCGCGGACATCAGCGCCAGCTTGCGGCGCGAGAACGGACGTTCCCCGAAGGTGCGCCCGTCGATGCCCGAAACCACCACGCGATAGGCGGTATCCTCCAGGCGGTAATGCAGGATCCAGACCGGCATCAGAAGCCGCCGGTAGCGGATGCCGGTCGAGTCGGTGATGTAGCGGATGTTCGACACGCCGGACTGTCCGAGATGCGCGCGAATCCGCGCCTTCATCAGGATCTTCTTGTCGCGCGCATTGGCCTCCAGCCCCTCGGCTACGGTCTGGCCATGCTGTTCGGCGGCGAACCCGGCAAGAAAGCCGGGCATGCAGGGTTTCAGGGCCTCGGGCGAGAATTCGTGCAGGATGCCGTCGCGGATCATCGGCGTGACATGGCTGGACGCGGGCATCAGCAGGTCGTCGAAACGGGTGGTCATCCGGCCGGTGATCTCGCGGGTTTCCGTATCCTCGCCATAGCCTTCGCGCACCGTGGCCCAATAGGCCACGGCTTCGGTGCTGTCAAAGGTCCAGAACGGCACGTAAAGCCCTGCAATCCTGGCCTTTTCCACGATCCCGGCCAGCGCGTGCGGAGCCAGCCAGCGGGCCCGGACCCAGGCCCGCGCCTGCTGAACCGCCCGGTCTGCCGATACCCGGAACGGGATCATTGCCATGGGCCGGAAGCCGTCGGGCTGGGCGTCCAGCACCACGGGGCCGTCGCAATAGGGGCAGCGCTGCGACAGGCTTTGACCCGGAAAGCTTACCGCGCCGCCGCAGGTCTGGCAGGTGTGCAGCGCATCCGCCGGCGCACCCGGTCTTCGTCTGCCGGGGTCTCGGGGTCAAAGGGCCATTCGGCGTCCGGCCGGGAAAAGGGATCGCACAGCACCGCGCTGAGCGCCCCGCAGGACTGGCAGCGCAGCCCCTGGCTGTCCACGTCGAACAGCCGTTGCCCGCCGCATTCGGGGCATTGCAGGTCCGTCTGGGTGGCCGACGTCCCGGGCTGCGTGGCCGACACCGTCATTCATCCGCCTCGGCCATTGCGCCCACGATCTCCAGCACCACATAGGCCCGCACCTGTGCCCGCCCCACCGCGCCGCCCAGATCGCCGGTGCGGCCCCAGTCGCCGACGATGGTGGCCAGAAACCAGGTGCCCAGAAGCCACGCACCCGCCACCGACCAGCCGCGGATCATGCGCAACCGCCCCGGAGAGCCAAAGCGCATCTCGGTCCGGTCCTCGTGCACCTCGACCAGCTTGCGCACGGCGCGCATGCCGAACAGCGTGGCCGCGGCCAGGATCGCGGCACCGGTCAGAAGCTGTGGCAGGATGTCTGGCATATCCGCCTCTTCTCGATTGACCCCAGCCTTGCCGCTGCCGGGCGGGGGGACCATGATCTGCATCAACGCGGTATCCCGCCCTTTTCTGGGGTATATGGATACCTTAATTGCAGAGCGCTGATTTTGCTGACGAAATCCGCGCATTCGCCGCTTGACTGGCCGCGTGTGCCGTTTATAACGCCGCAATCGGATTTCGGGCCGGGCGCTGCAATGCCCGGCCCTTGCCAATCAAGCGGGACCGCCCGCGCTGTTACGGGAAACACCAATGAAAACCTTCTCTGCGACCCCGGCAGACATCGACAAGAAGTGGATCGTGATCGACGCCGAAGGCGTCGTTCTGGGCCGCCTTGCCTCGATCGTCGCCATGCGTCTGCGCGGCAAGCACAAGCCGTCCTTCACCCCCCATATGGACATGGGCGACAATGTCATCGTCGTGAATGCCGACAAGGTCCAGCTGACCGGCAAGAAGCGGCAGGAACATTTCTACTGGCACACCGGCCATCCGGGCGGGATCAAGTCGCGCACCAAGGAACAGATCCTGACCGGCAAGCACCCCGAACGCGTGGTGTTCCAGGCGGTCAAGCGCATGCTGCCGGGCAACCGCCTGTCGCGCCAGCAGCTGACCAACCTGCGCATCTATGCCAGCGCCGACCACCCGCACGAGGCGCAGTCGCCCGAAGTGCTGGACGTCAAGTCGATGAACAAGAAAAACACGCGGGTGTAATCATGGCCGATCAGATCAATTCGCTCGAAGACCTGGCCGAAGCCGCAGGCCTCGAAACCGCCGCGCCCGTGGTCGAAGTTGCCGCCCCGCGCGAACCGGTGCGCGACGCGCTTGGCCGCTCCTACGCCACCGGCAAGCGGAAGGACGCGGTGGCCCGCGTCTGGATCAAGCCGGGCTCCGGCAAGGTCACCGTGAACGGCAAGGAAATGGACAAGTACTTTGCCCGCCCGGTGCTGCAGCTGATCCTGCGCCAGCCGTTCCAGATCGCCGGCGTCGAAGGGGAATTCGACGTGATGGCCACCGTCAAGGGCGGCGGCCTGACCGGCCAGGCCGGCGCAGTCAAGCACGGCATCTCGAAGGCGCTGCAGCTCTACAACCCGGACCTGCGCGGCGCGCTCAAGGCCGCGGGCTTCCTGACCCGCGACAGCCGCGTGGTGGAACGCAAGAAGTTCGGTCGCCGCAAGGCCCGCCGGAGCTTCCAGTTCTCGAAGCGCTGATCGCTCTGCTTCCGAGTGTCAGGGGTCGCCCTTCCGGGCGGCCCTTATTCGTTCGGGGGACGTGTCGCCGGCCTTCTCAGTCCCGCGCATGGCTGCGGTCAAGTGTCCACAGTTCGCCGAAGACGCGATCCCATTCCGGGGGGTGAAACGGGTTCATCCCGCTACCCCGATAGAGGGTCAGCTCGTTCAGCACGATGCGATCCTCGGTAAAGAGGAAATCGACGCGGATGTTATCGAAACCCTGGGCAACGCGTTGCGCTATAGCCAGCATCTCGCCGTACATTGCGGGCTTCGGTGGGATGTCACGCCGGGTCAGATCGAGTGAGTGAAACGGGTGAGGGGTCCAGTCCGGCGCCAGATAATGCTGCGCCCAGTCGCCAAACCGATCGTCATCCCAGAGAACGAAATGGCAGGTGCCGTCGAAGAACATGAACTTCATGTCGTCAGGCGCCCGTCCGTCCGCGGTTTGCAGAAGCTCTTCGAACATCACGCGCCGCGGCACAGGTTGATAGGCCCATTCGAATTTCGTCTTGCCGTAGGACCGGCGCAGCCATGATCGCATCTGGGCACGCAACTCGGGTTCATCGACGGGATGCTGCGGCGACACGAAGATATTCCAGCCGCTGGCATGGCTGGCCTTGGCCGCGAAAGAGGGCGGAAGGTCTGCAAGCGTCGGCCGGTCGGCGCGATCGGTCACGGTATAGAGTTCGGTGCTCACGCGCCGTGCATCCGCATCGCCCAGACGACGGCGGATTTCGTCGCGCACCGCGATCTTGTCAGAGACGATCGGGAAAAGTGGGTTCCTGTCGAACAGCTTGCGCCACGTAACCTTTTCGTTGAATGTCCGGGGATTATGATAATCGGGCCTGTATCCCAGCCGCTTCTCGGCGTGTATCATCAGTTCGGGAAATCCGCGTCTCCGGTCCTTGCGGCATTTCAAATCCAGCCTTGCTTCGTCTATGAGGTCGGCTAGCCATGATCGGCGCGGTTGTGGATTGTGTATCAGCATTGGCAGGCCCCCGGTCGGCATGCGAAGGAGGAAGGATCGCCACACCATGAAGGCTGCGATTGTCGTCGGCACCTATTACTCTGCCGGTCAGACCTTTGTAAATCGGCACATCCGGCACCTGTTTGGCGGCGCCACCTGCGTGATCGCCGATCAGTTGACCGATGACGCGCCGCGCGACGGCCGGTTCGTCGCGTTGGGCGACGCGGCGGTCGCGCGACCCTTGGTCGAGAGAATGCTGCGGCCGGTGTGGCGCGGCATGAACCACGTGCGCCATGGGTCCAGAAGGATTCAGTGGGGCGCATCCCGACGCGCGGCGCTGGCGTTCCTGGAAACCCACCAGCCCGATGTCATCCTCGCCGAGTTCGGACCGCAAGGCGTCGCGTTGGCTCCGGTCGCGAATGCCGCGGGCATCCCGATCTTCTGCTATTTTCGCGGCTCGGACGCGTCATCGCGCCTGCGCCACGCGCATGTGCAACGCGCCTACAGGCGGATGATGCCGCGGCTGGCGGGGGTGTTCGCCGTGTCGCAGTTCCTGCTCGACAATCTCGCGTCGGTCGGCGTGACCCATCCCAACTCCCACGTCATCCCCTCGGGCGTTGACGTGCGCCGCTTTGTGCCCGGCGACAAGCGTCCCGGCCGCGTTCTGGGAATCGGACGCTTCGTCGAGAAAAAGCACCCGCTGCTGACGATCCGCGCCTTTGCAGAAGCCTCCGCAGACATTCCGCACGCCCATCTGACGCTGATCGGTGATGGCGAGTTGCTGGAACCGGCGCGGGCCCTGGTGGCAGAGCTTGGGCTGGGCGACAGGGTCACTTTGCCTGGTGCGCTGCCGCATGACGCCGTGCGTGACCACCTGAAGCAGGCCGAGATCTATGCACAGCATTCCGTGACGGCCCGCAACGGCAATACCGAAGGTCTGCCGACCTCGATCCAGGAGGCGATGGCGGCGGGCTGCGTGATCGTTTCGACCGACCACGCGGGCATTCCCGAAGCGGTATCCGAAGGAGAAACCGGATTTCTGGTTCCCGAACATGATGCCGAGGGCTATACCAACGCGCTGCGCAGGGCGCTTTCGTTGTCGCAGCAGGCGCGGACTGCCATGGCAGAGGCGGCGCGCGAAACGGCGGTTGCGCGATTCGACAATGCAGTGCTGCTGCAACGGCTCGAGGCGGAAATCCGGCGCACCGTGAACCGGGCCTGACCGCTCAAACGTCGCCCGGCAACAGCCCCAGCCCCCGCAGATAAACACCAATCCCGGATTCCAGCAGATCTTCGGGCGGGAAGGGCGCCTGTGTGCCCGGGGCGTTGCGGGCGAACAGTTCCACCACGCCGTGGCTCATCGCCCAGATATGGGCCGAGAACATCGCCGGCGGCGGGCGGCGGTCCGGGGGGATGTGTTCGGACAGTTGTTCCGCGGCCCGTTCCAGAACCCCGCGCGCCCGCGCTGACGCGGTGGCAAGCTCGGGCGAGTGGTTCACGCTGATGCCCGACTCGAACATCGCGATGTAATGGCCGGGATAGCGCCGCGCAAAGGCCAGATAGGCCCGGCCCGTGGCCTCGAAGGCCGCAAGCGCCGAGGGCTGGCCGCTTTCATAGGCGTAGGCCATCAGGTCGGCAAAGATCTCGTAGCCTTGCCGCGCGGCCTCGGCGATCAGGTCCTCGCGTCCGGCGAAATGGCGGTAGACCGCCGCCGGCGTCACGCCCGCCTGCTTGGCCGCCTCCGACAGGGTAAAGCCCGTCGGGCCCTTGGCCTCGATCAGCTTCAGGGCGGCATCGACCAACGCCTGGCGCAGGTTGCCATGATGGTAGCCGCGTTTAGGCATCCCAGATGTCCGGCCCCCCGAGGATCTTCGTGTCAGCCTGCCCCACGGACTTATCGTCCTTGCGGGCATAGTCCAGATGGTTCAGCACATGGCGGATCGCGGCAAGCCGCGCGCGTTTCTTGTCGTCCGATCGGATCACCGTCCAGGGCGCGACGGCGCTGTGCGAGCGCTCCAGCGTCTCGCGGATCGCGGCGGAGTAGGCGTCCCACTTGCGCAGCCCTTCGACGTCGATGCGGCTGAGCTTCCATTGCTTCAGCGGATCCTGTTCGCGGGCCAGGAACCGGCGCAGCTGTTCGGCCCGGCCCACGTTCAGCCAGATCTTGAAGAGGTGAATGCCCTCGTCCACCAGCATCCTTTCGAAATCGGTGACCTGGGCAAAGAAATGCTCGCGCTGGTGATGGGTGCAGAAGCCGAAGACATGCTCTACCACGCCGCGATTGTACCAGGACCGGTCATAGAACACGATCTCGCCGCCTGCGGGCAGGTGGTCGACATAGCGCTGGAAATACCATTGCGTCTGTTCGGTGTCCGAGGGTTTGGGCAAGGCCACCACCCGCGCGCCGCGCGGGTTGAGGTTCATGCGAAAGCGCTTGATCGTGCCGCCCTTGCCGGCGGCGTCGCGGCCTTCGAACACCATGGCGATGCGGGCACCGGTTTCCCTGGCCCAGGCCTGCATCTTGACCAGTTCGATCTGCAGCTTGTCCATGTCCTTGTCATAGGTCTTGGACTTCATTTCTTCGTCATAGGGGAAGCCGGGGTCGAGGATGTCGTCCTTGTCGGCGCGGTGGATCGCCTCGCGGATGGCTTTTGGCGCCTCGTCGGCGTGAAAGGCGCTGATCGCGCCGTCAAAGGGTAGGTCCATGTCGTGCCTCGCTCGGGTCGTGGCGGGCAATATGGGATGTTAAGGGGCTTAACGCAAACGGATCGCCGCCTCAGCGCAGCCCGGCCCGGCGCGCGGCGCGGTCGATCAGGGCCACGATGGCGGCCTCGTCGGCGTGATGCGGCATGTGGCCGACGCCGGGCAGCACGGTCAGGCCCGCGCCGGGAACCAGCCGCGCGGCGGCGCGGCTGTGGATGTCGAGCCCCACGATCGGGTCGGCGTCGCCATGCACGAACTCCACCGGAAGCCGCAGCGCGGCATAGCGCTGCGACATGCCGACCAGGTGGCCGCGCAGGTCGGCGACCTGCCGGCCATTGGCGCGGATGGTTTCGCGGCGCAGCGACAGGCCGGGGCCGACATGGGCAAGATAGCCATCAGGCATGGCCTGCGGGCGAAAGATCGAGGCGGCGATCCCGGCGGTGTTGTCGGGATCGACCGAGGCCGTCACCAGCCCCGGCACCAGCGCGCCGCCCAGCCCGGTGCCCAGCACCCGGTATTGCGTGTCAAGCGCGCCGGGCCAGGGCATGACCGCACCCGCCAGGCTGACCATCGCCGCGGGGTCATGATCCAGCGCCCAGGCCATGGCCACCGCCCCGCCAAAGGAATGACCCACCACGACGGGCCGCGTGATCCCGATCTGCTGCGCGGCCCTGGCCAGCAAGGCCGCCTGGTCCTGCGGGCTTTCGGCATTGGCGTTGAACGCGCCCGCGCTGTCCGGCAGCCGCCCGGTATAGCCCAGGCCGGGCCGGTCGAACGCCGTCACTCGGTAGCGCCGCGCCAGCACATCCATCAGGGAAAAGCTGAAATCCCGCAGGTTGCCGCCCGCACCGTGGAGCAGCACCACGTCCGGGCCGCGGCCCTTCTGCAGGTAATGCACCTGCACGCCGTCCACCTCGATCAGCCGGCCTTCGGGCGGCCAGCGCCGTTCCGCCGCGGCCTCACGGCTGTTGGAGCGCTGGTCGGTATAGATGCCGCAGCCCGCAAGGGCCAGTACCGTCAGAATTCCGATCACGCGCCACATACCTCGTCCTTTCGCGACTGGCGCAGCCCGCCTCTACGCCTTGCCGATCAAAGCTAGGTCGAACGGCGTGGTCTGGTAGATCTGGTTGATCCAGTTGCCGTAAAGCAGGTGCGCGTGGCTGCGCCAGCGGTTCTGCGGCGGCTGTGCGGGATCGTCCCCGGGATAGTAGTTCGCGGGCACGTTGATCGGCTTGCCGGAGGCGACGTCGCGGTCATACTCTTCCTTGAGCGTGCCGCTTTCATATTCCAGGTGGTTGAAGATGTAGAGCGCGCGATGCGCCGGATCCTCGACCAGGCAGGGGCCGGTCTCGGCGCTGTCGATCAGGATCGGCAGGCCGGCGGCGGCGATCTCGTCGCGGCGCAATTCGGTCCAGCGCGAGACCGGGATCACCATGTCGTCGGAAAAGCCGCGCAGATAGGGCGAGGCGGGGGCGAGGTTGCGGTGCCGCACGCAGCCGAACGCCTTTGCCGGCAGGACATGCTTGGGCACGCCGTGGAAATGGTGGATCATCGCCATCCCGCCCCAGCACACGCCAAAGGTCGAGTGCACATGGCTTTGCGTCCAGTCGAAGACCTGGGTCAGCTCGTCCCAGTAGGTGACGTCCTCATAGGGCAGATGCTCGATCGGCGCGCCAGTGATGATCAGACCGTCAAAGCGTTCGCCGCTGGCCTGCACCTCGGCAAAGGGGCGATAGAACGCCTCCATGTGCTCGGCGGCGGTGTTGCGGGTCTGGTGTTCGGTCATGCGGATCAGGCTGAGTTCGATCTGCAGCGGCGTGGCCCCGATCAGGCGGGCAAACTGGTTTTCGGTGGCGATCTTTTTCGGCATCAGGTTCAGCAGACCGATGCGCAGGGGCCGGATGTCCTGCCGCGCCGCGGTTTCCTCGGACATGACCATCACGCCTTCGCGGGTCAGCACGTCATAGGCGGGCAGATCGGCGGGCAGTTTGATCGGCATCGGAGGTCCTTTCGCGTTGCGGCGGAGATGTAGGGGAAGGCCGCGAGAACGGCAAGCCGGGCGCCTCGGGGCAGACGTGATCCAGATGCGCGCTGCCGCGCACGCTTTTTCAGCCAGGCCCGGCGCGACGCCGTGCGCCGTCCCGTGGCGGGGCTGGGAGGGATCGGCTTCAGGGCTCACCAGAACGAAGGCTTCCGGGGCTGCGCGTGTCACGGCAGGGCGGCGGCGACGATGTCGGTGAAATCGGCCTCGGTGCGGACCTGTGCCATGTCGGCGGCCTCTACCGTGATGCCCCAGCGGGTGGCCATCGCCTCGTAAAGCGGCTGGCGATGGGCCAGGGCCTTGGCATAGGTCCAGCGGATGAAGGCATCGGGATCGACGGTGGCGGCGTCGAGGCCGGTTTCGTCGAGATAGCCCTGCCAGCAGCGCGCCAGAAAGGCGGGCTGGTAGGCCATGGGTTTGGGCGCGCGGTCGAAGCGGCGGATCAGCTCTGCGGTATGGGCGTCGGAGCCGCGAATCCACACCATCAGCGCCACCTCGGACAGCGCCGTCAGGATCGGATCGGCGGGATCGGACGGATCGACCCATTCGCAGATGCTGCCGCCGGTGTCGCAGACGAAATGCGGGTAGCCGTAGAGGTCCTGCGCGCGGGTGATGAAATAGGCGGTGTCGAGCAGCGCCTGGCGTTCGGCGCGTTCGAACTGCGCCTGCCGGCGACGGTATTCGTCGATGGGCAGGCCGCCCCGTGCGGGGTCGCCCGGCTTGCCCAGATAGGTGGAGACCGGGGTGAGATTGTCGAAGCTGAGATTGGAGCCGATATAGATCGAATCCGACATCAGCAGATCGCGCAGGAACGGCACCTGCATGGCGTGGCGCTTGGCGTTGTCGACGATGTATTCGCCCATGTACCGCGTGCCGATGCGGTAATCGATGGAGTAGTGGAACCAGCCGCCCGCCTCGCGCAGGAGGTTGGAGACATGGGTCTTGCCCAGACCCGACATGGCGAACAGCACGACGCGTTTCGACGGCGCGGCGCGCCAGGCTTGGGCGGTGTCGTAAAGCATGGATCCCTCGAGGCTGGTCGCCGGAGCGTTACGCAAGCGGCGGGCAGAGGTCAAACCCTGATCGCGCGGCGCAGCAGCCGTCCGTCCAGGACCAGCAGCCCGGCTGCGAGGGCCGCGAACCCGGCATAGGCCGAGGGCGCAAGGCTTTCGCCGCGCACCACGGCGCCCAGCGCGATGGCGGTGGGCGGGATGATCAGCGTGACCAGCATCAGGTTGCCCGATCCGGCCATTGCCAGCACGCGGTAATAGAGCAGGTAGGCCAGCGCGGTGGCGATGAGCGCGTAATAGCCGATCCCGGCCCAGGTGGCGGGGGCCAGGGCGAGGGGGGGCACGCCTTCGACAAGCAGCGTCAGCGGCAGCATCACCAGGGTCGACATCCCCAGCATGCCCGCCGCCGCCGTCAGCGGCGGCAGGTCCGACAGGGTGCGCCGCGCCCAGGCCCCGGCCAGCGCGTAGGACAGCGTGCCCGCCAGCACCGCCAGTTGCGCGACCGAGGTCGGATCGAACCGCAGCAGGCTCTCGGGTCCGATGGCGGCGATCACCCCGGCAAAGCCGAGCCCCACGCCCAGCGCCTTGCGCGGGCTCAGCCGTTCGTCGGCAAAGACCGCGGCGGCCACCAGCACGCCGAAGATCGCCGTGCTGGCGTTCAGGATCGAGGTCAGGCCGGTGGGGATATGCAACTGACCCCAGGCCATCAGCGAAAACGGGATGACATTGTTGAGCACCCCCATGACCAGAAGCGCGCGCCAGGCTCGCGCGCTGGCGGGCCGCGCGATGCCGCGCAGGATCACCAGCGGCCAGAGCACCAGTGCGGCCAGACCTGTGCGGAACAGCACCGAGGTCAGCGGGCCGATCTCGTCCAGGGCGGTGCGGATGGCCAGGAAAGAGCCGCCCCAGATCAGGCCCAGCAGCATCAGTTCGGTCCAGGCGCGGGGCGAAAGCGAGGTTTGTGTCATGCGCCCTCCCTGCCGCAACGGTGCGCCAAAGGCGATCCGTTTCCTGCGCGAAAGCGCAGGCGCCCGGGCCGGTGACGGCCCGTCGCTCACTCAGGGCGGTGTCAGAACTTCATTTCCGCCTTGAAGCCGATCCCCACCACATGCATGTCGCGGAACTCTGCCTGGCTGACATCGGCCACCCCGGCATCGGCATCGCCCAGGATCGAATAGTTGATCCCGCCCGACAGGCTGAGCGGACCGTCGCTGTAGCGCGCCCCGATGCTGAGGCCCCTGAGCCCGTCGGTGGGCGACAGCGGCGAGACCGTCCTGTCGTTGCCCTCGGGTTCGAAGGTATAGGTGATGGAGCCCGCCAGCTTGTCCGAAAAGCGCCGCGCGAGGCCGATGGAAAAGCGGTGGCTGTCATCGAGATTGACAAGATCCGACCCCAGCGCGGTGGGGACCACGTCGACCTTCGAGAAATCGGTCCAGCGATAGCCTAGGGTCAGCAGCGTGCCCTCGGCAATGCCGGTCTGGGCTTCGAGGTTGAAGCTTTGCGGGGACACGAAATCGACGCTGCTGCTGGTGGTGCGGCCATAGAAGGTTTCGGTGGTATCGGCCTTGTGGCTGGTTTCGAACCGGTAGGTGCCGGCGATGCGCAGCCCGATGGTGGGCACCTCGTAGGCGGCGCCCAGCAGATAGACGGGGCTTGTGGTGTCGGCCATCCGGAAGTCATAGCCGCCATTGGCGAAATAGCTGCCCACCGTGCCGGTGAAGGTCGTGCCCAGCGCCGCCGTGGTGCCGCTGCCATAGGTGCCGTCGATGCTGGCCGCCGCGGCGGGATCGCCGGCCAGCGCGGCCCCCAGGGTCGACGTGGCCAGTTGCGGCGCGCCCGCGGGCAGTGATGCGTTGAAGCCGCTGGTCACCGCCGCCGCCGAGATCGAATTGGCATAGGCCTGGCCGTTCAGCGCCACCTCGGCGTCGATCCGCTCGGCCCCGATGCCGCCGAACACGCTGAACCGCGCGCCGATGCGGTAGCGCAGCACAAAGGTCAGGGCGGTGGAACTCAGATCGGCCTTGGTGCCGCCCAGCGTGCTGGTGGTGGGATCGTTGTTGTACAGAACGTCCGCGCCATAGGGCTGGTCGAGGATCACGGCATAGTTCAGGTTCTCGCCGATGGAATTGGTGTAGCTGAGGCCGATCTGGGCGTAATCCTTGCCGACATCGTAGGAATTGCCCAGCCGGTCGGTGCCGGTGACGCTGGGCAGGACCACGCCAAAGCTGAGCGCGGCGGAATTGTCGGCAGCAAAGATGGCCGAGACGCTTTGCCCCGACCGGTCCAGCCCGCCGGCACACACAGACGAACCGGCCAGAGCCACGACAGTGGCCCCGAAGAGTGTTTTTTTCATTATTGTCCCTCATCCCGAGTGGTGGATGTCTCCAGTGGAACGCAGGCTAGCGGGACGGTGTGCGCCCGGTCAATTTTGACTATACGTCAAGTTGACGTGCTTCGACGCCGCGTCACTTCGGGACAGCGGTGCTGCGGCGGCTTTCCCACAGGATGTTGGCATAATTCGCGCCAAAGATCAGCGCTGCGCCAAGAAACACAACCGGTTCAAGGGGTTCGCCATACAGCGCCACGCCCACGAAGGCGATCACAGGCAGGCGGGCAAAGTCGATGGGCATCACCACCGCGGCCGGGGCCAGCGACAGTGCGGTGGTCAGGCAGAAATGCGCCACCAGCCCCCCGACCGAGATCAGCAGCACCCAGGGCCAGCTTTCCGCCGCGGGCAAGGCGATGTCGCCGTCGAAACCGGCAAAGACAAGGCCCAGCCCGGTCTGCATCACGGTCAGCCAGAACAGGATGCAGGTGATGGACTCGGTCCGGGTCAGCCGCCGGGTGAACACCGCCGATCCGGCAAAGCCGATGGCGGCCAGCGCGGCGGCGATCAGGCCGGGATCCAGCGTGCCGGTGCCCGGGCGGGCGACGATGAGGATCCCGGCGAAACCCACCAGGGCGGTGCCCACGCGGTTGAGCGTCAGCCGTTCGCGCAGGATCACGAGGCTCAGCAGCATGGCCCAGATCGGCGTGGTGAACTCCAGCGCAAAGACCTGCGCCAGCGGGATCACGGTGATGGCATGGAACCACAGGTTCTGGCCGGCAAAATGGAACATGTTGCGCAGCCCGTGCCAGCCCAGCCGGGTGGTGCGGATCTGCCCCAGCGTGCCAAACGCCGCCGCACCGGCGGTGACGATGGCGATGCCGATGATGGAGCGAAACAGCATGATCTCGAACGTGTCGAGATCGAGGCTGACGGCACGCCCGGCGATGGCCAGCAGGGTAAAGGACACGATGGCCCCAATCATCCAGAGGCTGGCGCGGATCGTGTCGGTCATCTCGGGCTCCGGTTGCTGTCGCTGCGGCCCAGATGCGCAGAGCCTCCGGAAAATGGCAAGCGCCGCCGGGACAGGGCGGCGCCGGCGCTTGACGGGCCGGGACGTCCCCCGGCGAAGGGGATCAGGCCTCGTTGACCATCTGCTGCTTGGCCACGGCCAGCAGCTCGGCGCGCTTGGCGCGGATCGCGTCGGGGGTGGACTTGTCGCCCAGATCGCCCGCCACCTTGCGCACGACGTCCTCGTGCCCGGCTTCCTCGAAATCGGCCTTGATGACCTCGCGCGCATAGACGTCGGCATCGTCGCCGGACTTGCCCAGCAGCTCGGCCGCCCAGAGGCCCAGAAGCTTGTTGGCCCGCGCTTCGGCCTTGAACTTCATCTCTTCGTCATGGGCGAACTTGTTCTCGAATGCGCTTTCGCGATCGTCGAAGGTGGACATGGCTCTTCCTCCAGCTTGCTTCGGTCCAGAGATAGGAAAGGGCCGCTGGAATGTATAGCGGGAAAAGGCGGCGCGCGACCTTTTGGACGGCGTGCCCGCGCCGCTTACGCCGCTTGCAGCAGGCGCGGGCATGCTCTATGTCTGCGCCACCCGCGCCGCGAGCGCGGTTTTTCCGTTTGGCGAAAGGGTTTCGATGGCACGGCGCAAGAAGATCTATGAAGGCAAGGCCAAGATTCTCTATGAAGGCCCGGAACCGGGCACCCTGGTGCAGTACTTCAAGGACGACGCGACCGCCTACAACGCCGAAAAGCGTGACGTGATCGAAGGCAAGGGCGTGTTGAACAACCGCCTGTCGGAATTCTTCATGACCGGGCTGAACGGCATCGGCGTACCGACGCATTTCCTGCGCCGCCTGAACATGCGCGAACAGCTGGTGCGCGCCTGCGAGATCATCCCGCTGGAAGTGGTGGTGCGCAACATCGCCGCCGGGTCGATGTCGAAACGGCTGGGGATCGAGGAGGGCACACCGCTGCCGCGGCCCATCGTCGAGTACTACTTCAAGGACGACAAGCTGGGCGATCCCATGGTCACCGAAGAGCATATCGCCGCGTTCGGCTGGGCCAGCCAGCAGGACATGGACGACATGGTGGCGCTGGCGCTCCGGGTGAACGACTACATGTCGGGGCTGATGTACGGCGTGGGCATCCGCCTGGTGGATTTCAAGATCGAGGTGGGCCGGATCTATGACGGCGATTACCAGCGCCTGATCGTCGCCGACGAGATCAGCCCCGACAGCTGCCGCCTGTGGGACATCGAGACCGGCCAGAAGCTCGACAAGGACGTGTTCCGCCAGGATCTGGGCAACCTGACCGATGCCTATACCGAGGTGGCGCGCCGGCTGGGCGTCATGCCCAAGCAGGCGACACATCTGGGCAAGCCGAAGCTGATCAACTGAGGCCCGGCAAGCCGCATGCGACACAGTCCCGGACCTGATCCGGGACCTCCTGCGCGTGGCTGGCCCCGAGAGGTCCCGGACCAGGTCCGGGACTGTGTCGCTCGGGGGCGGGGACCTTCTGACAATTGGCGGTGCCACGTCCGGAATCCCGCCATTGGCCGGGGCACGGCGCGGTGATATCCTGAGGCAAGGACATCCTTGGGGGACATCATGCTGCGTTTGATTTGTACCTTTGCCCTGCTCGCCACAGGGGCCCTTGCGCAACCGGCCGAGTTCGATCCGTCCGATTTCGGCAAGATCGTCATCCAGCCGCGCCAGATGGCGGGCGGGGTGACGCTGGAACAGGCGTTTGGCGATTACCAGAACGAACCCGTCATCGACTACGGCGAAAACAGCCAGGCGGTGCGGCTGGGTCGGCCGGTGGGCCGGCTCGACATGCTGTTTGCCGATGGCCGGACGGGCTTTTGCACCGCCTTCATCGTCGACCAGCAGCATCTGCTGACCAACCATCACTGCATTCCCGGCATGGACGGCGATCCCACCGGCGCGCAAAGCGGCGTGCAGGCGGCGCAATTCGTGGCCGGCTATATCCGCCCGGGCCGTGCCCAGGGGGCCGACCGCTATACCGTCAGCCCGCAGATCGTCGAAACCAACCGTGCGCTGGATTACACCGTGCTGCGTGTCTTCGGCGATCCGTCGGCCAAGTACGGGATGCTGGAACTGGCCGATGCCGATCCCGAGGATGCCGAGTTCCTGTGGATCATCGGCCACCCGCAGGGCCAGTCGCAGCACATCAGCCGCGAAGGCTGTGCCGCGGCCTCGCCCTCGATTTCGGAAGAGGGCAAGCTGGTGCATACCTGCGACACGCTGCAGGGCAATTCCGGCTCTCCGGTCCTGCGCATCACCGACCGCCGGGTGGTGGGGCTGCACCATGCCGGCGACAGCCGTACCGGCTTCAACCAGGCGATTCCGATGCGCCGCATCCTGGCCGTCAGCAAGGTGCTGGCGGCCACCGGTGCGCCGGTCGTGGCACCGCCCGTGGTGAAGGCCCCCGATCCCGCCGAGGACAACAGCCGCACCGCCACGCGGCTGCCGGTCCTGCCGCAGCCGCGCAATGCCTGCGACGCGCTCTGGGACGAGGCCAAGGAGATGGGCTGCGCAGGCTACGAGGCCTATGTCGAAGACTGTGCCGACCACACCTTTGCCCGTCTGGCCCGCCGCGTGGTGGAGCGTGACTGTTCGGCCCCCGATGACGGCGTGACCGCCGAAACCGGGCCGGTGCTGACCGTGCGCGCGCAGGGCGGCGGCGATCACCGCTCCATCGTGCAGGCGGTGCTTGCCGCACAGCCCGGCACAAGGATCGAGGTCTATCCCGGCAGCTATGTCGGTGCCATCGATATCGACAAGGCGGTGGACCTGGTGGGCGTGGGCCCGCGCGAGGATATCGTGCTGAGCGCCGCGCAGGATCACGTCATCCACTGGACCGCGCCATCGGGCCGGATCGCCAATATCAGCCTGCGGCAGGATGGCGGGCAGTTCTACGGCATCTTCTTCGACGCCGGCAGCGCCACGCTGGAAGACAGCGACCTGACCTCGAAAGGCAGTTCGGTGGTGGCCGCGCGCGGCGGGGCGGCACCGCTGATCCGCAACAACGTGATCCATGACGGCAACATGTCGGGCATCTTCTTCTATGACGGGGCCGGCGGCACGGTCGAGGGCAACACGATCCGCGCCAACACCTATTCCGGCATCGAGATCAAGGAAGGTGCCGATCCGGTGATCCGCCGCAACGTGCTGCGCGACGGCATTGTCGGCGGCATCCTCGTGCACACCCAGGGCAAGGGCCTGATCGAGGACAACCAGTTCATCGGCAATGCCTATGCCGGGGTGGAAATCCGCGAAGGCTCGGACCCGGTGGTGGTGCGCAACGTGATCCGCGACGGCGAGACCAGCGGCATCTTCGTGCAGGAAGCCGCCTCGGGCCGGATCGAGGACAACGAGATCCACAACAACGGCTATTCCGGGGTGGAGATCGCCGAGAAATCGACACCGGTGCTGCGGGGCAACACGATCCGCGACAATGCCCGCAGCGGCATCTACCTCAACACCGAGGCGCGCGGCCGGATCGAGAACAACACCGTCTTCGGCAATGGCGAGGGCGGGATCTCGATCCGCGGCGGGGCCGATCCGGTGGTGCGCGGCAACATCATCCGCGACGGCACCATGAGCGGCATCTTCGTCTACGACAAGGGCAAGGGCCAGATCGATGGCAACGAGATCCACGGCAACGGTTACTACGGTGTCGAGGTCACCTCGGAGGCACAGCCCTTTGTCCGCGACAACCGCATCACCGACAATGTCTGGTACGGCGTGCGGGTCTATTCCGGCGGCATGGGCACCTATCAGGACAACGATCTGCGCGGCAACCAGAAGGCGGCGTTCGACCTGGCCGAGGATGCCGGTATCGTCACCCGGGTGAACAACCGCGAATGAGCGGGTTTTCGGCTTGCATTTCCGCCGCCGATGCGGTTCCTCCCGCGCAACCACGGGACAGCAAGGGAGCGGGGCGATGAAGGCGCGTGTCACGGTGATGCTCAAGGACGGCGTGCTCGACCCGCAGGGCGAGGCGATCCGCCACGCGCTGGGGGCGCTTGGCTTTGACGGGGTCGGCGGTGTGCGCCAGGGCAAGGTGATCGAACTGGACCTGGCCGACGGCACATCCGAGGAGGAGGTCGCGCAGATGTGCGAAAGACTGCTGGCCAACACGGTGATCGAAAGCTACCGGATCGAGATGGTCTGATGCGCGCCGCGCTTCTGACGGCGCACCGGGCGCCGCTGTCGCTGGACACCGTGCCCGACCCGGACTGTCCGGCGGATGGCGTGGTGCTCAAGGTGCTGGCCTGCGGCGTCTGCCGGTCCGACTGGCATGTCTGGACGGGGGCGGATGCGGATGCCGCCCTGCCGCATGTGCCGGGGCACGAATTCTGCGGCGAGGTGCAGGAGGTCGGCCCGCTGGTGCGCGGCTGGCAGGTGGGCGACCGGGTGGTGGCGCCGTTCATCCTGGCCTGCGGGCACTGCCCCGATTGCGCCTCCGGGCACCAGACGATCTGTGCCCGGCAGGTGCTGCCGGGCTTCACCGCGCCGGGTGCCTTTGCCGAACGGGTGGCGGTGCCGCATGCCGATGCCAACCTCGCGCGCCTGCCCGAGGCGCTGCCGCCCGAGATCGCCGCCGCCTGCGGCTGCCGTGTCACCACCGCCTGGCACGGGCTGACCGGCCGGGCGGCCTTGCGCCCCGGCGAATGGCTGGCGGTGTTTGGCGGCGGTGGTGTGGGGCTGTCGGCCGCGCTTCTGGCGCGGGCCATGGGCGCGCGGGTTGTGGTGGTGGACGTGGTTGCGGAAAAGCTCGACTATGCCCTGAGCTTCGACGCGGATGCCGTTGTCAACGCAGGCGAAACCGATGCCGCCGAGGCCGTGCGCGAGATCACCCGGGGCGGCGCGCATGTGGCGATGGAGGCGCTTGGCATCCCCGCCACGACCGAGGCCGCGCTGCGCAGCCTGCGCAAGCTGGGCCGCATGGTACAGGTGGGCATGCCCGCGGGCGATCATACCACCATGGCGCTGCCCTGGGACGTGGTCTATTCCGGCCAGCTTGCGATCTACGGCACGCGGGGCATGCCCGGCTGGCGCTACCCGTCGCTGTTTGCGCTGATCGAAAGCGGCGCGCTGGACCTTGCCCCGCTGGTCACCCGCCGCATCGCGCTGTCGGACGTTTCGGCCGAACTGGCCGCCTTTGACGCGCCCGCGCCGCCGGGTGTTGCCGTTGTCACCGATTTCGCCGCCTGAGGAGAGAGCCCCATGAAAGCCGCCGTCATCGTCTTTCCCGGATCGAACTGCGACCGTGACCTGGCCGTCGCCTTCCGCGCTGCCGGGCTGCAGGTGGAGATGGTCTGGCACAAGGACCAGACATTGCCCGACGGCACCGATCTGGTGGGCATCCCGGGCGGCTTTTCCTTTGGCGACTACCTGCGCTGCGGGGCCATCGCGGCCAACGCGCCGATCATCGGCGCGGTCAAGGCCCATGCCGACCGCGGCGGCCACGTGCTGGGGCTTTGCAACGGCTTTCAGGTGCTCACCGAAACCGGCCTGCTGCCCGGCGCGCTGTTGCGCAATGCCGGGCTGAAATACATCTGCCGCACCGTGGGTCTGCAGGTGGCGACCCAAGGCTGCGTCTATACCGACGGCTACAAGCCCGGCGAAGAGATCGCGCTGCCCATCGCGCATCATGACGGCAACTACTTTGCCGATCCGGCAACGCTGGACGCGCTGGAGGCCGAGAACCGCGTGGCGTTCCGCTATACCGACACGCCCAACGGATCGGCCCGCGCCATCGCCGGGGTGTTGTCGGAAAACCGCAGGGTGCTGGGAATGATGCCGCATCCCGAACGTGCGTCGGAACCCGCTCATGGCAACGAGGACGGTGCGCGCCTTTTCGCCCATCTGGCGCAGGCGCTGACCGCCGCGTGACTTGAGCCTGCAGGGGCGGGCGCTTATCCTGTCCCGCATGGCCAGAAACTCCCGTCCCCTCCCGCGATTGGCGCGCCCCGGCCCGCTGACATGGCGGGTGCGCATGGCGCTGCTGCTGTTTCTTGTGATCGCCGTGGCCACGGTCTGGATCACCAACCGCGCGCTGACCGGGCGGTTTACCGAAACCACCCGCAACCGGGCCGAGGTGCGGCTCGCGCTGTATTCCGGCAACCTGGTGTCGGAACTGCGCCGCAACGCCATCGTGCCGCAATTGCTGGCGCGTGACCCGGCGCTGATCGGCGCGCTGAACTCGGCCGATTACAGCCAGTCCTCGCAGCGGCTGATTTCCTATATCGACGAGATCGGTGCCGCCTCGCTGGTGCTGCTGGATCGCGACGGGCGCACCGTGGCCGCAACCGATCGCAACCGGCTGGGCGAACAGCACCGCAGCGCGCCCTATTTCATCGAGGCGATGCGCGGCAGCACCACGATCTTTACCGCGATCCCGCGCGAGGTGGGCGGCTATCGCTTCACCTATTCGCGCAAGGTGGAAAGCCAGGCGCAGACCGTGGGTGTGATCGTGGTCGAGGTGGATCTGGCCAAGTTCGAGCGCGCCTGGGCCGGGATCACCGATGCCGTGCTGGTCACCAATTCCGAAGGCATCATCATCCTGGCGACCGAACCGCGCTGGCGCGGGCTGACGGTGGACGCGGCGCTGGACCGCCAGCCTGCCACCTCGGCCATCGAACGGGCGATCCAGGCGACGGCGGACTGGACCTCGCAGGATGCCGACGCCTATCTGCGGGGCGAGGCCGTGCTGCGAATCGACGGACGGGTGCCGTTCCGCGGCTGGTCGCTGACGACCTTCACCACCTATGCCAGCGTGCGCGAACGCGTGAACGCGGTGCTGGCGCTGGAGATCATGGGCTTTGCCCTGCTGCTGGCGGGGGCGTTTTATGCGCTCAGCCGCAAGACCGCGCTGCGCATGGCGCTGTTCCAGCGCGAATCCGCCGAATTGCGCGTGCTGAACGAACGCCTCAGCCGCGAGATCGCCGAACGCGAACGGGTGCAGGAAAACCTTGCCGTGGCCGAGCAGACGCTGGCGCAAAGCTCCAAGCTGGCGGCCTTGGGCGAGATGTCGGCGGCGGTCAGCCATGAGCTGAACCAGCCGCTGGCGGCGATGAAGACCTATCTGGCCGGGGCGCGGCTGCTCTTGCGCCGCAACCGTCCCGAAGAGGCGCTTTCGGCCTTTCACCGCATCGACGATCTGATCGAGCGCATGGGGGCCATCACCCAGCAGTTGAAGTCCTATGCCCGCAAGGGCCAGTCGATGCTGAGCCCGGTGGACATGGCCGACGCGCTGGCCTCGGCCCTGTCGATGATGGAGCCGCAGCTCAAGGCGCGGCGGGTCCGGATCAGCCGCATCCTGCCCGACGGTCCGGTGCGCGTGCTGGGCGACCGGATGCGCATCGAGCAGGTGCTGGTGAACCTGTTGCGCAATGCGCTGGACGCCACCAAGACGGTGGACGACCCGCAGATCGACATCATCCTTGCGGCGGGCGAGACGGCGACGCTGTCGGTGCGCGACAATGGCCACGGGATCGAGAATCTCGACGCCCTGTTCGAGCCGTTCTACACCACCAAGCAGCCAGGCGACGGTGTCGGGCTGGGGCTGGCGATCTCGTCCGGCATCGTGCAGGAGCTGGGCGGGCGGCTGACCGCGCGCAATGGCGAAGACCGCGGCGCGGTGTTCGAGATGCAATTGCCCGTGTTCCGGGAAAACACAAGAGCAGCGGAGTAAGTCATGGCAAAAGCTATGAAAATCGCCATCGTGGATGACGAGAAGGACATGCGGCAGTCGATCAGCCAATGGCTGGCCCTGTCGGGCTATGACACCGAAACCTATGCCAGCGCCGAAGAGGCGTTGGGGGCGCTTGGCGCGGACTATCCGGGCATCGTGATTTCGGACATCAAGATGCCGGGCATGGACGGCATCCAGCTCTTGCGCAAGTTGATGGGGGCGGACAGCGCCCTGCCGGTGATCATGATCACCGGGCATGGCGACGTGCCCATTGCGGTCGAGGCGATGCGGATCGGGGCCTATGACTTTCTCGAAAAGCCGTTCAACCCGGACCGTATGTCGGAACTGGCCAAGAAGGCCACCAATGCGCGCCGGCTGACGCTGGACACCCGGGCGCTGCGCCGCGAACTGGCGGATGGCGGGCAGATCATGTCCAAGCTGATCGGTGCCAGCCCCGCGATGGAGCGGCTGCGCGAGGACATCCTTGATCTGGGCCAGGCCGACGGCCACGTGCTGATCGAGGGCGAGACCGGCACCGGCAAGACGCTGGTGGCGCATGCACTCCATGCGGTGGGCGCGCGGGCGGGCAAGAAATTCGTGCTGATCGCCTGCGCAGCACTGGATGACGAGGCGCTGATGCGCCGCCTGTTCGGACCGATGCTGCCCGAGGAAACCCATCTGCCCGCGGTGGAAGAGGCGCGCGGCGGCACGCTGGTGCTGGAGGATATCGAGGCCTTGTCGGACGCCGCGCAGGCGCGGCTTCTGTCCTTCATCAACGAGCAGGGCACGCCACCCGAAACCCGCATCGTTGCGATTTCCAACCTGCA
The DNA here is from genome assembly GCA_030425925.1 of Alphaproteobacteria bacterium. GTDB lineage: Bacteria > Pseudomonadota > Alphaproteobacteria > Rhodobacterales > Rhodobacteraceae > JAUHZO01. The sequence goes on along the minus strand of JAUHZO010000010.1, from coordinate 9,594 downwards.
GGAAGAGGGCCGCACCTGCGAACAGGCGTTGCGCTCGGACCTTTATTACCGGCTGGCCGCGCTGCGCGTCGTGGTGCCGCCGCTGCGCGCGCGGGGCGAGGACATCCTGTCGCTGTTCACCCGGCTGTCGGAGCAGTTTGCCGAGGAATATGGCTGTGACGCGCCCAAGGTCTCCGCCCAGGAGGCCGCCCAGCTGCTGCAGGCCCCGTGGCCGGGCAATGTGCGCCAGCTGATCAACCTTGCGGAACGCGCGGTGTTGCAATCGCGCCGGGGGCAGGGCACCATCGCCTCGCTGCTGATGTCGGACCATGATGAGATGCAGCCGGTGATGACCACCGAGGGCAAGCCGCTGAAGGAATACGTGGAAGCCTTCGAGCGGATGCTGATCGACAACACCATGCGCCGCCACAAGGGCTCTATCGCCAGCGTGATGGACGAGCTGTGCCTGCCACGCCGGACGCTGAACGAGAAGATGGCCAAGTACGGGCTGGCGCGGGCGGATTACCTGTAGTCGGGATTGCGTAACCTCGACACCAGATCGGACGATTGGTGCAAATTACCGATGATCACGCGCGTTTCTCCGTTCGCCGCGTCGCGAAAAAATGATGAAATGCCGGCCCGCGCGGATGAACATCATGTCCGCAGGAAGGTCGGAATGCCAGAGCGCGCGGCAGGATTGTGCCGGGATCGTATCCTGCGCAAGACGCTGGACACGGTTCAGCAGGTCCAGTCTATAGCGGTCGGCTTGATGCGGGCCGAACCGCTCTTCGGTCCACTCCACTATGTCGTTCAATCGTGATTCGGCGAGATCCGAGAAACGGACGCGTCTGGTCATGAAGCGTCGCGGCGTTTCCTGCGGGCATTGTCAAAGGCGCGGTTGATGACCTCTTCCGCAGTGCCTTCTGCAAGCTTGCCGTCAAGCGCCTGCTGATACCCCTCGGTCAACCGCGCCACCAGCGCTTCCATCCGGGCCTCGTCTTCTTCCAGCCTCCGCAACCCTTCCCGCATCGCCTCGGACGCGTTCTGATAGCGGCCCGAGGCGACAAGCCGGTCGAGCAGGGCGGCCTGGTGATCGGTGAGGACAACGTTGCGGGTGGGCATGACGGACTCCTTTGGCTGGTGGCAGTATATGCCAATCCGGGCGTGGAGCCAAATCCGAAGGTGGAGGTCCCGGGTCAGGCCCGGGACGGCGTGTGTGCCAAGATGGAGTGGTGGACGCAAAAACCTTCGTTATTGCGATCTTGGGTTCCTGGCATGGCGGGGTGTGGGCTGTCACGTTTGCTTTGCAAACATGACCTTGCCCACCAGCCGCAAAAACCTTCGTTTTTGCGTTATTCTGTTCCTGGCATGGCGGGGTGTGGGCTGTCACGTTTGCTTTGCAAACATGACCTTGCCCACCAGCCGCAAAAACCTTCGTTTTTGCGGCTTAATGCAGCAAACGTCCCATGGCGGCGGCGACGTCGGCCATGCGGGCGGAAAAGCCCCATTCGTTGTCGTACCAGGCGAGCACGCGCACCATGCGGCTGCCCACGACCTTGGTCTGGTCGGGGGCGAAGATCGAGGAATGGGTGGTGTGGTTGAAGTCGATGGAAACCTTCTGTTCCGGATCGTAGGCCAGAACCGCCCCCATGCGGCCTGCCGCCGCCTCGGCCACCACCTCGTTCACGTCGTCCACCGTGACATCGCGCTTGGCGTAGAAGGTGAGGTCCACCGCCGAGACGTTCGGCGTGGGCACGCGCACGGCAGAGCCGTCCAGCTTGCCCTTGAGGTTCGGCAGCACCTCGCCCAGCGCCTTGGCGGCTCCGGTCGAGGTGGGGATCATCGCCATCGCGGCGGCGCGGGCGCGGTAGAGATCCTTGTGGCGACGATCCAGCGTGGGCTGGTCGCCGGTATAGGAATGGATCGTGGTCATGATGCCGCTTTCGATCCCGATGCCCTCGTCCAGGACCTTGGCCAGCGGGGCCAGGCAGTTGGTGGTGCAGGACCCGTTGGAGATCATCACCTCGCCGGCTTCCATGTCGCGGTGGTTCACACCGTAGACCACGGTGCGCTGCACGTTCTTGGCGGGTGCCGAGATCAGCACCGACTTCGCACCGTTCGCCAGATGCGCGCGGGCCTTGTCGCCGTCGTTGAACTTGCCGGTGCATTCCAGAACCACGTCGCAGCCCGACCAGTCCAGCGCGTCGATGTCGTAGCTGTCCATCACGTCGATGGGGCCGCGACCCAGATCGAGCGTGGCACCGTCCACCTTGACCTCGCCGACAAAGCGGCCGTGCACGCTGTCATAGCGCAGCAGGTGGGCATGCGTGTCGATGGGGCCCGGGGCATTGACCTTGACCACCTGCACATCGTTGCGCGCCGACTCGGCGATATGGGCCAGAGTGCAGCGGCCGATCCGGCCAAATCCGTTGATGCCAAGCGTGACGGTCATGCTCTTGCCTCCTGAAGCGCGGGTCTGGTTTCGTATAGGCGCGGTTGCTGCATGTGCAAAGGAAAAACATGAACTCTGCCAATGTGTTAGCGTTAAAGGTCGCAGCCGGGGCGGTGGTGGCGCTAACGCGGTTGCGGGCAGGCGGCGGGGGAGGGACCGAACGCGTGAGGATTCGTTTCCCCTGTTGCCTCGCCCGGCAGGGCGGGTAGGGTGCGCGGCAAAAGCAGGGGGAAACGGCATGAGCGGACTTCTGGCACTTCTCGACGACGTCTCGGCCATTGCCAAGATGGCGGCGGCCTCGGTGGACGACATCTCGGCGGCAACGGCCAAGGCCAGTTCCAAGGCGGCGGGAATCGTCATCGACGACGCCGCCGTCACGCCGAAATACGTGGTGGGGTTCGAACCGGCGCGCGAACTGCCGATCATCTGGCGCATCGCGCGCGGGTCGTTCATCAACAAGCTGGTGTTCCTGCTGCCGGCCGCCCTGCTGATGTCGGCCTTTGCGCCCTGGCTGATCCCTCCGCTGCTGATCCTGGGCGGCTGCTACCTGTGTTTCGAAGGCGCCGAAAAGATTGCCCATGCTCTGATGCCGCAGGCCGAGCATTCCGGCGGGCCGGATGGCAGCCTCGACGTGGGCGACCCGGCGCATCTGGAGGAACAGAAGGTCAAGGGGGCGATCAAGACGGATTTCATCCTGTCGGCGGAAATCATGGTCATCGCGCTGTCCACCATCGAGTCCGACAGTGTGATCCTGCAGGCGGTCACGCTGGCCGTGGTGGGCATCGTCATCACCATCGCCGTCTATGGCGTGGTGGCGATCATCGTGAAGATGGACGATATCGGGTTGTGGATGAGCCTGAAGGGCCGCATGGCCGCGACGCGGGCGCTTGGCGCGGGCATCGTGCGGTTCATGCCGTGGCTTCTTAAGGCGCTTTCGGTGGTCGGCACGGCGGCGATGCTCTGGGTGGGCGGCTCGATCATCGTGCATTCGCTGCACGAGATGGGCTGGCACTGGCCCGAAGAGGCGATCCACGGCGTTGCCCATGCCATCGGGCAGGGCCGGGGGCTGGTGGAATGGCTGGTGACGGCGGTGGTCGACTTCGTGCTTGGTCTGGCGCTGGGGCTGGCGCTGATCCCGCTGGGGGTCAAGGTGATCGCACCGCTCTGGGGGCGTCTGTTCGGCGAGAACGCGGCGGCGCACTGAACGCGGCCTCGCGCCGGGGCAGAGGTCCCGGGGCGGGCCCGGGACGGCGTCCCGTACGGAGGGTCAGGGCGGGCCCGGAGCCATCCACGCGCAACGCGGTCCCGGACATGATCCGGGACCTCCCGTTTTTCGCGCGCCATGAGGTCCCGGGGCAAGCCCGGGACGCGGTCGTGTCAGCCCAGAAGGCTGCGCGCCGCCTGCGCCACGGCGTCTGAGGTGATGCCGAACTTCTCGAACAGCACCTCTGCCGGGGCCGACGCGCCAAAGCCCGTCATGCCCACAAAGGCCGCCTTGTCGCGATGGCCGCGCTCGCCATGCAGCCAGCGGTCCCAGCCGAATTGTACCGCCGCCTCGACGGCCACCCGCACCGGGCCCGCGGGCAGAACACGGCGGCGATAGGCCTCGTCCTGCCGGACAAACAGTTCCCAGCAGGGCATCGACACGACACGGGTGCCGATGCCTTCGGCCTGCAGCGCCTCGCGCGCGGCCATGGCCAGCGCCACTTCCGAGCCGGTGGCCATCAGGATCACCTGACGCTTGCCCTCGGCCTCGGCCAGCACATAGGCACCGCGCGCCACCAGGTTGGCCTGGCTGTGCTCGGTCCGCAGGGTGGGCAGACCCTGACGGGTCAGCGACAGGACGGACGGCGTGTCCGTCTGGCTCAGCGCGATTTCCCAGGCCTCGGCGGTCTCGACCGTGTCGCAGGGGCGGAAGACCAGCGTGTTCGGCGTCGCCCGGCTGATCGCCAGATGCTCGACCGGCTGGTGGGTCGGGCCGTCTTCGCCCAGGCCGATGCTGTCATGGGTCATGACAAAGACGGTGGGCACCTTCATCAGCGCCGCCAGCCGCATCGCGGGGCGGGCATAGTCGGTGAAGGCCATGAAGGTGCCGCCATAGGGCTTCACGCCCCCGTGCAGCGCCATCCCGTTCATCGCCGCCGCCATGCCGTGTTCGCGGATGCCGTAATACACATAGCGCCCGCCGCGGTTGCCCTCGTCGAACACCCCCAGATCGCCGGTCAGCGTGTTGTTGGAGCCGGTCAGGTCGGCCGAGCCGCCGCAGGTTTCCGGCATGATCGGGTTGACCACCTCCAGCACCATTTCCGACGATTTCCGCGTCGCCACCTTGGGCGCGTTCTCCGACACCTGCCGTTTCAGCGCGCGGATCGTGGCGGCCAGCTTCCTGGGCGGCTCACCGGCCATGACGCGGGCAAACTCGGTCTGGCGGCGGGCGGTCGCCTCGGCCAGCCGGGCCTCCCAGGCTTCGCGCTCGGTCACGCCGCGGCGGCCGGCGGCCTCCCACCAGCTTTTCACGTCGGCGGGGATGTCGAAGGCCGGGGCGGTCCAGCCCCAGGCCGCCTTGGCCGCGTCGTTCTGTTCGGCATTGGTCAGCGCGCCATGGCCCTTCGAGGTGTCCTGTGCCGCGTGTCCCAGCGCGATATGGGTCTTGCAGGCGATCATGGACGGCTTGCGCGAGGCCTTGGCCGCGGTGATGGCGGCGTCGATGGCCTCGGGGTCGTGACCGTCGATCTCCTGCACGTGCCAGCCCGCCGCCTTGAAGCGCGCCACCTGGTTGGTGCGGTCCGACAGCGACACCTTGCCGTCGATGGTGATGTCGTTGTTGTCCCAGAACACGATCAGCCGCCCCAGACCGTAGCGCCCGGCCAGCCCGATGGCCTCGTGGCTGACGCCTTCCATCAGGCAGCCATCGCCGGCGATCACATAGGTGTGGTGATCCACCAGCTTCTTGCCGAAGCGCGCGCGCAGCATCTCTTCGGCCATGGCAAAGCCCACCGCGTTGGCCAGCCCCTGACCCAGCGGGCCGGTTGTCGTTTCGATGCCCCGGGCCAGGAAGTTCTCCGGGTGGCCGGCGGTCTTGGCGCCCCACTGGCGGAAGTTGCGGACCTCGTCCATCGTGATCTCGGGATCGCCGGTGAGGCAGAGCAGCCCGTACAGCAGCATCGACCCGTGCCCCGCCGACAGCACAAAACGGTCGCGGTCGTGCCAGTCGGGACGGGCGGCATCGAATTTCAGATGCGTCCCGTACAGCACCGTCGCGACATCGGCCATGCCGATGGGCATGCCGGAATGGCCCGAATTGGCCTGGGCCACGGCGTCGAGGGCAAGCGCGCGAAGCGCGGTGGCGCGCATCCAGTGGTCCGGATTGCGGGTGCGAAGCTCTTGGATATCCACGGGGATCAGCATCCTTGCATAAAAAGGGGGGGTTCGGGGTTCAATAGCAGCGTGCGTGCGAAGTTCAAGCAAGCGTCGTGCGCAGCCCCGGTCCAAGGGTGAAGGCCGCCGCGTAAGGCGTTGAACTAATGGGGGCGCTTTTTCCTTGAACGCTTGCTAAACTCAACCGTAACGGAACGAGGGTGATTCGCCCGCAACAGTTTCGACGACAGGCAAGGGGGGCGGTATGACCCAGATTGACGACCTGCACAGCCGCATCACGCGCGCGCTGGACCGGATTTCCAACGGGCTGGACAGCTGGGATACCGAGGCCGTGGCCGATGCGCTGGCCGCGCGGACCGAGGCAGAGACCCGGCTGGAACAGCTCGAGGCCGAGCGCGAGACGCATGGCGCGCAGCTGTCCGAGGCCGACCGCCGCGCCGCCGAGGCCGAAGAGCGGCTGGCTGCGCTCGAGGCGCATGTGGCCGAGCTTGAGGCGCGGCCCGATCCCGCGACCGAGTTGCAGGCCATGCTGGAGGCGGCCGAGGCGGCGCGGGACGCGGCACAGGCCGAAGCCGCCAACCAGGCGGAAGGCGCAGCGGCGGCCCAGGCGCGCGCCGAGGCGGCCGAAACCGCGCTCGAAGACGCCCGCGCGCGGGCCGAAGCGGCCGAGGCGGCGGCAGCCGAGGCCAGGGCCGAGCTTGAGGCGGCCATCGCGGCGCGGTCCGACATCCAGGTGCCGGACGACACCACCGGCCCCGCGCCCGAGGCCCCGCCCGCCAAAACGGCTGACCCGGCGGAGGAGCCCGCCGCGCCGGTCGATGCCCTGCCCGGGGCGGATGCGGCGCTGGAGGACGTCGCCTCCGCAGACGACCTGGCCCATGCCGCGCCGGACACGGACGAGATGACGGCCCTGCGCGAGGCGCTGGACGACGAGCGCATGGCCAACGCCCAGCTCGAGGAACGCCTGCGGGTGCTCCGGGCGCGGCTGGCCAGCGCCGAAGAGGCCGCCGCCGCGGCACCCGCCGCAGATGCGGCCAGGATCGACGACACGCTGGCCACGCTGGACACCAACCTGCAGCGCCTGCGGCAGGCCAATGACGCGCTGGTGCAAAGCAGCGCCGCCCTGCGCGAGGCCAATGCCCAGGGTGTGGGCGATCCGCATCTGATCAACAAGGCGATGCTGGCCGAACTGGAGGCGATCCGCGCCGCCCGTGCGGCCGAAGCCGCCGAAACCCGCGCGGTGTTCGAATTGCTGGAGCCGCTTCTGGCCGAGGCCGCGGAACCGGAAACGGAACTGGAGGCAGAGTGATGTCGCAGATCGAGGTCGAGATCCATATCGGCGGCCGGGTGTTCGAGGTGGCCTGCCAGCAGGGCGAGGAACAATACCTGCAGGCCGCCGCCCGCCTGCTGGACAACGAGGCGCAGGTTCTGGTCAGCCAGATCGGCCGCATGCCCGAGGGTCGGATGCTGCTGATGTCGGGGCTAATGCTGGCGGACAAGACCGCCGGTCTCGAGGAGCGCCTGCGCGAGGCCGAGGACCGCATCGGCGCGCTGCAATCCGAACTGCGCGATCTCAAGGACGCGCCGCCGCCCCGGCCGGAAAAGGTCGAGGTGCCGGTGATCCCGGAGGACGTCACCGAAGCGCTGGCCGAACTGGCCGCCCGCGCCGAGGCGCTGGCCGAAACCGCCGAGGAAAAGGCCAAGGCCTGACGGGGAAGCCGGTCAGGGTCTGGTTGGATGAGGCGATGGGCCCCTGTCCATACCCTACAGGTCCCGGGGCAGCGTGCTTTCGACTCAGGGTGTCAGGGGCTTGCCGTGGTCGTGCCTTTCCAGTGTCTGAAACGCCGGGAAAGGTCGCCAGACCTTCGCTGCCCCGCCGCACCCGGCAGAGCAGAGATCAGAGACCGCGCTCAGCTGTTAGCCTCGCGGATCTTCTCGGCGGCGTCCTTGTTGAAGGTCACACCGTTGGCGTCAAACAGCTGGTCCAGTTCGCCCGACAGCGTCATCTCCGTAATGATGTCGCAGCCGCCCACGAACTCGCCCTTGACGTAAAGCTGCGGGATGGTGGGCCAGTCGGAGTATTCCTTGATGCCTTGGCGGATGCCGTCATCGTCCAGCACGTTCACGTCAAGATAGTCCACGCCCATGTAGTTCAGCACACCGGCCACACGGCTGGAAAAGCCGCATTGCGGCATGGTCTTGTTGCCCTTCATGTAAAGCACCACGTCGTGGGCCTTGACGGTTTCGTCGATCCGGGTCTTTGCGTCAGTCATCCATCTTCTCCTGTTGCGCGCGACGCCTGCGGTCGGCGCGAATGTAAGGCATGAGCGCCCCGGCGGTCAGCGCGCAGACAAGTGCAATCGCGCCGAACAGGGGCCAGGTGTCTTGCAGAAAGGCGATCAATCCGGGGCCTTCGTGGTCAGCGCCAGCGCGTGCAGCTCGCCATTTGGTCCGTCCATCTTGCCCTTGAGCGCGGCATAGACCGCGCGCTGCTGCTGGACGCGGTTCTTGCCGCGAAAGCTTTCGTCGACGACCATGGCCGACATGTGCACGCCATCATCGCCCTCGACCACGATGGAGGCGTCGGGAAAGCTCTGGCGCAGCAGGTCTTCGATCTCTTGCGCGTGCATCGGCATGGCGGGCTCCTTGATGTATCCAGGATAAACCTAATTCGCGGCGGTCAGCGCCGCAAGCCTCAGAGGTCGAGTTCGGCCCAGACGGGCACGTGGTCCGACGGCTTTTCGCGCCCGCGGATGCCACGGTCGATCCCGGTGTCGACCAGGCAGTCGGCCGCGGCGGGGGTCAGCAGCAGATGGTCGATGCGGATGCCGTTGTCCTTTTCCCAGGCCCCGGCCTGATAATCCCAGAAGCTGTAATGCCCCGGGTTCGGATGGCCCACGCGGAAGGCATCGGTAAAGCCCAGGTTCAGGATCCGGCGATAGGCGGCACGGGTCTGCGGCAGGTACAGCGCGTCCTCGGTCCAGGCTTCGGGGCGGGCGGCGTCTTCGGGTTGCGGGATGACGTTGTAATCCCCGGCCATCACCGCGGGCATCTCGTCGGCCATCAACGCCCGGGCGCGGGCGTGCAGGCGGTCCATCCAGGCAAGCTTGTAGTCGTATTTCGGGCCGGGGGCGGGATTGCCGTTGGGCAGGTAGAGGCCGCACAGGCGCAGCGCGTCGCGCTTGCCCATCACGATCGCCTCGATCCAGCGCGCCTGCGGATCGTCGTCATCCCCGGGCAATCCGCGCGTGACGCTTTCCAGCGTCAGCTTGCTCAGGATGGCGACACCGTTGAATCCCTTCTGGCCATGCGTTGCCACGTTATAGCCGCGCGCCTCGAAAGGTTCGTGTGGAAACGCGTCGTCGACCGACTTTATTTCCTGACACAGCACGACATCTGGCTGGGCCTCGTCCAGCCAGGCTGTCAGCGCATGGTGACGGGCCTTGATCCCGTTGATGTTGAACGTGGCGATTTTCAACGCGGCCTCCCTTTGAGGACGTTGTCGCCGAAGGGCCGTTCTTGTGCAAGCGCGAAGGGGATTCGCGCTTTGCCCGATTTGCAAAGCCCCGTTGCGCTGCAAATTTCTATCTTATCCACAAGAAAAACAATTCTGTGGAGAAATATCAAAATCGGCCCACAAGGATCGGGTGACATTGCGCCCTAGGGTCCAGACTCATTGTCGGTCAAAGCCAGAAGATGACCGCTGCGGCGAGCGCGATGGCTGACAGGAAGACCTTCGGGCATCTGTCGTAGCGGGTGGCGATGCGCCGCCAGTCCTTCAATCG
>JAUHZO010000009.1 GCA_030425925.1 Alphaproteobacteria bacterium | reverse complement strand
TCGGGAAGTAGGGCTCCAGACGCGCCATCTGCGCGTCCGTCAGCCAGAAGAGATTGCTCATGCCACCGCTCCCTTTTCGAACAGTGAATCATGAGCTTACCGCTCATTCAATGGGTCCTGACCCTAATATGACATCATGGTTTGTAGGCAGCCGAACGGACATGAGGGATTTTCCGGTACTTCGCTGCCAAACAATCTCATTGCGAAAATTCCGCGCCCCGAACACTGCATCCAGCAATATCTTCAGGTAATGGCTCGCCGTCGGGTCGCAGTGCAGGTAGAGGCTGCCGGTGTCTTTCAGCACCCGGTGCAGCTCCACCAGACGCACGGCCATCATGCTCAGATAGGCGGTCATCGGGTTCTTGCCCAGAAAGCCCACCATGGCATCCAGCATCTTGGCGGCCTCTTGATAGGGGCTGTCGCGCAGATCAATCAGCGCCTGACCGGAGACCATGTCGTCCCAATGCCATGTGTCGTCGAAGGCGGCGATCTGCGCGCCCGAGACCTGCCCGCTTTCGTCCTTGAACAGATGCGAATAGGTGGCGTTCGAATTGAACGGCGGATCCAGATAGACAAGATCCACAAACCCGTCCGGCATCTCGCGCAACACGTCCAGATTGTCGCCATAGAACAGGTGATTGCCGGTTGTCAGGTCTGCCATGCCTGCCCCCTTTGCCCCCGGTTTGACCCGGCCTTGATTAACATCGAGTTTACGAGGATCGGGCGGCGGTGCAAGCGGGCAGGGGGCATGGTGCGCCAAGGCGCACCCTACTTCACGATCACCTCGTCCTTGACGAACATGTTCGACCAGGCGCGGTCCACCAGTTCGGGCGTCATCTTGTAGGGGATGCCTTCGAAATCGCAGACCGCGATCATCTGGTCGATCAGAAAGACCGGCTGATAGTTCGCGTAGACATTGTTGATCGTCGGGTACTTGTTCTTGAGCAGGTGCACGAGGCTTGCCTCGTCCAGTTGCATCTTCTTCTTCCGGGCGACCAGCGCGAAGATCTTGAGGAAATCCTCCTGGCTGGGCCCGTCGATCTTGATCTTGAAGAAGATCCGCCGCAGCGCGGCCTTGTCGAAGATCTCGTTGGGGTGGAAGTTGGTCGAGAAGATCACCAGCGTGTCGAAGGGCACCTCGAACTTCTCGCCCGATTGCAGGGCGAGGATGTCCTTGCCCTCTTCCAGCGGCACGATCCAGCGGTTGACCAGTTTCTGCGGCGGTTCGGCCTGGCGGCCAAGGTCGTCGACGATGAAGATGCCGCCCGAGGATTTCAACTGCAGCGGCGCCTGATAGGTGCGCGCGGTGGGGTTGTAGACGAGGTCCAGCATGTCGAGGCTCAGTTCGCCCCCGGTGATCACCGTGGGCCGCTTGCACATGACATAGCGGCGGTCAAAGCGGGCGGTGCGGCGCAGGGCGTTGGGGTCTTCTGCGTCCTCATCCGCCTTGGAATGCACGATGGGGTCGTAGACGGTGATGACCTGGCCGGAATACTCGATGGCGCGGGGCACATAGATCTTGTCGCCCATGGCGTCGCGGATGCCGTTCGAGATCGAGGACTTGCCGTTGCCCGGCGGTCCGTACATCAGGATCGACCGGCCCGAGCCGACGGCGGGGCCAAGGTTCGAGATCAGGTCGTCGGGCAGGATCAGGTGGCCCATCGCCTGGGTCAGCTGTTCGCGGGTGATGTGGATGTTGCGGATCGACTGGCGCTTGACCTGTTCGTGATAGACGTCCAGCGGGACGGGCATGGGGCCGAAATATTCCGACTGCGACAGCGCATCCAGCGCGCGGGCCTTGCCGCTGTCGGTCAGCTGGTAGGGCATTTCCGATGTGACCTGACCGGCAGCGCCCAGCGTGCCCATCGCCTCCATCAGGCCCTGGGCGCGGGACATGTCGATGATTTCCTGGCAGACCGGAACCGGAAGGCAGACGGCCCTGGCCAGATGCGTCACCTTGTTGGTGTTCTTGCGGAACAGCGTCTTGAGCACGATGTCGCGCATCATCACCGGCGACAACTGCATGTCTTCAAGGCGTTTCGGCGCGGGGGGCGCCATGACGGCGCTGGTCTGCATGTTCATCTTGTCTGGCCTGCTGCGATTGTCTTTTGCCGCAGGATGCCGGGTGTGTGTGGCGAAAGATGGACGGCAGGCGGGCGGTTCGGCGGCGCGCTCAGGCCCCGAACAGCGCGCCCAGGGCCAGATAGGCGACCAGCATCATGCCCAGCCCGGTGCCCATGGGGATGGTGAACTGCCGTCCGCCGCCCACGGTGGCCGGATCGCTGCCATCGCCGCGCGACCAGCTGGCCCAGTCGGGTGCAAGGGTCTGCAGCGGCGAGATCCGCACGAGATAGACGGTGACGGCCGCGGCCAGGATCGCCGCTCCGGCCAGCACAAGCACCAGCCGCAGGTCCCCCACATGCAGGTAAAGCGCCGCGACAGAGGCGAACTTGACGTCTCCGGCCCCGATCTGGCGCATGAACCACAGTGCCAGACCATAGGCAAAGACGACCGCGTAATGGGCAAAGCGCCACAGGAATTCGGGCCAGGCCATGGTGGCCAGCCCGACCACGACAAACACGCCGAACAGCGCCCAGACCGTGACGTTCGTGATCTTCTTGTACTTCATGTCCACGTAGAACGTGAACAGCACGATGGGGGCCACCAGCACGAGGAACCACAGGGCCTGGGACGCCGGGATCTGCACCGGCCCGCCTCAGCCCGCGATATTGGCTTCCAGCGCTTCGAGGCTGCGCGCGGCGGCTTCGAAATGCTGCGGATGGGTTTCGATCGCCTCGCGCAGAAGGCCCTTGCCGATCTCGACATCGCCGCGCTTGACGGCGGCAAGGCCCAGCGTGTGCAACAGTTCGGCCCGTTCGATCTGGGTCATCGGGATCACCGGCAGGCTGTACTTGCCCTGCGCGCCGCGGGCCAGAACCAGGTTGTTCTTGGCGGTGAACAGGTCGCGGTCCTGCCGGATGGCATCGGTAAAGAGCCGTTCCGCGGCAGCATGGTCGCCCCGGCTGAGCTTGGAATAGCCCCAGTTGTTCAGCACGCTTGCAGGCTGCGTGGTCAGACCGACGGCGATCTCGTAAAAGCTGTCGGCCTTGTCCCATTCCTCGTTCCCGTCGGCGATCATCGCCTCGAGCCGGTACCGCTTGTAGGTTTCATGCGTGGGCGGAATGGCGTCGAGCACCTTTTCGGCGGCGTCCCATTCATTGGCCCGGATCAGCACGTCGGCCAGCTGCACGCGGTCGGCATCGGTGCTTTCGGCGTGCGCCACCACTTCGGCCCAGGCGACCTTGCCCTCGGGGATGCGCTTGGCGCGTACCAGCGATTGCGCCAGCCCGCGCATCAGGTCGATCCGGTCGGGATCCTGTGCCGTGGCGCGCCTGAAATAGCTGACCGCCTCGTTGGGATCGCCCACCGTCAGCATCACTTCGTTCAGGTTGGTTTCGTCGATGACGTTCACGTCCTGGAACTTGCGATCGACCTCGGCCTTGTTGATGCCCTTTTCACAGGCCGACAACGTGACGGCGACCGCCACGCAAAGGGGGACAACGATGGGGTGGCGCATGTGCCTGCGTCCTCTTACTGCTCTGCCTCTATCCCGTTGTTCGCCGGATCAGGTAGGACCCGGAGCCCCGGCGCACGAGTTTGTATTCTTGTGTCTGATCCGAAGCATAGTCGGAATTTTCAAGTTTTGCGAGCGCCAAGCGAAGATTATCGCGGATTGAGTCACTTTGGCCATTGTCCAGCCCATAGGCCTTGCGGAACACCTCGGCCGCTTCGGCCGTCTTGCCGCGTTCGATCAGCACGACACCCAGATTGTTCCAGGCCTCGGGCCAGTCGGCCTCTTGCCGGACCGCGCGGCGCAGCAGCTTTTCGGACTGGTTCAGCCGTCCCAGCGCCAGGTTGGCAGAGCCCAGCGCCACAAGCACCTCGCCGGTGAGGCCGCGGGCTCCGGCGGCGCGGGTGAAGGCTTCGAGCGCAAGCTCGTATTCCCCGGCCTCCATCAGGCGGTGGCCCACCACCATCCCGTCCACCGCCTCGCCGCGCGGGTCGAGCGCGGGGGCAAAGGGCGAGTCCCTCGACGCGCCAAGGCCGCCCGATGAACAGGCGGCCAGAAGCGTCACCAGGACGACACATCCCGCAAGGGACAAGCGCATTGATCAGTTTCCGATACTGCCCATGTTCGCGATGCCCACCGCGGAGGGACCGACCAGGATGATCAGCAGCGGCGGCACTGTCAGCATCATAGTCGTCAGCGTCATCTTTGTCGGCAACTGGTTTGCCTTTTCTTCCGCACGCATGACCCTTTTGTCACGCATTTCCCCGGCATAGACGCGCAGCGCGTCCGAGATCGAGGTGCCGAAGGTGGTTGCCTGGTTCAGCACGGTCACGAAAGACGACACATCCTGTACGCCGCAGCGTTCGGACATGTCGTTGAGTACCTGACTCTTGTCCTTGCCGGCCTTCATCTCGTGGCTGATGATGGCGAATTCGTCGGCCAGCGCCGGGTAGGAGGCGCGCAGCTCGCCCGCCACCCGCACGATGGACTGGTCCATCGACTGCCCGGCCTCGACGCAGACCAGCATCATGTCGAGCGCGTCGGGAAAGCCCGACTGGATCTCGTCCTTGCGCTTTTCCAGCCGCTTGGTGATCCAGTATTTCGGCGCCAGATACCCTGCAGCCCCGGGGCCCAGGATGTACATCAGCTTTTGCTGCATCGTGGCGGTCGAGGCATCCACCAGCGTCAGGTAGTAGGTCACGCCCACACCCAGAAGTCCCAGGCCCAGCGCGAACTGGGCGAAATAGAACATCTGCACCGCATCCTTGCTGCGGTATCCGGCCTGAAGCAGCTTCATCCGGATGTCGGACAGCTCCTTTTCGTCCTGCGGTTCCAGGAACTTGGCGTATTTGTTCAGCTTTTCGTTGCGGCGCTTGTCGCGCAGCACTTCGCGGGTTTCCGCGTCGGTCTTTTCCTTGCCGCTCTGGCGCAGCTTGTCCATCGGATCCGGACGGCTGGTCAGCAGCATCGGGATTGTGGCCAGGATCAGCAGTGCGGCCAGGCCCGCGACGACGATCAGGGGCCCGGCGGGTCCCAGAAGGTCGGTGATCATGGCGTTGAGTGCGTCGAACATGGGCAGCTGTCCTCAGACCTTGATGTTGACCAGGGCGCGCATCACGAAGACGTTGGCGGTCAGCATGATGCCCACGATGAAGCAGGCGGGGATGAACCACGGGTGGTCGATCACCTCGTCGTAGTAATCGGGTTTGGCGATCTGGATGAAGATCAGCGCGGCCACCGGAAAGCCCGACAGGAACTTGCCCGACCACTGCGCCTCGGCAGTGATGGCCTTGACGCGGCGGAACAGGCGGAAACGGGCGCGGATCACCTTGGCCAGACCGTCGAGGATTTCGGCCAGGTTGCCGCCGGCCTGCTGCTGGATCGCCACGGCCACGGCCAGAAAGCGCAGGTCCTGCATCTCGAGCCGTTCGGCCATGTGCTTGAGGCTTTCGCCGATGTCGCGACCATAGGTGGATTCATCGGCGATGATGCCGAATTCGGTGGCCAGCGGGTCCTGGATTTCCTTTGACACGATGGAGATGGCCGAGGTGAAGGGATGGCCCACGCGCAGGCTGCGCACCATCAGTTCGACGGCGTCGGGCAGCTGTTCCTCGATCATGCTCAGGCGCTTCTTGGCCTTGTGGTTGACCCACATGTATACCCCGCCAACCCCCATCGCGATGCCCAGCACGATGCGCACCGGCAGTCCGGCCTCGGTGCCGATGGTCAGCCCGAGAAAGGCCAGCACGCTGACGCCGGCCATCACGCCGATCAGCTGCTGCGGAGTGAACGCGATCGCCGCCTTGCGCGCCTTGTCGGCCAGCAGCGCATAAAGCGGGAACGACTGCGAGTTCATGTGCTGGTCCATCTCCTTGCGGAGCTTGGCCAGCACTTCTTCGCGCCGGTCGCCCTGATTGAGCATCTGCAGGCGGCGATTGACCTTGTTGTTGAGGCTGATCGACTTGCCGAAAGCCACGAGGTATATGCCTTCGACGAGGACAAGAACCCCCACGAAGACCATGCCGTAGATGATCAGTTCTGCGTTCATGACGGGTTACTCCGGCCGGAAGGGTTCATAGATCGACGGCGGCAGATCGTAGCCCCACATCCGGAAACGCTCGGAATAGTGGCTGCGCACGCCGGTGGCGGTGAAATGGCCGATGATCTTGTTTTCGGGGGTCAGGCCCACGCGCTGGAAGCGAAAGATTTCCTGCATGGAAATCACGTCGCCTTCCATGCCCGTGATCTCGGTGATCGAGGTCATCCGGCGCGAGCCGTCCTGCAGGCGCGAGGCCTGAACAATCAGGTTTACAGCGCTCGAGATCTGCGAGCGCACCGCCTTCAGCGGCATCTCGATCCCCGCCATGGCGATCATGTTCTCCAGACGCGCCACCCCGTCGCGGGCGCTGTTGGCGTGGATCGTGGTCATGGATCCGTCGTGGCCGGTGTTCATGGCCTGCAGCATGTCGATGACTTCCTCGCCGCGCGTTTCGCCGACGATGATGCGGTCGGGACGCATCCGCAGCGCGTTCTTCAGACAGTCGCGCGGGGTGACGGCACCCTTGCCTTCGACGTTGGGCGGGCGGCTTTCCATCCGGCCGACATGGGTCTGCTGCAGCTGAAGTTCCGCCGTGTCCTCGATCGTCAGGATGCGTTCGCTGTCGTCGATAAAGCTGGAGAGCGCGTTCAGCGTGGTTGTCTTGCCCGAGCCGGTACCGCCCGAGACGATGACGTTCAGGCGCGTGGCCACGGCGGCCTGCAGATAGACCGCCATTTCCTCGGTGAAGGCACCAAAGCGGACCAGGTCGTCGATCCCCAGCTTGTCCTTCTTGAACTTACGAATGGACACCAGGCTGCCGTCGATGGCGATGGGCGGCACCATCGCGTTGAAACGCGAACCGTCGGACAGACGGGCGTCGACATAGGGGTTCGATTCATCGACACGGCGGCCCACGGCGGACACGATCTTGTCGATGATCCGCATCAGGTGCTTTTCGTCCTTGAACGTGACTTCCGACAGGGTCAGCTTGCCGGCTTTTTCGACAAAGATCTGGTGCGGTCCGTTGACCAGGATATCCGAGATCGCTTCGTCCTGCAGCAAGGGCTCCAGCGGGCCAAGGCCCTTGACCTCGTCATAAAGCTCCTTGTTGATCAGCCGCCGTTCCGCGCTGTTGAGCACGATGCCCTTTTCCTGCAGCGTTTCGGTGACGATCTCGTTCATCTCTTCGCGCAGTTCGGACTCGGTGGCGTTGTCCAGCGCGGCAAGGTTGAGGCTGTCCAGAAGCGCGCGGTGCAGTTCCAGCTTGATCTCGCCCAGCCGCTCCTTGCGCTTCTTTTCCTTGTCGGCGGGGGCAGGGCGCGCATCGACCACCGGCTTGGCCTTGCGCTGCACCTTGCTGGGGGACGCGACCTGCACCTGCACCGGGGCCTTTTCTACCGGAGCGGCGCCACTCACCTGGGCTTTCTTGTAGCGTGAGAACATGTGTCAGCGTCCCTTTCAGGCGGCTTCGGCGTCGGAGTCGCCAAAGGACAGCAAGGTTGTGGCCAGTTTCTGCAATTCCCGGCGCAGCGGATTCTTGGGCGCGTGGTTGGCCAGCGGCAGTCCGTGATCGCAGGCCTGCGGCACCAGCCGCCCGCCATCCGGCATCTGCAGTTCCAGCGAGATGCCCAGGCTGTCGGCCATGCGCCGGACCCGGCTCTTGCCCTGAAGGTCGGTGAATTTCGGCGCGTTGTTCAGCAGGAACCTGATCTTGGAGAACGGCAGGTCTTCGGCCTGCAGGGCCCGCTTGAGCCGCAGCGTGTTCTGGGCCGATCGCATGTCCAGCTCCACGACCGCAAAGTAGATTTGTGCCTCGTTCAGCACCGTTTCGGTCCACTGCACCAGGGTCGAGGGCATGTCGACAACGACAAAGTCGAAATGTTCCCGCGCCACGTCCAGCAGGCGCTGCATGTCCTGAGGGCCCAGCATGTCCAGCGGCAGGATGTCGGCGGGCGAGGTAAAGACCTGAAGCTTGCCTTCGAAACTGACCAGCGCCTGCCCGAAACTGTCGCCGTCCATCGAGTCGATGTCCGACAGAAGCTCCAGCACCGCTTCGCGGCGCGGCAGGTCAAGATAGGTGGCGACGGAGCCGAATTGCAGGCCAAGATCGATCAGGCAGACCCGCGGTGCCTTGTCCTTGGACGAGGTGGCCAGTTCATACGCCAGGTTGACGGCCATCGTGGTGGCTCCGACGCCGCCGGCGACACCCTGCACGGCGATCAGCACACCGTCGCCGCCGCCCTTGAGCTTGACCGCATCCGCCGCGGGTTTTGCCTCGGCCTGCGGGGCAGGGGCGGGCATGCGCATCCGTTCCACCGCGGTGGCCAGTTCACCTTCGGGCAGCGGGTAGGGCACGAATTCGTCCGCCCCCTGGCGCAACAGCTGGTGCAGCGCGGCGGGCGTGACGTCTTCGGCAATCAGCACCACCTTGACGCCGCGCGCCTTGGCATTGGCGATGATCTCGCCGAGATCCTGCAACAGCGGCTCGTCCTCGGCGTCAATGGCGATGGCGACAAATTCAAGAGACTCGGCCTCGGGCTGGGTCAGGAAGGCCACGGCCTCGTCAAATCCCAGATCGCCCCAGGCTTCTCCCAGCAGCGACTCCATGTCTTCGATGAGCAGATCGAAATTCTGCACATCCCGGCTGACCGTGCAGGCGACGATCGGGGCGGGATCGGTGTGCAGATCTGTCGTACTCGTCATTTGCCTCGTATCCTTTTACTCTTGGCGGCCCGCATGCGCCGATGGGCAGCCAATTGCTGCCGGGCCGGGTCTGGCGAACCGCGAGACCGACTCGGGGCCGGCACGCGTTCCGTCAGTGGTCAACCTCCTGCAGAAAGGCGGCAACATTGGGGCCAAAAAACCGAAATTGTACGGTATTTCCAGACGGTGAGGCGATCTGGCATGTAGGAAAGTTAATTGAAATCAGTGACTTGATGTTCCGGGCCCCGGCGTCGGGCAGGGGGGTGCCTCCTCTTTGGCACCAATGGAAACGACCCGAAACACAGGCTTCGGGTCGTTCCGGATCATGGTAAACAGGGGCAGAAGGCGGATCAGCCGCCGCCGCCCGAGCCGCCGCCCAGGCCGCCTTCGGGGCGGAAATCCGCACCGCCGATGCCGCTGAGCCCGGTGGCCGGCGTGGCCGAACGGACATATTCGCGGTAGATCACCTCGGCATACTTGCCGTCCAGCACGTTGGGATGCCCGCTGACAAAGCCCGAAACCTCGGTCACGGTGCGGCGGTTGCGCCGCTCCTTGCCTTCGGTCACGATCAGCGGCTGGGTTTCGCCCAGCGACACCACCGCTTCGAGCCGTGAGCGGCTGACGCCCTGGCTGACCAGATAGTTGACCACCGCATTGGCGCGGCGCAGGCCAAGGTGTCTGTTGTAGCCGTCCGATCCCACCTTGTCGGTATGACCGTAGACGCGGAAACGGATTTCCGGGAACTGGCGGATCCAGTGCGCCTGTTCGCGCAGCGTGTCGCGCGCGCCGGCATCCAGTGCCGCGCTGTTGAAGGCAAAGTTGACCGTTGTCATCACCTCCGAGGCAAAGCGCTGTGCCAGGTCGTAGGTGTATTTCTTTTCACCGGTCATGTACTGGTGATTGTTCATCGTCGCGTTGCCGAAATCGCCGGTATCGGCCAGCGATCCCGCCTCGCGCCAGAACTGGCCGTGGACCGGGTCGGCGCGGTTGCCCGAACAGGCCGCCAGAGCCACGAGGCTCAGCCCCGCCACGGTCGTTTTGATCCATCCGAGCTGTGTCATCGCCTCAATCCATCACATAGCCATAAGAGCCGCTGAAGTCCTGCTTGGCCACTTCGGCCGCAGCCCCTTTCTTCGGCGCGTTGCGGGTGCCGCCGGTGACGCGCCCGAACAGGAACAGGTCCTTTTCTGTGGGCGGGGTGATCCGGTCGGTGGGCAGGGCCAGCGCCTCGCCCCGGGTGGGGGTGACCAGATGCGGTGTCACGATGATCACCAGTTCGGACTGCTCGCGGGCGTATTCGGCGCTGCGGAACAGCGCGCCCAGCACCGGCACATCGCCCAGCCACGGCACCTGGCCGTTGAGATCGCGGAAATCTTCCTGCAGGAGCCCGGCAATGGCAAAGCTTTCGCCATCGCGCAGTTCGACCGTCGTCTGGCTTTCACGCTTGCGGAAGGCGGGCACCTGGATCGATTCGAACTGGAAGGTGTTGTCGAAATCCAGCGCCGACACCGAGGTTTCCAGCTCCAGATTGATCAGGTCGCCGTCGATCACGCGCGGGATGAAGTTCAGCTCCACCCCGAACGGCTTGAATTCGATCGAGATCGTGCCGCCCTGCTGCGCCACAGGGATCGGGAATTCGCCGCCCGCCAGGAACTTGGCCTCCTGCCCCGACAGGGCGGTCAGGTTCGGTTCGGCCAGGGTGCGCACAACCCCCTTGGATTCCAGCGCTTCGAGCAGGATGCCGATTTCCAGCCCGCCGGCGTTGAAGCCAAACAGGATCGCGCCTTCCGAAGCGTTGGACCCGGATTGCGGCAGCAGCTTGTCGATCAGCGCGTCTTCGGCGGCCAGCGGGGCAGAGTTCCCGGTGCCCAGCTCCACACCCAGATCGTTGCCGGCACCGCCGCCCGTGGCGACCGAGCTGCGCAGCGTCTTGGCGACGGAGCGCGACATTTCGGCAAAGCGCACCTTCAGCATCACCTGCTGGATGCCGCCCACTGTCATCAGGTTGGACACCCGGCCCGGCGCATAGCGCTCGGCCAGGTCCAGCGCGCGCTGCAGACGCAGGGTCGACGACACGGTGCCCGACATCACGATGCCGTCATTGGCGGTGCGCACCTCGATGGTTTCGTCCGGCAGGATCTGGCGCAGCCGCTCCTTGAATTCCGTGACATCCGCGGCGACGCGGACATCGACATTGGTGATCAGCTTGCCCTGGGCGTCGAGGATCGTCAGCGTCGTGGTGCCCGGCGTCTTGCCCAGCACATAGATCGACCGATCCGACAGGGACGAGATATCGGCAATGGCCGGATTGGCGATGGAGAGTTCGGCAAACGGGGTCTGGCTTTCGACCACCACCGCCCGGTTCATCGCCACGGTCAGCACCGATTCCGTTCCGGTGCGCACGACGCGCAGCGTTTCCGCCTGCATCGGCAGCGGTGCATGCACAACCGCTGTCGCCAGCCCGACAAGGGCGGCCTTCAGAAACCTGTCAATTTTCATGTGACCTGCCTTTCGATCACGCCTCGATTTCGCAGGTCTCGCGCCTGCATTTGGAGTGACTGTGCGTCAGAATTGGTTTTTTTGCAAGAATCAAAGGCTTCCTGTCCGGGATTTATGTGGATAACCCGCAACAGGGGCGGCATCCGCAGACATGGCAAAGGAGCGCCGCAAGGGCGCTCCTGTCGTGCAACAGACTGATTCGGCTCAGTTTGTGCAGGGGATCGGGATTTCCACCACGTCGGCACCGCGACGGGTACGCACGGTGCAGACCTGCAGCGCGTTGGGGTCTTTCTGTTCTTCCTTGGCGATGCCCAGAAGCTTGCGCTGGTCAACCTCGATGGCCACGGCGACGGTGTCATCGGTCTGCGACATCAGCGACAGCGACAGCCGGCCGGTGGATTGTGCTTGCGCCAGCGAGGCCACCTGCTGCGGCGTCGCAGCCACGGTGACGGTGCGGGCGATGGTGGCGTCGGTGCTGTCGGCATTGGCGGTCTGGTCGATGGCCACCAGGCGCACGCCGGTCTCGATCAGCTTGGTCACGTCGCCCTGCGGCAGGTCGGGATCGCGGCCGGGGATGCGGCCGGTCCAGTACACGTCGACCCGGTCACCGGGCCGCAGGAAACCCGACACACCCGTGGCCACGTCGACCTTGATCGCAAAGGCCCGTTCGCCGCGCTTGAGGCGCGAGGTCAGGCCGGCATCGCCGCCAGGTTCCGAAACCTTGGCCTCGATCACCGCTTCATGCAGTTCGATGGCCCGCACGGCGACGCGCGGTTCGTCGCCCACATCCATCAGCGGATTGGCCTCGTCGAAATAGGTTTCCGGCAGGATTTCCACCGGCCAGGGGGCCAGTTTCACATCTTCGGGCAGGATCCGTTCGCCATAGGCGATGGCCCGTGTGGTCACGTAGATGTTCTGCGTCGGCACGGCGGCGGTGGCCTTCTTGCGTTCCTGTTCCAGCGCGCTTTGATACGCGTTGATATAGTTCTGCGCCATGTAGACGGCAAAACCGGCCAGGCCGAGCCCCGCGATCAACACCAGTCCGAATACAAGTCGCATGTGTCACCTCTTGTTCACGCTGCTCCGTGCGCCCTTTGCGGGCGGCGGTTCCGGAGCAAGGTACTGTGGGAATATGGCCAGAAAGCGCCGCCACCGGGTTGGTTTTGTGGCGAAGGCCATGGCAGGGGCCGGCAGGCGCGCGCCAGGCGCGGGAGCCGGACAAGACAAAAGGCTGTCGCCGTTCTGGTCAACAGCCTTTCTCGCGGTTTCCGGTGGAAATTATGTCAGAAGTCGTTTTCTTCGGCGATCGCATCGCCGGCCGCAGCCATCAGCGAATTCGAATTGTTTTCGATGATGAAGAACGAGATGGCGGACATGCCGACAACGGCCGCGGTGATGACGACCCAGTCGACGGTGACGGCACCGGACTGGTCGCTGCGGAAGGCACTCAGGAACTTGAACATCTCTGGCCCTTTGAAGCGTAACTGGCTGTGAAGGCTCCGAGCCGGCGGACCGGCTCGGGCATGCGCGGTATCGCGAGAAAGACTTAGAAGTCGTTTTCGTCTGCGACGGCCTGGCCGGCTGCGGTGATCAGCGCGTCCGAGTTGGTCTCGATGGTGGTGTAGGCTGCGATGGCCAGACCCACGACAGCGGCGGTCAGAACCACCCAGTCAACGGTCACGGCGCCAGCTTCGTCGGTGCGGAAGGATTTGAAGAAGTTCAGCATGTCATTTGCTCCTGTAGGCCCCAATGGGCATTTTTTGAGTGGTGGTCCGGGGCGCGGGCACGTTGGGCAGTGCCCGGCCTCAGATCAGGTTGCGGCCACGGGGCCGCGACGACTTAGAAGTCGTTTTCGTCTGCGACGGCCTGGCCGGCTGCGGTGATCAGCGCGTCCGAGTTGGTCTCGATGGTGGTGTAGGCTGCGATGGCCAGACCCACGACAGCGGCGGTCAGAACCACCCAGTCAACGGTCACGGCGCCGGCTTCGTCCTTGCGGAAGGTGTTGAAGATGTTCATCATGGTCTCTCTCCGTAGATAGGTTTTGCTCACGTCAACCGCGTCGTGGCATCTGTGGGCGTCTCTCTCACTGACCCTGCCCCTGTGCGGTATGCTGCTATAAAGCTCTTTGTTTGGGGCAAGAGTGTGACCGGAATGGTTTGATTTTGCAGTATATCGGCGGCACATTTGGATCTCGGTCAACTAACTGATCCATAAGGATAAAAATCCGAAATGCCCCCCGAAAAAGGGTTTCCCGGCCCAGGGCGGAGGCATTGGATTCGGCGGAAACGTTCATGATTTTGGAACGATGCTGGCGTGAAATCGGGGTTTGTGACAAACTGCGCAAAAAACAACTCTGAGCAGGTCGGCAGGTCAGAATGCGATTCATCCTCTTGTGGGCGGCGCTGGGCGTCGCGTGTCTTTCCACCTATGCCGCGGCCGAACAGCCGCCGCCGTTCCAGGATTTCTCGGCCAAGCGGATCAAGCCGCCCAAGGCCGGATCGGCGCGGCGCATCACGGTGCAGATTGCACCCCGGGCCGAACCGGCGATCCCGCCGCGCCCGGATGCGGCAGTCCCGGTGTCGGCGGTCGCCGCCCGTCCCAATGCGGGCGCGGGGCAGGAGGCCGTCGGGCGCTACGCCTGGTTCTGGACCCATGTCTCGGCCGACCAGTCCGACGCGGGGGCCGCGCGGCTGGACCATGCGCTTGACGCTCTGGGCCGCGGGCCGGGCGGTGCCGTGGTCAGCGCGCCGCGCCTGCAAAGCCTGCAGGAAATGGCCGAGGCCCATGGCCGCGACATCCTGGGTGCCACGGTGGGCACCCGCGTCTCACCCGCGCTGGCGCTGGCGGTGATGGCAGTGGAATCGGCCGGCAAGAGCGACGCGGTCAGTTCGGCCGGGGCCCAGGGGCTGATGCAGCTGATGCCCGATACCGCCACGCGGTTTGGTGTGCAGGACAGCCTTGATGCCACGCAGAACATCCGGGGCGGCGTGGCCTTTCTGGATTTCCTGCTGGAAAAGTTCGACAATGACCCGGTGCTGACCCTGGCGGGCTACAATGCGGGCGAGAATTCCATCGGCCGCAATGGCGGCGTGCCACCCTATCCCGAGACCCGCGATTACGTGCCCAAGGTGCTGGCGGCCTACCAGCTGGCGCGCGGGCTGTGCATGACCCCGCCGGAACTGATCACCGATGGCTGCGTGTTCCAGGTGCAGGCGGTGCGAAACTGAGCCCCGCGCGGCTCAGCCGCGCAGCACCGCCCCGGGGTTGCAGATGCCCCGCGGGTCCAGCGCGGCCTTGATCGCGCGCATCGCGCCCAGCCGCACGGGATCGCCATAGCGCTCCAGATCGTCCACCTTGAGCCGCCCGATACCGTGCTCGGCGCTGACCGAGCCGTCCATCTCGTGCACCAGATCGTGCAGGCAGCGCGAGATCGCGGCGCGGCTGCCATCGTGTTCGGCCCGGGTCTCGCCATCCGCCGGGAAGATGTTGAAATGCAGGTTGCCGTCGCCCAGATGGCCGAAACAGTTGATCCGCCAGCGCCCCAGCGCCGCCAGGGCCTGGGTGGCCCGGTCGATGAAGGGGGCGATCCCGCCCAACGGAAGCGAGATGTCGTGGCTCGATATCGCGCCGATCCGGCGGTTGGCTTCGGGGATGTGTTCGCGCAGCGTCCAGAACGCCTGCGCCTGGGCCTGCGACTGCGCGATCACCCCGTCCGTCACCAGCCCCCGGTCCAGCGCATCGGCAAAGATCGCCTCCAGCGCCTCCGCCGGATCGGTGCCGCGGGGCAGGCCCAGATCGACCAGCACGCTCCAGTCCGGCGGCACGGGCCAGGGCTGGCGCAGGTCGGGCAGGGTCCGGGCCAGAAAGTCGAACCCGGTGCGGTGCAGCAGTTCAAAGGCGCTGATCCCTTCGCCCACATGTCCGCGTGCCAGCGACAGCAGCGCCAGCGCCGCCGCCGGATCGCGCACGACCAGAAGCGCCGTGCCGGTTTCCGCCGGCGGGGCCGACAGCTTGAGACTGGCGGCGGTGATCACGCCCAGCGTGCCTTCGGCCCCCAGCAGCAGGTGGCGCAGGTCATAGCCGGTGTTGTCCTTGCGCAGCCGTTTCAGCCCGTGCCAGACCTGCCCGTCGGGCAGCACCGCCTCCAGCCCCAGCACCAGGTCGCGGGCATTGCCATAGCGCAGCACGTTCACCCCGCCGGCATTGGTGGACAGCAGCCCGCCGATCCGCGCCGACCCTTCCGAGGCCAGCGACAGCGGGAACAGCCGCCCGGCCTCCGCGGCGGCGGCCTGCACATCGGCCAGGATCGCCCCGGCCTCGGCCACCAGCACGTTTTCCTCGGGGTAAAGCGCGCGGATGGCGGTCATGCGCTCCAGCGACAGCACCAGCGGCGCGGGCTCTTGCGGCGCAACCTGCCCGCCCACCAGCCCGGTGCCGCCGCCATAGGGCACAAGGCCCACGCCCGCTTCGGCGCAGGCCCTGACGATGGTCGACACCTCGGCCGTGTCACGCGGCAGCGCCACCCAGCCCGACAGCCCGGACCAGAGCCTGCGCGGCTCTTCCAGATAGCGCGGCGCGGCCGCGCGCAGCGTGTCGGCGGGCAGCGTTCCGGCAAGCCGTTCGGCAAAGGCGGCATCGGCGGGGGCAAGCGGCATGGCGTCTCCTGTCTGGTGCGGCTCTGGCACGACCAAGGGCTTAGCGCAGTCCGGCGCGCAGCCCAAGAGGCGCGTCAGTCGCCGTCGCGCAGCCAGGAGGGGCGCAGCACGACAACCGTTGGCCGCGACGGCAGATCGTGCAGCGAGATCTCCATCGACGACTCGGCCCGCAGATCGACGGCGAAGCTGTCCGAGATGTCCGTCAGGAACCGCTCCAGCGCAAAGCCGGAAAACCAGTGCATCGGAATGACGACGGACGAACGCAGCCGGTCCACCACCCGCACCACGGTGTCCAGCGGCAGGGTATAGCCGCCATCCACCGGCACCATCAGCACGTCGATGCGCCCCAGCGCGGCGTATTGCGCGTCGGTGGGTTCGTGATGCAGATGGCCCAGATGGCCGATGCAGAGACCTTCGACCTCGAACACAAAGATCGAATTGCCGCGCGGCTCGTCTCCGCCAAAGGCCGACCGGATGTCGGTCGAGACATTGCGCACCAGCATCTCGCCCAGGTCCAGGTGATGTTCGATCCCGGCCCCGAAGGTGTCGCCCCAGCCCTGCAGCACATGCGGGATGGCGGGATCGGGATTGGCGGTCCAGTGGGTTTCATGGGCGTGATTCATCGTCACCACGTCCGGCATCAGGGTGGTGTTGCCGATGAACCCGGTGAAATCCGTCACCACGTTCAGCCCGCCGCGGGTCTGCAGCAGGAACGAGGCATGGGCGATGTAATGCAGCCGGACCGAGTATTCCGGCACCGGCGCCTGCCAGCTGGCCTTGTGCACATAGGTGATCCCCGGCGCGGCATCGGCGATGGCGATGCAATGCGACGGGCGTCGGATCTCCTGCGCGCCGAGGTTGGTGGCAAACAGGACAAGGGCAAGGGCAAGACGGATCATGGCGGCGCTCCTGACGCTGGGTCACGTGAACAGGATAGCCCGTCCCGCCGGTTTGCCAACGCGCGAGTGCGTGAGCGGGCTCAGACGCCCAGCACGTCCCGCGCAATGACCTCGCGCTGCACCTCGGACGTGCCTTCGTAGATGCGCATCACCCGGGCGTCGCGGTACAGGCGTTCGATTTCGTACTCCCGCGAATAGCCGTTGCCGCCATGCAGTTGCAGCATCGCGTCCACGACCCGGCCACAGGTTTCCGACGCCGCCAGCTTGGCCATGCTGGCCTCGCCCCGGATCGCCATGCCGCGATCCAGAAGGGCCGCGCCGCGCAGCATCAGCAGCCAGGCCTGATCCAGCGACGTGCGGGCATCGGCCAGCACGAAGCGGGCATTC
Organism: Alphaproteobacteria bacterium; assembly: GCA_030425925.1. GTDB lineage: Bacteria > Pseudomonadota > Alphaproteobacteria > Rhodobacterales > Rhodobacteraceae > JAUHZO01. The sequence continues at coordinate 167,999 of JAUHZO010000009.1, read as the reverse complement.
TGGAAGGCCGCCACCGGCTGGCCAAAGGCGTGCCGCTCCTGCGCATAGGTGCGGCCCAGGTGAAAGGCGCGTTCGGCAATGCCGATGGATTGTGCGGCGATGGCAATGCGCGACGGCGCAATGGCCCCCAGCGCGATGCGCAGGCCCTGACCGGCCTCGCCGATCAGGTTGGCTTCGGGAAGGTGCACATCCTCCATATGCAGCATCGCCGTGCCGGAGGAGCGCAGGCCCATCTTGTCCTCGACCCGGCCCAGCGAAAAGCCGTCTGTCCCGGCCTCGACCACGAAACAGCCGAACGCAGCCTCGCCGAGATCGGGCATTCGGGCAAAGACGGTAAAGAGGCGGGCATTTGCGGCCCCGGTGATCCACTGCTTGGTGCCGTTCAGCACCCAGCCCCCGTCGCCCCGTCGCGCCGTGGTGCGGATCGCGGCGGCGTCCGATCCCGCCCCGGGTTCGGTCAGCGCAAAGGACAGCGCGCCGATCTCGCCCCGCGCCGCGGGGCGGACAAACCGCCTGCGCTGGTCCTCGGTGGCGTGCCGGGCCAGGATAGCCGCGGCAAGGTTGGAGGCCACCATGACCACCGCCACCGAGGCGTCGCAGCGGGCAATGGCCTCGATCGCCAGGGCATAGCCCATGTTGTCGACGCCCGGCCCGTCATCTTCGGGCGCGGCCTTCATCGCCATGGCCCCCAGCGCGGCCAGTTCGTCGATCAGCGCCGCGGGAAAGGCCTTGGTCGCGTCGCGCTCTGCCGCACCGGGCAGGAGCCGCGTTTCGCCAAACCGCATCATCGCCGCGCGCAGGGCGCGGGTCTCGTCGCTGATGGCAAAGCCGAAGCGGTCGATCTCGTCCAAGGTCACCTCCCGTTTTGCCGCAGCGTGGCGCGGCCCGGGCAGGGCTGTCAACGGCTCACCCGGCCGAGGTGCGCCCCCGGCGATCATTGCGCAGCGCGGCATACAGAACATGGGTGCGCCAGCGCCCGTTGATCTGCAGATAGCTTTGCGCCACGCCCTCGTACTTGAAGCCCGACCGCTCCAGCAGCCCGCGCGAGGCCACGTTTTCCGGCAGGCAGGCAGCCTCGATCCGGCTCAGCCCCATCTTTTCAAAGGCATGATGCACCACCGCGCCGATGGCTTCGCGCATGTAGCCCTGGCGGGTAAAGGGCTGGCCCGTCCAATAGCCCAGCGTGCCCGCCTGGGCCGGACCGCGGCGGATATTGTCCAGCGTGATCGCCCCCACCAGCCGCTGGTCCTCGCGCCGGATCAGGAACAGCGGCAACGCCGTTCCCGTCGAGACCGAGCGCGCGGCCCAGTAGACCCGGTTGGTAAAGGCCCGGCGGCTGAGATGGTCTTCGGCCCAGGACGGCTCCCACGGGGTGAGGAACGCCGCGCTGTCGCTGCGCAGCGACATCCAGGGCGTGAAATCGGCATGTTGCGGCGGGCGCAGGGTCAGACGCTCGGTTTCGAGCCTCAGCTTGCGCTTGAACGCCAGCATCACGCCGCCCTGCGCGCCTGCAGTTCGGACAGGGCAGGGGCGCTGTGCAGCGGGCCGTAAAGCGCCAGAGCCGCCGGCGCCTGCGCCGCCTGCCATTCCGCCAATGCGCGCACGTCTTCGGCGGTGACCGCGTCGATCTTGGCCACGGTTTCCTCGATCGGCGGCACCGTGCCCCAGATCTGCAGCATGCGCGCCATGCGCTCGGCCCGGGACGAGGGGCTTTCCAGCCCCATCAGAAGCCCCGCCTTCATCTGCGCCCGGGCGCGGTCGATCTCGGCCGCCGACATGTCCGAGGCGGCGCGCTTCATCTCGTCGATGGTCAGGTGCGACAGCTCGGCCACCTCGTCGCCCGAGGTGCCGGCATAAATCGTCATCATGCCGGTATCGGCATAGGCCCCGTTCTGGGCAAAGATCGTGTAGCACAGCCCGCGGCGTTCGCGGATCTCCTGGAACAGGCGCGAGGACATGCCGCCCCCCAGCGCGATGGCATAGACCTGCGCGGCGTAGAACGACGGATCGCGATATCCCGGCCCCTCGAAGGCCAGCGCGATATGGGCCTGCTCCAGCGCCTTGTCGTGGCGCGCCTCGCCCCCCAGAAACCGCGCCGACTCCGCCGGTCTGGCGCTGCGCGCCGCGCGGCCTGCAAACAGCGTCTCGGCCTGAGCCACGATGGCATCGTGATCCACCGCGCCCGCCGCCGAAAGGATCATCTGGTCGGGGCCGTAATGCTCGGTGACGAAGGTGGCCAGATCGTCGCGGTTGAACCGGCTGACGCGGGCAGCCTCGCCCAGGATGGTGCGGCCCAGCGCCTGGCCGGGATAGGCGCGTTCCTGCAGCCAGTCAAAGATCACGTCGTCGGGGGTGTCCAGCGCCTGCCCGATCTCCTGCAGGATGACGTGACGCTCCACCTCGATCTCGTGCGGGTCAAAGACCGGGTTCAGCAGGATATCGGCCACGACGTCCAGCGCCAGCGCCGTGTCCTGCTCCAGCACCCGGGCGTAATAGGCGGTCACCTCGCGCGAGGTATAGGCGTTGATATAACCGCCCACATCCTCGATCGCCTCGGCGATCTGCAGCGCGCTGCGCGTCGCGGTGCCCTTGAACGCCATGTGTTCGAGGAAATGCGCCACCCCGTTCTGCTCGGGACGTTCATGCCGTCCGCCGGCAGTGACCCAGATGCCCAGCGCTGCGGATTGCAGGCCCGGCATGCGTTCGGTGACGATCCTCAGCCCGTTGGGCAGGGTGGCGGTCTGCACAGTCACTGGCTGCGGCGCTCCTCGATCAGCGTTTCCAGCGCGGCCAGGTCGTTCGCCACCTGCGTCATGCGCTCCGGACGCTCATAAAGGTCCGCCATCCGATTGGGAAGGGGCGGACGCAGCCCGCTGGCCCGTTCCACGGCATCGGGGAACTTCGCCGGATGCGCGGTGGCCAGCGTGATCATGGGAACCGCCGGATCGCGGTGGTCTTCGGCCACCCGGACGCCGACGGCCGAGTGCGGGCACAGCAGCTCTCCCATCGTGTCATGGGCCTGGCGGATCGTGGCCAGCGTGTCGTCCTCGGACACCCGCCCGCTGTCGAAATCCGCCCGCAGCGCCTCCAGCGCGCCCTGGCTCACGGAAAAGCCGCCGGCCTTCAGCTCGTCCATCAGCTGGGCGATGGCCCTGCCGTCGCGGTCATAGGCGTCAAACAGCGCGCGTTCGAAATTCGAACTGACCTGGATGTCCATCGACGGGCTGATCGAGGGCAGCACGCTGCCCTTCCGGTACGCCCCCGAAGACAGGCAGCGGTGCAGGATGTCGTTCTGGTTGGTGGCCACCACCAGCCGGTCGATGGGCAGGCCCATGCGCTTGGCGACATACCCCGCGAAGACGTCGCCGAAATTGCCGGTGGGCACGGTGAAGCTGATCTTGCGGTCCGGTGCGCCGAGGCTTGTCGCGGCGGTGAAATAATAGACCACCTGCGCCAGCACCCGCGCCCAGTTGATCGAGTTCACCCCCGCCAGCCGCACCTGGTCGCGGAACTCGAAATGATTGAACATGTCCTTCAGCCGGGCCTGGCATTCGTCGAAATCGCCCGCCAGAGCCAGCGCGTGTACATTGGCCTCGGACGGGGTGGTCATCTGGCGGCGCTGCACGTCCGAGACGCGGCCATGCGGGAACAGGATGAAGACATCCACCGCATCCAGCCCGCGAAACGCCTCGATGGCGGCGCTGCCGGTGTCGCCCGAGGTCGCGCCGACAATGGTCACCCGCTCGCCCCGCCGGCTCAGCTCGTGCTGGAAAAGCTGGCCGATCAGCTGCATGGCAAAATCCTTGAACGCCAGCGTCGGCCCGTGGAACAGCTCCAGCAGGAAGTGGTTCGGGGCCAGCTGCACCAGCGGCGCCCGGGCGGTGTGGCCGAACCCGGCATAGGCCTTGTCGATCAGCCCGGCAAACACCTCGTCATCGAACCGGTCCCCCACAAACGGGCGCATCACGCGAAACGCCGCCTCTTCATAGCTGACGCCCTGCAGCGCGCGGATCTCCTCGGCACGCATCTGCGGGATCGTTTCTGGCACGTAAAGCCCGCCATCGCGGGCCAGCCCGGTCAGCATGGCCTCTTCGAAAGGCAGGGCAGGGGCCTGGCCGCGGGTCGAGATATAGCGCATCGGTTCAGTCTTCCTGTCTGCGGTGCCGGATCCAGAGGCCGGTCATGATCAGCCACACCGCGGCCAGCGAGAACCAGGTGATGGCGTATTGCAAGTGATCGTTGGGAATGCCGCTGCTGTCGACGGGCAGGGGCGTCACACCGCGGTCCGGCGGCGACAGATCGCGCGCGATCACCAGCAGCGGTTCGGTCTGCAGCACCTCGGCCATGGCGGCGATGTCGCGCGCGTACCAGATGTTGCCGTCGACATCGTTTTCGGGGGTCGAGCGGTTGCGGTCGTCGGGCCAGTGCAGGTTGCCCGCCACGGTCACGTCCCCGTCCTGCAGGGGCGCCGTCTTGCGGGCGACGGGGGTATAGCCGCGGTCCACCAGGACGCGGCGCCCCTCCGCCGTCCGAAAGGCCGAGATCACCCGCCAGCCCGCCCCCTGCCGCTTGATCGAGACCAGAACAAACAGCGCCTGCTCCCCCATCTGCCCGGTGAGCCGCACCGGCAGATAGCGCTGCGCTTCGGGGTCGATCAGCCGGGGCAGGGGCTGCGGCGCACCGGCGATGGTGGCGTCGATCTGCGCCAGGATGTCTTCCTTCCAGGCCAGCCGCTGCACCTGCCAGACGCCGAGGGCGACCAGGATCGCGATCCCGGTCAGTCCGATCAGAATGGGGGCCAGAATGCGGTGCATCAAACGCTCCTTTGCCTTCCGTTTAGCGCAGTGGCTGCCGGGCGCAACCGGTCAGACGCGGTGCGCGCGCCTGTGGCTTCTTCTTGGTCCAAATACCCCGTCGCGCCGCGGCCCAGAAAGCGAAACGCCCGATCCAAAGACCGGGCGTCCCGCAAACCGTAGGGTGCGCTTCAGCGCACCGCGCCGTCGTTCAGCCGCCCCAGATATAGACCGCGGCAAACAGGAACAGCCAGACCACGTCGACAAAGTGCCAGTACCAGGCCGCCGCCTCGAAGCCGAGATGGTTGGTGGCGGTGAAATGGCCGCGGTAGACGCGGACCAGGCAGATTGCCAGGAAGATCGTGCCGATGATCACATGCGCGCCGTGAAAGCCCGTGGCCATGAAGAAATTGGCCCCGTAGATGTTGCCGGCAAAGCCGAACGCGGCGTGGCTGTACTCGTAGGCCTGGAACAAGGTGAAGATGGCACCAAGGATGATGGCGATCCACAGGCCCGACTTGATGTCCTGACGGTTGTCCTCATGCACCAGCGCGTGGTGCGCCCAGGTGGCCGCCGCGCCGGAGCACAGCAGGATCAGCGTGTTGATCAGCGGCAGGTGCCAGGGGTCGAAGGTCTCGATACCCGCGGGCGGCCAGACGCCGTCGATGGCCGGCGAGTTGCCATCGGGATCCATCGGGTAGAGCGCGTGCTTGAAGAAACTCCAGAACCACGCAAAGAAGAACATCACCTCGGACATGATGAACAGGATGAAGCCGTAGCGCAGGCCGATCAGCACGACGGGCGTGTGATCGCCCACCTGGTTTTCGGTCACCGTCTCGGACCACCAGGCGAACATGGTGTAAAGCACACCCACCAGCCCGATCAGGAAGACCCACGGACCCATGTCGTGGAACAGGCGGACAGCGCCGTAGAGCATGACGAAGCCCGACACCGCCCCGACAAGGGGCCAGATGGAGGGGTTCAGGATGTGGTAGTCGTGGTTCTTTGCATGCGCCATCTTGGGTTCCCTCGTTTGGCGTTGATACCGTTTGGCGTTAGTTGACGGACCGGTCGTCCGCATTGGCCCCGTCGAGCGCGGCCTGCGCCGCGTCCTCGGGCAGGTCGATCTCGTGGAAGGTGTAGCTCAGCGTGATGTGACGTGTGTGTTTCGCGTCGCGATCGGTGACGATGCCGGGGTCGACAAAGAAGCTGACGGGCATCTGCACCCGTTCGCCGGGCATGAGCACCTGCTCTTCAAAACAGAAGCAGTCGATCTTGGAGAAAAAGGCCCCCGCCTCAAAGGGGGCCACGTTGTAGCTGGCCGATCCGGCGACGGGGCGGTCGGTGGGGTTGTACGCCTCGTAGAAGGCCAGGCCCTCTTCGCCGATGCGGATCTCCATCTCGTGCGCGACGGGGCGGAACTCCCATGGCATGCCGCGTTCCTTCGAGGCATCGAAGCGCACCTTGATGGTCTGGTCGAGCACCTCGCCCGCCGCGGCGGCCACGTTCGGCGTGCCGCCAAAGCCTGTGACACGGCAGAACCAGTCGTAGAACGGCACCGAGGCCCAGGCCAGCCCGCCCATCAGGACAACAACGCCGGCGGTTTGCAGAACGGTCTTCTTCTTCGGATCAATTGCCATCGGACACTCCCGGCTGGGGTTGCATCTGATAGTCCCCCCGGCTGACCTTCACCACGGTCAGGCCGAAAATTATCGCGATGAACGCCGCAAGGACCAAGCCCACGCCGATATTTCGGCCGCGGCGGCGCTGGTGAAGTTCGTGTTCCCGCATCAGACCCATGCAAAACCTCCGATCCGGTCGACACCGGCCTCGATCAGGATCGCGCCGAACAGCGCGAAGAGGTAGATGAGCGAGAGCTTGAAGAATTTCTTCTCGACGCGGAAATTGTCCGCCTCGGCCGCGGTCTCGTCGCGCCGCCAGATCGCCCAGGCCCCCTTGAGGAACAGCCCGTTCAGCACGAGGGCCACGGCCAGATAGACCGGCCCGCCCACCTGCGTCAGCCCCAGCGCCAGCGAGAACGCGGCAAGAAGCGCGGTATAGGCCAGGATATGGCGCCGGGTGGCGCGGCGGCCATGGGTGACGGTCAGCATGGGCACCGTGGCGTTGTCGTAATCCATGCGCACGAACAGCGCCAGCGCCCAGAAATGCGGCGGGGTCCACAGGAAGGTCAGGCAGAACATCAGCGCGCTCGCGGCAGAGATGTCGCCGGTGGCGGCGGCCCAGCCGATCATCGGGGGGAAGGCCCCGGCGGCGCCGCCGATCACGATGTTCTGCGGCGTCGAGCGCTTGAGCCACATGGTGTAGACCACCACGTAGAAGAAGATGGTAAAGGCCAGCAGGCCCGCGGCCACCCAGTTGGTGGCCAGCCCCAGGAACACCACCGAGAAGGCCGACAGCGTCAGCCCGATGGCCAGCGCCTCGTCGCCGGTGACCTTGCCGGCTGGGATCGGCCGCCGGGCGGTGCGGCGCATGACGGCGTCGATATCGGCGTCATACCACATGTTGAGCGCGCCCGACGCGCCGCCGCCGACGGCGATGAACAGGATCGCGCAGAAGCCCACGAAGGGGTGCAGCGCCACCGGTGCCGCCAGCAGGCCGACGAGGGCGGTGAACACCACCAGCGTCATGACGCGCGGTTTGAGCAGGGCGAAATAATCGCCGAACTCTGCATCCTGCGTCGTGGTCCTGCTGTCGAAACTCGCGTCGGTCATCGGTGATCCTTTGGCGAAAGCCGCGCATGCGCGGCCTGCGGGTCGGTGGTGGTGTCCTGGGCGCAAGGTGCGCCGAGGCGCACCCTACGGAGTTGGGGGTAGGGTGCGCCTTGGCGCACCTTCCGCTCAGTTGGTCAGCACTTCGCGCACATCGGTGTACCAGCCTTCGTCCTTTGAACGGGCAAGCCAGGCGTCATACGCCTCCTGGCTGACCACCTTGACGGTGATCGGCATGTAGGCATGGGCAATCCCGCACAGTTCCGAGCACTGGCCGAAATAGACGCCCTCGCGCTCGGCCTTGAACCACAGCTCGGCCAGGCGGCCCGGCACCGCGTCCTGCTTCACGCCGAAGGCCGGGATGGTCCAGGAATGAATCACGTCGGCACCGGTGACCTGCATCACGATAGTCTTGCCCACGGGCACGACAACCGAGGTGTCGGTGGCCAGCAGGAAATCCTCGCGCGCAAAGCCCGCCTCGACCAGCTGTGCTTCCACCTCGGGGGTCATGCGGTTGTCGCCGCCGGTGGCCGGCGCGCCGATCATGTAGCTGTCGAACGCCAGATCCTCGCCCACATATTCATAGCCCCAGTACCACTGGTAGCCGGTCACCTTGATGACGATGTCCCCCTCGGGGATTTCCTGCTGCTTGAACAGCACCGGCAGCGAGAACGCGCCGATGAACACCAGGATCACGATGGGCCCGATGGTCCACGCCACCTCGAGCGGCGAGTTGTGCGTGAAGGAGCCCGGGGTCGCGTTGGCCTTCCGGTTGAAGCGCACGATCACGTAGGCCAGCAGCGCCACCACGAACAGGGTGATGGCGGTGATGATCACCAGGATCATGCCGTCCAGCCATTGCAGGTCACGCGCCAGTTCCGTCGCCGCGGGCTGAAAGCCCAGGCCGGCATCGGTGGGCTTGCCCACCACTTCGAGGTCCTGCGCCAGGGCCGGCGCGGCGAGGAAAGCCCCCATGAGGCCCGCGAGCATCGATTTGAGTTGCATATGTCACCCTGATCGGTTGTGCATCCATGGTCAGGCAACGGAGGGACCGCACGGGGCATGCCCGTGCATACCGCACCTCCCGTTGCGGATCGCATGTTTAAAACCATATTCTCGGGAACCGATAAAGCAAAACGCTTGCGGCAAACCGCCGCTTTCCTTGATCCAGATCAAACCCGAAAGGCCACGCCATGTCCGATGCTCCCTTCCGCCCCTTCGAGACCCATCTGGACAAGGACCGCACCGGTGCGCTGCTGCGCGACGCGCTGGCGGGGGCCGAGGACGGCGAATTGTTCCTGGAACGCCGCCGGTCCGAGATGCTGGTGCTGGACGATGGCCGCATCAAGACCGCCAGCTACGACGCGTCGGAGGGATTCGGGCTGCGGGCGGTGCGTGGCGAGGTGGCGGGCTATGCTCATGCCACCGAGATCAGCGAGGCGGCGCTGCGCCGCGCCGCCGAGACCGCGCGCCTCGCGGTGGGGGACGGCGGCGGCGTGATGGCCCCGCCCCCCGCCGGCACCAATCGCAGGCTCTACACCGATGCCGACCCGATCGCCGGGGCCGCCTTTCCGGTCAAGCTCGAGACCCTGCGCGAGATCGACGCCTATGCCCGCGCGCTCGACACCCGCGTGGTGCAGGTGACCGCCTCCATCGCCGCCTCGCTGCAGGAGGTGGCGATCCTGCGCCCCGAGGGCACGCTGGTCACCGACACGCGCCCGATGACGCGGGTCAATGTCTCGGTCATCGTCGAGGTGGACGGACGCCGCGAATCCGGCACCGCCGGCGGCGGCGGTCGGGTCACGCTGGACGGGCTGCTGGCCCCCGAGGACTGGCAGGCCCGCGCCCGCGAGGCGCTGCGCATCGCGCTGGTCAATCTCGAGGCCTTGCCGGCCCCGGCGGGGGTGATGGACATCGTCCTCGGCCCCGGCTGGCCCGGCATCCTGCTGCACGAGGCGGTGGGCCACGGGCTGGAGGGCGACGCCAACCGCAAGGGCGCATCGGCCTTTGCCGGGCTGATGGGCCAGCAGGTGGCGGCGCGCGGGGTGACGGTGCTGGACGACGGCACGATCCCGGACCGCCGCGGCTCGCTCAGCGTGGATGACGAGGGCACGCCCTCGGCCCGCAACGTGCTGATCGAGGACGGCACCCTTGTGGGCTACATGCAGGACCGCCAGAACGCCCGGCTGATGGGGGCCGTGCCCACCGGCAACGGGCGGCGCGAAAGCCATGCCCACATCCCCATGCCGCGCATGACCAACACCTACATGCTGGGCGGCGACGCTGATCCGGCGGGCATCGTGGCCGACCTGAAGGACGGGATCTGGGCGGTGGGCTTTGGCGGCGGCCAGGTGGACATCACCAGCGGCAAGTTCGTGTTCTCCTGCACCGAGGCCTACCGCGTGCAGAACGGCAAGGTGGGCGCGCCGGTCAAGGGGGCCACGCTGATCGGGGACGGTGCAACCGCGCTACTGAACATCCGCGCGCTGGGCAACGACATGGCGCTGGATCCCGGCATGGGCAATTGCGGCAAGCAGGGGCAGTGGGTCCCGGTGGGCGTGGGCCAGCCCACGGTGATGATCGGAGGGCTGACGGTTGGCGGCGCTGCAGCCTGAGTGGCAGGAAGGGGACATCTGATGCATCCGGACTATCCGGCCTGGCTTTTGCGGGCCGTACCCAGCGAGGCCACGGCCCGCACCAAGCTGAGCGAATTGCGCCGGGTCGAATCGGTCTACGGCGACGTCGACGACGCGTTTGACCGCGACGAGTTGCAGGGGCTGATCGAGGAGTTGACCTACACCTCCGAAGACGCACGGCGCGGGCGCGAAAACCCGTCGCGGCTGGAGATCAACGGCGACCTGCGCAACAATCTGGCGTCCTACAAGTCGGCGGTGATGAAATACGCGCGGTTCCGGCAGGATGTGGAGTTGGAAAGCGCGCGCGGCCTGGCAGCTTCGGTCGAGACGCAGGACCTGCGGCGCGAGCCGGGCGAGGACGGGCGGACCTTTTCGCTGGAACGCGATCTGCAAGCGGCGCTGCGCAGCGATCTTGGACAGCTGGAGCCCGGCCTCGTCGTTGCGGATGGCGGCGTCGAAAAGACCGTCGCCTCGGGACGGATCGACATTCTGGCGACCGGGGCGTCCGGCGTGCCGGTTGTCGTAGAACTCAAGGCCGTCAGGGCGCCGCGCGACGCCGTTGCGCAGATCCTCGCCTATATGGGCGACATATCCGCGGAAACCGCGCGCGACGACGTGCGCGGACTCCTTGTGGCACCGGATTTCGATCCACGCGCGATCTCTGCGGCGCGGATGGTGCCGTCGCTGCGGCTGGTCAGCTACGTGTTCCGCTTCGCGTTTCAACCTGTGGACACGCTTCCGTGACTCCGGGTCAGCGCCCCGAGCGCCTGCCCTGGGGCTTTCGCAGCCCGCCGCTGAGCTGGCGGCGCGTCGGGCTGTGGCGGCCGCTGGTGGCGGTGGTGGCGGGGCTGTGCCTGCCGGCGCTGGTGGCGTTTGCGCTGGTGTCGCTGGCCGGGCTGCCGGGCGGCATCGACGCGGATGGCTGGCTGCGCCGGCAGATCCTGTTCGTGCTTTACGCGCTGATGATGGCACCGGTTCTGGGCTTTCTTGCCCTGCCGCTGGCGGGGCCTGTGGTGCTGGTGATGGCGGTTGCGGGCCGGGCCGGGGCGGCCAGCGCGGTGCTGGCCGCGAATCTGCTGGGGTTGCCGCTGGTGCACCTGGCGTTGCATGGCGATCTGACGACCGAGGATGCAACGATCCTGCCGAATCTGGCAATTGCGCTGGGATGTCAGGGGGTTGCGACCTGGGCGGCCTTCTGGGCCATGATCGGGACGGGGCAGGGGGCAACGCGGGCTGCGCCTGCCGCACCCTTGCCGCAGCGGGACGGAGGATCGGGTTAATTCGCCGCAAAACCAGTTGGTTGCATATTTCCTGCGGGCGAGGGGCAGATCGGTTTACGATCGCTTAACCACCCGTGCGCTATCGCTGTACGTGCAAGACGACGGGGTCAGGATGCGCGACGACAGCTACTCTTCCACTCACCCCCCACTCCCACCCACCACGGAAGACGATCGGGTGTCCTGGCTTCGTCTCTTGCGCTCGCGCCGGGTTGGCGTGACAACCTTCTGGCGGCTGCTGGCCGAACACGGATCCGCCGCCGCCGCCCTGCAGGCCCTGCCCGAGGTGGCGCGCGCCGCCGGGGTCGACGGGTACGAGGTCTGCCCCGAACCGGTTGTCCTGGCCGAGATGAAGTCGGCGCGGCTGCGCGGTGCACGGTTGATCGCCTGTGGCGCGCCGGGGTATCCGCCCGATCTGGCCAGCCTGTCCGATGCGCCGCCGCTGCTCTGGGTCACCGGCGACAGCGCTGCGCTGGGGCGGCCCATGGTGGCGCTGATCGGGGCCCGCAACGCCTCGTCGCTGGGCCTGCGCATGGCGCGCAGCCTGGGCGCCGGGCTGGGCGAGGCGGGGTTCGTCGTGGTCTCGGGCCTCGCGCGCGGGATCGACACCGCCGCCCATCTCGCGGCGCTGGACAGCGGCACCGTGGCGGTGATGGCCGGCGGGGTCGACGTGCTCTACCCGTCCGAGAACACCCGCCTGGCCGAAGACATCGCCGCCCGCGGCGGTGCGCTGATCAGCGAACAGCCCATGGGCCTGCAGCCGCTGGCGCGTCATTTCCCGGTGCGCAACCGCATCGTCTCCGGCACCGCCCGCGGCGTGGTGGTGGTCGAGGCGGCGGCCAAGTCCGGCTCGCTGATCACCGCCCGGGCGGCGCTGGACCAGGGGCGCGAGGTCATGGCCGTGCCCGGCCACCCGTTCGACGCCCGCGCCAGCGGCTGCAACATGCTGATCCGCGACGGCGCACGGCTGGTCCGCTCGGTCGAGGACGTGCTGGAAACGCTGCCGCCCGACGCCCCGCGTCAGGCCGCCCTGCCGCTGCAGGATGCGCCGGAACCGCCCCGGTCCCGGCCACAGGACGCGCCGGTCCCGCCCGCGCCGCCGCAACGGCGCAGCCTGCGCGAAACCGCCGACCTGCACAGTCAGATCCTGGCCCGGCTGGGCCCCGCGCCACTGGCCGAGGATCAGCTGATCCGCGACCTGGGGGCCAAATCCGGCCAGGTTTCGCCCGCGTTGACCGATCTCGAACTGGATGGCCGCATCCAGCGCCAGCCCGGCGGGCTGCTGTCGCTGGTGCCCGACCGGGGCTGAGCCGCGCTCAGCAGACCTCGTGGATCACGCGGCCCCAGTCGGCGCAGAACGCCGGGTCGGCCCACCAGACATCCGTGGCCCCCATCGCATGATGCACCGCCACCCATGTCGTCCCGGACCTTTTCAGTAGCGCCTGCATCTGCACCCCGTCCCAGTCGAACGGGTTGTCCCAGCCAAGGCGCTGCGGGATCTCGTCGCGGGTGATCTCGGCCCCGCCGGGGCGCACCGGGCGCAGGTTGGCAAAGGCCACGTCCCCGTCGACGCGCAACTGGCTGACCACGAACACCACCGGTGGCCCGACCACCCATTCGGCATGCGGCCGCAGCGCGTCCATCAGATCGCCGCGCAGCGCGCTGCCGCGTACGGGCTCTTCCCAGGCCCGCCCCGGCCCGGCCAGCGCGACCGCCAGTAAAACCAGGATCATCCGCATCGTCCCACCCCCCGTCATGTCCCACGAACAGCGCCGCCAGAATGCCCCGAACCCGTCAGCCGGCCAAGCGGCAAACCCGCCCACATTGACAATTCACCCTTGCGTCCCACATGCTGCCCCGCCATACGCCGCCCGAGAGAATGCGGCCAAGAACATTCCGAGAGGTTATTCAGCAGATGCCCGTCGTTGTCGTCGAATCTCCGGCCAAGGCCAAGACAATCAACAAGTATCTGGGCGCCAACTACACCGTTCTGGCCTCGTACGGGCATGTCCGCGACCTGCCGCCCAAGGATGGTTCCGTCGATCCCGAGCAGGGGTTCGAGATGACCTGGGAGGTGGCCAGCGATTCGCGCAAACACGTCGCCGCCATCGCCGAGGCGCTGAAGACCGATGATGCCCTGATCCTCGCCACCGACCCCGATCGCGAGGGCGAGGCGATCAGCTGGCACCTGAAAGAGGCGCTGACCAAGCGGCGCAGCATCAAGAAGACCACCGATGTCAAACGCGTGACCTTCAACGCGATCACCAAGCAGGCGGTGACCGAGGCGATGGCCAATCCGCGCGACATCGACGCGCCGCTGGTCGAAGCCTACCTCGCACGCCGCGCGCTCGATTATCTTGTCGGTTTCAACCTCAGCCCCGTGCTGTGGCGCAAGCTGCCCGGCGCGCGCAGCGCGGGCCGGGTGCAATCGGTCTGCCTGCGGCTGATCGTCGAGCGCGAGATGGAGATCGAGGCCTTCGATCCGCGCGAATACTGGCAGGTCCGCGCGCAGCTGAGCACGCCTCGCGGCCAGAGCTATGAGGCGCGGCTGGTGTCCCTGGCGGGCAAGAAGCTCGACCGGTTCGACCTCGAAAACGCCACGCAGGCCGAGATGGCCGTGCAGGCGGTGGCGTCGCGCGCGCTCAGGATCCGCAGCGTCGAAGCAAAGCCGGCCAGCCGCAACCCCTCGGCCCCGTTCATGACCTCGACCCTGCAACAGGAGGCCAGCCGCAAGTTCGGCTTTGGCGCGCGGCAGACGATGAACGCGGCGCAGCGGCTCTATGAGGCGGGCCACATCACCTATATGCGGACCGACGGCATCGACATGGCGCCCGAGGCCGTTCAGGCCGCGCGCGATGCGATCAAGGACCGGTTCGGCGCGGAATACGTGCCGGACAGCCCGCGCATCTACAAGAACAAGGCCAAGAACGCGCAGGAAGCGCATGAATGCATCCGCCCCACCGACATGACGCGCGATGCCGAGAGCCTGAAGCTGTCGGAACCGGACCAGCGCAAGCTGTATGACCTGATCTGGAAACGCACGCTGGCCTGCCAGATGGAGGCCGCGCGGCTGGAACGGACCACGGTGGAGATCGGCAGCGATGACGGCCAGGTCGGCTTGCGCGCCACCGGGCAGGTGGTGTTGTTCGACGGGTTCCTGCGGGTCTACGAAGAGGGCCGCGACGAGCCCGTGGACGATGACGACAAGCGCCTGCCGCAGATCATGACGGGCGAAGCGGCCGGATTCGCCGCAGGCGCGCTGCAGGGCGATTTCGACAAGGCGGCCGACCGGGCCGACGACGTCGTGGATACCGGCGCGGGCATGCAGAAGCACAAGGCTGCGGTGCTGTCGGGGGATGGTGCCGTGCTGGCGACGCAAAGCTTCACCCAGCCGCCGCCGCGCTATACCGAGGCGACATTGGTCAAGCGGATGGAAGAACTGGGGATCGGGCGGCCGTCCACCTATGCCTCGATCATCACCACGATCCAGGACCGCGAATATGTCCGCAAGGAACAGAACCGCCTGATCCCCGAGGACAAGGGCCGGATCGTCACGATCTTTCTGCTGAACTTCTTCCGGCGCTACGTGGAGTACGATTTCACCGCCGGGCTCGAAGACGAGCTGGACCATGTCAGCGCGGGCGAGAAGGATTACAAGGACCTGCTGGCGCGATTCTGGCGCGATTTCAGCGCGGCGATTGCCGAAACCTCGGACCTGCGGATTTCAGAGGTGCTGGATGTGCTGGACGACGCGCTGGCCCCGCAGCTGTACCCGCCGCGGCCCGATGGATCCGACCCGCGGATCTGTCCGAAATGCGGGCAGGGGCGGCTGCACCTCAAGACCTCGCGCACCGGCGGCTTTGTGGGCTGCGGCAACTATCCCGAATGCACCTATACCCGCCCCATCGCGGGGGAGGGGGCCGACGGCGAAGAGCGGTTGCTGGGCGAGGATGCGGGCGACGAGATCTGGCTCAAGGCCGGGCGCTTCGGGCCTTACGTGCAGCGTGGCGAACCCACGCCCGAGAACAAGAAGCCGCCGCGCGCCTCGTTGCCCAAGGCCAAGGGCCAGTACCTGCCGGGCTGGGAACCGGACGGCATGACGCTGGAAAAGGCGCTGACGCTGTTGACCATGCCGCGCGAGATCGGGATGCATCCCGATGGCGGCGTCATCAGCTCGAACCTGGGCCGGTTCGGGCCCTACATCATGCACCAGCTGCCCGACGAGGCAAAGCCGGTCTATGTCAACCTCAAGGAATTCCAGGAGGTTTTCGAGATCGGCATGAACCGTGCGGTGGAGCTTCTGGCGCAGAAACGTGCCAATCCGGGCCGCGGACGTGGTGCCGCGGCCAAGGCGCTGCGCGAGCTGGGCGAGCATCCCGAGGGCGGTGGTGCGATCGCGATCATGGAGGGGCGCTATGGTCCTTACGTGAAATGGGAAAAGGTCAATGCGACCCTTCCCGACGGGGTCGATCCCAAGGATGTGACGCTGGCCCAGGCGGTGACGCTGATCGCCGAAAAGGCCGCCAAGAGCGGCAAGAAGGCCCCGACCAGGAAAGCCGCCCCCAAGAAGACCGCGGCCAAGAAGACGACCGCCAAGAAGACCACGACCAAGACGGCCGCGCCGAAAAAGGCAGCGGCGAAAACCGCGGGCCCGACCGGCAAGGCGGGCAAGGAATGAGCCCGCCGCGCGGTGCCGCGCTGCGGCATCCGCGTTGACACCGGCCTGTCCGCGGGTCACTACTGTGCGGGACAACGGGACCAAGGGAGTGGCGCGATGAAAAAGGTCTATGGCTCGGCGGCCGAGGCGCTGGATGGGGTGATGCGGGACGGGATGCTGATCGCGGCAGGCGGCTTTGGCCTGTGCGGGATCCCCGAACTTCTGCTGCAGGCGATCAAGGATTCCGGCGTCAAGGACCTGACGTTCGCCTCCAACAATGCCGGCGTGGACGATTTCGGCATCGGCATCCTGCTGCAGACCCGGCAGGTGAAGAAGATGATCTCGTCCTATGTGGGTGAGAACGCCGAATTCATGCGCCAGTATCTGTCGGGCGAGCTGGAGCTGGAATTCAACCCCCAAGGCACCCTGGCCGAGCGCATGCGCGCCGGCGGCGCGGGCATCCCGGGTTTCTACACCAAGACCGGCGTGGGCACTGTGATTGCCGAGGGCAAGGAACACAAGGACTTCGACGGGCAGACCTATATCCTTGAACGCGGCATCTTTGCCGATCTGTCCATTGTCAAGGCGTGGAAGGCCGACACCACCGGGAACGCGATCTTCCGCAAGACCGCGCGGAACTTCAACCCGCCGGCGGCGATGTGCGGCAAGCTCTGCGTGATGGAGGTCGAGGAAATCGTCGAACCCGGCACGCTTGACCCTGACCTGATCCACCTGCCGGGCATCTATGTGCACCGGATCATCCAGGGCGAACACGAAAAGCGGATCGAACAGCGCACTGTGCGCGAAAAGGCCGCCTGAGCCCCGCGCCCCCGGTCATTCCGCCGCGGGGCAAGCGCCCGAGATTGCCACGCAAGACCCTTTGGAGGCTGACATGACCAATCCCTATAGCGACCTTCCCGCGCGCGCCTTCTGGCGCAGCGGTGTCACCCTGCGCGATGCGCTGGATCCGGGAGATCTGTACCAGCCGAAATTCGCCATCACCCGCGACATGCGGGTGATGACCGCCGGGTCCTGCTTTGCCCAGCATGTGGGCCGCACGCTGCGCAAGGCCGGATTCAACGTGCTCGACAACGAACCGCTGCCCGACACCGTGCCCGACGCGGTGGCCAACCGCTTTGGCTATCGCCTCTATTCGGCGCGCTACGGCAACATCTACACGGTGCGCCAGCTGATGCAGCTGTTCCGCGAATGCCGCGGCCGCGCCGAGATCGCGCTGCCGGTCTGGGAAAAGGACGGCCGCTTTTTCGACAGCCAGCGCCCCTCGGTCGAACCTGACGGGCTCGACAGCCCCGAACTGGTGCACGAACACCGCGAAAAGCACCTGCTGGCGGTGCGCCGCGCGTTCAACCGGTGTGACCTGATGGTGTTCACCCTGGGCCTGACCGAGGCGTGGATCCACCGCGAAACCGGCACCGTCTATCCCACCGCGCCGGGCACCATCGCGGGCACGTTCGATCCCGAGGTCTTTGCGTTCAAGAACTACACCTTCGAAGAGATCATCCGCGATTTCCGCACGTTCCGCGCGGCGATGAAACGGCGCAACCCCGATCTGAAATTCCTGGTCACCACCTCGCCGGTGCCGCTGACCGCCACCGCTTCGGGCCAGCATGTCGAGGTTGCCACCGCCTATTCCAAGGCGACCCTGCGGTCGGTCTGCGGGGCGCTGTACCAGGAATTCGACGATGTCGAATACTTCCCCTCGTACGAGGTGATCACCTCGGCCAACAACCGCATGGCCTATTTCGAGGCCAACAAGCGGTCGGTCTCGCCCGAAGGGGTGGCCAAGGCGATGCACATGTTCCTTGCGGCCCACGACGAAGAGGCCGCCGCCGCCATCGCGCCCGAAGCGGCAGGCGAAGGCGCGGCCCCGGCCGAAAAACCCGCCGCGCGTCCGCGCCGCAAGGCGGGGGAAGCGGCCCGCACCAGGGTCGGCAAGGCAGCCGGCAAGAAGGCCGCCGGCAGGAAGGCGGGCGGCAAGAAGCAGCTTGTCAATGCCGAGGACATCCAGGACGAGATCTGCGAAGACGTGCTGCTGGAGGCGTTCTCGAAATGACGAAAAAGGTCACGCTGATCGGCAGTTCCCATGCCGGCGCGATGAAATACGGCTGGGACGAGATCGGCGCGGATCATCCCGGGATCGATCTGACCTATGTGGTCTCGCCCCGTGACGTGCTGACCAGGCTCAGCCTGACCAAGACCCGGGTCTATGGCGCGCATCGCGACAGCGGGTTGTCGAAACAGCAGCGCAAGGCGCTGGAGGCACGCAGCGGCGGCACGCGGTTCGACCTCAAGGAGGCCGATGTCGTGCTGCTGGTGGGCACCAACCCCGATCCTGCCTTTCTGCGCCATCTGCTGGGGCAGGCCGATGTCGACGGGTTGCGCGCGCTGGGCGCGCCCACCCGCCTGTCGCGCCCGGCCTTCGACGCGATCCTTGACGATTATACTGCGCGGATCCTGCCGACGGCGAACTGGCGCAACTGGGATAGCCCGCAGCTGATCTATGTCGACACCCCGCGCCGCAGCGAGATGGTGCTGGAGGTGGCCGAGATGAACCGCCCGGAAAACCCCGAAGGCTATGCGGCGATCTTCGACATGGCCTCGGACCGGCTGGGCGCGGCGCTTGAAGCGGCGGGCATCGCCTACCTGGCGCAGCCGCGCGACACGATCGCCGAAAACGGCCTGTCCAAGGCCGAATTCAATGTCGGCTCGTCCCGCTTTCAGAGCGGGCGCAGCCATTCCGAACGCGATACCACCCACATGAACGGCGCCTATGGCGTCCGCGTCTGGCAGGACATCCTGGCCCGGATCGCCTGAAACACGCACAGCACGAGGAAGGACAAGACCAATGCCTTGGGACCGCAACCAGATGGCCGCCCGCGCCGCGCAGGAACTCGAAGACGGCATGTACGTCAATCTCGGGATCGGCATCCCGACGCTTGTGTCGAACTACATCCCCGAAGGTGTCGAGGTGACGCTGCAATCGGAAAACGGCATGCTGGGCATGGGCCCGTTCCCGTATGAGGGCGACGAGGATCCCGACCTGATCAATGCGGGCAAGCAGACGATCACCGAACTGCCCCACACCGCCTATTTCGACAGCGCGCAAAGCTTTGGCATGATCCGCGGCGGCAAGATCGCCATGGCGATCCTGGGTGCGATGGAAGTGGCCGAAAACGGTGACCTGGCGAACTGGATGATTCCCGGCAAGCTGGTCAAGGGCATGGGCGGCGCGATGGACCTGGTGGCCGGGGTCGGCCGCGTCGTGGTGGTGATGGACCACCAGAACAAGCATGGCGAGTCCAAGGTGCTGAAGGCCTGCACGCTGCCGCTGACCGGCGCCGGTGTGGTGGATCGCATCATCACCAATCTCGGCGTGCTCGACGTGGCCCACAAGGGGCTGCACATCGTGGAATGCGCGCCGGGCGTGACCCGCGAGGACATCATCGCCGCCACCGAGGCGACCATCGTCTGACCGGCGCGCCGGCCCTGCCGGCGCCCTGAACCCGCAAAGACCCCGGGACCGGGGCAGACAGGGGGGCGCGTGCGCCCCCTTTTTGCTGTCAGGGTCTGCCGGATCGACGGACACATACAGGGTCAAAGACAAAAAAGGCGGGTTTCCGAAGAAACCCGCCCGCAGGATTGCGCCAGTTTGGGAGGAGAGGGCGCAATTTCCTGACGAACCTTGCGGTTCGATTACTTCGCTGCTTCGGTGGCCTTCTTGGCGGCAGCAGTCATGTCTTCGGTGGCCTTCTTGGCAACCGCGGTCATGTCTTCCGAGATGTCCTTGCCAGCGGCCATCATCAGCTCGACGGTGTCCATCTGGACCTTCTTGGCGATCTCGGCGAAGGCGGCCATGTTCTCGGCAGCCACTTCGGCCTGAGCCGATGCGAAATCGGTCATCGCCTTGGCGTAGTCGGCCGGCTCTGCCTTGGCAGCGGTCATTTCCGCCATCTTCGACAGGGTGTCCTTGGTCCACTTGGCCGACAGCTCGGTCGACTTTTCGGCCGCTTCCAGAGCAACAGCCGACAGCTTTTCGCTCATGGTTGCGGTGGTCTTGAACGCGTCTTCCATGGCCTTGGTGTCCACCGGGAATGCGCCCATCATGTCTTTCATCATCGCGGTGAAGTCCTGGGTCTGTGCCATCTTGATCATCCTTTGCGTTGCCCGCCGGGCCCACCCCGCCGTTTCTGCAACTGTGATCCCTATATGCATGCTGCGCTGCAGCATTTCAAGTAAAATTTCTGCAGCGCAGCAAGAAAATGCAACCTAGTGATTAAGCGAGGCGGCCTTGATCTTCACATAGGTGCCGGGGGCCGGGCAGATCGGGGCATAGTCGGCCGATCCGGGGGCGCGCGCCGGCACTTTCTTGCCCGCGCGCTTCTTCAGCCAGGCCTCCCACAACGGCCACCACGAGCCTTCATGATGGCTGGCACCGGCCCGCCAGGCGTCGAAGTCCTGCGAAAGATCGTCGTTGAGGTAATGGCCGTACTTGTTCTTGCTGGGCGGGTTCACGATGCCCGCGATGTGGCCCGACTGGCCCAGCACGAAGGTCTTGGACCGCGATCCCATCTTCTGCACACCACGATAGACGTCGCGGGCGGCGGCGATGTGATCGGTCTCGGCCGCGATGGACATCAGCGGCACGTCCACGTCGCGCACGTCGAGCGTTTCGCCGAACATTTCGAACCGGCCCTCGGCGAACTCGTTGCGCTGGCACAGCCCGCGCAGGTACTGCCGGAACATCCGCCCGGGCAGGTTCGCGCCGTCGCCGTTCCAGTAGAGCAGATCGAAGGCCGGGGGCGTTTCGCCCATCATGTAGTGGCGGATCGCCGGGCCATAGATCAGATCGTTGGAACGCAGAAAGCTGAAGGTCCGCGCCATGATGAACGAGGGCAGGATGCCCTCGTCGTTGATCTCTTCCTCCAGCCCCTGGGCGAAATCGTCCTGCAGGAAGGGCGTGAATTCGCCCTGGTCGCTGAAATCGGTCAGCGCGGTGAAGAAGGTGGCCGATTTCACGCTCTTCTCGCCCCGCTTCTTCAACAGCGACAGGGTCAGCGACAGCGTGGTGCCGGCAATGCAGTAGCCCACCGCGTTGACATGCGGGGTGCCGCAGATCTCGCGCGCGATGCGCATCGCGGTCAGAAAGCCCTCGTCGACATATTCCTCGAGCCCGACATCGCGATACCCCTTGTCGGGATTGATCCAGCTGACCACGAACAGGGTGTACCCCTGATCGACGACCCAGCGGATCAGGCTGTTCTGTGGCTTGAGATCGAGGATGTAGTACTTGTTGATCCAGGGCGGGAACAGCACGACGGGGATCTCGTGCACGGTGTCGGTGGTGGGCGAGAACTGGATCAGTTCCATCATCCGGTTGCGATAGACCACCTCGCCCTTGGCGGTGGCGATGTTCTCGCCGATCTCGAAGGCCGATTCGTCGGCCAGGCGCACCACAAGCTCGCCATTGTTGGCTTCCAGATCGCGCACCAGGTTCTCCAGACCGCGCACCAGGCTTTCGCCCTCGGTCTCTACCGCCTTCATCAGGGCATCGGGATTGGTGGCCAGAAAGTTCGTGGGCGCGAACATGTCGACGATCTGCTGGGTGAAATAGCGCAGCCGGCGCTTTTCCACACCGTCGAGATCGTCCAGATCCTCCACCGCCTGGGCAATCGCGTCGGCGTTGATCAGGTATTGCTGCTTGACGAAGTTGAAATAGGGATGGGTGTCCCAAAGCGGATTGGCAAAGCGCCGGTCGCTGGGGCCCGGATCCTCGGGGGCCGCAAGCTTGCCCGAGGCCAGCGCCTGCTGCGCCTCGACAAAATGCGTCATCGTCTTGCCCCAGAACTGAACCTGGTGTTCCAGCAGCTTGGCGGGGTTGTGCATCCATTCCTGCCAGTAGGCCTGGGCGGCCTTGGCGTAAAGCTCGGGCTCGGGCCCGTTCAGCGCCGGGGGTGTGCCCTTGCGATGCGTCAGGGCCTGGACCAGCCGTTTCGAAAGCGTCTCGACCCGGGCCATGTTTTCGTCCAGCCGTGCCTTGCTCTCGGCTGCGGCAACGTCGTTGGTTGTCATTTTAACGAATTCCCCCTATCGTCGCTGCCATGCAGAATACCGTCGCCGGTGTTGGGGGGCAAAGCGACGAATTGGCTCGGGGCTGAAGCTGGGGAAACGCCTTTGCTGCCCGTTAGTTAAGGAGTGGCCCAATGCGGTACATGGCGACATATGACATGATGGAGACGCTGCGCAACACCAGCCAGTGGATGGGGGCGACGGCGCGCACGATGGCGTCATATCCGGCCTGGTCGATGGTGCCCAACCCGGCGATCCAGTGGATGGCCGCCTGGGGCGAGGTGACGGAACGCACCTACGAACGCATGGTCGTCAAGCCCGACTGGGGCATTCGCACCTTCACCTGCGAGGATGGCAAGGATCACCTCGTCAACATCGAAAAGGTGGTGGAAAAGCCGTTTGGCGACCTCATTCACTTCAACGTCTCGGGCCGCCCGCGGCAGCCGCGGCAGATCCTTCTGGTGGCGCCGATGTCGGGGCATTACGCCACGCTGCTGCGTTCGACCGTGAAATCGCTGATCGTGAATTGCGAGGTCTATGTCACCGACTGGCACAATGCCCGGGACATCCCGGTGTCGGCGGGCAAGTTCGACGTGGAGGATTACACCCTCTACCTGATGGACTTCATGCGCCACCTTGGCCCCGACACCCATGTGATCGCGGTCTGCCAGCCGGCACCGCTGACGCTGGCCGCCACAGCCTATCTGGCAGAGCTGGACCCCGACGCGCAGCCGCGCACGCTGACGCTGATCGGCGGTCCCATCGATCCCGATGCCACGCCCACCGACGTCACCGATTTCGGCCGCCGCGTCACCATGGGCCAGCTGGAGGAAACGATGATCCAGCGCGTGGGGTTCAAGTACAAGGGCGTGGGCCGGATGGTCTATCCCGGCCTGCTGCAGCTGGCCTCGTTCATGAGCATGAACGCCGACCGCCACGGCAAGGCGTTCCGCGACCAGATCCTGCGCGTGTCACGTGGCGAGGCGTCGGATCACGACGCGCACAACCGGTTCTATGACGAATACCTTGCCGTCATGGACATGCCGGCGGAATTCTACCTGTCGACCGTCGACCGCATCTTCAAGCGGCGCGAGATCGCCCGGAACGCCTTTGTGGTGGACGGCCGCAAGGTGGATATCGGTGCCATCACGCGGGTCGCGGTGAAGACGGTGGAAGGCGCCAAGGACGACATCTCGGCCCCGGGGCAATGCGTGGCCGCGCTGGACCTGTGCACCGGTCTGCCGGACACCATGAAGGCCAGCCATCTGGAGCCGGGGGCCGGCCATTACGGCATCTTCGCGGGCAAGAGCTGGCGCAACAACATCCGGCCGCTGGTGCTGGAGTTCATCGACGCAAATTCCGGGCCGGCCCGCGCGGCGGCCAACACCAACGCGGCCTGACGCAACGGTGCGCGCCTTCGGCGCGCGCAGGGGAGGTCGTGCCCGCCTGCGGCAGGCACGACCCGCTGGTGCCTCTGGCGGCGGGGTGATCGTGGACCGGACGGGCGGCTGGTGGGGGTGTCCTGCCGGGAAATGTCGGCTGGGGGACTTCGGCCTCTGCAGGTAAAGCTGTTGAAATGGAATGAAAAAACCAACGCCGCGCCGGAAGATCCGGCGCGGCGTCTGGTGGATCAGCTGGTGCGCCGGCGATGTCCGTAAAGCGCGCGGGCGATCCAGTTGAGGCGCGGGCGGCTCCAGTCGAGCCGTTCGCGCAGGAACACGGTCTTGGCATGCTGCAGCGTCATCATTATACCTTTCTCTTACAGAAGTGAGCTGTTTTGTTGCTGTGCAATGTATATACAATGAACAGCGCGATGATTCAAGGGCGACGGCGTGGGCAAAGACGAAAAAAAGAAGGACAAGGGCAAGGACGCGCAGCTTGTCCTGCGGCTGGACCGGGCGGATCGCGATGCCTTCATCCAGTTGTGCAAGGCGCTTGACACCTCGGCCTCGCGCGAGGTGCGGCATTTCATCCGCGACTTTCTGAAAAAGCACGAAGGCTGAGGCTCAGCCGGTGCGGCGCAGACCGGCCGTCACCAGCCCCATGCCGATCAGCGTGACCCCGCCTGCCCGCGTCAGCCAGGCCGTCACGCCGGGCCGGGTGATCTGGCGGCGCAGCCTGTCGGCCAGCAGCGCATAGGCAAGCGCGTTCAGCGCCGCCATGCCGACAAAGGTGGCCACCAGGAGCACGAATTGCGGCGGCAGCGGGCGGGCCGGATCGACGAAATGCGGCACGAAGGCGATGAAGAAGGCGATGCTCTTGGGGTTGAGCGCCGTCACCGCCGCGGTGTGGCGGAACACACCCCGGGCCGCGTGGACGGTCTTGGGCAGCGCCGGGGCCGCCTCCGGCGCGCTGCGCAAGAGCCGGATCCCCAGCCAGACCAGATAGGCCGCCCCCACCCATTTCAGCAGGGTGAACAGCGCCGCCGAGGCCGCCACCAGCGCCCCCAGCCCCGCCAGCGACAGCGACATGGCGACAAGATCCCCCACCGCCACCCCTGCGGCCGAGGCCAGCGCCACCCGCCGCCCTTGCGACAGAGCATAGCTGAGCACCAGCAGGACAGTGGGGCCCGGCAGCGCCAGCAGGGCGGCAGAGGCGGCGACAAAGGCAAGCCAGAGATCGGGGGCCATGGTCTACTCCGATGAATAATGGCGGCGCAGGGCCATGATGTCCTGCGGGCCGAGCGTCCTGGCGGCGTTGCTGTCCTGGGCCAGCACCGACAGGCCGTCATAGGCGGGGTTGCGGATATCGGTCATCAGGCCCAGCGCCTGGGTCAGTTCCTCGAGCATCACCGATTCGTAGTGGCGGATGTGCAGGTTGGTGGAAAACGCGATCACCGCCCGGTCGATCAGCCCGTCCGCCCCGGCCCAGACCTGCACCCGTGCGCCGCGCAGCACCGCCCCGTCCAGCCCGGCGACCCCGGTGCCCGACAGCGGCGCGCTGCCATCGGTGTCGAGCAGCAGGACGCGCACGTCCAAGGGGCCGTCGCCCCGCTCTTCCAGCCGGACGGCGGCACCGCTTTGGTTGAGGTATTGCACCGCCCGGCTCAGTGCCGCGCGGGCGCGTTTCTGCCGCCCGCCCAGATAGGCCCGGTCGATGCGGTCAAAGCCCACCGTCACCGGGCGCGAGACCGGCCAGCGCAGGAACGGCTTGGCGCAGGCCCCGCCGGGCGCGGCACCGCAGGCCACCAACCTGTAGAACGCGTCGTCATCAAGCGGTCCGCTGGTGGCGACATAATCCTGTGCCGAGGCGGGCAGGGCCAGAAGGCCGGCCAGCACCGCCGCCCGGCGCAGGGTCACCCCGCGGCCCCGAGCACCCGGCCGGCCACCGCGTCGAGACGGGCCAGCAGCGCCGGATCGCGCCGGTCGGGCGCGGTGAGGATGGCATGATCCAGCGCACGGTCGCAGCCATGCGGGCAGGGCGTGCGCACCTGTCCCAGCAGGGCGGGCAGGCCGCGCAGCATGGCGCGCCCCTTGTCGGCATTGCCCAGCAGCGTGCGGATGATGTCGGCCACGTCCACCTCGCCATGATCGGGATGCCAGCTGTCATAATCGGTGACCATGGCGATGGAAGCATAACAAAGCTCTGCCTCGCGGGCGAGCTTGGCCTCGGGCATGTTGGTCATGCCGATCACGTCCGCCCCCCAGTGTTCACGGTACATCTTCGATTCCGCCAGGGTGGAGAATTGCGGGCCTTCCATGGCCAGGTAGGTCCCGCCCAGGTGCATCGTGATGCCTGCGGCTTGTCCTGCCTGGTGGCAGGCCGCGCCAAGGCGCGGGCAGGTGGGGTGGGCGACGCTGACATGGGCGACACAGCCTTCGCCGAAAAAGGACTTCTCGCGCGCAAAGGTCCGGTCGATGAACTGGTCCACCACGACGAAATCGCCCGGCGCCATCTCTTCGCGGAACGACCCGCAGGCCGAGACCGAGATCACGTCCGTCACCCCCAGCCGTTTCAGCGCGTCGATATTGGCGCGGTAGGGCACCGAGGTCGGGCTGTGCACATGGCCGCGGCCGTGGCGGGGCAGGAAGGCCATCTTCACGCCGTCCAGGCGGCCGGTCAGGATCTCGTCCGACGGCGCGCCCCAGGGGCTGTCCACCGCCTGCCAGACGGCGTCTTCCAGGCCGTCGATCTCGTAGATGCCCGAACCCCCGATCACGCCGATCATCGTGTCTGCCATATCTGCCTCCGCCGCTGTCGCGTCCTTTCTGGCCCCGGGCCGGGCAATTGGCAAGACGGCGGCCGCGGCGCATGCCGAAGCATACCGTGCATTTGCCGCCAGACCTGTTATGTCGGCGCAACAAGGCGGCCTTGCCCCCATGTGCTGGCCAAACGTGCTGCAGTGCCGTATGACGCGCGCGAACAGAAAGGACCTCTCCGACATGACCCGTGCCCTTCTGGCGAGTTTCGCCAATCGACTCGCTTTGCCCGATCTGAGCCTTCTGCCGGACGAGAAGCTGACCCCCGGCCGGGTGCGGATCGAACTTCTGGCGGGGCTGACGGTGGCGCTGGCGCTGGTGCCCGAGGCGGTGGCCTTTGCCTTTGTGGCGGGTGTGCACCCGCTGGTGGGGCTTTATGCGGCGTTCCTGGTGGGGCTGATCACGGCGCTGATTGGCGGGCGTCCGGGCATGATCTCGGGCGCAACCGGCGCGCTGGCAGTGGTCATGGTGGCCCTGGTGGCCGAGCACGGGGTCGAATACCTCTTTGCCACGGTGGTGCTGATGGGGATCCTGCAGATCGCGGCCGGGGTGCTGCGCTGGGGCAAGTTCATCCGCCTGGTGCCGCATCCGGTGATGCTGGGCTTTGTCAACGGGCTCGCCATCGTGATCTTTCTGGCGCAGCTGTCGCAATTCAAGGTTCCCGGCACGATGGAGGCCACGGGCCACGGCATGGGGGGCGGCGAATGGCTGTCGGGCCTGCCGCTGGCCCTGATGCTGGGGCTGACCGTGCTGACCATGGGCATCATCTGGGTGATGCCGCGCGTCACCCGCGTGGTGCCGGCCCCGCTGGCGGGCATCGCGGCGGTGGCCGCGCTGGTGATCGGCTTCGGGCTGGATGTGCCGCGGGTGGGCGATCTGGCCTCGATCCAGGGCGGGTTGCCGCCGCTGCACGTCCCCATGGTGCCGCTGACCTGGGAGACGTTCGAGATCATCCTGCCCTATGCAGTGATCCTGGCCGCGATCGGCCTGATCGAAAGCCTGCTGACGCTGAACCTCGTGGGCGAGATGACCGGCAAGCGCGGCGGCGCGTCGCAGGAATGCATCGCCCAGGGCGTGGCCAACACCGTCACCGGCTTTTTCGGCGGCATGGGCGGCTGTGCGATGATCGGCCAGTCGATGATCAACGTGAAATCCGGGGCGCGCACGCGCATCTCCGGGATTGCGGCGGCGCTGTTCCTGCTGATCTTCATCCTCTTCGCCTCGCCGCTGATCGAGCTGATCCCGCTCGCGGCTCTGGTGGGGGTGATGTTCATGGTGGTGATCGGGACCTTTGCGTGGAACTCGCTGACGATCCTGCGCAAGGTGCCGCTGACCGATGCCTTCGTGATCGTGCTGGTGACCGTGGTGACGGTCATGGAGGACCTGGCGGTGGCCGTGGTGGTGGGCGTGATCGTCTCGGCCCTGGCCTATGCCTGGAACAACGCGCGGCGGATCCATGCCAAGACCTACATCACGCCGGAAGGTGCCAAGGTCTACCAGGTGCAGGGGCCGCTCTTCTTCGGCTCGGCGGACGGGTTTGCCGAGATGTTCGACGTGGACAACGACCCGGGCCTTGTCATCGTCGATTTCGATGACAGCCGCGTGGTGGACCAGTCGGCCCTGCAGGCGATCGAGGCGGTTGCCGGCCGGTACGAGGCCGCCGGCAAGACGGTGCAGCTGCGTCACCTGTCGCGCGATTGCCACCGACTGCTGACCAAGGCCGGTCACCTGATGGTCGACAGCGATGACGACCCGGATTACGCGCTGGCAGTCGATTACGGCGTCCGCACAGGCGTTCTGGGCGGGCATTAAGGCCGCGGCAGCCCCCGGCCCTGGCGGCCACGGTTGTGCCGGGCGCCGCTTTCTTGGAAAGAAAGCGGGCCGAACTCTTTCAAAGAGTTCGGCCACCGCAAACGGTCACGGGGCGCACGCCTCCAGCGCCGCGACATCGCCGGCCTCCAGCGCGGGCCGGGCGCGGGCGATGGCCTCCGCGGGCCAGTCCCACCAGCCCAGCCGGTTCAGCGTCGCGATCTCGGCCTCCGAAAACCGCATGCGCACCACCCGGGCCGGATTGCCCGACACCACGGCGTAATCCGGCACCGACCCGCGCACCACGGCCCCGGCTCCGACGATCACGCCATTGCCGATCCGCGCACCGGGCGTGACCAGCGCGCCGTAGCCCAGCCACACGTCATGGCCGAGGACGGTGTCACGCGTGTCGGGCTGGTAGCCCAGCATGGTGTCGGGATCGAACACGGCAAACGGAAAGGTGCTGATCCCGCGGCTGTCATGGTTGGCGGCGGCCCCGATGAAGCGCACGCCGTGCGCGATCTGGCAGAACTTGCCGATCCTCAGCTTTTCCTGCGCGAAATCGAACAGGTAGGGGGCCAGCCGTTGCGCCCAGCCACCGGCTTCGGGTGGGTCGAAATCGCTGGCATAGGTGAAGTCGCCCACCTCCATGCGGGGGTGATCGACGGCGTTTTTCAGGTAGACGGTGCCGGCATGGGGCGTGCCATCGGGCAGGGTAACGGGATGCAGGCGGGCTGCATCGGGGAGGGAAAAGGGCATGGGGCCTCCTTTGGAAATCCTTGAGGTTCAGGGTTTCAAAGGTGCTGGTCCATGGCTCCCTCCATCGGTTGCAGGGGCAAGTGTAACAGCGGTGGACGGGTTTGGCCACCGGGGACAGAGGGCACCGGCGGGCTGCCATCGTTCCCGGTAGAACGGGGCTCCGTCCGTTCGTGCCTCGATGCGTCCGCCGGACGCATCGCCGCTTGGGCGGTACGGGCACTCACCCCACTGGCCGCGCAAGACGGGGCTTGCGCGGCTTAATCCCCCGGGCGCTTCAGGGAGAACTTTTCGCGCACCACGGTATAGTCGCGGTACCCCATGCGGCTGAGCGGGTTGAACGTGAGCACGTCGAAGATCCCGTCCACCACGCAATCGTCGCGCATGTGCACGCCCACCACCTCGCCGAAGACGGCAAAGTTCGACACCCCTTCCAGCGGCACGATCCGGGTCAGGCGGCATTCGAGGTTTGCCGGGGCCGCCGCCACGCGGGCGCAGTCGATCTCGGCGCATTCGGCCTTTTCGATCCCGGCATCGGCGAATTCGTCCACCTCGGCCGCCCAGGGGCCAGAGGTCTGGTTCATGGCGTCCTTCATCGCGTATTCCACGATGTTCACGCAGAACACGCCGGTGTCCCGGATCTGCGCCACGCTGTCCTTGGTGTCGCCGCGGTCCGGCTTGGCCGAGGTCGAGGCGAACATCACCTGTGGCGGCACATAGGCACAGGCGTTGAAGAAGGAATAGGGCGCAAGATTGTCATGCCCGTCGCGTCCCCGGGTCGAAATCCAGCCGATCGGACGCGGCGAGACGATGGCGTTGAACGGGTTGTGCGGCAGGCCGTGGCCGTCGGCAGGGCGGTAGAACATCCTGAAATTCCTCGTTTGCGCGGGTGTTTGCCCCGTGATACGCGGCTTTGCGCCGATTTGCACGGGGGGAAGGGTGTTCACGCTTGCACAGGAAGTCCCGCAGGATTGGTGGGAGGTCGAGGCGCTCTACGACACCTGTTTTGCGCCGGGACGCAACGCGCTGTCCTCTTACCGGCTGCGCGAGGACGTGCCGCCGGTGGCGGCGCTCTGCCGTGTCGCGCGGGATGACACGGGGATCGTCGGCGGCGCGATCCGCTACTGGCCGGTGCGCGTGGGCGATGCCCGGGCGCTGCTGCTGGGGCCGGTCGCCGTGCACCCCACCGCGCAGGGGCAGGGGCTGGGCGCGGCGCTGATCCGCGACACGCTGGCCACGGCCGCGGCGCTGGGCCACGCCCGCGTCCTGCTGGTGGGCGATGCGCCCTACTACGCCCGGTTCGGCTTTGCACGATTGCAGGACGTGCAGATGCCGCCGCCCACCAATCCCGACCGTATCCTCGGCCATGCCCTGCAGCCCGGCGCCTGGGAGGGCATCGCGGGGCCGGTCACCCGGGCGATGTGAACCCTTGTAACATCGCCGCGACCCCCCCATCTCTGCATCAGGCCACGCAGGAGGACACGCGATGACCGAAGGAACCGAACTGGACCGGCATTTCGATCCCGATGCCGAACTGCGCGCGCTGGCGCGGCGCTTCAACACGGCCAGCAGCTTCGGGGTGCAATTGTTCAACACGCTGAACTGGCCCGCCGATGCGCTGCTGGAGCGGCTGCCCGACACCGCCCGCAACAAGCTGGAGTCGCTGACCATCCATGGGCTCGAAGCGGCCATGGCCCTGTCATCCGGCACGCGCGTTCTGGTGCGCGACCAGAAGGACTGGGTCAACACCGCCACCGCCACCGCGGCGGGGGTGATGGGCGGCATTGGCGGCCTGCCCACGGCGCTGGCCGAACTGCCGGTGACGGTGACGCTGCTGATGCGCGCCATCCAGGCCATCGCGGTCGAGCACGGCTTTGACCCGGACGACGAACAGACCCGCAAGGATTGCCTTCTGGTTCTGGCCGCCCAGGGGCCGCTGGCCGGGGCGGACAAGGGGCTCGACCTCAACTTCCTCGCCTCGCGCGCCACGCTGAACGGAGCCAATGTCTTTATCGGCATCGGCCTTGTCGCGCCGCGCCTGGCCTCGGTGCTGGGCCGCAAGCTGGCCGCACAGACCGTGCCCGTGCTGGGCGCCGCCACCGCAGCGGCCACGAACTGGAGCTATACCGGATATTACCAGCAGATGGCCCATGTGGTCTTTGGCCTGCGCCGGCTGTCCGAACGCACCGCCACGCCCTATGCCGCGCTGGCCCAGCGCCTGCAGCAAGAAATCGACATGCCGCCGCTGAAGGCGCGGGCGTCTTAACGTCCTGTAAAGGTTAATCGGCCTATGATCGGGGCAGGGCGGCAAGTCCGCCCGCAACCGTGGTCCGGTGGCAGACAGGCGTCTCTCTCTCAGGCGTTTCGGACCAGCCTGCCGCGCAGAATGCCGGCTTCGCCCGTGGCCAAAACGGCCAGGGCCCCCTGTTGAAATCACATGGGTTCTCACCCGGGTTCCCGCAGAACGCGGAACCCGGGTACTTTTTTGGCCCGCCCCGTCCGGCGCGCCCCGTTCCGGCCCGAAATCGCGGCGCGGCAGACCGCGCCGCTCCGCCCGGACAGGCTTACTCGGCCGCGATGCGCGCCGCCGCGCCGCCATGGCGGTACACTTCCTGCGCCGCCGCCACGCCGCGGCCCAGGGGGATGTCCAGACCCAGATCCGCCATGCACATCTCGGCAGTGGCAATCCCCGACAGCGCCATGGCATCCGTCAGCATCCCCAGATGGCCGATGCGGAACACCTTGCCCGCGACGTCACCCAGCCCGGTGCCGAACGCCATGCCATAAGTCCGCGCGGCCAGCGCCACCACGTCCGACGCATTGAACCCCTCGGGCGTGCGAATCGCGGTCACGGTGTTCGAATAAAGCTCGGGCGACACCGCACAGGGCGTCAGGCCCCAGGCAAAGACCGCTGCCCGCACGCCCTCCGCGATGCGCGCATGACGGGCAAAGACGTTCTCCAGCCCCTCGTCCAGCATCATCCGGGTCGCGGTCTTCAGCCCGTTCAGCAGCCCCACCGACGGCGTGTAGGGATAGGAATTGGCCGCATAGCCCGCGCGCATGTCGTCGATCGACCAGAAACAGCGCGGCAGCGTCGCGGTCTTCGAGGCCGCCACGGCCTTTTCGGAAAAGCCCACGATCGCCAGGCCCGAGGCCAGCATGAAGCCCTTCTGCGAACCGGTCACCGCCACGTCCACGCCCCAGTCGTCAAACCGGAACTCCATCGACCCGATGGAACTGACCCCGTCCACCATCAAAAGCGCGTCATGCCCTGCGACATCCATCGCCTTGCGCAGGCCCGGCACGTCCGAGACCACGCCGGTGGCGGTCTCGTTATGGGTGATGAGCACGGCCTTGATCCGGCCCTCGGTGTCGGCGCGCAGGATCTCCTCGAACCGCGCCACCGGCAGGCCTTCGCCCCAGGCCACGTCCACCACGGTGACATCGAGGCCAAAGCGCTGGCACATGTCGATCCATTTCTGCGCGAACATGCCGTTGCGGCAGGCCAGCACGCCGTCCCCGGGATTCAGCGTGTTCGTCAGCGCCGCTTCCCAGCCACCGGTGCCCGAGGCCGGAAAGATCACCGTTTCCCCCCGGCTCTGGCGCAGCACCTGGCGCACGCCCTCCAGCGCCGGGTTCAGGATGTCGGCAAAGGCCGGCGACCGGTGGTCCATGGTCGGCATGTCACAGGCCTTGCGGATCACTTCGGGGATGTTGGTGGGGCCGGGGATAAAGACCGGGTTCTGCAGGCTCATGATGCATTCCTCCTCAGGGTTTCGCGGAATAATAGGGCATGGCCCCACCCCGGCACAATTTTTTTGAAATGTTTTTTCAAAACCCGGCGCGGGCAGATTTCCCAATTGCATCAGCCGCTTGATTTTTTCATAATGCAAAAACGTTTTTCGAAAGGTGCCGGCATGGCAGAACGGCAAGACACCGCACCACCCGGACGCCGCCCGCGCGGCCGGCCTCGCGGCTGGGACGACAACCCCGCGCAGAACATCGTCAAGTCCCTCGACCGCGCGATCGTGGTACTCGAACACCTGTCGGCCCGCGGCGGGGCCACGCTCACCGAACTGGCGCAGGAGACGGCCCAGTCCCCGGCCACGCTCTACCGCGTGCTGACCACCTTCGAGGCCCGCGGGCTGGTGGATTTCGACCCCGCGGCCCAGACCTGGCATATCGGGGCCGGCGCCTTCCATATCGGCGCACGCTTCCTGCGCCGCACCGCGCTGGTGGAACGCGCGCGCCCGGTGCTGCGCGCCCTGATGCAGGACACGGGCGAGACCGCCAATCTGGGCATCGCCCGCGACGGGCAGGTGCTCTTTGTCAGCCAGGTCGAGACCCACCAGAACATCCGCGCCTTCTTTCCGCCGGGCACGCTCTCGCCCATGCACGCCTCGGGCATCGGCAAGGCGCTGCTGGCCCATCTGCCGGAGGCCGAGCGCCGCCGCATCGTCACGCGCGAAGGCCTCACCCGCTTCACCGACACCACGCTGACCGATCCCGACCGCCTGGACGACGCCCTGGCGACGATCCGGCAGCGCGGCTTTGCCATCGACAACGAGGAAAGGAACCCCGGCATGCGCTGCGTGGCCGCACCGGTCTTCGACCTGCATGGCGAGGCCGTGGCGGGCCTGTCCATCTCCGGCCCCAGCGCTCGTCTGCCCGAACCGGACCTTGCCGGGATCGGCCGACGGGTCGCGCGCGCCGCCGCCGATCTCAGCACAGGCCTCGGCGGCCTGCCCCCTGTCTCTTCTTCTTGGTAAAAATACCCCTCAGGGGGTGAATTGGCCCACAGGGCCAAGAGGGGGCGCGCGCGCCCCCTGACACGGGGGTCCGGGGGCCTGCCCCGGCTGCAAGAGGGCGCATCCGCCCGCAATCCCGTCAGCGCCGCCCCGGGGCGCTCTTCAAGGCAGCTTTCAGGCCACCTTCTCCAGGCGCGGTGCCGGCACCACCCCCAGCGCATGGCAGATGTCGCGGGTCAGTTCCGGGCGGTTCAGCGTGTAGAAATGCAGGCTCTCCACGCCCTCCTCCAGAAGCTCGGAACACATCTCGGTGCAGATCGCCGTGGCCAGCAGATCCTCGCGCCCGTCCCGGGCCGCGGTCTCGAACGCGTCGGCCAGCCAGCGCGGCACCTTCGTGCCGCACCGCTCGGCAAACCGCCTGGTCCCGGCCCAGTTCTCGATGGGCAGGATGCCCGGCACAATGGGCTTGTCGATCCCTGCCGCGGCGCAGGCATCGCGGAAGCGCAAAAAGGTCTCCGCCTCAAAGAAGAACTGCGTCAGCGCCTCGCAGGCCCCGGCATCCAGCTTGCGCTTGAGCCAGTCGATATCCGCCGCCGCCCCCTGTGCTTCCGGGTGCACATCCGGATAGGCCCCGACCCGGATGTCGAACCGCCCCATCCCGGCCAGCGCGCCGATCAGCTCCACCGAATCGGCAAAGCCTTCGGGATGCGGCACAAACCCCGCCGCCCCGGCGGGCGGGTCGCCGCGCAGCGCGACGATGTCCGTGACGCCGGCGGCTGCAAACCCTTCGGCAATTTCCAGTGTCTCGGCCTGCGAGGCGTTCACGCAGGTCAGGTGCGCCGCGGTGCGCAGGCCGGAATGCTTCACCAGCGTGGCCACCACCTCGCGCGTCAGATCCCGCGTGGTGCCGCCCGCGCCATAGGTGACCGAGACAAAGCGCGGCTCCAGCGGGGCCAGCACCTGCACCGTGTCCCACAGGCGGAACGTGGCCTCCACATTGCGCGGCGGGAAGAATTCGAAACTGATCTGGGGACGCGGCATCGCGAGGGCTCCATCTATGTCTGCCCTCTTGTTGCATGCGCAGCATTGTGAGACAAATTCATAAATCTCATCACGATCATGAGGCAGGCATGCATATCGAGTTTCGCCACCTGCGTACCGTCAAGGCCATTCACGACACCGGAGGGCTGGCGCGCGCGGCCGAGACGCTCAACATCACGCAATCCGCGCTCAGCCACCAGATCAAGGGGCTGGAGGACCAGGCGGGGGTCGAACTGTTCATCCGCCGCTCCAAACCCATGCGCCTTTCGGCGGCGGGGCTGCGCCTGCTGCGGCTGGCCGAACAGGTGCTGCCCCAGGTCGAGGCCCTGCAGGCCGAGTTTGCCGGGCTGCGCGCCGGCCAGGCCGGGCGGATGCACATCGCCATCGAGTGCCACGCCTGTTTCGAATGGCTGTTCCCGGTGCTCGAAGCCTTCCGCAAGGAATTCGGTGATGTCGATGTGGACATCCGCCCCGGGCTCGCCTTCGACGCGCTGCCCGCGCTGATGAAGGAGGATGTGGACGTGGTCATCTCGTCCGACCCGGAAAACCTGGCCGGTGTCACCTTCACCCCGCTTTTCGACTACAACCCCGTCTTCGTCGCTGCCGCAAGCCATCCGCTGGCCGAAAAGCCCTTTGTCGAGGCCGAGGATTTCCGCGGCCAGACGCTGATCACCTACCCGGTGGAACGCACCCGTCTGGACATCTTCAGCCAGCTCCTGACCCCGGCCAAGGTGGAACCGGCGGCGATCCGCCAGGTGGAACTGACCGCCGTCATCCTGCTTCTGGTGGCGTCCAACCGCGGCATCTCGGTCCTGCCGGACTGGGTGGTGCGCGAGGTCAAGTACAACTCGGACTACATTACCCGCCCGCTCACCGCCGACGGGATCACCCGGACGCTCTACGCCGCCACGCGCAGCGAGGATCTGGAAAAGCCCTATGTCGACAGGCTGATCACCCTCGCCGGCCAGGAGGCGCGGCGGCTGCAGGCGCAATGACGGCGCAGGCCCCGGGGGCCCGCGCGGCGAAGGCGCTCAGAGCGCCTTGAGGTCAGACGCCATCACGCGCCCGTCGCGGCCTTCCTTCAGCTCGTAGCTGACCTTCTGGTTGTCGGCGAGTCCCGTCATCCCGGAGCGTTCCACCGCCGAGATATGGACAAAAACGTCCTTGCCGCCTTCTTCGGGTTCGATGAATCCGTACCCCTTGGTGGTGTTGAACCACTTCACGGTGCCATTCGGCATAATCCCCGTGCTCCTTCAGTCCTTCGTCCTGCCCCGCCCTGCCGGGGCCGTGCGTCACATCCGCCTTTCAGCCCGAACCTGCCCGGACTGCGCGGGACGTCGGCTGATCGTCGAAGGTCACGCCGCGGAGATTTGCACGCAACCGGCAAAAATCAAGGAAAACCGGCTCGAATCCGGTGGTCCGAACGATTATGTGATCGCCGGAGCGGAAGGAATGTGCATGATCGTTTACGGGCTGAAAACCTGCGACAGCTGCCGCAAGGCGCTGAAATCCCTGCCCGATGCCCGGCTGGCCGATATCCGGGCCGAACCGGTGCCCGCGGCGGTGCTGGCGCGGGCGATTGAAACATTCGGCGCGCGGCTGATCAACACCCGCTCCACCACCTGGCGCGGGCTCGACGCCGCGGCCCGGGCGCTGCCGCCGGCCGACCTGATCGCGGCGAATCCCGCGGTGATGAAGCGGCCGCTGATCGACGCGGGCGGCACGCTGTACCTGGGCTGGGACGACGCGGTGCGCCGTGCGCTGACCGGAGCGCCGGACTGATGCGCAACGCCGCGCTGACGCTGGGGATCATTGCCGGGGTGATTGGCATGATCGTGGGCTTTATCGGCTACGGCTATACCGAACTCGTGCGCAATGTGGACGGCCTGGCCGACACGCTGGGGATGTTCCAGAACCCGCAACTGGTGCGGGCGGTGTCGATCCTGTCGCCGCTTCTGGCGATTGCGGGCGGGGCGATGGCGCGGGCGCGGGCGCTGTGGGGCGGGCTGGCGCTGCTGGCCTCGGCGGCGGGGATGTTCGCGGCCTTCGGCTTCAACGTGTTCACCATGTTCCCCATTGCCTTTGCGGGCCTTGGCGGCCTGCTGGCGCTGGCCGCGGGCAAACCCGACCGCCCCCGCGCCCATTTCTGACCCGCCGGCAGGGCCGGGCGCCGAAGTCTTTCAAAGACTTCGGCCCCGCGCCGATCAGAGCGACTGCATGGCGGTGAGGAAGGCGCGCACCTCGTCCGGGCTGTTGTAATGGCACAGCGAGACCCGCACCGCATCGCTCAGGCCGAGGGGCCCGAGGATATTGCCGGAGTAGTGATCGTTCTTGCGGATATGCACACGGATGCCATGCGCCCCAAGATGCTGCACGATCTCGGCCGAGGCGCGGCCCGCGACCCGGAAACAGACCAGCCCTTCGCGCGCGGGGTTGCCGGCGCCGCCGATCACCTCTGCGCCCGGCAGATCGGCCAGCCCCGGCAGGTTGTCGCTGCCGTGCAGCATCATCTGCGTCAGCGCCGTCTCATGCGCGTGGATGGCCCGCCCCGCGGCCTCGATCCGCGCCCGCGGCTCTCCTGCGTCCGAGACCTGCGCGCCCAGCCAGTCGAAATAGGCCACCACGTCCGACATCGTGGCATAGGCCCCGGTGTCGCGCGTGCCCAGCTCCCACGCGCCGGCGGGCCCGCCCACCAGCGCGTCATGGGCCAGCGCCGTCAGCCGGTCCGACGCCCAGGCGACGCCATAGCCATGGCGCGAGAACACCTTGTAGGGCGAGATCACGTAGCCGTCGACGCCGGCGGCGGCCACGTCGATGCCGCCATGGCTGGCATGCTGGATGCCGTCCACCAGGATGAAGGCCCCGGGCGCGACGTCGCGCACGGCGGCCGCGATGGCGGGCAGGTCCATCGACATGCCGGTGACTGGCGAGGTGTGCAGGATCGTCACCACCGCGGTCTCCGGTGCAACCTGCGCGGCATAGGCCTCGGGCGTGACGCGGCCGGTGGCGTCGTCATGCGGCACCAGCAGGTAATCCCGCCCGGACGCTGCCGCCCAGCGTGTGCAGGCGCTGCGCGAGGCCGGGTGCTCGACGCTGGATCCCAGCACCGGGCCGGGCGCGGCCCCGAGGCAGGCATCGCGGACCAGGCGAAACAGCAATTCGGTGCCGGATTCGCCCACGATCACCGCGCCCCCCGGCGCGTTGAAGAACCGCCGCACGTCGTCGCGCGCCTGCGAAATGATGCGGCCCAGCGCGGCCGAGGCCGGATTGTCGCGCCCCTGGTTGTCGGGAATCGCGGCATACCGGGCCGACGTGTCCACCACGGCGTTCAGGGTCAGCGCCCCGCCGGCATTTTCGAAGAAAATGCGCGGCCCGGTCAGCGGGCAGGCCTCCACATGGGCAAAGCGGGCGCGGATCTCGCGCAGGAGGGCAGGGGAGAACATCAGTGCCGGGTCCTTTCCTGGTCCGAACGCGCCTCGTCCAGCGCGGCCTCCAGGGCCTCGGGCAGCGCGTCGAGATCGTCGGGATCCCCGGACGGGATCGCATAGCTGCCCGTCAGCCATTTCGCCAGGTCCACATCGGCGCAGCGCCGGGAACAGAAGGGGCGGTATTTCGGATCGGTCTCGGCGGCGCAGATCGGGCAGGTCACAGGAGGTCCTTCAGGGGCAGGCGGTCGCGTTTGCGCTGGATTTCCATCAGGCCCAGTTGCGTCCATCCGGCCAGCACGGTTTCGATCATGTCCTGTTTCAGCGCCGCGCGCAGCACCGATTCCAGCTGGCGGCGGTCCTTCTTGGGCACGGGCGCGGGGTCGACAAGGATCTGCCCGCCCAGGCCGCGCAGCCGCAACTGCCGCGGCAGATCGCGCAGCGCCGCCACATTGGCCTTGAGCCCGGCGGCGGGCGAAGTGTCGCCGCCGGTGTTGATGTCCACCGCCACCAGCGCGGTGGTCGGCTCGATCATCATGCTGTGGGACTGGCCCAGCGCCACGCGGGGGCGGCGCAGCGCGTCGATGGCCTCGTCCACGCCGTGTCGCGCGAAACTGCCCGGTTCGGAGTCCAGATCGGCCGGATCGGTCCATTCCCGCCAGGCCAGCGCGTGCGGGCCGTCGCCTTCGATCAGCAGTTCCGCCCCGCCGGTGGCATCCGCCAGCACCTTGGTCGCCAGCGCCGCCATTTCGGCCACATCGTCGGCGATGTCGTCGGGATCTGCCGTGGCGCAGGACGAGCGCAGGATCAGCCCGGCACCTTCGGGCAGCGGTTCGTCCATCAACGCCTCGTGCGCGGCTTCGAGGACGGCGTCGCGCAGGTCGTCCTCCTTGATCAGGCGCGAGACATTGATGCCCGGCGCGCCGGGAGTCACGATGGCATAGCGCGACTTGAACAGAAGCCGGGTCGTCACCGGCAGCGCCTTGCCCGGTTCGGCATAGCCGGTGACCTGCACCAGCAGCGCCTCGCCCGGGGTCAGCCCCTTGACCTGGCGCAGATAGGCGCTGCCGTCGGGCGTGGTCAGGAACATGCCGCCCTGGCCCTTGACCGGGCGGTTGGCAATGGCGCGGTACAGCGCGCCGGGGCGCGGTGCATCGCTGTCGATCAGCAGATCCTGCAGCACGCCGTCGACGATCAGCGCCGCGGCGTCCCGGCCCTGCCAGCTGTCCAGCGCGATGGTACGTCCCTTCATGAGCGGCGCTTGTAAAGCGGATAGCCGGCGGCGAGAAGCAGATTCGCCGTCTCGGCCAGCGGCAGGCCCACCACGGCGGTGAACGAGCCGCGGATCCACGGGATGAACGCGCCCGCCGGTCCCTGGATGCCGTAGCCGCCGGCCTTGCCCTGCCAGTCGCCGGAGGCGAGATAGGCCTCGCGCTCCTCGTCCGAAAGCCGCTTCATGCGCACCTGGGTGACAACGTCGCGTTCCCAGAGCCGCGCGCCGCGGCGCAGGGCAACAGCGGTGATCACGCTGTGACGGCGGCCCGAGAGGCTGTCGAGAAAGCCGCGCGCCGCGTCGGTATCGGCCGGCTTGCCCAGGATGCGGCGGCCCAGCGCCACGGTGGTGTCGGCGGACAGCACGATATCGTCGGGCCCGGCCTCGACGGCCAGTGCCTTTTCGCGCGCCAGCCGCACGCAATAGGGGCGCGGCAGCTCGCCCTTGTGCGGGTCCTCGTCGATATCGGGCGGGCGGATGTCATCGGCCACGACACCCAGCTGTGCCAGCAGGTCGCGGCGGCGCGGCGAACCGGAGCCGAGGATCAGGCGGGGATGGGACATGCGGCTCATCCGCCCTGACGGGCGGCCTCGCGATATGGGGCGGTTGCACCCGGCTGTCGGAAGGCGTGGGTCCTCACGTCTGCACGGCAGACGGGGCCTTGCCCAATCGTCACGACGGCCTGCGCAAACGCGGCTTACTTGAACCGGTAGTTGATGCGGCCCTTGGTCAGGTCATAGGGTGTCATTTCCACCTGAACCTTGTCCCCGGCCAGAACCCGGATCCGGTTCTTGCGCATTTTTCCTGCCGTATGTGCGATGATCTCATGGCCATTCTCAAGCTCGACCCGGAACGTCGCATTCGGCAGGAGTTCCTTCACGACACCGGGAAATTCGAGCGTATCTTCCTTGGCCATGGTCTCTCCTGTGATTGCCGCCCGGACAGTCCGGGCATGCGGTGATATGCGCCGCCAAGGCCTGTAAATCAAGCCTCTTGTTGTGGACGGGCCTGGTGCAGAGACGTCAGGGAGGCCGGTGCGTCACGGCCGGTCTGGTCGTCCCAATGGGCGCGGTTGAGCACCACGCCATCGGCCCGGACCGCTTTGATCGCCGCGGGCTCGACCCGGGCATAGGTCCAGCCGGGCACGTTCAGAACCCCCTCGGCCAGGATGCCTGTGGACGGAAAGCCCTTGTCCGGCGGGCCGAAGACGCCGCCCTTGCCGGTGCTTTCATCCACCGCCTGCGACCAGGCGGCCTGCCCCACCAGGCAGGACACGACGCTGACGCATTGCGCCTCCAGCGCGCGGGCCATGGCGCCGATGCGCACCCGCGAATGGCCGGCCAGCGCCTCGGTCACCGACGGCACAAGGATCAGGTCGGCCTCGTGCAGGGCGCGGCCCAGCAGGGGAAACTCGCTGTCATAGCAGATCAGCACGCCGATCCGCCCCAGCGCGGTGTCGAACAGGCGCAGCGGACCGCCGGGCACCACGTCCCAGACCTCGCGTTCGAACCGCGTCATGATCTGCTTGTCCTGCACGCCCACGGCCCCGTCGGGCGTGAACAGCCGCGCGCGGTTGACCGGCCGGAGGCCCAGCGTGTCATCAAAG
The DNA here is from genome assembly GCA_030425925.1 of Alphaproteobacteria bacterium. Lineage (GTDB taxonomy): Bacteria > Pseudomonadota > Alphaproteobacteria > Rhodobacterales > Rhodobacteraceae > JAUHZO01. The sequence goes on along the minus strand of JAUHZO010000009.1, from coordinate 126,963 downwards.
ACCGGGGCCGAGGCCGCAAGGATGTGCACCTTGTAGCGCGCCGCCAGATCGGCATGCAGCGCGTCGACCTCGCCGATGCTGGCCGAGACCGCGTGCAGCGAGCGTTCCAGATCGAAGGCGGTGTCGTGCCCTTCCAGCGTGGCCAGTTCCATCGCGCCATATTCGGGAAAGACCAGAAGCTCGGCCCCGTGGCCCGCAGCCTCGGCCACCCATTCGGTCAGCTTGGCCTGATAGGCGGCCCAGCTGTCGAGAAAGCTGACCTCGTAGGCGGCGGTGGCGATCTTCATGGCGGTCTCCTGCGCTGTGCGCTGTGCAATCTGGCGTCGATGCGCGGTGGCGCGCTCTCGCGATGCGTGCTAGACTGACGCACATCCGCCCACACGCATTTCGACAGGATCATTCTCATGGCTTTTTATCACTGGCTCAACACCTATCGCGACAAAGACCCGGCCAAGGCCGACTGGATCGCGCGCCGCCTGCTGGCGCTGCGCCTTGCGCTGCGCGACAGCGCGCTGGGGCGGCGCGCGCCGGGCAATCTGGTGATCGGCTCGTGGAACATCCGCGCCTTCGACGACGGCCGCCCGCGGCGCGACGAAAGCTTTCACTACATCGCCGAGATCATCGACCATTTCGACATCTGCGCGGTGCAGGAGATCAAGGACGACCTTGCCCCCCTGCGCAAGCTGGTGGACCTGCTGGGGCCGAACTGGGACTACTTCGTCACCGACGTGACCGAAGGCGGCCCGGGCAACCGTGAACGGCAGGCGTTTCTCTACAACACCAACAAGGTGCGCTTTCGCAACCTCGTGGGGGAACTGACGCTCCCGCGCGAGGCGCTGATAGATGGCGAACAGATCGCCCGTACGCCGTTCTTTGCCTCGTTCCAGGCGGGCTGGTTCCGGTTCACGCTGATGAGCGTGCACATCGTCTATGGCGGCAGTTCCGCCGCCGACAAGGCGCGCCGCGCCGCCGAGATCGCCGCCCTGGCCGAACGCGCCGCCGAGCGTGCGCAGAAGGAACGCGAGGTGTATGTGCTGATCGGCGACATGAACATCGAGAAGGTCGGCGACAGCATCATGCAAAGCCTCACCGATCACGGCCTGACCGCGCCGTTCTTTGGCCCCACCAATCTGGGCGGCACCAGGTTCTATGACCAGATCGCCTTTACCGGCGAGGCGGTGCGCACGAATCTGGTGCAGTCGGGCAGTTTCGACTGGCGCAGCGCGGTCTACAGGGCCGAGGACAAGGCGCATTACCGTCCGCTGGCCGAAGCGGCGCGCGGCGCGGAATATGCCAACTGGGACACCTCTTACGAGGCGCATTTCGCCAGTTTCGAGATGTCTGACCACCTGCCGATCTGGGTCGAGATCCGCACCGACTATTCCGACGCCTATCTGACACGCTTTTTGACCGACGTGTGACCCGCAGGATCAGAGCGCGCGCATCCAGGCCTGCAGCAGATGCGGCGTCTGGTCCGTCTGGCCGATATCCGTCCAGTGAAAGGTGGCGGTGACGCCGTCGCAGCGCGCGTAGCCGCGCTTGCGCCAGAACGCGTCAAGCGGGCGGTAGTCCGGCGGGCGCATCGGGTGATCCTCGGGGCGGACAACCCCCACGAAAAGCGCGTAGTCAAAGCCCATGGCCCGCGCCGCCGCCTCGCGCTGGTAAAAGAAGGCGTGGCCAAGACCCTGCCCGCGATACTCGGGCAAGAGCACGCTTTCGGCGCAATAGAAGATCCGTTCGCGCGGGGGCAGGGTGCCGGTCATCTGGCCCGCATCGGCATGATCGGCCAGCGGCATGCCCGTGGCCGCCCCCACCACGCGCGCCCCGTCGCGCGCGACAACCAGAACGGCGTTCGGGTTGTCGCGGTACGAGCGCATGTAGTGCCGTTCATACGCCAGGTCGCCATCGTAGAGATAGGGCCAGGCGCGAAACACCTCGATCCGCAGCCGCGCGAGATCGTCGAGCGCGGCCTCGACCGCGTCACCGGTCAGTCGCTCGACCTTCATGAGACCTGACGCACCCAGTCCGACAGGTTGTAATAGGTCACGACGCGGGTGATATGGCCGTCTGCCAGCGAAAAGAACGACCCGGCAGGCAGGCGGTAGGTTTGTCCCCGCGCCTCGGGCAGGCCGGCATCGGTGGCGACATAGCGACCGTTCACCACATATTCCGCCGCCGCGCGGGTGCCGTCCTCGCTGGCAAAGATAACCATGTCGGTCAGCGTCTCGTCGTAGCAATGGCTCATATGGGCGCAGAACTCGGCAAAGCGGATCTTGCCGGTCCGCACCTGGCCCTCGTTGACGTGATGCGCCACATCGGTGGACAGGCAGGCCAGCATGGCCTCGGTGTTCTTGGCGTTGAAGGCGTCGAAATAGGCGGCGATCACCGCGCGTGCGTCGGACATGGGTCGTCTCTCCCCTTGCTGGTCCCTGTCTGATTACGCCGGAACGGGCCCGGGGCGGGGCCCGCGGGCGACATTTTCAGCCCTGCCAGCGGCCTTTGAGCCGTGCGGCGATCTGGTCGCGGGTCTGGCGGTAGGCGTTGAGCTTCTGTTCCCGGGTCTCGCCGATGCCCGTCGGGTCCATGATCGGCCAGTATTCCACCTTGATGTGGTAATACCGCGTCAACTCCAGCGCCGCGCGTTGCGACGCCGGCGACAGCGCCACCACCAGATCGAAGCCCGACAGCGCCTCGCCCATCTCTTCAAGCTCTTCAAAGCTGCGCGACCGGTGGCGCTCCAGTTCGACCCCCATCTCGGCGCAGACGGCGATGGCGAATCCGTCGATTTCCAGATCGTTGGCCACGCCCACCGACTGCACATAGGCTTCGGTTCCGTGCAGCTTCTTCATGATGCCTTCGGCCATGGGCGACCGGACGGCATTGTGATCGCAGCAGAACAGCACCGACTGCGGAAGCGCGGCCACCTCAGCCCCCGAAATGCAGCACGCAGATCAGCGTGAAGAGACGGCGGGCGGTGGCATCGTCCACCTCGGCCTTGCCCTCCAGCCGCTCCTGAAGGATGCGCGCGCCTTCGTTGTGAATGCCGCGGCGGGCCATGTCGATGGTCTCGATCTGGCTGGGCGGCAGCGTCTTGACCGCGTCGAAATAGCTTTTGCAGATCTGGAAGTAGTCCTTGACCACCTGCCGGAACGGCGACAGCGACAGGTGGAACTCCACCGCCTTTTCATGGCTGGTGGTGGACACGTCAAAGACCAGCCGCTTGTCACGGATCGAAAGGCCCACATGGTAGGGGCCCGGCGGCACCGGGCGGTCGTCGCGGGCGGGCAGGCGGAACAGGTTCTCTTCCATCAGATCGAACATCGCGACCTGCCGCTCCTGCTCGATCTCCGGCGTCGGAGGCGGCAGGTTGGCGTCGTCCAGTTCGATATGCGCGATGCGGGTCATGAGCGGAGTCCGGTTGTGCGACACCGGGCCTAGCAAAGCGGCGGGCCAAGGGCAATCGGACAAAGCGCGCCTTCCGCGATGGCAGATTTCGTGCTAGCCTGACTCTGCTTTTACACGAATTGTTTTGCACGAGGCCCTCATGATCCGCCGCGCCATCATTCTTGTCCCCGGGCTGGCCAAGCGCGAACAGCTTTCGGTCCGCAACCGTCTTGTCACCGCGTTGGAAGCCGAGGCGCAGGAGTGGATCGTCCAGCGCAAGGACGCCGAAGAAACCGACGATACCGATGCCGTCCTGCTGACCGCCCGCCCCAGGAGCCGTCCGTCCGAAGCCGATGATGGAACCATCACGCTGGCCGTGTACGAGGCCTATTGGGGCGACCTGATCCCCGAATGGTCGGGCGAGGCGATCTGGACCCGCTTTGCCCGTGCCTCTTCGATGATGATGTACTGGGGCTTTGGCGGTCTGGCGGGGGCTCTTGTGCGCCGCGAAACGCCCGAGCGGATGACCGGCGCGATCCTGCTGGCCGCGCTGCTGCTCTTTGTGTGGTACCTTTCGGTGCTGGCCGTTCTGGTGCGCACCGTGGCCGAAAGCGGCCTTCCCGTGCTGGACTGGCTGGCCCCGGGCAGCACCGCGGCGCAAGAGGCCGCGCAGGCCGCCGCCGACAAGGTGCAGAACGCCGGCAAGGGGCTTGCGGGCTGGGCCGAGATGCTGTCGGCCCGCGCCCAGCAGGCCGCCCAATGGCTGGTGGGCACCTCACTCTACATGGTCGTGGCCGGGCTGGTGGGGCTGACCTGGCTGGAACGGCTGGCCAACGCCGCCGATTTCTCCAAGGCCTATCTTCAGAACCTGCCCCTGGGCGAGGATGATACCGGCGTGCGGACCAAGGCGCGGAACCGTCTGCTGAGTGTTCTGGATCAGGTCAACGCGCAGGACGGGCCCGCCGCCTATGACGAGGTCTATGTGGTGGGCCACTCGCTGGGCGCGGCGATTGCCGTGGACACGCTGGCCGAATACGGCGATCCGCTCCAAAAGACGACGCTGTTCACCTGGGGCTCGCCACTGGGGCCGCTGGTCATGCAGGACAACTGGGTCGAGGGAGAAGTGCGCAAGCTTTACGACGGTGATCCCGGCCTGCGCAGCTGGATCGACGTGGCCTTTTCCATCGACTACCTGGGCTCGCGCGTGCCCGTGCCGCGGATCGACCCGCAGACCGGACGCAACCGGATGGACCGCCGCTTTCCCGAGACCGTGGAGCCGCCGGTGCCCAACGGCATCTCGCGCTGGTCGCACCGGCTGCATGACAGCTATATCTCGACCAGCGAAGTGGTGATGATGCTGGTGGAACCGGCCGAAAAGCTGCCGACCTACACGCCGCCCAGGGGGGTCTGAACCCGCCGGCCCTGCGCATCCAGCACCATCTGACCGTCTTCCTTGTAAAGCGGCCCGTCGGGCCAGCGCTCCAGCAGGTCGAACACAGCCTCGGACGGGCGGCACAGCCGCACGCCCTTGCGGGTGCAGACGATGGGCCGGTTCACCAGGATCGGGTGGACCAGCATCGCGTCCAGCAGCGCAGCATCCTCGACGGACGGATCGGTCAGGCCAAGCTGTTCGGCCGGGCTGCGCCGGATGCGCAGCGCGCGGCGCGGGGTCAGATCCGCCGCGGCGAATAGCGCCAGCAATTGCGGCCGCGTCCAGCCGGTCTGCAGATACTCGATCACCGTGGGCGCGTATCCCGCCGCCCGGATGAAGGCCAGCACGTTGCGCGACGTGCCGCAATCGGGGTTGTGGTAAACGACGACATCCATCCGGTTTACCGGTTCAACCGCTCCAGCCGCGCCGTCACGCTCAGCCCATGGGCCTCGAGGCTTTCCGAGCGCGCCAGCACCTCGGCCGCCGGGCCGATGGCGCGCAAGGCGTCCGGCGTCATCCGCGCCAGCGTGGTGCGCTTGAGAAAGTCCATCACCGACAGGCCCGACGAGAACCGGGCCGAGCGCGCGGTGGGCAGCACGTGGTTCGGCCCGCCGACATAGTCGCCGATGGCTTCGGGCGTCCAGGGGCCCAGAAAGATCGCCCCGGCATGCACACACTGCGCCGCCAGCGCGTCGGGATCGGCCACGCACAGCTCCAGATGCTCGGGCGCGATGCGGTTCGACAGCGCCGCCGCCTCGTCCAGATCGCGCACCACGATCACCGCGCCATAGTCGCGCCAGCTGGCCCCCGCGATCTCGCGACGGGCAAGCGTTTCCAGCCGCGCCTCCACCGCGCCCGCCACCGCCTGGCCAAAGCTTTCGTCCGTGGTGATCAGCAGCGCCTGCGCGCTTTCGTCATGTTCGGCCTGGCTCATCAGGTCGAGCGCGATCCAGTCCGCGTCATTGTCGCCATCGGCGATCACCAGGATCTCGGACGGGCCCGCGATCATGTCGATGCCGACCCGCCCGAACACCCGCCGCTTGGCCGCGGCGACATAGGCGTTGCCCGGCCCGGTGATCTTGTCGACGGGCGCGATGGTCTCTGTCCCATAGGCCAAGGCCGCGATGGCCTGCGCGCCGCCGATGCGATAGACCTCGTCCACCCCCGCCAGCCGCGCCGCCATCAGCACCAGCGGATTGGCCACGCCGTCCGGCGTCGGCACGGTGATGGCCAGCCGCGCCACCCCCGCCACCTTGGCCGGGATCGCGTTCATCAAAACCGAGGACGGGTAGCTTGCCAGCCCGCCCGGCACATACAGCCCCGCCGCCGAGACCGGCGTCCAGCGCCAGCCCAGCGTCGCGCCCTCCGGGTCGGTCCAGCTTTCGTCCCGGGGCATCTGGCGCACGTGATAGGCGCGGATGCGTTCCGCCGCCTGTTCCAGCGCCGCACGTTCGTCGGCACCGACCCTGGCGCATTCCGCGTCGATCTCGGCCTCGGTAAACCGCATCGTCGCCGGGGTCAGCGCCAGACGGTCGAAACGTTCGGTCAGTTCCAGCACCGCCGCGTCACCATGCGCGCGCACATCGGCGATGATCGTCGCCACCGCTGCGTCCACATCCGGGCTGTCTTCGCGCTTGGCCGCCAGCAGCGCGGCGAAAAGGGCATCGAAATCGGCAGCGGTGGTGTCGAGGAATACGGGCATGGGGCTCTCCTTTGCCCGGCATCTAACCCGCCCCTGCCACAGGCTCAAGCTTGCCCCTGACGCAGGCCACGTTACTGTCGGCGGCAGGGAGGACCATCATGGCATTGCGACTGTTTTCGGACCGGAACCGCCCGGTGCATCTGGGGCCCTATCCGCTGGAGCGGCTCGCGCGCGGGGCGATGCCCGACATGGCGGCGCTGCGGGGCTTTGCGCCGGTGCCGTTCGACCGCGCGGAAGATCCCGAAAGCCTGGTCAACGCCATGGCCGAACACCAGGCGATGATGGACGCGATCCGCGACGGGTTCGTGAACAAGGTCCGCTCCGCCATTCCCGACAGCCCCCAGGAGCGCGCCAACCACCTGAAGGCCTTCGGCTATTTCAGCGATGCCTCGATGGTGGGTTGTGGTCCGCTGGTGCCGGAGGCGCGGCTGGCCGCGCCGGTGGTCAATGACGGCATCGCCGCGCTGGCCGACGCGCTGCGGACGCGACAGACCAAGACGCTGGCCTCGGGCATCGACATGATCATGGCCGATCTCAAGGAATCGATGGACGCGCCGCCCTCGTCCATCGACGGGCACACGCACCTGATCGTGTTCCTTTACGAGTACCCCCGCGATCCCGATCCGTCAGAGCCCGGCTACGCCTGGATCCGCGACGCGCAGGCGCAGCGCGCCTGTCTGCGGGCCACGGAAACCGCGGTGGTGATCGCCAACTACATCCGGCTTCTGGGCTGGGACGCCAAGGCGCATACCGGCACCACGACGGACCTCGACCTCGGTCGCGCGGCGGTGGCCGCGGGGCTGGCCACGGTGGAAAACGGCCGCCTGACCGCGCCTTTCGTCGGCGACCGCTTTGGCGTGGCCGCGATCTCGACCACGCTGGAGGTGGCGACGGACGGCGCGCTGAAGCCCATGGCCCGGCAGCCAAGCGGCGTGATGGACGGGCTGGCCTGGCAGCTTGGCACCCGCTCGGCCAAGTCCGCCCGCACGCAGGACCCGTTCGCCAAGCGCCGCTTTGTCGACGGGCCGCACCCGTTCGAGACGCTCCGCCGCGTGGACACCCCCACCACCTATATCGACGAGGCCAACGTGGCCCGCGTGCCCAAGCGCACCGACATGTTCGCCCGCGCCCAGTTCGGCGACATGGGCAAGGCGGTGCAGGCCGGGGCCGCGGGCGGCTACTACGCACGCAAGGCCGCGCCTTCTTCCGCCCAGCGCCGGCTGATCGGGGCGTTTGTGCTGTTGCAGGACGGCGCGCCGGAACAGGCACCCGCGCCGCGCGATCCGGCCGCCGATGCCGAGGCGATCAAGGCCGCCTGCTACTTCCTCGGTGTCGATGCGGCGGGCATCTCGCGCTGTCCGGAGTGGACCTGGTACAGTCACGACGCCACCGGTGCTATGCTCGACCCGCCGCATGATCAGGCGATCTCCATGATCATCGACCAGGGCTTTGAAACCATGGAGGGCGCATCCGGCGACGACTGGATCAGCGTCGCGCAATCCATGCGCGCCTATCTGCGCTTTTCGCTGCTGGGCGGCGTGGTGGCGAAACAGATCCGCCGGCTGGGCTATTCGGCCAAGGCGCACACGGTGCTGGATGGCGAGGTGCTGCAGCCCCCGCTGTTGCTGCTCTCGGGGCTGGGCGAGGTCAGCCGGATCGGCGAGGTCATCCTCAACCCCTTTCTTGGCCCGCGCCTGAAATCCGGCGTGGTCACCACCGACATGCCGCTGGCACATGACAAGCCGATCGACTTTGGCCTGCAGCGGTTTTGCGAAAGCTGCCAGAAATGCGCCCGCGAATGTCCGTCGGGCGCGATCACGGCGGGGCCGAAGCTGATGTTCAACGGCTACGAGATCTGGAAATCAGACAGCCAGAAATGCGCCACCTACCGCATCACCACCGAAGGCGGCGCGATGTGCGGGCGCTGCATGAAAACTTGCCCCTGGAACCTCGAAGGCCTCTTTGCCGAGGCCCCGTTCCGCTGGGCGGCGATGAACATGCCCGGCGCCGCGCCGCTTCTGGCGCGGCTCGACGATGCGGCGGGCCGGGGCGGGCTGAACCCGGTCAAGAAATGGTGGTGGGATCTGGAACTGAACCCGGACGGCGCCTATCGTCCGACGGAAAAACCCCTGAACCAAAGGGGGTTGCAGCGTGATCTGAAGCTGAAATACGACGATCAGACGCTGGCTGTCTACCCTGCGCCGCTCGCCCCGCATCCCTGGCCCTATCCCTTCCCGATGGACCGTGAGGCGGGGATCGAGGCCTACCAGGCGATGATCACCGCCGAGGAATACCAGCGCCGCGCGGCCGAAGGCGATGCCAGCATCTACCACCGCTACACCAATGCCGATGAAAGCCCGGTCCTGCGCGTTCAGGTGAGCCGCGCCGAGCAAATGGCGGAAGGCGTTACGAAATACGAGTTCTCCACACTCGACGGCAGCAAGCTGCCCGCATGGGAGGCCGGCGCGCATCTCGATATCGTGGTGGCCCCGGAATTCCTGCGGCAGTATTCGATGTCGGGCGATCCGGCGGACCGGTCGAAATACCAGATCGCGGTGCTGCGCGAAGAGGCCGGGCGCGGCGGCTCGAAACTGCTGCACCGGATCTTTGCCGAAGGGCGAAAGGTGTTCATTTCCAGACCGATCAACCACTTTCCTCTGGTGGAAGACGCGAGCTTCAGCTTTCTGATGGGCGGCGGGATCGGGATCACGCCGATGATTGCCATGGCGCACCGTCTGCATGCCCTGGGCCAGCCTTTCGCGCTGCATTATTCCGTCAAGTCCCGCCGCACCGCGGGTTTTCTGGACGACCTGGCCGCCATGCCCTGGGCCGACCGGGTGCACCTGCATGTGTCCGACGAAGGATCGCGCTGCAACCTGCCGGAAACGCTGCGCTATTTCGAGGGGGCGCATGTCTACACCTGCGGCCCGGACATCTACATGCAATCGGTGATGACGGCGGCAGAGGAAGCAGGTTTCCCGGAAGAGGCGCGGCATCTCGAATATTTCTCGGTCCCCGAACAGCCCGACTATGTGAACCACGCGTTCCGGCTGAAGCTGAAGGATGGTCGCGAACTGCCTGTCAGCGCGGAAGAAACCGCAACCGACGCGCTGGCCCGTGCGGGCATCCACGTGGATGTGAAATGCTCGGACGGGATCTGCGGCGTGTGCCAGTGCGGGCTGGTCTCGGGCGCGGTGGAGCATCGCGATTTCGTCCTGTCCAAGGCCCAGCGGCAGGCGCGGATCATCCTGTGCCAGAGCCGCGCGGCCGAGGCCGATGGCGTGATCGAGATCGACCTGTAAGCAGCAGGTCCCGAGGCTGGCCCGGGACCGCGTCACTCCGGATGTTGCGGGCGCTTCCCGGAGGGCGCGACATAGGGCCGGGTCACGTCGCGCAGAGACACCTCCAGCGCCTCCACCTCGGCCCGGATCGCGCCGTCGCCCGCCAGCGTCAGCACCACATGTCCATCGGCATCCGCACCCGGTTCAAAGCTCAGCGACAGCAGCGACAGGATCATGTCGCGGTCGGCCCGGTCCACGCCCTGGCTTGCCACCCGCAGCACGTTGTCGATCACCAAAAGCGCCTGCACCCGCTCCACCTCGCCGCGCTCTTCCTCGCGGCGCAGACGGTTCACCAGCAGGCCCAGCCGCCGCTTGCGCGCGTCCCAGCGCAGCTCGCTGGCCGGGAACACGGCATCCTGCACCAGGGCCGAGATCACCTGCAGATCGTCGGTGTCGAACGCACCCAGGTACAGCGGGCGGTCTCCGGCATCCTCGAACCGGGCGTCTTCGGTCATTGACCCTGCACCCGCTCGATCCTGGCACCCACCGCCGACAGCTTCTGCTCCACCTGCTCGTAGCCGCGGTCCAGATGGTAGACGCGGTTCACCAGCGTCTCGCCCTCGGCCGCAAGCCCGGCAAGGATCAGCGACACCGAGGCGCGCAGGTCGGTGGCCATCACCGGCGCGCCTTTCAGCCGCTCGACCCCCGTCACTTTCGCGGTGCCGCCCGCCACCTCGATCCGCGCGCCCATGCGCATCAGTTCCGGCGCGTGCATGAAGCGGTTTTCAAAGATCGTTTCCTCGAGCACGCAGGTGCCCTCGGCGGTGCACATCAGCGCCATCATCTGCGCCTGCAGGTCGGTGGGAAAGCCGGGGAAGACCTCGGTCCTGACATCCACGGCCTGGATGCGCCCGTTCTTGCGCCGCACCTTGAGCCCGGCATTCGTCTGCTCGATGGCGACACCGGCGGCGTCCAGCTTTTCGCACAACGCCTCGACCAGCGCGATCTCGCCGCCCAGCAGTTCGACCTCGCCGCCCGCGATGACCGGGGCGATCATGTAGGTGCCCAGCTCGATCCGGTCGGTGACCACGCGATGCGTTGCGCCGTGCAGCCGGTCGACCCCGTCAATGACGATGGTCGATGTGCCCTCACCCTCGATCTGCGCCCCCATGGCGCGCAGGCATTTCACCAGATCGACGATCTCGGGCTCGCGCGCGGCGTTCTTCAGCACCGTGGTGCCCTTGGCCAGCGTTGCCGCCATCACCGTGTTCTCGGTCGCCCCGACCGAGGCAAAGCGCAGCGTGATCTCGGCCCCTTTCAGCCCGGCGGGCGCCTTGGCGTGCAGATAGCCGTCGCGCAGGTCGATCACCGCGCCCAGCTGTTCCAGCGCGGTGACGTGGATGTCCATCGGACGCGCGCCGATGGCGCAGCCGCCCGGCAGCGACACCTGCGCCTCGCCCAGACGCGCCAGCAGCGGGCCCAGCACCAGGTTCGAGGCGCGCATCTTGCGCACGATGTCGTAATGCGCCAGCGGGTTGTCGACGCCATGCCCCGACATGGCGATCACCTTGCCGTCCTGCAGCGCCGAAACCTCGGCCCCCAGCGACTGCAGCAGCTGCGTCATGGTGCGGATGTCCGACAGCCGCGGCGCGTTCAGCAGCGTCAGCGGTTCTTCGCTCAGAAGCGTGGCCGGCATCAGCGCCAGGCAGGCATTCTTGGCCCCTGCGATCGGAATGCTGCCGCTCAGGGCCCCGTTGCCCGTCACCAGAATCGAATCCATCGTTATTCTTCCTTTTCACTGCTCGCGGCCGGTTTGCCGGCGGTGTCCCCGGTCCGCGCCCGGGCCTGCGCCTTGCGGCGGCCCAGATTGGCCTTGAGCGCGGCCTTGAGCCGCGCCGCACGATCCGCCTGCTGCGGTTTGTCTCCGGCCTTCCTGCGTTCCATGCCGCCTGTCTATCTCAGGGCGGAAAATGCGTCCAGATTGCGCTTGCACCAAAGATCGATTGCGTCTATCCACCCGCCACGCTCAAGCGAGGCGCTGTTGTAGCTCAGTGGTAGAGCACTCCCTTGGTAAGGGAGAGGTCGAGAGTTCAATCCTCTCCAACAGCACCATTTCACGGCCCAACCAGCCAGTGGCAAGGGCCGATGACCGTCCCCGGCCCCCCCAACGGCTTGCCAAGCACGGCGATTTCCGCCTAGGCCACGGGCGATCCGACCAGAGGCTGCCCGTGTTCCCGTACCGTCTGCTGATTTCGCTCTTTGCCCTCTGGACGCTTGCGCGCGCGCCGGGGGCGGTGCGGGTGCGGCTGGGGGCAGGGCGGCCGCAGGGGGCCGGCCCGCATGTCTGGCTGCACGGTGCCTCGAATGGCGAACTGGCCTCGGTGCGGCCGCTCCTGGCGCGGCTGGTCGACGAGCGGCCCGATCTGCGCTGGCTGGTGACCTGCAACAGCGCCTCCGGGCTTGCGCTGATCGACAGCTGGCAATTGCCCCGCGTCACCGCACGCCCCGCGCCGCTGGACCTGGCCTGGGTGACGCGCCGTCTGGTCCGGCGCTGGCAGATCCGCGCCCATGTCACGCTGGAGGCCGAGATCTGGCCGCACCGGGTATGCCTGTGCCCCGGCCCGGTGATCGTGCTGGGGGCGCGGATGAGCGCCGGCACGGCCCGGACCTGGGCGCGCCTGCCCGGGCTGGCGCGGCGCGTGCTGGGGCGCATCTCCCTGCTGTCGGCACAGGACGAGGCCAGCCTCGCGCGGCTGAGCGGGCTGGGCCTGCCCGACGCCGCCCGCGGCCCGGTGGCCGACCTCAAGGCGTTCTACACGCCGCCGGACCCGGTGCCCGATCCCGCGCTGGAGGCCGCCTTTCCCCGTTCACACACCTGGCTCGCGGCCTCGACCCATCCGGGCGAGGACGAGATCGTGCTGGACGCCCATAGGGCGGCACTTGGTGCCGAGCCGGGGTTGCGCCTGATCCTTGCCCCCCGGCACCCGGCCCGGGGCGATGCGCTGGAGGCGCTGATCCGCGCCCGGGGCCTGCGCTGCACGCGGCGCAGCCGGGGCGAGCAAGGCACGCCCGACGCCGCAGGGGTGCTGCTGGCCGATACCATGGGCGAGATGGCGCTGTGGTACCGGCTGGCCGGGCGGGTGTTCATCGGCGGCTCGCTGGTGGATCGCGGCGGGCACACGCCTTATGAACCCGCGGCCTTTGGCTGTGCGCTGATCCACGGGCCCGACATGCGCAACTTTGCCCCGGCGCGCGACCGGCTTGCCGCAGCCGGGCTGGCCGAAACCGTCGCCTCGACCGCCGAACTGGCCGCCGCGCTGCACCGGCTGGGGCCGGTGCAGGCCCATCGCGGCGCGCAGCAGGCCCGCGCGCTGCAGCCGCAGACCGGGCTCGCCCCGCTGGCCGCGCGGGTCCTCGACACTCTGCCCGATGCGCCGGGCGCTTGATCCGGTCGGGAATTTCCCTATCTTGCCCCGGATGATGGCAGGACCGCAGCAATGATCCAGTACAGCCTGAAATGCGCCGAAGGCCACCAGTTCGACAGCTGGTTCCAGTCGGCGTCGGCCTATGACAAGCTCATGGCCGCGGGCCATGTGGCCTGTGCCGTCTGCGGCTCGTCGCAGGTGGAAAAGGCGCTGATGGCGCCCCGCGTCAACACGGCCGAGGCAAAGCCCGCCAAACCCGAGCCGCTGACGGCCCCGGCCCATCCGGCCGAACAGGCGCTGGCGCGTCTGCGCGCCCATGTCGAGGCGAATTCGGATTATGTCGGCGGCAATTTCGTGCGCGAGGCCCGCGCCATGCATCTGGGCGAGGTGCCGGAGCGCCCGATCTGGGGCGAGGCCCGCAGCGACGAGGCAAAGAAGCTGCTCGACGACGGCATTCCCGTCGCGCCCCTGCCGTTCACCCCGTCCCGCAAGAGCAACTGACACCGACATGACCGTTCTGATCACCGGCGCCAATCGCGGCATCGGCGCCGCGCTGGCGCAGCTTTATACCGACCGTGGCGACACCGTGCTTGCCACCGCCCGCAACGCGCCGGGCTGTCTGCCACTGGACGTGACCGATCCCGCGGCGCAGCGCGCGCTGGCGGCGCGTCTTGCAGGCACGCCCATCGACACGCTGATCTGCAATGCCGGGATCTATCTGGACAAGGGCCATGACCTCGACAGCGGCTACCCGCCCGGGATCTGGGCACAAAGCTTTGCCGTCAACGTCACCGGCGTGTTCCTCACGGTGCAGGCGCTGCTGGACAACCTGCGCGCCGCCCCCGGGGCCCGGATCGCGATCCTCGGTTCGCAGATGGCCTCGCACAGCCGCGCGCCCGGCGGCAGCTATATCTACCGCGCCTCCAAGGCCGCCGCGCTCAATCTCGGGCGCAATCTCGCGACCGATCTTGCCCCCGAGGGCATCGCCGTGGGCATCTACCATCCCGGCTGGGTGCAGACCGACATGGGCGGGGCCGCGGCCGAGATCACGGTGGACATCGCCGCGCGCGGTCTGGCCGAACGCATCGACGCGCTGTCGGTCGACACAACCGGTTGCTTCGAAACCTGGGACGGGCGCGCCCACGCCTACTGAGCCCGGCTGGCCTCGCCACAGGGCCGCGGTTCCGGGCTACGCGGCCCGTCGGCCCGGTGTCAGCGCGCGCTGGCTTTACCGATCGTAAACCCTGCTGCTGCCATGCTGCAGCCACGGTACCGCGCTGCCCCCACGGGGGTGGCCCCTTCAGACGGTTTCCTTGCGGGGTCTGACACGCCCCGCCACCGGAACCGCGCGCAATGACGGCGCGTTTCGCGCCTGACGGACCGGGGATTGGCACCCCCGGGCGGAAACCCCTTCCCACCGGGCGGGCCCGCCTCTCCTGATCTCCGGCTGCAACCCCGGCTGCCCCTCCGGCTGCTTTGTGCAGTCCGGGGCAATTGGCGTGGCCAGAGCGGCGCAAAGCTGCCAGACTTCCAGCATGACACATCCGACCGGCATAGGCGGCCTGTTCTTCCGGGCCCGCGATCCCGAGGCGCTGGGCCGTTGGTACCAGACCCATCTTGGCGTGACCTATGACGGCTTTGTCTGGCAGCAAGAGGCCGGGCCCACGGTGGTCCGCCCGTTCCCCGCCGACAGCGATTACTTCCCCGCCGACCGCGCCTTCATGATCAACCTGCGCACACCCGATCTCGATGCGCTGATCGCCGCGCTTGACGCGGCGGGGATCGAGGTACGCACCGATCCTGCCTGGAACTCGCCCGAGGTCGGGCGCTTTGCCCGCATCCACGATCCCGAAGGCAACCCCATCGAACTCTGGGAACCCGCCGCACCGCCCCCCTCCCAGCCGTAGGGTGCGCTACAGCGCACCTGCCTCTCCCGACAATCGGGTCCCCCCTCTGTCCCGCTCCGGACCGCGCTTGCGCTTGCGGTGGATGTGGTCGTCGCGGTTGATCAGGGTGCTGGCACGCAGATCCTGAACCATGGTCTCCGCGTTTGCCCTCCACCCTCGACATCGAAGGACACGAAAGAAATCGGTTTGGTCTCGAAAGGATGGCTTGCTCGCAGCTTGTAATTATATGATTTGTATAGTGATTTCTCGGTTGGAGGCGAAGTTGTTCAAAGAAACGGCGGACGATGTTCCGAACGTGTCTGGGCGGAAGTCCGCGAAAGACAGCCTTCAGCAAGCGTACTCTGCGCTTGGTTGGGGCGATTATGAGCGCGCGTTGACGTTCACGGCAAAGGCGCGTGCGGCAGGCGCGGGCGAAGCAGTGTGCTTGAACATCGAACTGCCCGCGCTTCAAGGTCTTTATGTTTGATGTGGCTGGTCGCCATGATTTCGAGATGCACTGAAAGCGACCGGTAGGGCGGCAAAACGAGAGGTTGTCCGGGCTCCCGGAAGACTCAAGGCACGCTCCCCAGCCGTAGGGTGCGCTACAGCGCACCTGTCTCTACCGACAATCGGATCACCCCCCCAGATCCCGCTTCCGGCCCCTCTTGCGCTTGCGGCGGGCCGGGCCTACACCCCGGCAGGCCTTTGCCGGGGAAGAACCATGCCCGTACTCGTGATGAAATTCGGCGGCACCTCTGTCGCCACGCTCGACCGCATCCGCCGTGCCGCCAAGCGCGTCGGCGTGGAGGTGGCCAAGGGCCATGACGTGATCGTCATCGTCTCGGCCATGGCGGGCGAGACCAACAAGCTGGTGGGTTATGTCGACGAGACCTCGCCGCTTTACGACGCGCGCGAATACGATGCCGTCGTGTCTTCGGGGGAAAACGTCACCGCCGGGCTGATGGCGCTGACGCTGCAGGAAATGGACGTGCCCGCGCGGTCCTGGCAGGGCTGGCAGGTGCCGGTGCAGACGACCTCGGCCCATGCCAATGCCCGGATCGAGGCGATCCCCACCGACAACATCACCCGCAAGTTCGCCGAAGGCATGCGCGTGGCCGTGGTGGCAGGCTTTCAGGGCGTCAGCCCCGAGGGCCGCATCACCACGCTGGGCCGCGGCGGATCGGACACCACCGCGGTGGCCTTTGCCGCCGCATTCGGGGCCGTGCGCTGCGACATCTACACAGATGTCGACGGTGTCTACACCACCGATCCGCGGATCTGCGACAAGGCCCGCAAGCTCGACCGCATCGCGTTCGAGGAAATGCTGGAACTGGCCTCGCTGGGGGCCAAGGTGCTGCAGACCCGCTCGGTCGAACTGGCGATGCGCTACAATGTGAAGCTGCGGGTGCTCTCGAGCTTCGAGGAAATGGACGATGCGGCCGGCACGCTGGTGGTGCCCGAGGAGGATATCGTGGAAAGCAACGTGGTGGCCGGTGTGGCCCATTCCCGCGACGAGGCCAAGATGACGCTGGTCTCTGTCGCCGACCGCCCCGGCATCGCCGCGGCGATCTTCGGCCCGCTGGCCGACGCCGGTGTGACGGTGGACATGATCGTGCAGAACATCTCGGAAGAGGGGCGCACCGACATGACGTTTTCCTGCCCGGTGGGGCAGGTGGCGCGGGCCGAAAAGGCGATGGAAGAGGCCAAGGCGCGGGGCGAGATCAACTTTCACGACATCATCGCCGACACCCATGTGGCCAAGGTGTCGGTGGTGGGCATCGGCATGCGCTCGGCGGCGGGGGTGGCGGCCCAGATGTTCCGCGTGCTGGCGCAGGAAGGCATCAACATCCAGGTCATCACCACCTCCGAGATCAAGATCTCGGTGCTGATCGAACGCAAGTACATGGAACTGGCCGTGCAGGCCCTGCATGACGCGTTCGAACTGGAAAAGGCGGGCTGAGCGCGCTCGCCGCCTTGCGGCCGGCATGGTAGCCTGAGGCCCGGGACAGCGGGCGCAGGGGCACGGCGGCATGGTGCGAAGGTTTTGGTGGGTCCTTCCGGTGATCGTGTCGGCCCTGGCCGCGGCCTGGCTGGCGCTGGCCGACCATCCCTATCCGCTGGTCTGCCGCACGGCGCTTTATCCGGCCGATCCCGCGCCGCCCGCCTTTCCCGGCGCCACCTGGCACAGGGTGGCCGATCCGGCGGCCCATGGCTGGGACCCGGCGGCGCTGGAGCGCGCGCACGCGGCGGCACACCGGGCCCGGCTGGCCGCGGTGATGATCGTCGAAGGCGGGCGGCTGATCTCGGCCAGCGGCTGCACCCGGACGCGCTGGCCCGTGGCATCGGTCCGCAAGAGCCTGATGAACGCGGTGCTCGGGCGCGACGTGGCGCGCGGCGTGCTCTCCCCCGGGACGACGCTGGCGGAGCTGGGGCTGGACGATACCCCGCCGCTGCGTGCCGTGGAACGGGAGACCGATCTGCACCGGCTGATGACATCCAGCACGGGGATCTGCCGCCCGGCGGCGGCCGGGGCCACCTGCACACCCGTAGAGGCCGCGTCGCGCGCAACGCCGTTTCTTTACAACAACTGGGATTTCAACATGTTGTGGAGCGTTCACGCGGCGGTATCGTCGCGCGACGCTTTCACCGTCTTCGCCCAAGACATCGCCGGCCCCATTGGCATCCGCTTTGATCCCGCCCGCGACGGACGGCTGGAGCGGATCGCGGCAAGCCCGCACCCCGCCTGTCCGATGGATCCGAGCGCGGCGGACATGGCGCGGTTCGGCCTGCTCTACCTGCGCGGCGGGGACTGGGACGGGCACCGCATCCTGCCGCCCGGTTGGGTTGCCGAAAGCACCCGGGCCCAGGTTTCCACGGGCCCCGGGCCCGGCGCGCCGCATCATGGCTACCTGTGGTGGATCCATGCCGCGGACAATCCCTATGGCCTGCCGCCCGGGACCTTTGCCGCCGAAGGCAACGGGTTGCAGGCGATCCTGGTGATTCCCGCCTGGGATGCCGTTATCGTGATTCGCGGCCATGTCCCGCGCCTGTTGCTGCCGGGCCGACCCGATGCCGCAGACCTCGCCGCGGTGTTTGCCGCCTATGTCGCTGCACGCAAGAGTTGAAAAGCCGCGCGACAAGGTCACATCGCCTCTCCCATCGCCGCGTGAACTGGCCTATAGCTGGGGGCCGGGAAAAAGAGCGAGAGGGGCCAGAATGCCCGACGGCATCGAATCGGAAAGCCGCAAACTGCTGGGCCGCCTGCGCGACACCATGGCCGAAGAGGCCGCGGGCCAGGCGCGGCTGGACCGCATCACCCATCTGACCGCCGATTCCATGGGCACCGAGGTGTGCTCGATCTACCTGTTCCGCGATGCCGAAACGCTGGAACTGTGCGCCACGCAGGGCCTGAACGCAGAAGCGGTGCACCAGACCCGGATGAAGCTGGGCGAAGGCCTGGTGGGCCGGGTCGCGCGGTCCGGCAAGGTGGTGAACGCCGCCGACGCGCCGTCGGAACGGGGCTTTCGCTACATGCCGGAGACCGGCGAAGAGATCTATTCCAGCTTTCTGGGCGTGCCGATCCAGCGTCTGGGCGAAAAGCTGGGGGTGCTGGTGGTGCAGTCGCGCGAGGCGCGCAAGTTCACCGGCGACGAGATCTACGCACTTGAAGTGGTGGCCATGGTGCTGGCCGAGATGACCGAGCTGGGGGCTTTTGTGGGGGAAGGCGCCGCGCTCAAGGCGCGGCACACCCAGCCGGCCCTGTTCCGTGGCGGCACCGGGCAGGAAGGCAGCGCCATGGGCCATGTCTGGCTGCACGAACCGCGCGTGGTGGTGACCAACCTTGTTGCGGACGATCCCGAGACCGAACTGGTCCGCCTGCGCGAGGCGGTGGACCAGTTGCGCGTGAACGTGGACGAGATGCTGGCCGGCGCGCCCGGCGATGCCGACCAGATGCAGGTGCTCGAAGCCTATCGCATGTTCGCCAATTCCAAGGGCTGGATGCGGCGGATGGAAGAGGACATCGCCCGCGGCCTGTCGGCCGAGGCGGCGGTGGAAAAGGAACAGTCGCTGGCGCGGGCGCGGATGGGGCAGGTGGCCGATGCCTATCTGCGCGACCGGCTGCACGATCTCGACGACCTGTCGAACCGGCTGCTGCGCATCCTGACCGGTCAGGGGCGCGAGACCGGGTCCGAAATGCCCGACGATCCGATCCTGATCGCCCGCAATATCGGGCCCGGAGAGCTTCTGGAATATGGCCGCAAGCTGCGCGGCGTGGTGCTGGAGGAGGGCTCGGTCGGCAGCCATGCCGCCATCGTCACCCGCGCGCTGGCGATCCCGCTGGTCATCCACGCCGAACGCATCACCACCGAGGCGCTGAACGGCGACCGGATCCTGGTGGATGGCGACCAGGGCGTGGTGCATCTGCGCCCCGACGACACGGTCATGACGGCCTTTCGCGACAAGATGGCGATGCAGGCCAAGGCGCAGGAACGCTATGCCTCGATCCGAGACACGCCCTGCGTGACGGCCTGCGGGCGGCGCATCCAGCTGCACATGAATGCCGGCCTGATGGCGGATCTGCCCTCGCTGGCGGGATCGGGGGCCGAAGGCGTGGGGCTGTTCCGGACCGAACTGCAGTTCCTGATCCGCAACCAGATGCCGAAACGCACCGAACTGGCCGCGCTCTATGCCCGGGTGCTGGACGCGGCGGGGGGCAAGCGGGTGGTGTTCCGGACGCTGGATATCGGCTCGGACAAGGTGCTGCCCTACATGAAGCCGCAGGACGAACCCAACCCGGCGCTGGGCTGGCGCGCGATCCGGGTGGGGCTGGACAAGCCCGGCGTGCTGCGGATGCAGTTGCAGGCGCTGTTGCGCGCGGCGAACGGGCGGCCGCTGTCGGTGATGTTCCCGTTTGTGGCGCAATACGAGGAATTCACCGCCGCGCGCACTGAGATGGACAAGGCGCTGGACCGCGAGCGCCGCCTGGGCCATGTCCTGCCCGAGCGGCTGGAGATCGGCACCATGCTGGAAACCCCCAGCCTGGCCTTTGCCAGCCAGCGCTTTTTCGAAGAGGTGGAGTTCCTGTCCATCGGCGGCAACGATCTCAAGCAGTTCTTCTTTGCCGCCGACCGCGAGAACGAGCGGGTGCGGCGGCGCTATGACACGCTGAACCTGTCCTTTCTGGGCTTTCTGCGCGGGATCGTGGCGCGCTGCCGCGACAGCGGCACGCATCTGAGCTTTTGCGGCGAGGATGCGGGGCGGCCGCTGGAGGCGCTGTGCCTGGCGGCCATCGGGATCGAGACGCTGTCGATGCGCCCGGCCTCCATCGGGCCGGTCAAGAGCCTGCTGATGCGCACGCGGCTGGACGAGGTGGCCGAGGTCATCGCCCGGGCCGAGGCCGAGGGCGCGGCATCGGTGCGCGCCGCGGTGATGGAACATCTGCGCCAGCGCGGGGGCTGAGCGCGGGGCCGCTTTCTTGCAAAGAAAGCGGCGCGCCCCCTGGCACGCGCGGGCTCTGGACAGCCGGGCGCGCCCGTGGTCGGATGCGCGCAGGAGGGGCGCGCGTGGGTGACGGCCAGGTCTCAGAACGGTTCCCGCAGATCGCGCCCGTCGGGCTCGACGGGCTGCTGGTGCGCTTTGGCGACCGGCTGGACGAGCCCGCCAACCGCGCCGCGCTGGCCTTTCGCGCCGCGGTGGAGCGCGCGGGCTGGGACGGGATCGAGGAGACGTCGACCTCGCTGGTCTCGACCTTCCTGCGCTTCGATCCGCTCTGGCTTTCGCCGGACGATCTGACCGTGCAGCTGCGCCATCTGCTGGCGGCCGAGGACTGGTATGCCCGCCCGCTGCCCGAGGGCCGCAGGCGGCTGACCATCCCCACCTGCTACGATCCCGCGCTTGCCCCGCAGCTGGACGAGGCGGCCGAGGCGGCGGGCATGGACCGGGCGCAGGCGATCGAGAGCCTGTCCGGGACGCAGCTGCGGGTCACGACCATCGGCTTTGCCCCCGGCCAGCCCTATCTCGGCACGCTGCCGCCCGCCTGGGACATCCCGCGCCAGACCGCGCTGACGCCGCGCGTGCCCGAAGGCGCGCTGGTGGTGGCGATCCGCCAGCTGGTGCTGTTCTCGGTCAGCACGCCCACCGGCTGGCGGCATGTGGGCCAGACCGCGGCACCGCTGTTCCGGCCCGACAGCGCCACGCCGTTCCTGCTCCGTCCCGGCGACGAGGTACACTTTCCCGCCATCTCCCGCGACGCCTTTGACCGGCTGCGCCGGGACCCGGCCGGCGGCGTGACGCAGGAGGCGCTGGCATGAGCCGGGCTCTGGTGGTGCACCAGGCCGGGCCGGGCGTCAGCGTGCAGGATCTGGGCCGCACCGGCTATCTGTCCGAGGGGCTGTCGCGCGGCGGGGCGGCGGACGTTCTGGCGCTGCACGAAGGCGCGGCGCTGTTGCGCCAGACGGTGGGCGCGGCGCTGGAGATGGCGGGCTTTGGCGGGCGGTTCGAGCTGACCGCACCCACCCGCATCGCGCTGACCGGCGCGCCGATGAAGGCGATGGCGGATGGCCGGGCGCTGGCCTGGCAGGCCAGCCACCTGCTGGACGCAGGCAGCGTGCTGGAAATCGGCGGCGTGACCGCGGGCAGCTACGGCTATCTGACGCTGGGCGGCGGGCTTGCAACGCCGCCGCGTCTGGGCGGGCAGGGCGCGCATCTGGCGGCCGGGCTGGGCCGGGTGCTGCAGGCCGGCGACACCCTGCCGCTGGGTCACGACGCAGGCACCGCCACGGGCGACTTGCTGGACGTGGCCGACCGCTGGGCGGGCGGCACGCTGCGCGTGCTGCCCAGCCTGCAGACCGATCTCTTCCCCGCCGACCAGCGCGCGCGGTTCGAGACCGCGACCTTCACCCGCGACACGCGCGCCAACCGGATGGGGGTGCGGCTGCGCCCGCCCGGCGCGGGCTTTGGCCTCGCGGCGGGGCAAAGCATCCTGTCCGAGGTCATCGTGCCCGGCGACATCCAGATCCCCGGCGATGGCGCGCCCTACGTGCTTCTGGCCGAATCGCAGACCACCGGGGGCTATCCGCGCATCGGCACCGTGATCCCGGCGGACCTGCCGCGCATCGCGCAGGCCCCGGCGGGGGCCGCGCTGCGCTTTGCCTTTGTCACCCGCGACACGGGCCTTGCGGCAGAGCGTGCGTTTCGCGCCCATGTCGCCGGGCTTGCGCGGCACATCCGGCCCCTTGTGCGCGACCCGGCGCAGATCCCCGATCTGCTGGGCTACACTCTGATCAGCGGGGCCGTCACAGGAAAGGAAGAGACCTGATGCGAGTCGATCTGAACGCCGACATGGGCGAAAGCTTTGGCCCCTGGGTGATGGGGCAGGATGCGGCGCTGCTGGACATCGTGACCTCGGCCAACATCGCCTGCGGCTTTCACGCCGGCGATCCCGACGTGATTGCGCAGACCATGGCGGCGGCCCGCGCCAAGGGCGTGGGCATCGGCGCGCATCCGGGGTTCGCCGATCTGCAGGGGTTCGGGCGGCGGCGGATGACGCTGCCCGCCGCAAGCCTGCGCAGCATGATCCAGTACCAGCTGGGCGCGGCGCTGGGCGTGGCCCGCGCGCAGGGGGCCGAGGTGCGGCATTTCAAGCTGCATGGCGCGCTGTCGAACATGGCGTCCGAGGATGCCGGGCTGGCGCGGGTCTGCTACGAGGCCGCGCTGGAGGTGGCCCCCGGGATCATCGTGATGGTGCTGGCGGGCACCGCGCAGCAACGGGTGGTGGAAGAGCTGGGCTGCCTCTGGGCGGGGGAGATCTTTGCCGACCGCGCCTACAACGCCGACGCCACGCTGGTGGATCGCAGCCTGCCCGGCGCGGTGATCCACGATCCGGAGTTTGCCGCCGCGCGGATTGTCCGCATGGTCCAGGCAGGCGCGATCCTGCCCGAGACGGGGGCGGCGATCCCGGCGGCGGTGGACACGATCTGCCTGCATGGCGACGGGGCCACGGCGCTGCAGATCGCGCGCGCGGTGCGCGAAGGGCTGGAGGCGGCGGGGATCGAGCTGCGGGCCTTTGACGGACGACGCGGCGGGGCCGTAGCGGGCTGAGGCGGCCGTCGCGGCTCAGGACCCGCAGGGCTCCAGCGCGGCGACCATCGCCTGCAGCAGTGCCGGGTAGTGCGCGGGGCCGGGCGGGATCTCGGCCCCCAGCGGGTCCAGCACCGCCAGCGGCAGCGCGGTGCCGCTGCTGACGGCGTCGATCAGGCGGGTGTCGGCCACGGGTTCTGTCAGGAAGCAGGCCACGCCCGCATCGCTGAGCCGGTCGCGCAGCGCGGCGATATGGGCCGGGCCGAACCGGGCGTCGTCGCTGTCCGAGATGGCGCCGATCACGGTCAGGCCGAAGGCGTTCTCGAAATACTGGAAAGCGTCGTGATAGACCATCAGCGGCGTGCCCTGCAGTCCCGAGATCCGCGCCGCGGCGATCTGGCGGACCTCGTCGAGCCGGACCCGGCTCGCCTCGGCGTTTCGGGCGTAGATGTCGGCATGGGCCGGATCGAGGCGGGACAGTTCGGCGGCGATCAGGTCAAGCCAGCGCGCGGCATTGTCGGGCGACAGCCAGGCATGCGGATCGATCGGGCCATGGGTGTGGCCATGCCCGTCATGGTCGCCATGCCCGTCATGGTCGTGCCCCGGATCGACCACCAGCAGGAAATCCTCGGCCTTGCGGGCGGGCAGCTGCGTGGTGGCGTCATTCTCCAGCAATGTCAGCTGCGCCGCCCCGTCCGACAGCACCTTGACCGCCCGCGCCAGCCCGGGCGAAAGGCCGGGCCCGATCCAGACCACCAGGTCCGCCTCGGCCAGCGCGCGGGCCTGCGAGGGTTTGAGCGCCGCGTGATGCGGCGAGACATTGGCCGGCAGCACCAGGTCGGGTGCACCCACGCCCGCCATCACCTGTGCCACCAGCGAATGCACCGGGGCGATGTCGGCCACGACCCGGGGCGCATCGGCCCGCGCGGCGGCAGGGATCAGCAGGGCGGCGAGCAACAGGGGGATCAGGCGCATGGCGGGCGGGCTTTCGGCTGAGGGTGTGTTATAGTATAACGTGGGATGTCTTGTAGGCCGGAACGATATAACATATCAAGCCCGAAACCACGCCAGAGGCCCCATGGACCCCAACGGATTCGCCCAGCATGACCACGCCCATTGCGTCGCCGACGCGCTGGAGGCCGTGGCTGCCGAATGCGTCGACCGCGGGCTGCAGCTGACCCCGGTGCGCCGCCGCGTTCTGGAGATCCTGCTGGCCGAGCACAAGGCCCTGGGGGCCTATGACGTACTCGAAGTGCTGCGCGGCGAGGGGCTGGGCGGCCAGCCTCCGGTGGCCTACAGGGCGCTGGATTTCCTGGTCAAGAACGGCTTTGCCCACCGGATCGAGCGGCTGAACGCCTTTGTCGCCTGTGCCCATCCCGGGGAACGCCACGCGCCTTCCTTTCTGATCTGCACCGGCTGCAGCCTGGTGGCCGAGGCCCCGGGCCGCCCGGCGGTGCGCGCGCTGCGCAGCGCGGCGGACGAGATGGGATTCGAGATTGCCCGGGTGGTGATCGAGGCCGAAGGGCTGTGCCCCGGATGCGCCGCAACGGCGGAGCCGCGCGGGTGAGTGCGCTGATCTCGGCGCAAGGCCTGTCGATCCGGCTGGGCGGGCAGGAGGTGCTGCGCAACGTGGATTTCGCCATCCATCCCGGCGAGATCGTGACGGTGGTGGGCCCCAACGGGTCGGGCAAGTCGACGCTGGTGCGGCTGCTGGTGGGCGCGCTGCGCCCCGATGCCGGGCAGATCACCCGGCGCGACGGGCTGCGCCTGGGCTATGTGCCGCAGCGGCTGCAGCTGGACCCGGTGCTGCCGCTGCGGGTGGGCCGGTTCCTGGACCTGCCGCGCCGCGCGGCCCCCGCGCTGCGCAAGGCGGCGCTGGAGGAGGCCGGGGCCGGTGCGCTGACCGACCGGCTGCTGTCGGAGCTTTCGGGGGGCCAGCTGCAGCGGGCGCTGCTGGCGCGGGCGCTGCTGAACCGGCCGCAACTGCTGGTGCTGGACGAACCCACGCAGGGGCTCGACCAGCCCGGCTCGGCGGCGTTCTACCGGCGCATCGAGCAGCTGCGCGCGCGCCTCGACTGCGCGGTGCTGATGGTCAGCCACGAATTGCACGTGGTCATGAGCGCGTCGGACCGGGTGATCTGCCTGAATGGCCATGTCTGCTGCGAGGGCCGCCCCGAGGTGGTGGCGCAGGCCGAGGCCTATCGCGCGCTGTTCGGCACCGGCACGCAGGGCGCGCTGGCGCTGTACCGGCACGAACACAGCCACAGCCATGACGGGGCCGCCTGATGCTGGACGATTTCCTGACCCGCGCGGCGCTGGGCGCAGTGGGGGCGGCGGTGGCGGCCGCGCCGCTGGGCTGTTTCGTGGTCTGGCGGCGCATGGCCTATTTCGGGGACGCCACCGCCCATGCGGCGCTGCTGGGGGTTGCGCTGGCATTGGCGGCGGCGCTGCCGGTCTATGCCGGAACGCTGGCCGTGGCGCTGGGGATGGCGCTGGCGGTGGCGCGTCTGACCGGGCAGGGGCTGAGTTCGGACATGGTGCTGGGCGTGGCCGCCCACAGCGCGCTGGCGCTGGGGCTGGTGGCGGCCAGCTTTGTCGACGGCGCGCGGCTGGACCTGTCGGCCTACCTGTTCGGCGACATCCTTGCCGTGACGCGGGGCGATCTGGCGGTGATCTGGGGCGGCGCGCTGCTGGTGGGCGGGCTGATGGCCTGGCGCTGGCAGGCGCTGCTGACCGCGACGCTGTCGCCCGATCTGGCCTGGGCCTGCGGTCTGAACCCCGACCGTGACGGCCGTGTGGTGCTTTTGGCGCTGGCGCTGACGGTGGCGGTGGCGCTGAAGATCGTCGGCGCGCTGCTGATCGGCGCGCTGCTGATCATCCCGGCGGCCACCGCGCGTCGCTTTGCCGCCTCGCCCGAGGGCATGCTGGCGGGCGCGCTGGGCGTGGGGGTGGCGGCGGCGCTGGGCGGGCTCTGGGGGGCGTGGACCTTTGACACGCCGGCGGGGCCCAGCATCGTGGTCTGCGCGGCGGGGCTGTTCCTGCTGTCCGCGCTTGCCCCGCGGCGGGGGTGACGGGGATGCCGCGCTTTTCCGCCAATCTGGGCTTTCTCTGGACCGACCGCCCGCTGCCCGAGGCGGTGCGCGCCGCGCATCGTGCCGGGTTCGACGCGGTAGAATGCCATTTCCCCTATGACACGCCGGTCGAGGCGCTGCGCGCGGCGCTGGACGAGACCGGGCTGGAGATGCTGGGCCTGAACACGCGGCGCGGCAGCCTGCCCGGGGACATGGGCCTGGCCGCGGTGCCCGGGCGCGCGGACGAGGCGCGCGGCGCGGTGGACGAGGCGCTGGCCTATGCCGCGGCGATCGGGGCGGGTGCGGTGCATGTGATGGCCGGGCTGGCCTCCGGCCCTACGGCGGCAAGCTGCTTTGCCGACACGCTGCGCCATGCCTGCGCCGCCGCCGGAGACCGGATGATCCTGATCGAGCCGCTCAACCGCCATGACGCGCCGGGCTACTTTCTGCAGACCACCGACCAGGCGGCCGACATCATCGCGGCGCTGGATCTGCCGAACCTGAAGCTGATGTTCGATTGCTACCATGTGGGCCGGACCGAGGGCGACGTGACCACAAGGCTTGCGGCGCTCTTGCCGGTGATCGGCCATATCCAGTTTGCCGCGGTTCCCGACCGTGGCGCGCCCGACCGGGGCGAGCTTTCCTATGACGCCGTGTTCCGGGCCATCGACGCGCTGGGATGGTGCCGTCCGCTGGGGGCCGAATACCGGCCCGAGGGCGCGACAGAGGACTCGCTGGGCTGGATGCGGCACCTGGGCTGAGGCGGCAGCTTCGGTCCGACGCAGCGGGTGCCGTTGGGGACACGGGGTGCCCGGGGCCGACCGGATCAGCCGCCGCTTTCCGTCATGCCTTTCGACATCGCTTCGGCATAGTCCGGTGCAACCCGGGCGTCGATCAGGACAGGGGTTCCGGCGCGGACCGCCGCCACCGCCTCTTGTACCGCGTCTGCCAGCGCCTGCGCCGTCGAGACGGGGCCGATCCCCGTCAGCCCCTGCGCGCGCGCCAGGGCGGCAAAGTCGATATCCGGTTCGGCGATGGCCTGTCCGACCGACTTGTTGGCCACGGGACGCCCGCGCATCCGCGCGACCTTTTCCTGGTGCACCTCGTCGTTGAAATAGGACCGGTTGTTGCAGACCACTGCTAGCAGGGGAATGCCGTAGCGCGCCGCCGTCCAGAGGGCCGAGATGCCCATCATCGTGTCGCCGTCGCCCAGCACGCCCACGGGGATGCGTCCGCTGCCCTCCAGCGCCAGCGCAGCGCCCACCAGCATCCCGGGGCCGGAGCCGATGCCTGCGCCGCCATCATAGCCCAGATAGTCCAGCGGATGCCGGAAGGGCCGGCTGCCGCCGTCCCAGCCCAGCGGAAGGCGCACGAAACAGGCCTGCTGCCCGGCAAGCCCATGGGCCAGGGCCTGCACCAGGCGCGGCATGTCCAGAGCCCCGTCCTCCATCCCCGGCAGACCGGGGGCCGCGGGGGCGGGGAACGGGGCCGGGGAAAGGTCCATCGCCGCGGCCAGCGCGCGGATCACCGTGTCGGGCAGGGCCGCGACATGCAGATGCGCGGGCGGCTGCGCCATGTGATCCAGCGACCAGCCATTGGCCAGCTGGTGATCCAGCGAGATGTTGACCAGCGTCCCCGTTGCACCGGCCTGCCGCAGCGCACCGGAGGTATCGACCCAGTCGAAGGCGAGGATCAGGTCTGCGGCGGCCAGCGCCTGCGCCGGGCCGGGGGCCATGAAGAACGCGGGCGGGCCGACATGCGCCGGGTGATCGGTGGGAAAGGACGCGCCGGTCTTGATGTCGGTCAGCACCGCAGCGCCCGTGGCCTCGGCCAGTGCCACGCGCAGCGCCCAGTCTTCTTCGCTGCGCGAGACGCGGCCCATCAGAAAGACCGGCCGGGCCGCCCGGGACAGCATGTCGCGCAGGGTGTCGACGGTGGTCTCGGCCACGGCGGGCGGTTCGGGCGCGCGAAAGAGCGCGGGGTCGGGCAGCGTCACCGCGTCCGGGGCCGGGGCCTCCTGCACGGTGACGTCGAAACAGACATAGGTCGGCCCGTGCGGGGCGGTGGTGGTGACGGCATGCGCGCGCATGATCGCGTCGAGCGACGCGGCCAGGCTGGCGGGCTGGTCGTCGAACTTGACATAGGGGCGCACCAGCGCCGCCTGATCGCGCGCGGTGTGGATCCAGTCGATCCAGGGCCGGCGCTTGTCGGCCTCCACCGGGCCGGTGGCCCCGAAGATCACCATCGGCACCCGGTCGCACCAGGCGTTGTAGATCGCCATGGAGGCATGCATGAGCCCGACATTGGCATGCAGGATCACCGCCATGGGCTCGCCCGTGACCTTGGCCCAGCCATGCGCGATCGACACCGCGTGTTCCTCGTGCAGGCACAGCAGCATCTGCGGATCGCGGTTGCCCAGGTGGTTGACCAGGCTGTCATGCAGGCCGCGAAAGCTGGAGCCGGGGTTCAGCGTCACATGCCGGAAGCCAAGCGCGCGGATCGTCTCGGCGATCAGGTCGCTGCCCCAGCGGTCCGTGTCGTCATGCGGGGCGGGTTGGTCGAGGCGGGTGCGGTCAACTTGGGTCACGGGGATGCTGTCCTTTTCAGCGGGGCGCGGGGCGGGCCGCGCGGGGCCGCAGCGGGCGATTGTCGCCCTCGGGCGGAGTTGTTACCTTGGCGGTTGTGGCGGGAACACGAAACGGAGCCTGATGAATCGCATCGTCCCAAAGCCGGAGACGGCCGGTCGCAGCCGGGAAGACCTGGCCGACCTTTACCGCGACGAGCGTGTCGCGCATCTGACGCGGCTGTGTGCGCGGGGGTTCAACCGGTCTTTGACGCGGCTTCTGGCCGAGAACGACATCTCGTTCGGGCAATGGGTGTTCCTGCGCATCCTGTGGAAGCAGGAGGGGCTGACGCAGCGCGAACTGAGCGCCCGCGCCAACCTGACCGAGCCGACGGTGCACACCGCGCTGGCCAAGATGGAGGCGCAGGGGATCGTGACGCGCCGCACCGAAGAGGGCAACCGGCGCAAGCAGCACGTCTACCTGACCGAACGCGGGCGGGCGCTGAAATCGGTGCTGGAACCGCTGGCGGTGGAGGCGAACGAAACCGCGCTGCGCGGGATCGCGCCGGAGTCGCGCGAGCAGTTGCGGTCGATGCTGCTCCACATCCTGAGCAATCTGGAACGCGACGAGGCCGAGGCCGAGGCGCGCGGCCAGCGGGTGCCGCCGACGCGCGGCGGCGGCGTCTGACGCCGGGCGGGTCGCCGGGCCCCTAGCCAAGGGCGGCCAGCCGGGCGCGCAGCTGTGCGACGGGCAGGATTTCCCGGATCGGCAGATCGCTTTCTCCCGCGTCGGGTGCCACGCTCAGCCCTTCGCCGTCCCAGGCCCACCAATAGACGATCTCGCCCGCCTTGTTGCGGATCGGCAGCCGGAAGGTGGGGAAGCCGCGGTGCTCCTGCGGGATGGTGGCATGGCCGATCAGCGCGGTGCGGACGGTTTCGTCGCGCAGCGCGCGGCTCAGCTCCACCATGGCGACAAAGGCGGTGGGACCCCTGGCGATGTCTTCGGGCGCGGTGGCCCCCGTGGGGACGATGGCGCGCAGCACGTCCGGGTAGGGCGCGCGCAGATGGGTGATCTGCGCGTGACGAGTGCCGTTTTCCGTTTCGATCGCCACGATGTCGCCCGGGGACAGGCGGGCTGTGCCGGCGGTGGATGCGAAAGCTGGGTCGGTCATGCGGGGCTCACAGCGAATAGGCCTCGTAGGTGGCGGGATGGAACAGGTCCTCGACCGACAGGCGCCGTGCCGACAGGCCCTGCCGGTGGTGCAGGTCGAGGAAGGTGTCGAGCACGTGTTCGTTGCCGGGCACGCCATAGGTCCAGATCTCGGGGCCGATCAGGCGGCGCGCGGTGGTCAACGTGTCCTCGACAAAGGGCATGGTGACCTTGGTGGCCGAGGTGTCCGAAAGCGCCGTCTGCGCCATCCCCTTGGCCTGGGTGAACGCCTTGAGCAGCGCGCCGGGCAGCCAGGGATGGGCGTCGGCCAGGCTTTGCCGCAGGCCCAGCACATGCATGATCGGAAAGACCCGGGTGCGGGCGTAATGCTCGGACGCGGCTTCGATCCCGTTGGCGAAAAGCCGTCCGACTTGCGGGTGGCCCTCGTCAAAGCAGCGCAGGCTGCGCGGCCCGATGAAGCCGTCGATCTCGCCGTCGCGCAGCAGGCCGTCGAGCGTCGCGCCCTCGGGCGCCGGGGTCATGTCGATGTCGTCGGGCAGCGTGACGGCGATCTTCTCGGGCCGTCCGGGTGTGTGCATGCCGCCGCGTATCCACTTGATGTCCGACGGTTTCACGCCGTAGTCCTCAAGGATGCCGCGGGCCCAGACATTGGCCGTCAGCTGCCATTCGGCGATGCCGATGCGGCGGCCCTTCAGGTCCTGGGGGCGTTCGATCCCGGTGTCGGTGCGGATGTAGATCGAGGAATGCCGGAACGCGCGCGACAGAAAGACCGGGATCGCGACATAGGGGGACGCGTCCTGCGCGCGCTTGACGCAATAGGACGAGAACGACAGTTCCGACACGTCGAAGGCCTGGTGCCGGAAGGCGCGAAAGAACATCTCTTCGGGAGAGAGCAGCTGCGTGATCGGCGTGACGCCGTCGATCTGGACGCGCCCGTCATGGATCGGCCGCGTCCGGTCGTAATCGCCCATCGCGATCGAGAGGGTTAGGTTGGTCACGTCGGTCTCCCTTGTCAGTCTGGCGGGGCAAATGAAACGATGCCACGGGTGCGGGCGGATGTCAGGATGGCGTGGCAGAGGCGCAGGCTGTCGGCCCCCCAGCGGCCCGATTGCAGCGGCGCACGGTTGTGCCGGACCGCGTGGTACAGCGCGCGCAGGACGGGGCTGCGCGGTGTCGGATCGGGCGGCGCGGGGACAAAGTCGCGCTCGACATTGCCCCAGATCTCGACGCCCTGCGGGGTCAGTTTCAGGTCCGCGCGGTCGCAACTGACGATGACGGGGCCGAAATGCTCGGCCCCGGGGGCGGGCGGCGGGGCCTCCACCGCGCCATAGGTGCGCCCGGATTTCAGCGCCGGTTCGTCCTGCGGCGTGGCAAGCGCTGCAAGGGCCTTGCGCGCCTTGCCATAGGCGTCGGGGTCTTTCGGATGGCCCAGTTCGCCGGTCCAGCCCTGCTGCGCGTCGCTGTCGTAATGGGCGTAGCCGGAATAGGTGAGGCTGGCAAAGGCCCCCCCCTCGAATCCGATCAGCGCGGTATAGGCGCCCTCGGTGGGCCGGGCCGGATCCCACCTTCCGGTCATGGCGACCACCTGACGCGCGGGTTGGCCCACCAGCGCGCGCACCACGTCCACCTGGTGCACCGCCTGGCTGAAGATGACCCCGCCGCCCTGCGCGGTGTCCAGTTCTTCGGGGCGGCGGGGGCGGTAGAGGAAATCGGTGTAGTTCATGGCGTGGATCATCCGCACCGCGCCAAAGCGGCCCGAGGCGATGAGATCGCGCGCCACCCCGACCGGCTGGTCGAAACTGTGGCTGGGCCCGGTGATCAGGTGCACGCCGGCCTCGGCCGCGGCCTGCACGATGGCGTCGGCATCGGCCTGCGCGATGGCCAGCGGCTTGTCGACCAGCACGTGCCTGCCCGCGCGGGCCGCCGCGATGGCGTGGTCGCGGTGCATCTGGTGCGGGGTCGCGATGTAGATCGCCTCGACCTCCGGGTCTGCCGCCAGGTCGGCCACGGTGGCGTGGCCGCGCCCGCCGAACTCGGCCTCGAACGCCGCGCGGCTTTCGGCGCGCGGGGCGGCACAGGCCACCAGCCGGGTGTGCGGGTCGTGGCGCAGGCTGGGCAGGGTCAGCATGAACCCGCGCCCCAGGCCCGCCACGCCCAGGCGGATCGGATCAGAGATCGACAACCAGATCCCCCGACTTGGCGCGCGACACGCAAATCATGATATAATCGTCCTTTTCCTCGTCCATCAGCACCAGGTCGCGGTGATCGGCCTGACCTTCGACCAGGCGGCACTTGCAGGTGCCGCAGGTGCCGCTTTCGCAGGAACTGACGGTGGCCACGCCGGCTGCGCGCAGGGCTTCGAGGATGGAGCGGTCGGCGGGCACGTCGATCTGCCTGCCGCTTTGTGCCAGCGTGACCGTGAACGGCGTGTCGTCGGCGCGCACCACCTCGACCCCGGCGAAGTCCTCGAAATGCACGCGGCCCTCGGCCCAGTGGCCCGAGATCGCCTTGATCTCTTCCATCAGGGGCGCGGGCCCGCAGCAATAGACGTGTTCGCGGCCCGGGGTCTCGAAGTGATCCCAGAAGTCGTAGAAAGCGTCGATATCGCCGTTGTCATGGTGCACGGTTGCGCCGGGCAGGGCAGAGACCTCATCCAGGTAGGCGGTCTCTTCCGGGGTACGGGTGCAGTAGATCAGCGAAAAGGGCGTGCCCGCGGCTGTCAGGTGCCGGGCCATGGACAGGATGGGCGTGATCCCGATGCCGCCGGCGATCAGCAGATAGTGCGGCGCGGGCACCAGTTCGAAGTCGTTCTCGGGCGGGTCCACCTGGATCATCGCCCCTTCGGCCAGGTCGTCATGCATCGACGCCGATCCCCCGCGCGAGCCTGGCTCGCGTTTCACAGCGATGACGTATGTGGTGGGGGCCGTGCCGTCATTGACCAGCGAATAGCGCCGCATGGCACCCGAGGGCGTTTCCACGGTGACATGCGCGCCGGGGGTGAAGGCGGGCAGGGCCGTGCCGTCGGGGCGCGCCAGCGTGAACTCGGCAATGTCGCGGGCCAGGTCTTTGCGGGCGGTGACCTGCAGGGTCAGCCTGTCTTGGGGAAGGTCCATGAAACAGTCCACGTGTCGAAAGGAGTTGCGTTTTGATATTAGATATCTAAGCTATCCGTCAATAGATGCCTGTCCGATTCAGGTTCTGCCGCCAAAAAAGGCCGCCGCAACAGGGAGGAGCCGACCATGCTGTCCGTCGAAGAAAACGACCTGCTGACCAAGATCGACAACGACGCGCCCATGGCGGTGTTGATGCGCCAGCACTGGACACCGGTCTGCCTGAGCGAAGAGGTCGCCGAACCGGACGGCACGCCGCTGCGGGTCGAGGCGATCGGCCGCAACTATGTATGTTTCCGCGACACCGACGGACGTTTGGGCCTGCTGGACGAGCTGTGCCCGCACCGCAAGGCCTCGCTGGTCTATGGCCGCAACGAGGAATGCGGGCTGCGCTGCCTCTATCACGGCTGGAAATTCGACGTGGACGGCAATTGCGTTGCCATGTCGTCGGAGCCCGAGGAATCGCCGCTGCATGGCAAGGTCAAGCACCGTTCGTACCCGACGCGGGAATGGGGCGGTTTTGTCTGGGCCTGGCTCGACACCGAGCGCGCGGCACCGGAGTTCGAGCCGCCGGCCTTTGCGCCGACAGAGGAGACCGAGGTGTCGATCCTCAAGATCCGCATCCCGGCCAACTGGGCGCAGATCACCGAGGGTCAGATCGACTCCGCCCATTCCTCGTCGCTGCATTCGTCCGACATGAAGCCCGCGCGGGTCAAGGGGGCGGCCGCCGACGACAAGGCGTGGTACCGCCCGTCGACCGACAAGTCGCCCAGGATGCAGACGCAGACCACGCCTTACGGGTTCCACTACGCCGCCATCCGCAAGCCGATCAGGAATGCGGGCACGCATAACTACCTGCGGATCACGGAATACATCGCGCCCTTCACCTCGCTGATCCCGCCGAACAACAACTACAACGTGGCCACGGTCATCGTGCCGATCAGCGACGAGGAATCGTTCTTCCACTTCGTCGCCTGGGGCGGTGTGGCCTGCCCGTCGACCACCGAATGGCGCAAGTTCGCCCATGCCCAGCCGGGGATCGATCTGGACGACAAGTGGCGTTCGCGCCGGACGCTGGAGAACGATTTCCTGCAGGATCGCCAGATGATGAAGCTGGGCAATTTCACCGGCGTTCTGGGCATCCCGAACCAGGACATCGTCATGTGGGTGTCGATGGGCCCGCGGGTGGACCGGTCGTCGGATCTTCTGGGGGCCTCGGACCTGGCCATCGTTGAGTTTCGCCGCCTGATGAGCGACGCGGCGCGGCGGGTTGCCGAAGGCGGCGCGGCCATCGGCACCGAAGAGCCGCGGGTGCCCCATGCCAGCATTTCGTCCAGGGAAGGTGTCTATACCAAGGAGCTCGACTGGCGCACGCTGGGTCAGGAAGACACGCAGGTTTCTGCGGCCGAGTGATCCGAGCGGCCTTGACAGAATGTCGCAGGCGGATATCAGGGTTAAAAAATAGATATCTAAGAAAAACCGGGGACGCGGCTGTCGGTGGGGCCGCATGGGAGGGGAGATGCCGGAGGACCACGCACAACAGGCCAAGGAGGCGCTTGGCGGGTGGGTGCCGCGCGGGCAGTTTGTCGGCGGTGCCTGGACGTCCGGCGGCGGTGCCCTGCGCGAGATTTCGTCGCCCGCCCATGGCCAAA
This sequence comes from Alphaproteobacteria bacterium, assembly GCA_030425925.1. Classification (GTDB taxonomy): domain Bacteria; phylum Pseudomonadota; class Alphaproteobacteria; order Rhodobacterales; family Rhodobacteraceae; genus JAUHZO01. The sequence goes on along the minus strand of JAUHZO010000009.1, from coordinate 92,207 downwards.
GGCTTGCCACGCTGGCCGATGCCTCTGCCGAGGATCTGTCGCAGGCCGTCGCTGCGGCGCGCGGGGCGCAGCGCGACTGGGCCGCGCTTGGCCCGCTGGGGCGCAGCCGGGCGCTGAAACAGGCCGTCGCGCGGTTGAAGGCGCACGAGGACGAACTGGCCCGCATCGACGCGCTGGATTGCGGCAATCCGATAAAGGGCATGCGGTTCGACGTGACGCTTGGCACGACGCTGATGGATTTCTTTGCCGGGCTGACCTCGGAGGTGAAGGGCGAAACCATCCCGCAGGTCGGCGGCAAGCTGACCTATGTCACGCGTGAGCCGCTGGGCGTGGTGGCGCGGCTGGTGCCGTTCAACCATCCCTTCATGTTCGCGGCGGCCAAGATCGCGGCCCCTCTGGCGGCGGGCAACGCGGTGATCCTGAAACCGTCCGAGGAAACGCCGCTGTCGGCGCTGCGCATGGCCGAGATCATCGGCGACCTGTTCCCGGCGGGCCTGATCTCGGTCCTGACCGGCGGGGCCGATCTGGGCGCGGCGATCTGTGCCCATCCGGGCATCGCCGCTGTCGGCCTGATCGGGTCGGTGCCCACGGGGCGGGCGGTGCTGAAGGGCGGGGCCGACACGCTCAAGCGCACGCAGCTGGAACTGGGCGGCAAGAACGCGCTGGTGATCTGCGAGGATGCGGATGTGGACGCCGCGATTGCCGGTGCGATCAAGGGCATGAACCTGGGCTGGACGGCGGGGCAGTCCTGCGGCTCGACCAGCCGCCTGCTGGTGCATGACGCCCACTTTGATCGCGTGGTGGCGGGAGTGGCCGCGGCCTTTGATGCGGTGCGGCTGGGCGATCCGCTGTCGGAAGAGACCGAGATGGGTGCGCTGTCGACCCGCGCGCAATACGACAAGACCCGCGGCTTCATCGCGCGGGCAGAGCGCGCGGGCGCGCGCATTGCGGCCGGGGGGCTGGACACCGGCATGCCCGGCGAGGGGTTCTTTGTGCGGCCGACACTGATCTGCGATGTCGGGCCGGACGCGGAGATCGCGCGCGACGAGGTGTTCGGCCCCGTGCTGACCGTGCTGCGCTGGCGCGACGAGGCCGAGATGCTGGACATCGTGAACGGGCTGGACCTGGGGCTGACGGCCTCGATCTGGACCCGTGACCTCGACCGCGCCCTGCGCCTGACCCGCCGGATCGAGGCGGGGTATGTCTGGGTCAACGATGCCAGCGATCACTACCTTGGCGCGCCGTTCGGCGGCGTCAAGCAATCCGGCCTGGGACGGGAAGAGTGTCTGGAGGAGATGCTTGCCTATACCGAGGCCAAAACCGTCACCATCGTCGCGGGCGGGTGACGACCAACAGAGTTCCTAGGAGCGAACAGGGAGGAAGACATGAAATTCAAGGCAATCGCAATGGCGTTCGGTCTGGTGGCGTCGGTGGGCGCGGCGCAGGCCGAGTCGATCAACATGAACCTGTCGGGCGGCAACCCGGGGGGGCTGTGGTCGCTGCTGGGCGCCGGCATGGACCGCGCCGTCAAGGCCGACGACGCGGATGCGGTCATCACCTACCAGGCCACGGGCGGCGGCTTTGCCAACCTGGCGCTTCTGGGGGCCAACCGCACCGACATGGGCCTGGTGCACGACGCCGAGGTCAAGCTGGCCCTGAACGGGGATGAGCCGTTCCGCGCGCCGATCACCAACCTGCAGGCCATCGGCTACATGTACAACTGGGCGCCGATGCACTTCTTCCTGAACCAGTCCATCGCCGAAGAGCACGGCATCGACAGCCTGGACGATCTGGCGACCTCGGGCGTGGGCCTGACCATCGGCATCAACCGGTCGGGCAACATCACCAGCGACGTTGCGCTGTTCATGCTGGCCGAGGCCGGTCTGACCGAAGAGGTGCTGGAGGCCAATGGCGGGTCCTTCGTGCGCGCCGGGGCCAACGAGCAGGGCGACCTGATGCAGGACGGCCGGATCGACATGGCCACAAATGGGATCTTCATCCGCCATTCGTCGTTCCGCGCCATCGACGAAAACACCGATGTGGTGCTGCTCGAAGTGCCGCAGAACGTGATCGACGCGACGAACGAAGCCTTTGGCACCGCGGCCTTCACCATTCCGGGCGGCAGCTATTCCAAGCAGCCCGACGACATCCGGACCATGGCGCTGGGGGCAATGGTCGTCGCCACCGACGCGATGTCCGAAGAGATGGCGGAAAAGCTGGCCAGCGGGTTCCTCAACAACATCGATGAAATCCGCAACGTGCACAATGCCATGAAGGCGCTGAGCCCCGAACTGATGGTCAGCCAGACCGTGCTGCCGTTCCACCCGGGCGCGGCCAAGGTCTATCGCGCAGCGGGCCTGATCGAGTGATCGCACGTCTTGTTGCAACCGGCCGCCGGCGCACCTTTGAGGGTGTGCCGGCGCGCATTCTGACGGTGCTGGCGGCGGGCTTTGCCATCTGGGTCATCTACGCCAACATCTTTGTCATTTCCGATCCGCTGGTGCTGGGCATCCTGTTCGTTTCCGGGATCCTGACCCTGCTGTTCCCGGTGATCGGCCATGCGCAGATGGCCCCGGCCACGCCGACCTGGCTGGACTGGGCGCTGTCGGCGCTCAGCCTGGCGTCGGGGGTCTTCTTCTTTGTCAACGCGTCGGTGATTTCCGACCGGATCACGCTTCTGGACCCGTTCACCGGGCCGCAATTCTTCTTCGGCACCGCCATCCTGCTGCTGACGCTGGAGGCGACGCGCCGCACGACGGGGGCCGGCCTGACCGGCATCGTGGTGCTGTTCCTGCTCTACAACTGGTTCGGCTATCTTTTGCCGCCGCCGTTTGGCCACGGCATTTCGGAATTCTCCTACCTGCTCGACATCCTGGTGTTCACGACCGACGGCGTCTTTGGCGTGCCGATCCAGGTGGTGGCGAGCTACGTGTTCCTCTTCGTGATGTTCGGCACGCTGCTGTCCAAGGCGGGCGGGGGCGAGTTCTTCTTCAACCTCGCCTCGGCGGCCACCGGCAACAGCCGGGGCGGGCCGGCCAAGGTGGCAGTGATCTCGTCCGGGCTGTACGGCACGATGTCGGGCAGCCCGACGTCGGACGTGGTGGCCACCGGCTCCATCACCATCCCGATCATGAAGCGGCTCGGCTACTCCAAACGTTTCTCCGGCGCGGTCGAGGTCGCGGCCTCGACAGGCGGCAGCGCGATGCCGCCGATCATGGGCTCGGCCGCGTTCATCCTCGCCGAATACACCGGCACGCCCTATCGCGACGTGGTCTATGCCGCGCTGATCCCGGCGATGCTGTATTATGTCGGCGTGTTCCTGCAGGTGCACATGCGCGCCGTGCGGCATGACCTCAGGCCGTATAACGGCGAGATCCCGAAACTGACCCGTACCTTTGCCGTTGGCTGGCCGTTCATCGTGCCCATCGGGGTCATCATCGGGATGCTCTGGGTCGGGTATTCTCCGGTCATGACGGCCGGTGCGGGGGCCCTGGGGGTCGTGATCGGCACGGCGCTGTCCGGGCGGACGCGCATGACGCCCTGGCAACTGGTCGAGGGGCTGGGCGAAACCACCCTGCGCATCCTGCCTGTCGCGGGGGCCTGTGCCGCAGCCGGGCTGGTGATTGGCGGTCTGTCGATGACCGGGCTGGGGATGAAGGCCGCCAATGTCATCATTACCCTTTCGGGCGGTGGCCTGGGCTGGACGCTGGTGCTGGCGGCGGTGGTCACCATCGTGCTGGGCCTCGGGATGCCCACGCCATCGGCCTATATCCTGGCTGCGGTGCTGGTCGGGCCGGCGCTGGTCAAGGTGGGGCTGCCGGTGCTGGAAAGCCACATGTTCCTGCTGTACTATGCGGTCCTGTCGGCGCTGACACCGCCCATCGCGGTGGCGGCGCTGGCGGCGGCGGCGATTGCCGACGAGGATCCGTTCATCATCGCCTTTGATGCCGTGCGCCTTGCCGCTGTCGGTTTCCTGATGCCCTTTGTCTTCCTGTGGAACCCGGCGATCCTGGGGCAGGGCACGGGGCTGGAGATTGCCATGGCCTGCCTGGGCGGGGTCGCCGGGGCGACCGCGATCGCGCTGTCCTTCGAATGGGTCGGCAGGCAGCAGTCGGGCCGGCTGGCCTGGCCCCTGCGCGCGTGCCTGCTGGCGGGGGCCGCGGCCTCGGTCGCGCCGAGCCTGGCGATTTCGGCCGCGGGCATCGCGGCGACCGCGGCCCTCTCGGCGCTGGTGCTGCGCGGGACGGGCGGCCTTGCCGCCAGCCGGAAGGCGGCCCGGGACGGCGAGAACCCGGCCGGGTAGCCGGGTGCCGGGCGACACCAACGACCGGCTGTTGGCGGCTGGATCGAAGGGTTCAGCGCAAGCAGTGCGCCGACCTGCCGCCAACGGGTGAAATTCGGGAAAATTGGTGGGCGACCTTGGAATCGAACCAAGCGTGCGTCTCCGCGAGGGAGTTACAGTCCCCTGCCACACCTTGCGGCCTGTCGCCCACCGGGCACCGGGCAGCCCCGGCGTGAGGGGGTAATTACAAACTGCCATTCCAGTCGTCAACCGGAAATTCCATGCGTGCAGCGCCCGTGTCAATCGGGCGGGCAGGCCATGATCCTGAGCCCGTTGCCGTCCGGGTCCCGGCAGTCCAGCGACAGCGAACCGTCGTCGTTTTTGTGCATCGCGGCATCGCGTTGAAGCGGGCGGAGCCTGTCCAGCACCACCTCGGGATCGGGATGGGTCAGGTGGAAATCCACGCTGCCACCGGGGGGCCGGTCTCCGCCACCCTTGCCGGGCACGTACAGCGCCAATGTCAGGTCCGGCAACGCGAAATGCGCCCAGCCGTATTCGGGAACCCGCACATCGGGTGCCCGGTCCAGCAACACGGAATAGAAGGCACAGGCCCTGTCGATATCCGACACCGGCACCTTGAGCAGGCCCAGTCTGAACATTGCGGTTTCTCCTTCGCGGCCGTGTTCAGCTTGCGCGCGCGGGACGTTCGGCGCAAGAGAGGGCAAAGGAGACCGCCATGAAGAAACCCGCCTGGGTCGTCGACAAGGAACGCGCGCGCAAGGCCGCGGCGGCGGAAACCGTCTGGCTGTTCGGCCTGCACGCGGTGCGCGATGCGCTGCTGAACCCGCGGCGCGACCGGCTGCGGCTGATCCTGACCCCCAACGCCGCCGAGAAGCTGGCCGAGGCGGTGGCGGCCTCGGGCCTGCAGCCGGAAATCCACGACCCGCGCAAGTTCGGCGCGCCGCTGGATCCGCAATCGGTGCATCAGGGCGCGGCGCTGGAGGTGCGGCCGCTGGACTGGGGCCGGCTGGAGGACGTGGCGCTGTCGGGCGGGCGCGGGCCGTTGCGTCTGGTGCTGCTCGACCGGGTGTCGGACCCGCACAATGTGGGCGCGATCCTGCGCTCGGCCGAGGTGTTCGGGGCGTCGGCGGTCATCGGCACCCGCCACCATGCCGCGCCGGAAACCGGGGCGCTGGCCAAGACCGCCTCGGGCGCGCTGGAGCGGCAGCCCTACCTGCGCGAACGCAACCTGGCCGACACCATCATCGCGCTGCAAAAGCTGGGCTACCTTGTGCTGGGGCTGGACGGCGAGGCCGAGCAGACCATCGAGGAGGCGCTGGAGGGCCGCCGTGACGCCCCGGTGGCGCTGGTTCTGGGGGCCGAGGGGCCCGGCCTGCGCGCCCGCACGCGCGAGGTGGTGGACGCGCTGGTGCGGATCCGTTTTGCGGGCGCGTTCGGCTCGCTCAACGTCTCCAACGCCGCCGCGGTGGCGCTCTATGCGGCGCAGGGCTGATCGGGGCTTGTACCGGGGCCATCGCGGCCCACATCGGAACCGGAAGGAGACCGCATGCCCAAGGGAACCAAGATTGCCACCTGCTGTTATTGCGGCACCCGTGCCGCCCTTGTGCTGAAAGGCACGCGGCGGCACGAACTGGCCTGCAGCGCCTGTGGCGCGCCGCTGCACAACCTCAAGCAGTTGCCGCGTGACGCCGTGGACCCGGACGCCCATCGCCCTGCCGCACTGGCGCGCCACGCGGCGAAATCCGACCCGCGGAAACGGAAGAAGAAAAAGCGCAAATCCCTGGGAAAGCGGTTCTTCGAAGAAGCGTTCGATCTGCTGGAAGACATCCTGGACTAAGCGTCACGCCGCGTCGAAACGCTCTGGCCAAGTCTGGCCGAACCGCGTATCCCGCGCGCCAGAACACGGAGGCCCCATGGTCGATTTCGAAACTCCCGGTCCGGTCGAGGAGAACTGGCGCGACGCGATCTCTTCGGTGGAAGAGATCATCGACGACGCGCGCAACGGCCGGATGTTCATCCTCGTCGATCACGAGGACCGCGAGAACGAGGGCGATCTGGTGATCCCCGCGCAATGGGCGACGCCGGACGCCATCAACTTCATGGCCACCCATGGCCGCGGGCTGATCTGCCTCGCGATGACCTCGGCGCGGATCGACGCGCTGGGGCTGACGCTGATGTCGACCAACAACTCCTCGCGCCATGAAACCGCCTTTACCGTGTCCATCGAGGCGCGCGAGGGCGTGACGACGGGCATTTCGGCAGCGGACCGCGCGCGCACCATCGCGGTGGCCATCGACGGCACCAAGGGGGCGCACGACATCGCGACGCCGGGGCATGTGTTTCCGCTGCGGGCCAAGGATGGCGGCGTGCTGGTGCGCGCCGGTCATACCGAGGCGGCGGTGGACGTGGCGCGGCTTGCCGGGCTGAACCCCGCCGGGGTGATCTGCGAGATCATGAACGAAGACGGCACCATGGCGCGGCTGCCGGAGCTTGTGGCCTTTGCCCAGCGGCACGGGCTCAAGATCGGCACCATCTCGGACCTGATCGGCTATCGCCGCCGGCATGACAACCTGGTCCGGGTGCGCCGGGAAGAGACCGTCACCTCGGAATTCGGCGGCGACTGGCAGATGCGCATCTATACCGACGAAACCCATGGCGACGAACATATCGTGCTGACCCGTGGCGATCTGTCGGGGCCCGAGCCGGTGCTGGTGCGGATGCACGCCATGGATCCGATGCTGGACGTGGTGGGCACCGGGCCCCGGGGCCGCGCGCATGAATTCCAGCACGCCATGCAGGCCGTCGCCCGGGAAGGCCGCGGCGTGGTTGTCCTGCTGCGTGACACGTCGATGCAGCTTGCCCCGCATGACGAGGTCAGCCCCAAGACGCTGCGGCAATACGGTCTGGGCGCGCAGATCCTGTCGTCGCTGGGCCTGTCCAAGCTGATCCTGCTGACCAATTCGCCCACCCCCAAGGTGGTGGGGCTGGACGCCTACGGGCTGGAAATCGTGGGAACCCGCAAGATATCGGAGCTGGGCTGATGGCATCGCAGACGGAACACTACATCCTGCCGCGGCCGGAGTTCGACCGGCCGGTCAAGCTCTTGATCGTTGTCTCGCCCTATTACCGCGCGGTGGCCGATCAGCTGGTGGCCGGGGCCAAGGCGGAAATCGAGGCCTGCGGCGGCACATGGGACCTGATCGAGGTGCCCGGCGCGCTGGAGATCCCCACCGCCATCGGCCTGGCCGAGCGGCTGTCGAACTTTGACGGCTATGTCGCGCTGGGCTGCGTGATCCGGGGCGAGACGACGCATTACGAAACCGTGTGCAATGACAGCTCGCGCGGGCTGACGCTGCTGGGGCTGCAGGGGCTGTGCCTTGGCAACGGCATCCTGACGGTGGAAAACCTGGCCCAGGCCGAGGTGCGGGCCGATGCTTCGGGGCAGAACAAGGGCGGCGGCGCGGCGGCGGCGGCGCTGCACCTGATCGCGCTGGCGCGCCGCTTTGGCGACGACCGCAAGGCTGTCGGCTTTCGCCCGGACCATGGCGAATACCGCCTGGCCGAAGGTGGCGAAGGGCCCGGGATCGCATGACCGTCTCGGGCAACCAGAAACGCCGCATGCGCAGCGCCTCGCGGCTATATGCCGTTCAGGCCCTGTTCCAGATGGAAAGCTCGGGCCAGACACCCGAGGCGGTCAAGCGCGAGTTCCTCGATTTCCGCTTCGGTGCCGAGATTGCCGAGGGCGAAGAGATGCTGGATGGCGATATCGCGCTGTTCGACAGCATCCTGCGCGAGGCTGTGAACTGGCAGGCCCGGATCGACCAGATGACCGACCGGGCGCTGGTGGCGAAATGGCCCATCGCGCGCATCGATCCGACCCTGCGGGCGCTGTTTCGCGCGGCGGGGGCCGAGTTCGTGTCCACCGACACGCCGCCCAAGGTGATCATCGTGGAATATGTCGAGGTCGCCGTGGCCTTCTATCCCGAAGGCCGCGAGCCGAAATTCGTCAACGCGGTGCTTGACCACATGGCGCGCGAGGCGCGGCCCGAGGCGTTCTGATCCGCCCAGGCGGTGTCGCAGTGGTGCCCCGCGGGGTTTCGCACCTTCGCGGGGTTCTTTGTACGATTTTTGTATAGACATTGTGAGTGCATTTGATATGTTCTCTCGAGTCGCGTCGGCAAACCCCTGCAGATGCACCCGGTGGGCGGCACGCCTGCCCGCCACCCTGAAACGGTCTGCTCGGACAGACCTGCCAATGGGGGCCGCGCGACGCCCGAGCGGGCCGGACAACACGAAAGGAGTTCGCACATGTCGGACAAATCCAAGCTCAAGGCGGCCAAGAAGGACGTCAAGAAACGCGCAACCCAGCTGAAGAAGGCCAAGAAGGCCCTCAAGAAGCTGAAGTGACGCTTTGGCCCCCGGCAGGTGCCGGGGGCCTCTGCCGCAGGCTTGCGGCACATTGCCGGTTGCACGGTGCGCCCTATATCATATTCTGATCCCGGAATAAAAGGAGCCCGCCATGCCCCGACTCGTTTCCCTCTACATCCGCCAGGTGCTGATCGGCTTTGGCCTGTCCGCCGTGTTCGTGGCGGCCCTGCTGTACGGCAACGTGGCCAATCTGGGCCACCTCGTGCTGCAGACCGAGGCCGGACTCCTGGCCGGGGGCCTGCTGTGGCTGTTCAACGGCATCGTCTTTGCCGGCGTGCAGTTCGGCATCTCGATCATGCGCCTGGCAGAAGACGACACGCCCGGCGGCGGCACCCGCCAGCCCGAGCCGATCCGCGCCGAGGCCCCGGTCACGGTCGAGGCGACACCCCGCCGCAACGCGCTGGGCTACCTGATCCGCCGCTGACGCCGCATCGTGCCTTCGCACGATGCAGGTGTTGTGCCTGGCATGGTGAGGGTGTGGCTGTCACGTTTGCTTCGCAAACAGGGCCTTGCCACTGCCGCATCGTGCCTTCGCACGATGCGGCGGGAACCACGCCAACCGTGTGGGTCGTGCATTCCCGAGGACCTGTATCTACAGGTGGGCGCCAGGTAACGAGGCCACGACCTCGCCAGAGCCAGCTCCCTCGGATTTGCTTAAGGCCACCGGAATGTACCCGTGTCACGCGAAGGGCAGAACCCGCCGCCGCAACAGGTAAGCCGTTGCAGGGGGTCTGACAAGGGATCAGCCTTCGTCGGTTGTCACAAATCCGTAGCGTTCCAGTTCTTCCGGCAGCAGCACGTAGATCTCGTCCGGTGGCGTGGCCAGGGCGTGCCGCATGACCAGCGGATCGATGCCCATGTCGTCGAGAAATGTCATCACCTCGGACTGGCCGCGCTGGATGTCTTCGATCGCGACAAAGGCGGGCAGCAGCGTGTTCTCGCCAAAGTAATGCTGATGCACCCCCACGCTGGCATCGGGATGGATGTCACGGGTCACGCCGCCGGCCAGCAGATAGGGGCAGGCGGAATAGCAGAACTCGCCCGAAAGCAATTGCGTGGCGATGCCCTTGGCGCGCAGGTGGCGGCCGATCTCCAGCGCGTCGCGCACCGAGCCGCCGGGCGATTGCAGGATCAACGTGGCGATTTCGGCGGGCGCGCCGTCGATCTGGGCGATCACCCGTTCGGCATCACCTTCGGCAATGCCGCCCTCCAGCCGCCACGCCCCGTCATCCTGAAACAGCGTCAGCCGGTCGGGCAGCGTGCCGGGGTCGCGCGCCGGGCGGACCGCCGGGCGATCGCGGGAGGGATTGAACACCCGGCGCTGGTCGCCGGGGCGCACCGGCGCGTCCAGCCGCGGCGCTTCGGGGGCAAAGCGGGGCAGGGGCACCGGCCCGCCGCGCATGTCGCCCATCACCAGAAGCACGCCGATGCCCAGCTGAAAGATCAGCACCGCCGACAACATGCGCGAGACAGAGCGGCCCCTCATGCGGATTTTTCCTTGATGGGCGAAACCCTGGGCGGCGCGTCGGCAGAGGCCGGTTCGTTCATCACGTCCTCGACATCGCGCAGGGCGTGCACGGCGGCGCGCAGTTCGGCCAGGGTCAGCGTATCCTCGACCCCCGCGCCTTCGCGGCCCGAGCGGATGGCCGATTGCGTGATCGCCAGGATGAACACCAGCACCGCCGGCAACAGGTCGATGGCGATGGCCCCGGCCCAGGAGGGCACGAAATTCCCGGCATAAAGGATCACCGCATCGGCGGCCGAGATCGGGGTATAGGTGACATCGGTGGGCGGCTGCATGGCCTGCACCGCCTGCGCCGCCTGTTCCAGCGTCGCCGCCCGCGCCGCCAGCACCTGCAGGACCGAGCTCAGCGTGGCCGCCTGGTCGCTGCGGCCCGCCTCGGTGCGGCCGTCGAGTTCCGGCAGCACGACCGAGGCCGACAGGTCACGCGCCGCGCGTTCCACCAGCGGCGCGACGGACAATTGGCGCAATTCGGTGATCAGCCCCTGAAGGCGCACCGCGGCCTCGGAAAACTCCACCGAGCGCGCCTCGACGCTGCCCTGTTCCACCGTCAGCGCGCGCATCCGGCGCAGGATCGTGTTGCCTTCGGTAAAGGCGTTTTCCACCAGCCGGGTCTGGCTGGCGATCTGGGTTTCCAGCGCGCCCAGTTCGCCGGATTTCTGCCGCAGCACGCGGAACACCGCGCCGCGGCCGGCCAGCCCCGACAGCGCGCCGGCGGCCTCCTGTTCGGACAGGTCCTCGAAGGACTGGCGCACCCGGGCCACGTCGCGCTGCAGCGCCTGCGCCGACAGCGCGATCTCGTGCGCACGTTCCAGACCGCCCTGATACTCCTGCACGGTACGCGCCAGGTGCTGCTCGACCGCCGCCGATCCGGCCAGCGCCGCGGCGTTCAGCCAGGACGACATGGCCACGATGGCCAGAGATCCCAGCCCCATGGCGGCAAACAGCCCGGCCCGCGCCCCGGCGGTGCGCACGGCGGGAAACAGCCGCATCAGGTAGGACCAGAACACGAAGATGCCCACCGAAACGGCGGTGGAATAGGCGATGGCGGCAAAGACCGACATGGCGCCGTTGTCGTCCAGCAGCGAGGACACCCCCAGATAGGTATAGATGCCCGACGCCACCGCCAGAACCCCCAGCGCGGTGCCGGAAAAGGTTTCCAGCCAGCCCAGATGGCCCTCCAGTTCGCGTGCGTACCGCACGCCGCGCGCCTCGGCCCGGGTCAGTCTGCCTTGATCGGTCATGCGGTCCTCCCTGATCGCGGGCAGCTTAGCGGCTTCGGCCCGGCGGAAAAGGGGGCTTGCGCCGGTCGGCGCGGGATTGCTTGCAAATGTTCATGAATTGTTCATTATGGCGGGCATGATCGCAGAGCTTCAGACCCTGATGCCCGGCCAGCTTCTGGCACGCGGCGTGTGCCGGCACCTGGCCAGCCACGGCTTTGCCGTGGTGGAGGAATTCGAGCCCGAACGGGGCATGCGGGTGGATGTGCTGGCGCTGGGCGCAAAAGGCGAGATCTGGGTGGTCGAGTGCAAGTCCTCGCGCGCCGATTTCGCGGCAGATGGCAAGTGGCAGGGCTATCTGGAATGGTGTGACCGCTATTTCTGGGCGGTGGATCAGGATTTTCCCACCGATCTGCTGCCGGACGACACCGGGCTGATCATTGCCGACGGGTATGACGCGGAAATCCTGCGCATGGCGCCGGAGGTGAGGCTGGCAGGCGCACGGCGCAATGCGGTGATCCGCAAGCTGGCGCAGCACGCCGCGCGGCGGCTGCATGCGCTGCGCGATCCGGGGGCGGGTCTGGCCTGAGGCACCGGGCGCGTGTGCCTGGCGCACCGCAGTCCCGGACCTGATCCGGGACCTCCTGCAGCGGGCCGGACACAAGAGGTCCCGGAGCAAGTCCGGGACTGCGGACGGGATGGCCGGAACGGCGGTGGACCGGGGTGGTGTCAGCGGCGCTTGGCCTTGCGGGCGGCTGCGGCTGCGGCGCGGATTTCCTCGGCGATCTCCTCGGCTTCCTCGGGGTCGAAATCCATCGGCACTTCGAGCCCTTCACCGGTGACGAACAGGCGCACCATGCCCTTGTCCGTGGGGCCGATCTGCAGGCCCGCCTCGATTTCGCGTTCGTCGTTGATGCCCATGACACCCTCCGCTCAAGGCCCCCGGACCTAGCGCCAAGCCGCTTGATTTGCAAGCGCAAGGCAGGCTTGATGGCGGCATGGAGATCGCGATCAGGAACTTGGGCCCGGGAGATATCGACTGGCTGGTGGACCGCCATGCCGAGCTTTATGCGCGCGACGAGGGGTTTGACGCGACCTTCCCCGTCCTGGTGCGCGAGGTGCTGGAGACCTATGCGAAAGACCACGATCCGCAGACCGACCGCGCCTTCATCGCCTGGCGGGGCGCGCAGCGTCTGGGCAGCGTCTTCTGCGTCCGGCGCGATGCCGAGACGGCACAACTGCGGCTGTTCCTTCTGGTGCCCGAGGCGCGCGGTCTGGGGCTGGGCAAGCGGCTGCTGTCCGACTGCATGGCGCACGCCCGCGCAAGGGGATTTGCGCGCATGGTTCTGTGGACCCATGAAAGCCATCGCGCGGCCTGTGCGCTCTACCGGCGGTTTGGCTGGCGTCTGGTGCGGTCCGAACCCAAGCGCAGTTTCGGCACCGATGTGGTGGAGCAAGGCTGGGAAGTCGACCTCTGAGGCCCAGAATCCGGGTTGCATTCGCGGGGCGGCTTTTGTATCCGATGCGCCAGTGCCGCCTTAGCTCAGTTGGTTAGAGCGCTAGATTGTGGATCTAGAGGTCCCCCGTTCGAGCCGGGGAGGCGGTACCATTCCTCGGACGACACGGCACGAAGAAAACGGCGCGCCCCGCAAGGACGCGCCGTCGAAACGCGGGATCAAGCCGCGAAGGGCCGCGCCTTGCGGCACGGCCCCGGTCCGGGTCACGCCAGGTCGAACCGGTCGGCGTTCATCACCTTGGTCCAGGCGGCGACGAAATCGGCCACGAACTTCTCGCCCGCATCCGCCGCGCCATAGACTTCGGCCAGCGCCCGCAGCTGCGAGTTCGAGCCAAAGATCAGGTCGACACGGGTGCCCGTCCACTTGACCTCGCCCGACGCGCGGTCACGGCCTTCGAACACCCGGGCGGCGTCGTCCGCAGGCTTCCATTCCACGCCCATGTCCAGCAGGTTCACGAAGAAGTCGTTGGTCAACTGGCCCGGGCGGCTGGTCAGGACGCCATGGCTGGAGCCGTCGAAATTGGCCGCCAGTGCGCGCATGCCGCCCACCAGAACGGTCATCTCCGGCGCGGTCAGCGTCAGCAGCTGCGCCTTGTCCACCAGCAGTTCCTCGGCCGAGATGCTGTATTCGCCCTTTTCGAAGTTGCGGAAGCCGTCGGCGATGGGTTCCATCGGCTCGAAGCTTTCGGCGTCGGTCTGCTCGGCGCTGGCATCCATGCGGCCCGGTGCAAACGGCACCTCGATGTCAAAGCCCGCGTCCTTGGCCGCCTTTTCAATGGCCGCCACGCCGCCCAGAACGATCACATCCGCCAGCGAGACCTTCTTGCCGCCCGACTGTGCCGCGTTGAATGCGCTCTGCACGCCTTCCAGCGCGGTCAGCGCCTTGGCCAGCTCGGCCGGGTTGTTGGCCGCCCAGTCCTTCTGCGGGGCCAGACGGACGCGCGCGCCATTGGCGCCGCCGCGGTTGTCCGAGCCACGGAAGGTCGAGGCCGACGCCCAGGCGGTGCGCACCAGGTCCGACACCGACAGACCGCAATCCAGCAGCTTGGCCTTCAGGTCGGCGATATCGGCGGCGTCCACCAGATCGTGATCGACGGCGGGGATCGGATCCTGCCAGATCAGGTCTTCGGCCGGCACGTCAGCGCCCTTGTAGAGCACCTTGGGGCCCATGTCGCGGTGGGTCAGCTTGAACCATGCGCGGGCAAAGGCATCGGCAAACTGGTCGGGGTTCTGGTGGAACCGGCGCGAGATCTTCTCGTACTCCGGGTCCATGCGCATCGCCATGTCGGCGGTGGTCATCATCGGGGTGACCTTTGCGCCCGAACCATCGACCTGCGGGGCGTGGTCGTCTTCCTTGAGGTCCTTGGGGTGCCACTGATGTGCCCCGGCGGGCGACTTGACCAGTTCCCACTCGTAGCCGAACAGCAGGTCGAAATAGCCGTTGTCCCACTTGATCGGGTTCGCGGTCCACGGGCCTTCGATGCCCGACGTGGTGGTGTGCACGCCCTTGCCGGATTCGTGGGCGTTGGCCCAGCCAAGGCCCTGCGCCTCGATCGGTGCGCCTTCGGGCTCTGCGCCCACCAGGTCGGGATTGCCCGCGCCATGCGCCTTGCCGAAGGTGTGGCCACCCGCGGTCAGCGCGACGGTTTCCTCGTCGTTCATCGCCATGCGGGCAAAGGTTTCACGGATGTCACGCGCCGAGGCGAGCGGATCGGGATTGCCGTCCGGGCCTTCGGGGTTGACGTAGATCAGGCCCATCTGCACGGCGGCCAGCGGGTTTTCCAGCATGCGCTCGCCGGAATAGCGGCTGTTTTCCTTGTCCGACGTGGCCAGCCATTCGGCTTCGGACCCCCAGTAGATGTCTTCTTCGGGTTCGAACACGTCGGCGCGGCCGCCGCCAAAGCCGAACACCGGCCCGCCCATGGATTCGATGGCCACGTTGCCGGCCAGGATCATCAGGTCGGCCCAGGACAGGCTGGCCCCGTATTTCTGCTTGATCGGCCAGAGCAGGCGGCGGGCCTTGTCCAGGTTGCCGTTATCCGGCCAGGAGTTCAGCGGTGCAAAGCGCTGGGTGCCCGAGCGCGCGCCGCCGCGGCCGTCGGCGGTGCGGTAGGTCCCGGCCGAGTGCCAGGCCATGCGGATGAAGAACGGGCCGTAATGGCCATAATCGGCAGGCCACCAGTCCTGGCTGTCGGTCATCAGCGCGGTGAGGTCGGCCTTGACGGCGTCCATGTCCAGCTTTTCGAAGGCCTCGGCGTAGTTGTACGCGCTGCCCATCGGGTCCACCTGCGGGCCGTTCTGGGCCAGCATCTTGAGGTTCAGCTGGTTCGGCCACCAGTCGCGGTTCGACCGCACGCCTGCGCGGGCATGCAGGTGAATGACCGGGCAACCGCCGGTGTTTTCCATATCGTTTCCGTCCATGTCTCACTCCTTCATGTGGCTGGCCGATGCGGCCTCGCGGGCGGTGCCTTGTTGCAAGGCAGCGGCCCTTCCTGTGGCAGGTGCTGTAGCGGGACGCGCATCGCGGACCTGGCGGGTACACCCGTCCCGCCCCTGGCGCAGGATGCGTCCGGCGCGGCGGATGTCGCGCCTGCGGGCGACTCGCACCGCGTCGATCCCCACCTCCCGCGGCATAGGTAGCAAGCGCGGGCGATTTGCCAAAGTTGTATTTTCTCATGAGCCTGATAATTTCAGGTTATGAAGAACCTCACCCTCAAGCAGTTGCGCTATTTCGAGGCGCTGGCGCGCGAAGGCCATTTCGGGCGTGCGGCGGCGGCCTGCGCGATCTCGCAGCCCGCGCTCTCTGTCCAGATCCGGGAACTGGAGGACAGTCTGGGGGCCACGTTGTTCGAACGCGGCGCCCGGCAGGTCCGGCTGACCGCCTTTGGCGAGCAGGTGGCCGACCGGATCGGCGGCATCCTGCGCGCGGTGGACGAGCTGGGCGACCTGGCGCGCGCCGCGCAGGACCGGCTGGCGGGACGGTTGCGGCTGGGCGTGATCCCCACCATCGCGCCCTATCTGCTGCCGCGCGTGCTGGCCGGGCTTGGCCGGTCGCATCCCGGGCTGGACCTTTACGTCCGCGAGACTCTGACCTCGCGCCTGGTGCAGGAACTGCTGGACGGGCGGCTGGACACCGCGTTGCTGGCGCTGCCGGTGTCCGAACCGGCGCTGGCGGAAACGGCGCTGTTTTCAGAACGCTTCCTTCTGGTGCGCCCCGCGGGCGATGCCGGCAAGCCCCTGCCGGACCGGCAGGCCCTGGGCGAGATGCGGTTGCTGCTGCTGGAAGAGGGCCACTGTTTCCGCGACCAGGCGCTGTCGTTCTGCAGCCTGCGCCCGCCGCAGCCCCGCGGCGGGCTTGACGGCAGCACGCTGTCGACGCTGGTGCAGATGGTGGCGGCGGGCATCGGGGTGACGCTGATCCCGGAAATGGCCGAAACGGTCGAGACCCGCTCGGCCGCGGTTTCGGTGGCGCGGTTCCCGGGCGACGAGCCGTCGCGCACCATCGGCATGGTCTGGCGCCGGTCCAGCCCGCTGGGCCGCCAGCTGGCGGACCTGGCGGACGTGGTGCGCGACAGCGCCCGCCCGCCGGGCTAGAGCGTGTCGCGCCAAATCGCATTCGCCTGCCTGACCGACCGGGTCATGCTTCACCGACCCTGCCTCGGTCCGGCAGGCGAATGCCCGAACCCGATCGGGCGCGACACGCTCTGGTCAGACGCCTGGGCGGTGGGTGTCGTAGAGGCGCTGCACGAACAGCCCCGCGGGCCGGGTGCGCAACTCCTGATAGACGGTCTGCATGAAAGGCGGGCAGGCGGCCTGGTTGGGCAGAAAGCCCTGATAGCCCTGCGCCAGGATCATCGGTCCGAATGAGGCGGCGGTGGCCAGGTCGGCCAGGCTCAGCCGGTCGCCCACCAGATAGCGCCGCCCGTCCGCAAGCAGCGCGTCGATCCGGTCAAAGCCGTGCCGCACGTCGTCCAGCGCCTTGTCCGCCACCTGCCGGTCCAGCGCCAGCCCCTTGTACATCAGCGACCGGATGACCGGGAACCCCACATGGCAGAACGCCTTTTCGTACCACGGCACGCCGGTGGTGATCGAGGGCCAGACCGCGGCCTTGTGCTGCAGCAGGTGGAAATAGGACCAGTTCACCACACCGGTGCCGACGTCGTAGCGGGCGTAATGCTGCAGCGCGTCCACTTCCTTGCGCGCCGCACTGCCGTCGTCGGGCAGGAGCCGCCGGTCGGGGGCGGCGTCGGGCTCCAGCAGGGCGACGATCTTTTCCACCGTGGGGAACCTGTTGCCGTTGCGGACCAGCAGGGGATAGTCGTCCTTGCCTTCGCCCCAGGCTTTCAGCGCCAGAACGTGAAAGATCGGCGCATGAGGGCGTTCGGTATAGGGCACACCGTAATGCTGCAACAGCCAGCGGCCCAGATCCACGTCCGAGGACGGGCGGAGCGTGATGAGAAGGGTCCGGTCGGTCATGGCACGCTCCTTCAGGTGTCGAATTCCAGGTGGAAATGCTGCGGATGCGGCGTGCCGCCGGTGTCGATCTGCCCCGCGGCACCGGGCGCGCGGCGCAGGGTCTTCTGGCGCAGGAGCGGCTTGAGGATGGCGGGGATCACCACGCGGTTGATCGCCGCGCCAAAACAGGTGTGCATCCCGTAGCCCCAGATGATGTAGGTTTCCCACGGGCGGTCGATGCAGAAGCGCCCCGGGTGGGGGATGGCAAGCGGATCGAACATGGCCGACAGCGTGGCGGCAAAGACCATGTCGCCCTGGCGCACCGTCTGTTGGCGCAGGGTCGACCGGCCTACCACGGTGTCGCGCGTGGCCCGGCGATAGACCACCGGGTTGTGCGGGTTGAAGCGCAGCGCCTCCCAGATGTATTGCGCCAGCCTGGCGTCGTCGTCCGAGCGCGCCGCCTGCATCGCGCCGCGCAGCGCGTCGGGACGGTTCAGCAGCTCGTCCAGCGCCAGGCAGGCCGCCTTGGAGATCGTCGGGATGGCCCCGATCTGCAGACCCAGGATGTTGTTGCGGATGCCGGTATCGTCCATCCCCGGCGTGCCCGCCGCCTGCAGAGCCAGGCAGCGGTTGACCAGATCCGGCGCGTCGGTGGGCGCGGCGTGACGTTCGGCGATCACCCCGTCGAGATAGGCGCGGAACTGCGCCGCCTGGTGCATGGCCTTGGCGTCGAACTCCGGATCGGCGCCCAGATCCTCGAACAGGTACCAGAACAGCGTCGTGGTCCAGTCCTGCATGGTGGCGGCATCGGGGCCGGGGGTGCCGAAATAGTGCCGGGTCATGTCCCAGGGCACCTGCAGGGCCAGTTGCGGCGGCAGGTCGATCCGGCCGCCGGACCGCGCCACGATGTCGTCGGCCAGCGCCTGCGCCCGGGGCAGGATGAGGTCGGCCACGTCGGTGGTGCGCATCGCCAGCCGCATGGCCGAGGTGTCGCGGGTATAGTCCCAGCCCGGCTGCATCCCGAGAAAGAAGTTGCGCCCCTCGGTCAGCTTCTGCATCCGCGGGCCGTAGACCACTTCGAAATCGGCATCGCGGTTCAGCACGTCGAGGCAATCGTTATGCCGTGTAACGATGATGGTTCCGGAATTGTCATAGGCCTTCACGAAGGACCGGCCCAGCCGCAGGTTGGGCCAGACCGCCCGCAGCACCGAAAGCGCCTTGCGCTGGGTGGCGGGCGCGGCAAAGGCCGCGGCGAGGCTGGCTGCGCCGCCGCCCGTGACCAGCGCCCGCAGCCCGATGCCCAGCAGCGAGACAAGCGACCAGAGCCCTTCGGCCCAGACCTGCAGGACGCGCCAGACGGTGGTCAGCGCGGCGAGGATGGCAGACATGGCCGTCTCTCCTTATGTCGGGTCGACAATGCCCATCGCGATCATGCGCAGGCCGGTCAGGGAGGGGATGAAGAAATAGTCGCCGCCGCGGCATTCCACGAAGGTCTTCAACTTCGACATCACGTAGGGCGGCTTGCCCGAGCGCGGGTCGGCGGGGATGGTAAAGCGCGTGTGGTGGGTGTGGTCGCCCAGCATCGGGCAGGTGTTGTTGCCCTGGTGGAAATCCAGCCCGTACTGGATCCATTGCTGCTGGACGAACTCGAACTGCCGGAAGAGCGAGGCGCCGATCATCATCATCGCCACGCCCTGTTCGGTGTCGTCATCCTTGTGTTCGAAATTGTGCGGCCCGTAGGGCAGGCCGCGGCGCAGGATGCGGCGGCGCTTGTTCAGCTGGCTGGTGGCCTTGTCGTTGGGATGGGGATTGCCGGCGGCATCCACCCCGCCGGTGTTCAGCGGATCGAGATAGTCGCGCGTGTTCACCCGCCGCACATGCGCGCCGCCGGGGCATTTGAACCCGGGCATGTCGTCGGCATAGCGGAAATCCGACGCATGGCGCGAGCGGATGTAATCCACCTGTGCCTTCAGCGCCACCAGCGGGTTCTTGTCCTCGAAGTGGTTGTCGCGCCGGAAGCTGCGCCACTCGGCATAGGTTGGCACCTTGGCCAGCGGCACGCCGTCCGACCAGCGGCCGCACATCTTGGCGCGGATCGTCTCGACGGCCTCGTCCATGTCGTCCAGGCCCATCACCCGGGCATAGCGTTCGGCCTCTTCCTTCACCACCGCGTCGAAGGTGGCGACGTTTTCGTGCAGCTTGCGGAAGGCCATGAAGGTGCCGTTGTGCATGAACTCCACCGGGCGCGGGGTGGGGGGCAGTTCCTGGCTTTCGTCGGGATGGCCAAGGATGAATTCGCCGGTGGCGATGGGCTGCCATTCCCCGTTCATCCGCTTGCCGCGTCCGATCACCTTGTCGGCCATCTCGTCATCGGGGTACTGGCCTTCGAAGACCGGGTCCGAAATCCCGTCGGTAAAGCCGAAATGCTCCTTCGGCGTGGGCACCGGGATGCCGCCGATCTTGTCGAACACGGCCGAGGCCGCCTGGTAGTCGGCCTCGCCGTTGCGCCCGATCCCGTCGAGGATGGACACGCCGCCGGCGGTCTTGCACATCTCGCGCAGGCGGCGGGTCTTTTCCTCCAGCGCGTCGTCGGGCTCGGCCGTGCCTTCGGCCTTGAGCTGGGCGTTGAGCGAAATCCAGATATGCACGTTCTGCGGCGTGTCGATCTGCCCGCAGCGGTTGTTGCGCCAGATCGGGTCCCAGTGGTCGCACCAGCCGGTGTCGTCATCCGCCGTCCTGGCGGTGTCGCGGTCGCCCAGCACGAAGGCGCGGTTCTTCATGCCCTCGATGAATTCCTGCGGCATCTCCTGCAGCGTCTTCGAGGACAGCCCCAGCTTGAGCAGGCCATAGAAGGTGAACCCGATGTTGAGCGTGCATTTCGGCTTGGATTCGGCGGTCCAGCGCTGCGCCGTGGTCACCTCGTGGCGCACCAGGTCGACAAAGCGGCGGCCCGAGTCCGGATCGGCGATGTTGAGAAAGAAATAACGGGCAAAGGGAAAGGCGAAGCGGCCATAGGCACGGGTCACGTTGCCCTGAATGTCGTCAAGATCGAGCGTGCGGGTCATGTGGAAATCCAATGTGTCTTAGCGGGCGGCGTGGATGGGCACAGAGGCGATGACCCCGGGCTCCTGGGTGGGCGCGCTGCGGTCCTGCGGCTGCGTGCGGTCCAGAAAGGCCCCGAAGGCCGCGTGCAGCGTCTCGGGCGTGCAGCCCTGATGCTCGACCACGAAATCGGCAAAATGCTGCTGCATGTAGAGCGCCTTGAGCACCGTGGGCAGGTCGTCATACTTGCCCGGTGCCAGCGGCTTGTTGCCGTTGGCGATGGCATATTTCACCGACGCCACGGCGGCGATGGCGGCCAGGGCCCCGGCAAGCAGGAAGGTGGCAAGGCTGTTCCAGCCCAGCAGCGGCAGGTCGATCATGCCCAGGATGCGGCAGACCAGCGCGACCAGCGCCACCAGCGCGGGGATCGCCACGGCCAGAAGCAGCGGGCGCACCGGCAGGATGTGGAACTCCGGCAGTTCCAGGTAATAGTCGTGGAACGGCATCGTCGTTTCGACATGGCAGCGGTCGAGATAGCGCGCGAAATCGTCCGCGGTCTGCACATCGTCAAAGCCCACGCAGTTGGAATAGATCTCGCGCAGTTCGGGCTGCATGGTGTCCCACAGCTTGCGGGCATAGCTGGCGCGCACCGCGCGCTGTTGCGCGGCGGTCAGGTTGGCGGGCAGGGGCTGGCCGTCTTCGGTGACGGCGTCGATATCGGCGCAGAACACCAGATAGGCGGCGTTCAGGCGGTCCACCGGCTCGGGGTTGATCGGGTCCTTGCGGCTGATGGCGGCGGCCAGCGCGTTTTCCCCGACCCGGCCGTTGAAGACGGTGTCGTTCAGCACGAACATCCGCGCCAGATGGTTGCGCGTGTTGCGGGCAAAGGGGCTGTTCAGGCCGGTCTGCCGCGTGGCCGGCGATTGCAACGCCGTGGGCAGCCGCGCCAGCGAGATGCGGATGTTCTGTTCGTACGAGGTCTTCTGGCCGCCGCCACGTCCTGCGCCCTTGATCGGGGCCAGCGTGGTCAGGAAGATGTGACCGGAGTCGAGATCGGGCATGGGTCTGTCTCCTCAGCGCTGCGCGTTGAACCGGGCCTGCGCGTCGCGCACATAGTCCCGGCGGTTCTGGTCGGCCTTTTCGGTGTCGAGGCTGGCCACCGGGCCAAAGCCGGGATCGCCCAGCCCGATCTGCACCTGGCCCAGCGTCTTGCGATAGGTTTCGGCAAAGACCTCGGGCGTCTGCTCGGCATGGGCCTTTTGCAGCGTCAGCAGCGCGTCATAGACCTTGAGCGAGGTCTTGATGTCGCGCTGGGCCGAGCCGGGGGTGGCGTTGTAGTAATAATCGCAGCCGATCTGGTTGTAGGTGATGTAGCGCTTGAACGGCGTGACCGGGATCGACAGCGGGTACTTGGTGGCCGAGAACCAGAACAGGTTCAGACCGTTGGGGATGCCGTCCGAGAAGGCGTCGATATACTGGTCCCAGGTGCCGTTGAAGTTCGAGCAGAACAGCACGTAATCGTTCTGCACCGTCTGCTTGCCCTGGCCAAGATCGGGCCACTGCTCGGGTTTGATGATGACCCAGCGGGCAAAATGGATCAGCGACAGCCCCAAGAGGCCGAACAGGTTCGACGGCTGCCCGCGCGAGGCCATGAACAGCAGACGGTTGATCCAGGTGATCCTTGGGTTGGAGGGCGTGACGACGTTCATCGCGTACGCCTTGCCGGCGATGTTAGACATGGGATTTCCAATCACTTTGACGGGCGCAATTGACCTTGCGGAAAGGGTACACGCAAAAATTGATCTATCAAAGGGTAAGTTTTGTGACTGTGATTTCCCTCACAGGTGGTGGCGGGTTGGCCTTTGGCAGCGGCGTTTGTCCCCTTGGCAGCAAGAGCCTTGCTTTGATGGGCCAAAATGGCTTCACTGCGGCTGTTAACGCGAACAAGCTTTCAGGGAGGAAAGAATGAAGCGAGTTGCAACTCTGGCCGCGGGCCTGGCACTGCTGGCCGGTTCGGCCATGGCCGAGCGCTATGTCGTGATCACGCATACCCAGGGCACCGATCCGTTCTGGCCGGTGGTGGAAAAGGGCGCGAAAGACGCCGGTGCTGCCGTCGGAGCCGAGATCGAGTACAATTTCGACCCCTCGGGTGACATGGCGGGCATGGCCAAGCTGATCGAAGCCGCCGCGGCCACCCAGCCCGACGGCATCGTCGTGTCGCTGCCCGACGCCGATGCGCTGGGCGGGGCCATCAAGGCCGCGGTCGATGCGGGTATCCCGGTGGTCACCATGAACTCGGGCCTCGAATCGTCCAAGGAAGTCGGCGCGCTGATGCATGTGGGCCAGCCGGAATACGACGCCGGCAAGGCCGCGGGCGAACGTGCGATGGCCGAGGGTGTGACCAAGGGGCTCTGCCTCAACCAGGAGGCGTTCAACACCGCGCTGGTCGACCGTTGCACCGGCTATTTCGACGCCATGGGTGCCGATCTGAACCAGATCGACGTGTCCAACGACGTCACTCAGATCAAGACCCGCACCGCCGCCGCGCTGCAGGCCGATGAAAGCATCGACGGCGTGCTGGCCGTTGGCCCGCATGTCTGCGAAGCCGCCGCCTCGGCGCTGGACGAGATGGGTCTGGTGGGGTCGATCCACCTGGCGTGCTTCGACCTCAGCCCGGGTGTGATGGACCTGATCGAAGCGGGCACCGCCTCGTTCACCATCGACCAGCAGCAGCGTCTGCAGGGCTACATGCCGATCATCGTCCTGCACCTGTACAACAACCATGCAGGCCTGCTGCCCGGGGCGAACATCCCCTCGGGCCCGGGCTTTGTGGACAAGACCAACGCGGCCGCCGTCAAGGCGCTGGCCGGCATCGACCGGTAATCCTGCGGCCGATCCGCAGCATTCGGGGGCAGGCGGCACCGCCTGTCCCCTTTTCCCATACATATCCTACACACAGCACTGGGGGAGCTCATGACGGGGCGCAGCGAAGCCGACCGCTTGAAACAGGAATCCACCTTGATGCGCATGGTGCGCCGACCCGAGGCCGGGGCCTTCATCGTCATGATCGTGGTGATCGTGGCGATCACCCTGGCGTCGGACTTCAAGGCCTTCAACGCGCTCGGGCTCAAGAACAACATGGCGATCATCGCGCAGTTCGGCATCATCGCCACCGGCGCGGCCCTGCTGATGATCGCGGGCGAGTTCGACCTGTCCATCGGGTCGATGATCGGTTTTGCCGGCATGTCCATGGCGATGATGCTGAAATGGGGCCTGCCGTTCGGACTGGGCGAGGCGACGCCGCTTTCGGCCTTTCTGATCACGCTGGCGATGACGCTGACGTTCGGATGGATCATCGGCACCATCGTCGTGCGGTCGGGCCTGTCGAGCTTTATCGTGACGCTGGCCTTCCTGTTTTTCCTGCGCGGCCTGACCGAGGTGTGCTTTCGCCTCATCAACCAGTCGACGCAGATTTCCGGCCTGCCGGATTTCAAGGAAACCAGCTGGTTCGCCGATCTGTTCGGCGGCGAGGTGTTCGGCTGGTTCTATGATCTGTGGTTCCTGCTGGGCGGCAACGCGGTGACCCGCGGCAGCCGCGCGGGCGAGCAGCTGGTGACCGGGTTCGATGCGCGGCTCTTGTGGTGGATCATCATCGCCGGGCTGGCCTATTTCATCCTCAGCCGCACGCAGATCGGCAACTGGATCTTTGCCACCGGCGACAACAAGGAGGCGGCGCGCGCCAACGGGGTGCCGGTGAACCAGGTCAAGATCGGCCTGTTCATGACCACGGCCTTCTGCGCCACGATCTTTGCGGCCTGCCAAGTGTTCGACACCAACACCGCCGATGCCGCCAAGGGCAACCTCAAGGAGCTTGAAGCCATCGCCATCGCCGTTGTGGGCGGCACGCTGATGACGGGGGGATTCGGTTCGGTCATCGGGGTGGTGTTCGGCGCGGTGACCTTCGGTCTGGTGGCCAACGCGGTGTTCTACATCCCGTGGATCGACGGGTCGTTCTACCGGGTCTTTGTCGGCGTGGTGCTGCTGGCGGCGGTGTTCGCCAACGAACGCATCCGCAAGCGGATCACGGGGGGGATCTGAGCCATGGCACAACCGTATCTCAGGGTCGAAAAGCTGGTAAAGCGCTTTGGCCCCTTCACGGCGCTGAGCGGGGTCGACCTCGATGTCTGGCCCGGCGAGGTGCACGCGCTTCTGGGTGACAACGGTGCGGGCAAGTCCACGCTGATCAAGACGCTGTCCGGCGTGCACCAGCCCACCGAAGGCCAGATCTACATCGAAGGAAAACCGGTGACCTTCCGCACGCCGCGCGACGCGGCGGCGGCGGGGATCGGCACGGTCTACCAGGACCTCGCGCTCAACCCGCTGATGAGCGTGACCCGCAACTTCTTCATGGGGCGCGAGCTCAAGGGGATGTTCGGGATGCTGAAGATGGACGAGATGGACAAGGTTGCCCATGACGAGATGCTGAAGATCGGCATCGACATCTCGGACCCGGGGCAGGCGGTGGGCACCATGTCGGGCGGTCAGCGCCAGACGCTGGCGATTGCCCGCGCGATCCATTTCGGGGCCAAGGTGCTGATCCTGGACGAGCCGACCTCGGCCCTGGGGCAGAAGCAGCAGATGGAGGTGCTGCGCACCATCAAGACGGTGCGCGAGCGCGGCGACATCGCCATCATCTTCATCACCCACAACGAGATCCACTCGAAACTGATCGCCGACCGCTTCACCTTTCTCAGCCTGGGCGAGGTGATCGGGGCGGGCACCAAGGAAGAACTGGCCGGCGACGACATCCGTCGCCTGATGGCCGGCGGGGCCGAGATCGAGGATCTGGCGCAGATGCTGGCGTGAGACGACCGCAACATGCCGGGGGCCGGGCGCTTTGGCACCCGGCCCCCGGTATTCCTGCGGTCAGGCCCGGTCTGGGGCCCCGTGTCATGCCGATGTCAGCATGCCCTGATCGCGCGCCAGGTCGCGCATGCGCTTTTGCAGCTTCTCGAACGCGCGCACTTCGATCTGGCGGATGCGTTCGCGCGACACGTCGTACTGCCCCGAAAGCTCTTCCAGCGTGACCGCCTGATCCATCAGGCGGCGCTGGGTCAGGATGTCCTTTTCGCGGTCGGTCAGCACGTCCATCGCCTGTGCCAGCAATTCGCGCCGCGCCTCCAGTTCGTTGCGCTCGGCGTAATCGCCGGCCTGGTCGGCGTCTTCGTCCTCCAGCCAGTCCTGCCATTGCATCGTGCCTTCGCCTTCGGAGCCCACGGTGGCGTTCAGCGAGGCATCGCCGCCCGACAGGCGGCGGTTCATCGAGATCACCTCGTCCTCGGTCACGCCGAGGTCGTGTGCGATCTTTTCCACGTGTTCCGGGCGCAGATCGCCATCCTCCAGCGCGCCGATGCGCGATTTGGCCTTGCGCAGGTTGAAGAACAGCTTCTTCTGCGCGCTGGTCGTACCCAGCTTGACCAGCGACCAGGACCGCAGGATGTATTCCTGGATCGAGGCGCGGATCCACCACATGGCGTAGGTCGCGAGGCGAAAGCCCTTTTCCGGGTCGAACCGCTTGACGGCCTGCATCAGGCCGACATTGGCTTCGGAAATCACCTCGGCCTGCGGCAGGCCGTAGCCGCGATAGCCCATGGCGATCTTGGCGGCGAGGCGCAGGTGCGAGGTGACCATCTTGTGCGCGGCCTCGGCATCCTGATCCTCGACCCAGCGCTTGGCCAGCATGTATTCCTCTTCCGGCTCCAGCAGCGGGAACTTGCGGATTTCCTGCAGATAACGGCTCAGGCCCGCCTCGGGCGACGGGGCCGGCAGATTGCCATAGTTGCTCATGTCACACTCCCTCCGTTGGGAGCCCCTATGTTACGGGGCTTAACATGCCAGATGGGGCCTCTGATCTTGTGTTTCAAGACGGTAAAGCCCCAAGGCTTGCCAGAAAGTTAATCATTGGCGGTGGCGGCGAAAGACCTGTGTCAGCGCTATCACGCACAGGTCATGTGTGTTGCGGCGGCCTTTGGTCAGGCCCTGGGGCCGCGCAATTGCGCCAGCAGATCGGCCAGATCCCGCGGCAGGTCGGCCTCGAACAGCATGTCGGCTCCGGTGACCGGGTGCACGAAGCCAAGCTCGGCCGCGTGCAGCGCCTGCCGGTCCAGGCGGTGGGCCGCCCTGTGTGCGGCCGGCCCCAAAGCCGCGGCGCTGAGCCTGCGCCGCCCGCCATAGACCGGGTCGCCGATCAGCGCATGTCCGGCATGGGCCATGTGCACGCGGATCTGGTGGGTGCGGCCGGTTTCCAGACGGCATTCCACAAGGGCGAGGCAGGGCGGGGTGCCGAACCGCTCGCGCACCCGCACATGGGTCACGGCGTGGCGGCCCTGGCCATCGAAATAGACCGCCTGGCGCTGGCGGTCGGTCTTGTGCCGGGCCAGCCCGCTGGTGATGACGATGCCGCCGCCGGGCCCGGCGCGCACGCCGCGGGTGCCCAGAAGCCGCGGATCGGCGGTGTCGGGCACGCCGTGGCACAGCGCAAGATAGGCGCGGCGCACGCTGTGGGCGGCAAACTGGTCCGCCAGGCCATGATGCGCGCGGTCGGACTTGGCCACCACCAGAAGTCCGCTGGTGTCCTTGTCGATGCGGTGCACGATGCCGGGGCGCTTTTCGCCGCCCACCCCCGAAAGATTGCCGCCGAAATGATGCAGGAGCGCGTTGACCAGCGTGCCGTCGGGTGTGCCCGGGGCCGGATGCACCACCAGACCGGCGGGCTTGTTGACCACCAGCAGGTCGTCATCCTCGAACCGGATGTCCAGCGCGATGTCCTGCGGGCGCAGGTCATATTCTGCGGCTTCGGGCAGGGTGATGGTGATCTCGTCCCCGGCGGCGACGCGGGCCCTGGGATCGTCCAGCACCTGCCCGGCCCGGGTGACCGCCCCCTCGGCGATCAGCCGGGCCAGCCGGGTGCGCGACAGCGCGGCCGCCTCTGGCACATCGCGGGCCAGCGCCTTATCAAGACGCGGCGGCGGATCGTCCGCGATGCAGATGCAAAGGACCGGCATGACCCCTCCCGAGCCCGAAGACCTGCCCGAACCGCCCGGCCTGCGCTTTCTGCGCCTCCTGGTGACGGTGCTCACGGGCGTGATGATCGCCGGGATCGTGTCGATCCTCGGCCTGATCTGGCACCGCTATAGCAATGCCCGCTCGCCGCTGCCAGAGGTGATCACCCTGCCATCGGGCGAGACGGCCACGGCCTTTACCCAGGGGGCCGACTGGTACGCGGTGGTGACGGCCGGAAACGAGATCCTGATCTTTGACCGTGCCACGGGCCGGTTGCGCCAGCGCATCGCCATCGCAGAGGAGTGACGCGCGGCCAAAGGTCTTGCCGCAACCGGACGTGCGTGCCACGGACAGGGCAGGCGGCTTGCCTCGCCGCCTCGGGTCTGTAGGCTGGGCAGGAACCTGGGGAGGACAAGGCAATGGCGGATCATGTGAACTGGGGCATTCTGGGCGCGGCGAAATTCGCCCGCGAACACATGGGGCCGGCGATCCATCTGGCGCGGCGCGGGCGGCTGGCGGCGCTGGCCACCTCGTCGCCCGACAAGGCGCGGCCCTTTGCGCAGATGGCACCGGGGCTGGCGGTGCATGACAGTTACGAGGCGCTGCTGGCCGATCCGGGCGTGGACGCCGTCTATGTGCCGCTGCCCAACCATCTGCACGTGGACTGGGCGGTGCGGGCGCTGGAGGCGGGCAAGCACGTGCTGGTGGAAAAGCCGCTGGCGATGCAGGCAGCGGGCTTTGACCCGGTGATTGCCGCCCGCGACGCTTCGGGGCGGCTGGCGTCCGAGGCCTACATGATCGTGCATCACCCGCAATGGCAGCGTGCCCGGGCGCTTTATCGGGCCGGTGCGGTGGGGCGTCTGGTGCGGGTTTCGGCGGCGTTTTCCTATGACAACCGCGCCGATGGCGACAACATCCGCAACCGGGCCGAGACCGGCGGCGGGGCAGTGCCGGATATCGGGGTCTATATCTACGGGTCCACCCGGTTCGTCACCGGGGAAGAGCCCGAGGCGATCCTGTCGGCCGAGATCCGGCGCGAGAACGGCGTGGATGTCTGGAGCCACATCACCGCGCGGTTTCCCTCGTTCCACTACAGCGGGGTGGTGTCGATGCGGATGAGCCCGTGGCAGGAGATGGTGTTTCACGGCGAGGACGGGGTGATGCGCCTGACCGCGCCGTTCAACCCGCAGGTCTATGGCGAGGCGCGGATCGAGCTGCAGTCGAAGGACCTGGTGCAGACGGTGGAGCGTTTCCCGGCGGACAATCACTATGTGCGCCAGGTGGAGGCGTTTCATGCCAGCGTGCTGGATGGTGCCGACTGGCCTTGTCCGCTGGAATTCAGCCGCGGCACGCAGGAGATGATCGACCTGGTCTGGGCGGCCGAGGCGGGCTGACAGGGACGGTCGAACGGCGCTCGTTCCGGACCCTGTCCGGAACATCGCCCCGCCCGCCGTCCCGCCAGCCGCCCGGCCCGGTGTGGATCAGAGATCGGCGATCGAGATAACCACCTTGCCCGTCGACTTGCGGCTGCGCAGCAGCTCCATCCCCTCGGCGGCGCGGTCCAGCGGCAGGGTGTGGCTGACATGCGGGCGCAGGCGGCCCGCAGCATACCAGTCGAGCAACCGGCTCAGCGAGCCGGTCAGCACCTCGGGCCGGAACGCCAGGTAGCCGCCCCAGTAGAGGCCCAGAACGGACAGGTTCTTGACCAGAAGGTGATTGGCCTTGATCTGCGGGACCTCGCCCGAGGCGAAGCCGATGGTGAGGATTCGGCCCTCGGGGCGGCAGGCGCGGAAGGCGGCATCGAACTGCGCCCCGCCCACCGGGTCATAGACCACATCGGCACCGCCCAGGGCCTTCATCTCGTCGCGGATGTCCTGGGTTTCGGCATCGATCACGATGTCGGCCCCGGCGGCGCGGGCCACGGCCAGCTTGTCGGCCCCGCGGGCGCAGGCCACCACGCGTGCGCCCATGAGCGCGCCGATCTCCACCGCCGTCAGCCCGACGCCGCCAGCGGCCCCCAGCACCAGCAGCGTCTCGCCCGGGGCAAGGCGGGCGCGGTGATCCAGCGCAAGATGCGACGTGCCATAGGCGATCTGGAACGCCGCCGCTTCGGCCCAGGGCATGGCGTCGGGCAGCCGGACCGCCCGTTCGGCGGGAAAGCAGCCGTATTCCGCCAACCCGCCCGCGCCGCCGAACACCGCCACGCGGTCGCCGGGTTGAAAGCCGGTCACGCCCTCGCCGGTGGCATCGACCCGGCCCGCCACCTCCATGCCCAGCACGAAGGGCAGGGCGGGCATGTCCTGATAGGTGCCCTTCTGCATCAGCAGGTCGGCAAAGTTCAGACCGCACGCGGCGATCTGCACCCGGATTTCACCCGCACGCGGCGCGGGAATCGGCAAGTCGGCAAGCTCGGGCAGAGAATCGGTCCGGGTGAGCAGGAAGGCGCGCATCAGGGGCTCCTTTGCGTCTGGTGAGTCGTCGGATTTGCAGGAATGTGGCATCTCTGTGCCAAGGATGAAACGTTGTCGACGTCACATGCACAGTTTCGAGGTTTTCTCTACTTTGTGGTGAATTCTATACTTTTGAGTTCGCGTGTTCGGGCCATATTTCTTGATTTTCTCTGTCAGATTGATGTAGCAAGGCTGACATCGCGCCGTAGAAGGTGAAGGCAGCGTGCTGCGATTGCAGTCTTGCGCGCACTCGCCTATGACACGGCATCAGAAGGAACGGGAAAACGAATATGGCGCATCCGGTAGATGTTCACGTCGGCAAACGCATCCGTCACCGCCGCTGGCTGGTGGGGATGACGCAGCAGCAGCTTGCGGAACATGTTGGGATCAAGTTCCAGCAGATCCAGAAATACGAAACCGGTGCAAACCGCGTCAGTGCCTCGCGTCTTTGGGACATTGCCGATGCGCTGGACGTGCCGGTCAGCTTCTTCTTCGAAGGCATCGCGCCCGAAGGCAGCGAGACCGAGAAGGCCGACAACGTGCCGGCCGACATCCTGGGCGACAAGGAAGCGCTGGATCTCGTGCGCTCCTACTACGCGATTCCGGAAAACCAGCGCCGTCGCCTGTTCGAACTGGCACGGGTCCTGTCCGACGTGGCTTGAGCCTGTGGCCGGGCTGCGGTAGCGGGGATCATCCCTGCCGCCGGAGCCCCGCATGACATCCCTGACGCCCCAGCAGTCCGCCGCCCTGATCGAGACGGCCCATGCCTTGGCCGATGCGGCCGGGCCCAAAATCCTGCGGCATTTCCGCAGGTCCGGTCTGTCCGCGGATGACAAGTCTGCCGCCGGAGCGGGTTTCGATCCGGTGACAGAGGCCGACCGCGCCTCGGAACGCGCGATGCGCGCCGTTCTGGCCGAACGCCGCCCGGAAGATGCCATCCTGGGCGAGGAATTCGGCCAGCAGATCGGCGACAGCGGGCTGACCTGGATCCTGGATCCCATCGACGGCACCCGCGCCTTTCTGGCCGGCGCCCCCACCTGGGGTGTCCTGATCGCCGTGGCGGATGCCGCCGGTCCGGTGCTGGGCGTGATCGATCAGCCCTATACGCAAGAGCGGTTTGTCGGCGGGCTGGGCCAGGCGTTGTGGACCGGTCCGCATGGCGGCGGGCCGCTTCGGGTGCGCCAGACCACGCATCTCGACGAGGCCATCCTGTTCTCCACCTTCCCCGAAGTCGGCACGCCGGCCGAAGGCGCGGCCTTTCAGCGGGTCGCCCAAGAGGCGCGGCTGGTGCGCTATGGCATGGATTGTTACGCCTACGCGCTGCTCGCGGCGGGGCAGATCGACCTGGTGATCGAGGCCGGGCTGCATGTCTACGACATCGCCGCCCCCCTGGCGGTGATCGAGGCGGCGGGCGGCATCGTCACGAACTGGCAGGGCGGACCGGCGCATCAGGGCGGGCAGGTGATCGCCGCGGCGACGCCGGACCTGCACGCCCGGGCGCTGGAGCGCCTGCAGGCGCCCCTGTCATGAGCGGCCTGCTGATCCGCAACGCGCGCCACGTCCTGACCATGGACGATGCCGGGCGCGAGGAAACGTCGTGCGACATCGCCATCCGTGACGGTGTGATCACCGCCATCGGACCGGACCTGCCGCCAGAGCACGAGATCCTCGATGCCAGCCGCTGCGTCGTGACGCCGGGCCTCGTGAACACCCATCACCACCTGTACCAGACGCTGACCCGGGCGGTGCCGGGCGGGCAGGACGCGCTGCTCTTTGGCTGGCTCAAGACGCTGTACCCGATCTGGGAACGCTTCGGCCCCGAGGAAATGGCCGTCTCGACCCAGCTGGGCCTTGCGGAACTGGCGCTCTCGGGGTGCACGATGTCGTCCGATCACCTGTACCTCTATCCCAATGGCGCGCGGCTGGACGACACGATCCACGCCGCCGCCGAGACCGGGCTGCGCTTTCACGCCACCCGCGGCGCTATGAGCATCGGGGAATCGCAGGGCGGTCTGCCCCCCGACACGCTGGTCGAGGACGAGGCCGCCATCCTGAATGACTGCATCCGCGTGGTCGACCGGTTCCACGACGCACGCGACGGCGCGATGACCCGCGTGGCGATCGCGCCCTGTTCGCCCTTTTCGGTCAGCCGGGAGCTGATGCGCGACGCGGCCCTTCTGGCCCGCGACAAGGGGGTGATGCTGCACACCCACCTTGCGGAAAACGACGAGGACATCGCCTGGTCCGAGGCGCAGTTCGGCTGCCGTCCGGGCCAGTATGCCGAGGACCTGGGCTGGACCGGCGCGGATGTCTGGCACGCCCATTGCGTCAAGCTGGACGCGGCCGAGATCGCGCTGTTTGCCGGCACGCGCACCGGCGTGGCGCATTGCCCCTGTTCCAATTGCCGTCTCGGCTCGGGCATCGCACCTGTGCGTGCGATGCTGGATGCGGGCGTGCCCGTGGGGCTTGGGGTGGACGGTTCGGCCTCCAACGACGCGGGCAACCTGATGGTCGAGGCGCGGCAGGCGATGCTGCTGCAACGCGTGGCCCGCGGGGCCGACGCCCTGAGCGCGCGCGCCGCACTGCGCCTGGCCACCCGCGGTGGGGCCGAGGTGCTGGGCCGACACGAGTGCGGCCAGATCGCCCCGGGCAAGCGCGCCGATCTGGCGCTCTGGGATGTGTCGGGGATCGAGAGCGCGGGCAGCTGGGATCCGGCCGCGCTTGTGCTTGCGGGGCCGGTCCGGGTGACACACCTGCTTGTGAATGGCCGGCCTGTGGTGCGCGACGGGCAGATGGTGACAATCGACCTCGAAGCCGTCATTCTGCGCGCGAACAGGCTGGCCCGGCGGCTGGCAGACGTTGCATGACCCAAGGAGCCGCTTTCATGCGTCTGGTTCTGGCCCTCACGCTGCTGTGCCTTGCCCCGATGGCCGAGGCGCAGCAGGTCCGGCAGTTGCTGAACGGGCTGCGGGCCGAGGCAGGGCTGGGCCCCGTCACGCCGTCGCCCCGGCTGGAAGAGGCCGCGATGGCGCATGCCATGGACATGGCGGCAAACGGGTTCTTCAGCCATGACGGCAGCGATGGCAGCGCGGTGGGCGACCGGGTGCGCCGCGCGGGCTATGGCTGGTGCGCGGTGGCGGAGAACATCGCCCGGGGCCAGGACAGCCTGACCGAGGTGCTGGGCGCCTGGGCCGCCTCGCCGGGGCACCGCGCCAACATGCTGCTGGACGGCATCACCGATTACGGCATGGTCCGCGCGCCGGGCAACATCTGGGTGCTGGTGCTGGGCCGCTCAGGCTGCTGAGCCGGGCACCATTTGCCGCCCCGCCACGTAGACCGCGCTGACTGCGCGGTCGTCGCCCATCATGATCGTGGGGAACAGCGCCTCCCAGATGTCCTCGGCCCGCGCGGCGCGCTGCGCGATGGCGGGGGTGGAGGCGAGGTCGAGCACCACCAGGTCCGCCTCCGACCCCGGTGCCAGCGTGCCGATCCGGTCTTCCAGTCGCAGCGCGCGGGCGGCACCCTCGGTGGCAAGCCAGATCAGCTCGGCCGGGTGCAGCGCGCGTCCCCGCAGTTGCGCAACCTCATACGCCGCCGCCATCGTATGCAGCATGGAAAACGACGACCCGCCGCCGGTATCCGTGGCCAGCCCCACCCGGTGCCCGTCACGCATCAGCCCGTCCATGTCGAAAAGCCCCGAGCCGATGAAGCTGTTCGAGGTCGGGCAATGCACCACCGCCGCGCCAACCTCGCGCAGCCGGTCGCGCTCGCGCGGCTCCAGGTGGATCGCGTGGCCGTAAAGGCCGTTCGGCCCCAAAAGGCCAAAGGCCTCGTAGGTGTCGAGATAGTCGCGCGCCTCCGGGAACAGCGAACGCACCCAGGCCACCTCGTCCACCTGTTCGGACAGGTGGGTCTGCATCAGGCAGTCCGGATGTTCGGCCCAAAGCGCCCCCAGCGCGTCCAGCTGTTCCGGCGTCGAGGTGGGCGAAAACCGCGGCGTGATCACATAAGACGCACGTCCCCGCCCGTGCCAGCGCGCCAAGAGCGCCTTGCTGTCGTCATAGGCGGTGCGCGCGTCGTCCCGCAGCCCCTCGGGCGCGTTGCGGTCCATGCAGGTCTTGCCCGCCAGCACCCGCATGCCGCGCGCCTCGGCTGCCTCGAACAGCGCGTCCACCGAGCCGGGATGGATGGTGCAATAGGAACAGACCGTCGTCGTGCCCTCGGCCAGCACAAGGTCCAGGTAACGCCCCGCGATATTGGTCGCATGGGCCGGATCGCCAAACCGCATCTCTTCGGGAAAGGTATAGGTGTTGAGCCAGTCGATCAGCCGCTTGCCCCAGCTCGCGATCATCGCGGTCTGCGGGTAATGCACATGCGCGTCGACAAAGCCGGGCAGGATCAGCCCGTCCCCATGATCCACCACCCGCGCCCCGGGATGCGCGGCGCTCAGATCCTGTGCGGTCCCCAGGGCTGCAATCCGCCCGTCCTCCACCAGAACGGCCCCGCGCGACAGGTGCCGCGCAGCCGCAGGGCCCGCCGCGAAGGGGGAGGTGTCAAAAACCAGGGTCTGACCCAGATGCAGGGTGGGGGGCATGGCGTCCTCGCATGATGCGGGTTCAGGTTAGGCCCCTTGGACGCAAAGGTAAATTGCCCCCGGCCCCTGTTGTTCGCACGCGCGATCGCCTAAAATCACCGGCAGCGGCGAAAGGGCAGGCGATGACCGAAGAAGACACAGCGCTCAGCGACGAGACAAGCCCGGAAGAGGCCCCCTACACGCTTGACCGCAAGGCCGTCGTGCAGATCCTCTACGCGGTGGATACCGACGACCGCGACCGCCTTATCGCGCTGATGGAGCCGCTGCACGCCGCCGACATCGCCGACCTTCTGGAGCAGGTCAACGCCTTCGACCGGATGCGGCTGGTGCGGCTCTACGACCGGGAGTTCGACGGCGAGATCCTGTCGGAACTGGACGAGACGCTGCGCGAAGAGGTGATCGGCATCCTTGCGCCGCAGGTGCTGGTCGACGCGGTGCGCGAGCTGGACAGCGATGACGTGGTCGACCTGCTGGAGGATCTGGGCGAGCCGCAGAAAGAGGCCATTCTCGGCGCGCTGGAAGAGCCCGAGCGCGCCGCGGTCGAGCAATCGCTGGCCTATCCCGAATATTCCGCCGGCCGCCTGATGCAGCGCGAGGTGGTGATGGCCCCCGAACACTGGACCGTGGGCGCGGCCATCGACCACATGCGGGGCAGCGACAGCCTGCCGGAACAGTTCTATCATATCATCATTGTCGATCCAAAGCTTCACCCGGTGGGCAATGTCACCCTGGGCCGGATCATGTCGTCCCGCCGCGACGTGCTGCTGAAATCGCTGGTCGAAGACACGTTCCATGTCATCCCCGCCACCCAGGCCGAAGGCGACGTGGCCTATGCGTTCAACCAGTATCACCTGATCTCGGCCCCCGTGGTGGACGAGGACGGACGGCTTGTGGGGGTGATCACCATCGACGACGCGATGGCGGTGCTGGACGAGGAAAACGAGGAAGACATCCTGCGCCTTGCCGGTGTGGACGGCGAAAGCCGCCTCTCCGACCGGGTGGTGGACACCACCAAACGCCGCTTTCCCTGGCTCGCGGTCAACCTGCTGACCTCGATCCTCGCCTCGCTGGTGATCGCGCAATTCGAAGCCGCGATTGCCCAGGTGGTGGCGCTGGCGGTGCTGATGCCCATCGTGGCCTCGATGGGCGGCAATGCCGGCACCCAGTCGCTCACCGTGGCCGTCCGCGCGCTGGCCACCAAGGACCTCACCGGATCGAACCTCTGGCGCGTCGTGCGGCGCGAGGTGCTGGTGGGGCTGGTCAACGGTGTCGCCTTCGCGGTGATCATGGGCATCGTCGGGCTCCTGTGGTTCGGCTCTCCGGCGCTGGGGCTGGTGATCGCGGCGGCCATGGTGATCAACCTCGTGGTGGCGGGGCTGGCAGGCATCACCATCCCGGTGGTGCTGAACCGGTTCGGCATCGACCCGGCGCTGGCCTCGGGGGCCTTCGTGACCACGGTGACCGATGTGGTGGGTTTCTTCGCCTTCCTCGGCCTTGCGGTGGTGGTGCTGCTATGACGCTCGAGACCCGCAAGGCCGCCGCCCGCAAGGCCGCCCTCACCCGCCGCAAGACGGCGTTCGACAGCCAGGCCCCGGGGGGCGCGGGCAAGCTCTCCGAAGTGCTTGCAGGCCGTCGCGGCGTGCCCATGGCCGGCTACATGCCGATCCGGACCGAGATCGACCCCCGCCCCGCCATGGCAGAGGCTGCCGCCCACGGCCCCGTCGGCATCCCGGTGATCATGGCCCAGGCCCAACCCCTGCGCTTCGCCCGATGGGAGCCGGACATGCCGCTGGTCCCGGGCCCGTTCGGCGCGCAGATCCCCGAACACCCGGAGTTCTTCGAACCGGAACTCCTGATCGTCCCGCTCGTTGCCTTCTCCCGCCATGGCGGACGGCTTGGCTATGGCGGCGGGTTCTACGACCGGACGCTGGAGCGCCTGCGCGCCGCGCGTCCCACCCTGGCCATCGGTTTCGCCTTTGCCGCGCAAGAGGCCGCTGACCTGCCGCTGGAACCCACCGACCAGCCGCTCGACATGATCGTGACCGAAAGCGGCATCATCACGCCCCCTGCCTCTTCTTCTTGGTGAAAATACCTCTCAGGGGGTGAATTGGCCCAAAGGGCCAAGAGGGGGCGCGAGCGCCCCCTGACACGGGGGTCCGGGGGCCTGCCCCCGGCAGCAAGAGGGCGCGCCCGCGCGCCTTCATCGCCCCCCGGCGCGCCCGGACAGGAGCAGGGCCAGCCCCGATACCGGCACGCAGGGCCGGGCGCGCCAGGGCCTGTTGCCATAAACCAGCGCCCAGCCCAGCCCGATCAGCAGCAGAACTGGCAGCGCCGCCGCCGCCAGCCGGTCGCCGGCCAGGCCGCTCATCGCTGCGCCCAGCCCGATCCCGAGCCCGGCAAGCAGCGACAGCAGGCCCACGACGAACATCCCCCAGCCGGCCAGCCCGCCTTCGCCGATCTCCACCTCCAGACCGGGATCTTGCGCCGAAAACGCATGGCCCAGCGCGGCCACCAGCCCCGACCAGGCGGCCAGATCCGGCGTCTCTTCGGGGGCAAGCGCCCCGATGGTCAGCGACACGTCCAGCGTGCCGTCATCATGGATCAGGTCCAGCCGCAGCATGCGGGCATCGCCATAGCGCCGGTCCACCAGCCGCAGCCGCCGCACCCGGTCCAGCGCCAGCGTGCCGGACGGGCCGTGCAGACGCCCGTCCTCCAGCTGCCACTCCTGCGGACCGCGCAAGGGGGCGGGGCGGAAGGCAAAGACCTCAGCCAAGCGCGCGCCAGCCGATGTCGCGGCGGCAAAAACCCTCCGCCCAGTCCACCGCGTCCGCCAGCGCATAGGCCCGGTCCCGCGCCGCCTGCAGCGTGGTGCCGCGGGCCGTGGCGTTCAGCACCCGGCCGCCCGTCGCCACCACATCGGCCCCGTCCCGGCCCGTCCCGGCATGGAACATCTGGTGGCAGCTGTCCTCGGTCAGCCCGTCCAGCCCGCGGATCACGCTGCCCTTGCCATGGGCGCCGGGATAACCGCGTGCCGCCAGCACCACCGTCATGGCATGATCGTCGGCCCAGTTCACCTGCGCGGACTCCAGCCGGCCCTCGGCGCAGGCATGGATCAGGTCCAGCGCCTGCGCGCCCAGCCGCATCATCAGCACCTGGCATTCCGGGTCGCCAAAGCGGACGTTGTACTCCACCAGCCGGGGCGCACCATCCTCGATCATCAGCCCGGCATACAGCACGCCGCGATACGGCATGCCGCGCCGCACCATCTCGGCCATGGTGGGACGGATGATCTGCGACAGCGCCGTCGCGGCCACCGCGTCGGTCAGCACCGGCGCGGGCGAATAGGCCCCCATGCCGCCGGTATTCGGCCCGGTATCGCCTTCGCCCACGCGCTTGTGGTCCTGTGCGGTGCCGATGGGCAGGCAGGTCTCGCCATCCACCAGCACGAAGAACGACGCCTCTTCGCCGGTCATGAATTCCTCGATCACCACCTCGGCCCCGGCCGCGCCGAACCCGCCGCCGAACATCTCGTCGATGGCGGCGCAGGCCTCGTCCACCGTGGACGCAAGGATGACGCCCTTGCCGGCCGCCAGCCCGTCCGCCTTGACCACGATGGGCGCGCCCTCTGCCCGGACATGGGCCTTGGCGGCCCCGGCTTCGGTGAAATGGGCATGGGCGGCGGTCGGGGCACCGACGGCGGCGCAGATCTCCTTGGTGAAGGCCTTGGAGGATTCCAGCCGGGCCGCTGCCGCCGAGGGCCCGAACACCGCAAGGCCTGCGCCGCGCAGATCGTCGGCCACCCCGGCGGCCAAAGGTGCTTCGGGCCCGATGATCACCAGGTCGATGGCGTTCTCGCCGCAGAATTCCGCCACCGCCAGCCCGTCGCAGATGTCGATCTCGGCACATTCCGCAATGGTGGCGATTCCGGCATTGCCCGGCGCCACGATCAGCTTGTCGCATTTGGGGTTCTGCAGCGCGGCCCAGGCGAGGCTGTGTTCGCGCCCGCCGCCGCCCAGGATCAGGATGTTCACGTCACAAGCTCCCTTGCTGGCTGCGGATCGGTGCTTTTGTCCGGGATGGCCCTCGTTTAAGCTGCGCAAACCCCAAGGGCAAGCAGGCGGGCGGCATGGACCTGATCGACGACGACGGCGCGACAAACACGCCGGAATACACCGTATCGGAACTGTCCGGCGCGGTGAAACGCACCATCGAGGGCGAGTTCGGCTTTGTCCGGGTCAAGGGCGAGGTGGGGCGCGTCAGCCGTCCGCGGTCGGGCCATGTCTATCTCGATCTCAAGGATGACCGCGCGGTGATCGCGGGGGTGATGTGGAAAGGCGTGGCCGCGCGCCTGCAGACCCAGCCCGAAGAGGGCATGGAAGTTGTGGCCACCGGCCGCCTGACCACCTTTCCGGGCCAGTCCAAATACCAGATCGTGATCGACGATATCCGCCCGGCGGGCATGGGCGCGCTGATGGCGATGCTGGAAAAGCGCAAGGCGGCGTTGCAGGCCGAGGGGCTGTTCGATCCCGCCCGCAAGAAAAAGCTGCCCTACCTGCCCGACATCATCGGCGTGGTGACTTCGCCGTCCGGCGCGGTGATCCGCGACATCCTGCACCGATTGCGCGACCGTTTTCCGCGCAAGGTCCTGATCTGGCCGGTGGCGGTGCAGGGCGCGGCCTGCGCGCCCGAGGTGGCGCGCGCCATCGCCGGCTTCAACGCGCTTGGCCCCGGGGGCGCGCTGCCGCGGCCCGACCTGATCATCGTGGCCCGGGGTGGCGGATCGGTGGAGGATCTCTGGGGCTTCAACGAAGAGGTGGTGGCCCGCGCGGCGGCGAACAGCACGATCCCGCTGATCTCGGCCGTGGGGCATGAAACCGACACCACGCTGATCGACTTCGTGTCGGACATGCGCGCGCCGACGCCCACGGCCGCGGCGGAACTGGCGGTGCCGGTCAGGATGGAGCTTCTGTCCTTCGTGGCTGAGGCCGGGGCACGCATGACGCGCGCCATGGGCCAGCGGCTGGAGATGCGGGGTCAGCGGCTGCGCGATCTGTCGCGCGCCCTGCCGCGGCCCGAAGACCTGGTGGAAGGCCCGCGCCAGCGGCTCGACGTGCTCGGCGACCGGTTGCCCGGTGCCTTGCGCCGCATGGTCGACCGGCAGCGGCTGCGCCTGTCGGAGCAGGCGGGCAGCCTGCGGCCTTCGGTGCTGCGACGGGCCATCGCCGCCGAGCAGGCCCGCATGGCGGACCGCGCCAGCCGTCTGTCGCCTGCGCTGACGCGGCGCGTTCAGGCCGAGCGGCAAGGGTTCGACCGGCTGGCGGCGCGGCTGACCCTGCGGGCCGCGATGCGCGAGATGCAGGCCGGGCGCGACCGGCTTGCCACGCTCT
The DNA here is from genome assembly GCA_030425925.1 of Alphaproteobacteria bacterium. Classification (GTDB taxonomy): domain Bacteria; phylum Pseudomonadota; class Alphaproteobacteria; order Rhodobacterales; family Rhodobacteraceae; genus JAUHZO01. The sequence goes on along the minus strand of JAUHZO010000009.1, from coordinate 52,228 downwards.
CGCGCCGCCTGGACGAAGCGCAGCGCGCGCGGGTGACCGGGTTGCGCGGCACGCTGGAAGCACTGGACCGGCTGCGCGAGACGCTGGGCTACCGCGAGACGCTGCGCCGCGGCTATGCTGTGGTGCGCGGCGACGGACAGGTGGTCACCACGCGCGGCCAGGCCGAGGCGGCGCATGGGCTGGAGATCGAATTTGCAGATGGCCGGCTGAAACTGGGCGGGGGCGGGGCGCGCAAACCCGCCAAACCCGCCAAGCCGCCGGAACAGGGCAGTCTTTTCTGACCCGTTGTCCCGGGCATGGGCAGCGAACGCTTTCCATTTCTGCTGCACTCGCATAAGCTACGCTGCATTGCTGCATGTTTGGGGAGAGACGCTGTGGCCGAGACCGAAAAACCGCTGCTGATCAAGCGCTATGCCAGCCGCCGTCTCTACAACACCGAAACCAGCGATTACGTGACGCTGGAAGACATTGCCGGGTTCATCCGCGACGGCCGCGAGGTGCAGATCGTCGACCTGAAATCCGGCGACGACCTGACCCGGCAATACCTGCTGCAGATCGTGGCCGAGCATGAAAGCAAGGGCGAAAGCGTGCTGCCCATCAGCGTGCTGACCGATCTTGTGCGCAGCTACACCACGCAGGCGACATCGGTGGTACCGCAATTCCTGGCGGCGTCCTTCGAGATGTTCCGCGACAGCCAGTCGAAATGGGTGGAAAGCGTGAACACGATCAACCCGATGACCAAGATGCCGGGATTCGAGGCGATGCAGGCGCAGCAGGAGGCGTTCCTGAAGGCGATGACCGCTGGCATGGTGCCGGGGGCCAAGCCGCGCGCCGAGGCCGAGGGCGAAGACCTCGACTCGATCAAGCGGCAACTGGCGGAACTGCAGGAAAAGCTGTCGAAGCTCGACAAGTAGCGCGCCCTTGTCCCGGGCTTGCCCCGGGACCTTCCTTGCTGACCCGCTTGAAGGGGCGGCGGGGTAAAACCCGCCCTACTGTCAGGTTCCGTAGGCGCGCAGCGGGCCCATGACCTCTTCGGCGGCGTCCAGCAGAACGGTAGCCACCGCGTCACACTCTGCCGGCGTCAGGCGCGCGGGCAGGCGGGTGTCGCAGGCGCGCATCAGCATCGCACGGGTGCGCGGCAGATCCTGCGTCTCGGGCAGGAACTGCCAGTTCCAGAAGGCGCGCGCGTTGTCGGTGCTGAGCCCGAAGACCTGCACCTTGACGCCGCGCGCGGCCGCCGCGTCGACAAAGGCCAGCACGTCGGCATCGCTCATGCCATCCAGGTTGAACTGCAGCGAATCCGGGGCGCGGTCTTCGGGGGCCAGCTTTTCGGGGACGTGCATCCACGGGCTGCGGTTCAGCTGCGCGGCCACGTGATCGTGGTTGCGCCGACCGTCGCGCACCCGGCGCGCCACCTCGTCCAGCTGGGGGCGGATCACCGCGGCGGCCAGGTTCGACAGGCGCAGGTTGTACAGCGGCAGCTTGTTCTGCCATCTGGCAAAGGCGGCCTCCAGCGCGGCATCGCCGCCGGCGACATGCTTGCGCCAGGTGTGTTCGTAGGCGCCCGACAGGATCACGGCGCGCGCCACCAGCTCGGCATCGTCAGTGATCAGGATGCCGCCTTCGCCCGCGTTCACCAGCTTGTAGCTCTGGAAGCTGAAGCAGCCGACGCGGCCCAGCGTGCCGATCTTCTGCCCGTGCCAGGTGGTGCCCAGCGAATGTGCCGCGTCCTCGATCACCGGCACGCCCTGCGCGTCACACAGCGCGAGGATTGCGTCCATGTCGGAGGTGTGTCCGCGCATGTGGCTGACGATCACGGCCTGGCAGCCGGGCAGGCGGGCGGCGAAATCGTCCATGTCGATGCGGTAGTTCTCGCCCACCTCGCACAGCACCGGGATGCAATCGGCATGCACCACCGAAGACGGCACGGCGGCAAAGGTAAAGCCCGGGATCAGCACCCGCGCCCCGCGCGGCAGGTCCAGCGCCTTGAGCGACAGGAACAGCGCGGCCGAGCAGCTGGAGACGGCAAGCGCGTACCGGCTGCCCATCAGGGCGGCAAATTCCCGCTCCAGCAGGGCCACCGGCGCGTCCTGCGGCGCGGTGTATCGGAACAGGTCACCGGAGCGCAGCAGGCGGTCGATCTCGGCCCGGGCGGCTTCGGGGATCGCTTCGGCATCGTGCATGTTGGGGAGCGTCATTTTCAGAATCCTGAACACTGGTTTTCGAAAACGTAAAACATCGCGCCGGACACGCCAAGGCGCAATCCGCCGCAGGGCGGAAATTGTGTCGGAAGGGGAACAGGATCAGCGGCCCAGGCGGTCGCGCAGCGCAAACCAGGTCATCGCCAGCGCAAGCAGCGGGCTGCGCAGCGCCTGACCGCCGGGAAAGGGTGGTACGGGCAGGGCGGCGAAGGTGTCGAAGCCGTCCGACTGGCCGCGCACCGCCTCGGCCAGAAGCCGGCCGGCCTGCACCGCATTGCCCACGCCATGCCCGGAATAGCCCGAAGCGCTCAGCATGTTCGGCGCAACCCGCGCCAGATGCGGCGCGCGGTGGCGCGTGATGGCCAGTGTCCCGCCCCAGGCATGGTCGATCGCCACATCCGCCAGATGCGGAAAGACCGCCAGCATCGGCTTGCGCACGGTGGCGGCTATGTCGCGCGGGAAGCGGTAGCCATAGCTCTCGCCCCCGCCGAAGAGCAGGCGGCCGTCTTCGGTGAGGCGGAAATAGTTGACGACAAACCAGTCGTCCGTCACCGCAACGTCGCGGGTCAGCACCTCGTCCAGCCGAGCGCCAAGCGGTTCGGTCACCGCCACGAAGCTGTTGATCGGCATCACCCGCGCCGCCACCGTGCGGTCGAGCCCGCCAAGATAGCCGTTGCAGGCCAGGATCACGTGATCGGCGGTGACGTGGCCGGACTCGGTCCGGACGGTCACCTTGGGTCCGGGCCGGATGTCGTGCACCCAGGAGCCTTCGTGCAGCCGTGCCCCGGCCCGGGATGCCGCACGTGCCAGCCCGAAGGCCAGCCGCAACGGGTGCAGATGCCCCGCGCCGGGGTCGAGTATCCCGCCGCGATACTGCGGCGAGGGGCAGAGCGCGCGGAACGCGTCGCGATCCAGCACCTCCATGGGGTAGTCATAGTGCCGCGCCATGTGTTCGGCATAGGTGTAGAGATCGTCTGCAGACGCCACCGACGAGGCCGCCCAGGCCACGCCCGGCCGCAAGGCGCAGTCGATTCCGTGCCGGTCGGCCAGCGTGCGCACCAGCGCCTTGGCGTCCTCGCCCAGCGCCCACAGCCGGGACGCCGCGTCGCGCCCCACCATGTCCTCCAGCGTGATCTGGTCCAGCCGCTGGCCCGATCCCAGCTGCCCGCCATTGCGCCCCGAAGCGCCAAAACCCACGCGATGCGCTTCCAGCAGCACCACGTCCAGCCCCGCCTCGGCCAGGTGCAGCGCCGCCGAAAGCCCGGTATAGCCGCCGCCCACGATGCAGACATCGGCGCGCGTCGCGCCGCGCAGCGGCGGAAAGGGCGGCAGCGGGTCTGCCGTGGCCGCGTACCAGCTGTCGGGATAGGCCCCGTGTGTGTCGTTGGTAAACAGCAGGTTCATCGGGTTCAGACGTTCAGCAGCAGATGCTCCCGCTCCCACGGAGAGATGACCTGCAGGAACTCTTCGTATTCGGTACGCTTGATGATGGAGTAGACCCGCGCGAAATCCTCGCCCAGCACGGAATGCAGCGCGGTGGCCTCGTCGAACAGGTCCAGCGCCTGGCCCAGCACGCGGGGAATGTCGCCTTCGCCCTCATAGGCATCGCCACGGAACTGCCGCGACGGGCGGCGATCCTCGATCATGCCCAGATAGCCGCAGGCCAGCGAGGCGGCGATGCCCAGATAGGGGTTGCAATCCATCCCCGCCAGCCGGTTCTCGACCCGCCTGGCCTGCGTGTCCGACAGCGGGATGCGGATGCCGGTGGTGCGGTTGTCGCGGCCCCATTCCAGGTTGATCGGCGCGGCATGGTCCTTCACGTACCGGCGATAGCTGTTCACATAGGGGGCCAGCACCGCGATGGCCGAGGGCAGGTGATGCTGCAGCCCGCCGATGAAGTTGAAGAACGCGTCGGTCTCGCCCCCTTGGGGGCCGGAGAACAGGTTCTGCCCGGTCTCGGGGTCGAGGATCGAGTGGTGGATATGCATGGCCGAGCCGGGTTCGTCGGCGATCGGCTTGGCCATGAAGGTGGCAAAGCAATCATGCCGCAGCGCCGCCTCGCGGATCAGGCGTTTGAAATAGAACACCTCGTCGGCCAGCTTGACCGGATGGCCGTGGCGCAGGTTGATTTCCAGCTGGCCCGCGCCGCCTTCCTGGGTGATGCCGTCGATCTCGAAGCCCTGCGCCTCGGCAAAGTCGTAGATGTCGTCGATCACCGGGCCGAACTCGTCGACGGCGGTCATGGAATAGGCCTGCCGGGCCGCGGCGGGCCGGCCCGACCGGCCGGTCATCGGCTGAATGTCCTTGGCCGGATCGAGATTGCGGGCGATCAGGAAGAATTCCATCTCGGGCGCAACCACCGGCTGCCAGCCCTGCGCCTCGTACAGCGCCACCACCCGCTTGAGCACGTTGCGCGGCGCAAAGGGCACCGGATGGCCCTTGCGGTCATAGGCGTCGTGGATCACCTGCAGCGTCCAGTCACCGGTCCAGGGCGCGGCGGTGGCGGTTTCCATGTCCGGGCGCAGGATCATGTCGCGTTCGATGAACCCGTCTTCGCCCGCCGCTTCGCCCCAATCGCCTGTGATGGTCTGGAAAAAGATCGAATCGGGCAGGTGGAAATGCTTCTGACGGGCGAATTTCGAAGCCGGCACCGCCTTGCCGCGGGCGATGCCCGGCAGATCGGCGATCACGCATTCCACCTCGTCCAGGCGGCGGTTTTCCAGAAAGGCCCGGGCGGCTTCGGGCAGCTGGTCGGTCCAGTCGGTCATGACGGCTGCCCCGTTTCAAAGAACCGTGTGAAGGTCGCGGCCAGGCGTTCGCGGTCCAGCCGCCCGCCCATGCGGGCCTGCGCCGCGGCCAGTTGATCGTCGGGCACGACGCCGCGGCCGCGATGCTCTATCAGGCCTTTGACAAAGGCGTCGCCATATTCGGGATGGGCCTGAACGGTGTAGGCCCGGCCCGGATAGTGCAGCGCGGCAAAGCGGCAGTTCGGGCCGCTGGCCACCACCTCGGCACCTTCGGGCAGGTCCATCACCTGGTCCTGATGCCAGGCCTGCAGGGTCACCGTCTCGCCGCCGAAATCGTATGCCTGCGGGCCGACCAGCCATCCGCCGGGGAACTTCTCGACCCGGCCGCCAAGAGCCTGCGCGATGATCTGGTGGCCGAAACAGACGCCGACCAGCGGCCTGCCGGCCGCCACGATGTCGCGGATCAGCTGCTCCAGCGGCGTGATCCAGGGCAGCGGGTCATAGGCCCCGTGTCTCGAGCCGGTGATGAGCCAACCATCGGCCGCCTCGGGACCGTCGGGAAACACGCCGTCACAGACGGCCCAGGACTGGTAGTCGAAGGTCTCGCGCCCCAGAAGATCGGCGAACATCTGCGGATATTCGCCGGTTGCGGCTGCGATCGGCTCGGGGGCATAGCCGGTCTGCAGGATACCGATTTTCATGGATCACCTGTTTGTCTGCCCGATACCTAGACGCGGCGCGGGGTTCGGGCAAGGGGGGCTCAGACCGTGTCGAGATAGATTTCCACCTGCTCGGCCTGGGTCAGTTCGGGCATGTAGCGGGCTTCCTGTTTCTTGGTCATCAGCAGGTTCTGGATCAGCTGGTCCGAGAAGATGCGCGGCATGAGCGGGCTTTGCTCGAACGCGGCGATGGCCCCCTCCCAGCTGTCGGGAATGCGCGGCAGGTCAAGCGCGTAGGCGTTGCCGGTGATGGGCGCGGGCGGCGTGCGTTCGTCCTCGATCCCGATCAGCGCCGCGCCCAGGATCGCAGCCAGCGCGAGATAGGGGGTCACGTCGCCGCCCGACACCCGGTGTTCGATGCGCCGCGCCGCGGGGTTGCCCGAAGGCACGCGGATCGCCGCGGTACGATTCTCATACGCCCAGCATAGCCCCGAGGGCGCGTGCGAGCCGGGCACGAAGCGTTCATACGAGTTCAGATGCGGCGCGTAGATCAGGGTGGAGGCCTGCATGCAGTCCAGACAGCCGGCGATGGCGTGATGCAGCGCCGGCGTGCCTTCGGGCCCGCCATTGTCGAAGATGTTGCGCCCGGCCTCGTCCAGGATCGAGAAATGCGCGTGCATGCCCGAGCCCGCGTAATCGTCATAGGGCTTGGCCATGAAGGACGCCGCAAAGCCGTGCCGCCGGGCCAGCCCCTTGACCAGCATCTTGAACAGCCAGGCGTCGTCGGCAGCGCGCAGCGCGTCGGGCTGGTGCACCAGGTTGATTTCGAACTGGCCCAGCCCGGCCTCGGAAATGGCGGTGTCGGCGGGGATCTCCATCGCCTCGCAGGCGTCGTAAAGATCGGTAAAGAAGGCGTCGAACGCATCCAGCGCCCGGATCGACAGGATCTCGGCCGCCTTGCGCCGCTTGCCCGACCGGGGCGAGACCGGCACCTGCAGGTTGCGCGTGCTGTCGTCGATCAGGAAGAACTCAAGCTCCACCGCCACGACGGGCGTCAGCCCGCGCGCCTTCAGCCGGTCCTGCACCCGCGCCAGCGCGTGGCGCGGATCGCCGTCGAAGGGGCGGCCATCCTCGTGAAACATCCAGATCGGCAAAAGGGCGCTGGGTGCCTCCAGCCAGGGCATCGGGACAAAGCCGCGCTCGGTCGGGCGCAGCACGCCGTCGCGGTCGCCTGTCTCGAACACCAGCGGGCTGTCGTCGATGTCCTCGCCCCAGATATCGAGGTTCAGCGCCGACATCGGAAAGCGCGTGCCGTCCTCCAGAAGCTTGATGGCAGAGCCGACGGGCATCCGCTTGCCGCGCGCCACGCCGTTCAGATCGCAGGCGGCGGCGCGGATCGTGCGGACCTCGGGGCGGGTGTGCAGCCAATGGGCATCGGGGGAGGTCATGGATCACCTGGTAATTTGATCAAAAGCGAGCGTAGCGAGGCCCTTGCCGGAAAGGAAGGAAAAAACGCCGCAATTCACCGCGCTTGCCTTTCGCCGCGCACAGGCAGAGCGTTGCGCCATGGTTCCCATGAGTCTCACCACCCTGCGCGGCTACACGCGCGAGACGTTCCGCGCCGACGTGCTGGCGGGCATCAGCGTCGCCATGGTGGCTCTGCCGCTCAGCATGGCGATCGCCATCGCCTCGGGCGCGGGGCCGGGGCAGGGGCTGGTCACGGCCATCGTGGCGGGCTTTGTCATCTCGGCGCTCGGCGGCAGCACCGTGCAGATCGGCGGGCCCACGGGCGCGTTCATCGTCGTCGTCGCGGGCGTGATCGCGGCGCATGGCTATGACGGTCTGGTACTGGCCACCTTCATGGCGGGTCTGATCCTGATCGCGGCGGGGCTTTGCCGCGCCGGGCGGCTGATCCGGCTGGTGCCGGAGCCGGTGATCAACGGCTTTACCATCGGCATCGCCGTCCTGATCGCCACCAGCCAGCTGAAGGACGCGCTGGGCCTGCGGCTGGAAGACGCCCCCGCCGACGCCGTGGACCTGCTGGCGGCGCTCTGGGCCGCGCGGGCGGGCCTCGCCTGGCAAAGCGTCGCCGTCACGCTGGCCACCATGGCGCTGATCGTGGCGCTGCGTCGGGCGTTCCCGCGCCTGCCGGGGCTGATCGTGGCGGTGGCGCTGGGATCGTGGCTGGGCGCGGGCCTTGGCGGGGTCGAAACGCTGGCCGACCGGTTCGGCGACCTGCCGCGCCACCTGCCGCTGCCCGACCTGCCGCAGATCACCCGCGCGCGTCTGGTCGAGCTTTTGCCCTCTGCCCTTGTCATCGCTTTCCTCGCGGGGATCGAGTCGCTTCTGTCGGCCATGGTGGCCGACCGCATGGCAGGCGCCCGCCACCGCCCGGATGCCGAGGTGCTGGCCCAGGGCTGGGCCAACCTTGCCTCGTCGCTCTTTGGCGGCCTGCCCGCCACCGGGGCCATCGCGCGCACCGCGACGAATGTGCGCGCAGGCGGGCGCACCCCGGTCGCGGGCATGGTGCACGCGCTGGTGATCCTCGCCGCCATGTCCCTTGCCGCACCGCTCGCGGGCCACATGGCCATGCCTGCGCTCGCGGGCCTGTTGATCCTGACCGCGTGGAACATGTCCGAACCGGGGCGCTGGCCGGGCTACCTGAAGGACCGTCCCGCCGATATCGGCCTGCTGCTTCTGACGCTGGTGCTGACGGTGCTGACCGACCTGACCGTCGCCATCGGCATCGGTGTGGCGCTTGGCCTTGCCCTGCGCCTGTCGCGCCGCTCCGTCCCCGATGCGGACTGGACGCCGCCAGACCGCTAAGGCGCTAGCGCATCAACACCGGCCGCACCCGCAGCCCCTGCCGCGACTGCGCCGGCAGATGCCGGTTCAGCCGGCGGTTCGCCACCCCGAAAAGCCCGATCAGCCCCAGCGTCAGCAGGATGAAATAGCCCGCAAGGATCGGATAGGGCACAAACGGATTGAAGGTCTTGTCGGCGAAATAGCTGGCGTAATAAAGCGCGTCGCCGCGCTGCTGCCAGGCCGGAAAGCCCGAGAAGAAGACCAGCGTGGTGGCGTGGAACAGAAAGATCGCCTCGTTGGTATAGGCCGGCCAGGCCAGCCGCAGCATGGTGGGCCAGGTGATCTTGCGGAACTTGGTCCAGCCGGAAAAGCCGTAGGCATCGGCCGCTTCCAGATCGCCGCGCGGGATGGATTGCAGCGCGCCATAGAAGATCTCTCCGGAATAGGCGGCGGTGTTGAGAAACAGCACCAGAAGCGCCCCGGCCCAGGCCGAGGTCAGGGGCTGGAAGACGGGAAAGACCTGTTTCAGCGACAGAAAGGCGAAATAGGCAAAGAAGAACTGGATAAAAAGCGGGCTGCCCCGGAAGACAAAGATGAACCATTCGCTGGGCTTGCGGATCAGCGGGTTGTCCGCGGCCTTGCCCATGGCAACGGCCGTGGCCAGAACGAAGCCCGACAGCAAGGCAAGCGTGCCGAAATAGATGTTCCAGATCAGCCCCGACCCGATCAGCGTGACCTGCTGGCACAGGGTGAAGCCTTCGCGCGGCAACAGCCGCTCGCCGATCCCGATGGAGCGCAGGGCGTAATCCGCGATGGTCTCCCAGCAGCTCATGCCGCCTTCCTCTGCGCTTCGCCCGCCAGCGTGGCCTGTCCATGGGTCAGCCGCGCCATGATCCGCGCCAGCACGATCTCGGACAGACGGGTGAAGATCAGGTAGAACACCAGCAGCGCCAGGAAGTACCACATGCGCCAGTCGGGATGCGGATAGTCGGTAAAGCGCGCGGTCTTGGCCCCGCCCAGTTCGCGCGCCCAGTAGACGATGTCCTCGATCCCCAGCAGGAACAGAAGCGGCGTCGCCTTGATCAAGACCATCCACAGGTTCGACAGGCCGGGCAGGGCATAGACCCACATTTGCGGCACGAGGATCCGGCAGAAACACTGGCGCCGGGAAAAGCCGTAGGCCTCGGCCGTTTCCAGCTGCGCGCGCGGCACCGCGCGCATGGCGCCGAACAGCACGTTGGCGGCAAAGGCGCCAAAGACGATGGCAAAGGTCAGCACCGCAAGGCTGAAACCATAGGTCTCGTGCACCCATTGCGGCGCGTTGCCCAGGGGCAGTTTGGCTGCCGCGCAGACGACGAAATCGTTGCCCTGCCGGATCGGCTCTGCCCAGTCGGGGCATTTCACCTGGTGCCGGAGCCATTCAAAGAACTGGTCGAGCGCGATGACAAAGAACAGGAAGAACGCGATATCCGGCACGCCGCGCACGATGGCGATGTAAAGCCGTCCCAGGGCCCGCAGCGGCCAGAACCGCGCCCGCGCCGCCACCGCGCCGCCAAAGCCGAAGGCCAGTGCCAGGGGCGCGGTGATCGCCAGCAGCATCAGCACCGTGCCGACCGAGACATAGATCGACATATGCTTGCCCGTCGTCAGGTAGCAGGCGAGCCAGGCGGCAGTGTCGAGCGTTGCGGGATCGGTGCAGAAGGAAAACATCGGGTCTCTTTGCTTCGCACCAGAACGCCCCAGCCGGAGGGCCGTGTCAATGGCAAGCGATGTCGTGCGGGGCTGCGCGCGGCCGGATTGCCTTTCGCGGCGGCTTCGCGCAGCGTGACGCGGCAGAATGACAAGGAGGGGCCGATGTCCAGCCGGCAGAGAATCGTCGTCATCGGCGCGGGCGTGATCGGGGCCCAGATCGCCTGGCACCTGGCCGAGGCGGGGGCCGAGGTGATCGTGGTGGACGCCGCGGCGGGGCGGGCGACGGAGGCCTCCTTTGGCTGGATCAACGCGAGTTTCTACCTCGACACGCACCACCATGCGCTGCGCGTGGCCGGGATGGAGGCCTATGCGCGGCTGGCCGGGCGGGTGCCTCTGCCGGTCGCGGCCTGCGGCACGCTGAGTTGGGAAAACACCGGCGACGTGCTGATGCAGGAGGCGGACCGCCTGCAGGGGCTGGGCTATGACGCCACGCTGCTGGACGCCGCACAGCTGCGCGCACTGGAGCCCGCGCTGGCCGACCCGCCCGACGCCGCACTGCATTTCCCGGGCGAGATGGCCGCAGAGTCGGGCGCTTTGGCCGAGGCGCTGCTGCGGGCGGCGGTTGCACGCGGCGCGCGGCGGATCTCGGGCCTGCGCGTTACGGGCTTCCAGACGGCTGCCCACCGCGTTGCCGGCATCGAGACCGATGCCGGGCCGATCCGGGCCGATCATGTGGTGCTGTCCGCGGGCACCGGAAGCGCGGCGCTGATGGCGACGCTGGGCCTGCCTTTGCCCATGGCGCACCGCCCGGCGCTGATGGTGGCCACGCAGCCCGTGCCGCCGCTTTTGCGGCACATCCTTGTCACGCCCCATGGCGAGCTGCGCCAGACCCCGGACGGCGCGCTCATCATGCCCGCCGCCATCGGCCACCAGTCCGACACCTCCGAGACCCTGCCAGAGGCGCTGGAGGACGCCGCCGACTCCGCCCTCGGCCGGATGCGCGCCCTGCTGCCGGGGGCGGGGCTGCGGATCGGCCGGCTGCATGTGGCCGAACGCCCGGTGCCCGCAGATGACCGGCCGGTGCTGGGACAGGCGGCGGAGGGGCTGAGCGTGGCCGTCCTGCATTCCGGGATCACGCTGGGGGCCATCGTCGGCGAATTGATGGCGCGTGAAGTGCTGCGCGGGCCGGACAACGAAACCACGCATTGGCTCGCGCCCTACCGGCCCGGGCGCTTTGCTGGGCGCAGGGACGCATCGCGCTGACCCCGCCGCCCGGCACCCCGCAGTCCCGGGCCTGACCCGGGACCTCTGGCCCGAAACAAGAGGTCCCGGCGCAAGGCCGGGACCAGGGTCGTCACGCCGCCCGCGTCACGGCGAAACAAGAAGCGGCTCAGAACGTCTCGCCCACTTCCCACTTCACGATCAGCGCGTTCAGCGTGCCGTCATCCTTCATCGACTGGATCGCCGCGTCGAACTTGTCGCGCAGTTCGCCATCGCTTTCGCGCAGGCCCATGCCGACGCCGCCACCGATCAGCTCCTGCTGTTCCAGCGCCACGAGGTCGGCGTTTTCCTCTGCAATCGGCGCAAGATAGGCCGCGTCTGCCAGCACCGCGTCGGCTTCGCCGTTCATCACGGCGGCGATGGTTTCATCCGGCGTGGCGAACTCCACCAGCGTCGCGCCCATCTCGGCCACAAAGGCCGCCTGGATCGTGTTGGTCTGCGCCGCGATCACGGCCGATTTGACGTCCAGGCCCTCGTTCCCGGCCAGCACCAGGTACGAAGACGGATCGGGCTGGGTGTAGTTCTGGGTGAAGTCGATCACCTCGTCACGCTCGGCTGTGATGCTCATGCCGGCGATGATGGTGTCGTAGTTGCCGCTGACGAGGTTCGGGATGATCGAATCCCATTCGTTCGTGACCCATTCGCAGGTCAGCCCGGCGCGGGCGCACAGCTCGTCGCCCAGCTCGCGCTCGAACCCGTCCACTTCACCGGAATCGTTGATGAAGTTGTACGGAGGATAGGCACCCTCGGTGCCCATGCGCACAACCGAATGGCTTTCGGCCAGCGCGAACCCGGCGCTCAGGACAAGGGCGGCGGTGGTGGTCAGCAATGTCTTCATGGTCTTTTCTCCCTGATATGCGGCGGTCTGCCCGCCTTACGCGTGAACGGTCGATCGCAGGAAACCCTGCAGCCGCTCTGATTCGGGCGCGCCGAAGAGCTGCTCCGGCGGGCCTTCTTCCTCGATCAGCCCCTGGTGCAGGAACACCACGTGATCGCTCACGTCATGGGCCATCTTCATGTCATGGGTCACGATCAGCATCGTGCGCCCTTCGTCGGCCAGCGCCTTGATGACGCGGACAACCTCCTGTTCCAGCTCCGGATCAAGCGCGCTGGTCGGTTCGTCGAACAAAAGCGCCTCGGGCTCCATGCACAGCGCGCGCGCGATGGCGGCGCGCTGCTGCTGGCCGCCCGACAGCTGGGCGGGATAGACCTCGGCCTTGTCGCCGATGCCGACCTTGTCCAGGTAGCCGCGCGCGCAGTCCTCGACCTCGGCCCGGTCGCGGCCCAGAACGGTGACGGGGGCCTCCATCACGTTCTGCAGGACGGTCATGTGCGACCAGAGGTTGAACTGCTGGAACACCATCGACAGGTTCGTGCGGATGCGCAGCACCTGCCTGCCGTCTGCCGGGCGGCGGCCATGGCCCGTGCCGCGCCACCGGACCGGCTCGCCCTTGAAGGCGATCTCGCCCTGCTGGCTGTCTTCCAGCAGGTTGCAGCAGCGCAGAAGCGTGGACTTGCCCGATCCCGAAGAGCCGATCAGCGAGACGACGTCGCCCTTTCGTGCGGTGATGTCGACGCCCTTGAGCACCTCCAGCGCGCCATAGGCCTTGTGCAGGTTCTCGATGGCGATGACGGGGGTATCGGACACGCGCGGCTCGCTGGTGGTGGTTTGCCGGGTATCAACGCCCAAAGCGCGCGGCTTTGCAAGAGGGGGCCGTGCAAAAGCGGCCCTGCCGCGGGGTCACGCGGCCGGGGGCGGCGCGGGGATGGGCAGAGCGAGGTAGTCGGCCACGTCCAGAACGTGAAACGTCATCGGCCCGCCCATCGACAGCGGGTCTTCGGGCGCAAAGGCCTGCACGGCGTCGCGCAGGGCACGGCGCAAGGGCTCCGGGTCGGTGCCCAGGGCGGTGATCAGGGGCAGGCCGGGCGAAGGGGCAGTGGTCGCCACGATATCGAGACGGGCGAGTTCCTGGTCAGACCGCGTCAGGATGCGCCAGGTGACCGCGTCGACGAAAGCGAAATCCGCCGCGCCCGTCAGCACCGCCCGTGCAGAGGCGGCATGCGCGCCGGTGCGCAGGAAGCGCGTTCCCGGTTCCAGCCAGGGCTGCGCGACGGCCCAGCCAGACTGGCTGTCGGCGGCATTATAGGCCAGGACCGCATCGCCAGGATCGGCGCGCGCCGTGCCGGCCCGCGCCAGCAAGTGCGATACGTACTGCCCCGCAGGGACGTCCAGCCCGAAATCCAGCGTGCCCACATACGTGACCTTCCCCCGCAACGCGCTGCGAAACGGCAGCCCGCAGGTCATGGACAGTGCCAGGTCCGGCCGCAGCCAGTGGTCGGTCCAGGGCTCGGGGATGTCCTCGGGTGGCGTCAGGTCGGGCAGGGCCACGCCCTCGCGCGCCGCACAGCCCTGCACCTGGCCCCAGAACGCGCGCCAGAGCGCTGCGTTCCCGGCTCGCCAGTACATCGGCAGCGACGCGATCACGCCTGCGCCACCCGCTGCCGCGCCAGCGCCGAATCGCGGTCGTTCACGCCCAGGAGCGAGGCCACCAGCCGCACCAGCGCGTCTTCTTCCGCCTCGCGCACGCCATCGGCCAGCACCACCTGCCACAGCGCCTCGATCACGCCGATCCTCTCCTCGTAGGGCACCGCATCCTTGATCGCGCGGGTAAAGCGCACGGTGTCCGGCGCCTCGCCCTCCAGCGTTTCGGCCTCGCCGCGCAGCCGGGCCGCTTCAAACGGTGACAGGCCATACCGCGTGGCGGCGATCCGGTCGATCCGGTCGCGCTCGCTGTCATCGAACACCCCGTCAGACCGGGCCACCCGCACAAGAAGCGCGGTCAGGGCCAGCCGCGCATCGTCATCGGGCAGGGGGGCAGGGTCGGGGGCGGTCAGACGCCGGAGGAATTCTGCGAACATGGCAGATAGATAGGCGCGAAAGCCCCCAAAAGAAAACACTTCCTGCTTTCATCTTTCCGGCAAATGGTCCGGGGGTGAATTGGCCCACAATGAAATTGGGGGCCAAGAGGGGGCTGGCCCCCTCCCGGTTTTTCCCAAAAACCGGCGCGGTCAGGGCCCCTCCCGGTTTTTCCCAAAAACCGGCGCGTTCAGGGAATGACCGCGGCGGCCCGTGCCGCCTCGGAATCCGCGCGGCTCACGCCCAGCACGTCCTCGACCAGGTCCACCAGCGCGGCCTCGCGGTCATCCGTGATGCCATCCGCCAGCACCACCTTCCACAGCGCATCCACCTTCTCGCGCCGGTGGTCGTACTCCACCGAGGCGCGCACCAGTTCCGCCATTTCCCGGTCGTCGTCCATGGCAAAGGCCAGCTTTTCGCAGGTCGCCCGCATCTTGGCGGCCTCGACCGGGTTCAGCCCGTAGGCTTCGCCCAGGATCCGGTCGATCTGTTCGATCTCCTCGAACAGATAGGCCTTGTCGGCCATGGCCACGCGCACCAGCAAGGTGCCCAGCGCCAGCCGCGCGTCGGGCGCGGGCAGCGGGGTTTCGGCGGGGGTCTTGCGCTGGAACAGCGCGGTCAGGCGTTCGAGCATTCTGCGTTCCCAATTCTCGCTTGCGGGATCTGTACCATGCAACGCCCGCCGCCCGCCACGCAAAACCCGCCTCAGCGCGCCGTGATCCGGTCGATCAGCGCCGCCACCCCGGCTGCCGCCTCGGCCAACGCCCAGGGCGGGTTCACCACGAACAGGCCCGAGCCGATCATGCGATGGCCCTCGCGGGCCGGGGGGAAGCCGACCTCGTGGCGCAGCGCCTCGGGAAAGGCCGCCTCCAACGCCGCCAGCATGGACGCGTGCGGGGCGTCGCGCAGCAGCGGGTACCACAGCATCAGCACGCCGACATTCCACTTGCGCCCGATCCGGGCCAGAAAGCCGGGCAGGGTGGCGTAATCGGATTTCACCTCCCAGCTGGGATCCACCAGCATCAGCCCGCGGCGCGGATCGGGCGGGCAGAGGCTTTGCGCCAGGTCGAAGCCGTTCTGGTGCCAGATCCGCGCCGTCGTCCCGGCCAGGGTGGCACCCAGTGCGGCATGTTCGGCGGGGTGCAGTTCGGCCAAGTGCATCCGGTCACAGGGCCGCAGCAGCGCCTGGGCGATCAGCGGCGAGCCGGGATAGGCCGTTGGCCCGTGCCGTGCCCGGACCAAGCGCAGGGCCGCAAGATAGGGGCTGTCCCCGGGCAGCGCCGCCAGCGCCCGGGCGATCCCCTGCGCCGCCTCTCCGGTGCGCTGTGCCTCGGCCCCGGACAGATCGTACAGCCCGCGCCCGGCATGGGTTTCGAGATAGCTCAGCGGCTTGTCCTTGCGGGTCAGATAGGACAGCGCGGCGGCCAGAACCGCGTGCTTGTGCACATCGGCCAGGTTTCCGGCGTGATAGGCGTGTTGATAGGACAGCATGCCCATCGCCTAGGCTGCGGCGCGCTGCCGCGCAAGGGGGCGTCATATACCGCGTCTTAAACCCTGTGCGCGATGCTGCTGGCCGTGCAGCAATCATAGGGGGCTTTGATATGGGCATGACTTTGGGCGCGGTCGGCATGTTGTTGCTGGTCGGGATCGGGCTGGCGGTGTCGTCGACCTTCGAGGATTTCCTCGACGAACAACTGGAAACGGCAGAGGATCTGGTCAGTGACGAGTCCACGCAGGATTTCGCAAAGGAAAGCGAGATCGTGCCGCTCGACCAGTATCTCGCACAGCGGGGGGAGGCTGTCTGACAGCCGCCGGCGCGCCCTGCGCCGGAACCTTCCGTCAGGCCGGGCGCGGGGCACGCGCCCGGTTCCGCCCGGCCGCCAGCACCAGTTCCAGGATCGCCAGATAGGGCAGGTAGAAGGCAAACACCTGCACCCGGTCGAATGGGCCGGTAAAGTCGCGTGACACGCCAACCCCGTCGGCCAGCAGGAACCACAGCCCGTAATGCACGCGGTAGAGGAACGACCCCACCGCCAGCACCATCAGGCGCAGCGCCCAGCGGCGATGGCGTTCGATGTTCCGCAGCACGGCCTGGCGCACCGTCTGGACGGCCGCCAGCAGCATCAGCCCGCCGTAAAGCGCGAACCAGGCCGACATCCACGCCCCGCCCACCGTGCCCCTGAGCGCGATGTAGACCAGCCCGGCCAACGCGGTCAGCGCCGCCGTTGCCGCCAGCACATGACCGCTGGTGCGGTGCAGGCGCGGCCAGCGCCGCCGAATCGCCGGGATCAGTTGCAGCGGCACGGCGACCGAGATCACCGCGCCCGTCGCCATGTGCAGAAAGATCGTCAGGTTGGCCATCCCGGCACCGGGATGAAACAGCCGCCCCAGCGCCTCGGCCTCACCCAGCGCGGCCCCGGCGGCACGGTCCAGCGCATGCCAGGCAAAGGGCGCGGAGGCAAATGCCAGAAGAACCAGCAGGGACGGGACGATCAGGCGCATGACAGGCTCCGTTGCAAGACAAGGGTAGCAGCCGGGGCGGCGGGGGAAAGGGGGGACGGGGTGCGGGCCCTGCGGCGCGACGTCCCGGCCCCCCGCGCAGTCCGGACCACTGGCCGCACACCTGTGTCCGGCAGGGGTTGCCGCGGCGCGTGGGGCGGGTATGGTCGCATGGATTTGTCGAGAGGGCAGAAGATGTTGGCCGATGCCGAGGCGCGGGAAAAGGAATTGCTGGAATACCTGCGGGTCTACGTGATGATCTGGCAGAAGATCGATTTCATCTGGGGTTTGTTCATCACCTCGTACATACCGCTCATCGGGTTCCTGCATTTCTACCAGGGTCAGATCGGCCTTGGCTTTGCGGCGCTGTTCGGCGTGGCCATCGCCGGCTTCACCTTTGTCAACGGTCAGGCGCTGCGCCAGCATTACGACATCGCGGTGACCATGAGCCGCGAGTTCCGCCGCCTCAACCGCTCCTTTCCCGACCTGAACGGAGCGCTGCTGCGCACCGCCCATGACGGGCGCGCGCGGATGGTGCTGTTCACGCACGGGTTGGGCTTTGGCGGGTTCCTCTACCTGATGGGCGACCGCGTCGGCACCAGCCTGTGCAGCGGGCCGAGCGGGTGGGGATGTGTGTGGACGCTTCTGACGGGGTGAGAGGGGCGGCGGGGTGAACCCCGCCCTACGGGTGCACACGGACGGTGCGTGCGAGCACGCACCCTACGGCATTTCACAGCGGGGGGTGCCCATTTACACCAACCGCGACACCTCTTTCGCCGCCCGCACGAAATCCCGGAACAGGGGATGCGGGTCAAACGGTTTTGACTTCAGCTCCGGGTGGAACTGGACGCCGATGAACCACGGATGGTCGGGCCATTCCACGATCTCGGGCAGGCGGCCGTCCGGGGACATGCCGGAGAAGGTCATGCCCGCCGCCTCCAGCGCCTCGCGGTATTTCACGTCCACCTCGTAGCGGTGGCGGTGGCGTTCGTCGATCGTCACGCGGCCATAGACCCCGGCCACGCGGCTGCCCGGCTCCAGCACCGCGTCATAGGCCCCCAGCCGCATGGTGCCGCCCTTGTCGTCGTCGGGGCGGCGGTTGACCTTTTCGTTGCCCTGCACCCATTCCTTGAGGTGATAGACCACCGGCTCGAAACGCTTTTTCCCGGCCTCGAAGTCGAACTCCTCAGAGCCGGCGGTCTCCAGCCCCGCCAGGTTGCGCGCGGCCTCGATCACCGCCATCTGCATGCCAAGGCAGATGCCCAGATACGGCACGTTGTGTTCGCGGGCGAATTGCGCAGCGCGGATCTTGCCTTCGGTGCCGCGCTCGCCAAAGCCGCCGGGCACCAGGATGGCGTCGTATTTCTCCAGGTGCGGGGCGGGATCCTCGCGCTCGAACAGTTCGGCATCGACCCATTCGACGTTCACCTTGACCCGGTTGGCCAACCCGCCATGGGTCAGCGCCTCGGCGATGGACTTGTAGGCGTCTTCCAGCTGCGTGTACTTGCCGACGATGGCCACCGTCACCTCGCCTTCGGGGTTGGCGATGCGGTCCGCCACGTCGTGCCATTTGGCGAGTTGCGGGCGCGGCGCGGGGGTGATCTGGAAGGCGTCGAGCACCGCCTGGTCCAGCCCTTCGCGGTGGTAGGCCAGCGGGGCCTCGTAGATCGACGGCAGGTCCAGCGCGGCGATCACCGCATCGGGGCGGACATTGCAGAACAGCGCCAGCTTCTCGCGCTCTTTCTGCGGGATCGGCCCTTCGGAGCGGCAGACCAGGATGTCCGGCGCGATCCCGATGGAGCGCAGCTCCTTGACGGAGTGCTGGGTGGGCTTGGTCTTGAGCTCGCCCGAGGCCTTGATGAAGGGCAGAAGCGTCAGATGCATGAAGATGCACTGCCCGCGCGGCTTGTCCTGGCTGAACTGGCGGATCGCCTCGAAGAAGGGCAGGCCCTCGATATCGCCCACGGTGCCGCCGATCTCGCACAGCATGAAATCGACCTCGTCTTCGCCGATGGCGATGAAGTCCTTGATTTCATTGGTGACGTGCGGGATCACCTGGATCGTCTTGCCCAGGTAGTCGCCGCGGCGCTCCTTCTCCAGCACGTTGGTGTAGATGCGGCCCGAAGACACGCTGTCGGTGCGGCGCGCGGGCACGCCGGTGAAGCGTTCGTAATGGCCCAGGTCCAGATCGGTTTCCGCGCCGTCATCGGTGACGAAGACCTCACCATGCTCGAACGGCGACATGGTGCCGGGATCGACGTTCAGATAGGGGTCGAGCTTGCGCAGACGCACGGAAAAGCCGCGCGCCTGCAACAGCGCACCCAGCGCGGCCGAGGCCAGCCCCTTGCCCAGCGAAGAGACCACGCCACCGGTGATGAAGATGAACCGTGCCATGTCGGCGAACCCCGCGATTTTGAACGAAAAAACTGTTCGACGCCGCTGTTTCCAGCCGCCTTGTCACGGGATTTGAGCAATAGAAGATTCGGGCGGGGATGTCCAGCCAACGTCTAGATGCTGCGGCCTTGTGTGCCGCGAAGGCAAGCTGTTGTAGCTTGTGGGGGACGGGCGTCTGGTTTTCCAGACCTGCGGCGCGGTCCGGACTGTGCCAGTTTCGGGGCAGATCAGGATTGGAGACGACGATATGCCCAAAACGACTGACGTGCTTCAGAACGAGGATCACAGCGCAGGTGTCGTGCGCAATGCCGGGCTGCGCTCGGACGGGGAACTGGTTCAGGCGATGTCGGGCGAGGACAGCTTCCAGTTCCAGCCGGCAAGTGCAAAGCAGCGGGACGGCTGGATCGAGATTTCGACCATGCATCAAACCACCCCGAAACCCGCGGGGTCGGAAGAGCAAAAGGACCTTCTGCTGCTGGATGTCGGGCCGCTTGTGCCGGCCCAGGACGACGTGGACGCCTTCCTGTTCTAGACGACCGGTCAGTCGGCGCGCGGCACCAGCGGCGCGTCGGGGTCAAGGTCGCCCGGCGGCGGCAACAGTGCGTCGGTGTCGATCTCGCCCGGGGCGGCCGGCGCTTCGTTGACGGTGCCCGTGCCGATCCGGTCCATCACCGACGTGCCCTCGGCATTGCGGGCCGCCAGGATCGTGATCGCCAGCGCGCAGGCCATGAAGGCCACGCCAAAGGCCCAGGTCAGCTTGGTCAGCGCCGTGGCGGACGAACGTTGACCCATGGCCCCGCCACCACCACCGCCCATGCCCAGACCGCCGCCTTCGTTGCGCTGCAGCAGCACGACGCCGACAACGGCGAGCGCGAGAAGGAGAAGGATGATCAGGAGGACGTTTTCCATGGGGGCCTGCGGGTCGTGCGGTTTGGCGGGTATGTAGGGGAAGGCCGGGGGCGGCGCAAGCAGGCTCTTGTCTGCCGCGGCGCGCGCGGGCAAGCTGCGGCCATGGCACATGACGATCCCGACCACCCGCACAGCCTGTTGCCGCCCGAGCCCGAATTGCGGGTCCGGGCGCTGGAGACGCTTCTGACCCGCAAGGGGCTGATCGACCCCGGCGCGCTGGATGTCATCATCGAGACCTATTCCGAGAAGGTCGGGCCGCGCAACGGCGCCCGCGTGGTGGCGCGGGCGTGGAGCGATCCGTCCTTTCGCGCGACGCTGCTGGAGGATGCCACCGCGGCCTGCGCCGCGCTGGGGTATCACGGCCGGCAGGGCGAGCATCTGGTGGCGGTGGAGAACACGGCCCGTCAGCACAATCTTGTGGTCTGCACCTTGTGCTCCTGCTACCCGTGGCCGCTGCTTGGGCTGCCGCCGTCGTGGTACAAGTCCGACGCCTACCGCGCTCGCGCCGTGCGCGACCCGCGCGGGGTGCTGGCGGAGTTCGGTGTGACACTGGCCGAAGGTCAGAGCGTGCGGGTCTGGGATTCCACGGCGGAAATCCGCTATCTCGTGATCCCGATGCGCCCGGAAGGCACCGAAGGGTGGTCCGAGGACGCACTGGCCGATCTCGTCGGGCGCGACGCGATGGTGGGGGCGGGCCTGGCCCGGGGTCCGGCATGAGCCGCGTGCACGACATGGGCGGGCGCCATGGCGACGGGCCGGTGGCGCCGGAGCCGGAAAGCGCACCTCTTATTGCAGAGCCTTGGCACGGGCGGGCCATGGCGCTGACCCTGGCCTCGGGCGCGCTGGGGCAGTGGAACCTCGACATCTCGCGGCACGCGCGCGAACGGCTGTCGCCGGGCGATTATGCGCGGTTTTCGTATTACGAGAAATGGCTGGCCGGTCTGGCCGACCTGCTGGTGTCGCGCGGCGTGGTGACGCGCGCGGAACTGGCCGGGGCAGAGCCCGCGCCCTCCGATCTGTCGGCGCGGCGTCTGGCGGCGGAACAGGTGCCTGCCGTGCTGGCCTCGGGTGGGCCGACATCGCGCACGGGGCCGCCGCCGCGGTTCCGGCCGGGCGACAGGGTCCGGACGCGCCCGCGGGCGCAGAACGCCTTTGTGCCGGGCGGGCACACCCGCCTGCCATCCTACGCCGCGGGGGCCGAGGGCACGTTGATCCTGGCGCATGGCGCGCATGTCCTGCCCGATGCCAACGCGCACGACCTGGGCGAACGGCCCGAGCCGCTCTATACCGTGCGCTTTGCGGCAGACACGCTCTGGCCCGAGGCGGCGCCGGGCGACGAGGTGACCTGCGACCTGTGGGAAAGCTACCTGGAGCCGGTGGCATGAGACCCGAGCCTGCGTTCGAGGCCCCGTGGCACGCGCAGGCCTTTGCGCTGGCCGTGCATCTGGAAGCGCGGGGCGCATTCACCTGGCCGGAATGGACGCAGGTCTTCGGCACCGTGCTGGCCGAACACGGGCGGGATCGCGGGCAGGACGGGGTGCTGAATGGCGGCGACGACTATTTCCGGGCCTGGATCGTGGCGCTGGAACGGATCTGCGCCGTAAAAGGCCTGGCCGAGGCGCAGGTGCTGACGGCCCTGCAGGCGGATTGGGAACGGGCCTATCTGAGCACGCCGCATGGCCAGCCGGTGCGGCTGGCTCAGGACTGATCCTACTCGTCCACGTCGTCCATGTCGACCTGGCCCGACAGCCGGCGCCGGATGATCGACCAGCTGAGCCCGACCCCCAGAACGATGGACAGCGCCAGCAGGCCAATCCAGGTGGCCAGTTGCGGATCGGACAGGTCCAGCAGGCCAAGATCCCACAGCACCCACAGGATCGCGCCCACCAGCGCCAGCACCAGCAACATGCCGAACGCCCCGATGGAGCGCAGCGTGGCGCGCAGGTAGATCACGTAGCCGACAAACAGCAGCAGCCCGAACAGCACCGTCAGCGGCAGCTGGCTGTCAAAACTCGCCGCGGCCCAGCGGACAAAATTGTAGGGCGTCGGATTGTAGGTCGCGGCCAGCAGCAGAAAGGCAAAGAGCCAGCGGATCAGGAAACTCATGAAACCCTCCGGGATGCGCGGGGACTGGTTGCACCGGCAGCGGGCACTTGTCCAGCGCGACGTGACAATTTCGCGGTTTCGCCGCCCCGAGGCCGGGGCTATACACGTGCGGGTTTGTCACCGGCGAAAGGGCTTTGAGATGGCGAATGTGGTGGTCGTGGGCGCCCAGTGGGGCGACGAGGGCAAGGGCAAGATCGTCGACTGGCTGTCGGCGCGGGCCGACGTGATCTGCCGCTTTCAGGGCGGGCACAATGCCGGGCACACGCTGGTTGTGGATGGCGAGGTCTACAAGCTGCACGCGCTGCCCTCGGGCGTGGTGCGGCGCGGAAAGCTCAGCGTGATCGGCAACGGTGTGGTGCTGGACCCCTGGCATCTGGTCGAAGAGATCGCGACGGTGCAGGCGCAGGGTGTCGAGATCACGCCCGAGACGCTGATGATCGCCGAGAACACGCCGCTGATCCTGCCCATCCATGGCGAGCTGGACCGGGCGCGGGAAAGCCAGAACTCGGTCGCCAAGATCGGCACGACGGGGCGCGGGATCGGCCCCGCCTACGAGGACAAGGTGGGCCGCCGTGCGATCCGCGTGGCGGATCTGGCGGATGCGCCGACGCTGGCCGCCAGGGTGGACCGGGCGCTGGTCCATCACGACGCGCTGCGCCGCGGGCTGGGGCTGGAGCCGGTGGACCGCGATGCGCTGGTGGCGCGGCTGGAAGAGGTGGCGCCGAAGATCCTGCGCTATGCCGGACCGGTCTGGAAGGTGCTGAACGACCGCCGCCGCGCCGGGGACCGGATCCTGTTCGAAGGCGCGCAGGGCGCGCTTCTGGACATCGACTTTGGCAGCTATCCGTTTGTGACCTCGTCCAACGTGATCTCGGGTCAGGCGGCAACCGGCACCGGGATCGGGCCGGGGGGCATCGACTTCGTGCTGGGGATCGTCAAGGCCTATACCACCCGGGTGGGCGAAGGGCCGTTCCCGACCGAGCTGGACGACGTGGACGGCCAGCGGCTGGGCGAGCGCGGGCACGAGTTCGGCACCACAACGGGCCGCAAGCGCCGCTGCGGCTGGTTTGACGCGGTGCTGGTGCGCCAGACCTGCATCACTTCGGGGGTGAACGGCATCGCGCTGACCAAGCTGGATGTTCTGGACGGGTTCGACACCCTGAAAATCTGCACCGGTTACGAGCTGGACGGGGTACACCTGGATTACCTGCCCATCGCCGCCGACCAGCAGACCCGCTGCGTGCCGATCTATGAGGAGATGGAGGGTTGGAGCGCCTCGACCGAAGGCGCGCGCAGCTGGGCCGATCTGCCCGGGGCCGCGATCAAATATGTGCGCCGGGTCGAAGAGCTGATCGGCTGTCCGGTGGCGCTGCTCTCCACCAGCCCGGAACGCGAGGACACGATCCTTGTCACCGACCCCTTCGCGGACTAACTCCGCCCCATGGCACTCAGTTACAAAGCAAGGCGGCGCTGGTCGCTGGTGATCCTTCTGGTCGGTCTGCCGACCTATATCGTGGCCGCCGTGACCGCGGCGGACTGGCTGCGCCGCACCTGGCCGGGCATCCCCACGGGGGTGGAGTTTGTCGTGTTTGTGGTGCTGGGGATCGTCTGGGCGCTGCCGTTCCGGGCGGTCTTTCGCGGCATCGGACAGGCCGATCCCGACCTCGGGGACGGCTGACGGCGCTTGTTCCGGCCTCTGGCCGGAACGTCGCCCCGCCCACCGTCCCGCAGGCCTCAGCCCAGCCGCAGAAGCGGCTGGCCCATGAGCGCCTGGACAAAGACCGCCAGCGTCAGCGCGACATAGGCCATGGCGGCCAAGCTGACCCAGCGGCCCGGTGCCTTCAGCCAGTCCAGTGCAAGGCCGAGCAGCGGCAGGACCTGCATGGCGTGCAGGCTGAGAAAATGCGCGGGCCTCAAGTCCCCCACCACGCCGGACCAGTCAAACAACGGCACCACCGCGCCGCCCTCGGGATGCACACCCACATGGCGGCCGGTCGCGCTCATGGTCAGGGCCACCACCAGCGTCACCCCGGCCGAGATCAGGAAACCCTGCACCACGCCGGTCCGGGTGGCCGGGCCAAGCCGTGCCCCGTCATCCCGGCCCGCCTGCCAGCCGATCGCGCCGATCCCCGCCACCAGCGCCAAGGCGCCGATCAGCATGACGGTACCGTACATCAGCGCCTCGAACGGGGTGTCGTAGTTGAAATGCGACGCCCGGCCATGGGCGGCCTGCCAGAGGATCCAGCCCATTTCCGACAGCATCGCCACACCCATCGCCACCCCTGTGCCCCGGTAAAGCCGGGTGTCGCGGACGAATGGCGACAGGCGCAGGTCCAGCCAGTGCAGCGTGGCGAACAGAACCACGAAGCTGAGCGAGAACTTGAACGGTTTCTGCCAGACCGGGACTCCCTCGATCAGGCGGGGGTCCAGCAGGCCCCAAAGCGCCGTGACGAGAGTCAGGGCCACGGCGAAGGCGGTCAGGTCGCGAAACAGGCGCGGCGTGGCGGGCAGCGAGAGGTCAGTTGTGGTCATGGGCGGGCTCCATTGGATCAACGGGAAGACGCAGGGTCAGCAGCATGGCGATGAGCGCGCCGACCGGGCCGAACAGGAAGGTGAGCAGCAGCACCGGCGCCTGCAGCCAGCGCGCGAGGCCGGCGGCATCCATCCGCCGCGCCATCAGCGCGCCGATCATCATGTCGAAGGCCAGGTAATGCACCCAGCCCGCCAGCAGCGCCCCGTCCGAGGACAGCAGCTGGCGCACCGCGTCCAGACTGCCATAGCCCCCGCCGGTTCCGGCGAAATAGGTCAGGGCCAGCGCGCCATAAAGGGCGGACATGGCGCCGGGCAGGACATAGGCGGGCAGCGCATTCAGCAGGGCATAGCGCCGGGGGCCAAGGATCAGGATCGCCCAGCCCAGCAGAGTGGGCGGGCCAAGCAGGGCGAACAGGGTTTCCGGGGTCATGTCGGGGCTCCAAGTTTCCACTGTCAACATAATTGGGAAGCGGGCTTGCCGAGGCAAGAGGAAATGTTTACGCTGGAAAGATGAGAGGGGTAAGTGCTTGGCAGAAAATGAGAAAAAATACCACCACGGCGCGCTGAAACAGGCGCTGGTGGCGGCTGGGCTGGACCTGCTGGAAGAGGCGGGGCTGGAGGGGCTGTCGCTGCGGGCCATCGCCGCGCGCGTGGGCGTCAGCCATACAGCGCCCAAGAACCATTTTGGCGGGCTGACCGGGCTGACCTCGGCCATCGCGGCCGAAGGGTTTCGCCGACATGCCGCGGCGATGCAGGCGCAATTGCCCGACGGCGCGGATCGTCGGACGCGGCTGCGCGCGGCCGCCGAAGGCTATGTCGGCTTTGCGCTGGATCACCCGGCGCTGTTTCAGTTGATGTTCTCGCCCCTGATGTGCGATCTGGACGATCCGGACCTGCGCGCTGCCGCCGCGACAAGCCGGGCGGTGCTGACCGGGCTGGCCGAAGGGCTTGACTGGCCGGCTCTGGCGCTGCCGGTGGCGATGGACAGGCAATTGCGCACCGAATGGATGCTGTGGTCAATGGTGCATGGCTATGCCACGCTGGCCATTGCTGGCCATATGCCGCGGGGGTCGGACGGGCGTCCGGTGCTGCCGTTTGCTGCCGTGATGCCGGATTTCGGCTATCTGGCCTGAGGCCGGGTCAGCCGTCGGGCCCGACAAACGCGAAACGGCGGCCCGCCCGGGGCCGCCGTTCCAGATCCTGCACCACTGCCGTCAGCCGGCGCGGCGCGACGGCTTGAAGCTGATCCGCTCGGACGCGGTGAAGCGGCCACCCGAGGTCTTTTCGATCTTGCCGTCGCGCAGCAGCTCGCCAAAGCTGCGCAGCCGGTCCTCGCGGCTCGACTCGGTCACCTCGGCCTCGCGCACGGTGGTCATGAGCTGCGGGCGCGAGAATTGCTCGCGGCCTTCGACAAAGGACATGTAGGCTGCCGCCGCTTCGAGCAGTTCCGACAATTCGCGCGCGCCCACGCGTTCGGCGTAATCGGCAAACCCGCCCGGGCCATCCTGGGGGTCGGCCGCCGCGTCGGCGGGGGCGGCGCTGGCCGCCGGGCGGCTGACGCGGCGCGGGCGGACCGGGGTGGACGCGGCGGGCTTCTGCCCGATGCGCTGTTCGGCCACCAGCTTGAGCGGGCTGGGCTCGGTCACCGGGCGTTCCGTGCGGGTGCCGGTGGGTTGCGGGCGACGCGGGCGCACCACGGTGGCCAGATCCTCGCGATACGGCTCCTGCGCGTCATCGGCGCTGGCGCGGCGGCCCAGCAGGCGGTCGGCCTTGGTGGCGGCCACGGCGGCGCGCAGATGGGCGATGGCGCTGCGGCGGCGGTTGCCTTCGGGCTCGGCCATCTCGGTATTGGTCTGATCGAGAATGCGCGAGGCATCGTTGTCCTCGATCGTCTGCTCGGTCAGCATGGCGCGGGCGGGGCTGGCCATCTTGACCGCCTTGCGCGCGCATTCCAGTGCCGCCGGGTCGATATCCATGCTGTCCTCGTCGCCATGCAACGCGGCGCTGGCGCGGGCGGCGCGGGCATCGAGCGCGTCAAGATCGGTGTCCCAGTTGCGGGTCGGCGGGGCGACGGGATTGTCGAGGCGCAGCGGCGCGGGGGCTGCGGCAACGTCGTCCTCGTCCTCATCGTCGAGATCGTCCTCGTCCCAGCCGGTGGCGGCGGGCGCGACTGTTTCCTCGTCTTCGTCCTCGTCGTCCCAGGCATTGAAATCGTCCGAAAGCTCGGCCTTGACGGCGGCCAGTTCGCGGGCAAGCTCGTCCTCTTCGTCATCGCTGAGGCTGCTGGTGCCCGGCAGGGGGGCGAGGTCGTCTTCGTCTTCGTCCACCTCTTCAAGCTGGCCCGAGCGGACGGCTTCGTCGAACACCGCGCGCTTGACCTTGACCACGCGGGCGCGCAGCGGCGCTGCCGGGGCCGGTGCCGGTTCGGGCGCGGGGGCCGGGGCGTCCTCGGTGTCTTCGATATCCGCATCTTCGGCAAACGCGGCAGCCAGCGCATCGGTGTCGGCCGGGCCGTCCCAGTCGGCCTCGCCGAACCCGGCCCAGTCTGCGTCGTCCTCTTCATCGTCGGCTTCGGCGGCGAGCAGCGTGTCGGCGATATCCGCCGCGTCGTCGTCTTCGACGTCGTTGTCCCAGGCGAAATCGTCGCCTTCGTCCTCCTCGTCCGTCTCGGCCAGGATGTTTGCGATGCTGTCTTCGGCGTCTTCGAAGTCGTCCTCGTCCTCGTCAAGATCGAAGGCGGCGGCCAGTTCTGCCGCGGCGGTGTCCGCGCCGATCAGATCGTCTTCCTCGGCGTCATCCTCGAAGGCGGCGAGGGTTGCGGCCAGGGCATCGTCGCCGGAGGCTTCTTCGGTGTCATCCTCGGCCTCTGCCATCGCAGGCGCGTCCGGTGCCGCCACGTCGTCATAGGCGGTGGACTGGACCAGGCTGGCCAGCGTGTCGCCAAGCAGATCGTCCTCGTCCGCGGCGCTTTCATCTTCGTCCCCGGCCATTTCGACCGCCAGAGCCTCGTCCACGACGTCGTCGGCATCCTCGTCCCCGGCGTCCAGCGCCCCCAGCATCCCGGTCAGGGCGCTGTCGTCGAAATCCGTGTCGTCCCCGGCAGTCGCAGCCTCGTCCTGCGGCTCTTCGGCCGGATCTTCGGCGTTGCCGGACACCACGTCGCGGATGCGCTGCAGCTTGGCGGCGACACCTGCCGGGTCGGACAGCTGCGGAGCAGGCGCAGCCTCCGCCCCGGCATCGGCCACGCTGTCGGACAGCGCGTCAGAGATTTCGGGTTCGGGCGCGTCCTCGTACGCTTTGGCGTCCGCGGCGGCCTCGGCCTCTTCGACAAGGTCGGCGGCGCGGGCCGCGGCCTCGATCGTGTCGTCATCGGGCAGGGCGTGTGCGCCGGCGGCCAGCGCGCTGCCGAGCGCACCGGCAGAGACCGCGGCGGCGGGCAGGGGGGCGTTCAGCGTCAGCTTGCCGCCACCGGCCTGCGCGGAGATCTGGTCGCGGAACAGGTCATTGACCATCTCGGGATCAAGCTGCTGCGGTTCGGCTCCGAAATGCGGTTCGGCGCGGACCACCTCGCGGAAATACTGCGTCGCCTCCTTGACGGCGGCAAGCGGATCGTCGAAGCCTTCGGCGGTGCAGGAAAAGGTGCCGTAGGAGACCGTGAGGATCTTGCTCGAACTGACCATAGGCTGCTCACTTTCATTCACTGTTCAACACAGTGTTTACCATGGCTTCCTAGACGAAAGCTGATCGAATCTGTGCCCTGCAGCGTATCATTTCGTGACCTGATTGTGATCTGTTTCCGGGAAGGGCCTTAATTTGCCATGAATCCGGACATTGTTCTCGCAGACGGACCCGTTCTGCTGGTCGGCGGGGGGGATTGCCCCGAAAATGTGTTGAAAGCAGCACTTTCCGGGGTGGACAGGGTTGTGGCCGCCGATGGCGGGGCGCTGCCGCTATTGTCGCTGGGGCGGAAACCCGACGCCGTGATCGGCGACATGGATTCGCTGCCGCCCGAGGTGCAGGCCGCATTGCCCCCCGGCAGCCTGCACCGGATCGACGAACAGGACAGTACCGATTTCGACAAGGCGCTGCGGCATATCTCGGCCCCGCTGGTGCTGGGCTACGGCTTTCTGGGCAAGCGGCTGGATCACCAGCTGGCCGCGATGACGGTGCTGGCGGCGCATCCCGACAGGCGCTGCATCCTCGTGGGGGCCGAGGATGTGGTGATGCTGGCCCCGCCCGAACTGGCGCTGGACCTGCCGCGTGGCAATCGCCTGTCGCTTTATCCGCTGGGCCCGGTCACCGGTCGGTCCGAAGGGCTGCGCTGGCCCATCGACGGGCTGGCGCTGGCCCCGGACGGCGTCATCGGCACCTCGAACGCGGTGGCGGGGCCGGTGCGGCTCTGGATCGACGCGCCGCGTCTGCTGCTCATTCTGCCGCTGGCGGCGCTGGCGGCGCTGCAGGCGGGGCTGGCCGCGTCGCCTGCGCGATGGCCCGCTCGCGCAGGATGATGTAAAGCCCTGCCGCCACGGTGATGGCGATGCCCAGGCTGGCCAGCGGGCCGGGCAGATCGGCAAAGATCACCCAGCCCACAAGCGTGGCCACGGGGATTTCCAGATACTGCATCGGTGCCAGGGTCGAAGCCGGGGCATAGCGCAAGGACCACGTCATCAACAGATGCGCCGCGGTGCCCGCCACGCCCATCGCCGCGATCAGCGTCCAGGCGCGGGGCGACGGCGCGGTCCAGCCCAGTTCGGGCAGGCTGTGCGGTGCAAAGGCCAGCGCCGGGCCCAGCACGCACAGCGCCATGACGCCGGACACCGCCTGCATCCCCACCGGATCGGTCACCGCCGCGATGCGCCGGGTGACCAGCATGAACAGCGCAAAGGTCAGCGCCACCATCAGCGGCAGCAGCGCGGGCCAGCCGACATCCTCGAAGGCGGGCTGTACCACCAGCAACGTGCCGACAAAGCCCACCGCGCAGGCGCTCAGCCGCCGCCAGCCCACCTCTTCGCCCAGCACCAGCCAGCCCAGCAGCAGCATGATGAAAGGCATGACAAAGGCGATGGCGATGGCATCGGCCAGCGGCAGGTAGGTCAGCGCCAGGAACATGCAGCCGATGCCGAAGATGTGCAGCACGGTGCGCAGCGCCACCAGGTGCAGGATGTGCCATGGCATCCGCCAGGGCAGACCCAGCAGCGCCACCAGCGGCACGAGGATCAGTACCTGGAACGCGAAGCGCAGCGCCACCAGCTGGCCCACCGCCATCTCACTGCCCAGCAGCTTGGCCAGCGAATCGGCGACCGGGGCCAGCAGGCAGAAACCCAGCATCAGGGTAATGCCCAGCAGCGGACGATCATGCGACATGGGACCAGAGCCTATGCCGGACCGCGGGCGGGGGGAAGGCCCTTCAGGGCGGCGGCGGCGGGGCCTTGGGGCGTTTGCCCAGCTGGCGCTCGCGGGTGAACACGTAAAGGCCCGAGGCGACGATGACGGCGATGCCCAGCCAGGTCAGCGGCTGCGGAAAGTCTCCGAAGGCAAGATATCCCACCGCGGTGGCGCCGATGATCTCGAGGTATTGCAGCGGGGCGATGGTGGCCGCGGGGGCAAAGCGCAGCGCGTAGGTGATGAACAGATGCGACACCGTCGCCACCAGCCCCACCCCCGCCAGGGTCCAGAGCGCGCGCGCGCCGGGCCAGACCGGATCCCACAGCGCCAGCCCGGAGCCGTCCAGCAGCACAAGCGGCGGCAGGATCAGCGCCGTGGCCGCCAGCGCGGTATGCGCCTGCAGCGTCAACGGGTGCATGCGCTGCGACATCGCCCGCGTCAGCAGCATGTAGATCGCGAACAGAAAGGCAGTTGCCAGCGGCAGGAGCGTCACCGGGCCCAGCTCGGAAAAGCTTGGCCGGATCACGATCAGCGCGCCGGCAAAGCCCACCGCACAGGCGGCCAGCCGCCGCCAGCCCACCGCCTCGCCCAGCACCAGTGCGCCCAGAAGGGTCAGGATGAACGGCTCGACAAAGAAGATCGAGATGGCGTTGGCGATGGGCATGTGGCGGACGGCGGCAAAGAAACACCCTGTCGCGGCAAGCAGCGCGGCCCCGCGCGCCAGGTGCAGCCCCAGATCGCGCCAGCCCGGCCGCGCGCCCAGCCCCAGCGCCGAGGCCAGCGGCAGCAGGATCAGCACCTGCAGCCCGAACCGGGCAGCGAGGATCT
Source organism: Alphaproteobacteria bacterium (assembly GCA_030425925.1). Classification (GTDB taxonomy): domain Bacteria; phylum Pseudomonadota; class Alphaproteobacteria; order Rhodobacterales; family Rhodobacteraceae; genus JAUHZO01. Next base: position 21,273 of record JAUHZO010000009.1, on the reverse strand, counting down.
GCGTCACCGGCACTTCGGTGGGGGTGGCCTTGGCAAAGGCGTCCATGATGGGGGCCAGCGCGGCAAAGGCAACCATGAAGAGGATGCCCAGCGTTGTCCGGTCGGTTCCGGCCTGGGGCGTTGCAACAGTCATGCCGCCCGCATAGCGCCGCCCGCGCCGCCTGTCAGGTCCGAAAGCGACACGGCCTCTTTCCGGGGTCCGGCTGGCCGACAGATGCGGCGGTCAGGGCAGCACCGTCAGCCACAGCCAGGCGGTTCCCACCGACAGCGTCGTGGCGATGAGCACGCCCGAGGCCGCCACCCGCCTGGCCCGGCCATACATGTTGGCAAAGACATAGCTGTTGATCCCCGGCGCCATCGCCGCCGTCAGCACCGCCGAACGGAATGCGTCGCGGCCAAGCCCGGTCAGGCTGCCCAGGGTCCAGGTGATGGCCGGATGCAGGAGCAGCGAGACCGCGCAGATATAGGCGATCACGCGGAAATCCCCCTGCGGCCGGTAGCGGAACAGAACGCCGCCCATGCCGAAGAGCGCCGCCGGCAGGGCCGTGCGCACCATCATGTCGAGCGCGTCGGTCACGGCGCCGGGCAGGCGCAGGTCGGCAAGGTTGGCCATGGCACCCAGCGCGATGCCGATCACCATCGTGTTGCGGAACATCGCCCGCAGCACCTTGCCGGTGAGCGCCCGCCTGGACGTGCCCGAGCCGCAGGCGCGCACGATCTCCATCGCGGTGATGCCGATGCCGTAGCAGAACGGCGAATGCAGCGCGATGATCACGTAATTGGCCTGCAGCGCGTCCGGCCCGTAGGCGCGTTCGGTCATGGCGAGGCCCAGCATGACGGAATTGGCGAAAAGGCAGCAGAAGCCGATGGCCACCGCGTCTTCCCAGTCGCGCTGGAACAGGTAGCGCGCGCCCAGCAGCCCGGCGGTGAAGCAGGTCAGCGACCCGGTGTAGAAACTGACCAGCAGGGCCGGATCGACGCCGGGGCCCAGGTCGAGCGTCCAGAGCGCGCGGAAGAGCAGGCAGGGGATGGCGAAGCTCTGGGTGAAGGTCATCAGCCCGTCGACGGCGCTTTCGGAAAAGCCGCCGCGCCAGGCCGCGGCATAGCCCGCGCCGATCACGAGGAAGACCGGCAGGATGACGTCGATCAGCGCCTGCATGGGGTCTGGCCCGTGTCGGCGAAGTGTGACCGGATCGTGGTGTCACAAGGAGCGCGGCCTGCGGCCGCGCGCGGGTTTCTCGGCCGCGGGGCGCGGCCTCGGCGCGCGTGGCGAGGCGACGCCACAGTGAGGCCGCGGGCCTTGTGGCGCGGGCAGGAGCGAGGGGCCAGCCCCTCGCGCTCCCCGGAGGTATTTGGAGAAAGATGAAAGAGCAGAGGCGGTCTTTGGGGCTGGGCCATGTCAGGCCGGCAGGTCGATCACCAGCCCGTCATGGGCCGGGGTGACATGCGCGGGGGTTTCGGCCGCCACGGTGTCGTAATCGAGATCGACATGCATGTTGGTCAGGATCGCGCGTTTCGGGGCGGCTCTGGCGATCCATTCCAGCGAGCGTTCCAGATGGGCATGGGTGGGGTGCGGCGTGCGGCGCAGGGCGTCGAGCACCCAGACCTCGAGCCCGTCGAGCGCGGGCCAGGCCGCGTCGGGGATCTGCGCCACGTCGGGCAGGTAGGCGAGACCGCCGATGCGGAAGCCCAGGGCGTCGATGCTGCCGTGATTGACCTTGAACGGCGTCAGCGCGACCGGGCCGCCGGCACCGTCGACGGCGAACGGCCCGTCGATGGTGTGCATCTGCAGGATCGGCGGATAGGGCGAGCCCTCGGGTTGCACGAAGGCATAGCCGAAGCGCGAGAAGAGGTCGTTCTGGGTGTCGCCATCGGCCCAGACGCGCAGCCGCTCGCGCGTGTTGAAGACGATCATGCGCAGATCGTCGAGCCCGTGGGTGTGATCGGCATGGCCATGGGTCCAGACGACGCCGTCGAGCTGGCCGATGCCCGCGTCGAGAAGTTGCTGGCGCAGGTCGGGCGAGGTGTCGATCAGGACACGGGTGGTGCCGGCCCCGGTCAGGCGTTCCACCAGCATCGAGCAGCGGCGTCGGGTGTTCCGGGGGTTCGCCGGGTCGCAATCGCCCCAATGCCCGCCCAGCCGCGGCACACCGCCGGAGGAGCCGCAGCCGAGGATGGTGAAGCGGTAGCGCGCGCTCATGCCGCGGCTTTCCAGGCGCAAGCCTTGGCAAAGAGGCGGTCGAAATTCGCCTCGGTCGCCTGGGCGAACCCGGCATAGTCGAGGCCGAACAGCTCGGCGCCGACTTTGGCGGTGTGGATCGAGTAGGCCGGTTCGTTGCGCTTGCCGCGATAGGGCGGGGGCGCGAGATAGGGGCTGTCGGTTTCCACCAGGATCCGGTCGAGCGGGGCGGCGGCGAAGATGTCGCGCAATGCGCCCGATTTCGGGAAGGCGGCGATGCCGGACATCGAGAGGTAAAAGCCGAGATCGAGCGCGGCTTTCGCCAGCCCTTCGCCGGACGAGAAGCAGTGCATCACGCAGCCATAGGGCTGCGCCTTGTAGCCTTCGGTCAGGATCGCGGCCATGTCGTCATCGGCATCGCGCGCGTGGATGATCAGCGGCAGGCCGGTTTCCTGTGCCGCCTCGATATGGATGCGCAGCGAGGTCTTCTGCAGTTCGGCGCTGTCGGCCGTGTAATGGTAGTCGAGCCCGGTCTCGCCGATGCCCACGAATTTCGGGTGGCGGGCCAGGTCGACCAGCTGGTCGACGGTCGCCATCGGCTCTTCGGCCGCGCTCATCGGGTGGGTGCCGGCGGCGTAGAAGACCGGCGCGTGCGCCTCGGCGATGGCGCGGACCTGCGGTTCGTGGCGCAGCCGCGTGCAGATCGTCACCATCCGGTGCACGCCCGCGTTGACGGCGCGGGTGATCACGTCGGCCCGCGTCTCGTCGAAATCGGGGAAATCCAGGTGGCAATGGCTGTCGGTGATGCGGGGCTGGGTCATGGCGCGTCCTTTGCGCGGGGAGGTATCGGCGCAGGCGGTCAGGGTCAAGCCGGGCCGGGACGGGGCGGGCACGGGATGGCGTGGGACGCGGCATGGGAAACCATGGGACAGATTGGTCGATCGAGCGGGAAAGCGAAGCGAAAAGCGGGGATCTCACGGGTTCGAGGGGTGATTCGCGCTGGAAAAGGCGGTAGATCGGGGCCTGGAGCCAGGATTTTCCGGGATCCGTCCACGTCTGGCGCAAGTTTTTCGGGATTTTATGGGAGGTTTTGGGAGGTGAGGGTTCTGTCTACATATGGTGTGAGATGGCTAATTCTCTCCCATGGATGGTGGAAAGTCGCCGGAATTTCCGTCCATATGTTGTTTTTCGGACCCCTCCGGAACAACATGCTGTGCCGAAATCCCGTAAAAAACAGTTGATCGCCATGAATTCCCATGGCATCCCTATCTCACACGATGGAGACGGGCAGGGGCAACCAAGAACCCCGATCTGAACTCCCAAAACAAAAGCAAGAGCAGGTTTCATACAGGCGCCCGCTTCCATCGTGACAACAAGAATCCGGCGCGCGGGCGAGCAGACATCCCCCCAGGTGGCGCGCGCAGCTGGATACACCCGCACAGCGGGTCGCGGCGGGTTGATCAATGGCAGCTGATCAACCCGCCGATTTTCGTTTCAGGGGGCGGGAAAGGCCGACGGGACAGTGAGCCGCAGGCTGAGGTTCAGAGGTGAAAGCCGTCACAAGGTGGACGGCAAGGGGCGGGTGAGCATCCCGGCCTCGTTTCGCCGTGTCCTTGAGGCAGGCGACCCGGACTGGACCGATGGCCTGAGCCCCAATTTCGTGATCGTCTACGGCGATCACCGGCGCAAGTTCCTGGAATGCTTCACCATCCTGGAAATGGAGCAGGTCGAGGAAAAGATCGCCCGGATGCCGCGCGCCTCGCAGAAGCGCAAGCTGCTGGAGCGGCTGTATTCCACGCAGTCGATCACCACCAGCGTTGACGAGACCGGCCGCATCGTGATCCCCGCCAAGCTGCGCGACAAGATCGGGATCACGTCCGAGGCCTATTTCGCGTCGAACCTCGACACCTTCCAGATCTGGGAGCCCGCCACCTACGAGGCCGAGGAACTGGCCAAGATGGAAGAGGAACTGGACGATCTGCCGGACGATTTCGATCCGGCGATGTTCCTCGACGACGAGGGCGCATAAATGGCGGCGGCGGACACAGGTCCCGCGGCGCATATCCCGGTCCTGTTGCGCCCGATCCTCGACGCGGTGGCACCGGTTGCCGGCACCTGGGTGGATGGCACCATGGGGGCCGGGGGCTATACGCGCGGGCTGCTCGATGCCGGGGCGTCGCGTGTGATCGCCATCGACCAGGACCCGCTGGCGCATGAGATGGCGTTTGACTGGATCGCGCCCTATGCTGACCGGATCACGCTGTACGAAGGCAATTTCGCGCGGATGGACAACGTGGCAGACGCGGTCGACGGCGTTGTCCTGGACCTTGGCGTGTCGTCCATGCAGCTGGATCTGGCCGAGCGCGGCTTTTCCTTTCTGCGCGACGGGCCGCTGGACATGCGCATGGCGCAGGACGGCGCGTCGGCGGCAGACCTTGTGAATGGGCTGGAGGAGGACGACCTCGCCAACCTGATCTTTCTTTACGGCGAAGAGCGGGCGTCGCGCCGGATCGCCAAGGCGATTGTCCGGCAACGCGCCGTTGCGCGCTACGAGACGACGCTGCAACTGGCCGAGACGGTGCAATCCTGCCTGCCGCGCCCCAGGCCGGGCCAGTCCCACCCCGCCACGCGCACCTTCCAGGCGCTGCGTATCGCGGTGAACGACGAGTACGGCGCGCTCTGGCAGGGGCTTATGGCGGCAGAGCGGGTGCTGGCCCCCGGCGGCTACCTCGCCGTCGTCACCTTCCATTCGGTCGAGGACCGGATGGTCAAACGCTTCCTGCAGGCCCATGGCGCGCCCAGGACCAGGGTGAACCGCTACGCCGCCGACAGCGCGGTGCCACCCGAGCCGGCCACAGCGCCCTTCGAGATCCTCACCCGCAAGGCCGTTGCTGCGGATACGGCGGAACTGGCCGCCAATCCGCGCGCCCGCTCTGCCAAGCTGCGCATCGCGCGGCGCACCGATGCCCCGGCCCGTCCCATCGACGCACGTGACCTCGCCATGCCTGACTGGACAAGGAGACACTGACCCATGCGCACCTTCCTGTTCCTGCTGACCGCCATCGCCGTGATCGCCTCGGGGTACTGGGTGTATCACGAAAACTACCGCACCCATGCCGAACTGGACCGGGTCGACGACCTGCGCCGCGACATCGGGGCCGCGCGTGAGCGGCTGGCGATCCTGCGCGCCGAATGGGCCTATCTGAACCGCCCCGACCGGCTGCGCGACCTGGCCGATCTGAACTATCCCCGCCTGGGTCTTCTGCCGCTGCGCCCCGACCAGTTCGGCCGCGTCGACCAGGTGGCCTATCCGGCGCTGCCCGATCCGCTGGAGATCTCGCAGCCCGTCGACATCAGCAGCCACGGAGCGCTGGGCCAATGATCCGCCGTCCGCTGCGCCCGCTGGCCCGTATCCTCGAAGCCCGCGCCAAGGGGGAAAACCCCGACGCCATCGAACGCGAAAACCGCCGCCTGCGGCACGAAGAGATGCGCGACCGCGCCCGCGTGCGCGCCGAGGGGCGGCTTCTGGTGCTGGGGCTGACATTCTTCTGCGCCTTTTCGGTGATCGGCGTGCGCATGGGCATGCTGGCCGCGTCCGAACCCAGCGAGCCGCGGGCGCAGGCCTCGGGCGCGTCGATCATCGCCAGCCGCGCCGATATCGTCGACCGCCACGGCCGCCTCCTGGCCACCAACATGTCGACCCATTCGCTGTATGCCCATCCCCGTCAGATGATCGAACCGGCGCGCGCCGCGCGCGAACTGGCGGCGATCTTTCCCGATCTGAAAGAGGCGGACCTTGCCCGCCGCTTTGCCGATCCCGACCGGAAATTCATGTGGGTGCGCAAAAAACTCAGCCCCGAACAGATGCAGGCGGTGCACGACATCGGCGAGCCGGGCCTGCTGTTCGGCCCGCGCGAGATGCGGCTGTATCCCAACGGGGCGCTGGCGGCGCATGTGCTGGGCGGGGCCAGCTTTGGTCGCGAAGGCGTGCACTCGGCCGAGGTGATCGGCACGGCGGGGATCGAGAAGTTTCTTGACGAGGAACTGCGCGATCCGGCCCGCGAGGGCGCGCCGCTGGAACTGTCGCTGGACCTGACCGTGCAGTCCGCCGCCGAGCAGGTGCTGGAGGCGGGCATGACCCTGCTGAATGCCAAGGGGGCCGCCAGCGTCTTGATGGATGTGCGCACCGGAGAGGTGATCAGCATCGTCAGCCTGCCCGATTTCGACCCCAACGACCGGCCCAACCCGCTGGTCGAGGGCAACGCGTCGGACAGCCCGCTGTTCAACCGCGCGGTGCAGGGCGTGTACGAACTGGGCTCGACCTTCAAGATCTTTGCCGCCGTACAAGCGATGGACCTGGGGCTGGTGAACCCTCAAACGGTGATCGACACGCGCCCGCCGATGAAGGTGGGCGGGCACCGCATCGGCGAGTTCGACAACCACAATTACGGCGAAATCCCCGTCGAGACGGTGATCGTGAAAAGCTCCAACCGCGGCACGGGCAAGCTGGCGCTGGCCATCGGGCCGACCCGGCAGCAGGCCTTTCTGAAATCGCTGGGCTTTTTCGAGGCGACCCCGCTGGAGATCGTCGAGGCCCGGGGCGGCGCGCCGCTGCTGCCCGAGCGCTGGACCGATCTTTCGGCGGTCACCATCTCGTATGGCCATGGCATCAGCACTTCGCCGCTGCATCTGGCGGCGGGCTATGCGGCCATCGCCAATGACGGGATCGCGGTGCGCCCGACGCTGCTCAAGCAGCGCGGTCCGCAAGCCGGCGAACGGGTGATGAGCGAACGCGCCGCCCTGGCGGCGCAGGTGATGCTGCGCAAGGTGGTGACCGAGGGCACTGCCTCGTTCGGTGAGGTTCCGGGCTATCACGTGGGCGGCAAGACGGGCACGGCAGACAAGCCGAAGGAGCGCGGCGGCGGCTATTACACCGACAAGGTCATCGCCACCTTTGCGGCGCTCTTTCCCGCGCACGATCCGCGCTATGTGCTGGTGGTGACGCTGGACGAACCGGTCGAGACCTCGGGCACCAAGCCGCGCCGCACCGCGGGCTGGACGGCGGTGCCGGTGGCAGCCGAGATGATCTCGCGCATCGCACCGCTGCTGGGGCTGCGCCCCGACCATCGCAGCGCGGCACCCGAAGCGCTGATCGAGGCGTCCCGGTGAACTGCCACTGGCAGAGCGCGGGCCTTTTGCGTATGCACCGGGCATAGTCAGGCAGGGGGCAGACAATGGGCGGGACCGTGAAAAGCCTCGCGGAACTGGGGTTGACGGCGCGCGGCGGGCGCGAGGCCGGGGTGACCGGGCTGGCGGTGGACAGCCGCGAGGTCAAGCCGGGCTATCTGTTTGCCGCGATGCCGGGCACACGTCTGCATGGCGGCGAATTCATCCAGTATGCCCTGCGCATGGGCGCTGCCGCGGTGCTGACGGATGCCGAAGGCGCGCGCATCGCCGCGGCCGAACTGGCCGCCAGCGACGCCGCGCTGGTGATTGCCGAAGACCCGCGGCAGGCGCTGTCCTTTACGGCGGCGCTGTGGTTCGGGCGGCAGCCCGAAACCGTGGTCGCCGTCACCGGCACCAATGGCAAGACCTCGGTCGCCACCTTCACCCGCCAGCTCTGGCAGGAACTGGGGCTGAGGGCGGTCAACCTGGGCACCACCGGGGTCGAGGGCGACTGGCAGGCGCCGCTGAAACACACCACGCCCGAACCCATCACCCTGCACCGCATGCTGGCCGAGGCCGCGCGCCAGGGCGTCGATCACGCGGCGATGGAGGCCTCGTCGCACGGGCTGGAACAGCGGCGGCTGGACGGCGTGCAACTGAAGGCGGCGGCCTTTACGAACTTCACCCAGGACCATCTGGATTATCACGCCAGTTTCGACGACTACTTTGCCGCCAAGGCCGGGCTCTTTGCCCGGGTGCTGCCCGAAGACGGCACCGCGGTGATCAATATCGACGATGCCCGCGGTGTGGACATGCTGGCCATCGCCCGGGCCCGCGGGCAGGAGGTGATCACGGTGGGCCGCGATGCCGCCGATCTGTGCCTGGAGGGCCAGCGCTTCGACAGCACCGGGCAGGACATCCGGCTGGCCTGGCAGGGCACGATCCGGCAGGAACGGCTGAACCTCATCGGCGGGTTCCAGGCGGAAAACGTGCTGGTCGCCGCCGGTCTGGTGATCGCCTGCGGGGCCGATCCTGAGGATGTCTTCGACATGCTGCCGCTGCTGGCCACCGTGCGTGGCCGGATGCAGCTGGCCGCCACCCGCGACAATGGCGCGGCGGTTTTCGTCGACTATGCCCACACGCCAGATGCCGTGGCCACCGCGCTGGCCGCGCTGCGCCCGCATGTGATGGGGCGGCTGGTGGCCATTGTCGGCGCGGGCGGTGACCGCGATGCCGGCAAGCGTCCGCTGATGGGCCAGGCGGCGGCCAGGACGGCCGATGTGGTCATCGTGACCGATGACAACCCGCGCTCGGAAGACCCGGCGGCGATCCGTGCCGCGGTGATGGCAGGCGCGCCCGAGGCCACCGAAGTGGGTGACCGGGCCGAGGCGATCCTGCGCGGCGTCGACGCGCTAGGGCCGGGCGATGCGCTGCTGATCTGCGGCAAGGGGCACGAGACCGGACAGATCGTGGGCGACACGGTCTATCCCTTCGACGATGCCGAACAGGCCAGCGTGGCCGTGGCCGCGCTGGACGGGAGGGGGCTGTGACGCTCTGGACATCCACCGAGGCGGCCGAGGCCACCGGCGGCCGGGCCACGCAGGCCTTTGCCGCAGGCGGGGTTTCCATCGACACCCGCACGCTCCGGCCGGGGGATCTGTTCGTTGCGCTCAAGGCGGCGCGGGACGGGCATGACTTTGTGGCCCAGGCGCTGGAACAGGGGGCGGCGGCGGCGCTGGTCAGCCGCGTGCCCGACGGCGTGGCCGAGGACGCCCCGCTGCTGATCGTGCCGGACGTGCTGGCCGGGCTGGAGGCGCTGGGCCGCGCCGCCCGCGCCCGCACGCGCGCCCGGGTGGTCGCCGTCACCGGATCGGTGGGCAAGACCTCGACCAAGGAAATGCTGCGCACCGTGCTGGGCGCGCAGGGCCGGGTCCATGCGGCAGAGAAAAGCTACAACAATCACTGGGGCGTGCCGCTGACCCTGGCGCGGATGCCGCGCGACGTGGATTTCGCCGTGATCGAGATCGGCATGAACCATCCCGGCGAGATCGCGCCCCTGGCCCGGATGGCGCGCCCGCACGTGGCCATGGTGACCATCGTGGCCCCGGCGCATCTGGCCGCCTTCGAAAGCCTCGAAGGCATCGCCGAGGAGAAGGCGGCGATCTTCGACGGGCTGGAGCCGCGCGGCACCGCCGTCTACAATGGCGATCTCGGGGTCAGCCCGATCCTGCGCGCCCGCGCGCAGGCCCGGGCCCGGCGGGTGATCTCGTTCGGCGAGACGCCGTCGAACCACCACCGCCTTACACAGGTCACCATTCGCGACGCCTGCACCGTGGGGCAGGGGCGCTGCTGGCGCTTTCCGCTTCTGTTCAAGGTGATGGCCCCGGGCCGGCACTATGCCGTGAACGCCATGGGCGTGCTTGGGGTGGTCTCGGCGCTGCATCTGGACCGGGCGCTGGCGGTCACCGCGCTGGGCCAGTGGCAGGCCGGAGCCGGGCGCGGCGCGCGCGAGCGCGTCCATCTCGACATGGTGGATGACAGCGCGGTGCTGGAATTGATCGACGACAGCTACAATGCCAATCCCGCCTCGCTGGGCGCGGCGCTGGAGGTGCTGGCCGCCGCCCGGCCGCGCCACGATGTGGGCCGGGTCAGCCGCGGCCGCCGCGTGGCCTATCTGGGCGACATGAAGGAACTCGGCCGCACCGAGGCCGAGCTGCACCGCGCCCTGGCCGACCTGCCTGCCATGGCGGGCATCGACGTGGTGCATTGCGTGGGCCCGCTGATGCGGCACCTGTGGGAGGCGCTGCCGGATCGCCGGCGCGGACGCTGGTGCGCCACCAGCGCCGAGATGGCCGAGCGCGTGGCCCGCGATCTGGACGCCGGCGACGTGGTTCTGGCCAAGGGCTCGCTGTCGATGGGGCTGGCCAGCGTGGTTGACGCGATCCGGAAAATGGGCCACTCCCGCGCCGCAGACGAGGGGTAAGAGACGATGCTGTACTGGTTGACCGAACTGAGCGACGGCGGCGACGTCTTCAACCTGTTCCGCTACATCACCTTTCGCGCCGGTGGGGCGTTTCTGACCGCGCTGCTGTTCGGCTTCCTGTTCGGTCCGCCGCTGATCAACGTGCTGCGCAAGCGCCAGGGCAAGGGCCAGCCGATCCGCAGCGACGGGCCCGAGACGCATTTCGTCAAGGCGGGTACGCCGACCATGGGCGGGCTGCTGATCATCGGTGCGCTGGTGACCTCGACCCTGCTCTGGGCCCGGCTGGACAACCCGTTTGTGTGGATCGTGCTGTTCGTGACCATGTCCTACGCAGCGATCGGCTTTGCCGACGATTACGCCAAGGTGACCAAGCAGTCCACGGCGGGTGTCTCGGGCCGGGTGCGGCTGCTGCTGGGTCTCGTGATTGCCGGGATTGCCGGCTGGTGGGCCGCGGCCTATCACCCCGACGCGCTGGCCTATCACCTGGCCTTTCCGGTGTTCAAGGATGCGCTGCTGAACCTGGGCCTGTTCTTCGTGCCCTTTGCGGTCATCGTCATCGTGGGCGCGGCCAATGCAGTGAACCTGACCGACGGGCTGGACGGGCTGGCGATCATGCCGGTGATGATCGCGGCCTCGGCCCTGGGTGTGATCGCCTATGCGGTGGGACGGGTGGACTTTACCGAGTATCTGGACGTGCACTACGTGCCGGGCACCGGCGAGATCCTGATCTTTACCGCCGGGATCGTCGGCGGGGGCTTGGGATTCCTGTGGTACAACGCGCCGCCCGCGGCGGTGTTCATGGGGGATACCGGATCGCTGGCGCTGGGCGGCGCGCTGGGGGCGATCGCGGTGTCGACCAAGCACGAGATCGTGCTGGCCATCGTGGGCGGGCTCTTCGTGGTGGAGGCGCTGTCGGTGATCATCCAGGTGCTCTATTTCAAGCGCACCGGCAAGCGGGTCTTCCTGATGGCGCCGATCCATCACCATTACGAGAAGAAGGGCTGGGCCGAACCGCAGATCGTGATCCGGTTCTGGATCATCTCGCTGATCCTGGCGATCATCGGCCTGGCGACCCTCAAGGTCCGCTGATCCAGTCACATCGGGCGCGGCCCGGGGGGCCGCGCGCAGGTTTCTCGGCCGCTGGATGCGGCCTCTGGCCTCTGGCGGCGCGACGCCTTGCCCCTGATGTCGCGCCCGTGGCGCGTGCGGGAGCGAGGGGCGCTGCCCCTCGCGCTCCCCGGAGGTATTTTCAGAAAGATGAAAGAGATGGATTTCGGGGTGTCTGTCAACTAGGGTTGACAGAAAGTGCTTTCGAGGAGGTCGGCCATGGACGGTGGTACAGGGCGTTTCGTGGTGCCCGAGATCGGCGGTGCGCCGCGCCCGGGCCTGTGCACCGATTGCGGGGTGTCGCGGCTGGGAGACGGCAAGGCCTGCGGGCAGGCCTGCCAGTTCATCGCGCCGGAGTATCCGGCGCTGGAGCAGCGCGTGCACGGGCGGCAAGCGGGGGCGGGGGACGAGGCGTTCTTTGGTGTCACGCGGGCCATGCTGCGCGCGCGGCTGGAGCCTGCGGCGGACGGGGCGCAATGGACGGGGCTCACCACGGCGCTGGCGGCGGAGCTGTTGCGGGCGGGCGCGGTGGACGCGGTGCTGGCCACGGCCGCCGATCCGCAGGACCGCTGGCAACCGCGGCCGGTGATCGTGACCGAGCCTGCGGACATGGCGCGCTGTCGCGGCATGCGCATGGGGTTCGGGCCCTTGCTGGCGCTGCTGGAACCGGCACGTCTTGCCGGGCATCGCAGGCTTGCGGTGATCGGGGTGCCCTGCCAGGTCTACGCCCTGCGGGCGCTGGAGCGCGACCTGGGGTTCGACGAGATCACCGTGATCGGCACGCCGTGTTCGGACAACACCACGACGGCGCGGTTCCACACGTTCCTGGCGCGTCTGGATGCGCGGCCCGAGACGATCTCCTACCTCGAATTCCGCGCCGATTACCGGGTGGAGCTGCGCTTTGACGACGGGCGCAAGCCGCGCTTCGTGCCGTTCCTCAAGCTGCCGCTGTCGGACCTGCCGGCGGATTTCTTCCCGATGACCTGCAAGACCTGCGTCGACTACACCAACCGGCTGGCGGATATCACGGTGGGCTACATGGGCGGCGACGGCGACCAGTGGTTGATCGTGCGCAACGCGCGCGGGCAGGCGGTTCTGGACCGGCTGGGTGCCAGGGTGGTGACGCGGCCCCTGACCGACAAGGGCAGGCGGGAGGCCGCGGTCCGGGGCTTCGTGGCCAATACAGAGCGTGCCGCCGGCGGGCTGCCGCTGCGGCGCATGCCGGACTGGGTCAGGCCCATCGTGGCCTGGCTGCAGCCCCGCACCGGCCCGCGCGGGGTGGAGTTCGCGCGCGCCAGGGTCGAGATGAAAGCGGTGGAGACGGTGCTGCACCTGCGCCGCGCGCATCCCGCGCGGATGAAGAACATGATCCCCGACCATGTCTGGCAACTGGCCGCGCGGTATGGCCTGACCCCCGGGGAGGGTGAGCGGCGGTGAATCGACGCCACGTGCTCTCGGGCTGTTCGGGAGGCGGCAAGTCCACCCTGCTGAGGGCTTTGCAGGCGCGCGGGCATCCCGTTTTCGAAGAGCCCGGGCGGCGGGTTGTGGCCGAGGGGATTTCACCCCATGCCACGCCGGAGCGCTTCGCCCTGCGCTGCCTCGAACTGGCGGCGGTGGATCACGCCGCGGGGGCGGGGCTGTGTTTCTACGACCGCTCGGCGCTGGATGCCGTGGTGTGGTTCCTGCGCACGGGGCGGGCGCTGCCGGAGGACTTTACCGATGTCGTCACGCGGCTGCGCTATGCCCCGACGGTCTTTCTGGTGCCGCCCTGGCCCGAGATCTACCGCCGCGACGACGCCCGCCAACACGGGCTGGAGGAGGCTCTTGCGGAATATCACGCGCTGTGCGACCGCTTGCCCGATCTGGGCTACCGCGTGGAGATCGTGCCGAAACGGCCCGTGCCCGAGCGGGCGGACTGGATCGAGGCGCGCGTGGCGGCGATGGGGGACGCAGATGATACCGGTGCAGGGGTTTGACGGGCGCAAGGTCGCCGTTCTGGGGCTGGGCCGGTCGGGTCTGACCGCCGCCAAGGCGCTGGCGGCGGGCGGTGCCGTGCCGGTGGTCTGGGATGACAATCCCGCCGCGCGGACCCGGGCGGAGGCGGAGGGGCTGGCCCCTGTCGATCTGTCGAAACAGGGTGCCCTGGACGAGGTGGCCTGCCTGGTCGTCAGCCCCGGCATCCCGCATCTCTACCCCGCGCCCAACCCGGTGATCGCCGCCGCCTGGGCGGCCGGTGTGCCGGTGGATAACGATATCGGGCTCTTCTTCCGCTCGTTCGGCTCGGGCGCGTGGGACAGTCTTGACGTGCCGCCGCGGGTGGTGGCGGTGACCGGGTCGAACGGGAAATCCACCACCTCGGCGCTGATCCACCACATCGTGCAGGCCGCGGGACGCGACAGCCAGCTGGCCGGCAATATCGGGCGCGGCGTCCTGGACATCGACCCGCCGGGAGAGGGCGGCGTGGTGGTGCTGGAACTGTCGAGCTACCAGACCGATCTGGCCCGCGCGCTGACGCCGGATATCGGCGTGTTCACCAACCTGTCGCCCGATCACCTGGACCGGCACGCGGGGCTGGGCGGCTATTTCGCGGCCAAGCGGCGGCTTTTCGCCGAAGGCGGGCCGGATCGCTGCGTGATCGGCGTGGACGAGGACGAAGGCCGCTACCTGGCCAACCAGCTGGCCGAGGGGCCGACGGATGACCGTGTGCTGCGCGTGTCGTCGGGACAGAAGCTGGCGGGCCCGGGCTGGAACGTCTTTGCCCGCAAGGGTTTCCTGAGCGAGTGGCGCAAGGGGCGGCAGGTGGCCTCGATCGACCTGCGCGAGGTGCGCGGGCTGCCCGGGGCACATAACCACCAGAACGCCTGTGCAGCCTACGCGGCAGCGCGCAGCCTTGGCATCGCGCCGCGCCAGATCGAGACGGCGCTGCACAGTTTCGAAGGCCTGCCGCACCGCTCGCAGATCGTCGCGGAGGCGGGCGGCGTGCTCTATGTCAACGACAGCAAGGCCACGAACGTGGACGCGGCGCTGAAGGCGTTGCAGGCCTTCCCCAGGATCCGCTGGATCTGTGGCGGGTTGCAGAAAGAGGGCGGGCTGGAGGGCTTGCAGCGCGGCTTTGACAACGTTGTCAAAGCCTATGTGATCGGGCGCGAGGCCGAGGGGTTTGCCTTGCAGCTTCAAGGCGTTGAGGCCGAACCTTGCACCACCATGGAAAGTGCCGTGGACCGCGCCGTGGCCGAGGCGCAGCCGGGCGAGGTTGTCCTGCTGGCCCCGGCGGCGGCGAGTTTCGACCAGTATGACAATTTCGAGAAGCGGGGCGAGGATTTCACCCGCTCTGTGCAGGCGGCGTTGGCCGGGCGCTGATGGCGCGGCCCGCGGCCACGGCCGAGGACCAGGCCCACTGGAAATTGTACCCGCCCAGCCAGCCGGTCACGTCCACCGCTTCGCCGATGATATAAAGGCCGGGGATGTGCTTTGATTCCATGGTCTTGGAGCTGATCCCTGACGTATCCACGCCGCCCAGCGTGACCTCGGCGGTGCGGTAGCCTTCGGTGCCGGTGGGTTTGAGCTGCCAGTCGCCGAGCTTTGCATCCAGCGCGTCGATGCGGCGGTCCGACAGATCGGCAAGGTTGCCTTTCAGATCAATTTCTTGCTCTAGAAAGCTGACAAGCCGGTTGGGCAGGTGGCGGGCCAGTTCGGTGCTCAGCGCCTTGCGCCCGTCGCTGTTGCGCTTGTCGCGCAGGGTCTCGCCCAGCCGGATGCCGGGCAAGAGGTTCACCGACACCGCCTCGCCCTCGCGCCAATAGCTGGAGATCTGCAGCACGGCGGGTCCGGACAGGCCGCGATGGGTGAACAGAAGTGCCTCTTCGAACCGTGCCTTTGCGTTCGAGATCAGGCTGTTGCAGGCCACACCTGCAAGATTGGTGAAGCGTCCTTTCTCGAAGGTAAAGGGCACCAGCGCCGGTCGCGTTTCGGTGATTTCGTGGCCAAAGTGCCGGGCGATGTCATAGGCGAGGCCCGTTGCCCCCATCTTGGGGATCGACTTGCCGCCTGTGGCAAGGATCAGGTTTTCGCATTCGATCTCAATCTGTTGCCCCTCGCGCTTGACACCGACGCGAAACCGCTTTCCGTCGTGGCGCACCGCGCCGATCTCGGTCTGCAGCCAGAGCCGTGCGCCCGCCGCCTCCATCTCGTGGCGCAGCATGTCGACGATCTGGGTGGCCTTGCCGTCGCAAAAGAGCTGCCCCAGCGTCTTTTCATGCCAGGCAATCCCGTACCGCCCGACCAGGTCGAGGAAATCCCATTGCGTGTAGCGCGCCAGGGCGGATTTGGGGAAATGCGGGTTTGCGCCCAGGAATCGCTCCGGCGCGATTTCGAGGTTGGTGAAATTGCACCGCCCGCCGCCCGAGATCCGGATCTTTTCGCCCGGCGCCTTGGCATGGTCGAGCACCAGCGACTCGCCCCCGCAATGGGCGGCGGCCATCATGCCGGCGGCACCGGCCCCCAGGATCAGCGTGCGGGTGAACATGGCGCGCCTAGTGGCGAAGAACGGCGCAAATGTCACGCGGTTTCACGGCCTTGCGTGGCGTGCCGCGACCTTGGAACCAAGACGCTGGCCCGGTGCGCGGAAATCCGCTAGACTCATCGTCAGACCCGGCAAACGGGCGATCCGAGGCAGTACGAGCGGTATTCACATGACGGAAATGGTTTATGGCGCGGCCCCCGTGCGCGATGGCGAGCCGATCCTGCCGAAATGGTGGCGGACGGTGGACAAGTGGACCTTGTCCTGCATCCTGATGCTGTTCGGCATCGGCATTCTGCTGGGCCTTGCGGCGTCGCCGCCGCTGGCCGAACGCAACGGGCTGGCCCCGTTCCACTATGTCACGCGGCAGGCGTTCTTTGGCGGGCTGGCCATCGTCACGATGCTGCTGACCTCGATGATGAACCCGCAGGTGGTGCGGCGGCTTGCGCTGCTGGGCTTCCTCGGCGCATTCGTGGCGCTGGCGCTTTTGCCGATTTTCGGCACGGATTTCGGCAAGGGGGCGGTGCGCTGGTACAGCCTTGGCTTTGCCTCGCTGCAGCCTTCGGAGTTCCTGAAACCCACCTTCGTGATCGCCGCCGCCTGGCTGATGGCCGCCTCGCAAGAGATCAGCGGCCCGCCCGGGCGGATCTATTCCTTCGTGCTGGCCATCGCGATCGTGCTGATGCTGGCGATGCAACCGGATTTCGGGCAGGCAGCGCTGGTGCTGTTCGGCTGGGGCGTGATGTGGTTCGTCGGCGGCGCGCCGATGCTGCTGCTGATCGGGCTGGCGATGCTGGTGATCGCCGGGGGTGTGCTGGCCTACAACTCCTCCGAACACTTTGCCCGCCGCATCGACGGCTTTCTGAACCCCGAGGTCGATCCCACCACGCAGCTGGGCTATGCCACCAACGCGATTCGCGAAGGCGGGTTCTTCGGTGTGGGCGTGGGCGAGGGGCAGGTGAAATGGTCCCTGCCGGATGCGCATACGGATTTCATCATCGCGGTGGCGGCCGAGGAATACGGGCTGATCATGGTGCTCGCGATCATCCTGCTTTATGCCATGATCGTCGTGCGCTCGCTCATCCGGCTGATGCGCGAACGCGATCCGTTCATCCGGCTGGCGGGCACAGGGCTGGCCTGCATGTTTGGCGTGCAGGCGATGATCAACATGGGCGTCGCGGTGCGGCTGCTTCCGGCCAAGGGCATGACGCTGCCCTTTGTCAGCTATGGCGGGTCGTCGCTGATCGCGGGCGGGATCGCGGTGGGCATGCTGCTGGCCTTTACAAGAACCCGTCCGCAAGGCGAGATAGGCGACATTCTGCGGGGCCGCTTGCGTTGAAGCCGGCCCGCGTTTAGGCGGTAAGCCGCCTTTTGAGGGGTGTTGCGCATGTTGAAGAGGCCGTATCTGGTGATGGCTGCCGGGGGCACGGGGGGGCATATGTTTCCGGCCCAGGCCCTGGCCGAGGTGCTGTTGCGCCGCGGCTGGCGGGTCAAGCTGTCGACGGATGCGCGCGGGGCGCGCTATGTCGGCGGATTTCCGCACAGCGTCGAGGTGGAACAGGTGGCCTCGTCGACCTTTGCCCGCGGCGGGCTGGCCGCCAAGGCCGGCGTGCCGTTCCGGATCGCAGGCGGCGTGCTGTCGATGGCGCTGCGGATGCGCAAGGACCGCCCCGACGCGGTGGTGGGTTTTGGCGGCTACCCGTCGATACCGGCGCTGTCGGCGGCGACGCTGCTGCGCATCCCGCGCATGATCCACGAACAGAACGGCGTGCTGGGGCGCGTCAACCAGGTCTTTGCCAAGCGCGTGCAGGTGATGGCCTGCGGCACCTGGCCCACCGACCTGCCCGAGGGTGTCGAGGGCGTGCATGTGGGCAACCCGGTGCGCCTTGCGGTCAGGGAGCGCGCGGGCGCGGGCTATATCCAGCCGGGCGATTACCCGATGTCGATGCTGGTGATCGGCGGCTCGCAGGGCGCGCGCATCCTCAGCGACGTGGTGCCCCCGGCAATTGCCGCGCTGCCGCTGGACATGCTGCGCAACCTGCGGGTCAGCCACCAGGCGCGGGACGAGGATGGCGCGCGTGTGGCGCAGTATTACGACGAAAACGGCGTCTATGCCGATGTGCAGCCCTTCTTTCACGACGTGCCCGCCAGGATGAGCGAGGCGCAGCTGGTGATCTCGCGCTCTGGCGCGTCGAGCGTTGCCGATATCAGCGTGATCGGCCGGCCGTCGATCCTTGTGCCCTATGCCGCCGCCACCGGCGATCACCAGATGGCCAATGCCCGCGCGCTGGTCGAGGCCGGGGCCGCGATCCGCATCCCCGAGGCAAAGCTGACCATCGAGACCCTGACAGACGCGATCCTTGCGGTGCTGACCAATCCGCAGGGCGCGGCACAGATGGCGCAGGCGGCGTTGTCGGTGTCGCGGCCCGACGCGGCCGAGGACCTGGCGGCGCTGGTGGAACAGCTGGCGGGCATCGAACGCGCCGCAGACTGACGGGCCGGAAGCGACGGGCGGGACCTTGCAGGCCGGAACCGAGGGGCCAGACCTGAAGGACCGGACAACAAGAACAAGAACAGGAGAACGAGCGGATGAATGCAGCAGCCACCAAATTGCCCACCGATGTGGGCCCGATCCATTTTGTCGGCATTGGCGGCATCGGCATGTCGGGCATTGCCGAAGTGCTTTTGAACCACGGGTATACCGTGCAGGGATCGGACCTGAAACGCTCCAGGATCACCGAGCGGCTGGAAGGGCTGGGGGCCACGATCTTCGAAGGCCAGCGGGCCGGAAACCTCGACGGCGCCGAGGTGGTGGTGATCTCGTCCGCGATCAAGCCCGGCAATCCCGAACTGGACAGCGCGCGCACGCGCGGCCTGCCGGTGGTGCGCCGGGCCGAGATGCTGGCCGAGCTGATGCGGCTGAAATCCAACGTCGCCGTCGCCGGCACCCATGGCAAGACGACGACCACCACCATGGTGGCGACGCTGCTGGACGCGGGCGGGATCGACCCGACGGTGGTCAATGGCGGGATCATCCACGCCTATGGCTCGAACGCGCGGGTCGGGCTGGGCGAATGGATGGTGGTGGAGGCGGACGAAAGCGACGGCACCTTCAACCGCCTGCCGGCCACCATCGCCATCGTCACCAATATCGACCCCGAGCACATGGAGCACTGGGGCGATTTCGACACGCTGCGCGACGGGTTCTACCAGTTCGTGTCGAACATCCCGTTCTATGGCCTTGCAATCTGCTGCACCGATCATCCGGAGGTGCAGACGCTGGTGGGCCGCATCACCGACCGCCGCGTGGTGACCTACGGTTTCAACGCGCAGGCCGATGTGCGCGCGATCAACCTGCGCTATGAACGCGGCGTGGCGCATTTCGACATCGCGTTGCAGGCCGAGGATCAGGTGATCGAGGGCTGCACCTTGCCGATGCCCGGCGATCACAATGTCTCGAACGCGCTGTCGGCGGTGGCCGTGGCCCGGCATCTGGGCATGAGGCGCGACGAGATCCGCGCGGCGCTGGCGGCCTTTGCGGGCGTGAACCGGCGCTTTACCCGCGTGGGCGAGGTGAACGGCGTGACCGTGATCGACGATTACGGCCATCATCCGGTCGAGATTGCCGCGGTGCTCAAGGCCGCGCGGCAGGCCAGCGAAGGCCGGGTGATCGCGGTGCACCAGCCGCATCGCTACACGCGGCTCTCCTCGCTGTTCGACGAGTTCTGCACCTGTTTCAACGAGGCCGACGTGGTGGCCATTGCCGAGGTCTATGCCGCGGGCGAACCCCCCATCGAAGGGGCCAGCCGCGACGATCTGGTTGCCGGGCTGATCCGTCACGGCCACCGCCACGCCCGCGCGATCCTCGACGAGAACGACCTGGAGCGGCTGGTGCGCGAACAGGCGCGGCCCGGCGACATGGTGGTCTGCCTGGGTGCGGGCACGATTTCGGCCTGGGCCAACGCGCTGCCGGGCCGGCTGGCGCAACCGGCCGCCTGAGCCGCCCCCCTGGAGAACACCGGAGCCGCCCCCATGCCGAACGCCACCCCCCGACCACGCCGGAGCCTCCCCCCATGAGTGCGGCGCTCATCGCGGGCGCGCTCTGGGTGGTGGCTTCGGCCATCGTGGCGATGCTGCCCATGCGCCGCCAATACGTGCCGGGGGTAGCGCTGCTGCTGTTGGCGCCGGGTCTGATCGTGTGGATCGGGGCCACGCATGGCTGGGTCTGGACCGGGCTGGCGCTGGCGGCCTTCCTGTCGATGTTCCGCAACCCCTTGCGCTATCTGTGGCGGAAATACATCCTGCGCCAGGACCCCGGACCGATCCCGAGAGACGAGCCATGACCCTGTCGCTGATCCTGACCTTTGTCTGGCTGGTGCTGGCCAATGTGCTGGGCATGTTGCCGTCCAGGGACAATCACTGGACCCGCGCCTATGTGCTGATCGCCCTGGGCCTGCCGCTGCTGGTCTGGGTGACGTGGGAGAACGGCTGGATCGTGGGCCTGCTGGCGCTGGCGGCGGGGATGAGCGTGCTGCGCTGGCCGGTGCGCTACCTGCTGGCCTGGGTGAAGCGGCAACTGGGCTGAGGGCGGGTATTCCGGACTGTCGCACGGGCGCGGGGGCGGCCATGCTGACGGTCAAGGGGGACTTGACCGATGCTGCTCACCGTTTCTGTTCTTGTTGTGATTGCCGCGCTCTGCGCCGGGTTCGAGAGCCTGCGCCGCGGGCGGTTCGAGATCGTCCTTGGCTTTGCCGGGGCAGGCGCGCTGGCGGCGCTTTGGGGGGCGGAGGGGCTGGACGCGTTTGTCTATGCCTTCCTGTGGCTCTTTGTGCTGGGGCCGGGCATGACGGCCTTGGGGCTGGGCGCTTTGGCGGGACGTCTGGCGCGGGGCTGAGGAGGTTGGCCTGAGGCGCTTGATCTGAGGGCACACGCAGGGCAGGGTGCCCGCGATGGTTGAGATATCCGAGATACGGGATCGTGAGAGCTTTGAGGCCTGGCTGAACGCGCTGCCGCGCGAGACGCCGGAGGAAAAGGCGCGGGCACAAGAGATCGCGGTGACGCTGGCGGCGCGCGCGGCGGCGCGGGTGCTGCCGCTGTGGTGGTCCTATGTGCTGGGGAATGAGGGCGCACGGAAACGTGGTTTGACAGCGTTGCCCGTTCTACGCAGTATTTTGATATCATCGGTTGCGGCGGTGTGTCCAACCGATGATATCAAGGCCGCCTCCGCCGCCTCCGCCGCCGCCGCCCGCGCCGCCGCCTCCGCCGCCCGCGCCGCCTCCGCCCGCGCCGCCGCCTCCGCCGCCTCCGCCGCCCGCGCCG
>JAUHZO010000026.1 GCA_030425925.1 Alphaproteobacteria bacterium | reverse complement strand
GCCCCCACGCGCAATGCCAGACGCAACGACCCGCGCCCCGGATCATTCGTCACGGGCACGCCATTCCCGAAACCGCAAGAGCAGGTTCGCCCCGATGTCGCACAAGGGCCGCGGCGGCAGCCTGCGCCATCTCGTCGAGCGACAGCAGCACCTTCTGGTTCTCGATCGTGTACCAGTGGTCCGCGCCATTTACCGCGAAGGGATCGAGTTTCTTTTCTTCGTCGCCCGACAGGTCCGGGGCCATGAAGGCCGGAAGCTGGCGCAGAGAGGCCGAGGAGGACGCCGCCGAGGCATGCCAAGCCGCGATCTTGCCGCCGGTCAGACCAGCCGTCATCTGCATGGTCGAGGACGGACGGGTGTAATCCATCGCGGTGTCGAATTCGCGGCTGTAGATCAGCTTGACCGGCTTGCCCAGTTCCTGGGCCGCGACCGTGGCCATGATGACGGCATCCGGGTCCAGACGACGACCGAACCCGCCACCCAGCAATTGCTGGCGGAAGGCGACCTTGTCTTCGGCAAACCCCAGCGCGCCCAGCGTGCCGATCAGCAGCGTCTGAAACTGGTTGCCGGACCAGATATTCGCCACGCCGTCCTCGATCTGCACGAGCGCGTTCATCGGCTCGAGCGGGGCATGGATGTTGATCCCCGTGGTGTAGGTCGCGGTCAACGTGTCCTCGGCCCCGGCCAGCGCCGCGTCGGCGTCGCCTTCCTGCACGAAGATCCGTTCGGCCTCGCCGCTTTCGATCAGACGGGCGTTTTCGGCGTGAATCGCTTCCAGAGACACTCCGGAATTGGGACCGCGGTCATAGTCGATCTTGAGCGCCTGCCCAGCCTGATTGGCCGCCCAGTAGGTGTCGGCGATGGCCAGCACCACGCCCTGATGACCGACGATGGGATTGTCGAGCACCAGGTGCCCTTGATAGCCCTTGACCGCTTGTGCGGCGCTTTCGTCCACTGATTTGACCGACGCTCCGCTGCGCACCGGTGGCGCGACCGGCACGGCCACGACCATACCATCGACCGAGGCGTCGATGCCGAAATTCGCGGTGCCGCGCACCTTGTCGGGGATGTCCAGCGCGGCGTCGCTCCGGCCGACATAGCGGCGTTGTTCGGGGGTCTTGAGCGTCAGCGCGGCAAGGTCGTCTTCGCTAAAGGCGCGCGGCTCGATCCCCATGGCGACGAGTTCACCTTAGGTGACAGACTGGCCGTTGCCCGGGATCACGCCGTTTTCGGCAGTGTAATCGCAGGGCGCGCCGCCCAGCTTGGCGGCGTCGGCCTCGATCAGCGCGATGCGGCCCGCCGCCCCGGCGCGGCTCAGCGCGTCGAAGGTCCGGTTCACCGACCAGCTGCCGCCCGTGACATGCAGCCCGTGGGCGGGGTCATAGCCCACATAGTCGATGCTGACGGTGTCCCAGTCGGCCTCAAGCTCGTCCGCCACCACCTGCGCCAGCGCGGTGCCCACATGCTGGCCCATCTCGGCCTTGGCGATATGCACGACGACGCGGTTGTCGGCGTGGATGTCGAAGAAGATCGACGGCGACACCATGGCGTGGCCGGCGGCCTGTGCCTGTCCGGGGGCAAGCGATCCCCAGCCCATGGTGACAGCGGCCCCGGCAGCAGAGGCGCCGACAAGAAAGGCGCGGCGGCTGACGCCCCTTGCGTTCTGAATGGTCATGATTTCTCGTCCCTTACGCCTTGGCGGCCGTCTTGATCGCGGCGCGGATGCGGTCATAGGTCATGCAGCGCCAAAGATTGCCGTTCATGGCGTCGATGATGTCCTGGTCGGACGGATCCGGGTTGTTGGCCAGAAGGTCGGCGGCCTGCATGATCTGACCAGACTGGCAGTAGCCGCATTGCGGCACCTGATGCGCGACCCAGGCCAGCTGCAGGGGTGTTCCCCGGTGGGGTACAGCCCTTCGATGGTGGTCACTTGCGCGCCGTCGACGAGGTCTTCCATCCAGGTCTGGCAGGAGCGCACCGCCTGCCCGTTCACGTGAACGGTGCAGGCACCGCACAGCCCCGCGCTGAAGCCGAACCTGGTGCCGGGCATGCCCAGTTCTTCGCGGATGACCCAGAGCAGCGGGGTTCTGCCGTCCGAGGCGACCTCCCTCAGGGTGCCGTTGATGGTCAGTTTCTTCATGGGGTCCTCCCTTTGGGTTGCGCCGGTCAGCCCGCGGCGCGGATCGTCCGAGGTGCGCGCCATCAGGATGAAATGCGCGGCATCCTCGGCCCCGGTGATGAACCACTTGCGGCCCCGGATCACGTAGCGGTCGCCCTGTTTCTTCGCGGTGGTCAGCATCATGCCCGGATCGGACCCGCCGCCGGGATGCGGTTCGGTCATGGCAAAGGCAGAGCGCACGTCACCGCGCACGATGGGCTGCAACCATTGCGCTTTCTGCGCATCCGTCGCGGCCTGTTCCAGCACCATCATGTTGCCGTCATCGGGTGCAGCGGAATTGAAGACCACCGGCCCAAAGATCGAGCGGTTCATTTCCTCATAGCAGGCCGCCCCAGACGACGCATGGGAAAGCGCCTGGCCTGCGCGCGGCCGGCGTCGGAGGCAAAGAATTCGCGGTTCAGGTCGGTCTCGACATAGCCGGGGCACAGCGCGTTCACGCGGATGCCGTGGCGTGCCCATTCCAGCGCCTGTTGCTTGGTCAGTTGCACCAGCGCGGCCTTGGAGGTGGCATAGGCCGCCACACCGGCCCCCGGCCGCAAGCCCAGGATCGAGGCGACGTTGACGATGCTGCTGCCATCGCCCGCCGCCACCAGCCGCCGCGCCGCCTCGGCCGCGACGCGCCGCGCGCCGTCGAGGTTCACGGCCAGCAGGACAGCGGCCCCGGCCCCGGCCAGCACTTGGGCAAAGCGCGCGCCAAGCGCGCCCGAGGCACCGGTCACCAGCGCGCGCCGTCCGGTCAGCGCAAAGCGGTGCGCCACGTCTGGCAGAGTCCGGGGCTGATCCAGCGTCATGCCAACCCCCGCCGCTTGCGTTCGGCCTCGTCCCAGACCGTCAGCGGCTGGTAATCGGGCACAAAGCCAAGGCCCTTCTAGGCATCCGACGACACCGCGTCCTGCGAGGTGACCACGTCGACTACGGCTGGCGCGTTTTCCAGCGCGCGGGAGATGGCGGCCTTGAGGTCGGCGGGGTCTTCGACCCGTTCGCCGTGCAGGCCCAGCGACCGCGCCATGCCCGCATAGTCGGAATGGCGCAACAGCGTGCCGACGATCCGACCGCCGTAATTATCGGCCTGGTCGAAGCGTTCGATGTTCCAGGCCGCGTTGTTCGACGCGATGATGACCGGCTTGGCGCCCTGGCGGACGGCGGTGTCAATCTCCATCGCGTTGAGGCCATAGGCCCCGTCTCCGGTCACGCAAACCACCTGACGGTCCGGGAACGCCAGAGACGCCGCATTGGCGCAAGGCACGCCCACCCCAAGACAGCCGAAGGCCCCGGCATCGAGATAGGTGCCGGCCTCCAGCCCGACCCGTGCAAAGGACAGGAAATCGCCGCCATCCGCCACCGCGATGAAATCGGGATCGGCGACCTGTTTCAGCGCATCGAAGATCGCCATCGGGTGGATCTTGCCGTCCTTGCCGGTCTGCGGTGTCTCGCGGTTGCCGCCAGACGCACGCGCCACGTGTTTGGCCCGCGTGCCGTCTGCCCATTCCTTGTCGAGCGCGCTTGCCCCCAACGCCGCGCCAGCCTCGGAAATGGCGTCCAGAGCCAGCGCCGGCGTGGCCAGCAGTTCCGGCGTACCGCGGCGGTTGTCGATCAATTCAGACGCGGTGTCCGAGATACGGATGAACCGGGCATGCGGGAAAACCGCCGGAGAGCGGCAGCCCAGCTGATAGTCCAGCCTGCGGCCCACGGTGACCACCAGATCGGCCTCTTGCATGACTTGCCCGCGCATCGCGCCGACAAAAGACGCGTGATCGCCCGACACAAGGCCGCGCGCCTCCTGCGTGTCCAGATACAGCGCGCCAGACGCATCCAGCAGCCGGTTCAGCGCCTCTTGCGCGCCATTCGCGCCGCGACCGGCCACCACCACAGGACGCTTGGCCGCCCAAAGTGCCCGCGCCGCTTCGGCCACCGCTTCGGGGTCCGGCGGCAACACGCGCGGGGCCTTGGGGGCCATCCAGTCGTCCAGCACCAGAGCCTCGGGCACATGCAGACGCAGCATGTCGGTGGGGATCTCGACATAGACCGGCCCCGGCTCGCCACCGTCGCCCACGGCGCGCGCCACGGCCTCGTCCAGTTCGCGGATCACCTGGTCGGCCACCCGGCCAGTCGCGGCCACCTCAGGCCGAGGGGCAGAAATCAGCCCGCTTTCCGGTGCTCGGCACCTTTTCGGCGCGGTAGGACGGGCGGCCGGTCTCCGGATCAAGCCCGGTGAACACATCCTGATAGACATAGGGACGGCCGTCGATGAACGACAACGCGCCACCCGTGCGGTCCAGCTTGTACATCCAGCCGTTGCGGGCAAAGCGAACTGCAAGGTCCTGTCCGTCCAGTTCCATCAGCATCGGCGGCACCACCTCGTCCCAGTCCCGGTTGCCGTTGGGATGGTACTGGAAATGGGTCTTGATCTCGCCGGTCTTCGGATCGATCCCGATGGTGCCGTTGGCATAGAGGTTGTCGCCCGGGCGCATGTCGCCGATCCAGGGCGCGGCGTATCCGACGCCCTACATGGCAAGGCCGTTTTCCACATCTTAATTGCCGGTGATCCAGACCGAGCCGCCGCCGGTCTTCCAGGTGTCGCCCGGCCAGGTATCGCCGCCCGGCTCGCCCGGGGCGGGGATGGTGCAGGTCTTCCAATGGCTTTCGCCGGTATTGGCGTCAAAGCCCTCGACAAAGCCGCGGATGCCGAATTCACCGCCCGAAACGCCGGCCATCACCACGCCATCGACCACCAGGGGCGCAAGCGTGCTGTAATAGCCGTCTTCCCAGTTCTCCATCGTGGTGCCCCAGAGCAATTCGCCCGTCCTGGCATCCACGGCCACCACCTGCACATCCAGCGTGGCCATGAAGAGCTTGTCTTCCCACAGCGCGACGCCGCGGTTGCTGGGGTGGACCGGGATGATGTCCGAGGGCAGGTCATGGCGGAAGCGCCAGTGCTCGGCACCGGTGGCCGCGTCGATCGCGATGATCTGCTGGTCCGGCGTGGTCAGAACATCACGCCATTGTTGACGATGGGTGCCGACTGGTGCGCCGGGCGCGCGGGCAGTGCGGCAAAGTCCGACAGCTTGGTACAAGGGCCGGTGGGCAGGCTCCACGCCACCTCAAGCCCGGCCACATTATCCGTGGCGATCTGGGCCAGCGGGCTGTGCGTCTGACCGTCAAAGGCATGGCCGGCAACCCCGCCATCCGTATTGCCTTCCAGGCGGGCCAGGCCGATGCCATGGTGGCCAACTGGATCTGGGTGGCGCGGCAACGGGCGGCGGGCAAGGAGTACGTCCTTGTCCCCTATTCGCTGGCGGTCGGATGGCTGCTGGTGGCCGCGGAGTCCGACGCCAGGACGCTGGCCGACCTGCGCGGCGGCAAGATCGGCATCGCCGGCGGCCCCGTCGACAAGAGCTGGCTGATCCTGCGCGCCTATGCCGAGCAGGAGCTGGGCTTTGACCTGGTGGCGGAAACCGAACAGGTCTTTGCCGCGCCGCCGCTTGTGGCGCAGACCGCGCTGGCGGGCGACATGGACGGTGCCATCAACTTCTGGCACTTCGCCGCCAAGATGGAGGCCAGCGGCATGCGCCCGCTGATCACGTTGTGGCCGAGGCCGCCGCGGCGCTGGGTCTTGATCCGCAGGTGCCGCTGCTGGGCTATGTGCTGAATGGCGAGATGCTGCGCGAGCAACCCAAGCTTGTGGCCGGTCTTGTCGCGGCCTCGCGGGGGGCAAGGACCTGCTGGCCAGCGACAAAGACGCCTGGGACCGGCTGCGCCCGACGATGCGGGCCAAGTCCGATGCCGAGTTCGAGGCGCTGAAACAGGGCTACGTCGCCGGGATTCCCGGGCCCGGTCCGGTGGACGCAGCAGCGGCCGCCGGTATGCTGGAGGTCCTGGCGCGACTGGGCGGACAGGACCTTGTGGGCGGTGCGACCACCATGCCGGCGGGTGTCTTTGTCGACGCCGGAAGCTGAGCCTGCACGGACGCCGCGCCCTGCGGCGTCCGGCCCCTAGCGGCGCAGCCGGTCCAGACCGTCCGGCGCCGGGCCGGCCTTCTCGGGCACCGGCGGCGCCCCGAACAGGTGATCGGCCTTGCCCGAGGCCATGGCCTCGATCAGCGCCTGCTGCGCGCCAAGCACATGGTCGGTGGCCAGGGCGACAGCCTGTGCGGCATCGCCGGACACCAGCGCGTTCAGGATGCCGTGATGCTGCGTCCAGACCAGCGGCCCGCGCTCTGCATGCAGCAGAACGCCGATCATCACGCGGCGCAGGAACAGCCAGTGCGCCTCGGCTGTCGGACGGATCTGCGGATTGCCCGACAGGTCGTAGATGAAGTTGTGAAACGCCTCATCGTGGCGCACCGCATCCACCGCGGGGCACGACGCCCGGGATACGATGCGTCAGGCGCGCGCAGCCCCTGTCCGGTCGGGCGGTCTTGTGATCAGAATCAGGCTTGTTCCGGCAAGCGCGATTTCGGCGAACAGGTAAGTCACCAGAATGGGCCCGGGCCACCCGTCGAGGCCGATGCTCAGCATGCGGCCCAAGGCGATCCCGGTCACAAAGACGAACACGCTCCACAACGCAGGTTTCCGCAGGTCGGGGCGCAGGACACCGGCCAGCCAGAAGCAGATCATGCCAAGATAGAGCCCCATGACCGCCCGAAACACATGCCTTGTGGGCAGGTCGGGATCGCTGATGCCGTAAAGGACGGGCAGGCTTTCCCCGGGCATCGCGCCATAGGACAACGCCACGGGAAAAAGGCCAAGGCTCATTGCCAGCAGGAAAAGCCGTTGGGCGCGGTCCACCGACATCGGCAAAGCCTTTCCTTTCGCCGTTGAACCGCTTTGGTCTGCCAAAGGCCGGTCATCGGGAGTCATGTGCCTCTTCCTTGTCCTGCACGATGCGAAACCCGATATGCGCGGTGCTGAAATCGCGCTCCAGGCTTTCGCGGGCGGCGACGCGGTAGCGCTGGCAGTAATCCTCGCCGCACAGATACGACCCGCCCTTGATCGTGAAGCGGGGCACGGCGGGGGCAAAAGGGCTGTCGGTCCATTCCCAGACATTGCCGATCATGTCATACGCCCCGGTCAGACCCGGTTCGTAGCACCCGACAGGCGCGGTCCCGGCAAAGCCGTCGCGGCGCGAGTTCAGCACCGGGAAGAGACCCGTCCAGATATTGGCGCGGGCCGAGCCGTCAGGCGCACGCACCCCGGATTCCGGGTCCATCGGATCGAACAGGCCCCGGCTTGCCGCATATTCCCACTCGACCTCGGTGGGGATGCGCCTGCCGGCCCAGGCGGCATAGGCGCGGGCGTCGTTCAGGCTGACATGCACGACAGGGTGCAGGTCGCGCCCCGCCAGATCGGACCCGGCCCCTTCGGGGGTGCGCCAGGTGGCGCCCGCATCCAGCGACCACCAGGACAGGAATATCTCGGGCGTGTCGCTTTGGCTGAACCGGGCCGAGCCGCCATTGCGTTCGGCCTCGGTAACGTACCCCGTGGCCTCGACAAAGGCGGCGAACTGGCTGTTCGTGACCTCGTGTGCCTGCAGGCGGAAAGGCGAGACAAGCACCTTGCGCGGCGGACCTTCCTCGGGGAACACGGGATCGACCCCCATGACAAACCCGCCGCCGGGGATGTCGACGAAACCGCCAAGGCTGCCGGCGTTCAGGGTGCAGCTGTTTGCCGGGGCCGAGGTCGGGCCAAGCTGCGGCCAGAGTGCCACGGCTGCCACGGCAAGCGCGGCGGTAAAGGCCCCGCCGCCAAGCCAGGTTTTCAGATTACCGATCATCGGAACGCTCCGCCAGCAATTCGAGAATGCGGTGGGCGGTCTCGTACCCGCTGTTCTGGTTCTGGCCGGTGACCAGATTGCCGTCCACCACAGTGTGGGTTGCGAAGAAGTCGCGCCAGCCGGTCTCGGCCTCGAAATCCGCGTTGGTCGCGCGCAATTCGGTTTCGGGATGCTTCGGCGTGATCTGGATGCCCAGTTCGGCCACCTGCTTGTCGGTCACACCGGTCACGCGCCGTCCTTCGATCAGCGGCGATCCGTCCGTGTCCTGCGCGTTCACCAGCCCCAGCGCGCCGTGGCAGACAGAGCCGAGGATCGCGCCATTGGCATTGGCCTGTGTGATCACCCCGGCCAGGTCCGCGCTCTGGGCCAGATCATAGGCCGCCCCCCAGCCCCCCGCGAGGAAGATCACGTGATAGGCATCGGGATCGATCGTGGAAACGGCGCGCGAATCCTGCAGCTTTGCCATCGCCACCGGATCGGACCTGAAGCGTTTGTCCTCCGGCGTCGCCAGCGGCCAGGTCATCGACCAGGGTTCGACGGGAATCTCGCCGCCGCGGATCGACGCGATGTCGACCTCCAGCCCGGCGTCTAGAAAGGCATAGTAGCGTACGGACATTTCCGATCCGAAGACCCCGGTGGCCCGGCCCGTGTCGCCCAGCGTGGCATGGCTGGTGGTGACGATCAGCGCCCGATGGCCCGCCAGGTCGAACTCCGGAATGTCGTAATGCGGATGAAACCCCATCATCCGAAGCATGGCCGGCAGGGCGAGGTAGCCGCCAACGGCCAGAACGGCCAGCAGGACAAGCGTGTTTCGGATCCAGGACATGGTCAAAGGTCTCCTGTGCAGTGCGCTGTCATCAGCAGATCAGGCGGCACGGCCGGCCGCCTTGATCCCGGTCACGCGGCAGGGTCAGTGGATGGCGTATTTCAGGGCCGCAAGCGCAAGGCCCACGCAGCCGGCAAACAGCGCGCCGCCGATGGGCAGCCACCAGTTGTGCCGGATCACCCAGCCGACCCAGCCGCCCAGCACGATCAGGATGACAATGCAGAACGCCTGGCTCAGCATGGTGGCGGTCTGCATGCTCAGCACGCCCAGACCTGCCGCAAGAAACAGGACCGTGGGCACGTTGGCGACGGTCAGCGTGGGATGGCTGTGGCGCCACGCCGTGCCAAAGGCCTTGCTGGTCAGGATCCGCTCGCCGGTTTCGATCCCGTGGGACAGAAGCTCGGAAAAGGCCTTGGCCAGCGTGACGGCCAGCACCGATCCGAACAGGACCAGCGCGGGCTCGAAGGGGGCCTCGGGCGTGTCTCCCAAGGCCATGAGCAGGCTCAGCACCATGATTGCGCCGTAGATGAACCCAAAGGCGGCTTTTTCCAACCGCTGCCAGCCAAGATGGTGTCGTTGCGTCGTATGCATCTCTGGGCTCCTTTCAGGCGCAGTGCCGGGTCAGACGTTGCGCTGCGTGGCGATCTTTTCCAGAATGCGGTGCGCCGTCTCGTAGCCGCTGTTCTGGTTTTGACCGGTGATCAGGTTGCCGTCGATCGAGGTATGGGTGGCAAACGGATCGCGGAAGGCGTGCTGGCATTCGTAGATCGCACCCAGCTTGCGCAGTTCCTCTTCGGGGTGCTTGGGCGTGACGGCGATGCCGAAAGTGTTGATCTGGCCATTGGTCACGCCGGTGACGCGGCGGCCCTTGACCAGCGGCTCTCCGTCGATCCCCTTGGCACCGCAAAGGCCAAGCGCGCCGTGGCAGACCGAGCCGAGGATCTTGCCGGCGGCATTTGCGCGGGTGACAAAGTCGTTCAGGTCCTCGCTCTGCATCAGGTCATAGGCCGCACCCCAGCCACCGGCCATGAAGATCACGTCGTAATCGTTGGGGTCCAGGTCGGCGATGGCCTTGGAGTTCTTGAGGTCATGCATGGCCTTCTTGTCGGCCATGAAGCGCTTGTCATCGGCGCAGGCCAGGGGCCAGGACCACGAGCCGGGCTGGATCGGGATCACGCCACCCTTGGGCGAGGCCATGTCGACCTCCATGCCGGCGTTGACGAAGGCGTAGTAGGGCACGGTGAATTCCGAGCCGAACGCGCCGGTGTCGCGCTTCAGCGGGTCAAGCCGGTCGTGGTTGGTGCAGATCATCAGCGCGCGCCGCCCCTTCATGTCGAAATCGGGGATGGTGTAGTGCCGGTGGATGCCCAGCAGGCGCAGGAAGGCAGGCAGGTAGAGATAGACGAGGACGGCCAGATCGGCCAGGACGATAAGGGTGGTGACGATCCAGTTCATGACAGGTCTCCTGAGTGGGATGTGGTGAAAACTGCCCCGCGCCCGGGGCGACAAGAGGGTGGGAACGTTCAGGTGGCCGGGCGGCGGATGACCATCCGGACCAGGCGGAACAGGGTGTAAAGCGCGGCCAGGAACGCCAGCACCAGCCCGGCGAGATAGGGCCAGTACTTGCTGGTCGTGCGCTCCAGCAGGTTGGTGAACAGTTGCTTTTCGGCGTAGTCCTCGGGGCCCAGCTCGAACACACCCACCTCGTCGGCATAGGCCTCGTACTCTGCGCGCATCGCGGCAAAAAGATCGGGGTTCTGGGCCGACAGATCGGTGGTTTCGCCGGGATCGACGGACAGGTCATAGAGCCGCCAGGTGAAGTCGCCCCGCGGCAGCGCGGTGCGCACCAGCTTCCAGTTGCCGCGATAGAGCGCCGCGTTGCCGCTGACCTCGACGCCAAAGCTGTCGTCTTCGGCGCGGCTGACGCTGGTCTCTCCCGCAAGGAGAGGCAGGATGCTCTGGCCATAGAGCGCGCCGGCATCGTACTCGACACCCGCCGCGTCCAGCAGCGTCGGCATCAGGTCGGCCACATGCACCGGGGCGTGCTGGACGCCGGTGGCCACGATCCCCGGGCCGCTCATCACCAGCGGCACACGCAAGCCGCCCTCGCTGGAATAGAACTTGTATAGGTTGAACGGCGACGCCTCGACCGAGGCCCATTCCGGTCCGATCTCCGTCAGGCTGCCGGGCAGGCCCATGTTCTCGGCCGAGGTGTCATAGCCCTCAAGCCGATGGATACCGCTCAGCAGCGTGTTGAAGACCGGGTTGTCCAGCGTCGTGACGCCGGATTCCGCGCCGTTGTCGGAGGTGACCACGACAATGGTGTTGTCCAGCTGCCCTTTCGCCTCAAGGTGATCCAGCAGACGGCCGATGTGGAAATCGGCAGCTTCCTTCATGCCGGCATTGACCTGCATGGCGCGGGCGGCAATGGCCTTTTCCCCGGCGTTCAGGTCGTCCCAGGCGCGGTGGTCCGCGTGCACCGGGACCAGCGTGGTGGTTTCGGGCACAAGGCCCAGGTCGATGGCCCGCTGCAGACGCTCGGCCCGCATCACGTCCCATCCAGCGTCGAACACGCCGTCATAGCGGTCGATGAACTCGGCCGGGGCCTGAACCGGGATATGCACCGCCTGCAGGGACAGGAAGCCGAAAAACGGCTGGTCCGCCGCGCCTTCGTCGATGTAGCGGATCATCTGGTCGACCAGGTTGCGCGAGGAACAGAAATCCTCGGGCAGCTGGACGGGTTCGCCATCCTCGTACCACGACACCTTGGGATAACCCGGCAGGTAGTGGCGATGGTCGTAGTTGCTGCCGCCGGTGGAATCCATCACGTAGGACCGGTCGAACCCGAAGCGGTCGGGCAGGTTCTTGCCCTTGGCCCCGATGCCCCATTTGCCCGAGACATAGGTCCGGTATCCGGCCTCGGACAGAAGCGACGCAATCGTCGCCTGGTCGTCGTCCCAGACCATGGAATAGCCGGGCAGTTCGCTCTGCTCGGGCGTGACGGTTTCCGTCAGCGTGCCCATGCCGGTCTGGTGATTGTCCAGCCCCGTCATCAGCATCGCGCGGCTCGGCCCGCAGAACGGCGAGGAGTAATAGCGCGAGAACAGCGTGCCGGATTGCGCCAGCGCGTCGATATGGGGGGTGTTCGCATTGGCGCCATAGGCGCCGAAGCCGGTAAAGCCGACATCGTCGAACAGCACCACAAGGATGTTCGGGCGCGTCTCTTGCGCCAGGACGGGCAAGGCCGTCAGGGATGTGAGAGCCAGCGCGCCAAGCGCGCCGAGGGTGACATGGGTCATGGCTGGGGCCTCATGGGTTTTTCGTGACAGGAAGCGGAGTTGGCGCGACACCCTAAGGCGTCGCGCGAACCCGGACAGAGGTTGCCGGGTTCAGGTCGTCATTCGGGTCGGTCAGGATTCCGGCGGGAAACGCGACGGAAACCGGCACGTCCGGCGTGTCGAGACACAGCAGATGGTTGTTGTCGCCGTCTTCCAGATCGGCCAGCGCAACCGGGGTGATCTCGCGCAGGGTCCCGTCGGCGGCGCGCACCGTGACGCGGTAAAGGTCACGTTCGGCGGCGCCGGGTTCCTCGCCGTTTGCCAGCGTGACACCCCCGGCTCAGACCACGCGCACGGCCTGCGCGATGCCTTCGGTCGGGCAATCTGTGCCGTCGGTGCGGCGCTGCCCGAGGCCGGGATCGGCCAGTGTCGGGTCGGCAATCTCGGCCAGCACGAGGGTCGGCCCCGGTGCCAGCGGCGTGACCGCCACCTCGGCCCCGCGGAAATCCAGCGCCCCGTCGATGGAGCGAAGATGCCCCGCGATCTCGACCTTTACAGGCGGATCGGTCTCGGCATCGCCGAACTCGCCCACCAGAAGCACGGTGCGCAACTCTCCTGCATCGGTGGCGGGCAAGAGCGTGACACAGTGCATCTGACCCGCAGCACCCGAAGCGGTGACGACGCGAAAATCGCCGGCCAGCAGGGTGGTGTGATCGATCTCGGTCGAGAAGATCACCGGCATCCCGTCCTTGCCGGGCGCGCCCCGGCAGATCAGCCGGGAGAGGCGCGGCAGGGCGTTGTCCAGCCCGAAGAAGGCCGACAGCAGCTCGGCCGACTGCCCGTTGGCCTGGCGCGGCAGGTTCGCGTCGGCGGTGGTGTCGGCGAGGTCGAGGCTGGTGACATCGGCCAGCGCGGGCGCGGTGCCCAGCGTCGCGGCGGTCAGGAATGCCGACAGTCCTCGGACGGATGCGCCGCCGATGCGGGCCCGGGTTCGGCCATGAATGTGCTTGGTTGCTGGCATGTGCGCCTCCTGATGTTCTGCAGGTGCAGCATACATCGCGAAGACTGCGTCCATCGACCGCAGGTCAGGATCACCCGCGGCCAGTGGACATTCATTTCCGGCCAGCGTCCTCCCCGGCCTGACCGTCGTCCGGGCTCTGGGCCAGAGTCTGCGCCAGATTCTGGGCCCGCGCGCTCCCGGAACGCCTTGGGCGTCAGCCCGGTCCAGCGCTTGAAGCTGCGGGCAAAGTTCGAGGACGATTCGAAGCCCAGCCCGAAGGCAATCGCCTTGATGGGTTGCGTGCCGCCCGCCAGCAGATCGCGGGCCCGCTGTTCGCGCATCTGCTCGACCAGCGCGCGGTACGAGGTGCCGGAGCGTTCCAGTTGCCGCCGCAGGCCACGCTCGGAATAGCCCAGTTCGGCGGCCACCTCGGCAAGTGACGCGGTCAGGGTGTTTGCACCTTCAAGAAAGGCCGTGACCTGGGCAACGGGTGTCGTCGCAAAGGACGAGCCCGCCGCGAACTGTTCGCAGAGCGCAAGGAACCGTGCATGGTTGATCGGGTCGTCGCCGGGCAGCGGCCGGTCCAGAAGCGGCTCGGGGAAAAAGATCAGGTTCTCGGCCGCATCGAAGCGGACCGGAACGGCAACCCGGTCGGCCTTGTCCGACCAGCCCTCGGGGCGGTTGACCGTCGTCTCGGCGCGGGTCGTGACCTGATCGGCGCGCAGCATCGCCTTCAGCAGGTCGTTGATGGCGACCATGGCGCTGCTGAAGGCAAAATACTCCAGCCCGTCGAACGGAAACTTGGAGCGCAGACGCACCGCCGCCTCGCCGCCCTGCGGCGCAGGGGGGTCATCGAGCAGGTGAAAGTCGAACGCCGGAAAGGTCAGAAAGAAGAACCGCTCCAGCACCTCGATCCCGTCCCGAAAGCGCGCTGCGTTCATGGCCGTGTAGGCAGGCAGGCCGATATAGGTCGGCTCGAACTTCCGGGCGAGCCGGACGCCCAGATGCGGATCGCCGGTTTCGGCGATGGCGTTCAGGAAGAACCGGCGCAGCGGCGGAAACCCGCAGCGGAAATGCGGGTCCGTCAGATGGTCTTCGTCCAGCCCGGTCTCGGCCAGCAGGGCAGAGGCGGCGTGCCCCTCTTCGCGCAGCGTGCGAAAGACGAAACCGGGATAGTTCATCGGCAGCGCTGGATCGTCCGGCGTGAAGCTGTTGGGGGGCATCGGCGGTCGCTCCATCATCCTCGTGCGAAATGTGGCGTTCCCGCAGGCCCGCGGCAACCTTGGAATCCCCCAGGCCGCGGCAGAAGCGCAGATCCGTCAGGCTTTGGGCAGGACCTCCGGCACCTGCGCGCGAGGTATGCCCGTCAACGCGGTTTCCATGCGCGCGACGGCCTGTTTCAGCAGCGGCAGCAGGGCGATGCGGCGGCTGTCGGTCAGGTCGTGCCAGGCCAGGGCCAGCGCGACGGCGCCCGCAGGATCGTCGCCGTCGCCAAAGAACGGCATGGAGATGCTGGCGACACCGGCCTCGAACGTGTTCATGACATGGGAATACCCGTTGGCCCGGAACCGCGCGATCATCTCGCGCAACTCGGCCTCGTCGGTCACGGTGCTGTCGGTCAGCTTGTCGCGTGGCAGGGCAAGCGCCCGGGTCACGCGCGCCTCGGTTGCGAAGGCGAGGAACACCAGACCGGACGCGGTGGCGTGAAACGGCAGCAGTTCCGAGGGAATGATGTTGATCACGTTGCCGCGGCGCGGCAACCGGTGGGCAATCGTCATCATCCCAGAGGGGCCGGGCACGCTGACATGCACCGTTTCGTTGGCCTGTTCCAGCAGCCAGTCGCAGACATCGCCCGCCACCTGTTCCAGGGGCACCGTCGCCTCGCGGATGCGCGCCAGCCGCAGGAACCCGTGGCCAAGCCGGTATTTGCGGGTCTCTGCCACCTGTTCGACGAAACCGTGCCGGGCCATCGCCACCAGCAGCCGCCGCGTCGCCGCCTTGTCCAGCCCGGCCATCCGCGACAGCTCGCTCAGACCCAGTTCGGTCCTTTCGAGCGAGAACTGGTCCAGAACGGACAAGGCTTTGTCGACGGTCTTCATGGCGGCGGGTCCGGGATTGCGTGGGGCTGAATCATGGAACCCGCGATCGTTGTCAATAGTGAACCGCTCAGCCGCGTTCTTGCACCCGGCGCGCCGCGCGGACGTCCCTGCCCCGCCACTAGCCGCGCCGGATCGTTCCGTCCGCGACCCAGGCATCGAAGATCCCCAGCACCGCATCGGCAAAGGCCTGGTCGTTGATGTGGCACTCCAGTTCGGTGAAGCACAGCGGCGCGGTCATCTGCGCGCGCATCTCGTCGCAGAACGCGGCAAGCGCCTCGGGATCGTGGGCGGGCTCTCCCGGGCGGTCCCATGCCTCGATGCCACCTGCGGGCAGGACGACATGCACGGGCGCGTCCGACATCCTGAGCCGCCGCGCCATCTCGCGCGCGGTCTCGCGGCGTTCCCCGGCATTCAGGCCCGATGACTTGATCAGCCGGTTATGGGCGTGGAACGGGCGGTCGCGATAACGTTCGGGGATCTCCTGCCAGCCGGCAAAGTCGATGAGATCAAGACAGCCCGGCGCCACGATCTGCGGAATGCCTGCGGCCCCGGCGTTCAACATGCGGTCTTCGCCCGCATGCACGACAGAGCCGGCCATAAGGTTGCCCAGTTCGGGCAGCGCCAGATCCATCACGCAGGCAAACCCGCCTGCCCGGGCGATGCTTTCATAGGC
The DNA here is from genome assembly GCA_030425925.1 of Alphaproteobacteria bacterium. Taxonomy (GTDB): domain Bacteria; phylum Pseudomonadota; class Alphaproteobacteria; order Rhodobacterales; family Rhodobacteraceae; genus JAUHZO01. The sequence goes on along the minus strand of JAUHZO010000026.1, from coordinate 20,243 downwards.
CATGCCGCCCATGCCGGTGGCGTGAAAGATCGCCACCTCGAAGCCGCGCGCCTCGAGCGCGGGTTTCAGCAGCTTCATGTAGCTCAGGCAGGACGATCCCAGCGAGGTCATGCCCACCACCGGGCGCGCGGTGGCGGGCGGTTCCACCGCCCGCGCGGCCCCCAGCACGGCCCCCGCCGCCTGCGACAGGGACGATTTGCAGACCGCGTTCAGCCCGTAAAGCCCCCCGGCCCACAGGATCATCTGGATATCCGCCGACAGCCGCTGCGGCGCGATCAGCGGCGAGAAGGACACCGTCGAGACCACGTATTTCGGCACGCCCAGCGGCAGCGCCTGGCAGATGTCCAGCGCGGCGTCGGTGCCCATGGTGCCGCCCAGGATGACCACGCCGTCGAACCGGCCTTCGGCATGCAGCCGCCGCGCCAGCGCGCTGGCGCCCCGGGCCATGATCTGCATGGCGTGGTTTTCGTCGCCGCTGTCGATCGCCTCGCGGATCGTGTGCCCGCCTTCGGCGGCCACCTCGTGCTTGGAGAAATCCGCAGGCGTCTCCGGATCGCCCAGCACCGAGATGTCCATGCTTAGCGCTGTACCGCCCATGGCTTCGATCCGGCCCAGCATGTAGTCCAGTTCGGCAGCCTTGGTGTCGTAGGTGCCCACCACCAGGATTGTCTTGTCGCCCATCTCGTCCTCCCTCCACCGCGTCAGCCGCGCATGATCTTGCCTTTCGGGTCATGGAACGGGGCCAGCCCGATATCGGCGGAGTACATCTGCCCCGCGATCTGCACCGCGAACCTGCCTTCGTCGATCCAGGCCCGCGACACGCCGTCCGCATGTTCCAGCGTCGCAAGCCCCACGATCGCCTGCAGCCGAAAGCCCCAGTCGCCCGAGGTCACGTGCCCGACGATCCGCCCGTCTTTCCAGACCGGCTCGTTATGGATCAGGTACGGACCTTCCGTGGCACTCAACCCCGGCACGCGCACCGACACAAGCCGGTGCCGGAAGGCCGGGCCGTCCTCGGCCTTCTGCCGGGCCAGCCGGTCGCGCCCCAGGAAATCGCCCTTGTCCAGATCGACGGCAAAGCCCAGCCCGGTCTCGAAGGGCGTGTCGTCCTCGCCGATGTCATGGCCGAAATGGCGAAAGCCCTTTTCGATCCGGCAGGCATTCATCGCGAACATGCCCATGTGCCGCAAGCCCAAGGGCGCTCCGGCCTCGAGGATCGCCTCGTACACATGCGCCGTGACCTCGGTTGGCAGCAGCATCTCGAAGCCCAGTTCGCCCAGAAAGGACCGGCGGATGACCCAGCCGCGCGCATACGCGATGTCGATCTCGCGTGCGGCTCCGAAGGGAAAGGCCGCGTTCGACACGTCGTCGCCGCTCAGCGCCTGCAGGATCGCGCGCGCCCGGGGGCCGTGCAGCGTCAGCAGGCTGTAGCCCGAGGTGGCATCGAACAGCTCGAACCGCCAGCCGGGATCGGCATGGGCCCGGATCCAGGCCTGATCGCGCATCTGGCCGGGATGGCCAGTGACCACCAGAAAGCTGTGCGGCGCAGTGCGCGTCACGGTCACGTCCGCCTCGATCCCGCCCTGCGCGTTCAGGAACTGGGTGTAGACCGACACCCCCACCGCCACATCCATCTGCGCGCCGCAGACATGGTTCAGCGCGCGCACCGCGTCGGGGCCCTGCACCACGATCTTGGCATACATCGACTGGTCCAGCAGCACCGCCGCGTCGCGCGCGGCCAGGCATTCCTCCTGCACCCGGCCCGACCAGGGTTTCCACCCGATCGACGGCGTGTCGGGCCATTCGGGATGTGCGGGGTCGAAATCCTCGGGGATGCCGTCCTGCGCCCAGGCCTTGCCCTGCGCCTCGAAGCCGCCGATCAAGAGCTTGCCTGCGTCTTCCTTCCAGTAGGTGCGGTCCTCGACGATGTTCAGGATCGGCTGGTCGGAGGGCAGGCCGGCAACCGGTTCGGTCACGATGTAGAAATGCTCGGCCGCGTGCAGCGGCACGGTCAGACCATGGGCCTTGCCGAAGTGATGCGACCACATGCCCCCGGCGATCAGCACCTGCGAGGTGGACACGGTGCCCTTGTCGGTGACGACCCCTACCACCCTGCCCCCGCGCAGTTCGAGCCGTTCGGCCCTTGTGCCCTCGACCACCTGTGCGCCCTTCTGGCGCGCGCCCCTGGACAGCGCCATGGTCACGTCCAGCGGGTTCACCTGGCCGTTGGACGGCACGAAAAAGCCCGATCGCACGTCGTCGACGATCAGCGCGGGCCAGTGCTCGGACACCTCCTGCGGGGTCAGCAGATGGCTGGGAATGCCCATGCGCGCGGCATGGTCATGCTGCCGCAACAGCTGCCCGTGCCGCACGTCGCTGAGCGCGATGTTGATCGTGCCGTTCTGCTTGTAGCCGGTGCCCTGCCCGGTCTCGTCTTCGAGATCGCGGAACAGGCGGGCGGTGTACTTGCCCAGTTCGGTCTGCGAGGCGCTGTCGCGCAGCTGCCCGACAATGCCCGCGGCATGCCATGTCGTACCCGAGGCGACCTTGCGCCGCTCGATCAGAAGGGCGGGCACGCCGCGATGGGCCAGGTGATACAGCGTCGACATGCCGATGATGCCGCCGCCGATGATGACCACGGGGGCGCGTTCGGGCAAGGGACCGGTCATCCCCTGCGCCCCGTCACGCGGCCGCAAGACCCGCGTCCAGCGCGGTCAGGATGGCCTGCACATCGTCCGCCGTCAGGATCAGCGGCGGCGACAGGATCAGGTTCGGGCCCGAGACGCGCACCATCACCCCGCCCGCATGCGTGGCGTCAAAGATCCGCCGGATGCGCGCGGCCTCCAGCGGCTTTTTCGTGTCGCGGTCCGCCACCAGTTCCAGCGCGTTCATCAGCCCTTCGCCGCCGCGCACATCGCCCACCACCGCGTGCCGTGCCCTGAGCGCCTCGAGCCCGGCCATCATCTCGGCCCCGCGCGCGGCGGCGTTTTCAGCCACGTTCAACCTTTGGGTTTCCTTCAGGCAGGCAATCGCCGCCGCCGCGCCCACCGGATGGCCGGAATAGGTGTAGCCGCTGGCGACATTGGCCTTGCCGGTGGCGTCGGTCTCGAACAGCTCGGCTACGTGGTCAGCGATCATCACTGCCCCGAACGGGAAATAGCCGTTGGTGATGGCCTTGGCCGTCACCGCGAAATCCGGCCTCACCGCCCAGTGGCGCGACCCGGTCCACGATCCGGTGCGCCCGTAGGCGGTGATGACCTCGTCTGCGATCAGCAGGATGCCGTTGCGGTCGCAGATCTCGCGCACGCCGGGCATGAAGCTGGCATGGGGCGGGATCACCCCGCCTGCGCCCAGCACCGGCTCCATGATGAAGGCCGCGATGGTGCCCACGCCCTGAAAGGCGATCTCGTCCTCCAGCGCCGCCAGGCACAGCTGCGCCAGCCTTTCGGGATCGGTTTCGTCGAACGGATTGCGGTAGGTGTAGGGCGCGGGAATGTGGAAACACCCGGGCAGAAGCGGTTCGTACTGGGTGCGGAAATTGGGATTGCCGTTGACCGACGCGCCACCGGTATGGGTGCCGTGATAGCCCTTCTTGAGGCTGAGATACTTGGTCCGCCCGGCCTCGCCCCGCACCTTGTGATACTGCCGCGCCAGGCGCAGCGCGATCTCGACCCCGTCCGAGCCGCCCGAGGTGAAGACCGCGCGGCTCAGCCCGTCGGGGGCAAAGAAGGCGCGCAAGTCGTAGCTGAGTTCGATCACCGCATCGTTCGACGTGCCGCGGAAGGTCGAATAATAGGGCAGCTGCTCCAGCTGTGCGGCAATGGCCTGCTTTACCGGATCGCAGGAATAGCCCAGGTTGACGTTCCACAGCCCGCCCACGGCGTCGATGGTCTCGTGCCCGTCCACGTCGACGATGCGCACGCCCTTGCCGCCGGTGATGATCTTGGGCGGGTTGGCCAGGCTGTCGGCGGGATGGGCCATGGGATGCCACATGTGCCGCGCGTTGTTTTCCCTAAGGAAGTTTCCGTCCTTCATCAGGCGATCCTTTCGTTCTGCCCCGGGCGGGCCCTTGCGCAGCAAACCGTTCGCCACGGTGCGGCCCATATGCGTCCCCGGGGTCGGGGCCGGAGGCGGTGGCGCAGGCCCTGCCCTTTGTCCCGATTGTTGACAGAACAGGCAATCTCGATCAATATACTTTACACCAACGGTGCAAATAATGAACCGATACTCAGGGAGAGAAACATGAAGACCACCCTTATCGCGGGGATTGCCGCGGCTGCTGTGATGCTGCCGGGCCTGGCCATCGCCGAATACCCGGAAAAGCCAGTCGAATTCGTGGTGCCCTGGCCTCCGGGCGATGCCGAGGACGTGCTGACCCGCATGATCGCCGAGGATTTTCAGGAGGCCTATGGCGTGCCCGCCGCGGTGGTGAACAAGCCCGGCGGCGGCGGCGGCCCATTTCCCGGTGCGATCGAGGTGGCCAAGGCCCCGGCGGATGGCTACACCATCGGCTCCTTCATCCTGGCCGTGCCGATCGTCGGGCCGACCATCGGCATCCCCGACCTGAGCCCGAACCCGTTCGAGCCGCTGGGAGCGTTCCTGACCTATCCCTTCGTCATCGTGGCCGGGGGCAATGCGCCCTATTCCAGCATCGACGAACTGGCCGCGCACGCACAGGACAACGACGTGGTTCTGGGCCATTTCGGCACGCCGCTGATCCCGACCAAGGTGACCTTTGCCCTTGCCCGGCAGAAGGGCTTTGCCTTTGGCGCCGACGCGGCCTTTGACGCGCTGGACTGCAACACGCTGGCCTCGGGCGATGTCGACGTGATGAACACGACGTTGCAGCTGGTGCTGCCCTGCCTTGACGACATCAAGGTGCTGGCCTCGATCGGCGAAAACCGCATCGGCCTGACCCCGGACGCCCCCACCGTGGGCGAACTCGACCCGACGCTGGAACTGGCGCTGTGGAACGGGCTGTTCGTGCACAAGGACACGCCGCAGGACGTGCGCGACAAGATCATCGCCGTCGCGCAGCAGACCATGGCGTCGGACCGCGCACAGGCGTTCATGGCAAACACCGGCGCGCTGGTCTACTGGCAGTCCGCCGAAGACACCGCCGCCCGCATCGTCGCCGATACCGAGGCGCTTGCCCGCATCAACGCGATGCTGGAATAATCGGTCGACGTCACGACGGGGCGGGCCGTGCAGGCCCGTCCCGCACCGCAGACCGGCCGGAGGGGGGCGCATGATCAAGGCACGCACGCTGCAGGACCTGTTCAGGCGGTACCGCAGGCCCGGCGATCTGGTCTACAGTTGCATCTGCCTGGCGGTCAGCCTGGTCCTTGCGGCCAGCCTGTCGGCACAGACCACCTGGGTCGCGGGCACCAAGCTGCTTGCGCAACCGGCGTTCTGGCCGCATGTCGCCGTCCTGGCGATGGTGCTGTTCTCGGCCCTGCACCTCGTGTCCGGCCTGATCTCGGACAAGCTGGACGGCCGCTGGCAAGAGGTCTGGTTCTGGCTGCGGTCGGTGGAGTTTGCCGGCTGGTTCATGATCTACGTGATCGCCGTGCCTTACCTGGGGTATCTGCCCGCGACGCTTGTCTTCACCCTGGCGCTGACCTGGCGGCTGGGCTATCGCGGCGCGCGCCATCTGGGGGCCGCGGCGCTGTTCGGCCTGGCGGTGGTGGTGGTGCTCAAGTCGCTCCTGCAGGTCAAGGTGCCCGGCGGGGCGGTGTACGAGCTTCTGCCCGCCACGCTGCGATCGTTCATGCTGACCTATTTCTGAGAGGCCGAGGATGGAAACCTTCCTGGCGGGTGTCGCGCTTCTGCTGCGCTGGGACGTGGCGTTGGCGCTGCTGATCGGCTCGGTCGGCGGGGTGGTGATCGGCGCCATCCCCGGCGTGGGCGCCGCCGTGGCCATCGCCATCCTGCTGCCCGCCACCTTTGCGCTGGACCCCATCGTGGGCCTGACCATGCTGCTGGGCATCTACGGGTCGTCCATGTATGGCGGCGCGCTGCCCGCGATCCTGATCAACACGCCCGGCACCGCCGTCAACGCGCTGACCACCTATGACGGCTATCCCATGAGCCGGCGCGGCGAGGCGCGGCGCGCGCTGGCGCTGGCCTATTCGGCGTCGTTCTGGGGCGGCCTGTTCGGCATCCTGTGCCTGATCCTGCTGTCGCCCCTGCTGGCGCTGGTCGCGCCGCATTTCGGCAGCCGCGAGATCTTTCTGGCCGCGCTGCTGGGCATCATCCTGGTGGTGCTGGCGCATCGCGGACAGGTCTTTGCCGCGGGCGGGCTGGCGGCGTTCGGCATCCTTCTGCACACCGTGGGTCTGGACATCAGGTACAACCAGCGCATGACCTTCGGGCAAAGCTGGCTGACCGGCGGCGTCGATCTGATCGTCGTGGTGCTGGGCCTCTTCGCGCTGTCCCAGGCCTTCCTGCTGCTGACCGACACGGACAGCGCGCCCGACCCGCAGCCGGTGCAGGGCTCGCTCGTCTCCGCGATGAAGGAGACCTGGGTCTACCGCCGCGTGGCCACCGTGGCGGGGGGCTTTGGCGTCGTGATGGGCATGATCCCCGGCGTGGGCGAGTTCACCGCGCAGTTCATGTCCTACACCTATGCCCGCCGCACCTCGGACACGCCCGACGCCTTCGGCGACGGCGCGCCCGAGGGGCTGATCGCCTCCGAGGCCGCCAACAACGCGGTGCCCGCCGCCGCGATGATCCCGCTGCTGGCCCTGGGCATCCCGGGCGAGGCGCTGACGGCGATGATGCTGTCGGTGTTCTACGTGCACAACGTCGTCCCCGGCCCGCAACTGTTCCAGACCCAGCTGGATTTTGTCTATGCGCTGTACGTGGCGATGATCCTGCTGAACGTGATCGTCATCGTGTTCCTGATCTTTGCCACCAACCTGCTGACCCGGATCATCCAGATTCCCACCCGGTTCCTGGGCATGGTGATCCTGACGCTGAGCTTTGTGGGCGTCTATTCGCTGCGCAATTCGGTCACCGATTGCGCCATCGCGGCTGGGTTCGGGGTGATGGGGCTGGTGCTGAAACGGCTGAACCTGCCGGTGGTCCCCATCGTGCTGGGCATGGTCCTGGGCGGGATCATGGAGGTCAAGCTGCGTTCGGCCATGATCCGGGTGAAGACGCCGCTGGACTTTGTCGACCGGCCCATCGCGGCACTTCTGGCGGCGGCCATCGTGCTGGTGTTCGTGCTGCACATCCGCACCCTGCGCCGCGAACACCTGGCGCGGCTGAAAGGGGACGAGATCGACCACGACATCCACGACAGCCAGCAGCGGTGACCGGGCTGGCGGGGATCCCCCGGCCCTACCGCGCGGCCCAGTAGGCGCGGAAGAACGCGTGGTGCGCCTCGGCCTCGGCCCGCAGCCAGGTCCGGAACCGGCCCAGCGCGCCGGAGGCGGGGCCGCTGTCGTCAAGGGCAAGGTAATAGGCATCCGGCGAGGGAAGGCGCACCGGGAACGGGCAGACCAGCGCCCCGCTTTCCAGCAGCGCCTGCGTGGTCACCTCGTCGCCGATGGTCACCCCGTCGCCCCGCGTCGCCGCCGCAAGGCACAGCGCGGTGCGGTTGTAGATCCGCCCGGCATTGGGGTCCGGATCGCTTTCCCCCGCCGCCTCGCGGAAGGCCCGCCACCAGAACCGTGACTGATCGTGGATCAGATGCCGTTCGGGGATGTCCGACAGCCTGGGCGCACGCGTCAGCGGCGCAAAATGGTCGGGCGCGGCCACCGGAAAGACGGTGTTGGTCAACAGCGGCTCGAACCGGACGCCGCGCCATTCCCCGCGGCCCCAGAAGACGCAGCAGTCCCACTCTGCCGCGGGTGGCGCGTTCAGGCCCACGGTGACCGAGATCGAGATCCGGATGTCGGGATTGGCGGCCTCGAACCGCGCAAGCCGCGGAAACAGCCAGAGTTCGACGAAATCGGCATCCCCGTGCAGGCGGATCTGGTCCGGCGCGGGGGCCCCCGCCTCGCGCAGGCCGGTTTCGATCCGGGCAAAGGCGGAGAGGGCCAGATCGGCCACTTTCTGGCCGAACGGCGTGATCTCGATCCGCTTGTGATAGCGCCGGAACAGGGGCTGGCCCAGATCCGCCTCCAGCGCCGCGATCTGCTTGCTGACCGCCGACTGGGTCAGCCCCATGGCCTCGGCCGCTCCGGTAAAGCTTTGCTGCCGGGCGACATGCACCAGCGCGCGCAGGGCATTGAGGTTGGGTAGGCGGTCTTGCATGAGAAAAACGACTGCACTGGGCGATTTTTTCGAATTTGACCGAATTCGGCGCATCCGTAAAGCTGGTGTCACGGCAAGACGGAGATCCCCGGTGGCGCAGCTTTACCCGTTCAACGACCCGGTCACGGTGGAACAGACCCCGCCGCTGCAGATCGCCGGCGGCGACGGCATCCACGTCCGCGATGCCGAGGGGCGCAGCTATATCGACGCGGTCTCAGCCCTGTGGTGCACCAGCCTGGGCTTTGCGCCGGAACGGCTGACGCAGGCCATGGCCGACCAGATGGCGACGCTGGCCTATTACCATTCGTTCATGGGCCGGACCCCGGCGCTGACCGACCGGCTGTCGGCGCGGCTGGTGGCCCGCATGCCCGGCATGGCCCGGGTGTTCTACGGCACCTCCGGGTCCGAGGCGGTGGAGACGGCGGCCAAGATCGTGCGCTACTACTGGGCTGCAAAGGGCCAGGACGCGCGCCAGCGCATCATCGCGCGCGACGGCGCCTATCACGGCTCGGGCCAGATGAGCGCCGCGCTCACCGGGCTGGACTATTGCCATACCGGCTTTTCCCTGCCGCTGTCGGCGGTGCTGCGCACCGGGCGTCCGCATTACCTGCGCGATGCCGAGCCGGGCGAATCCGAGGCCGCGTTCTCCAGACGCCGGGCGCAAGAGCTAGACGCGCTGATCCGCCGCGAAGACCCCGGCACGATCGCCGCCTTCATCGGCGAACCGGCCATGGGCGCCGGCGGCGTGATCCTGCCGCCCGACGGCTACTGGGACGCGGTTCAGGAGGTGCTGTCGCGCCATGGCATCCTGCTGATCGCGGACGAGATCATCTGCGGATTCGGGCGCACCGGCCAATGGTTCGGGTCCGAGACCTTTGGCCTCCGGCCCGACCTGATGACGGTGGCCAAGCAGCTGACCGCCTCGGTCTTTCCGATGTCCGCGGTGGCGATGCGTGCCGAGATCTACGAGGGGCTGAAGCCGCTGGCCCACGCGGTCGGCACCTTTGGCCACGGTGTCACCTATGGCGGCCACCCGGTGGGCGCGGCGGTGGCGCTGGAATGCCTCGACATCTACGAAGAGATGGACCTGCCCGCCCATATCGCCCGGCTGGGTGCGCGGATCGAGGCCGGGCTGGCCCCGCTGAAACAGACCCCGGGTGTGCTGGATGTCCGCTGTCGCGGGATGCTGGCGGCGCTGGAATGCGACACCGCCCCGCAGGCCCAGGCAATCGGGCAAGAGGCCGTGGCACGCGGGGTGTTCTTCCGGATCATCGGCCCGGTGGTGGCGATTGCCCCGCCCTATATCTGCACCGAAGACGAGATCGACCAGATCATGGCCGTTCTGGCCGCCTCCGTGGCGGCGGTGGTCCGGTGACCGACCTGGCGCAGCTGACGGCGCACGAGGCGCTGGCGCTGTTTCGCAGCCGCGCGCTGTCACCGGTCGAGCTGACCCGCGCCGTGATCGACCGGGCCCAGGCGGTCGAGCCCCGGATCAATGCCTTTACCTATTGCTTCTTTGACCGGGCGCTTGACGCGGCCAGAGAGGCCGAAACGCGCTATCGTCAGGGCACCCAGCGCGCGCTGGAGGGGCTGTGCGTCGCGGTCAAGGATGCCGGGCACATCGCCGGGCAGCCCACCTCGTCCGGCTCGCTCCTGGGCGATGACACGCCGCAAGCGGCAAGCTCGCCTGTCAACCAGCGTGTGCTGGAAGCGGGCGCGATCGTGCATGCCCGCAGTGCCACGCCGGAATACTCCTGTGCCGCCGTCACCTGGTCGCACCGCTGGGGTGTGACGCGGAACCCGTGGAACCCGGGGATGACGCCCGGCGGATCCTCGGGCGGGGCCGCGGCGGCGCTTGCGGCCTGCAGCGCGACGCTGGCCACCGGGTCGGATATCGGCGGGTCGATCCGCATCCCGGCCTCCTGCTGCGGCGTTGTCGGCTACAAGCCGCCGCGCGGGCGCAATCCGGTGGATGCGCCGTTCAACCTGGACGTCTACTGCCATACCGGCCCCCTGGCGCGGACGGTGACGGACACGATGCTGTTCCAGAACGTGCTGTGCGGGCCGCATCCCGCCGATCCGACCACCCTGCCCCGCCACCGGATTGCCGCCGTGCCGGACATGCGGGGCCTGCGGGTCGCGCTGTCGCCGAACCTCGGGCTGTTCGAGGTGGATCCGCAAGTCGCGCTTGCACTACAGGATGCCGCGCAGGTGTTTCGCGATCTTGGCGCGACGGTGGACGAGATCGACCTGCCCTGGGGCGCGGACGTCATGGAGGCCGCGCTCACCCATCTGCGGATGATCTTCGGCACCTCCATCGCCCCCGCCCGGACCCGGGATCTGGCGCGCATGACCCCCTATGCACGGCGCTTTGCCGAAGACGGCCTGCGCGTGACGCCGCGGGCCTACCTGGCCGCCCTGACCCGGACCGGCGCGATGGGGGCCGAACTGGCCCGGGCGATGTTGGGGTGCGATCTGCTGATCTGCCCGACGACGGCGCTGCCCGCCGTGCCGGCAGAGTTCGACCCCGGCACCGACAGCCTTGCGATCAACGGCGTGCCCGTCGATCCGATGCTGGGCTGGGTGATGACGGTGCCGTTCAACATGCTGTCGACCCGGCCCGCCCTGTCGCTGCCCTGCGGCCGGGCCGCCAATGGCGTGCCCATCGGCCTGCAGATCGTCGGCAATCCCTTTGACGACGACACCGCGTTCCGCGCGGCCCTGGCCTTCGAGGCCGCCTGCCCCGCCTGGCCGGACGACCACGCGCAATTCTGTTGACGCAACGGCGATCCAGAGGAATGCTGAATTCTAGACAAAGGTGTCCAAGAATCTGCACAAAAGTCCAACACTGGGAGAGAGTGATGCAGGACAAGACCGTTCACCCCGCCGCGCGGCTTTATGCCGAGGAGTATCGCGCGGGGCTCATGGGCCGGCGCGAGTTCCTCAGCCGGGCCACCATGCTGGGCCTGTCGGCGGCCGCAGCCTATGCGCTGATCGGCCTCGTTGCGCCGGGCGAGGCCCGCGCCGAGGCCCGCCGCGGCGGCACGCTGCGCGTCAACATGGAAACCAAGGCGATGAAGGACCCGCGCCTGTGGGACTGGACCGAATACGCCAATTTCTGCCGCGGCTGGCTGGATTACATGACGCTTTTCAACCGCGACGGCAGCGTCACCGGCAGCCTGGTCGAAAGCTGGCAGGCCAATGACGACGCCACGCAATACACGCTCAACCTGCGCCAGGGGGTGACGTGGAACAACGGCGACGCCTTCGGGGCCGTCGACGTGGTGCACAATTTCGAACGCTGGGCCGACGGCACCGTCGAGGGCAATTCCATGGCCTCGCGCGTGGCCGCGCTGCAGGACCGCGAAACCTCCAGACTGCGCGACGGGGCGGTTGTCGTCATCGACGACCACACCGTGCAGCTGAACCTGAACGCACCCGACATCAGCATCATGGCGGCGCTGTCGGATTACCCGGCGGCGGTGGTGCATCGCAGCTATGCCGGCGAAGATCCGGTCTCGGTCCCGATCGGAACCGGGGCCTACCTGCCGGAAAGCTACGAGGTGGGGGTCAAGGCCGTTCTGGTGCGCAATCCCGATCATGACTACTGGCGCGACGGCGGCTGGCTCGACCGGATCGAGTTCATCGACCTGGGCACCGACCAGTCCGCGCTGGTCGCCTCGGCCGAAAGCGACGAGATCGACCTGACCTACCGCACGGATGGCGATTTCGTGCCCGTGCTGGACGCCATCGGCTGGGACAAGACCGAAGTGGTCACTGCCAACACGCTGGCCATTCGCTTCAACCAGCTGTCGGCCCCCTATGACAACCGCGAGGTGCGCCGGGGCATCCAGCTGGCCGTGAACAACGCCATCGTTCTCGAACTTGGCATCGGCGGGCTGGGCCTTCCGGGGGAAAACCACCATGTCTGCCCGGTGCACCCCGAATATGCCGAACTGCCGCCGCTGGAAGTCGATCCGGCGAAAGGCGCCGCGATGATCGCCGACGCGGGGCATGCCGACACCGAGTTCGAGCTGATCTCGCTCGATACCGAATGGCAGAAGAACAGCTGCGACGCCGTGGCCGGGCAGATGCGCGATGCCGGGCTGAACATCCGGCGCACTGTGCTGCCCGGGGCCACGTTCTGGAACGACTGGACCAAATACCCGTTCTCGGCCACCGAATGGGGGCCGCGGCCCCTGGGCATCCAGATCATGGCGCTGGCCTACAAGTCCGGCGCGGCGTGGAACGAATCCGCATTCTCGAACGCGGAATTCGACAGCCTGCTGGAACAGGGCCTGTCGATCGCCGATGCCGATGCACGGCGCGAGGTCATGGCCAATATGCAGCAGATCATGCAGGACGAAGGTGTGCTGATCCAGCCCTATTGGCGGTCGGTGTTCAACCACTCGAACGGCAAGTTCGCCAATGTGGACGTGCATCCGTTCTACCAGCTGGACCTGCACGACATCTACATGAAGGCCTGAGGCCCCAAGGCCCGGGGGGCGGTGCGCCGCCCCCCTTGGCGTCAGAGCGCCGCGATCAGCCTGTCCAGATGGGTCCAGAGCGCCGCGGCCTGCGGGGCCTCGACCCGGACACAAAGCCCGCCGGGGCATGTGGCAACCAGCGCGCCCTGCCCCGCAAAGAGCGTCGCGGCCGAGGGCGAGCCGACACCGCCGCCGAGGCACGCCGACCGGATCTCGTCCCGGCGTGCCCCCGTGATCTCGATGACAAGAAACAGGTCGTCCGCGCCGGAGACGGCAAAGCCGTCGCGCCAGCCCTCCTGCCCCAGCGGCGCATCGGTGCACAGCAGCGCGCGATCCCGCGCGATGCGCAGGGCAAAGGGTTTTTCCGGCACCTCGTCCAGCAGGCCCAGCATCGGCGCGCCCGGGGCCAGCGAAGCGATGGCCGCGTCCAGATCGCCGGACACAAGGCTTGCCCCGCTCTCGGCGGCACAGCGGATCGTGACACCCTCGCCCATCAGCGTTGCCCCCGGGTCAGGGGTTCGCGTGGTCCAGTCCCTCTCATCCATGCAGGCGCGCTCCTTCCGGGTCCAGCGCGCAGGCGTCGGTGATGCGCGCGGTGCTCAGCGTGCCCAGGTGGAACACCGTCACCTCCTGCCCGATCCTGCTCCGTCCGCCCTCGATCATCGCCAACGCGACGGGGCGATCCAGGGTCGGGCTGTGACAGCTTGAGGTCACGAACCCCGCCGACCGGCGCGGGCCGTCGGACGCCAGCACATGCGCCCCGGTGGGCAGCGGCGCGCCAGAGGTCTCCAGCCCGACCAGCTGGCGGCGGTCGGGGCGCATCGCCTCGGGCGTGAACAGCGACCGGCGTCCGAAATACTCGTCCTGCCGCCGGTCGCGCGGGCCGCCCCAGCCCAGATCCTGTGGCATGGTGATGCCGTCGGTGTCCTTGCCGACCAGGATGAATCCCTTTTCCGCACGCAGGATCATCACCGCTTCCAGCCCGACCCAGCAGGCCCCGTGTCCGGCGCGCGCCGTCTCCAGCGCGGCCTGCAGCGCCGCGCCGTGCCGGGCGGGCACCGACAGTTCCCACGAGGCGTCGCCGGTAAAGCTCACGCGCGCGATCCGCAGCGGGACACCCTGCCACCGGGTTTCGGCCACGCCCATATGCGGCAGGTCGGGCAGGTCGATCCCCGCCCCGCCCAGCAGCGCGCGCGACGCAGGCCCGGTGGCGGTCAGCGTGGTCCATTGCGCGGTGACGTCATGCAGGACCACGCGGGCCGGATCGAACCGGTCCTGCCGCGCCTCCTCCAGGATCATCCGCACCGATCCGACATGGCCGGACGAGGCCGAGACGATGAACCGGTCCTCGGCCAGCCGCAGCACCACGCCGTCATCGAACACGATGCCCGTTTCGGACAGCATGAAGCCATAACGCGCGCGCCCGGGCTTCAGCGTGGACATGCGGACATATCCGCAGAAATCCAGCAGCTCTGCCGCCCCGGGGCCCAGCACCTCGATCTTGCCCAGCGGAGACGCATCGTAAAGCCCGGCGGTCTGGCGCGCGGTCCGCGCCTCGGCCTGCGCGGCCTTGGCCTCGTCCGTGCCGTAATGCGCGGGCCGCAGCCAGCCGCCATATTCGCGGAACCGCGCGCCCAGGGCGCGGTGCTGCGCCTCCAGCCGCAAGCGTCTGGGCGGGGCAAAGCCCTCGCCCCGGCGCATCCCGCCGATCACCGACAGGGGCACCGGGGTGAACGGCGGACGATAGGTGGTGGTGCCGGTCTCGGGGATGGTCTGGCCGGTCAGGGCCGCCATGGCAGCAAGCCCCGCGAAATTGGCGCTGCGCCCCTGATCGGTGGCCATGCCCAGCGTGGTATAGCGCTTGAGGTGCTCGACCGACCGATAACCCTCTTGTGCGGCCAGTTTCACGTCCTTCAGGGTCACGTCGTTCTGCGGGTCGATCCAGACCCGCCCCCGCGCCTTCGGATCGGGGCGCGACGGGGCGATGCCCCAGACCGCGCCCGAGGCCGCAGGGGCCGGGCCGGCGCCACCACCCGCGACATGCCCCCCGGCCAGCGCCGCCGCCAGCCCGAAGGCCCCGCAGGCCGCGCCCACGGTGAGCAGCGGCGCACTGCCCGGGCGGGGGATCAGCGCGTCGGTGCGCGGGTCGAAATCGAGCTTTCCCCCCGCCTGGCAATGCAGGTGCACCGACGGGGTGAAGCCCCCGGAGACCAGCACGGTATCGCAATCCAGATGCACGCCCTCCACCGTGACGGCACCGACCTCGCGATGCCCGTGGGCCCGGGTGATCCGGGCCGCGCGCCTCAGCGTGACGCCTTCGGGCGCGGGTGGCGTTTCGCTCCGCGCATCCACCAGCGTCACCTGGCAGCCCGCCGCAGCCAGCGCGGCGGCGGTGGCATAAGGCGCGTCGCCCGCGCAGCCGATCACGATGCGCCGCCCGGCAACCGCCCCGTAGAGGGCCAGGTAGTGCAGCGCCGCCTCGGACGACATCACGCCGGGCAGATCGTTGTTGGCGAACCACAAGGGGCGTTCGATCGCCCCGGCGGCAAGGATCACCTCGCGGGCGCGCAGCCGCCAATGCCGGTCGGGACGATCCGCCCTGCGCTCCCACGCGGCAAACATCCCGTGATCGAACGCGCCCCAGAGCACCGTGTCGGTCAGCACCCGACCGCCGGCCGCGGTGACCGCCTGACAGCTGTCGCGGGCAAAGGCCTGCCACGGCGCGCCGTCGATCTCGCCGCCGCGCCAGCGCAGGGCACCGCCCGGTTCTGCGGCCTCGTCCACCAGCCAGACCGCCCGTCCGGCCCGCGCCGCGGCACGCGCGGCGGCGAGCCCCGCCGGACCCGCGCCGATCACCAGCAGGTCGATCTCGGCCGTCATGGAAGGCGCGTCGGCGGGCGGGTGGTGGTCTGCATCCAGCACACCCAGCCCCGCCATGCGCCGGATCATCGGCTCCCACCGCATCCAGCCCAGCGCCATGAAGGTCTTGTAGTAGAACCCGGCAGGCAGAAAGCGCTGTGCGAGGTCGATCAGGCCCAGCCGGTCCCGCGCGGCATCCGGCGCGGCATTGACCGACCGCAGCGCCATGCCGTCGCGCAGGACCATGGTGGTGGCGCGGACATTCGGCAACGTGCGGCCGTTCTCGGTGACGTCGAGGATGGCGTTGGGCTCTTCCCCGCCCATGCCCCACAGCCCGCGCGGGCGGTGATACTTGAAACTGCGGCCCAGGATGCGCGGCCCGCCGGCCAGCAGCGCCGAGGCCAGCGTGTCGCCTGCAAACCCTGTGCAAGGCTGCCCGTCAAAGGTGAAGGACAGCGGCCGGTCCCGGTCCACCATCCCCGCGCTGTCGTGCCGCCAGCCGGTCATTGCGACCGCCCCGGCAGGGCCGCGCTGCCCAGCACCTCGCGGGTAACCGTGTCGCGGGTCATGACGAAGAACTCGCCACAGGTCAGGTGCACCCAGACCTCGCGCGCAGGCCCCCTGGGCGCATCGTTGCCAAAGAGGTAGTCGGCCCAGTCCGCGTCCGACACCTCGGGCGCGGGTTCCGGGCGGTGCTTGCCCGCCTCGGCGGCAAAGTGAAACTCCGTCTCGTCACGCAACCCGCAGAAGGGGCAGGAAAACCGTTGCATTCGTCTGCTCCCTAATGCGCGATGCCCGAGCCTGCGGCCTCGTCGATCAGACGCCCCCGGGCAAAGCGGTCCAGATCGAAGGGGCGGCTGATCTCGTGATGCGCGCCCGTGGCCAGCAGATGCGCCAGCAGCCAGCCGCCGGCCGGGATCGCCTTGAACCCGCCGGTGCCCCAGCCGCAATTGACGTACAAACCGCCGGGTCCCACCGGCCCGATCACGGGCGAGCTGTCGGGCACCACGTCCACCACCCCGGCCCATTGCCGCAAGAGCTTGAGCTGGGCAAAGGCCGGGAACATCTCCAGCAGTCCGGAAATGACGGTTTCCTGCGCGGGCAGGTTGCCGCGCTGGCCATGGGTCGGCACCCGGTCCAGCCCGCCGCCGATGACCAGCTCTCCCTTGTCGGACTGACTGACATAGGTGCCGGTGCCGAGGTAGAGCAGGACGGTGTCCAGCATCGGCTTGACCGGCTCGGACACAAAGGCCTGCAGCGCATAGGTGTGGATCGGCAGGCGCACGCCGGTCAGCGCCGCCAGCCCCGGGGTGGCCCCTGCCGCGGCAAGCCCCACGCGCTCTGTCCGGATCCGGCCCAGGGTCGTGTCGACGCCGCAGATCCGGCCGCCTTGCACGTCCAGCCCGGTGACGGCGCAATTCTCGATGATGTCGACGCCCAGCGCGCTGGCCGCCCGCGCATAGCCCCAGGCCACGGCGTCGTGGCGCGCCACGCCGGCGCGCCCCTGCCAGACCCCGCCAAGGCATCGGAAGCGCGCATCGGCGGTCTGGTTCAGCAGCGGGATCCGGCGCACGGCCTCTTCGGCCCCCATCAGGTGGCCATCCACGCCGTTCAGCTGCATGGCGTTGGCGATGCGGGCGCAGATTTCCATCTGCGCGGGCGTGTGCGCGGCGATCAGCATGCCGCGTTGCGACAGCATGACGTTGTAGTTCAACGCGCGGCTCAGCCTTTCGTACAGCCGCAGTGACAGGTCATACAGCGCGACGCTTTCGGGGTAGAAATAGTTCGACCGGACCGCGGTGGTGTTGCGCCCGGTATTGCCACCGCCGATCCAGCCCTTTTCCAGCACCGCCACGCGGGAGATGCCGTGGTTCTTCGCCAGGTAATAGGCGGTGGCCAGCCCGTGCCCGCCGCCGCCGACGATCACCGCGTCATACGCCGCCCGGGGCCGCGCCTTGGCCCAGGCGGGCCGCCAGCCGCGATGCCCGGTCAGACCGTGGCGCAAGAGCGAAAAGGCGGAATAGCGCTGCATCAGGCCAGCCCCAGCGCGTCCACGTCGCGCAGAAAGGCCGCGACGGCCTCGGGATCGGGCGTCTGCCCGGTAAAGCCCGTCAGGTAGGGCCCGATCCGGGCCATCCGGTCGGCCATGGGTTCGCGCACGTCCAGCGCATGATAGCCCAGTTGCATGAAATAGAGGATGCGGGCGCGGGCATCGGCCTCGGCCTCGTCATAGCCATGCGCCGCGAACATCGTCCGGACCGCGCCCAGCCGCGCGCTGTCGGCGGCGTCGACCCGGGCGCGCAGCGTCTCGTCCCGCCGCGCCCATTCGCGCACGGCAAAATCCAGACCGCTGTCAAACCGGCGCGGATCCACGAAACAGCGAAAGAAGTTGCACACCGCTTCGGTGATGCTGGCGGCCGGCAGCGCGCATTGCGCGGCGACCGAGGCGGTGTTGCGCGCCTCCCAATCCTCCAGCAGGGCCTGCAAGAGATCCTGCCGGTTGCGGAAATACCAGTAGAAGCTGGACCGCGACACCCCCATCCGGTCGGCCAGCACCAGGATCTTGACCTGCGCCACCCCGCCCCGCACCAGCGTGTCGCGGGCCATGTTGAGCCAATCCTCGCGGGTGACCTTGACATGGCCGCCCAGCGGCGCGCGCTCGGGGTCGTCCCGGTGCAGGACGGGGCTGTCATCGCGCATGGGTCAGCTTTCCGGCGGCGCGCCACCTTCGGCGGTGCGTGTCTCGATGAAGGTCCGCAGCGCCTCCAGCCGGTCCGGCGGCGTGGCCAGCGCCACGTCTGCGGCGAGGATACGCTCCCACACGGCGGTGGCGCGGGTACTGGCATCCTGGGCGCCGCGCTCGGTCCAGGTGCCGAAATTGGCGTAATCGTGCACGATGGGCGCGTAGAACTCGGTGGTGTAGCGCTCCATCGTCTGCGGGGCGGCAAAGAAATGCCCGGTGGGGGCGACCTGCGACAGCGCGTTGGCAAAGCCGATCTCGTCCGCACCGGCCTTCGCCCCGGCGCAGAGTTCCGCCACCATGTTCAGCACCTCGACATCGGTCACGATCTTTTCATAGCTGACCGACAGCCCCCCCTCAAGCCAGCCGGCGGAATGGATGATCACCGTGGCCCCCGCCAGCAGGCAGCCCCAGAGGCCCAGCTGGTTCTCGTTCGCCGCCTGCACGTCGTTGAGGTTGGACGCCGACCCGGCGGCCGAGCGCCAGGGCAGGCCCAGCAGCCGCGCCATCTGCCCCGCGGCCAGCGAGGCCTGGAAATGCGCGGGCGTGCCAAAGGCCGGCGCGCCGGACTTCATGTCGACATTCGAGGTAAAGGTGCCGTAGCAGACCGGCGCGCCGGGTTTCACAAGCTGGGTCAGCGTGATGGCGGCCAGGCATTCCGCATGGCTGAGCGTGATCGCCCCCGCCACGGTGATCGGCGCCATCGCCCCCATCAGCGTGAACGGCGTGACGATGCTCAGCTGCCCGTGGCGGGCAAAGTCGATCAGCCCCTGTGCCATGGGGATGTCCAGACAGCGCGGGCTGTTGGTGTTGATGATCGTATAGGCATGCACGCCGCCGTGAAACGCGCCATCGGACAGACCGCGCGCGATCTTCAGCATCTCGAAATTGTCCAGCGTCTGCGGCGTGCCGCGGGCAAAGAGGAACGGAAACTTGTCGGTCAGTTCCATCTGCGCCAGCGTGGTGAAATAGTGGCGCAGGTTCGTGGGCACGTCCTGCGGCTCCACCGACGGGCTCATCATCTGGAAGACGTCGTAATGATGCGCGATCCGGGTGTATTCGCGGAAATCCTGTGCCGACCCGGGGCGGCGGCCGCGCTTCAGGTCGGTGGCATGGGGCGCACCCGCGCCGGGCTGGAAGGCCAGCGCGCCCAGTTCCAGCGTGATGTCGCGATGCGCGGCCCCTGCGCGGCAATGGATCGCGCGCGGCGCAGAGGCCAGCGCCGCCTCGACGATCTCGCGCCCGAGATAGACCATCTCGCCCTCGACCCGCGCGCCGGCGGCGGCGTAGATCCGGCAGGCTTCGGGCAGAAGCACCTTCATCCCCAGATCTTCCAGCATGCGCAGGGCGGTGTCGTGCATGTTGGCCGCCTCGTCGTCGGAGAACACCGACATCAGCGGGAACGGGTTGCGCAGCTGGCGGTAATTCGGTGCGCGGTTGTCGGGGGCCGCCCCTGCCCCGCGCCGCCGTCCCGCGCGACGCCCTGCGGTGCGTTCGGTTGTCATGCTCATGCCCGCGTCCCCGTTCCACGTATCGCCGCCGGTCCCGCCGTCAGGTCCGGGCAGGCCTGTCGGCGGCACTATCCGCAGATTGGACACCCCTGTCCACAATAAAGCGTCAGGCGCAGGACATGCCGTTCAGGGCGGCACGGCTCTTGCGGGTCACGCAGAGGTATTCCCCCAAGACAGGACGGACAGGGCGCAGGCGAAGGCCCGCGCCTGCCAAGGCGGGTCAGGCCAGCCATGACCGGTAATCGCTGACCAGCAGATGTGTCGGTGCCTCGTCTTCCTCGATGGTCGAGAAGCGGCCGATGGGCTCGCGGAAGATGTTGTCGGTCTCGTCGTCGTTGACGGTGGAGACCTCGCCGATCAGCACGTCGCCGCCCTCGCCCCAGA
>JAUHZO010000025.1 GCA_030425925.1 Alphaproteobacteria bacterium | reverse complement strand
CACCCTGGGCCACATCTACCGGGGCGTCATCCCCTTCGTGATCCTGCAACTCCTCGGCCTCGCCATCGTCTTCACCTGGCCCGAACTCGTGACATGGCTCCCGGCCTATGCCTATGGGAATTGAGGGGTGCCATGACGCGGCCCTTGCCCCCATGTCGGCGTCTTGCCCGCCAGGGATTGACCCGCGGCACGTCGTCGGCAACGCTTCTTCGTGGCCAGGAGATATGCAGAATGATTGACGTTGTCCCGGCGTCCTCGACAGCCCAGCTTGACGAGATCCGGACCCTGATCCGGGAATTCTCGGACTGGGTGCTAAAGACCTTTCATGCGAACGATGCCGACGTGCCACCGGCCTTTCGCAAACTGGACGAGGAACTTGGCAACCTGCCGGGAAAATATGCCGGACCGGATGGTACCATGCTGCTGGCCAAGTCGGGCGACAGACCGGTGGGGTGCCTGCTTGGGTTCCGCCATGATGCACGCAGCATGGAGGTGTCGCGCCTTTGGGTGCGGCCCGAGGGGCGGGGGCACGGGATCGGCGCGGCCCTCGTCAAACGCGCGAAGGACCACGCCCGCACGGCCGGGTACGAGCGCGTCGTCCTGCGCAGCCACAGACAGATGCACGCGGCCCATGACGTCTATCGCGCGGCCGGCTTTGTCGAGGTCGATGGGCCCGGCGTGTTTCCGGAGATCCGGAAAGTCGCCCTTGCCATGGAATGCAGCCTTGGCTGAAACCACGCGTTGCGTCCGCGCGGTCTGATCCGCCCCGGCCCGGACTGCCGGACTCGTGGTTCCGGGGCAGCCCCCGGCGAAACGCGAAACGGGTATTTCTGCAAGGCGCGGTCCCGGTGCGGCGGGGTCGAACCCGTCATTCTGCAGGGCGCCAACCCCGCCGGATCCCGGGGCCACGGGATCCGGCGGGGAAACAGCCTCAGTCGAACATGTCCGGCTGATCTTCCACCAGCTGGTTCCAGATGGTCTGGAAATGCAGCCAGCCGATGTAGTCGCTGCCCACATGTTCGCGGCTGTAGCGCGCGCGGTCGGCGGGGATGCGGATCGGCTCGATGCCGCTGGCGGCAATGTCCAGTTGCTGCTGGCAGCAGCGCTCCAGCGCGATGAACCAGAAGGCGGCCGAGTCGATCGAATGGCGCGAAGCGGTGAGCAGCCCGTGGTTCTGGTGCAGCGCCGCCTTGACGCCCTTGAACGCCTTGGCCACGTCAGACCCCGCATGGTTCTCCACCGCCACCTGGCCGGCCTGATCGCCGATCACCACGTGATCTTCAAAGAACGCGCAGGCGTCCTGGGTGATCGGGTCGATGGGCCGCCCGGTGGCGCACCAGGCAGTGCCATAGGTGGTGTGGGCGTGGCACATGGCGAGGATGTCGGGGTGCGCCTCGTGCACGTTGGCGTGCAGCACAAAGCCCGCGCGGTTCACCGCGTGCTTGCCCTCGATCACCGTGCCGGCGTGGTCGACGAGGATCAGGTTCGACATCTTCACCTTGGCGAAATGCACGCACATGGGGTTGGTCCAGTACAGCTCTGGCCGTTCCGGATCGCGCACGGTCAGGTGCCCGGCAAAGCCGTAGTCGAAGCCCTGCAGCGCAAAGGCGCGGCAGGCCGCCACCAGCCGTTCCTTGCGGTGACGGCGTTCGTCCTCGACGCTGTCGAAATCGGGCAGTTCGGGAAAGATCAGCCCGTCCTGTTCGGGCTGATAGATCGAGACGCGTTTTCCGAGATCCAGCATGGGGTCCTCCCAATAGATGCGGTCAGGCCAGCACGGGCGCGCGCTTCCATGCGGCGGGGCCGGTCCGGTGGATCGAATTGCCGCCGGTATCGACGGCAACGGTGACGGGCATGTCCTCGACCTGCAATTCATAGATCGCCTCCATCCCGAGGTCCTGGAAGGCCACCGGACGGGCGGCCTTGATGGCCTTGGACACCAGATAGGCCGCACCGCCCACGGCGATCAGATAGGCCGCCTTGTGCCGGGCGATGGCCTCAAGCGCCACGGGGCCGCGTTCGGCCTTGCCGATCATCACCTTCAGGCCCGTGTCGGCCAGGATCCGGTCGGTGAACTTGTCCATCCGGGTCGAGGTGGTGGGGCCGGCGGGGCCGATGGCCTCGTCCCCCACGGCATCGACCGGGCCGACATAGTAGATCGCGCGACCCTTCAGGTCGACGGGCAGGGGCTCGCCCCGGTCCAGCATGTCGATCATCCGCTTGTGCGCGGCGTCGCGGCCTGTATAGAGCGTGCCCGAGACCAGCAGCGTCTGCCCCGGCTCCAGCGAGGCCAGCACCTCGTCGCTCAGCGCATCGAGGTCGATCTTGCGGGCCTGGGCGCTGGCCTGATCCAGCAGGATCTCGGGCCAGTCCGAAAGGTCCGGCGGCGTGAACGTGGCAGGGCCAGAGCCGTCAAGCGTGAAATGCACGTGCCGCGTGGCGGCACAGTTGGGGATCAGACCCACGGGCAGCGAGGCGGCATGGGTCGGGAAGGACCGGATCTTGACGTCCAGCACCGTGGTCACCCCGCCAAGGCCCTGCGCGCCGATGCCCAGCGCGTTCACCCGCTCGGCAATCTCCAGCCGCAATTCTTCGGTCTTGCTGGACGGTCCGCGGCGCTGCAGGTCGTGCAGGTCGATGGGGTCCGACAGCGCGGCCTTGGCCAGCGCCATGGCGCGGTCGGCATTGCCGCCGACGCCGATGCCCAGAATGCCCGGCGGGCACCAGCCCGCGCCCAGCGTCTCGACCGTCTGCACCACCCAGTCGGCGATATTGCCCGACGGGTTCAGCGTGGTGAACTTGGCCTTGTTTTCCGAGCCTCCGCCCTTGGCGGCGACCTCCACTTCGATGCTGTCGCCCGCGACCATCTCCACGGTCAGCATGCAGGGGGTGTTGTCGCCGGAATTCCTGCGGTCGCCGAAAGGATCGACCACCACCGAGGCGCGCAGCGGGTTGGTGTCGCGCAGATAGCCCTGCCGCGTGCCCTCGTCGCAGATCTCCTGCAGGGGGCGCTTGAAATCGGTGCGGGCCTCGACGCCGTATTTCACGTGGATGTTCGCGGCACCGGTGTCCTGGCAGATCGGGCGGCGGCCCAGGGCGCACATGCGGCTGTTGACAAGGATCTGCGCCATGGCCTGCTTTGCGCCGGGATTTTCCTCGCGCGCCCAGGCGGCCGACATGGCGCGGATGAAATCCGGCGGATGGAAATAGGAGATGTACTGCAAGGCCTCGGCGATGGAGGCAATCAGGTCGTCTTCGCGGATCAGGGTCATGTCAGGCCTCGTCTATGCGGCGGATCTGGTCGATGACCCTACCATCGCGGTATTCCGAGACGGCGACAAGCGGCCCGTCGGGGCGCGGCGGCTGCGGGAGCGTTGCCGCCTGCCGCGCGTTGTGCGCCAGCGCCTCGATATCGAGAACCGGCAACCCGGCGTGCAACAGCCTGTCGCGCAGGTCGGCGCGGGCCGGGTTCACCGCAAGCCCGGCCTCGGTCACCACCACGTCCACCGAACGGCCCGGGGTTGTCAGCGTGGTGACCGCGGGCACGATCTTGGGATAGCCCGCGGCGGTCAGCCGCGTGGTGACAAGCGTCAGGGCCGCGCCCTGCGCCGCATCGGCATGCCCGCCCGAGCCGCCCATGATCACGCCGCCCGCGCGGGTGGTGACGTTGACGTTGAATTCCAGGTCGACCTCGGCCGCCCCCAGCACCACTGCCGACAGCCGGTCCACCACGGCACCGCCCACATGCGGGCCGGCATAGGTGGCGGCGGACATCGCCATGTGACCCGGATTGCGCGCAAACGAGGCGACCGCGTCGAGATCGAAGCATTGCACGTCCAGCAGCGCCCGGAACAGCCCGGCTTCCAGCATCCGGACGTGAAAGCCGGTGATCCCGCCGCAGGCAAAGCTGCCGGTGATGCCGCGCGCGCCCATCTCGCGCCCCACCGCGTCGGCGGCGGCCAGAGAAATGCCGCCCGCGCCGGTCTGGAAGGCAAAGCCGTCCTGCAGCAGCCCGCTTGCCGCGATGACCGACGCCGTTGTCCCCGCGATGGTCAGGCTGAGCGCGTCGCTGGCCGGTCGTGTCGCCCCCGATGCGATGCCGCCTGCATCCCCGATCGAGGGGATGACCGCCACGTGATCCACCTTGTCCTGGGCGATGTCGATGGGGCTGGCGGGGTAGGGCAGCAGCGTGTCGGTCACCGCCACCACCTGCCGCGCCCGGGCCACATCCACCATCGGATAGCCCAGCGTGCCGCAGGGGGCCCGGCCGACGCGGCCCGAGAGATTGCCCATCTCGTCTGCGGCCGGGGCGGCGACAAAGGCCACGTCGACGGGCAATTCGCCCAGGTCGATGGCCCGCGCCCGTCCGCCATGGCTGGTCAGCCTGACCGGATGCGGCAGCGCGCCCCGGCTGATCGCCTCGCCCACCGGGCCAGAGATGAAGCTGGCCGAGATGCGCGAGATCACGCCGCCGCGGATATGCCCGACCAGCGGCGCATGGACCGGAAACAGCGAGGTGGCCGCCAGATGCAGGTCCTTCAGCCCCGCCTGTGCCAGCATGGCCACAACGGTGTTGAGCACCGCGTCGCCATTGCGCAGGTGGTGATGGAACGAGATCGTGTCGCCGTCCTTCAGCCCGCTGGCGGACACGACATCGGTGAGCGCGGCCAGGCATTTGGACCGTGCCGAGCCCCGGGGATGCGTCGGCGTGCGCTGCAACATCGTCATCTTGTCTCCACCGGTCTGCCCTTGCGCCATCCTTGCCTTACAGCATCCCGATCTGCTGCTGCAGACCCAGATTGTCGATGGCGGGCCATTGTTCGGCGATCTGGCCGTTTTCCATGCGAAAAAAAATCCAGCACCATCACGTCAAAGCGCTTGTTCGACGCGGGGTAGTCGCCGAACGGGCCGGAATGCAGGCCGCGAAAGCGCAGGTGCACCAGCACCTTGTCGCCTTCGGCGATCACCTCCTGGATGTCCGGTTCGACCTCCGAGAACGCGCCCGGCAGCACGTCGCCCAGGGCCAGCACGCCTTCGGGGCCCTTGACCTCGAAGGGCAGGGTGGTGTCCTGCCGGATGTAGGTGGGGGCCACGTTGGCCTCCAGCCTGGCCTTGTCCTGCGTGGCGAAGGCCTTGAAACAGTCGCGGGCGCGCTGCTTCATCGCGTCGAGCGTGTCGGTCATCGTCATGTCTCCTGTTCAGGCTGCGGTTCGGGCTGTTGTGTCGGCGGCCAGCGTGTCAAAGCCTGCGCGCGGGAAATGCACGTGCAGCTTGCCCGCCTCGGCGTTCTCGACGGCGATCACCACCTCTTGTGCATCCGCGCCGACCAGCGTTCCGGTGACGGGCACGCGGGCATTGTCGTTGGGTGTGACGCTGACGGTGGTGCGCAGGGACAGGCCCGAGGGATCGTTGTCGCCCAGGCCTGGATCGGCGGGCGTGGCGGCCTTGGCCAGGGCCACCGCGTCCCCGGGCGTCATGTCGGTCTTGGTGCCGTGGCCGATGGCGGCGATGCGGTCCATCCAGGCCACCACCTCGGGGGCGATGTGCAGTTGCGCGTCGATGGCCTCGGCCCCGGCATTCGCGCGCAAGAGCCGGATGGAATGATGGCAGGTCAGATCGGCGGCGCCAAGCGCCGGGCCGGTCAGGTCGTCGCCGTTCTGGCGCAGCATCGAGGCCAGCCAGTCGATCTGCGCCGACATCTGCTGCAGATGGGCGGGCAGCATCGGTGCCATGGCATCCCTGGAGATGTCGTAGCCCAGGTAATGCTCCTTGCGGTCGCGCAGGTATTCCTCGGGCAGGTGTTCGCCGATATGGGTGACCAGCACGCCGATGGCGGGTTTCCACGTCGCGCGGTTCCAGCCCAGCGACAGCGCCTTGGCGATGCCTTCGCCGGCGGGATAAAGCGTCGGCGTCGGTTCGACCCGTTCGAGCGCGCGAAAGATCACCTCGGTATGGCAACAGATATCCGCGCCCATCTGCAGCACCGGCACGCGGCGATACCCGCCGGTCAGCGCATCCAGCGCCGGGCGCGGGGGCACGGCGTCGACCACGACAGAGGTCCAGGCAAGCCCCTTGTAGCCCAGGGCCAGGCGGATCTTTTCAAAGAAGGGGGACAGGTCGTAGTGATGCAGAATGATGTCAGGCAAGGCGCGGCTCCTCCCACGGTTCTTGGCGGATTGCGGCAGGCTAGCACCGCGCCAAGGCGGCGGGGAAAGACAGATTCGGTCCGAGCCTTGTAGGCGAATCGTCTAGCTGCGAGGTGCGTTCCGGAAGGCAGTCCCCGTCATCCGTCGGACTTGGGCAAAACGGCACCCGCCGGGGTTCGAAAGGCCTGCCATTCCAGCGGTTCCCCTGCCTGCGCCACCTGACGCATCAGGCGCTGATGACCGAGGACCTGTTCTTTTTCGCAGCCCCCGACGACTGGCCGTTTCCGTCCGCGGTCGGGTCGGCGGTGCGGCTAGGCGATCTGGCGCATGTGGACCTCGTGCTGCCGTCCCGGCATCACGGGCTCAGAACCATGATCGACCGCTATGCGCGCAGCCAGGGCGTGCGCCTGAACGTCACCACCGAGATGGATGCGCTGAGCCAGATCAAGGCGATGGTGGCGCGCGGCTCGGGCTATACGATCCTGGCGCCGGCGGCCGCGATCGACTTTGTCGACCGGGGCGAGGTGATCATGGCGCCCATTGTCGCGCCGCGGATGACACGGCCCGTCTATCTGGTGCGCACCCCGGCCAAACCGGTGACAATCGCCAGCCGGGAACCGGAGCGGATCACGGTCGAGGTCATCCGCGATCTGATCGCGCGGGGGATCTGGCGGGCCGAGGACCCGCCGGAGATGACGGGGACCTGACCCTTGCACGCGCTGTATCTGCCACGGCAGGGCAGGGCGCTGGTCCGGGGCGGCCAGAGCGTTCCTTGATACTGCATTCGGAATGGTGCGTGCGGAATGCACTGTCTCCAGCAGCGCACATGTATTTTCAGCAGGTTACGACTGCCTTTTCCGCCGTCGCACCCCGGTATCGACCGTGCTATAACCGATAGCTATGGGCCAAAGGCTGCAATCGTATTTGCACCGTCCCCCGCGCTGCGCGAGGCCGGGCGACACGGGACAGCGCGGAAGGACGGTTCGGCCATGGGCGACAGATTGAAAGACAAGGTGGTTTTCTTCTCTGGCGCGGGTGCCATCGGCCCTGGCTGGGACAATGGCAAGGCTTCTGCCGTCGCCATTGCGCGCGAGGGGGCAAAGGTCTTTGCGCTGGACATCAACCCCGATGCCGTCGAGGAAACCGCGCAGATCATCCGCGACGAAGGCGGCACGGTGGAAACCACCGTCTGCGACGTGGCACAAGCCGACCAGGTCGAGGCCGCCGTCAGGCTCTGCATGGAGAAATTCGGCCGCATCGACGTGCTCGACAACAATGTCGGCATCATGGACCCGGGTGGCCCCGAAGACTTGACCGAGGCGCAATGGGACCGGCTGATGGCGATCAAAGTCAAGTCGATCTATCTGACCTGCCGCAACATCCTGCCGATCATGGTGGCGCAGGGATCGGGCGCGATCATCAACATCTCGTCCATCGCCTCGCCAATTTCGCCGCGGTGACGCTGATCGACTAAGTCGTCTTCCGCTTTCCCGACCGGGACTGGCTGGGCGGGCTTCCGGCCCTGCGTGCGTGGCGCGAACGGCAGACGGGCCGCGCCTCGGTCGACGCGACGATTCCGTATGTCTGAGCGGGGCTTGCGGGAGGAACAGGCGGGCAAGGGCAACTGCCTCGCGTGATCCCGGGCGCGTCGAAGGGTCGGCTGGTGCCCCCCAAGAGACAGAGGGGATGCCCTTGCCGTGGCGTGTCACCGGGTCGGTTGCGGCACACACAGCACGCTGACGATCTCGAAGGGGGCCAGGTCCAGGGTGAATCCTGCGCCGTCTTGCGCCACCTCCTCCAACGGGTCCTCCAGCAACGAGACCCGCACGACCCGGGCAAGCGGCACAGCGACGTCCAGCCGCACCGGGCCGCGCTTGCGTCCGGCTTCGTAGAGCCGCACGACGAATCCCTCGCCGGACTCGGCCGGTTTCGCCGTTTCAAGGATCACGTTGTCGGCAGAGCAGGACACGAGCGGCGGCACCGTGGTCTGCGTCGCGGCAGGGGCCAGCGTGGGCGGGTGGTTCAGGGCCCTTGCCTGCTGGCGCACCGTGGTCAGGTTGCCGTCATGGGGCAGCACCGCATAGGTAAAGACGTGACGCCCCTGATCCGCGCCGGGGTCGGGCATGGTTGCCGACTTGATCAGCGACAGGCGCAGGGTGTTGTCGCGGATGTCGTAGCCGTGCTTGCAATCGTTCAGCAGGGCCACACCAAAGCCGCCCTCGCCAAGATCGGCCCAGCGTTGCGCCGGCACTTCGAAGCGGGCGAAATCCCACGAGGTGTTGCGATGGGTCGGGCGTTCGATCTCGCCCCACTGGATTTCATAGGTTGCGCGCGGGCTGAGAACCGACACCGGAAAGGCGACCTTCAGCAGCGTGTGGGTTTCGTGCCAGTCCACCTCGGTCACAAAGTCCAGACGGGCCGAACCGCGGGTCAGGCGGATGGTCTGGCGCAAGGTGCTGCTGCCGAAGGCGCGGGTCAGGCGGATGGCCCCGCGCAGGGGGCCTGTCTCGACAATGTCGATGCCGGTCAGCCCCGCCATTTCCTCGCCCTTTTCGTCAAAGAACGCGTCGATGTCCCAGGCATCCCAGCTGAGCGGGCGGTCTTCGAAGAGCCAGAGCTGGTTGCCGGTCTCGTCCGGGGCCAGCACCTCGCGCCTGGCGCGCTTGTCCAGAAGGCGGGTCAGGCGGCCGCGCCCGTCGATCTCGGCCCGGATCTGTGCATTTTCCAGCCAGAGCCCGGCCCCGTCCTGCCCGGCCAGCGGCGGGCCGTCCGCATCCGGCGCGCGGGTGGGCCGCAGCGTCAGCCTGCCATAGGGCGGGATGACCGGCAGATCGACCAGCAGACCGCCTTTGGTTGCCTGCACCGGCAGGGCGCTGCCTTCCGGCGACATGACCGGGCCGGGCAGCGGCAAGGCGGTCGGGCCGCCGATCGGGGCCGCGGCTGTGTTGATCACCTGCCAGCCCGTTTCGTCCGGCCCGAGCCGCGCCAGCGCGGCCTCGCGCAGCGCGTCTGTCAGTTCGGTGATCCGGGCATGATCCTTGCGCGCATCGTCAAAGACCTGCGGCACGGCCGTCCCGGTCAGGATGTCGTGGAACTGGTTGAGGCACAAAAGCCGCCAGGCCTCTTGCAGCGTGGCGCGGTCCGCCGCGGACGCGCCTTCGGGGGCGGCCATGACCATCAGCGCCTCGACCTCGTGCAGGCGCGCCTCGGCCTGTCGGTTCGCGCGCTTGATCCAGCCCTGCGAGGTCAGCGTGCCGCGATGCCCTTCCAGATACAGCTCGCCGTTCCAGACGGGCAGGGCGTCGCCGCCCGCCGCCAGCGCCGCCATGGCCGCGCGCACGGTCGAGGGTTGCATCCGCGGCAGGCCGGGCATCGCGGCAAAGGCCTCGGCCCGGCGGATCAGGTCTTCGGTCGGTCCACCCCCGCCATCGCCGTAGCCGTAGCAGATGGGCAGGTCGCGCAGGGTTTCACGGGTGCCGGCATTGCGCCAGGTGCCCACGACCTCCCGTGCCGACAGGTCGGATTTGTAGTTCGTGGGGAAGGGCAGGTGCTGGACCTCGCGCGGGGTGGTCAGGAAATGCGCCAGCACGCGGGTGCCGTCGATCCCCTGCCACCATGTCGTGGAGGACGGCATGCGGTTGTACTGGTTCCAGTTCAGCTTGTTGGTGACAAAGCTTTCCAGCCCCGACAGCTTCATCAATTGCGGCAGCGACCAGGGAAAGCCGAACGTGTCGGGCAGCCAGAGCACCGGCGTTTCCACATCGCCGAACGTGTCGCGGACATAGGTCCGGCCCAGCAGGATCTGGCGCACCAGCGCCTCGGCCCCGGGGATGTTCACGTCGGGTTCCACCCACATGCCGCCGATCACCTCCCACCGGCCCTCGGCCACGCGCGCGCGGATGCGTTCGAAGATGGCGGGGAAGTCCTGCCGCGTCATCTCGTAGAGCTGCGGCTGGGAATGGGAAAAGCGGTAGTCGGGAAAGCGGTCCATCAGCCGCAGCACGTTGGAACAGGTGCGGGCGTTCTTCTGCCGGATCTGCGCGACGGGCCAGAGATAGGCGATGTCCATATGGGCGTGCCCGATCCCGTGCAGCGTGACGTCCAGCGGCGGTCCGGCGCGGGCGATCCCGTCGCGCAGGGCGTCGAGCGCGGCGCCGGCGCTGGCATGCAGGGCCGGGCCGATGGGATCGCGCGTGTCCAGCAGGCGCAGGCTGTGATCGAGCGCGCTCAGCAGGGCGGGTTTCTCGGGGCGGCTGTCCTCCAGCACGGTGACGCTGTCGAGTGCGCACTCGGCCAGCGTCAGCCAGGCGTCCAGCGACGGGTTGCGTTCCACCAGCCAGCAGGGCGGCATGAAGAGTTTCTCGGCGCTGTCCGGATCGGGCGGCCAGCCGAAAAGCCCGGTCCAGCCATGCAGCACGACGTCGCGTGTGCCGCCGCGGGACAGGTCGATCAGGTGGTGATGCCGGTCGACCGAGGCGACAGGCACCCCGTCAAGATAAAGCAGCGCCTCGGGATGGTTGAAGATGTCGCCATCGGTGCCGATGGGGAAATACAGCGCCGCGGTGCCGGTCCAGTCCTCTGGCACGGTGACGCTGGTGCGCAGCAGGAAATGCACATCCGGCCCGCCCCAATAGCTGTTCCATGGCAACTCGTCCCAACTCTCTGTCGGGGTGTCCAGCGATGGCGGCGTGCCCGCGTCGGGCAGGATGCGCATGCGGAACGGGTCCAGCATGTGCCGTCTGGGAAAACGATGCGCGCGGATCAGCGCAAGCCGCGTGCGCAGTTTCTCGGCGGTGAACTTCAATGCGTGGGTCATGCACCAACCGTCAGGTCAAAGCCGGGGATGGTGCCGCGCAGGGCGGGGCGGGCCACATCGGCGTCGGACAGGGCATCCAGCCCGCGCTGGCCATCTTCGGCCGCCCCCCAGTCGCGGCTGACATCGGGCCAGGGGATCGAGTCGATCAGCAGGCGCGTGTAGGGGTGCTGCGGGGCGCCGATCACGTCTTTGGGCGGGCCGGCCTCGACCACATGGCCGTGATAGAGAACCATGACAAAGTCGCTGACGTGGTAGGCGGTGGCAAGGTCGTGCGTGATGTAGAGGATCGAGATGCCGTGCTTGTCCTTCAGGTCGTGGATGTTCTTCAGGATCGTCGCGCGCAGGGATGCATCCACCATCGACACCGGTTCATCCGCGATCAGCAGTTTCGGTGACAGCATCAGCGCCCGCGCCACGATCAGCCGCTGGCGCTGACCGCCCGAAAGCTGGTGCGGATAGCGCCGCAGCACCAGTGCGGGGTCAAGGCCCACAGCGTGGCAGGCCTCTTCCATGGCGGATTGGACATGCGCCTGCGACTGCGCCAGCCCGAAGCGTCTGAACGGGAATTTCAGCGCGTGATCGACCCGGTAGAACGGGTTGAAACAGGCATAGGGGTCCTGGAACACCGCCTGGACATCCTTGCGAAAGCCCAGTTGTTCCGCCGCCGACAGCCGGTTGATGTCCTGCCCCCTGAACAGCACGCGGCCACCGGTGGGCGGGGTGAACCCCAGCATCAGGCTGCCCATGGTCGACTTGCCCGATCCGGACTGGCCCACGACCGAAATGATCTTGGGCACCTCGCCATCCAGCGTGAAGCTCAGCGGATGCAGGGCGGTCAGCGCGCCGTAGCGTTTGGTGACGCTCTCGAACTGCAAGAGCGGTCCGGGGGGGCCGCGCAAGACTTCGGGCGTGCTCTGGATGAAGCTTTCGCCGCCCACCAGCGGGACGGAAGAGATCAACTCGCGGGTATAGGCCTGCTGCGGGTTTTCGAGGATCTGGCGCACGGGTCCGAACTCCACCAGCTTGCCCAGCCTCATCACGGCAAGGTCATCCACCGATTGCGCCATCAGCCCCATGTCGTGCCCGATCAGGATCAGCCCCGCGCCGATCTTGCCCTGCACGTCGCGCAGGGTCTGCATGACCTGCCGCTGGGTGATGACGTCCAGCGCGGATGT
The DNA here is from genome assembly GCA_030425925.1 of Alphaproteobacteria bacterium. Lineage (GTDB taxonomy): Bacteria > Pseudomonadota > Alphaproteobacteria > Rhodobacterales > Rhodobacteraceae > JAUHZO01. Next base: position 24,367 of record JAUHZO010000025.1, on the reverse strand, counting down.
CGGTTCGTCGGCGATGATCAGGTCCGGTTCCAGGCAGACCCCGATGGCGATGCAGACCCGCTGCTTCATACCGCCCGACAGCTCGTGCGGGTAAAGGCTGCCCACATGCTCGGGCAAGCCGACCGAGGCCAGCACGGCCCGTGACCGGCGCTGCAGTTCGGCCTGCTCCACCGCGCCTTCATGGGCGACGATGCCGTCCCAGATCTGGTTCTCGATCCGCATCACCGGGTTGAGCGAATTCATCGCGCCCTGCGGGATATAGCTGATCTTCTTCAGCCGGACGCGGCGCATTTCCTCGTCCGAGATCTCCAGCACGTTGGTCCGGCCCAGCGAATGGAGATGGATTTCGCCCGCCGAGACGTAGCCGGGGCTGGCCAGCATCCGCATGGCGGCCAGCGCCGTGGTCGTCTTGCCCGAGCCCGACTCGCCGATGAAACCGATGCGGCGGCCCTGCGGGATCGAGAGCGAGAAATCGCTGACCGCGTGCACCACACCCCTGGAGGTGGGGAAGTCTATGGAGACGTTTCTGATGTCGAGAATGGTCATGGCCGCCTCACAACTTCCGCAGGCGCGGGTTCGACACCTCGTCGAGGCCCAGATTGATCAGCAGCAGCCCGATGAACATCACCGCCAGCAGGATCGTCGGGATGCCCCACCACCACCACAGGTTCTGGATCAGCGCGCCGGAATTGATCGCCTCGTAGATCGCGCGGCCCAGTGTGGGCACGCGCTGCGGACCAAGGCCCAGCACCTCGAGCCCCACGGCGGTGACGATGGAGGTGGTCACGTTGGCAATGAAGGAGCCGAAGAGATAGGGCACCAGGTTCGGCAGCATCTCGCGGAACATGATGTGCAACGTCGACGCGCCCGACAGGCGGGCCATCTGGACATAGCCCGACTCGCGCATCGAAAGGACCTGCGCGCGGATCAGTCGCGTCGGCGATTGCCAGACGAAACAGGCGATGAGGATCGCCATCATGGTCAGGCTGACATCGCCATAGGCGGCCTGGAACACCACAAGGATCAGCAGCGGCGGAATGGTGATCATCACGTCCGAAAGCACCCGGATCACGTCGTCGACGCGGCCTTTCAGGAAACCGGCGGAAAAGCCCAGGAAGATGCCGACACTCATCCCGATGAGCGAGGCAAGCACGCCCACCATCAGCGAATTGGGCGCGCCGATGATCAGCAGCGACAGCATGTCCCGGCCCGATCCGTCGGTGCCCAGCGGATGGTCCCATACGCCTTCCTGACGGCGCAGGTTCTCGAATCCCACCGGGGGCAGTTTCAGCGGGGCAGAACCGGTGAAGACCAGATCGAGGTTCCAGAAGAGCCGCCCCAGCAGGCCAAGCGCGATGATGCCCAGAAGCAGGCTTGCACCCCACATCAGTTTCGGATTGCGCCACGGGTTGTCGAACCGCTTCATGCGGCGGATCTGGCGGGCGGTGAGGTCGGACGTGTCGGCCATGTCTCAGCTCCCGTGCCGGATGCGGGGGTCGATGAACGGATAGACCAGGTCCACAAGGAACACCGACACGGCGGTCATCAGGATGATGACGAAACTCACCCCCTGGATGACGGGGAAGTCCTGGTTGAGGATCGCGTCATACAACAGCTTGCCCATGCCGTTATAGGCAAAGATGCGTTCCACCAGAACCTGACCCGCGATCAGCAGCCCGATCTTCAGCGCAAAGGCGGTGATCTGCGGCAGGATCGCGTTGCGGATCATGTACTTGTACAGGATGTAGCGCGGGCGCAGCCCCTTGGCCTTGGCCAGCGTGGTGTAATCCTCGCCCTGCACCCCGATCATCAGCCCCCGCATCCCCAGCGCCCAGAACCCGAAGGTCACGACAACGATGGAGAGCGCGGGCAGAAAGCCGTGATAGAGCACGGACTGGGCGAACGTCCAGGTCCAGCCGGGTTCCACCGTCAGGCCGTAGGCGCCGGTCAGGGGGAACCATTGCAGCTTGGCCGCGAAGATCCACATCAGCAGCAGCCCCGACAGGATCGGCGGGATCGAGGTAAAGACCATCGCCGCCGGGATCACCACCTTCCACAGGCGCGGCGTGTGCTCCCAGACCATGAACGCGCCCAGGAGGTTGCCGATGACGAAGGTGATGATCAGCGAGATCAGCATCAGGCCCAGCGTCCAGGGCAGGGCATTGGCGATCAGCACGGAAACGGGGGTGGGAAAGCTGGCGGTGCTCAGGCCGAAATCGAATTGCAGCACACCCCAGAGGTATTTGCCGTATTGCACCGCCAGCGGCTGGTCGATCCCCAGCTGGGCGCGCAGCTGTGCCAGGATCGCTTCGGAGTTCGCGACCGACCCGGCCCCGGCGGCCATCCGCCCCAGGGCGATCTCGGCCGGGTCGATGGGGGACAGGCGCGGGATGATCCAGATCAGCGTCGCGGCGATGAACACGGTCAACAGGAGCGTGACCAGCCGGTTCGCAAGATAGTCGCGGGGGATGATTCCCATGGCGGCGCTCCATGTCGTTGGGGCCTGCCGCAAGGCGGGCATGCCGGTCGGGGCAGGCACCCGCCCCGGCCCGAAGGCCGGAACGGGCAGGGAGGACCCTGTTACTCGGCTTTTTCCAGAGCGTGGATGATCTGGTGCGTGTGACCCCACCAGAAGGCCGGGTGGTTGTAGGCGTTGTCCGCCGTGGGCCAGCCGGTCCAGTAGGTGGTGTTGAAGGGCAGCAGCTTGGCCGCCTGCACCAGCGGGACAAACGGCATTTCCGCGTCCAGATGCTGATATGCCTCGGCCACCATGCCCGGCAGTGCGGGATCGTCGCTGGCCATGCCGGCCATCTGGTCCACGATCGCCGTGTAGGCCGCGGCCCCGTCGGTGTCCCAGCGCGCGGTGTTGTTGAAGCCGGGCGACCGTTCACCCACCGGCACCACGCTGGCATTGGTGTAGCGGGTCATCGAGGTCCAGGGTTCGTTCACCGACCCGCAGCTGAGCCAGCTGTAGGACATCTCGTAACCGCCAAAGGGCAGCACCTCGCCCCAGAACACGCCGTTTTCTACCGGCACCGCCCTGGCGGCGATGCCCGCGCGGTTCAGCTGCTCGACGATCACGTCGATGGTGCGGGTGTATTCGGTCGAGGCAGAGTTGACGTGGATGTTCACGCTCAGGTCCGTGCCGTCCTTCTCGTAGAGGCCGTCGCTGCCCATGGTGTAGCCTGCGGCCTCGATGGCGGCCTGCGCGGCGTCCACGTCGGCGCGGGCGGGCAGGCCGTAGCCGGCCGCCTTGACCGCGTCGATATAGGGCGACATGGAACCGTATTGCACGAACATGGTCTCGGAGGCGACGGTGGTGCCCTCGTAGGCCACGTTCACGATCTGGCTGCGGTCGATGATGGCGGCCACGGCCTTGCGCATCGCCGGATCGTCCCACGGTGCGACGGTGGTGTTGATCTCCATCTGCCGGGCGCAGGGATCGGGCCAGGCATAGGGATAGCCGTCATGCCAGGCGATGACGGCAGGGTTCTGCGCCTGCACGGCCTCGAAGGTGCCGATAGAGACGTTTTGCGCGGCGTCGATCTGGTTCGTTGCCAGAAGCTGCGCCCGGCTTTCCTCGCCGCCGGTTTCCAGCCAGATCAGGCGCTGCGGCGCGGGCAGGTCCTGAAACCCGGTCCTTGCGCCCCAATAGTCGTCGTTCCGGTCCCAGATCATCCGGTTGGTGGCGCCGGAGGTGTAGGTATAGGGGCCGGTGCCGATGGGCGGGTAGAAGGCGAAGGTCGCCGGATTTTCGGCGGCGCTCCAGACATGTTCGGGCATGATCAGGAACGAGCCGAAGATCCGCACGCCGAAATTCTCGGTCGGGAAACGCGGGTTGGGCGCGTTCAGCGTCAGCTTGACGGTCAGGTTGTCGATCTTCTCGACGCTTGCGACCTGGGCGCGGATCGTGGCGGCCTCGCGGGCAGACAGCTCCTCGTTGCCAAGCACCATCTGAACCGTGAAGACCACGTCATCGGCGTCGAACGCCTCGCCATCGGACCATTCCACACCCTCGCGCAGGGTCATCGTCCATTCGCTGAAATCGCCGTTGGGCGTGATGGACGTGGCCAGCCAGGGGTCCAGTTCCCCCGTGGTGTAGTTCAGGATGAACAGCGGCTCCCACATGGCCTGGTGCGCGCCGTGTTCGCGCTTGGTCCCGGCGGTGAACCAGTTGAAGTTCTCGGGATCGCTGATCGTGCGATCCAGGTCAAAGATCACCGTGTCCTCGCGCGCCACGTCCTGGGCCAGCAAGCCGCTGGCGGCGGTCAGGGCGATGGCCGAGGCCAGCATGAGCGTTCTGGGTGCTTTCATTCGTGTTTCCTCCCTTGTGTGCGGCCCGTTCTTCCGGGCCTTCTCTGGCTGGACCCGAAGGTCCCGATCAGTGCCCGGCGCGGGCATAGTCCATGACAAGCACGCGCGTTTCGTCGGGCAGCGTTTCCCGGGTGATCTCGACCTCGCAACCGAAGGCGAAATCGACCTCTTTGCCTTCGTCGAAATACGACAGGAAGCTGGGGATCCAGAGCAGGCTGCGCGGCTTGTAGCACAGCGTCCGGAAATGCATCGGGATCACGAGCCTGGGGCGCGTGGCGTCGATCAGCCGTTTGACGGCGTCAAGCGGCGTGACCAGTTCGCCGCCCGCCAGCGTGAGCAGGACATCGACACCCTCGAAGAACGCGGTCTGCGCGTCGTTCAGCGGATCGCCGATATCGCCCATATGGCCGATCTGCATGCCGTCGACCTCGAAGCGGTACATCGCGTTCGCGCCGGGTTCGTGCAGCGGATGGGTCTCGATCTCCATCGCCTCGATGGCCCGTACCTCGATCCCGGCCACCGTCTTGACCCCGCCCTCGCGCACCGCGTCCAGCGTGTTCAGCCAGACATGGTCGCCGGGCACCAGATCGTGGCGGCAATGCGCGCTGTCATCGGCAGAGGACGTCAGGACAAGGTCGGCCTCGTCGCGCATCGGCGCGAAACCCAGTTCCTCGGGCGTGTAGGGGTCGGTCACGATGCGAAACCCGTCGGAACGGGTGATCAGGAAAGCCGCCTGTCCATACCATTTCAGCTTCATCGCAGACCCTCAGTTGTTGCCGACGACATGGGGGGACGACGTCCTTGTGATGTCGTCGTTTTCGGGCCTTGGGTGATGTGTCCAGTGGCCGCCCGGATCCTCGCCCCGGCAGAGGATCGCCTCGACGCCCCGGGCCCAGACGTCGTCGATGATCCGCACCTCTGTCGGGCAATAGCGCAGGGTCAGGCCGCAGCGGCGCCGGTCAGAGCGGTTCGGTTCCGAGCCATGCACAAGCATGTCGGCATGCAGCGAGATCTGACCGGCCTGCAGAACGTCGTGGACCGGCGTCCCCATGTCGCCGGCCCCTCTTGTCTGAATGTGGAACACGGACTCTGCGCCGGTCTTCTCCAGCTCGAAAGGACCCTTGTCATGGGTGCCGGGGATCCACCGCATCGCCGAGTTGTCCTCGTCCACATCGTCGATCGCCAGCCAGACGGTCACGGTCCGGGCCGGGGACAGGCGCCAGAACGAGGCGTCCTGGTGCCAGGGCACCTGCTTGGGGTCGTGCGGGCGTTTGCTGAGGATCGCGGAAGCCCAGCAGACGATGTCCGGCCCGATGATATCCTCGACATGGTCCAGGATGCGCGGGTCGGTGGCCAGGTCCCACAGCCCGGCCAGCCGGGCCTGGTAGCAGTTGATGCCATAGGCCCCTTTTTCGCCCATGGCGTCCATCAGCCCGTCGATATAGGCGCGGTTCTTCACAACTTCTTCGCCCGTGAAGATCGTGAAGGGCCGGACAAAGCCGTCACGGTTGTACGCCTCGATCTGCGCGGGGCTGAGTTTCTTCGGAGTCGCGGGTGCCGCCGGCCTGAACGAAAGATCGAGTTGCGCAAGCGCATCTGTCATCATCTTCGATGTCCTCCCTGAGCCAAAACCTTACGGCGATCCGCGGCCGGTCGGCAGGTCCGGTTTTGACCAGCTTTTGCGGTATCTTGATATTCTTGTCTTCTTGATGTCCCGAATTGTGCCAATCTGACCCGATGGAGATCCGGACATTCACACTCGATTCGTACATCACCCCCAGCGAGGCGTTCCATTGCACGCGCAAGGCGCTGGTCGAGCGCCCGCCGCCCTTTCTGCACCGGCACGATTATTTCGAGCTGTTCCTGGTCGAACGCGGCGCGACACAGCACATCCTGAACGGTCGGACCGAGCTTCTGACGCGCGGGGCGCTGGTCTTTGTCCGTCCCGACGATGCGCATGGCTTTCAGGCGGTCGAGAACAGCGACTGTCACATCATCAACCTGATGTTCCGCCGGGACACCGCCGATTTCCTGGAAGGGCGATACGGGGCCGAACTGGGCCACAGGTTCTTCTGGTCGCGCGACCCGTATCCCGAAACCCACATCCTGCAAGGGCCGCGGATGGAGCGGGCGGTGAATTCGGCACTGGAACTGCAGACTTCGCGCCGCAGCCTGTCGCGGGTCGAGCAGTACCTGCTTTATGTCATGACCCGCGTGGTGGATTACGCGCAGGCGCTGCCGAACGGCACGCCGCGCTGGCTGGTCACCGCCTGCGCCGCCGCGCGCGATCCGGCGGTGTTCCGCAAGGGCGTGCCCGCCTTTGTCGCGGTGGCGGGGCGCGGGCACGAACATGTCTGCCGGACGTTGCGCCGCCATCTGGGCCTGTCGCCGTCCGCCTATATCAACCGCGTGCGCATGGAGTATTCGGCGATGCGGCTGGGCGCGACGGACGTGCCAGTCGAAGAGATCGCCGTCGAATGCGGGATCGAGAACCTCAGCCATTTCTACAAGGTGTTCCGCGACCATTACGGAACCACGCCGCGGCAATACCGGCGCAGGCACCGCACCAATCCGGTTCAGCCGTAGGAAAAGGCCGGTTTCAGCCTTGTGGCGACGGCGGGTCGGTGCGGCTCGGCTGCAGACGCAGTGGAATCAACCGTGCAGCTCAGCCGCCGCATGTCGGGCCGGGTGCCGGAGCATCGCGTCCGAACGCTGACTTGCACGGCATCGCACCCTGAGCGAGACTTGTGATCGGTAACACAAGGACGTTCAAGGTGTCGGCCCAGGACAAGACGACCAAAGCAGTGACCATGCGCGACGTCGCCCGCGAGGCGGGGGTGTCGCGCATGACCGTTTCGCGCGCCCTGAAAAAGGACAGCCCTGTTTCCAAGGAAACGCGCGACCGGATTCTGAAGGTCGTGCGCGAGATGAACTATGTGCCCGACCAGCTTGCCGGCAGCCTGACCACACGCAAGACCGGGTTCGTGGCCGTGCTGGTGCCCTCGCTCAACAACCTGCATTTCGCCGAAACCGTGCAGGCCCTGACGGAAGAGCTTGAATCCCACGGGCTGCAGATCCTTCTGGGGCATACCGACTACCTGGCAGAGCGCGAGGAACAGATCGTCGAAACGATGTTGCGCCGCAGACCCGAGGCCATCGTGCTGTCCTATGACGGGCATTCCGAACGGACCAGGGTCTTGCTGGAAGAGGCCGGCATTCCGGTGATCGAGCTTTGGGAAAGGCCCGACGTGCCCATCGGGCACACGATCGGGTTTTCCAACCGCGCCGCGGCAGCAGACATGACACGGACGCTGATCGCCAGCGGCTACCGCAACATCGCCTTCCTGAGCGAGGCGGCGGATGACTGGACCCGCGGCTCGGAGCGCCGTGCGGGGTTCCGCGATGCGATGCGGGAGGCGGGCCTGTCCGATCACCGGATGCTGCGCGCGGGCCGGCCGCCGATGTCCATCGAAGATGGGGCCGCAGCGCTTCCCGATCTGCTGGCGCGGTTTCCGGACACCGATTGCATCTTCTGCGTTTCGGATGCGCCGGCCTTCGGTGTGCTGGCCGCCCTGAAGGTCCGCGGGCTGGACGTTCCCGAAGCGATGGGGGTCGCCGGGTTCGGCAATTTCGAGGTGTCGCGGTTTTCGTCCCCGCCGATCACGACCGTGGTTGTCGATCCAAAGCGAATCGGCCTTGAGGCAGGGCGCCTGATTGGCCGCCTGCTTGACCGGCCCGACGCCCCGCACAGCCCCCAGCGCATCGACGTCTCGGCGACGCCGGAAGTGCGCGACAGCATCAAGTCCCTGAAAAAGTAGATCATTCGCCGTTCACCGATGCTTTGCGGGGGATCTTTGTTTGAGCTTGTGTTACCGGTTACAACGCGTCAATGTGACCGGTAACAAGAATAAGGTGCGTGCCGCCGTGACGCGGCCAGGGGGGACCGTGCCAGAGATCCGGCTGGAAAGGCTTGTGAAACGCTACGGCGATGTCGAAGTCCTGCACGGGATCGACCTGCAGTTGGCCGACAACGAATTCACGGTTCTGGTCGGTCCGTCCGGTTGCGGCAAGTCCACCACGCTGCGCATGATCGCGGGCCTCGAAGACGTCTCGGAAGGCGAGATCTGGGTCGATGGCAGACCGGTCAGTCATCTCGAACCCAAGGATCGCGACCTGGCGATGGTGTTTCAGGACTACGCGCTTTACCCGCACATGAACGTTGCGCAGAACATCTCGTTTGCGCTGCGCCTGGCCCGCCGCTCCAGGGCCGAGATCGACGCCAAGGTGCGTGAGGTGGCAGAGATGGTCGGCCTGACCGATTTCCTGCACCGCAAGCCCGGGGCGCTGTCCGGCGGTCAGCGGCAGCGTGTGGCGACGGCGCGCGCGCTGGCAAAGGATTCGGCCATCTTCCTGTTCGACGAACCGCTGTCCAACCTGGATGCCAAGCTGCGTGGCCAGATGCGCGCCGAACTGGCCCTGATGAGCCAGAGCGTGCAGAAGAACATGATCTACGTGACCCACGACCAGATCGAGGCGATGACGCTGGCGGACCGGATCGTGGTGATGCACGGCGGATACATCCAGCAGCAGGGCACGCCCCGGGACCTGTTCGAACGGCCGGTGAACAAGTTCGTGGCGGGGTTCCTTGGAATGCCGCCGATGAATTTCCTGGCCGGTGACATCGAAGTTGTCGGGGATGACGTGTTTGTCGCCGGCGCGGCGTTCCGCATCCGCCTGTCGGATGCCAGGGCCGCGGCGGCGCGCAAGCATTCGTCGCGCGCGGTGACGCTGGGCATCCGTCCCTCCGATCTGAAATACGATCCCGACGCGGAAGCGGGCAGTGCCCTCAAGCTGAATGTCGAGGTCTCCGAATATGTCGGTGCCCAATCGGTCCTGTTGTGCAGATGCGGGCCGGAACGCGCCACGGTGGAGCTGAGTTCCGAAACGCCCATGGCACTGGGTGCAACGCTGACATTCGCGGTGAACCCCGACCGGGTCCACCTGTTCAACCGCGGGACCGAGGTCGCGCTTTGACGATGCAAAGGGAGGAAACCATGCACATGAAGACCTTGAGGGCGGCGGCTGTCGCGTCGCTTCTGGCGTGCAGCGCGCTTGCCAATCCGTACGAAGCCTACGAGGGCACGACGCTGATCGTGAACTTCCCGTCGCACCCGCATTACAACGCGGTGATGGAGGTGCTGCCGCAGTTCACCGCCGAGACCGGGATCGAGGTCGAGGTGGACATGCTGCCCTATCTCGACATGCGCGAACGTCAGACGCTGGAACTGGCGCTGGACGAAGGTGCCTATGACCTGATCGCCTATGTGGTGTTTTCCAAGGCCGATTACGTCTATGCCGACCAGCTTGAAAACCTGGCCAAATACTTCATGAACCCGCGCCTGTCCGATCCGGCCTACGATGCCGAAGACCTGATCGACGGCTATGTCCCGAACATCGGTGTCGCGGGGGGGCACAAGGGCTATCTGCCCGGGCCGACCGGATCGCTGTACGGGCTGCCCTTCGGCTCTGAAACCTCGGTCCTGTTCTACCGGGCCGACATCTTTGACAAGCACGGCCTTGAAGCGCCTGAAACCTATGACGCTTTCCTGGATCTGGCCTGCCGGATCCCTGAACTGGAGCCGGGCATGGGCGGTGTCGCCTCGCGCGCGGCCTCGGGCCACCAGGCAAGCCATGCGTTCCTGCTGCATCTTGCGCCGCTGGGCGGGCGGGTGTTCGACGATCTGTGGAACCCCACGATCAACAACGCCGCCGGCGTCGAGGCTGCCGAGGCGCTCAAGACCATCGTCGATTGCGGCCCTGAAGGGTCCAGCGCCTTCGGTCCGGCGGAAGCCGCAAACGCCTTTGCACAGGGGCAGGCGGCGATGTATCTCGACTCGATCGCCTTTGCGGCCAATTTCCGGGACCCGTCCAGAAGCACCGTTGTCGGCAAGGTCGGCTATGCGATGCACCCGATGGGTGTCCAGCGGGCAAGCCAGACCGGCGGCTTCGGTCTTGGCATTCCGGCCAATGCCGAACACAAGGAAGCCGCCTTTCTGCTGATGCAGTGGCTGACCTCGAAGAAGGGGGATCTGGCGGTTGCCATGGCCGGCGGCAACCCCTCGCGCTTCTCGACCTATCAGGATGCCGCCCTGAACGAGAAATACCCCTGGTCCGCAACCTTTGGCGAGGCGCTGGAATTTGCCGATCCCGACTGGCACCCGATCATTCCCGCCTGGGGCAAGATCAACGCCGATATCGGCACGACCATGAGCCAGGTTCTGACCGAAGGGCTGGACATCCAGACGGCGCTGGACGGCATTGCCGAGCGCAGCCGCGCCCTGATGGAACAGGAAGGGTATTACATCTGGCAATAAGCCGGAAGAAGGCGGCCCGCGCGTGTGTTCTTGCGGGCCGCCTTCGTGACCTTCGGCCCTTGTGCCCGGAGGTCGCTTTCCAGGCCTTTCAAGGACAGCACGCATGACCCGACACAGCCTGAACCGCATGACGCCCTACATGTTCATTGCGCCTGCTGCGCTGGTCATGATCCTCGCGCTGTTTTACCCGATCGCCTACATGGTCTGGGGCAGCTTCCGCGACTGGGACCCGAGCCAGAGCCTGTCGGAAACCGAATTCGTCGGTCTGGCCAATTACATCAAGCTGCTGGGCGATGCCGCGTTTCACGAGAGTTTCCGGGTGACGCTGGTCTTTGCCTTCACGGTCGTGAGCGTCGAGATGGTGCTGGGCGTCGGGTTGGCCTTGCTGCTCGATCGCAACATCCGGGGCATGTCGGTGCTGCGCACGCTGTTCATCCTGCCGATGATGATCGCGCCCGTCGTGGTCGGCCTTGTGTGGCGCTACATGTTTCACGCCACCTACGGCACTTTCAACCGGTTTCTCGAAAGCATCGGCCTGCCAAGGGTCGACTGGCTGGGTCAGAACCCCTTGCTGAGCGTCATCATTGCCGACACCTGGCAATGGACGCCGTTCATTTTCATCCTGTCGCTGGCCGCGCTCCAGTCGCTGCCGCGCTCTGCGCTGGAGGCGGCGCGCATCGACGGGGCGACGGCCTGGCAGCAGATCTGGTTCATCAAGCTGCCCTTGATGATGCCGGTGCTGATCGTCACCATGCTGCTGCGCCTGATCGACGCGTTCAAGGTGCTGGAGGTCATTCTGGTGCTGACCGGAGGCGGGCCTGGCCTGTCGACCGAGATCCTCGCCCTGCGCATTGCGCGCACCGCGCGCGAGTTCCGCGAACTGGGCGAGGCGGCCGCGATGTCGAATTACCTGTTGATGCTGCTGATGCTGCTGACCCTGGGCATGTTCGCCTTCACCCGGTGGCAGGACGCCCGCGCACAGCGCCTGAGGCCGGCAGCGGAAGAAGAGGAATAGCGCCATGAGCACATCCCGTGACCGCCAGAACCCGGCGTGGTTCGCGCTGATCGCGCTTTTGATCTTCATTGCCGTGGGGCCGGTTGTCCTGCTGCTGGCCAACTCGTTCAAACTCGACGTGGACATCACCAGCGGCGTCGGCGGGCTGCTATTCATGCCCACGATCCAGAACTACGAAACCGCGCTTTGCGACGTTCTGTGGTACAAGCCCGATCACCTGCGGTTCTGCCAGATCCGGTTTGGCGGTGCCTTTGTCAATTCGATCATCATCGCGCTGGTCTCGACCGCGTTGACGCTGCTTTTCGGCTGCATGGCGGCCTATGCGCTGGTGCGCTTCCGCTTCATGGGGCGGGGCAGCCTGTCGCTGTCCACGCTGGCAGTGCGGATGATCCCGCCCGCCGTGCTGCTGGTGCCGGTCTTCGGGCTTTGGAACAATGCCTTCTGCCTCGACAAGGATTACGGGCTGGTTGCCCTGATCCGCGACACGTTTGGCGGACGTGGCGATGTCTGTCTTGCGGGCACGCATTCGGGCATCATCCTGATCTACGTGGCGATGAACCTGCCCTTCGTGATCTGGATCCTGAAAAGTTTCATCGTGCAGGTGCCGCGGTCGCTGGAAGAGGCGGCGCGGGTCGACGGGGCCGGGCCGTTCCAGACCTTCTTCATCGTGGTCCTGCCGCTGATCAAGCCGGGCCTTGCCGCGGCGGCGATCTTTACCTTCCGCATCGCCTGGAACGAATACCTGCTGGCCTCGGCGCTGGCAGACCGGGACACGATGACGGTGCCGATCCTGATCGTGAACAATGCAAGCGAGTTCGACGGGCTGGGAACGATCTTTGCCACCGGTATGCTGCTGGCCATTCCGCCGATCATCTTCACGCTCTTTGCTTCGCGCCAGATCATCACCGGCATGACCGCGGGAGCGGTCAAGGGCTGATGGACTGGGTCCTTGCTCCGATAGACGCCACACAGGCGCACGAGGTCGGCTTTGCGGTCAGCTGGCACGCGCGGTCCATGATGCTGGCCTGGGGTGTGCTGTCACCTCTGGCGGTTCTGATCGCCCGGTATTTCAAGGTCATGCCCGGGCAGGACTGGCCGCGCGAGCTGGACAACCAGACCTGGTGGCGCGGGCATTGGATGGGGCAGGGCGCGGTTGCACTGCTGACGCTGTTCGGACTGGGGCTGATCCTGGGCGTCTCGGACGGGCCGGGGCTGCACGGTTCCCTTGGCTACATGCTGCTTTGCCTGATGGGGGTTCAGATCCTCGTGGGGATCTTCCGGGGATCAAAAGGCGGTCCGACGGCCCCCGCGCCGGATGGCAGCATCCGCGGCGATCATTACGACATGACCTTCTGGCGCGTCATGTTCGAATGGGTGCACAAGCTGTTTGGCTATGCCGCGCTCGTGCTGGCTGCTATCGTGATCCTTGCGGGTCTGTGGGAGGCGAACGCGCCGCGCTGGATGTGGATTTCGATCCTGGCCTGGTGGGCGGGTCTGATGATCGCCGCGGCGATCCTGCAAGGACAGGGGCGGGCGATCGACACCTATCAGGCCATCTGGGGGCCCGACCCGGGGCATCCCGGAAACCGGCGCAAGCCGATCGGGTGGGGCATCAGTCGAAGGACCGAAGGAGACGTTCATGTTCGGAGAAATCGAAGGCACGGGCTTTGAGGTGATCGAGCCCGATTTCAGGGCCTGTCTCATCGGTCACGCCCGGGTGGAACGCCTCTGGACCGGCGCGCGCTGGTCCGAGGGCCCGGTCTGGTTCGCGGCCGGGCGCTACCTGCTCTGGTCGGATATCCCCAACAACCGGATCCTGCGCTGGGACGAAACCGACGGGTCGGTGTCGACGTTCCGCCAGCCGTCGAACAATTCCAACGGCCACACGGTGGACCGGCAGGGGCGGCTGGTGTCCTGCGAGCATCTGGGCCGGCGCGTGACCCGAACCGGGCATGACGGGACCATCTCGGTGGTGGCGGAGTCCTTCGAAGGCAAGCGGCTCAACTCCCCCAATGACGTCGTGGTCAAATCCGACGGATCGGTCTGGTTCACCGATCCCAGTTACGGGATCCTGATGGATTACGAGGGCGCGCGCGCCGAAAGCGAAATCGGCGCGTGCCATGTCTATCGTGTGGATGTTTCGGGGACGATCAGCATCGTGGCCGACGACTACCTCAAGCCGAACGGCCTTGCGTTTTCACCGGATGAAAGCCTGCTCTACATTGCCGATACGGGGGCGACCCATCATGAAAACGGCCCCAGACATATCCGCCGCCACGTGGTGAACGATGATGGATCGCTGTCCGGAGGAGAGGTCTTTGCCGAATGCAGCAATGGCCTGTTCGACGGGTTCCGGGTGGATCGCGACGGGCGCATCTGGACATCTGCCGCCGATGGCGTGCATTGCTATGCCCCGGACGGGCGGCTGATCGGCAAGGTGCTGATCCCGGAACTGGTGGCCAATGTCTGTTTCGGCGGGGCCAGGCTGAACCGGTTGTTCATCTGCGGCACAACCTCGCTCTATTCCGTGTTTCTGAACGTCAACGGCGTGTCGCCGGTATGAGCTTCCCGAGCGGGCGCCGCGTCCTGACCGCGTCCTCCGGGGCCCTGCGCCCGGCCATCGCGGCGGCGACGCAGGGCCAGGGCTTCAGAACTGAATCTGGACCTTGATGGCCCGACTGCGGTCCGAGGCCAGATCGAACGCGCTGACCGCCTCGTCCAGCGGCAGGGTCTGCGTGATCAGCGGCGCGACGTCCAGCCGACCGCCCTGCATCATCGTGACCGCGGTGAAGAACTCGGCATGAAAACGGAACGATCCGCGCAACTCGATCTCCTTGGCGGTCATCGCCTGCACGGGCAGCGTCATGTCGCCGCCAAGGCCCAGCTGCATGATCACCGCGCCCGGGCGCAGGGCCGGGATGGCACCCGCCAGCGCCGCGGCGACGCCGGAGCATTCGAACAACACGTCAAAGCTGCCCTTGCCCCCCGCATAGGCCGCCAGTGCGTCGGGGGCTTCCGCGACATTGTGCACATGATCCGCCCCGACACGGCGCGCCATGTCCAGCGTGAAGGGGGCCACATCGGTTGCGACGATCAGCGAGGCCCCCGCCGCGCGGGCCACCATCACGGCAAGCTGCCCGATGGGGCCGCACCCGGTGACAAGCACGCGCCTGCCCATGAGGTCTCCGGCCCGTTTCGCGGCATGCAGCACAACCGAAAGCGGTTCGGCCATGGCCGCCTCGCCCGCGGTCAGCCCGTCCGCCTTGGCGCATTGCGTGACATCGGCGACGACATGGTCGCAAAACGCGCCCTGAATGTGGGGAAACGGCATGGCCGAGCCATAAAAGCGCATGTCGAGGCAGTGATTGTGCTGCCCCGCAACGCAGTAGGCGCAGGCATGGCAGGGGCGGGAGGGTGATACGGCAACCAGATCCCCCTCGGCCAGGGTGGCCACGCCATCGCCCAGCGCCTCGATCCGGCCCGAGACCTCGTGCCCGAGGATCATCGGCTCGCGCAGGCGCACGGTGCCGAAACCGCCGTGGTTGTAGTAGTGCAGGTCCGACCCGCAGATCCCGCCCCGCTCCATTCGGACCAGAACCTGACCCGGTCCCGGCGCGGGCTTGTCGCGGGTCTCGATCCGCAGGTCTTTTGCCGCGTGGGCAACGATTGCTTTCATTCCGGGCCTCATGGCGCTGGGGTCAAAAGGGACTGGCCTGCAGAATGGCGGGCTGTGGCATCGCGGCGATTCCCGGTTGACAATATGTGATACCGGTAACATGGTATCGGTAACAAGCCCTTGCCGCAAGCGGTTTCAACCGCTCGGTGTCCATACGGAGGAGTGAGAGCATGCCAGACCTGACCCGGTTTTCCCTGCAAGGAAAGCGTGCGCTTGTGACCGGATCCTCGCAGGGGATCGGTTTCGCGCTGGCCCGCGGACTGGCCCGGGCAGGGGCGCGCCTCGTGCTGAACGGGCGCGACACCGGCAAGCTGGCCAAGGCCGCCGAGGCGCTGGCGGCAGAGGGGGCAGAGGTCGAAACCCTGGCGTTCGACGCCACCGACCATGATGCCGTGCGGGCCGCCATAGACAGCTTCGAGGCCGAACACGGGCCCATCGACATCCTGATCAACAATGCCGGCATGCAGCACCGGACCGCGCTGGAGGATTTCCCCGCCGACGCCTTTGAACGGCTGCTTCAGACCAACATCGCATCGGTGTTCCATGTGGGCCAGGCGGTGGCGCGCCACATGATCGCGCGCGGGCGCGGCAAGATCATCAACATCGCCAGCGTGCAGACCGCGCTGGCCCGGCCCGGCATCGCGCCCTACACCGCCACCAAGGGCGCGGTGGCGAACCTGACCAAGGGCATGGCGACGGACTGGGCCCGGCACGGGCTGCAATGCAACGCCATCGCGCCGGGCTATTTCGACACGCCGCTGAACGCCGCCCTTGTCGCCGATCCCGAGTTCAGCGCCTGGCTGGAAAAGCGCACCCCTGCCGGACGCTGGGGGCAGGTCGAGGAACTTGTCGGCGCGGCGGTCTTCCTGTCGTCCGAGGCCTCCAGCTTTGTCAACGGGCACACGCTGTTCGTCGACGGCGGCATCACGGCAAGTCTCTAGATGCGCGGCGCGTGTCTTTCGGGCGTGTCCGGATGCGGCACGTTTCCGGGCGGACGGGCCTTGTCCGTCCTGTGGGGTAAGACCTGCACCGACGGCGGCGATCGGCCTCGCAAGGCGACGACCGTCAGGATGGCCAACGGCAACCGCGTGCCCGGGCGGCAGATCGCGGGGCATAGACCGGCTGCGCCGCCCTCGCCAGAGGGGATCGGCCGGACCGAAAGCAACATCCGGGAGACGATGACATGAGCCAGAACGTTGCCCTGATCGGGGCAGGGGCGATGGGGGGTGCCATCGGAACGCGGCTTCTGGAAACCGGATCGCGTCTGACCGTCTTCGATCTCGATCCCGAAAGGGTTGCGGCACTGGTCGAAAAAGGCGCGGTCGGTGCACGCAGCGCCGCCGAGGCGGCCCGAGACGCCAGCGCCGTGATCACCAGCCTCAATGCCTCCCGGATCGTCCGCCTTGCGGCCTTCGGAACGGGCGGGATCAGCGAAGGGGCCGCCCCGGGCACGCTGATCATCGACATGTCGTCGATCGACCCCGAAGCGACGCAAGCGTTTGCCCGGCAGGCCGCCGGGCAAGGGCTGGCCTGGGTCGATGCCCCGCTGTCCGGCGGTGCCCCCAGGGCCTTGACCGGCCAGCTGACCCTGATGATGGGGGGCGCCGCCGCAGACGTGGCCCGCGCGCAGGAGGTGCTGAAGACCGTCGCCTCGAACATGACCCATATGGGTGGGCCGGGCGCGGGGCAGACGACCAAGATCATCAACCAGGTGCTGTGCGGCCTGGGCTTCCTGGCGGTGGCCGAGGCGACCCGGCTGGCACAGGATGCCGGTGTCGATGCCACGAAGATCCCCGTCGCCCTGATGGGCGGTCGCGCCGACAGCGCGCTCTTGCAGGAATACATGCCGCGGATGGTCGCGCGCGATTACCGCCGCACCGGACGGATCGACAACATGGTCAAGGATCTGGACATGGCGGCAGACCTGTCGCGCCGGACCGGAACCGCCATGCCCATGACCGCGCTGTGCGCCGAGATCCACCGCATGCTGACGGCCGCGGACCTTGGCGGCGAGGATCAGGCGGCGGTGATGGAATTCTTCAGCGGCGCACAAAAGGACATGACCCGATGATCACCAGATTTGCCCTGTTCGAGGGATCCGTCAAACCAGGCCAGAGTCAGGCCTTTCGGGCTGCCGTGAAGGAACGGCTTGTGCCGCTCTGGACGCAATTCACCGGCAATACGGATGTGCGCGTCATGTTCGGCGAAGACCGCGACGAAGGCGCGCCGGAATTTCCCCTGATCCTCGCCATCACCTACCCGGATCGCAAGACGATGGAGGCCGCGCTCGGCTCCCCGGCCCGTGCCCGATCGAAAGAGGTGACCGGCGAGATCGTTGCAGAGTTCTTTGACGGACGTATTCATCACCATGTGACGGAACTGAACGAATACAAAGCCTAGGAAAGGGCCGGGATGGGCACGAAGGTCACGATGCGGGACGTCGCCCGGGAGGCAGGCGTTTCGCCCATGACCGTGTCGCGCGCGTTCAAGCAGGACGCTTCGGTGAACGCGGCGACGCGCGCCCTGGTGCAGCAGGCGGCGGACCGGCTGGGCTATGTCTATGACGCGACGGCCCAGACCTTCCGCGCACAGCGCAGCGGATTTCTGGGCGTCACCTTGCCGTCGATCAACAACGCCAACTTCGCCGCGACGCATCGCGCGTTGACGCTGGCCCTTGCGGGAACGGATCTGCAACTCCTGCTCGGGATCACCAATTACCGCGTCGACGAAGAAGAGCGCCATGTGCGCCAGCTTCTTGCCCGCCGGCCCGAAGCCATCGTGCTCACCGGCGGGCACCATTCCGACGCCACGCGCAAGATGCTGTCGGTGATGGAAGTGCCGGTGATCGAGATCTGGGACCTGCCGTCGGATCCCATCGGCCATGTGGTCGGCTTTTCCAATGCCGGCGCGATGTCGCTTGTGGTGGACCACCTTGCGACCACCGGGCGGCGCAGGCTGGGTTTCCTCGGCGCGACCGACGACACCGACAAGCGCGGGGCAGAGCGTCGCCGCGGTGTTGCCGAAGCCGCCAGCCGGCATGGTTTGCCGGACGTGCTGCTGCTGGAGGCGGGGCCCGCGCCTGTCTCGATGTCCGACGGCGCGCGCGCGGTCGATGCCCACATGGACAAGCTGCGGGGTCTCGATGCGCTGGTCTGCGTGTCGGATCCGGTGGCGTTCGGGGCCATGATGGCCCTGCAGCGACACGGGCTTTGCGTGCCGGGGGATCTGGCGGTCACGGGGTTCGGCGCGTTCGAGATCGCCCGGGTCGCTTGCCCGACCATCACGACGATCGATGTCGGCGCCGAGACAATCGGCGACTTGACGGGGGCGCTGGTCCGCGACGTGATCGCAGGCCGGGGAGCGCACCACGCCAGGAAACCTGTCGAAGTGCGGCCCGGCCTTTTGCGCGGCGAGTCGTCGTGATGTCGGGTGCGGGGCCGGGCGCCGGGGGCTGGTTCGAAGGCCTTCCTGCGCCGAAGCGCAGAGCAGCCCGGCGCTTGACCATCGCGAACTTGCCATTGCGCGGCGGTCGCGGGACCTGACCCTGTAAGCGCAGAGCCATACCAACGCGTCCTTCACCGACACGAGAGCCACGGGCAACCGGTTCAACACCGGCGACCGCGGCGCGTGGTACTGCGCCGGGGACATGCTGACGGGCGCGCAGGAGGTCGGCCATCACCGCACCCGAGAACCGGGCTTCATCGACCGATACGAGGACAAGGCGCGCTTCTGGCGGATTTCATCGGGGATTTGATGCACAACACGGTTCAAGACTTCGCCGCAGCACGGTCGAAGCTTGCCCCCCGGATGCTCAGACTGTTGCGTCGACGCCAGGGAGCGCGGTAGGGCTGATGACGATGTTCCGCTCCCATCGCGATCTGCCTGTTTCAGAAATCGAAGGCCGGATAGCCATGGCCCTATTGCTTCGGCCGTTCCGGCTGTTTCTGAACGGCCAGAAACCCCTGTCCGTCCTGACCCGGGCCAGCGTCTCTGACACGGTCAAAGCCCGGCTGGACCAAGGCGACACCCGCCCGTAAGACACAGAGCGGCGCTCCGGTCCGCATCTGGCGGTTGGCGATATCATCTCTCCGTTTGCGCCGCCCGAAAAGAGTGAGGCGCAATGTCGCAAAAGCTTGGATCAGGCCCAGGCGCCATGCACGGGGCAAGGGCATCGCGGTGTTCGAGCTCTACCGTGTCGCGGACGGCAGGATCGCCGAGCACTGGATGAACGAGCAAGAGATCGGCCCGCGCGACACATGGGGGAACAGCGACAAGTTCTGACCGGCCCCCCGGGCAGGACAGAGGCGCGACGGAGATGACGCCGTCGCGCGTATCATGACCAGACGGCAGATACCGAAAAGCCCCTTGCCGTTGCCGCGGTGTCCGGGCCGCCCGAAGCCGCCATTCACCCTGCACACATCGCGGAGGAAAGCCGCGATGACTGTTTCACCTTGTCTCGCAACACCCATCGGAGCCTGCCACATGAGCGCATTTTTCAAAACCATTTCACCCTATTGGCTGTGGCTGCTGCTTGCGCTGCCTGCCTTTGGCTTTGTCATGGCCGTCACCGGGTCGGACGACCCGGATATCTTCGAAGAGTTTCTGCACCCGACCGGAGAGTTTTCGGCCCGGTTCATGATCATCGCGATGCTGGCCTCGCCCCTGGTCCTGATCTTCAAGGGCTGGCGCGGTCCGCTCTGGCTCAGGAAGAACCGGCGCTATTTCGGCGTGGCGGCCTTTGGCTATGCGGCGCTGCACACGTTGTATTATCTCTTCGATGTCCAGACCATGTCCCGGGTCGTCGAGGACCTGCCGCGCCTTTACATCTGGACCGGCTGGGTGGCCTTTGCGATCTTCATTCCGCTGGCCGTGACCTCGATGGACCATTTCGTCCGTGTGATGGGGCCGCGCTGGAAACAGGTGCAGCGCTGGACCTACCCCGCGGCGGTCTTGACACTGCTGCACTGGGCGGCCTTGCATGACTGGGGCGGGCTTGGACCGGCCCTTGTCCATTTCGTTCCGCTTGGCCTGCTCGAAGCCTATCGCGCCGTCTACTGGATGCAGCGCCATTCCCAACGACAGAAAGCGAAAGCATGACTGGGGAAAAGAGCCCACCGGATCGGAACAAGGTCACGGGTGGCAGACCTGCCACTGCCAGGCGGGCCGGGGCGGTTCCTGTACCGCCCGGCGCAAGACTGCGCTTCGGTTGGCCAGGTGGAGAATGCTGCCCCAGCCCGTTTCCTCCGTGATCCGGGCGTCAGTCCGGTGCCAGCGCAAGAGCGCGCTTTGGGTGCCGGCATTTCCGTCTCTTCAGCCCCAGCTGTGACCGCTCCAGGTGATCGGATTGCCGGCCAGCCAGGCCTCGCCGGTGGCATAAAGGTGATCGACCTCGGGGCCCTTCAGGCCGGGCATGTCTTTCTTGACCGGGTAGCCGACCTGCGATTGCAGGTAGGCCAGATGGCGATAGCCCACGGGGTAGGCGTTCAGAACCTCCGGATCCAGATCCACAACCGCGCCCGGCGCGATCGGATCCATGCGGTCCTTTTCATAGATCGGCTGGCGCAGGCACATGCCCCAGCGGCCATCGCGCTTTTCCAGGAAATCAAAGAACCGCCCCGTGCAGACCACGTCCACCAGCACGCCATGCACCTCGCCGCGTTGCGAGATGGTCATCTTGGTCTGGGTCACCGCGCGGTTGCCGGCGATCTCGCAGGTAAAGCCGCCCAGGAAATGCAGGATCGAGACGCCTTTGGCCCAGCCCTGCCTGTTCATCTCGATGAACTCGTCGGCGGTGCCCTGGGTCCAGGTGGCCATCATGCGCCCGTCATCGTGCCAGACGGTGCGGAACTTTTCCCAGAACCCGGCATCGCGCCAGATGGCCCAGTTGTCGATCAGCTCGCGCAGGGCGAGCTTGTCCAATGTCAGATCGTCCATGGTCTTCCTCTCTGGCGCGTCAGAGGCGTTTGATCTTCAGCTTTGTCTTGAGGTCGGTCTTGCAGAACGCATGCAGGAAACAGGTCTGCTCCGAGATATCGAGCATCTCCTGCGCGGTCTCGTCGGATTCCGAGGTTTCCAGATAGACATGCGTCTCGATCGGGTCGGCCTCTCCCGCCTTGCCGGTGCCGCCCGAAGCGCCGCCCAGGCTGAAATGCGTGTCCTGCACGATGCGGTAATCCGGCAGGTCCAGCTTGAGCATGGACACGAACCGCCCGAACTGCGTCATGAAACAAAAGCCGATCCCGGCGCTGATCAGCGTGTTGGCATCGGGCGCGCGGCCGTCTTCGGAACTCAGCAGGTGAAAAGACGTCCCCCACGGCGAATACTGCATTTGCTGGATGCTCTTCAGCCCGTCCTCGCGCAGCTCTGCCACGGCCCCGATGTTCAGCCGCCGGTTCTGTTCGTCCGAAAGGGACGAGGCGTTGGCGGCGGTGCCGCCGGCGACCTCTTTCCTGGGGGTGGGGCCGATCTTTGACAGGTAGGCCAGATCGCTGGGAACCGCCTGTGCCCTGTCAAAGTGACGGCCCGGATCGGGCATCAGCGGCCCGTCCAGTTCCAGTGCCCTGGCGGTGGGCAACTCGGTGCCGTTCTTGCCCAGCTTGAACAGGCTTTCGATCCGGCCGCGCATCAGCCCGTTCAGCGGCGAGGCAAAGGTCGCGTCGATCAGGAACTGGCTCAGCGCGGCATCGTCCAGGTCGCAGTCGATCTCGACCTGCAATTCGATATTCCCGGCCCCGCCCACCATGGTCCGCGTCATCATCGAACCGGTCATGGTGTAGTAGTTGTCCTGAACGAGCTTCAGCTTGCGGATCTCGACACCGCGCAGCGCGGCCAGCGCGAGGATCTCGTTCATGTAGCTGGCGGCCATCCCGCAGGACAGGAAAGCCAGCGGGCAGCAGGCGGCGTCATGGCCGTTCAGATAGGGGCCTTCGTCGCTCACGAACCGCCACGTGTCGCCGGTTCTGGCCGAGCGCACCAGCGCCTCTTTCTGAAACCCGCTGAGCGCGCGCACCCAGGTGCGCACCGCGTCGCCCTTGCGGTTCTCGGGCGCGGTGATCCCGACCTCGTCCGCGTTGGCCAGTTTGAAAAACGGTGCGGTGGCACTGGTGCCGATGATGTCTTCGCCAAGTCTGGCCATGATGAGATGTGTCTCCCTTCTTCGGGCGTGCCGCGCGGGCACCGTGGTGCTATGCGGACCCGATTGTGAAATTGACCGCCGAATAGGCCACCAGATCCGAAACCGTCAGATCCTTGCCGCGGTCTTCGAAGGTTTCGATGTATTCCAGCATGGTATGGGCGTGTTCGCTCATCATGTTCTGCGCGCGCACCGGATCGCCTTTGCGCACGGCATCACAGATCACCTTGTGCTGGGCGTTGCCGATGCGCAGACGGAACAGCCCGCGTTGCATCTGTTCGTCCGATTGCAGGATGGCCCGGTCAAACACCATGGTGCCCGTGGCCAGCATGGGCAGGTGGCTGAGTTGCTTGCAGGCATAGGCGGCGTACTGGTTGCCGCAATTCTTCAGGATGGTGGAATGGAACAGCTCGTTCCCGCTCTGCATCTGGCGGATGCCGGGGTCGTCCAGACGGCCACTTTCTATCATGGCATCCATCGTGTCGATGGCGCGCTCCAAGTCGGGCAGGCTTTCGGCGCGGTCGGGGGACATGGCCAGCAGCCGTGCCGCAAGGCTTTCAAGATGACCACGCACCTGAACCGCCTGCCGGATGTCCGAGATCGTCGGGGTCTGGATCGTGTATCCCCGCCCTTCGCCACGGGCGATGACGCCTTCGCGCTCGAGGATGCGCAGGGCCAGCCGAACCGGCGTGCGGGACACGCCGTGCGCCTCGCAGAGCTGCGCTTCGGAAAGCCGTTCACCCTCGGCGTAGACACCGTGGATGATGTCGTTCCGGATCCGTGTCGCGAGGTCTGAATCGAGTGAGTCCATAAGCGTATTGGCTGAATTTGGGATCCCAAGGTCAAGGTAATACTGCTCATTGCTACCGGGGAAGGGATTTTTCCCTCGATTCAGGATCCTATTTGCGGCCCGCTTGTGTGGACGACTCGACTGTTTCTAGGCCTTTGGAAAAATTTGGGATCCCAAATGCCCGGTCAGGGATCAGTCGCAAGGCGCGATGTCGCCACTTGCAGAATGCCGTTCGCGACACGGGATCGTGGGCGCGCACAGGGAGGACGAAGGCCAACAGCAGCGATGCACCGCAGGTGCAGAACGTCAGTTTCGTGTCCGTTTCCGCCGAAGAACGCGCCAAGATGGACGCGCTGACCGCAGAGGCGCTGCAGGCGATCTTTGCCGAATACGCCGCGAACGGCATCGACAATGCCGAAGCCATCTACAACGCGCTGAACCAGTGAGGCGAAGCGCCATGAACGTCGGTCAAGCCTTTCGCGCCACCGCCTTGTCGCGGATCGCAGCCCAGCCTGCACACACCGCTCTGGCCGAGGAGCTTTCGGTGGCCACAGCGATTTTCGTGCCGCTCAGGATCGGTGAACGCAATATCGCCGATCACTTCAAACTGCCGGGCGTGCGCCCGGTTCTGCCGGGCAAGACCCGCATCGGTTCAGTGTTCCTGCCGTCGTTCGAGGCCCTGGGGCTGGTGGTGATCTTTGTCCTGCCAGGATCGCGACATGGCTGCCGAACCCGATGAGATGAAATCCGCCCGAGACCTTTGCATGAACGCAAGGCGGACTGGCAGAAGGGCAGCAAAAGCCTGCACGGAAGCCCGACCCGACGGGGAAACGACTGTCTTCAGGACGTCCGGCTTTTCCCGCCACCTGCGCCGGATGGCAGGTGGCCGCCTTGCCGGCGTTTCAGTTCAGCCATGACCGGTAATCGCTGACCAGCAGGTGTGTCGGTGCCTCGTCTTCCTCGATGGTCGAGAAGCGGCCGATGGGCTCGCGGAAGATGTTGTCGGTCTCGTCGTCGTTGACGGTGGAGACCTCGCCGATCAGCACGTCGCCGCCCTCGCCCCAGA
>JAUHZO010000008.1 GCA_030425925.1 Alphaproteobacteria bacterium | reverse complement strand
CCTTCTCGAACCCATCGGGAACATTCCGCCGGTAGAGGCCGAAGCAAACTTCTACGCGGCTCTGGAAAGATCAGAAATGGCCGCGTAACCAACATCAATAAGCCTCCGGCAAACCCGGCGCGGTTCAAAGACACGATTCACCGAAGCCCAGATCATGGGTGTGCTGCGCCAGATGGAGGGCGGGGTCCCTGCCGCCGAACTGTGCCGCGAGCACGGGATGAGCAGTGCGACGCTGTACAAATGGCGTGCGAAGTACGGCGGTATGGACGCCAGCCTCATCAGCGAGATGAAGGCCATGGCTGAGGAGAACCGGCGCCTTAAGCGCATGTATGCCGACGTCAGCATGCAGAATGACCTGCTCAAAGAGGCGCTCGGAAAAAAGTGATACGGCCAGCGAACCGCCGCGCGCTGGCCGAGAAAGCGGTGGCAACAAGGGGCGTCAGCATCGCGCTGGCGTGTCGGGCCTTCGAGGTCAGCGAGACCTGCTATCGGTACAGTCCGAAGCTGGACGATGAGAACGAGCAGATCGCCGACCTGCTGCTCGGGCTGACGAAGTCGAAGAAGACCTGGGGCTTCGGCCTGTGCTTTCTGTACCTGCGCAACGTCCAGGGGCACGTCTGGAACCACAAGCGCGTCTACAGGATCTACCGTGAGTTGGAACTGAACTTTAGGATCAAGCCGCGCAAGCGTTTGAAGAGGGAGAAACCCGATGAGCTGGTCGTGCCAGAAGCGCCGAACGAGGTTTGGTCGATGGATTTCATGGCGGATCGGCTGGAGGATGGTCGGCAGTTCCGGCTGCTGAACGTCTTGGACGACTTCAACCGCGAAGGTCTGGGCATCGAGATCGACTTTTCGTTGCCCGCCGAGCGCGTCGTGCGGGCATTGAACCAGATCATCGAATGGCGTGGTACGCCACGAACCATTCGGGTCGACAATGGCCCGGAATACATCAGCGGGACGTTGATGGAATGGGTCGAAAACAAGGGTATCGCCCTGGCCCACATTCAGCCGGGAAAACCACAGCAGAACGCCTACGTCGAGCGCTACAACCGGACGGTCCGGCATGAATGGCTGGACCTCCATATCTTCGAAACCATCGACGAGGTGCAGCAGATTGCAACCGAGTGGCTCTGGTCCTACAACAACGAGCGCCCCAACATGGGCAACGGCGGGATGACCCCCGCCCAGAAACTGAGAATGGCCGCGTAAATTCTACGTCCAAGCCCCCGCAAAAATGGGGGGATTACCAGGGCGCCTACGCCTCTGCCTTTTGCATAAAGATAGAACTCAACAGCGTCGTGAGAACTGGCCGCAGAATTTGCAAGGGCTACATGACCTGATTTGGTGTCGCGCAGGTCAGATTCGATCTCAGCCCTGATTTCTTTCCGTTTGTTCTCATCGTCGACCTTGCTGTGAAGCAGTCGACCAAGATACTCTATGGACCGGTCATAGGCTTCTTCAATACGCGAGGAGGATGTAACGGTTCCACCGCGGGAAAGCCGTTTGAATGGATCGACCCCGGCATCGTCCCGACGGTGAGTTTGGATAAAGCGTGCCTCAACAAGTATCCAGCCGGATGGAGTCTGGTAGGTATAGGGTCCTCGACGCTCGGTATCGCGTATATGTCTCTCCGATACGCAATCAAGAACACTTTGGCGCGAACCAATTGCCTCGTGTTCTCGTTCTTCTCCGATTTCTGTTAGCGTTGTCATTTTGGCTCCTATCCATATCATCCAAGGAACATCTGATCAACGCCTTCGGCTGCGCCGACCTTGCGGCTTGAAGGTGGTTTGGGGCAGCAGACGGCCCGTTTCCAGCAATCCTCGTGCTGTGTTGGCCGCTCGAACGGCGGATGTGCCGTTTCTGGACGGACTCCGCCTCATGCTGAGAGCCTCCTGCGCATCAGGAACAGGTTGCCGGGCGCGAAGAGTGTAAACAGATGCGCCCGGTTTTTTGCCAAGCCACGGTAGCGGGTTTTCACGTGACCAAACTGGCGCTTGAGGATCCGGAACGGGTGCTCGACCCGTGCCCGCGCTTTGGCGATGATCCGGTTGATGTCTTCGTCGATAGGATGAAGCGCGCCGCCCTTCGGTGCCTTGCGCATGACGCCCCAGACCTTGCCGGGGCCGGAGAACGCGCCCTCCCGCGCCGCGCTGACATAGCCCTTGTCCGCCCAGACCGATGTCTCTTCGCCATGCAGAAGCTCATCCCAGACCTGGCTATCCCTTGCCCGACAGGGCATTGCGCAGCAATGTCCCGAAAGGGTGGACCCTGGCCGTGGTGGTCTCGAGGCTGTGCACGATTCCGCTGTCGGCATCTACGCCCACATGCGCCTTCATTCCAAAGAACCAGTCGTTGCCCTTCTTTGTCGACGACATCTCGGGGTCGCGGGCCTTCGCCTCGTTCTTCGTCGACGACGGCGCGTCGATGATCGTCGCATCGACGAGCGTGCCCGAGCGCAGCGTGATCCCCTGGTCGGCGAGATGGCCGTTCACTTCGGCGAACAGTTTCTCGGTCAGCTGGTGCGTCTCCAGCAGGTGGCGGAAGTTGAGGATGGTGGTCTCGTCGGGGATTCTGTCGTCGCCGAGCCCAATGCCCGCGAACCAGCGCATGGCGTCGCTATCGTAGAGCATTTCCTCGGCCATCGGGTCGCTGAGCGCATACCGGTTCTGGAGGAAGCAGATGCGCAGCATCGTCTCTGGCGGCATGGGCCGTCGTCCACCCTTCGGACCCGCCTTCGGAGAGTGCGGCGTGATCAGCGCCAGAAGCCGCGCCCACGGCACCACCGCGTCCATTTCGGCGAGAAACTTCTCCCGTCGCGTCTGCTTCTTCTTCATCGAATGGCGGAGTCCGGGAAAGGCGGGTTGCTTGTGCATCGGCAGGCATCCTTCAACGTCCTGCAAAGTCTATCCAAACCCGCTCAGAGCGCGAGGTTTTCCAGATGTTCCTCAATAAGGCCGGATTCCCAAGGCATTGTCTGTTCTGTCCGCTTGCACCCTGGGCGTACCGCCGCGTGCGGAAGACGAAAACAGCTTGACCAATGCCGCCGGCGCACCTTGGACTGATCCTGCCGCATCGGTCGCGGCGCTCTTGAAGCTGCTCCAGGGAGGCCCCGCATGAGCCATGTCTTTCCGCGCCACACCCGGGCCCATCTGCCGACGGCCGTTGGCGGCGATGGGTGCTACCTGATCGACGCCGATGGCAAGCGCTACCTCGATTGCGGCGATGCGGCGGTGTCCTGCCTGGGGCATTCCGACCCGGCGGTGATCGCCGCCGTTCAGGACCAGGTGGCAAAAATCGCCTTCGCCCATACCGGGTTCATGACGTCGGAGCCGGCAGAGGCGCTGGCCGACCTGCTGATCGACCATGCGCCGGGCAAGCTCGACCGTGTCTATTTCGTCTCGGGCGGATCGGAAGCGACCGAGGCCGCGATCAAGCTGGCCCGCCAGTATTTCCTCGAGATCGGGCAACCCGAGCGGCACCGTGTCATCGCCCGCAGGCAAAGCTATCACGGCAACACTCTGGGGGCCTTGTCGGCCGGTGGCAACGCGTGGCGGCGCGCGCAGTTCGCGCCCCTGCTGGTCGAGATGAGCCATATCGCACCGTGTTACGAATATGCCGAGCGCGGCGCGTCGGAAAGCCTGTTCGAATACGGCCAGCGCGTTGCGAACGACCTCGAAACCGAAATCCTGCGGGCCGGGTCGGACAGCGTCATGGCCTTCATGGCCGAGCCGGTGGTGGGCGCGACCCTGGGCGCGGTGCCCGCGGTAGAGGGGTATTTCACGCGCATTCGCGAGATTTGCGACCAGTATGGCGTGCTGCTGATCCTCGACGAGGTCATGTGCGGCATGGGGCGCACGGGGCATCTGTTTGCCTGCGATCATGACGCGGTCGCCCCGGACATCCTGTGCATCGCCAAGGGCCTGGGCGCGGGCTATCAGCCGATCGGGGCAATGCTGTGCACCGACACGATCTATGCCGCCATCGAAAACGGGTCGGGGTTTTTCCAGCACGGGCACACCTATCTTGGCCATCCGGTGGCCACCGCCGCCGCGCTGGCGGTGGTGACGGAACTGGTCCGCCGCGATCTGCCGGCCCGCGCCGGTGTCATGGGCGACAAGCTGCACTCCGCGCTTGAGGCCGCCTTCGGCCAGCATCCCCATATCGGGGACATCCGGGGGCGCGGCCTGTTCCGCGGGATCGAGATCGTCGCGGATCGCGAGACCAAAACGCCGTTCGACCCCGCGCACGGGCTGGCCGGGAAGATCAAGACAGCGGCCCTTGCCGAAGGGCTGATCTGCTATCCGATGGCCGGCACGCGGGACGGCAGGCATGGCGACCACATCCTGCTGGCACCGCCCTTCATCATCGAAGACGGGCAGATCGACGAACTGGTCACCAGGCTTTCCCGCGCGCTGAATGATACCTTGCCAAAAGGGTGATGGCGGGCTCATTGCGCAGCCTGAACGGGGCCCGTGCCCGACGCCTCAGACCGTCACCGCCACCCGCGTGTTCCAGGTTGTGCAGGCGGCTGACAGCGCGGCGGGCAGGGGCGCATCGGTAAAGAGCGCGTCCACGTCCGCCAGCGAGGCGATGCGCGCCGGCGCGCTGCGGCCCAGCTTGGACTGGTCGGCCACGAGGAAGGTGCGGCGCGACTGGCGCAGGATGGTCTGGCTGACGCTGACCTCCTGAATGTCGAAATCCAGCAGGTCGCCGTCCCGGTCCAGCGCCGAACAGCCGATCACCGCCAGGTCGAACTTGAACCTGCGGATGGTCTCGGCGGCCAGATCGCCCACCAGACCGCCATCGGCGCGGCGCAATTGTCCGCCGGTCACCACGATCTCGCAGCCCGGATGGCCAGCGAGGATATTGGCGACGTTCATGTTGTTGGTCACCACCAGCAGGTCGCGGTGATCGCGCAGCGCCTCGGCCACCGCCTCGGTCGAGGTGCCGATGTTGAGAAACAGCGCGCAACCGTCGGGAATTTCCGCGGCGCAGGTCCGGGCGATGGCGCGCTTGGCGTCCTGGTTCAGCGCGCGGCGGGTTTCATAGCCGATATTGCTGGTGCCCGAAGGCAACACGGCCCCGCCATGCACCCGCTCCAGCCGGCCCGCCTCGGCCAGGTCGGCCAGGTCGCGGCGGATGGTCTGCAGCGTGACGCCGAACCGTGCGGCCAGCCCGTCCACCGTCACCTTGCCCTCTTTCCGGGCGATTTCAAGGATCTCGGGATGGCGAAAGCTTTGCGACATGTCCTGGCCTGGGTTCGGGTGTCCGGGGCGGGTTGGACGGTCAGAGTTGCGCGATTTGCGCGCAAACGCAACGTTCGGGCCGCGAGGCGCGGTGGTTTTTGCGTATTCAGGGGGCATTTTGACCCACCAGTCGCAAGAAAGGGCAAAAGCGAACGCATTTCGTTTGCGAAATCACGCGTTTCTTGGCATCTTCGCCGCGTTCCCGACCAGAGGAGAGTCACATGGACCGCCCCGAAACCGCCGCCCCCTGCGACCTGTTCGTCATCGGTGGCGGCATCAACGGCTGCGGCATCGCCCGCGATGCGGCAGGGCGCGGCCTGTCGGTGGTTCTGGCCGAGATGAACGATCTGGCCTGGGCGACCTCTTCGGCCTCGACCAAGCTGTTCCATGGCGGTCTGCGCTATCTGGAGTATTTCGAGTTCCGGCTTGTGCGCGAGGCGCTGATCGAACGCGAAGTGCTGCTGCGGGCCATGCCGCACATCAGCTGGCCCATGCGGTTTGTGCTTCCATATCATAGGGATATGCGGTTCGACTCGGACACGCCGACCGCGCGCCTGCTGCGCCGCATCCTGCCCTGGATGAAGGGCCGCAGGCCCGCCTGGCTGATCCGGCTGGGGCTGTTCCTGTATGACCATCTGGGCGGGCGCAAGCTGCTGCCCGGAACGCGCAGCCTCGACCTGCCGGGCACGCCCGAAGGCGCGCCGCTGCAGCCCCGCTTTGCCCGCGCGTTCGAATACTCCGATTGCTGGGTCGAGGATTCCCGACTTGTCGTGCTCAACGCCCGCGACGCCGCGTCCCGCGGCGCGCAGATCCTGACCCGGACCGAAGTGACCGGCGCCTCGTGCGAAGACGGGATTTGGCGCATCGAAACGCGCGATCGCGAAACCGGAGCGGTACACGTGCACCGCGCCCGCATGCTGGTGAACGCCGCGGGGCCCTGGGTGGCTGACATCGTGCAGGGCAAGCTGCGGCTGAACACGCGCGACAACGTCCGTCTGGTGCGCGGCAGCCATATCGTGACCCGCAAGCTTTACGACCACGACAAGTGCTATTTCTTTCAGGGCACCGACGGGCGGATCATCTTTGCCATCCCCTATCAGACGGATTTCACCCTGATCGGCACCACCGATGCCGACCATGGCGACCCGGCGCAGGCCCCGGTCTGCACGCCGGAAGAACGGGACTATTTGCTGGGCTTTGCCAGCCAGTATTTCCGCCAGCCGCTTGCGGCGGACGACATCGTCTGGACCTATTCCGGCGTGCGCCCGCTTTATGACGACGGGGCCAGCAGCGCCACGGCGGCCACGCGGGATTATACCCTGAAGGCAGACACGAGCCTGGGCGCGCCGGTGCTGAACGTCTTTGGCGGCAAGATCACCACCTATCGGCGGCTGGCGGAAAGCGCACTGGCGCAGGTGGACGCGCATCTGTCGCTGGACCGCGGGGACTGGACCGCGGGCGTGCCGCTGCCCGGCGGGGATTTCCCGGTGGACGGGGTGGCCGGGCTGGTCGCGGGGCTGAAGGACAGCTTTCCCTTCCTGACCGACGCCTGGGCGCTGCGCCTCGTGCGCGCCTACGGCACCGAGGCGGCGGACATTTTGGGCAGCGCGCGGCAGGTCTCGGACCTGGGCCGCGATTTCGGCGCGACGCTGAGCGAGGCCGAACTGCGCTGGCTGATGGCCCATGAATATGCCCGCAACGCCGACGACGTGCTGTGGCGGCGCTCCAAGCTGGGGCTGCGACTGGATGCTGACCAGGTGCGTGCGGTGGAGGACTGGATGCGAGAGGCCCGCGCCGCGGCCTGAACCGGCACCGGCACCCGCGCGGCCCGGCCGCAATTGACTTGTGATCGCGCCGCAGGACCTGTTTCCTGCCCCCGGGGCACCCGGCCCCGGAACAGGAGAGCCCATGCAGACCTACCGCATCGCCGCCATTCCCGCCGACGGCATCGGCCCCGAGGTGATCGACGCCGGGCTGCAGGTGCTGGACGCGCTGTCGGCCCGCGATGGCGGTTTTGCGCTGGACGTCAAGCAGTACGACTGGGGATCGGACCATTTCCGCCGGCATGGCGTGATGATGCCCGAAGACGGGCTGGCGCAGCTGACCACGCAGGACGCCATCTTTTTCGGCGCGGTGGGGGCGCCGGACGTGCCCGATCACGTCACGCTCTGGGGGTTGCGGCTGCCGATCTGCCAGGGGTTCGACCAATACGCCAATGTCCGGCCCACCCGCATCCTGCCCGGGATCGCCGCGCCGCTGAAGGGCGTAGGGCCGGGCGATCTGGACTGGGTGATCGTGCGCGAAAACTCCGAAGGCGAATATGCCGGGCATGGCGGCCGCGCCCATCGCGGCCATTCCGGGGAAGTCGCCACCGAGGTGGCGATCTTCACCCGCGCCGGGGTCACGCGGATCATGCGCTATGCCTTTGCGCTGGCCCAGGCGCGGCCGCGCAAGCTGCTGACGGTGGTCACCAAATCCAATGCCCAGCGGTTCGGCATGGTGATGTGGGACGAGATCGCCGCCGAGGTCGCCACAGGGTTTCCCGATGTCACCTGGGACCGGATGCTGGTGGACGCGATGACCGTGCGCATGGTGCGCGCGCCGCAAAGCCTGGACACCATCGTGGCCACCAACCTGCAGGCCGACATCCTGTCGGACCTTGCCGGGGCGCTGGCGGGCAGCCTGGGTGTGGCACCCACCGCGAATATCGACCCCGAACGCCGCTTTCCGTCGATGTTCGAACCGATCCACGGCTCGGCCTTCGACATCGCAGGGCAGGGCATCGCCAACCCCGTGGCCACCTTCTGGACCGCCTGCCAGATGCTGGAGCATCTGGGGCAGAGCGCGGCGGCGGCCCGGCTGATGCGCGCGGTCGAGGCGGTGTGCGCCGCCGGGATCTCGACGCCCGATGTGGGCGGGCGCGCCAGCACGCAAGAGGTGACCGATGCGGTGATCGAGGCCCTGCGCGGGGACAACCGCTGAGGTGCCGCGCTGGCGCGCGCGCGGATTTCCGCGGTCCGGTGCAGATTGCGCGTGGCCCATGGCGGCGTTGCGGCGTAGTCTGGGGCCGCAGGCTGGGCGGATGATGAAACGGGCAGGATTCTTTTCCGGATGGGTGCTGGTCGCGCTGTTGGGCGTGCTGCCCCTGCGCGCTTTGGCGCTGCAGGAGGTGCGGCTTGACCTCGCCCCGGGCGCGGATGCGGCCCTGGCCGGGGTGCTGCGCGGGGCCTCGATTCTGGTCACGCTGGCGCAAGAGGACGACACCCCCGCCCGCGACGTGCTGGCGGCGGCGCAGGCCGATTACACCCGGCTGGTCGAGGCGCTCTATGCCAAGGGGTATTACGGCGCGGTGGTGCGCATCCTGCTGGACGGGCGCGAGGCGGCGCAGATCGACCCGTTTGCGCTGCCGGCGCGCTTCAACCGGGCCGAGTTGCGCGTCGACCCCGGCCGCGCGTTCCGCTTTGGCGTGGCAGAGGTGGGGCCGCTGGCACAAGGCGACAGCGCCGCCGAAGGCTTTCGGCGCGGCGCGCCCGCACTGGCCCCGGTGGTGCGCGGTGCCGCGCAGGGAGCCGTTGCGGGCTGGCGCGACGCGGGCCATCCCAAGGCGCGGGTGGCCGGCCAGAGCGTGCTGGCCCGCCATGACAGCGCCACGCTGGATGTGGACCTGACCGTCGCCCCCGGACCGCAGGCGATCTTTGGCGAGGTCGAGGTGGCGGGCGAGACCCGGGTGCGCGCCCCGCGGGTGCGCCAGATCGCCGGCCTGCCGCGCGGCGCGCGGTTTGACCCGGCCGAGGTCGACAGGGCCGCGCAGCGCCTGCGCAAGACCGGCACCTTCCAGTCCGTCACCATCGACGAGGCCGAAGAGGTCGGCCCCGATGGCCGGCTCGACATGCAGATCAACGTCGTGGACCGCAAGCCGCGGCGCGTGGGCGCGGGGGTGGAGCTGTCCAGTCTCGACGGTCTGACGCTGTCAGGCTTCTGGATGCACCGCAACCTGCTTGGCGGGGCCGAACGGTTTCGTGTCGAAGGCGAGGCCGCCCAGCTGGGCGGTGCCGAGCGCCCGGATTACAGCCTGTCTTTCCGGATCGAGAAACCGGCAGTCTATGGGCCGGACACGCTGTTCTTTGCCCAGGCCGGGCTGGCGCGGCTGGACGAGTCCGATTTCCGCACCGACACGGCGGAATTGACGCTGGGCGTCTCGCGCACCTTCAATGACCGGCTGACCGGCGATCTGGGCATCGCGGTTGCGTTCAGCCGGGTCACCGACCGGTTCTTCACCCGCTCCTTCCCGCCGCGCCCGCGCGAGCGCGAGCTGCTGCTGTACAGCCTGCCGGCGGCGCTGACCTGGGACAGCCGCGACACTGCGCTGGACGCCCGGTCCGGCCGCTATCTGCGGCTGGAGCTGGAGCCGTTCTACGAGGCGCGCAAGGCCAATCCGGGCGCGCGCCTGGCCCTGGACGCCCGCACCTATCATGCGCTGAGCGACCGGACGGTGCTGGCCGGGCGGCTGCAACTGGGCAGCCTGCTGGGCCCCGAGGCCGCCGATGCGCCGCCCGATGCGCTGTTCTATTCCGGCGGCGGCGGCACCGTGCGGGGCCAGCCGTACCAGGCGCTGGGGGCCGATCACGGGCAAGGCGTCAGCCTGGGCGGACGCAGCTTCGCCGGGCTGTCGGGCGAACTGCGCTTCGCGATGACCGAAACGCTGGGCCTTGTGGGCTTTGCCGATGCGGGTTTTGTCGGGGCCGATCCCGATGGCGCCGCGGGCGACTGGCATGCCGGGGCGGGGCTGGGCCTGCGCTATGACACGCCGGTGGGGCCGCTGCGGCTTGATCTGGCGGGACCTGTGGGCGGCGACACCGGCGACGGCCTGCAGCTTTACATCGGCATCGGGCAGGCGTTCTGATGCGGGTCTGCGCCGCCCTGCTGATGCTGCTCTTTGCGCTTCATGCCACGCCGCTGCAGGCGCAGTCGGACCGTGGCTATATCCAGGGCCTGCTCGAAGACGCGCTGAGCGCGCCGGGCCGCGAGGTGCGCATCGAGGGGTTCGCCGGCGCGCTGAGCGCGCGGGCCACCATCGAGCGGATCACCGTGTCCGACCCGGACGGCATCTGGCTGACGCTCGAGTCGGTGGCCATGGTCTGGCAGCGCAGCGCGCTGCTGAACCGGCGGATCGAGATCGACGAGATCTCGGTGGCGCGGATCGACCTGCCGCGCCTGCCACGCCCCGCGCCAAACGACCTGCCCAGCCCCGAGGCGCGGGGCGCGTTCCGCCTGCCGGAGCTGCCGGTGTCGGTGGCGCTGAACGGGCTGGCCATCGGCGAGGCGACGCTGGGCGCGCCGGTGCTGGGCGAAACAGTAAAGCTGGGCTTTGACGGCTCGGCCCGGCTGGCAGGCGGGGCGGGCGAGGTCGATCTGGCGCTTCGGCGGCGCGACCGCGGCGGGCAGATGGTGCTGTCCGGTGCCTTCGACAATGCCGACCGGGCCTTGCGGCTGGACTTTGACCTGTCCGAGCCCGAGGGCGGGCTGGCGGCGCGGCTGCTGGGCATTCCCGGCGCGCCGTCGTTGCGGCTGGCGGTGACGGGCGACGACCCCATCGACGCCTTTGCCGCCGATATCCGCCTGGCCACCGCCGGCCAGGACCGCCTGACCGGAGGCGTGACGCTGGACACCGACCGCGCCGGGCGGACCCGCGCCACCGTCGACCTCTCGGGGGATGTCGCACCGGTCTTTGCCCCGCAATATGCCGAGTTCCTGGGCCGCGAGGTGGCACTGCAGGCCGAAGCCTGGCGCGATGGCGACGGGGCGTTGCAACTGGACAGCCTGGCGATGCGCAGCGCGGCGCTGGCGCTGCAGGCCGAGGGCCGGATCGGCGCTGACGGCTGGCCGGAACGGCTGCGCCTCGACGCCCGGATCGACCCGCCCGAAGGCGATACGGTGCGCCTGCCGGGCAGCGCCGCCGATCTGGCCCGTGCCCGCCTGCGCGCGCGGTTCGATGCCGCGGCAGGCGAGGTCTGGCAGATCGAGGCACGGGCCGAGGGCCTGGCCGCGGGGGCGTCCCGGCTGGCACTGCTGGATGTCTCGGGTGCCGGGGCCATCGCGCGGCGCGACGGCCGGGTCAGCGGCGCGCTGCGGGGCGAGGCCACGGGCCTCGACCCAGGCACCGCCGCCCTGCGCGCGGCGCTGGGGGACAGCCTGCGCGGCGGGCTGCGCTTTGACTGGTCCGAAGGCGCGCCGCTGGAGCTGAGCGGGATCGACCTTTCGGGTGCGGATTACGGGCTTGCCGGCGCGCTGGTGGTGGACGGGCTGACCGAGCCGGCGACGCTGGAATTGCGCCCCGACCTGCGGCTGGAGGCACAGGACCTGTCGCGCTTTGCGCAGCTTGCCGGGCTGGACCTGACCGGCACGGCGCAGCTGTCGCTGCGTGGCACGCTGGCACCGCTGACCGGGCGGCTGGCGCTGCAACTGGACGGGAAGACCGTCGATCTGACCACCGGCGTGGCGCAGCTTGACCCATTGCTGGTGGGGAGCGGCGATCTGAGCCTGACACTCAGTCGCGACGAAACCGGCACCCGGCTGGCACCGCTCCGGATCACCACCGACGCGGCGCGGATCACCGGCCAGGCGGATCTGCAGACCGGTGCCAGCCGCGCCGACCTGCAGGCGCGCATCGCCGACATGGCCTCCGTCCTGCGCGGGCTGGACGGCCCGGCATCGCTGGACGTGCAGGCAGAACAGACGGGCGAGGTCTGGCAACTGCGCCTGACCTCGGACCTGCCAGGCGCAACCGAGGCACGGTTTGACGGCACCCTGACCGGCGACGGCGTGACGCAGATGTCGGCCGAGGGCACGCTGTCGGCGCGGATCGGGCGGCTGGCGGCCTTTGGCGCGCTGGCGGGCCGGCCGCTGGGCGGCGCGGCGGAGCTGACCGCCGAGGGGCGCGCCGACCTGATCTCGGGCGCGCTGGACCTGACTGCCCGCGGCACTACCGAGGATCTGCGTGCCGATCTTCCCGTCATCGCGCCGCTTTTGCAGGGGCGGCTGGGCTTTGACCTCAAGGCACGGCGGCAGGCGGCGGGGGGGCTTGGCATCGACCGGCTGCACCTGACCGGACCGGGCCTTGATGCCGATCTGTCAGGCCGTCTGGACGCGGATGGCGGCGAGGGTGCGGCGACGCTGGTGCTGGACGATCTGGGTCGGGTGCTGCCCGAACTGCCCGGGCGCGCCACGCTCAGGGCGACCGGGCGGGGGACTGCAGGGGAATGGGACGTCACCGCCGAGGCCGGGCTGCCGGGCGAGACGCGCGCCCGCTACACCGGCCGTCTGTCCGGGCTTGACGGCGGCGCGCCGGTGATCTCGGGACGGCTCGAGGCGCAAAGCGCGCGGCTGGCGGGCTTTGCCCGGCTGGCCGGGCGGCCTCTGGGCGGGTCCGCGATGATCGAGGCCGAGGGGCGGGCCGATCTGGCCTCGGGCGGCTACGCGCTGGAGGCCCAGGGCCAGACCAGCGGCCTGAGGCTTGGCCTGCCCAATCTCGAACCGCTGCTGCAGCCACCCACCCGGTTCGATCTGTCGGCCACGGGGCAGGGCAGCGCACGGCTGGAACTGGACCGGCTGACGCTGGACAATCCGGGTCTGCAGGCCCGCCTGTCGGGCACGCGCGCGCCGGGACAGGGGCGGTTCGACTATCGGCTGAACATTGCCGATCTGGCGCGCATCGTGCCGGACTTTCCCGGTGCCGCGCGGCTTTCGGGCACGGCGGTGCAAAGCGGCACGGCCTGGCGCATCGACGCAGATGGCGAAGGTCCCGGCGGGATCACCGCACGCGCAACGGGGGCGGTGGTGCCGGACCTGGAGCTGCGCCTGACCGGAACGGTGCCGCTGGCGCTGGCCAACCGCTATCTGCGCGGGCAGGCGGTGTCGGGCGTGGCGCGGCTTGACCTCGCGCTGGCCGGTGCCGCGCGGCCCGAGGCGGTGTCGGGGCAGATCGCGCTGTCGGACGCGGCCCTGGCGCTGCCCGCGCAGGGCGTGGCGGTGGAACGGATCGCGGGGCAGGTGACGCTTGCCGATGGCACGGCGCGGCTTGACCTGCAGGGGCAGGTGTCCAGCGGCGGGCGCGTCCGGTTGCAGGGGCCGGTGGCGCTGTCCGCCCCCTTCCGGGGCGATCTGGCGGCAGAACTGCGCGATGTCACCCTGCGCGACAAGGCGTTGTACGAGGCGCGGATGAACGGGCGGGTGACGGTGCAGGGCCCGCTTGCCGGTGGGGCCGCGATCGGCGGCGGGCTGGACCTTGCATCGGTGGAACTGCGCCTGCCGCAGCTGGGCCCGTCCTATTCCGCGCTGGAGGGGCTGCGCCATCTCAACCCCTCTGCCGAGGTCTCGCGCACCTTGCGCTATGCCGGGCTGAGCGCCACGCCGCAGGCCGAGGCTGCGGCGCTGGCGGACTACCCGCTGGATCTGGCGGTGCGCGCGCCCAACCGCATCTTTGTGCGGGGCCGCGGGCTGGACGCCGAACTGGGCGGCAAGCTGCGGCTGACCGGGCGGACCAGCGCGGTGGTGCCGGTGGGGCAGTTCTCGCTGATCCGCGGCCGGCTGGACCTGCTGGGCCGACGGCTGACCCTGACCGAGGGCAGCGTGCAGATGCGCGGCAGTTTCGATCCGGTGATCGCCTTTGCCGCCGGGACCGAGGTGGAGGGCGTGTCCGTCACGCTGCGGCTGAGCGGTGTCGCCTCGGCCCCGGAGCTGAGCGTCAGCGCGGTGCCGGACCTGCCGCAGGACGAGGCGCTGTCGCTCTTGCTGTTCGGACGCAACCTGGGCAGCCTGTCGCCGCTGCAGGCGGTGCAACTGGCCGCCGCGGTGCGGACGCTGGCGGGCGGCGGGGCCGGGTTCACCGATCCGCTGCGCCAGGGGCTGGGGGTGGACGATCTGGACATCTCCACCGATGATGCGGGCAACGCACAGGCGCGGGTGGGCAAGTACATTTCGGACAATGTCTATACCGATGTCACCGTTTCCAGCGGCGGCACGTCCGAGATCAACCTGAACCTCGATGTCAGCCCCAACGTCAAGATCCGCGGGCGCCTTGGTTCGGATGGCGAAACCGGGCTGGGGGTGTTCTTCGAAAAGGATTACTGACCGCGCGGCGCAAGGGCACAAGGGCACAAGGGCGCGGCGGCAAGACGGGACGACGGGACCATGCGGCGATGAACCTCAGATCCGTTCAGCTTTTCCGGATGATCGTGCGCACCGGATCGCTGGCCGCGGCGGCGGCGCGCATGGGGATGAGCGCCTCGGCGGCAAGCCGGATGGTCGCGCTGCTGGAGCATGAACTGGGCCTGACCCTGTTCTCGCGCCGCAACCGCAATCTGGACCTGACCGACGAAGGGCGCGAATTCCTGCGCCGCACCCAGCACATCCTCGAAGGGCTGGAGCGGCTGACCGACATCGCCGCTCAGGTCCGGTCGGTCGAGGCCGCTCCGTTGCGGCTGGTGGCGACGGTGCCGCTGGCCATCTCGCTGTTCGGTCCGATGCTGGCCCTGTGGCAGCGCGAACATCCGCAGACGCGCAGCGTGCTGAACATCGAGACGCGGTTCGACCTGGAAAGCAAGGTGGCAGCGCGGGAATACAATCTGGGCATCCTGTCGCTGCCGGTGGAAAACGCCATCGTCGATCTGGACGTGCAGCCGCTGGTCGCCGCCCGGCACGAGATCGCCATGTCCCCGGACCACCCGCTGGCGGCCGGGCCCACGGTGCCCGTGGCGGCGCTGGCCGAACAGGCGGTGGTGGCGCTGCGCCCGGCGCAGTTGTGGCGGCAGCGGCTGGACGCGCTGTGCGCCACCTACGGCGTCAGCCCGCGGATCGTGTGTGAAACCGGCTCTACCGCCGTGGCGCTGGATCTGGTGCGCCGCGGCATGGGGGTGACGCTGGCCGACCGCGTGATTGCCGGGCTGGAGCGGGACCCGCGGCTGGTGCTGCGCCCGCTGGAGCCCGAGATCTGGACCGAGTATTGCCTGATCACCGGTGCGGGCCGGGCCTCGGGCCTGACCCGGGCCTTTGCGCAACGCATGACGGTCTGGCTTCAGGCCTGCCGGGCCGATGATGCGGCGTTGGCCGCTTCGCTGCGGTTGCCGGAGGCGGGCGCGGTCAGCCGCGCCGCACGCGCCCTGCCGTCCGAGGCCAGCTGACGCGCGATCGCCGCACTTTGCCCGGTGTTGCGCGTCGGGTCGAACAGCCGCACCAGCGTCTCGGCATCCAGCGCCGCGGCGATGTCGGCGCGTTGCATCAGCAGGGCCTTGATGTCGGCCCCGGTTTCGCGCGCCTCGGACGCCGCCGCGTGCAGCGCGTCATGCGCCGCGGCCCGGCCCAGCGTGGGGGCCAGGTGCATCATCACCGCCTCCAGCGCCGTCAGCGCGGACGACGTGTGCAGGATGTCGGCCATGGCGGTGCGGTCCACCTTCAGCCGCTCCAGCAGCCCGGCCAGATCGCCTGCCACGTCCAGCGCCAGCCGGCAGGTGTCGGCCACCAGGTCGCGCAGTTCGTGGTTGCTGACGGCGTCGCCTTCGTGACAGGGCGGCGTCACGGCAAAGGCCGCGGCACCCAGGGCGCGCAGCCGGGTGGCGCGGGCATTGAGCGCCACCACCAGCTTCGGGTTGACCTTGTGCGGCATGGTGGAACTGCCGACGACACCATGGCCCAGATCCTCGGCGATCTCGGCGGTTTCAGTCTGCATCGCGGCATAGAGGTCGCCGCCGATCCGGCCCGCCGCGACCCCCAGCATGGCCAGCCGCGTGACGTATTCGATCAGCGGATCAAGCTGCGCGCGCCCGCCATAGACCGCCGGTGCCAGCCCCAGCGCATGGGCCAGCCGCGCGGTGATGTCGGGCCCGGCCGCGCCAAGGCTCTGATAGGCGCCGATGGCCCCGCCAAAGCGCAGCCGGAACAGCCGGTCCTCGCAGTCGTCGATCTGGTCGCAGACCCGGATCAGTTCGTCGATCCAGCCCGCCAGCTTGAAACCGAAGGTGATGGGCAAGGCGTGCTGGCGGTTGGTGCGGCCGATCATCGGGGTATCGGCATGGGTTTCGGCCAGCGCGCTCAGCTGCGTCAGGACCCGGGCCAGCCGCGCCTTCAGTTCGGCCTGCACGTCGCGCAGCACCAGAAGCCGGCCGGCGTCGATCACGTTCTGCGTGGTGGCACCCCAGTGCACCCAGCCGCCGGCCTCGTCCCCCGCGGCCCGCGCCAGGCAACGCGACAGCGCATGCACCGGGGCCATGGTCGTGCGGATTTCGCGGCGCAGGGTCTCGGCGTCGACACGCTCCAGCGTTGCGGCCTCGGCGATCCGGTCGGCGGCCCAGCCGGGGATGATCCCGGCCTCGGCCTGAACCCGCGCCAATGCGGCCTCTACCTGCAGCCAGCTTTGCCAGCGGCGTTCGTCCGAGAAGAAGTCAGTGCCCATCCGGTTGCCCCCGTTCTTGCGCTCCGGTCGCCAGCGCCCGCGCGATGGAGGGCACCGCCGCCAGAAGCGTTCTTGTATATGCCTCGGCCGGGCTGTGCAGCACCCGGGCCGCGGGCCCGCGCTCGACAATCCGGCCGGCCTGCATCACCGCCACCCGGTCGGCGATCTGGTGCACGACGCCGATATCGTGGGTGATCAGGAACAGCGTCAGCCCGATCTCGGCCTTCAGATCCGCCAGCAGGTTGAGGATTTGCGCCTGCACCGACACGTCCAGCGCCGAGGTTGGCTCGTCACAGACGAGGATCTCGGGCCGCAGGATCAGCGCCCGGGCGATCGCCACGCGCTGGCGCTGGCCGCCGGACAGCTGGTTGGGATAATTGTGCCGGAACGCCTCGGGCAGCCCGACCCGCGCCATCACCTCCTCCACGGCCTGGCTCCGCTCTGCAGCGCTGCCCAGCCCGTGCAGCGCCATGGGCTGGGCGATGATCTCGCCGATCCGCCGGCGCGGGTTGAGCGAGGAATACGGGTCCTGAAACACCGGCTGGATGCGGCGCGCGCGGTCGACGCCCTGCAGCGCCGAAACGGGCTGGCCATCAATGCGGATTTCGCCTTCGCTGGGGGTGTCGAGCCCCAGCAGCATCCGCGCCAGCGTGCTCTTGCCCGACCCGCTTTCCCCCACCAGCGCAAAGGTCTCGCCCGGCAGCACGTCGAGATCCACGCGGTCCACCGCGCGCAGGCTGTGCGGGCGGTGAAACGGTGTGGCGCGCGAGGCAAAGACCCGGCTGACCCCGGTCAGCGAGATCACCGGCGGGGCGCTGCCCACGTCGCGCGGCTGCCCGGTCGGCTGCGGCTGCACGGCGGCGGGACGAGGCTGCGGCGGCAGCACGCAACGATAGGCGTGGCCCGGGGCCGCGGCGCGCAGGCCGGGATGCCCGGCGCGGCAGTCGGGCGTGGCATGGGCACAGCGGTTTTCGAACACGCAGGCGCTGCGCTGGCCATAGACCGGGCGGATCTGCCCGGGGATTGCGGCAAGCCGGTGGCGTGCGCCGTCCGGTTCCGGCGCGGCATGCAACAGCGCCGCGGTGTAGGGATGGCGCGGCGCGCCCAGCACCTGCGCCACCTGGCCGGTCTCGACGAATTCGCCGGCATACATCACCGCCACCCGGTCCACGGTCTGCGCCACCACGCCCAGGTCATGGGTGATCAGGATCATCGCCATGCCCAGATCGCGCTGCAGGTCCGCCATCAGCCGCAGGATCTGCGCCTGCACCGTGACGTCGAGAGCGGTTGTGGGTTCGTCGGCGATGATCACATCGGGTTCGGCCATCAGCGCCATGGCGATCATCACCCGCTGGCGCTGCCCGCCCGAGAACTGGTGCGGATACTGGTCAAAGCGGGTGGCGGGATCGGGCAGGCCCACCCGCGCCATCATCTCCAGCGCCCGTCGGCGCGCGGCGGCGGCGTCCATCTGCCCGGTCCGCACGACGCCTTCGGTCAGCTGGCGGCCGATGGTGTAGACCGGGTTGAGCGAGGTCATCGGCTCCTGAAAGATCATGCCGATGCGCTGCCCGGCCAGGTCTTGCGCAAAGCGGCGGTCGGGCAGGGCGGTCAGGTCGTGGTCCAGCAGGCGCAGCCGTGTCGCCTGCCGCGTGGCGCTGCGCGGCAGCAGGTTCATCAGCGCCAGCGCGGTCATCGACTTGCCCGATCCGCTTTCGCCCACGATCCCGAGCGACTGGCCGCGCTCCAGCGCAAAGCTGACATGGTGCACCGCGGCAAGCGGGCCCGAAGGGGTGTCGAGCGTGACCGAAAGCGCCTCGACGTCCAGCACCGTTTCCGCCATCTCAGGTTCTCCCTTCCGGCGCGGTGATGTCGCGCAGGCCGTCGCCAGTCAGGTTGGCACCCACCACCAGCAGAAAGATCGCGATCCCGGGCAGCACCACCTGCCAGGGGCGGAAGAACATCACCTCCTTGCCCTCGGCGATCATCAGGCCCCAGGACGGGGTGGGCGGCTGGATGCCCACGCCCAGAAAGCTGAGCGCGCTTTCCGCCAGGATCGCGACCCCCAGTTCGAACGTGAAGATCACCAGGATCTGCGGCACGAGGTTGGGCAGGATCTCTCCGATCAGCACCTGGCGGCGGGACGCCCCCAGCGCCTTGGCGGCGGCGACGAACTCGATTTCGCGCAGGCGCATGGTGGCCGAGCGGGTCACCACCAGGTAATAGGTCCAGTGCAGCACGCCGACGATGCCGATCACCACCCAGACCGACGGCCCGATGATGAACACCAGCGCCATCGCCAGCAGCAGCCCGGGCAGCGCCAGCTGGGCGGTCAGGACAAAGTTCACGGCGTGATCGACGGCACCGCCGAAATAGCCCGCCAGCACCCCCAGCGTGACGCCGATGACCATGCCGATGGTGGCGGCACCGAACCCCACAAGAAGCGAGACCCGCGCGCCATAGATCAGCCGGCTGAGATAGTCGCGGCCCACCTGGTCGGTGCCCAGCGGGTAGTCCCAGCGCCCGCCGTCGGCCCAGACCGGCGGCAGCATCCGCGCCGACAGGGTCTGGGCGAACGGGTCGTGCGGTGCAAGCAGCGGCGCGAACAGCGCCACGACCAGCAGCCCGACCAGGATGCTCAGCCCGATCTGGAAGCCGCGGTGCCGCAGCGCGCGGCGGCGCAGGATCTCGCGCGGGGTGGGGGCGCGGTCGGGCATGTCGGCGGCAGGCGCGGTCTGAACGGTGGGCGGCGTCATCAGGCGATCCTCAGGCGGGGGTCGAGCGCGGCGTTCAGGATGTCGGCCAGCAGGTTCATCGCCACAAAGACGATGGCGAACAGAAAGATCAGGATCTGCACCGTGGGTATGTCCGAGCCGAGGATCGATTCCAGCGCCAGCCGGCCCAGCCCGTTGATGGCAAAGATCGTCTCGGTGATGACCGAGCCCGAGAACTTGGCCCCCAGCTGCACCGCCAGAACGCTGATCACCGGCAGGAGCGCGTTGCGCAGCGCGTGCCGGCGCACCAGAGCCGCGCCGCGAAAGCCCTTGGCGCGCGCGGTGCGGATGTAGTCGCTTTCCATCACGTCCAGCATGCCGGTGCGGGTCAGGCGCATCACGGCAGGCACCGAACTGGCGCCCAGCACGATCGAGGGCAGCACGAAATGCATCAGCGTGGCGTCGCCCGAGACCGGTAACAGCCGCCATTGCACCGCAAACAGGATGATCATGATCAGGCCCAGCCAGAAATTCGGCACCGCCTGGGCAGAGACAGCGATGCCCAGGGCCATGCGGTCCAGCGCGGAATTGGGGTTCAGCGCCGCGACGATGCCCAGGGGCAGCGCGATCACCACCGTCACCGAAAGCGACATCACCGCCAGCAGCAGCGTGACCGGCGCGCGGTCGGCCACCAGTTCGGCCACCGGCTTGTTCCAGTAATAGCTTTCGCCGAAATCGCCGCGCAGCACGCCGCCCGCCCATTCCGCGTAGCGCACCAGCACCGGGCGGTCGAACCCGTAGGTCTTGCGGATCTGCTCCACCACCTCGGGCTCGGCATCCTCGCCCGCGATGGCATAGGCGGGGTCGGTGGCGAAGTTCAACAGCAGGAAGGTGACAAAGGACAGCACCACGGCCACGGCCAGCGCCAGGGCCACGCGTTGCAGGATGTATTTCAGCATGTCAGGCGA
The DNA here is from genome assembly GCA_030425925.1 of Alphaproteobacteria bacterium. Classification (GTDB taxonomy): domain Bacteria; phylum Pseudomonadota; class Alphaproteobacteria; order Rhodobacterales; family Rhodobacteraceae; genus JAUHZO01. The sequence goes on along the minus strand of JAUHZO010000008.1, from coordinate 198,434 downwards.
TCCCGTCCCGAACGAGGGGGCCGGCCCGGCACGGGGCCGGGCCGGTCAGGGTCACTTCCAGCTGGCGCGGTAGAGCCGCGGCAGGCCGTCTGCATAGACCGGGAAGTCCAGCTCGGCATTCACCAGGAAGTTCTGTGCATAGGACACCATGGGCACCCAATAGGCCTGATCGGCGATGATCGAGAGCGCCTCGGAATACAGCCGCTTGCGCTCGGCCTGGTCGGTGGTGACCTCGGCAGCCAGCACCAGTTCGGTCACTTCGGGATTGTTCGACATGTTGCGGTCGCTGGTGTCGTTGAAGTGCACGCGCAGGATCGCCGCCGAATCCGGTGTGCCGCCCGAGCCCCAGGTGCCGAAATAGGCCTCGATGTCGCGATTGGCGCGGGCCTCGTTCAGCGAGGCCAGCTTGACATGGCGCAGCGACACGTCGATGCCGATATCCGACAGGTTCGCCACCACGGCCTCGGCGATGGGCTTGTCGCGATAGGACCACAGCTCCAGCGGGAAGCCGTCGGCATAGCCCGCCTCGGCCATCAGGGCGCGGGCCTTTTCGGGATCGTATTCATAGCGCGCCACGCTCTGGTCGCAGCCGAACTGAGCCGGGTGACAGGCGGCATAGACCGGCTGCGCACCGCCGCCCATCAGGAATTCGGCGATCTCGGGGCGATTGATGGCGTGGTTCATGGCGCGCCGCACGGTCACGTTGGTCAGCGGGCCTTCGGCGTCGGTATGGCCGAACGCGTCGAGGATCAGGAAGCCGATTCGCAGATCGGTGGACACGACGTGGTCGACGGTGGGCGACGCGCCCATCGCCTCGGCCACATCGCGCGACATCTTGAACATCCAGTCGATGCCGCCCGACATCAGCTCGGCCTGCTGGGTGCCCAGGTCGGGGATGTTGCGGATCACGATATTGCCGATGGCGACCGGCTGCTTGGGGCTGTCGGCGAAATAGCCGTCATAGGCCTGAAGCACCACTTCCTTGCCCGGCTCGAACGACACCACGCGGTAGGGCCCAAGGCCGACATGGCTGGTGGCCATGGCCGCCTGGTCGGCGTCATAGGTGCCGGCCTTGCGCAGCTGCACCCGGTTGGCCATGTCGCGCACCGCCAGCGGGTATTCCTCCAGCATGTGGAACCGCACGGTGCCGGCGTCGATCACCTCGACCTCCTTCAGCCAGCGCGAGATCGTGCCCTTGGCCTGTGCCTCGCTGGGTTCGGAGATGACGAAGTTGTAGGTATAGGCCACGTCCTCGGCGGTCAGCGCCGATCCGTCGTGAAAGGTCACGCCGTCGCGCAGGGTGACCTCGATGGTGGTGGGATCGAGATAGGTGTAGCCGGTGGCGACCGAGGGGATGTATTCGTTGCTGTCGGGATCGTAGTCGAACAGGCCCTCGTCGATCAGGTCCGACAGGATGATGTATTCCCGCTTGGTGGTGTAATTGTAGTCGAGGTTCAGGATTTCCTCGGCAAAGGCAACGCGCATGGTGTCGTCGGCGGCCCCGGCCTCGGCCGTTCCCGCGGCCATGACGGCGAGCGTCGCCGCTGTCGCGGCGAGACAGGTATAAGCTTTCATGTGGTGGACCTCCCTTTTCCTACCCGGGTCAGGCTAGGCCGGCGGGATTCGTCCAGCAAGTGCAATGATGCGATGGCAGATTGCAAAATCCGCAACAATGGGGCGCGCCCTGCGGCGCACCCCGGGTAAAGGTCACTGGATGCACCAGCCGCCGTCGATATGGATCATCTGCCCGGTCATGTAGTCGCTGTCGGACGAGGCGAGGAAGGCCGCGGTGCCCTTGATGTCGTCGGGATAGGAGACGCGCTTGATCTGCAGCGCGTCCCGCACGATGTCCTCGTAGGCCTGGCCCTCGCGCTCCTTGAAGCCGATATCCACCAGGTCCTTGTCCAGCTGTTCCCAGAGCGGTGTGACCACCACGCCCGGCGCATAGCCGTTCACGGTGATGTTGTGCTCGGCCAGGCCAAGCGCGCCGCAATGCGTCAGCGCCAGGCAGCCGTATTTCGAGGTGCAGTAGACGGTGACGTCCACCAGCGGCTTGCGCGAGGCGATGGAGCCCACGTTGATCAGCTTGTAGGGATAGTCCTGATTGCCCTGGGCGATCATCTGGCGGGCGGTTTCCTGCATGCCCAGCCACATCGCCTTTGTGTTCACGTTCATGATGAGGTCCCAGTTGTCCTCGTCGATGTCCATGAAGAAGCGCGGCTTGTTCAGTCCGGCATTGAACAGCGCGACGTTGATCAGCCCGAAGGCGTCGACCACGGCCGCGACGGCGGCGGCGTTGTCGGCCCGCTGCGTCACGTCGCAGCGCACCGCGATCGCCTTGCCGTTGCCGGCGGCGTTGATCCGGTCTGCGGTGTCCTGCGCGGTGTCCAGATCGATATCGGCCAGGCAGACATTTGCGCCCTGGGCGGCAAAGTGTTCGGCATTGGCGGCACCCATGCCGCGGCCTGCGCCGGTGATCAGGATGTTCTTTCCCTTGAGGCGGTCGGGGTCCATGGTCTCTCCTCCTGTTACGGATACCCAAGTGGTTCGAAAAGCGCGTCGGCGCGGGTCTGGGCCCGGGCCAACGCCTCGCGCGGCGGTACGATGCCGCGCAGCATGTCGTGGAATTCCTCGCCGCAGATCTGGATGATCGCGCCGATCTGCGGCACCGGCGGGCGCGGCCAGAACTGCAGTTCGTCGCGCCAGGACATGGCGTCGACGGCCTCGAAGATGGCCGAGGCGCGGCGCACTTCGGGATCGGCCCCGACAGAGTAGCGCGGATTGGTGCGGCTGCCGTTCTGGACGTAGAGCTTCTGCGCCGGCGGGCTGGTGAAGACGCTCAGCGCCTCTGTCGCGGCGTGCAGACGGTCGGGCGGCAGGTTGGCGGGGATGCCCAGAACGTAGCCCCCCACCGGTGCCAGCTGCGCCGCACCCGGCCCGGCGGGATGCGGCAGATAGCCGGTCTGGCCGCAGGCGGGCGACGAGGGGTCAAGCTCGAAATACGGGGCCAGAAGGGTATAGCCATAGGCCATGGCGATGCGCCCCGCCGCGTAGGGGCGCACACGTTCGTACCACGACATCGACAGGATGTCGGGCGGCGAATAGCGCAGCAGGTCCAGCAGGAATTCTGCCGCCGCCAGCCCTGCGGGGGTGTCGATGGTCGGGCGGTACTGGCCAGCGGCCAGCTCAGAGGTGTCGAACCCGCCGGCCACGGGTGGCAGGTTCAGCACCGGCTGGCCGAAATCGGCCAGTGTCATCAGCACGGTATGGCCCAGCGCCGTGCCGCGCGCGGCGTTCCAGGCGATGCCAAAGCGACCCTGTTGCGGATTGTGCAGCCGCTTGGCCGCCTCCAGCAGGGCGGCGGTGGTGGCGGGCGGCTCCAGCCCTTCGGCGGCAAAGAGATCGCGGCGATAGAACAGCAGTTCCGGCGTGGTCTGGGCCGGCACGCCATAGGGCCGCCCGCCCCAATGCGCCGCCTTCCAGCCGGCGGTGTGGAAATCCGCCGGATCGACGCGGGCGATCTCCATCGCCTCGTCCAGCGGCATCAGCACGCCGCGTTCCGCAAACTCGCCGATCCAGGGCAGGTCCACCGCGACGATGTCGTAGCGGCTGGCCTTGCGTTCGGCATTGCGCAACGCCTCGTCTCGCAGCCGGTCGATGGAAAAGGCGCGCTGCACGATGGGGCAGCCCAGCACCTGTTCGAACTGCCGCTTGAGCTGTTCCATCACCATGAACGTGGGATCGCCATGCACCAGCACCCGCACGCCCCCCGGTGCCTTCAGCGGCTGTGTCAGCACCTGCAGCGGCGGGATCGACTGCGCTTCGAGATAGCTGCCGCCAAAGAAGTAGTCGCGGGTCTCGGCGCTGGCCACGCTGCCGCCAAAGCGCGCCTCGGCCATGCGGCGGACCCGCCCGGCCAGCTGCATCCACTTTTCCATCAGCGACTCGCTGGGATGCAGCGAATAGGTCTTGCCCGACCGGGTGCGGGGGCGCTGTTCGATCAGCCCGGCCTCGATCATCTCCTTCAGGCGGCGGTTGGCGGTGGCATAGGGCACCCGGCTGGCCCCGATGAGCGAGGTGGGCGTGACCACGCGGCCCTCGAAATGCCCGCGCATCAGGCTGAGCGTCATGCGCAGCGCGGCATTGGGGGTGACCAGGTCCAGCGTCTGTTCCAGCTCTTCCTCGAAATCCTCGACGAAGCCCACGATCTCCAGCATCTCGGAATCGCGATGCGGCGCTGCAAAGCCCGCCTGGATGTGAGTGCCTGCAAGGGACATGGTCTGGTTCGGGGCCTTGCGTCTGGGCGGATTGCCGGTTTTGTTCAGATTGGATGTCGGTCTGGGCATGTTTTACGTTTCCCGGATCGTGGTTCGGATCGAAGACGCAACCCTATCGGGAAAAAGTCCATAACGGACAAAAAAACATCCATTGCGGATATCATTCGTGCATTTTGGCTGCGGCAGAATGCGCAGGTTGTCCGCAGTCAGCCCCGTTGCGGGCGACTCTCCGCTTGAGGAGGCGGGGAAGAGGAAACGCAAAGACCATTTCGGGAGGAAAGCCTTATGACCCTTCGTACGACACTTGCCCTGTCCGCCGCTGCCGCGGCCCTGACCCTGGGCGGCGCCGCCGCGGCCGAGACCATGAAGATCGGCATCACCCAGAACAACGTGGGCGTGGACAGCTACCAGACCACCTACGAAAAGGCCTTCATCGCCGCGGCCGAAGCCAATGCCGACGTGGAAACCGTCGTGCTGGACGCCGGCGGCGACGTGGCCCGCCAGATCGCCCAGATGGAAGACCTGATCCAGCAGGAAGTCGACGCCATCATCATCTGGCCGACCAACGGCGAAGCCGTCATTCCCGCCGTGCGCAAGGCGCACACGGCCGGCATCCCGGTCATCGTGACCAATTCCAACATCGCCGAGCCGGGTTTTGACTTTGTCGCGTCCTTCTCGGGCCCGGACAACATCACCCAGGGCGCGCGGTCGGCCGAGATCATGTGCGACAAGTTCAAGGACATGGGCATCGAGAACGAGGCGCAGATCGTCCAGATCAGCGGCCAGCCGGGCTACACCACCGCCATCGAGCGCGCCAAGGGGTTCGAAGACCGTCTGCCCGAGGTCTGCCCGAACGTCACCCTGATGGAAACCCAGCCGGGCGACTGGAACCGCGAGAAGTCGCAGCAGGTGATGGAAGCCTTCCTTGTGAAGTACGACGACATCGACGGCGTCTATTCGGGCGACGACAACATGGGTGTCGGCGCGCTGAACGCCGCCAAGGCCGCGGGCCGCGAAGGCATCATCTTTGTCGGTGCCACCAACTTTGCAGTGGGCTACGAGGCGATGGCCGCGGGCGAGTACTGGGGGTCGATCTACCAGTCGCCGGTGGACGATGCCGAAGCCGCGCTGAAGACCGCCATCGACGTTCTGAACGGCGTGGATGTGCCCTTCCTGAACTACTTCGACACGCCGAAGATCACCCAGGACAACATGGGCGACTACACCAAGCCGGTGTTCTGATCCCGGACCGGGGGCGGGGCGCGGGCCAGACCTGCGCCCCGCCTCCGGATGCATCGGACAACTTCCACAGAAGCGGGAGAGACGGCATGGGTCGTGTCTCGGGGCGGGCCTGTATCGTGACGGGCGCGGCAAGGGGAATCGGGCGCGCCATCGGCGAGGCCCTTCTGGACGAAGGTGCCATGGTCTGCTTTGCCGATATCAACGGCGCGCAGGCCGCGGACGTGGCCGAGCACAATCGTTCAAGGCTGAACAACCGCGCCGACGCGGTGACATCCGCCGCCGTGGACGTGTCCAACCGCGACGCGGTGCGGGCCATGATCGCACACACGGTGGAGCGGTTCGGCCGTCTGGACGTCAAGTTCAACAATGCCGGCGTGAACAAGCCGATGAACTTTCTCGACGTGACCGAGGAAAACTGGCGCTTCATCATGGATGTGAACGGCCTCGGTTGCCTGATCGGCATGCAGGAGGCCGCGCGCCAGATGATCGCGCAGGGCGGCGGCGGCAAGATCGTCAACACCGCCTCCATCGCCAGCCGACAGGGCTTTGACAACGTGGCGCCCTATTGCGCTTCGAAATGGGCCGTGGTCTCGTTGACGCAGTCGGGCGCGCGCGATCTGGCCCGGCACGACATCACCGTCACCGGGTTTGCCCCCGGTGTGGTGGCGACCGAAATGTGGGACCAGGTCGACCAGGACCTCATGGAGATCGGCGCGGCCTCGCGCCCCGGTCAGGCCATGGAGGAGTTTTCCGCCGATATCCTCAAGGGGCGCGTGGCGACCCCGGCGGACATCACCGGCACGACGACGTTCCTGGCCTCGGCTGACAGCGATTACATGACCGGCCAGATCGTCATGATCGACGGCGGCATGACGCTGGTCTGAGACAGGGTCCGTCCCCGGGGCATTTCCGGGGCTTGGACAGATGCCTCGGGGTCCGGGGCAGGGCAGGCGGCTTGTCAGGGGGAGTGACATGACAGCACTGAGCAGGGAACGCATCGGCACGCTGCTGGCCAGGCAGGGCATCCTGATCGCCTTTGCGATCTTCATCATCGCCTTTACCCTTGCCAATCCGAAATTCCTGACCGTCGACAACGTGTTCAGCGTCATCCGGTCCTCGGCGATCCTGGGGGTGATGGCGCTGGGCGTGACCTTTGTGGTCATCAGCGGCAATCTCGACCTGTCGGTGGGGTCGATGATGTCGTTCTCGACCATCGTGGTGCTGGACCTGCATGACAAGATCGGGCCGCTGCTGGCCATCCCGGCCATGTTCGCCATGACGCTGGCGCTGGGCGCGCTGATCGGGCTTCTGGTGGGGTATCTCAAGCTCAATTCGCTGATCGTCACCCTGGGCATGCTGTCGGCCATCCACGGGCTGACGCTGACCTATTCCGGCGGCAAGAACATGGACATCGCCGACAAGGAAGGCACCTGGTTTTCGGTCTTCGGGCAGGGCACCGCGCTGGGCGTGCCGGTGCCGATCCTGATGTTCCTCGCGCTCGCGGCGCTTCTGGGCATCGTGCTGGCCAAGACACCGTTCGGGCGCAAGGTCTATGCTGTGGGCGGCAACGGCACGGCGGCCACCTTTGCCGGCATCCGCCGCGCGCGCACGGTCTTTACCTGTTACCTGATCTCGGCCGGTTGCGTGGCCACCGCCGGCCTGATCCAGGCCAGCCGCTCGCTGGGCTCGCAGAACACCGTGGGACAAGGGCTGGAGCTTGAGGTGCTGGCCGCCGTCATCCTGGGGGGCGCGTCGCTGATGGGCGGGTCCGGCACGGTGTTCAAGACCGTGATCGGCGTCCTGATCCTGGGCTTCATCCAGAACGGCCTGCTGCTGATGGGGCTGCAATTCTACGTCCAGTTCGTGGTGACCTGGATCATCATCATCCTGGCCGTCTGGCTGGACATCGCGGCCAAGCGCGGGCGGCTGTGGTCGCCGATCGCATAGGGGGAACGGACCATGCAAGCGGGTGCACTTTCCAATGCCCTGAAAAAGGGCGCGATCTGGGGCTTCATCGTGCTGGAACTGGTGTTCTTCAGCGTGGCGGGGGAATACCTGTCGCTGTCGGACAAGGCCTTCATGGACCTCGACAACATGCTGCTGCTGTTCAAGCAGTCCGCGCCCATCGGGATCATCGCCATGGGCATGACCATCGTCATGATCAACGGCAATATCGATCTCAGCGTCGGCGCGACCTTTGCCATTGCCGCGATCATCCTGCTGGACAGCATGACCTGGCCGATCCTGGCCGGCCTGGGCGACTGGGTGATCCCGGTGTCCTGGCTGCTGGCCCTGGCGGCAGGGACGGCGCTGGGGGCGCTGAACGGGCTGATCGTGTGGAAGACCGGGGTCGACGCCTTCATCGTCACGCTTGGCTCGATGCTGGGCTATCGCGGCATCGTCTTCATGTTCAACGGCGAGAACCCCACCAGCCATCTGAACTGGACCCTGGTGGACTTTGCCGAGGCGCAGGTCCTGGGCCTGCACACCGCAACCTGGTTCCTTCTGGGGGTGACGCTGGCGATCTGGTACCTGATGACGCGCACGGTGCACGGCCGCAACGCCTATGCCATCGGCGACAACCGCGAGGCGGCGGTGAATGCCGGCATCCGCGTGGGCCCGCACATGATGGTCAACTTCATGATCATCGGCTTTCTCGCCGCCCTGTCGGCGGTGGTGTTCTACTCCGAAAGCGGATCGGTCAACCCCAATGACGGCCAGTTGTACGAACTGTGGGTGATCACCGCCGTGGTGCTGGGCGGCACCAAGATCACCGGCGGCGCGGGCAATATCGTGGGCACCTTCGGCGGGGTGCTGGCGATCCAGCTCCTGCGCAAGGGGCTGGGCCATATCGGGGCCGACACCTCGACGGTGAACCTGGTGATCGGTCTGATCCTGATCGCCGTGCTGATCCTCGACCGGCAGCTGAACGTGAAGGGCAAGGAGGCGCTGAAGACATGACCCGGACCATTCCCGCGCTCCGTCTCGACGGAATCGTCAAGACCTTTCCCGGCGTGCGCGCCCTGGACGACGTGAGCTTCGAGGTTCTGCCCGGCGAGGTTCACGCCCTGATGGGCGAGAACGGCGCCGGCAAGTCGACCCTGATGAAGGTGCTGGGCGGGCTGTACCAGCCCGATGCCGGGCGCATCATGGTGGGCGAGGAAACCGTGGTGATGGCCACCCCGCTGGAGGCCAAGACCAAGGGCATCATCTTCATCCACCAGGAGCTGAGCCTGGCCACCGAGCTGTCGGTGGCCGAGAACATCTACCTGGGCGAACTGCCCCGCAAGGCCTTCGGCCGGGTGGACTGGCGGCAATTGTTCGACCAGACCGATGCGATCCTGGGCAAGCTGCGGGTGGGATTCGACGCCCGCACGCGGGTGGGGGATCTGTCCATCGCCAACCAGCAGATGGTCGAGATCGCCCGCGCCCTGACGCATGACGCCAAGGCGGTGATCTTTGACGAGCCCACCGCCTCGCTCACCGATGCCGAAAAGGTGGTGCTGTTCGACGTGATCGCCGATCTCAAGGCGGACGGCGTGGGGATCATCTACATCTCGCACCGGATGGAAGAGATCTTTCGCATCACCGACCGCATCACCGTGCTGCGGGACGGGCAGTATCGCGGCACCGTCGCGACCGCGGACACCGACGAGGAAGCGGTGACCCAGATGATGATCGGGCGCGCGCTGGATCTCAGCCGCAACGAAAGCCATCACACCCGCGGCGACGTGGCGCTGGAGGTGCGCGGGCTGAGTTGCGGCAAGCTGTTCCAGGATGTCGGCTTTGAGGTGCGGCGCGGCGAGGTGCTGGGCTTTTACGGGCTGGTGGGTGCGGGCCGGACCGAGATTGCCGAGACGCTGTTCGGCCTGCGCGACCCGTCGGCGGGCCAGATCCTGCTGAACGGCGAAGAGGTGCGGGTGCATTCCCCCGCCGATGCCATCGCACGCGGGATCTCGCTGGTGCCCGAAGACCGCAAGGGGCAGGGGCTGGTGCTGGGCATGAACTGCCGGGACAACATGACCCTGCCGCAGGTGGACGATCTGAAGGCGGGGCCGTTCGTGGCCGAAGGTGCCGAGGTCGCGATCTTCGACCAGTACCGCGACCGGCTGGACATCCGCACGCCGGGCTGGCGGCAGCTGGTGGGCAACCTGTCCGGCGGCAACCAGCAGAAGATCGTGATCGGCAAGTGGCTGTCGATGAAACCCGATGTCCTGATCCTGGACGAGCCGACCCGCGGGATCGACGTGGGTTCCAAGTCCGAGATCCACAAGCTGATCCGCGAACTGGCGGCGCAGGGCTATGCGGTGATCGTGATCAGTTCGGAAATGCCCGAGGTGCTGCATGTCGCCGACCGGATCGTGGCGATGTATGCCGGCCGGATCATGCGCACCTTCCTGTCCGACGAGGTCACCGAAGACAGCCTGATCCAGGCGATTTCGGGGCTGGGCGAGGACAGGCCGGCGGTGCCGGCCTGAGTGATCGCGGAAACATCCGGAGCGGACATCTGAGATGTCCATTCCGGACATATCGGCCCGGGCGCGCAGGCCTCCCCGGGGATACCACGCGGCACGATCCGTGCCGGGACATGACCAGCGCCGCGCGGACGGCACAGCGGAGGAAAACCGGATGACCAAAGCCCTGACCCCGAACGTTCTGACACCGCAGGATCTGGAGCCCAACTGGCGTTGGGAAGGCCGGATTCCTGCCTGGGGCCACAGCTCGGTGGATTTCGAACGCCGGATCGATCACGACCGGCTGCGGCGGTACCGTCTCAGCCGCACGCGGCAGGCCCTGCAGGCCTCGCCCGCGGGCACGCTGCTGCTGTTCGACGTGAACAACATCCGCTACGTCTCGGCCACCAAGATCGGCGAATGGGAACGGGACAAGATGTGCCGTTTCTGCCTGCTGACCGGCGATGACAGCCCCTATGTGTGGGATTTCGGCTCGGCCGCGGTGCATCACCAGAAATACTCCGACTGGCTGGAGCCCAGCCATTGCCTCGCCGGGGTCGTCGGCATGCGCGGCACGATCCCGCCCGAGTTCGGCCTGATGAAGAAATACGCGCGCCAGATCGCCGGGCTGATCCGGGACGCCGGCATGGCCGACATGCCGGTGGGTGTGGATTATGCCGAAACCGCCATGTTCCATGCGCTGCAGGAGGAAGGTCTGCACGTCGTGGACGGCCAGCAGATCATGCTGGCGGCGCGCGAGATCAAGAACTGGGACGAGATCCAGTTGCTGACCCAGGCGGCCAGCATGGTCGATGGCGTCTACCACATGATCTACGAAGAACTGAAGCCCGGCATCCGCGAGGCCGACATCGTCGCGCTGTCCAACAAGATGCTGTACGAGATGGGCTCGGACGACGTGGAGGCGATCAACGCCATCAGCGGCGAACGCTGCAACCCGCACCCGCACAACTTTACCGACCGCTATTTCCGTCCCGGCGACCAGGCGTTCTTTGACATCCTGCAAAGCTATCAGGGCTACCGCACCTGCTATTACCGCACCTTCAACATCGGCCGCGCGACGCCCGCGCAGAACGACGCCTATGTCAAGGCGCGGGAATGGATCGACGCCTCCATCGCGATGATCAAGCCGGGTGTGACCACCGACAAGGTGGCGGCGGTCTGGCCCAAGGCCGAAGAGTTCGGCTTTCCCAGCGAGGATGCGGCCTTTGGCCTGCAGTTCGGCCACGGTCTGGGCCTGGCGCTGCACGAACGGCCGATCATCAGCCGCGCGGTCAGCCTGGAGCACCCGATGGAGATCCAGACCGGCATGGTGTTTGCGCTGGAGACCTATTGCCCGGCCGCCGACGGCTACAGCGCGGCGCGCATCGAGGAAGAGGTGGTGGTCACCGATACCGGCGTCGAGGTGATCAGCCTGTTCCCGGCCGAGGACCTGCCCATCGCCAACCGCTATTGAGGATGGGTGAGATCACCCATCCTACCCGCATCCCGTAGGATGGGGGCTTGCCCCCATCCCCGCTGCCCGAGGACCCCCATGGCCGACACGACGCACAACGCCGAAGACTACCTGCGCATGTACCGCCAGATGGTGCGCATCCGCACCTTCGAGGACAAAGCCAACCAGCTCTATCTCTCGGCCAAGATGCCGGGGCTCACGCATATGTATTCCGGAGAAGAGGCCGTGGCCGTGGGCATCTGCGAGGCGCTCAAGGTGACCGACAAGATCACCTCGACCCATCGCGGCCATGGCCATTGCGTTGCCAAGGGGGCGGAGTTCACGCAGATGTTCTGCGAGCTTCTGGGCCGGGCCGAAGGCTATTGCCGCGGCAAGGGCGGCTCGATGCACATCGCCGACCAGTCCAACGGCAATCTCGGGGCCAATGCCATCGTGGGCGGCTCCATGGGCATTGCCACCGGCGCGGCGCTTTCGGCGCAGATGGCGGGGCGCGACGATGTCACCGTGTGCTTCTTTGGCGACGGGGCCACGGCGCAGGGGCTGATGTACGAGGTCATGAACATGGCCGCGCTGTGGAACCTGCCGGTGATCTATGCTTGCGAGAACAACGGCTATTCCGAATACACCCGCACCGACGAGATCGCCGCCGGGTCGATCCTGGCTCGTGCCGAGGCCTTCGGCATCGAGGCGCACCAGGTCGACGGCCAGGACGTGCTGGCCGTGAACGCGCTGGCCACGCAGCTGGTGGCGCGGGCGCGCAAGGGCGAGGGGCCGTTCTTCATCGAGCTGATGACCTATCGCTATCACGGCCATCATGTGGGCGACATCAACCGTGACTATTACCGCTCCAAGGCGGAAGAGCAGGACTGGAAGGACAACCGCGATCCGATCCAGCGCATGCGCGGCTGGCTGGTGGCGCAGGGCATCGCTTCCGAGGACGAGATCGAGGCGATGAATGCCGAGATCCGCGACGATGCAGAGGCGGCGGTGACCTACGCGCTGAACGCCCCGTTCCCGCCGCCCGAAGAGGTGGACATGCATGTCTTCACCGATATCGAACACGCCACCCGCGTGATCAGCGCCTGAGGAGATCCGGAAATGCGCGAGATAACCCTGTCCCAGGCGGTGAACGAGGCGCTGGCCGAAGAGATGCGCCGCGACGAACGGGTCTTTATCCTGGGCGAGGACGTGGCCGAGGCGGGCACGCCGTTCAAGGTGCTCTCCGGGCTGGTTGAGGAATTCGGGCCCGCGCGCGTGCGCGACACCCCTATTGCCGAGCCGGGCTTCATGGGGCTGGCGGTGGGGGCGGCCATGACCGGCATGCGCCCGGTGGTGGACCTGATGTTCGGCGACTTCCTGTTCCTGATCATGGACCAGCTGTGCAACCAGGCGGCCAAGACGCATTACATGTCTGGCGGCAAGCTGAACGTGCCGCTGGTGGTGCGGACCAACCTGGGCGCCACGCGGCGTTCGGCGGCGCAGCATTCGCAGTCGCTGCACGCGCTGGTGGCGCATATCCCCGGGCTCAAGGTGGCGCTGCCCTCGTCGGCCTACGAGGCCAAGGGCCTGCTCAAGACGGCGATCCGCGATGACAACCCGGTGGTGATCTTCGAAGACAAGCTGATGTACCAGGAAAAGGCGGGTGTGCCGGAGGGCGAATACCTGATCCCGCTGGGCGAGGCGCAGGTGCTGCGCGAAGGGGGCGACATCACCCTGATCGGCACGTCTTCTATGCGGCAGGTCTGCGAGGCGGCGGCGGACAGGCTGGCCGCCGAGGGGATCAGCGCCGAGGTGATCGATCCGCGCAGCCTCGTGCCGCTGGACGAGGCGACCCTGCTGGCCTCGGCGAAAAAGACCAGCCGCGTGATCGTGGTGGACGAGGGCCACCAGAGCTATGGCGTGACCGGCGAGATCGCCGCCCGGCTGAACGAAAAGGCGTTCTACCATCTCGACGCGCCGGTGTTGCGTCTGGGGGCGATGGACGTGCCGGTGCCGTTCTCGCCCGCCCTCGAAGACCTGACCGTGCCCACGCCAGACCGCGTCGCCGCGATGGCGCGGCGGCTTTGTGCGGGGGAGTTGATCCATGCCGCATGAGGGCCGCTCGGGCATGCGCGCGGTGATCATGCCCGCGCTTGGCATGGCGCAGGACAGCGGCGTGCTGGTGGCCTGGCACAAGGCCCCGGGCGAGGCCGTGGCCGAAGGCGACGTGCTGTTCGAGGTGGAGACCGACAAGGCCACGATGGAGGTGGTCGCCGAGACGGCTGGCTTTCTGTCGGAGGTGACGGCCGAAGCCGGGGCCGAGGTGCCGGTGGGCCAGACGATCGCGCGCCTTGTCGCCGATGCGGCGGAGGTTCAAAGCGCCGGACCGGCAATGGAGGCCGCGGAACCCGCCGCGCCCGAGGCCGCGGACGCGCTGCCCGAGGGGCACGAGGTGATCATGCCGGTGTTGGGCATGGCACAGGACAGCGGCATCCTGGTGCGCTGGCTGGTCGAGGCCGGGGCCCGTCTGGCCGAGGACGATCCGCTTTTCGAGGTGGAAACCGACAAGAGCGTTGTCGAGGTGCCCGCCGGTGCCGCGGGATACCTGGCGGCCCGTCTGGCCGACGCGGGCGACGAGGTCCCCACCGGTGAGGTCATCGCCATTCTGACGCCCCAGCCCCCCGACAGGCTGGTGACACGCGGCGCGGCGGCTGGTCCTGCCCCGACCAAGGTGCCTGACCCGGCACCAGCCGTTGAACCGGCACCTCTGGCTGCGCCGCCGTCCGCCGCGCCGCCGTCCGCCGCGCCTGTGGCTGCGGGTGCCGATGGCCGGATCCTTGCCTCTCCAAAGGCGCGGCGGCTGGCGCTGGAGGAAGGGCTCGACCTGGCGCGGCTGGTCGCCGCCGGCCATCCGCAGCCGTACCATGTCCGCGATCTGGACACCCTGCGCGCCATGCCCGACGCGGCGGCAGACAGCGCCGCCCCGGCGCCCGTTGCCGCGCAGGCCCGCCACCTGACGGCGCATCTGCCGCAGGAGGGCGTGTCGGCCTTTGCCGAATGGGCCGCCTCTGCCGGGCAGGCCGATGCCCAGGCGCTGCTGGCCGGGCTGGTCGGCGGCGGCTTGCAGGCCGCCGAACCGCTGGTGGCCGTGGAAACCCCCGGCCTGCGCCGGGTGTTCCGTCTGAACGGCGACCGGCTGGGCCGCGTGACCGAGGCCGAACCCGACAGTGTGCCGCATCTGATCGTGCGCGATCTGCGCGCCAGCCGCTTGACCAGCCTGCATCTGGGGGCTGAAACTGCGCCGGTGCTCAGCCTGCTTGCGGCACCTTCCGGGCTCGATCTGGTGCTGGAATGCGCCGCCGACCAGGTAGGGGCCGCCGATGCCGTGACACTGCTAACCGACATCGCGGGCTGTCTGGAACAACCGCTCCGCCGCCTGCTCTGACATCGAGGAAGACCCATGACCACTCCGACCTCTGCCGCGTCCGGAATGCCCACCGATCTCTACATCAACGGGGCCTTTGTGCCCGGGGCCGAAGGGGCCCGGTTTGACGTGATGAACCCGGCCACCGAAGAGGTCATCGCCTCGGTGGCCTCGGCCGAGATCGCCGATGCCGACGCGGCGCTGGATGCCGCCGAAGCCGCCATGGCCGACTGGGCCGCACGCACGCCGCGCGCGCGCTCCGAAGTGCTGCGCCGCGCATGGGAGTTGATGATCGCGCGGCAGGAACAGTTCGCCCATCTGATCACGCTTGAAAACGGCAAGGCCCGGGCCGATGCCATGGGGGAAGCGGGCTATGCCGCCGAATTCTTCCGCTGGTTTGCCGAAGAGGCAGTGCGCGCCGACGGGCTGATCACCCACGCGCCGGCCTCGGGCGCGCGCATCATCGTGCAGCACAAGCCCGCGGGCCTCGCGGTGCTGGTCACGCCGTGGAACTACCCCGCCGCCATGGGCACCCGCAAGATCGCGCCGGCGCTGGCTGCGGGCTGCGGCGTGGTCATCAAGCCCGCCTCAGAGACGCCGCTGACCATGCTGGCGCTGATGCCGCTGCTGGAAGAGGCCGGCGTGCCGCCCGGGCTGGTGAACGTGCTGCCGTCCCGGCGCACCGGTGCGCTGGTCGACCACATGCTGCACGATCCGCGGGTGCGGGTGGTCAGCTTTACCGGATCGACCGAAGTGGGGCGCAAGCTCTTGCACGGGGCTGCCGACCAGGTGCTGAAACCGGCCATGGAACTGGGCGGCAACGCGCCCTGCATCGTGTTCGAGGATGCCGACATGGACACCGCCGTCGAAGGCACCATGCTGGCCAAGATGCGCAACCTGGGCGAGGCCTGCACCGCCGCCAACCGCATCTATGTGCACCAATCCGTTGCCGAGGCGTTCACCGCCCGGCTGACCCAGGCCATGTCGGCGCTGAAACTGGGCGACGGCACCGATCCGACGGTGGATGTCGGCCCGCTGGTCAATGCCGACACCCGCAACAAGGTGGCGGCCTTTGTCGCCGATGCGGTGGCCAAGGGCGCGCGGATCGAATGCGGCGGCGAGGTGCCCGCGGGCAAGGGGTTCTTCTACCCGCCCACGGTGCTGTCGAACGTGCCGGAAACCGCCGACTGCGTGCGGGACGAGATCTTTGGCCCGGTGGCGGCGATCCAGACCTTTGCCGATCAGGACGAGGTGATCCGCCGCGCCAACGACACCGAATACGGGCTTGTCGCCTATGTGTTCTCCGAGGATTTCAAGCGCGCCCTGCAGGTCTGCGAGCGGCTGGACTACGGCATGGTGGGCCTGAACCGCGGCCTGGTCTCTGACCCGGCCGCGCCTTTCGGCGGCACCAAGCAATCGGGCCTGGGCCGTGAAGGTGGGCATGAGGGCATGCTGGAATTCATGGAAACCCAGTACATTTCGGCCAGCTGGTAAGGGGGCAGACATGTCGGACGTGATCGCCAGCCCCTCGGTACGCCGCATGGCCCTCGACCGGGGCATCGACCTTGCGGCCCTGGCGTCGTCGCTGGGGCGCGAGACCATCACCCGCGACGATCTGGATCGTGGCGGGGCCGGGGCGCAGGCCCCGGCGGCCGAGTCTGACACCGGCCTGTGGGACGTGGACCATGCGGCCTGGGGCACGGTGACGGCCGAGCCGACCAGCCGCTTTGCCCGTGTCGCGGCGCGCAACCTGACCGCCGCCGCCCGCGAGATCCCGTCCGTCACGCATCACGACAGCGCGGACATCACCGCGCTGGAGGCCTTTCGTGCGTCGCTTCGGGACGAGGCCGCGGCGCGCGGCGTGCGGCTGACCGGGCTGGCCTTCCACGTCAAGGCGCTGGCGCGGGCGCTGCAGTATTTCCCGCGCTTCAACGCCGCGCTCAGCGGCGATGGCGAGACACTCTATCTGAAGGACAGCGTGCATGTGGGCATCGCGGTGGACACGCCACACGGGCTGATGGTGCCGGTGATCCGCGATGCTGCCGACAAGGGGCTGTGGGCGCTGGCCGCCGAGATCGCCGATCTGGGCAGCCGCGCCCGCGACCGCAAGATCCGCCCCGACGAGATGGGCGGCGCGTCGATGTCGATCTCGTCGCTGGGCGGCATCGGGGGCGAGGCCTTTACCCCCATCATCAACCCTCCGGAACTGGCGATCCTGGGCATCACACGGGCCGAAACCCGCCCGCGCTGGACCGGTGAACGCTTTGAACCGGCGCTGATGCTGCCGCTGGACCTGAGCTATGACCACCGCGTCATCAACGGGGCCGATGCCGCCCGCTTTACCCGCCATCTCTGCACCCTGCTGGGCGATCCGAGAACCCTGTTGCTCTGAACGCGGCCTGCCAAACGCAAGGCGCCTGCCGCTGGGGCAGGCGCCTTTCTTTCCGTCTGCCCGTCGGGCTCAGCCGATCATGACGGCGCGCACGTCGCTGTCGATATGGGGCAGGTACTGTTCGAAGTTCTGCGAGAACATGTCCACCAGCTTGACCGCCATCCGGTCATAGGCCTCGGGATCGGCCCAGGTGCTGCGCGGATCGAGCAGGGCGGCATCCACGCCGGGCACCGTCACCGGAACCTCGAAGCCGAAATTCGGGTCCTTGCGGAAGGTGCGGTTGGCCAGCGAGCCATCCAGCGCCGCGGTCAGCAGCGCGCGGGTGGCCGCGATGGGCATGCGCTGGCCTTCGCCATAGGCACCGCCGGTCCAGCCGGTGTTCACCAGCCAGCAGGTGGAGCCATACTGCGCGATCTTGTCCCGCAATAACTCGCCATACACCTCGGGCCGACGCGGCAGGAAGGGCGCGCCGAAGCAGGTCGAGAAGGTGGGCTCGGGCTCGGTCACGCCGCGCTCGGTGCCGGCGGCCTTGGCGGTAAAGCCCGACAGGAAGTGATACATCGCCTGCGCCGGGGTCAGCCGGGCGATGGGTGGCATCACGCCGAACGCATCGCAGGTCAGCATCACGATGTTCTTGGGATGGCCCGCGCGGCCGGTATCGGACGCGTTCGAGATGTAATGCATCGGATAGGCCGCCCGCATGTTGGCGGTCAGGCTGTCATCCTCGTAATCCAGCGCCTTGGTCTGGGGGTCATAGACCATGTTCTCGATCACGGTCGAGAACATCGAGGTGGCGGCATAGATTTCCGGTTCGGCCTTGGGCGACAGGCTGATGGTCTTGGCGTAGCAGCCGCCTTCGAAGTTGAACAGCCCGTTGTCGGACCAGCCATGTTCGTCGTCGCCCACAAGGATGCGGTTGGGATCGGCAGACAGCGTGGTCTTGCCGGTGCCGGACAGGCCAAAGAAGATCGCCGAATCCACCGGGTTGCCCACGGCGTGGTTGGCCGAGCAGTGCATCGGCATCACGCCCTTTTCCGGCAGCAGGTAGTTCAGCAGCGTGAACACCGATTTCTTGTTCTCGCCCGCGTATTCGGTGCCGCCGATCAGGATCATCTTGCGGTCGAAATCGATGGCGATCACCGTTTCCGACCGGCAGCCATGCCGCTGGGGATCGGCAAAGAAGCTGGGCATGTTGATGATGGTGAAATCGGCGGTGAAATCGTCCAGCTCGGACCGGTCGGGGCGGATCAGCAGGTGGCGGATGAACAGGTTGTGCCAGGCCAGTTCCGAGATCACGCGCACCTTGATGCGGTATTCCGGATCCGCACCGCCATAGAGATCCTGCACGAACAGATCCCGGTCCTTGGCATGGGCCAGCATGTCGGCGTGCAGCGTGTCGAACGACTCGCGCTCCATCCGGGCGTTCTTGTCCCACCAGATCGTGTCTTCGGTGCTGGGCGAGACCACGACATGCTTGTCCTTGGGCGAACGGCCGGTGAACTTGCCGGTGCTGACCAGCATGGTCCCGCCGATGCCAAGCTCGCCTTCCTTGCGCGCCAGCGCGTGCGAGACAAGGTCGGGCTCCACCAGATTGTAGAAGGCGTTTGCGTACCCTTCGATGCCCATGTGCTTGAGTGTGAAATTCGGGTTCACTTTGCCCTGGTCCATGGCCATGACGGTTCCTTTGTGTTCGGGATAGCCTTCAACCAAGCTGATAAAGGAGGCTTTCTGTAATGAAAACAGAAAGTTGCCGGGTTAGCGCAAACAGGCTTGCATGTTAGCGAAAACGCGTTGGGCGGGCCTTCCCGGCGGCGCTTTGCCGCCGAGAGGCCGCGCCGGTGTCAGATGAACACGACGTCGTCAAGCACCGCGTTGGTGGTGAACACATTGGTGAAGGTCAGGCTGTCGCCGCCGGAGAAGGTCAGCACAAGGTAGCCGCTGGCGTCAAAGCTGGCATAGTTGCGCAGATCGGTGGATTGCGGATTGACCTCGTCCAGCAGGTCGGCATCCAGGTGCACCACGTCGATATTGTTGCGGAAATCGGCAATCCGGTCATTGCCGTCGCCAAGCTCGAAGACAAACGTGTCGATCCCGATGCCGCCGCGCAGCACGTCGTCGCCGGTGCCGCCTGCCAGCGTGTCGGACCCGGCATTGCCTTCCAGCCGGTCATCGCCGTCGCCGCCCGACAGGCTGTCGGAGCCGTTGCCGCCGTTGACGGCATCGTTGCCGCCATCCCCCGACAGGACATCGTTGGCGATGCCGCCGTTCATCGTGTCGTTGTCCGCCCCGCCGTTCAGCGTGTCCGCGCCGGAATTGCCGTTCAGCGTGTCATTGCCCGCGCCGCCGTCCAGGCTGTCGAACCCGGCCTGACCCGACATCAGGTCGTCGCCGTCACCGCCCTCCAGCGTGTCGGTGCCCAGCCCGCCCAGAAGCGTGTCGTTGCCGTCATCGCCCTGCAGCAGGTCAAAGCCGTTATTGCCGATCAGCTGGTCGTCGCCATCGCCGCCGGCAATCACGTCATATCCGTCACCGCCGGAAAGCGTATCGTCGCCCAGTCCGCCCGAAAGCGTATCAAACCCGATCCCGCCCGAGATGTTGTCCCAGCCGAACCCGCCCGAAAGGCTGTCGCTGCCACCGGCACCGGTGATGGTGTCGTCGCCGGCGCCGCCCGTCAGGGTATCTGCGGTGGCGCTGCCGATCAGCTCCAGCGGCGCGTTGCCGAATTGTGCGCTCGACACGGTGACGTCGGTAAATTCCAGGAACTCGACGCCGATCAGCGTGTCTTCGCCTTCGGCCGAGGTGACCAGCAATTCGCCGCGGAAGGTCTCGATCACCGTGGCATCGGCAAATGTCACGCCGAAGCGCGCGGTATCCGTGCCCTCGCTGCCCGAAATGCGGTCGTCGCCCGCGCCGCCGTCGATGGTGTCGTCACCCTCCTGGGCCAGGATGAAATCGTCGCCGCCGCGGCCTTCGATGACTTCGGACGAATGGGTGCCGTTGATGTTGTCGTCGGTGTCGAAGCCGATCAGCGGCAGCGGGTTGGCGGCGTCGAAAACACCGTCGTCCAGTTCGATCCTCTCGATGAACTGCCAGAAATCGGGCCCGTCGAAGGACGGGTCATGGTCGACATAGACGCCGTTCTGAGGGTCGGCATGGGCGGAGGAGGTGAAGACGATGTAGTTCTGGCCGTCCAGCCGCCGGGTGATCACCCGAATGTTGTCCACGCTGTGCCCTTCGAGGCGCAGCGTGTCGATATCGGCCTGCGGCGCGAACTGGTCTTCCGCGATGTACTCGAAGGTGAAAGCGCCAAAGATGTCCTGACCACCTTCGTCGATGCCGACGATATAGGTGTCGGAGCCTGCGCGCCCGTCCATCTGGTCCAGCCCGGCGCCGCCGCGGATCGTATCGTCGCCGCTGCCCGTGGTGATGGTGTCATTGCCGCCGCGCCCGTCGATCGAAACGTCAAGGTCTTCGATCTGGTAGGCCTCGTCGATATCGAGGCCGGTGAACACGAAATCCGTGGTGTCGTCCCAGATCGTGCCGTCGTCGAATTCGATCACTTCGAAACTGTCGAAGAAGATCGACGAAGACGCGCTGAGCACCGAGGCATACCGCGTTCCGTTCTGGTCGGGCAGGGTGATGATGAAGGACCCGGCATTGCCGCCCGAGATCGAGAAGTCGGCGGGGTCGACGCCGATGATGCGCACCGTGTCGTTTCCGCCGCCGGCGCTTTCGATGAACTGATCGATGGGGTCGATCCCGATCTGCGGGTCGAGATCGGTCAGACCGTCGCCGGGACGAATCTGCAACTGGTCGTTGCCCGTCCCGCCGCGCACCGTGTCGGCCCCGCCGCCACCGGACAGGGTGTCGTTGCCGCCTTGTCCGTCGATGTTTTCGGCCGTGCCGTCGCCAAAGAACTGTTCATCCAGATTTGTGCCGGAAAAGGACATCCAATACCCCGCCTTGTGCCAAAATGCTTCCGGGCGGGAAAAGACCGCAGACGCGTCCGCGGGTCAAGGGGCGGCGCAGACGCACCGCCCCTGTCGGGTCAGATGAACACCACATCGTCCAGCACCGCCGTTGTGGTGAAGACGCCTGTGAAGGTCAGGCTGTCCGCGCCGAAGGTCAGCACCAGGTGGCCGTCCGCGTTGAAGCTGGAATAGTTGCGCAGGTCCTCGGCCACCGGCACCGTCTCGGTCAGCAGGTCGGAATCGAGGAAGACGGTGTCGATGTTGTTCTGGAAATCGCCGATCCGGTCATTGCCGTCGCCCAGGTTGAACAGGAACGTGTCCGCCCCGATCCCGCCCAGCAGCACGTCGGTGCCGATGCCGCCCGCAATGGTGTCGGAACCGGCATTGCCCGACAGCCGGTCGTCGCCGTCGATGCCCGAAATGACATCGGACCCGTTGCCTCCGTTCACCGTGTCGTTGCCGCCATCGCCGCTGAGCACGTCATCGGCGATGCCGCCGTTGAGCAGGTCGTTGCCGGTGCCGCCCAGCATGGTGTCAGAGCCGGCATTGCCGTTCAGCGTATCCGTCCCCGCATCGCCAAAGATCACGTCGGTGCCCGCCTGACCGGTCAGCAGGTCGTCCCCGGCCGAGCCGAACAGGGTGTCGCCGCCCAGGCCGCCCAGCAGGGTATCGTTGCCGTCATCGCCGACCAGGATATCGTTGCCATTGTTGCCCGAGATCAGATCGTCGCCCAGACCGCCCTCGACGCTGTCAAAGCCGTTGGCCGCGGTGATCGTGTCGTTGCCGGTGCCGCCCGTGACGGTGTCGAATCCGCCGCCGGCATTGATGTCGTCATTGCCGTCGCCGCCGTCGATGACATCGTTGCCGCCAAAGCCCTGCATGCTGTCGTCGCCCGAGGTGCCGGTCAGCGTGTCGCCCGCGCCGGTGCCGGTCAGGTCCGGCGGCAGCGCAAGGCTGAAGCCCGCGGCATCCGTCGCCGCGATCACCGCCTCGGCGATGGTCTGATGGCCGTCATCGGTGGGGTGCAGGCCGTCGACGCTGAAATAGTCGTCGGGCACGTTGAAGATGTCGAACCCGTCGGTGAACGCGTCGCTGTCGATATGATCATAGCCAAAGGCCGCCGGATCGGCTTCGATGGTGGCGACAAAGGCTGCGGTGTCAAAGAAGAACGTGTCGATGCCGTCGTCGGCAAACTCCACGGCCAGCGCCTCGATCTGGTCGTTCAGCGTGGCGATCTGGCTGTTGACGAAGGGTACGGTGCCCGGCGGCAGCTGGCTGGCCTCGGCTCCCAGGAACAGCCCGCCCAGGCTGGGCACGCCGCCCAGGAACAGGCGTTCCATGCCCGCCGCCTGCAGCGTCTCCAGCGTCGAGCGGATGTTGCCGACGATCTCGGCGACGTTGATTATGCCGTTGCTGCCCACCAGATCGTCCACCACGTCATTGCCGCCGACGAGGACGATGAACAGATCGTCCGGGGTGGGGGCGGGGATGGTGCCGTCATTGACCAGCGTGGCAAAGCCCTGCGCCTGTTCCAGCGCGCCGGGCACCGAAGAGCCGCCGGCGTTGATCGAGCTGCGCGCGCCGCCATGGGCAAAGTTGACGCCGTTGTCCAACGAACCGCCCAGGCTGCCATCGACCTCGGGCGCCTGACCCAGCTGGGTGGCGCCGGGGGCCACCAGCAGATCGTCGCGGATCAGTTCGTGCCACAGCGCCCCGTTCGAGGCGCGCCCGCCAAACGGGTCGGTGGATGGGCCGGTCAGAACGCCCTGCGTTGCGCCGTCATCGGACAGGCTGTCACCAAAGATGAACCATTGCGGACCAGGCATGTCGAAAACTCCTCAAATGCAAATTGTCCCCCGGAGGGATGCCTCCGGACGGCAGTCTAGGCGGAATCGGCCGGGCGTTGAACCGCCGAATGCCGATCAGACGAACACCACGTCATCCAGGATGGCCCCGGTGGTGAACACGTTCGTGAAGGTCAGGCTGTCCGGCCCGAAATCCAGCACCACAAAGCCGTTGGCGTCGCGTGTCGCGTAGCTGCGCAGATCGTCGGGCACCGGGTTGGCCTCGGCCAGCAGGCTGCGGCTCAGCTGGACCCGGTCGACATTGTTGCCGAAATCGGCGATCCGGTCATGGCCGTCGCCGACATGGAACAGGAACGCGTCCGCCCCGAGCCCCCCGCGCAGAACGTCGTCGCCCGCATTGCCCCAAAGGGTGTCCGCGCCGCCATTGCCCGACAGACGGTCGTCGCCTTCGTTGCCAAAGATCACATCCGCGCCACTGCCGCCGTTCAGGATATCGTTGCCCGTCCCGCCCGAAAGGCCGTCATCGTTGGAGCCGCCGTTGAGCACGTCGTTGCCGTCTTCGCCGTTCAGACGGTCCGGGCCGGCATTGCCGTCCAGCGTGTCGTTGCCGCCGCCGCCAAAGATCTGGTCGCGCCCGGCCTGGCCCGACAGCAGGTCTTCGCCGCGGCCGCCGAACAGGCTGTCGGTGCCCAGACCGCCCAGAAGCGTGTCGTCGCCGTCATTGCCGTACAGCGTGTCAAATCCGTTGTTGCCGGTCAGGCTGTCATCGCCCGCGCCGCCGCTGATCTGGTCATAGCCGTCTGCACCGGTCAGCACGTCGTTGCCATCGTCGCCTTCGATGGTGTCAAAGCCGCTGCCGCCGGTGATCTGGTCGTTGCCGTCATTGCCCGACAGAAGCTCGCTGCGCCCACGACCCACCACGACATCGTCGCCCCCGCCGCCATAGACGCTGCGCAACACGCCGCCGGTATCCAGCACGTCGCCAAAGGCCGACCCGATCACCGCCTCGATCCCGTCCAGCGTGAAACCGGCCGCGCCCGCATTGCCCGTCATGCCGTCAAGCGTGATGGCGTCGGGCATCAGGCGGCCGTCGGCGATATCCTCGCCCGCGCCGCCGATGATCGTGTCGGTGCCGGGGCTGAGGCGCAGCGTGTCGTTGCCCGCCGCACCGTCAAGCCGGTCGTCGGTGACATAACCGTTGACCCGCTCGCCGCCATCCCCACCGGTAAAGAACATCCCGAACCCGCCATCGGGCGGCAGGAACAGGTCGAAGACCTGCGGTGCGGTGACAAAGTTGATGCTGTTGGCGGGCCCGTCCGCCGGCGGGGTGCGCCCATGCTCTCCGGGCCGCGTCGCTTCGTTGATCGCGCGTTCGAGATCCGAGACAGAGACGTCAAAGGGCAGGCGGAAACGGGCTGTCACCACTTCGACCGTGGGGTTGTTCGGGTCGATCTCGATCAGTTCGATCCGGTCGAACACGCCCTGGAAATCGCCACCCAGAGAGGGTTCGTACAGATCGTTGCCGCGGAACACCATGCGCCGGATGGTGCCCTGGTCGTCGACATGCGAGAATGTCAGCGTCGTGCCGTCGCCACTGTCGGACGCGCGTCCGCGTACCCAGTGATCGACGATGCCGTCTTCCAGCGTGAAGCCGATCCGTTCCTGCAGGTAGCGGTTATAGGCGTCGCTATCCAGGATGTCCGCAATGCCCATGAGCATGCTCCTTTGGCTGGACGCGTATCACGCGTCGAGGACCGCCGCAGTCTGGCACAGGTCCGTGTTTCGGGCAAACTCCCGGGTTCTACACAAATACCACGTCGTCCAGCACCGCCGTTGTGTTCACGACGCCGGTGAAGGTCAGGCTGTCCGCGCCAAAACCCAGCACCAGGAAACCGTCGGCGTCGAACGAGGCGTAGTTGCGCAGGTCGTCGGGCACCGGGTTGGTTTCGCTCAGCAGGCTTGCGTCGATCTCCACCGTGTCCACATTGCCCAGATCCACGATCCGGTCGTGCCCGCTGCCCACGCCGAAGACGAAGACATCCGCCCCCAGCCCGCCCCGCAGAACGTCGTTGCCCGCCCCGCCGTTCAGGCGGTCGGACCCGGAATTGCCCTCGAGTGTGTCGTCGCCATCTCCGCCCGACACCGTGTCGGCCCCGTTGCCGCCGTTCAGGATGTCGTTGCCCGCGCCGCCCTCCAGCACGTCGTTGGCGCTGCCGCCGTTCAGCAGGTCTGCGCCGTCGCCGCCCAGCGCCGTGTCGGCTCCGGAATTGCCGTTCAGCGTGTCGTCGCCCGATCCGCCGTCCATCAGGTCAAACCCGGCCTGGCCCGACAGCAGGTCGTTGCCCGTCCCGCCGTGCAATTCGTCCGAGCCCAGCCCGCCCAGCAGGGTGTCGGCCCCGTCGCCGCCCAGCGCGGTGTCGGACCCGTTGTTGCCCTGAAGCAGATCGTCCCCGGTTCCGCCGTTCAGCAGGTCCGCGCCGTCGCGGCCCGAAGCGGTGTCGTCCCCGTCGCCGCCCAGGATGGTGTCGGCCCCGCCGCCGCCCAGGGCGCTGTCGTCCCCCGCGCCGCCAAGCAGCGAGTCGCTTCCGGCCTGTCCGTCAAGCACGTCGGCACCGTCGCCGCCTTCCAGCGTGTCGAACCCCGATCCGCCCGCCATGGTTTCGTCGCCCGCGCCGCCGATCGCCAGATCGGATCCCGCGCCCAGAACGAAGGCCCGCGCCGCGCCGTCGCCCAGCGCGGTGTTCGAGATGCCGTTTCCGGTGACGGCGGTGGCGGGATTGTCCGGCAGGTCGAGGACGGTGTCGGTCACCAGAAAGCGGTGCACCGCGCCGCCCGACAGAGCCACCATCAGCGTGCCGTCGGGCGCAAGGAACAGCCCGTCGCCCGAACTGCGCCCCTGCGGCACATCGGTCTGGGGCAGGACAAACTCCTGCACCACGGTGGTGCCGTCCATGATCAGCAGGTGCGGCACCGGCGTGCCGGTCAGCACCGCATAGCGCCCGTCCGGCAGGGCAATCGCCTCCAGCGACTGTGTCGCGGCCGGGATCTCGGGCACGCGCACCGCGCCACCCCCGCCCACGCTGACATGCCAGTTGGCCCCGACCAGCCCGCCTTCGTCGCGCCAGGCAAAGAAGGTCACGATGGTGCCGTCCGCCAGCGCCACGGTGCGCGGCGGCTGCCCGCCCACAACTTCGGCGCTTGCCGCAGGGGCACTTGGCACATAGACCGTTTCGGTGCCCAGCTCGGTACCGTCGGGGGCGAGAAAAACCGTGCGCACGCCTGCGCTTGCATACCCCTGCGAGGGCGATCCGATATTGCTGGCATAGGATATGGCGAAACTGCCATCGGGCAGCACCGCCTGGTTGAACGCCTCCTGATGAAAGCCCCACATGCCGTCCTGTCCCGACAGGAAGGTGTTGGACCCGACGATGTTCGCGTTGGCGTCATAGACCACGTGCACCACGTCACGGTTCGGCCCGACGACGTCGCCCACCAGAATCGCGAACCCGCCCGACGGCGTGGGGGCGATGTCGAGATAGGTGAAGGTGCCACCCTGATTGACGAAGGTGAAGTCCGTCAGCGGGTTGCCCTCGGCATCGAAAACGCGGAACGCGGCCTGGAAACTGCCCCCGGGACCCAGGACATAGGTCGCCACCATGCGCCCGTCCGTCAGAGTGACAACCTCGTTCGCTTCGGGTGCGCCGGTCAGCACCTGGCTGTTCAGCGGCGCATCATGCGCCCCGAGGAACGTGCCGTCCGGCGCATAGGTGGACGAGCGGATGAATTGCCCGGCCCCGATGAACGGCTCCTGGTTCAGGAGTTGACCGTCGGCGGTCAGCGTGAACTCCGACGCGATCCCGCCAATGAAGCGGGTGGGAAGGATCTCTGCGATATAGCTCGGCATGCGGGGCATCCTGGAAGAACATGGAACGAATTCGGGCCAAACCTACCAGCTTTTCCCCGAGTCCCAAACCGCCATTTGGCCCGGAGCCCGGTCCGGGCGTCAGATGAACACCACGTCGTCCAGCACCGCCGTCGTGGTGAAGACGCCGCTGAAGGTCAGGCTGTCCGCGCCGAAGGTCAGCACAAGGAAACCGTCGGCGTTGAACGAGGCGTAGTTGCGCAGGTCGTCCGGCACCGGGGTGGTCTCGGTCAGCAGGTCGGCATCGATGTGCACCACGTCGATGTTGTTCTGGAAATCGGCGATTCGGTCCTGTCCGTCGCCCAGGGTGAACACGAAGGTGTCGATCCCGATGCCGCCGCGCAGCACGTCGGTGCCCGTGCCGCCCGCAAGGGTGTCAAAGCCGGCATTGCCCTCCAACCGGTCGTCGCCTGCGCCGCCATCGAGCCGGTCAAAGCCGTTGCCGCCGTTCAGCACGTCATTGCCCGCATCGCCCGACAGCACGTCATTGGCGATGCCGCCATTGAGCAGGTCGTCGCCATCGCCGCCCGACAGCGTGTCGCCCCCGGCATTGCCGTTCAGCGTGTCGTTGCCCGCATCGCCGTTGAGCACGTCAAACCCCGACTGGCCCAGCAGAAGGTCGTCATCGGCGCCGCCCGACAGTTCATCCGCCCCCAGCCCGCCGGTGATCGTGTCGTTGCCCGCACCGCCATCGGCGGTGTCGTTGCCGTTGTTGCCGTTGATCAGGTCGTTGCCGTCGCCGCCCGACAGGTCGTCGAACCCGTCGCCACCCAGGATGGTGTCGTCGCCCGGGCCGCCATCGACCATGTCGAACCCGATCCCGCCATTGATGTCGTCATTGCCGGGCCCGCCCAGGATCGTGTCGCCGCCCAGACCGCCCAGCAGCAGGTCGTCCCCGTCGCCGCCATCCAGCAGGTCGTTGTCTTCGCGGCCGTTCAGCGTGTCGTTCCCGCCCAGGCCATACAGGCTGTCATTGCCCTCGAAACCGGTGATGCTGTCGGCCAGAAAGGTGCCCTGGACCTGGTCGTCGGCCTCGGTCGGCCCGTCATAGGGCTGGTAGACCGGTCCGGTGGCCGGATCGCCCGCGCTGCCCGCGCCGTCATCGCCGCGGATGGTGATCAGCGCCCGGTTGTCGCCGTTCTCGAAGCTGCCGCCGGACACGGCGGTAAAGACAAGCTCCAGCGTCTCGTCGCCCTCGATGGACTGGTCATCGTACAGCCGCACCCGCA
This sequence comes from Alphaproteobacteria bacterium, assembly GCA_030425925.1. Lineage (GTDB taxonomy): Bacteria > Pseudomonadota > Alphaproteobacteria > Rhodobacterales > Rhodobacteraceae > JAUHZO01. The sequence continues at coordinate 170,265 of JAUHZO010000008.1, read as the reverse complement.
CCCAGCCGCTGCTGCGCCCGGCGGGGATGGTGAAGCGGGTGGAAAAGGCATCGTAATCGACATCCGCGGTGGCGGTGCCCGCCTCCGTGGCCACATCCATCACCACGTCTTCGGCGGCGGGTTGCGACAGGGTGACCAGCACATAGGCGAAATTGTCGGTGGAATCGAGCTCGGCTGCCGAGGTGTCCATCACCCGGATCGTCACCTGGTTGCCCGAGGGCGCAGGCCCCGCGATGCCGGTCCCCGGTGCGCCGATCCCGCCCGCCCCGGTCACCGGTCCGGCATCGTCATCCAGGATCGTCCCGGTGGCAAGCATCGCCGGCGCGTTGTAGTTGAAATTGGCGTTCGACAGGTTGCTCAGCGCCAGGTAGAAGAATTCGTCGCCCTCGATCTGGTCGTCACCGTAAACGGTGAAGGACAGATAGGTGCTGGTCTCGCCGGCCTGGATGGCGAAATTGCCGCTGGCCCCGTCGAAATCCGCCTCGCCGGTGGCGGTGCCGTCCATCAGCGCATAGCTCCCGGTGATCTCGGTGGGGGCCGGGCGGTCCAGCGTGATCGGAAAGCGGATCGTTGCGGAATAGCCGTCGCCTTCGATCATCGTGGTGTCGAACACCTGCAGCGTCGGAATGATGTCGTTGGTGCCCGACGGCGCGGCCAGCCCGGTGGCCGGATCGCCGATGCCCGCCGGACCCGAGACCGGGCCGCCATCGTCATCCAGAATGGTCGCCGTGGCGACAACGGCGGGCGCGTCCCCTTCAAAGCGGGCATTGCGCAGGTCGGTGAACAGAAGGCCGAAGGTCTCGTCTTCCTCGATGCGCTCGTCGCCGTACAGCGTCACGGTGACATAGTCGCTCATCAGCCCGGCGCCGAAGGTGAAGCTTGTCCCGCGCCCGTCGTAATCGCCCAGCATCTCCGAAGCGGTGCCGTCGACGGTTGCCATGACGCCGGAGATGTTGGCCGGGGCAGGGCGGTCGGTGGTCATGAGAAAGCGGAAGGTCTGGGAATAGTCGTCGCTTTCGATCAGCACCGGCGAATGCACCCGCAAGATCGGGGTCAGACCGCCATCCCCGTCGGGGCCGTGGATCTGCTGGCCCGGCGCTCCCACACCGCCGGGAAAGGACGGCGCGCCGCCATCGTCGTCGATCAGCGTCGCGGTGGCGGTCAGCGCGGCGGCACCGCCTTCGAAAACGGCATTCTGCGGCGCAACAAGCACCAGCTGAAAGGTTTCGTCGCTTTCCGCGGCAGTGCCGCCATAGCCCGTGACCCGCAGGTAGGTGCTTTGAAAGCCCGGCTGGATGGTGAAGGATCCGGCGGCATCGTCATAATCGGAATCCCCCGTCGCGCTGATATCCTGCGTGTAGTAATAGATCCGCACCGGCGTCGTGGCCGGCCGGTCGAGGGTCACCAGAAAGGCGTGCTCGTGCGAATAGGCCTCGCCCTCGATCATGGCGACGTCGTGGACGCGCACTGTGGGCAGCACGTCCGAGGCCGGGTCTGCCGGCAGGATCGGCACGGCGGCGGCCCCCGGCCCGGGGCTGCCGGTGTTCACGGTGTCGTCGCTGTCGAGGATGGTGGCCGTGGCCACCAGAGCCGCGGCCCCGCCCTCCAGCGTGATGCCCTGACCGCCAAGGATCACCAGTTCGAAGGTCTCGTCGCCCTCCACCACCGCATCGCCGTAAACCGTGACCGACACTTGGGCCGAGGTCTGCCCTGCCGGGATGTCGACATGGGAAAACCGGTCGTCGTAATCGCCATCGCCAACAGCCGCAGACCCGTCATTGGTGTAGTAGTAGATCCGCGTCGTGGTTGGCGCGGCTTCGTCCAGGGTCAGCTGGAAAATGGCGGTGTCGGAATACCCGGTGGGTTCCTGAACAATGATTCCGGTGGCCGACAGCACGGGCATGGGCAGACCTTTCTGCAATGACTGACACGAATCCGAGTCACATCATGCATGGATCACCCCAGTGGTCAATCCCGCCGGCCACAATCTTCAGACAAACACCACGTCGTCCAGCACCGCGGCGGTTGTAAAGACGTTCGTGAAGGTCAGGCTGTCGGCACCGAAGGTCAGCACCAGGTGGCCGCTGACGTCAAAGCTGGCATAGTTGCGCAGGTCGTCCGGCACGGGGGCGGTTTCGGTCAGCAGGTTGGCGTCCAGCTGGATCACGTCGATATTGTTGCCGAAATCCGCGATCCGGTCGTTCCCGTCGCCGACGGAGAAGACAAAGGTGTCGATCCCCAGCCCGCCGCGCAGCACGTCGTCGCCCGTGCCGCCTTCCAGCGTGTCGGATCCGGCATTGCCCTCCAGCCGGTCGTCGCCCTCGCCGCCGGTCAGCAGGTCGGACCCGTTGCCGCCGTTGAGCGTGTCGTTGCCGCCATCGCCCGACAGCACGTCATGCGCGATCCCGCCATTGAGGATATCGTTGCCGGCCCCGCCGGCCATCGTGTCGGCCCCGGAATTGCCGTTCAGCGTGTCGTTGCCGTCGTCCCCCGACAGCAGGTCCGATCCAGACTGCCCGGACAGGTTGTCGTTTCCGGCCCCGCCTTCCAGCGTGTCGAAGCCGAGCCCCCCCAGAAGCGCGTCGTTGCCGTCGTCCCCCTGCAGCAGGTCAAAGCCGTTATTGCCGATCAGCTGATCGTCATCCGCGCCGCCCGACAGGCTGTCAGAGCCGTTGCCGCCGTTCAGCGTGTCGTCTCCGGCGTCGCCCGACAGCAGGTCGTTGGCAATGCCGCCGTTCAGGGAATCGTCATCGTCGCCGCCGTTCAGCGTGTCGGCCCCGGAATTGCCGGCCAGCGTGTCGTTGCCCGCGCCACCGTCGACACTGTCAAAGCCGTCGCCGCCCTCGACACTGTCATTGCCGCCGCCGCTCAGCAGGGTGTCGTTGCCGCCACGTCCGCTCAGGGTGTTGTTGCCGTTTCCGGTCTCGATCCGGTTGCCAAGGACCGTTCCCAGCACCGCCTCGGACCCGCCCGGGCCGCCGCGATAGTCATCGAACCCGATGATGAACGAGGTCGGCCCGCCCAGGCCGAAATCGAACACGCCGCTGTCCAGGTCGAACACGGCCGTCGGCGCATAGTTCAAGAGATCCGCGTCCAGCAGGTCGCGTCCGGGGCCGCCATCCATGGTCTCGTTGCCGGTCAGGTCAAAGCCCACCACCGTGTCCTGTCCCGGACCGCCGCCGATATCGTCGAGCCCGCCCCCGCCAAAGATCAGGTCATCGGCCAGACCACCGCCCAGCACGTCGTTGCCGCCCCCGCCGTTCAGCGTGTCATTGCCGTCGCCGCCGTCCAGCGTGTCATTGCCGTCCAGCCCGTTCAGGCTGTCGCGGCCCAGCAGTCCGAACAACTGGTTGGCATTGACGTCGCCAGAGATCGTGTCGTCCTGCGCCGTTCCGATGATGCCCTCGATCGACACCAGAAAGGCCTCGCCCGCCAGGTTCAGCCCCTCGGACGTGGCGATGCTGGCAAAGACCGGATTGGGCAGCGCGCTGAAATCGGCCAGGTCAAAGCCCTGGCCGCCGTTCAGCGTGTCCTGCCCGATGCCGTCGCGCAAGACGTCGTCGCCATCGTCGCCAAACAGGAAATCGTCATCGCCCGTGCCGATGATCAGGTCGTTCTGGTCCGTTCCAAGTATCGTTGCCATGATGTGGTTCCTACGTTGTCCCGCGCGGTGTGTTCCGATCCGCGCGTCTCAATCCACGTCGGTGCGCCGCGTCTTGTTTCAACGGGTCGGGAAAACCGTACCCGACGGCGCACGTCAGACGAAATCCACGTTATCGAGGATCGCCGTGGTGTTGACGATGCCGGTGAAGGTCAGCGTGTCGCCGGTGGCGAAGGTCAGCACCAGGAACCCGTCGCTGTTGAACGAGGCGTAATTGCGCAGGTCGTCCGGCACCGGCGCGGCTTCGTTCAGCAGGCCGCTGTCGAGTTCCACCGTGTCCACCTTGCCCAGATCGACGATGCGGTCATGGCCATCGCCCACTTCGAAGTCAAAGGTATCGGCCCCAAGACCGCCGCGCAGCACGTCGTTGCCGGCCCCGCCATGCAGGTAGTCGGACCCGCCATTGCCTTCGAGCCGATCATCACCGGAATCGCCGGACAGGGTGTCGGCCCCGTTGCCGCCGTTGAGCGTGTCGTTGCCCGCGTCTCCGCTCAGCACGTCATTGGCGATGCCGCCGTTCAGCAGGTCGTCGTCATTGCCGCCGCGCAGCGTGTCCGCGCCGGAATTACCGTTCAGCGTGTCGTTGCCCGCGCCGCCATCGAGGCTGTCAAAGCCCGACTGCCCGTTCAGCACGTCGTCCCCGTCGCCGCCCTCCAGCGTGTCGGTGCCAAGGCCGCCGGACAAGGTGTCGTTGCCGTCATCGCCCTGCAGCAGGTCGAAACCGTTATTGCCGGTGATGAGGTCGTCGCCGGCGCCGCCCGAGACGCTGTCATACCCGTCGCCCGCGACGACGGTGTCGTTGCCGTCTCCGGCCGACACGCTGTCAAAGCCGATCCCGCCCGAGATCGTGTCATTGCCGCCGCCGCCCGAGATCACGTCCGATCCGCCGCCGCCTGAAATCGTGTCGGGCCCGCCAGCCCCGGCCAGCGTATCGCCCGTACCGGTGCCGTCGACGGTCTGACCCGGGACAAACCCGGACGTGTCCAGCGTGCCGTCGTTGAATTGCAGGAACTCGATGTCCTGCAGGACATCCGTGCCCAGCGCCGAAACCACCTGGATGCCGCCGGCCACGGCCGAGACGGTGGCCTCGGATTGCATGAGGTCAAAGACCGCGGTGTCGCTGCCCGCGCCGCCGTCCATGCTGTCATTGCCGGTACCGCCCACCAGCGTGTCGTCCCCGCCATTGCCTTGCAGCGTGTCGTCGCCTGCGCCGGTCTCGATCCGGTTGGCACCCTGTGTGCCGATCACCGTGTGGTGGTGGCTGCCGCGGGTGGTGGTGTTCTCGATGTTCAGGATGGTCTCGAACGCCGTCTCTCCCTGGGCGAAGATGCGGCCCTGGATCAGGTCGATGACCGGCAGGAAGGTGAAGCTGCCGCCATAGTCGCGGGCGAAGAGGTCGATCCCGTCGCCGCCGTCGATCACGTCGAAGCCGCTGCCATCGTTGATCGTGTCGTTGCCCGCACCGCCCAGAAGCGTGTCGTCGCCGTTGCCGCCTTCCAGGACGTCGTCCCCCGCGCCGGCGTCAAGCGTGTCGTTCCCGTCATTGCCCACAAGCGAATCGTCCCCCGCGTCCGAGGTCAGGGCGTTGGCCGCGCCGTCGCCGATCAGGATCCCGTTCCAGTCGCCGATCAGGGTGAAGTTCTCGATGCTGTCCACCACGTCCTGACTGGCGGGCGGATCGGTGCGGCCATGGGTGCCGTTCACCGCGTCAAAGGTCATGGTGGCAAAGCCCAGCCCGGTGACATCGGTCACCAGCGTGTCCACGCCGTCGCCGCCCCGGAAGGTATCCAGCCCGCCGTCGATATTGGTAAACAGGTCGTCCCCGCCGCCGCCTTCCATCAGGTCGTCGCCGCGTCCGCCGCGCAGGGAGTCGTTGCCATCGCCGCCCTGAAGCGTGTCGTTGCCGTCATCGCCGTCCAGGCTGTCATTGCCGGCGCCGCCGTCGATCTGGTCGTCGCCCTCGTTGCCGGAGATCGTGTCGTCACCGGCGCTGCCGGTGATCGTGTCGTTGCCCAGGCCGCCAAACACCTCGCGCAGGATGTCCGACAGTGTCATCGTGTCGGCGAAATCCGACCCGACAAAGGCTTCGACCCCGGACAGGCTGGCCGTGTTTGTCCCATAGCTGGCCTGACCGGCGGGCGCGTTCAGGGTGATGGCGCTGTCGGCCAGGCTGCCATCCACCGTGTCGGTGCCGTCGCCGCCCTGCAACGTGTCGGTGCCCGGCGACAGGCGGATCACATCGTCACCCCCGGCACCGTTGAGGTTGTCGTCGGTGACATAGCCGTTGATGATGTCCGCCCCCGACGATCCGGTATGGATCATCCCGAAGCCGCCATTGGGCGGCAGGATCAGGTCGAAAAAGTCGCTGGCGGTGACAAAGTTGACGTTGTCGGCATCCTGCAGGTCCGGCGTGGTGCGGCCCGAGGCGGCCAGCCCGACGGCGGCATAGACAAAATCGTTCAGCGAGGTCTGGAACGGCAGTTGCATGAAGCCGAGATAGACGGGGTTGTTCGGATCCGTGATCTCGATGACCTCGAAGGACGTCACCACGCCGGAGAAGGTGACAGGGACGGTCGGCAGGATGCCCAGACCCTGACCGCGCACGAGGACCGCGTAATTCATGCCATTGACGGTCAGCGGAAAGCTCATCACCGTGCCGGGCTGCACCGAGCTTGCGCTGGCCGGCAGGCCAAGCGCGCGGATCAGCATGTTTTCAAAGGCCATCAAGACCGGGAAGGGCACGTAATTGTCTGCGATAGCCATGAATGAAGCCTCCTGCTGGCGGGAAACGGCGTGGATCAAGGGGTGCAATCGGAAAAACCTGCGGGCAGGGTGCCAAGACTCGGCGCGTTGCGTCAAGCCTGCCGAGGCTCAGCCCGCGCAATCCAGAAGGCCGTCAAGGTCCAGATGGTCCTCCAGATGCCCGGCCAGCGCGTCGAGCGTGCGGGTGACCGTGGCGTCATACCCCGCGCCCTGGCTGGCGGCGCCCAGACCCGCGAGCCAGGCAGCGCGAAAGCCGTCGTCGCGGAACATGCCGTGCAGGTAGCTGCCGGTGACGCGGCCATCGGCGCTGGTGGCGCCTTCGGGCTGGCCTGCCACATGGGCAAAGGGGCGCGCGCGGTCGGGGCCTTCGGTGCGGCCGATATGGATCTCGTAGCCGCGAAAGGGCAGGGCGCTGGCGGCATGCACGGCCTCTGTTTCGGTCAGGCGCTTGTCCGGCGTCATGACGGTGTCGACCTCCAGCAGGCCCAGACCCGGCACTTGGCCCGCCGCGCCCTCGATTCCGTCGGGATCGGCGATCGTCCGGCCCAGCATCTGAAAACCGCCGCAGATGCCCAGCACATGCCCGCCCCGCCGATGATGGGCGATCAGGTCCACGTCCCAGCCCTGCGCGCGCAGAAAGGCCAGATCGCCGATGGTGGACTTGCTGCCCGGCACGATCACCACGTCCGCATCGCCCGGGATCGGCTGGCCCGCGCCCAGCATGGTCAGCCGCACGCCCGGTTCCTGCGCCAGCGGGTCCATGTCGTCGAAATTGGCGATGCGCGAGAGCCGCAGGCAGACCACGTGCAGGCCATCGGTCCGTCGCGGCGTGGCGATGTCCAGCGCGTCCTCGGCCGGCAGTTTCCAGGCATCTGCGAACCACGGGGCCACGCCAAAGCCGCGCCAGCCCGTGTGCGCCTCGATCATCGCGTAGCCATCGTCGAAAAGGCGCGGATCGCCGCGGAACTTGTTGATGACAAAGCCCCTGATCCGCGCCGCATCCTCGGGTGAGAGCACGACCTGCGTGCCCACCACCTGCGCGATCACGCCGCCCCGGTCGATATCGCCGACCAGCACCACGGGCACGTCCGCGGCCTGGGCAAAGCCCATGTTTGCGATGTCGCCCGGGCGCAGGTTCACCTCGGCCGGACTGCCCGCGCCTTCGACGATCACCAGGTCGTGGCCCGCCTTCAGCCGCTGGAAACTCTCCAGCACCGAGGCCATCAGTTGCGGCTTGAGCGCCGCATAGTCCCGCGCCTTGACCGTGGCGAGGCGCTTGCCCTGCACGATCACCTGGCTGCCCACATCCGTCTCGGGCTTCAGAAGCACCGGGTTCATGTCCGTGTGTGGCTTCAGCCCGCAGGCCAGCGCCTGCAACGCCTGCGCCCGCCCGATCTCGCCCCCGTCGGCGGTGACGGCGGCGTTGTTGGACATGTTCTGCGGCTTGAACGGCACCACACAGAGCCCCCGCAGGCGCGCCGCCCGGCAGAGACCGGCAACCAGCATCGACTTCCCGACATTGGAGCCGGTGCCTTGGAACATGAGGGCGCGGGGCATGGGGCTTTGGTCCAAAGGTGGGTGGTCTGACGGGTTGCACTATCGCGCGAGTAGTCCCCCGCGCAAGCCTTACTGCGCCCGATCGTCGAGCACCCGCAAGACCTCGATGCGCGCCTCCACGACGCGATAGATCAGGCTGAACGGGGTCTTCGTCACCTTGCGCCGCCGCAAGCGTGCCAGATACGGGGTGCCGCACAAGGGCTGTGCAATCAGCAGCCGCTCGGTTTCCTCGAAGCGAAGGGCCGCGTTGTACGATCCGGCCGGGAACGTCTCGGCATAGTAGGCCCTGACCCATTCCAGATCGTCAAGCGCAGACGGCAGATAGACCAGTGTCACGTGTCGTCGGGAAAGATGTCCGGTTCCGGGCGCGGCTGCTCTGCGGCGGTGCCCCAGCTGCGCATCCAGCCATGCACCTTCTCTGACGACACAAACACGCCCGCGTCCGCGTCGCGGATCGCTTCGCGCAGCGTGTCCTCTGTCGGCATGGGACAGCGGGGGGGACGATGTCTGTTCATGCCACAAGGGTACGCCTGCCGCTTGCGGCTGTCAAAGGCGCGCAGAAGACCCCTCTGTTTCGCGATCTGTCCGCCCCTTGCCGTCAAAACTCCACCCCCTTCTGCGCCTTCACCCCGTCGCGGAATGGATGTTTGACCAGCGTCATCTCTGTCACAAGGTCCGCCGCTTCGATCAGTTCCGGTTTGGCGTTGCGGCCCGTCAGGCAGACATGGGTCATGTGGGGCTTTTGGGTCAGCAGGAAGTCCACCACCTCGTCGATGTCCAGGTAGTCGTAGCGCAGGGCGATGTTGATCTCGTCCAGAAGCACGAACTGGATCTGAGGGTCGAGGATCTGCTCCTGCGCGATCTTCCAGCCGTTCTGCGCGGCGGCCACGTCGCGCTCGCGATCCTGTGTTTCCCAGGTAAAGCCTTCGCCCGAGACGAAGAACCGGCATTCCTCCGAAAACCGCCCGCGCAGGATCTCCTTTTCGCCGGTCGACCAGTTGCCCTTGATGAACTGCACCACCGCGCAGGGCATGCCATGGGCGATGCAGCGCAGGATCATGCCGAAGCCGGAGGAGGACTTGCCCTTGCCGGGGCCGGTATGGACCATGATCAGGCCCTTTTCCTCGGTCTTGGTCTTCATCATCTCATCGCGCGCGGCCTTGATCTTTTTCATCTTTTCGTTGTGGCGGGTGGTGATCTCGTCCATGGGACACTCCGGGCGCTTGACAAGGGTATGATTTGGGGCGCATCCCACAGGGACGCTGGTGCCTGCGCGAGCAGGTGAAAAGGGAATGCGCCAGCCCGGGCTCCGGGTCAAGCGCAGCCGCCCCCGCGACCGTGACCGGAGAGGTCCGCCAACGCCACTGCATCACGCGGGAAGGCGGCGGGCCGTGCCGAAAGGCGCTCTGCAAGCCGGGAGACCTGCCAGCGCAAGACGACGTGAACCGGACGGGGTGTGCCGGTGTCGGGGGGAAACCGCCCGCCATCCAACCCTTGTCCCGCAATGCAGGGACGCCATGAGCAACGAGACCCCAGAACCGGCCGAACTGCTGGTCTGCGTGAAATGCCGCCGCGGTCAGGAGGTGCCCGAGGACGGCATCCGCCCGGGACAGGCGCTCTTCGAGGCGCTGGCCGCGCGCCAGATGCCCGAGGGTGTGCGGCTGACGCCGGTGGAATGCCTGCAGAACTGCGACTCGGGGTGCTCGGCCGCGTTGCGCGGGGGCGCGGCGCGCTGGACCTACGTGTACGGAAACCTCCTCGAGGCGTCGCATCCGGACCTGCTGATCGAGGGCGCGGCGCTGTATCGTGACACGACCGACGGGCTGATCCCGTGGCGGTCCCGCCCCGAGCACTTCAAACGCAACTGCATCGCGCGCATCCCGCCGCTGACCATCGGAGAGCCTGAATGACCAACCTGTCCAAACTTCCCGTCACCGTGATCACCGGCTTTCTGGGCTCCGGCAAGACGACGCTGATCAGCCAGCTGATGCAGAACCCGGGCGGCAAGCGGCTGGCGGTGGTGGTGAACGAATTCGGCGATGTAGGCGTGGATGGCGAGATCCTCAAGGGCTGCGCGATCCCCGATTGCCCGGCGGAAAACATCGTGGAACTGGCCAATGGCTGCATCTGCTGCACCGTCGCGGACGATTTCATCCCCACGATCGAGGCGCTGATGGCGCTGGAGCCGCGGCCCGATCACATCCTGATCGAAACCTCGGGCCTCGCGCTGCCCAAGCCGCTGCTCAAGGCCTTCGACTGGCCGGACATCCGCTCGCGCATCACCGTAGACGGCGTGATCGCCCTGGCCGATGCCGAGGCGGTGGCAGCAGGGCGTTTTGCGCCCGACGTGGCGGCGGTGGACGCACAGCGCGCCGCCGATGAGAGCCTCGACCATGAAACGCCGCTGTCGGAGGTGTTCGAGGATCAGATCGCCTGTGCCGACATCGTGCTGCTGACCAAGCCCGACCTGGCCGGGCCCGAGGGCGTCGCAAAGGCCCGCGCGGTGATCGCCGCCGAAGCGCCGCGCCCGCTGCCGGTGGTGGAGGTTGCCGAAGGCCGGGTCGATCCGCGCGTGATCCTGGGGCTGGAGGCGGCGGCCGAGGACGACCTCGACGCCCGTCCGTCGCATCACGACGGCGTGCCGGAGCATGACCACGAGGATTTCGACTCCATCGTCGTGGCGATCCCGGAACTGGCCGACCCGGCCGAACTGGTCGCCCGGATCGAGGCATTGGCCAACACGCGGAACATCCTGCGGGTCAAGGGCTATGCCGCCGTGGCCGGCAAGCCGATGCGCCTTCTGGTGCAGGCGGTGGGCGCGCGGGTGCGCCACCAGTACGACCGCCCCTGGCAACCGGGCGAGCCGCGGCAGGGCCGGCTGGTGGTGATCGCCGAGCATGACGATATCGACCGCACCGCCATCGAGGCGGGGCTGGGCCTCGTCAGCGCGGCGGCGGAATAAGGCGTAGGGCGGGGGTCTCCCCCCGCCGCCCCGGGAACAGCCATGCACGTCATCTTCCGCGAAAGCCACGGGTTGGACGAGACCGACACCCCGACCGATCTGGGCCAGAGCCCGGCGGAGCTGGTGGTGCTGTCCTTTTCCGACAGCGATCTGGGCGCCTTTGCCGCGGGCTGGCGGCGGGGCGGGGGGGAGGCAGGCAAACTGCCCACCCTGCGTCTGGCCAACATTGCCGCGCTGAAACACCCGCTTTCGGTGGATACCTACCTGGACCAGACGCTGGCGGGGGCGAAAGGCATCCTGATCCGGCTGATCGGCGGGCTGCCTTACTGGCCCTACGGCGTGCAGCAGATCGAGGCGCTGGCGCGGGCCCGTGGCATCGCCCTGGCGGTGCTGCCCGGTGACGGGCGGCCCGATCCGCGGCTGGATGCCGTCTCGACCCTGCCGGTCTCGACCCTGCGGCGGCTGGCGCATCTGTGCGACACGGGCGGCGAGGTCGCGGCGCAGGCCGCCTTGGCCCAGATGGCGCTGGCGGCGGGGCTTTATGCCGGACCGGTGCGCGGTACAAAGGCGCTGCCGCAGGTGGGCGCCTGGCAGCCGGGCCAGGGCGTCGTCTGCCCGGTGCTTGCCCTGCGCCCCGAAGAAAGCGCGCGGCCGCTGGTTCTGGTGGTCTTCTACCGCTCTTACCTTGTCTCTGCCGATCTGGCCCCGATCACGGCGCTGTGCGCCGCACTTGACAAACAGGGCTTTGACACGCTTGGGTTGTTCGTGCCCTCGCTCAAGGCCCCCATGGCAGCCGGCTGGCTGGCACGCCAGGTGGCCTTTCACGCGCCTGCCGCCATCGTGAACGCCACCGCCTTTTCCGGCCGCAACGGCGAAGGCGGCTCGCCGCTGGATGCGGGCGGCGTGCCGGTCTTTCAGGTGGCGCTGTCCACCGCGCGGCGCAAGGCGTGGGACGAGGCCGAGCGCGGTCTCTCGCCGGCCGACCTCGCCATGCACGTGGTGCTGCCCGAGGTGGACGGGCGGCTCTTCGCGGGTGCCGTGTCGTTCAAGGAGCCGCAGGCGCGCGATCCGCTGCTGGAATACAGCCGTTTCGCCCATGCGCCGGATGCGGCGCTGATCGACGCCGCCGCGTGCCGCGTCGCCGCCTGGCACCGCCTGCAGGCAACCGCGCCGCAGGACCGCCGCGTGGCGCTGGTGCTCTCGACCTATCCGGGACAGGGCTGGAACATGGCCCACGCGGTGGGGCTCGACCCGCTGGCCTCTGCCGCCGTGATCCTCGACGATCTTGCGGGGGCAGGTTATGCCGTGACGCCCGCCGGCGATCTGGCCGGGGCGCTGAGCCATGAGACGCTCCACTGGCCGCTTGACGCCTACAAGGCCGCGCTGGCCATGCTGCCCGCCCCGCTGCAAGCCGACCTCGCCGCTGCCTGGGGCCCGCCCGAGGACGATCCCGACATCGCCGACGGCGCGGTGCGCCTCAAGGCCGTCCGCCGTGGCACCGCGCTGATCGCGCTGCAGCCGGAGCGCGGGCAGGTCCGGAGCCGGTCGGACGAGTATCACGACCTCTCCCGCACGCCGCGCCACGCCTATGTGGCGTTCTACCTCTGGCTGCGTCAGCAGGCCCATGCGCTCGTCCATGTCGGGGCCCATGGCACGCTGGAATGGCTGCCCGGCAAGTCCGTCGCGCTCTCGCCGGCCTGCTGGCCCGAAGCGCTGGCGGGCGCGATGCCGGTGATCTACCCGTTCATCGTCAACGATCCTGGCGAGGCCGCGCAGGCCAAGCGGCGCATCGGCGCGGTGACGCTGGGCCATGTGCCGCCGCCGCTGAAGCCCGCCGCCACGCCCGACCGGCTGACCCGGCTGGAGGCGCTTCTGGACGAGTTCTCCAATGCCGACGGGCTGGACCCCCGCCGCCGCGACCGGCTGATCGCCGACATCCGCGACGAGGCGCAGGCGCTGGGGGTCGAGGACGATCTGGGCCTCGACCGCGCCTCCTGCCCGGCGGAGGCGGTGACGCGGATCGACCGCTTTGTCTGCGACGTCAAGGAAAGCCAGTTCGGCGACGGCCTGCACATCTGGGGCCGCGATTTTTCGACGAAAAATCGGGGTGCGCCGCTGGAGGGGTTCGCGCCCGAGGCCGAAAGGCTGGCGCTTCTGGCGGCTCTGGATGGCCGCCGGATCGAACCGGGCCCCTCCGGCTCGCCTTATCGCGGGCGCAGCGACGTGCTGCCGACCGGGCGCAACCTCTTTACCACCGATCCGCGGGCGGTGCCCACGCGCGCGGCCCATGCGCAGGGCGTCCGGCTTGCCGGCGAACTGGTGCGCCGCCACCTGCAGGACGAAGGCGACTGGCCGCGCGGGCTGGTAGTGGATCTCTGGGGCTCTGCGACAATGCGCACCGCCGGGGAAGAGTTCGCCATGGCGCTGCACCTGCTGGGCGCGCGTCCGATCTGGGATGCGGGCTCCGAACGCGTCAGCGGGGTGGAGATCCTGCCCATCGCCGAACTGGACCGCCCCCGCATCGACGTCACCCTGCGCGTCTCGGGGCTGTTCCGCGACGTGTTTCCCACGCTCTCGGCGCTCTTTCAGCAGGCGGTGCGAGCGCTGGCGGCGCGGGACGAGGCGGCGGACTGGAACCCATATGCAGGGGCAGACGCCGAATCGGAGGTGGCGCGGGTCTATGGCCCCGCGCCGGGCCAGTTCGGGCTGGGCATGGGCGAGGCGCTGCAGGAGTACGGCGAGGAGGGCCGCCGCGCCGCCGGAGAGGCCTGGCTGCGCGCCAGCGCCTGGGCGCTGGACGGCGAGCGCGCGGTCGAGGATGCCGCAGGCATCGCCGCGCGCGTCCGTCAGGCCGACAGTTTCGTGCACCTGCAGGACCTGCCCGAGACCGATCTGCTGCTGGCGCAGGATTATGCCGCGCACGAGGCCGGTTTCGCCGCAGCCCAGGCCGTCGCGGGCGGGCAGGCGCGGCTCTACCATCTCGACAACACCGATCCCGACCGCCCCCGCGCCCGCGTCCTGACCGAAGAGATCGCCCGCGTGGTGCAAGGCCGTGCCGTGCAGCCGGGCTGGATCGCGGGCATGCGCCGCCACGGCTTCCGCGGCGCGGCCGAGATCGCGGCGACGCTGGAACACATGGCCGCCTTTGCGCATCTTGCGCAGGCGGTGCCACCGCATCTCTTCGATCTCTACTGGGAGGCCACGCTGGGGGACGACACCACGCGCGCCTTCCTGGCCGAGGCCAATCCCGAAGCGCTGCGCGCGATGGAGGCGCGTTTTGCGGAACTGCATGACGCGGGCCTTTGGCTGTCGCGCCGCAATTCGATCCTTGCAGGGTTGGAGGCGTCGCGATGAGCGCGCCCGTGGTTCAGGGCTGGTGCCCCGGCGCGCACCGGCCCATGCGCTCGGGCGACGGGCTGGTGGTGCGGGTGCGACCCTGGCTCGGCGCGCTGACGCCCGACCAGGCGCGCGGGCTCGCCCACCTGGCAGAGCGCTGCGGCAATGGGCGGATCGAGATCACCTCGCGTGCCAACCTGCAGCTGCGCGGCGTGCAGGAGGCGACGCTGTCACCGCTGCTCGACGGGCTGGCGGCGCTGGACCTGCTCGACCCCGACGACGGATCGGAGGCGCGGCGCAACGTGATCCTGCCACCCCGGCTGGAGGGCCCGTGGGATCAGACGGCCATGGCGCAGGCGCTGTGCGACGGGCTGCGAGACCCGGCCTTCGCGGCGCTGCCGGGCAAGTTCGGCTTCGCGGTGGATGCAGGCACGGGGCGGCAGCTGGTCGGCATCAGCGGCGATATCCGCATCGAAAGTGCGGGCGACAGGCTGATCCTGCGCGCCGATGGTGCCGATTTGGGGTGCCCCATGGCCGACGAGGACGCGGCGGTGCGCGCGGCACTGGACCTTGCCCTGTGGTTCATCGCGCATGGCGTGGGACAGGACGGGCGCGGACGCATGAAGCGGCTTACCGTGCCCTTGCCGGACACAGCGCGCGGCACCGTCGCGCCCGACCCGGCTTTGCCGTCCCCCCGGCCCGGGGCCGACAGCGGCGGGCTCTATATCGCCGCCGCGTTCGGCCAGTTGACGCCCGGTGCCTTGCGCGCCCTGGCCGGGGCCGCGCGCGGCGCGCTGCGGATCACACCTTATCGCATGGTCTATCTGCCGGGCGTTGCAGACCTGCCCGAGCCGGTCTCTGGCCTGATCGCGGCCCCCGACGATCCGCGCCTGAACGTCATCGCCTGCACCGGCGCGCCCGACTGCCCGCAGGCCGGGGCCGACATCCGCGCGCTGGCCCTGCACCTCGCCCCGCGCCTGAACGACACCGGCCCGCTGCACCTTTCCGGCTGCGCCAAGGGGTGCGCCCATCCGCGCGCCGCACCGATGACCCTTGTCGCCCGCGACGGCGGCTTCGACCTTGTCAAGCAGGGCGCGCCATGGGATGAGCCCTGTCGCCGCGGCCTGACACATGCCGATCTCGACGCGCTCTTTCCGGAGACCTGATGCCCTACACATACGAAACCGACGGTGCCGCGATCTATCGCCAGTCCTTTGCCACGATCCGGGCCGAGGCGGACCTGGCGCGCTTTGCGCCGGACGAGGAACAGGTCGCCGTGCGCATGATCCACGCCGCCGGCATGGTGGGGCTGGAGCGGCATGTGCGGTTCTCGCCCGGGTTTGTCAGCGCCGCCCGCGCCGCGCTGGAGGCGGGCGCGCCGATCCTGTGCGACGCGCGCATGGTGTCCGAAGGCGTGACACGCCCGCGCCTGCCCGCCGACAACCCGGTGCTCTGCACGCTGCACGCCGACGGCGTGCGCGACCTGGCGGCGCGGATGTCCAACACCCGCTCTGCCGCCGCGCTGGAGCTGTGGCGGCCGCATCTTGCGGGCGCGCTGGTGGCCATCGGCAACGCGCCCACGGCGCTGTTTCACCTGCTGAACATGCTCGAAGACCCCGACTGCCCGCGCCCCGCCGCCATCATCGGCTGCCCGGTGGGCTTTGTCGGCGCGGTGGAATCGAAAGACGCGCTCTGGGCCGACCAGCCGGTGCCGTGCTGCATCGTGCAAGGCCGGCTGGGCGGGTCCGCCATCACCGTCGCCGCCATCAACGCCATCGCGAGCCGCGCGGAATGAGCGGCACGGTCTATGGCCTCGGCCTTGGCCCCGGGGCGGCGGATCTGATGAGCGTGCGGGCCGACAGGCTGCTGCGCGCCGCGCGCCACGTGGCGTTCTTTCGCAAGACCGGGCGCAAGGGGCAGGCGCGGCAGATCGTCGAGGGCCTGATCCCCGATGGCGCGACAGAATTCGCGATGGAATACCCCGTGACCACGGAAATCCCGCTGAGCGACCCGCGTTACAACGCGCTTCTGGCGGCGTTTTACGAGGATTGCACCGACCATCTGCGCTCGCTGGCGCAGGCGGGCGAGGACGTGGTGGTGCTGTGCGAGGGGGATCCGTTCTTTTACGGCTCGTTCATGCATCTTTACATGCGGCTGCGCGATCTGGTCCCGGTCGAGGTCGTGCCCGGCATCACCGGCATGTCGGCGGCCTGGACGGCGACGGGCGCGCCGATCACATGGGGCGACGACGTGCTGACGGTGCTGATGGCGACCCTGCCCGAGGCCGAACTGGCGCGGCGCATGGCCGACAGCGATGCGCTGGTGGTGATGAAGATCGGGCGCAATTTCGGCCGGCTGTGCCGGGCGCTGCAAAGCGCCGGGCGGTTCGAGGCGGCCTGGCTGGTGGAATACGCCGCCATGCCGGGGCAAAAGGTCACCCGGCTGGCCGAAGTCACGGCCGAGACGGTGCCCTATTTCTCGATCGTCATCGTGCATGGACAGGGGCGGCGGCCATGAACGGCTGGCTGGCCATCGCCGGGCTTGGCCCCGGAGACGACGCGCTGGTCACGCCCGAGGTGACGCAGGCGCTGGCGCAGGCGACCGATGTGGTGGGCTACATTCCCTACGTGGCGCGGGTGGCGGAACGCCCCGGGCTGCGGCTGCATCCCAGCGACAACCGGGTGGAACTGGACCGGTCGCGCCATGCGCTTCAGATGGCGGCCGAGGGGCGGCGCGTGGTGGTGGTGTCCTCCGGTGATCCGGGCGTCTTTGCCATGGCCGCGGCGGTGTTCGAGGCGGTGGAGGCCGGTCCCGACGCCTGGCGCGCGCTCGACATCCGGGTGCTGCCGGGCATCACCGCGATGCTGGCGGCGGCGGCGCGGGCGGGCGCGCCGCTGGGCCATGATTTCTGCGCGATCAACCTGTCGGACAATCTCAAGCCCTGGGCGCTGATCGAAAAGCGCCTGCGCCTTGCGGCAGAGGCGGATTTCGCCATGGCCTTCTACAACCCGCGCTCCCGGTCGCGACCCGAAGGGTTCGCCCGCGTACTGGAGGTGCTGCGCGCGGTCTGCGAGCCGGAGCGGCTGATCCTTTTTGCCCGCGCGGTCAGCACGCCCGAAGAGGCGTTGCGCGTCGTGCCGCTGGCGCAGGCCACGCCCGAGATGGCCGACATGCGCACCATGGTGCTGGTGGGCGCGTCGACGACGCGCCTGATCGCGCGGGACGGTGAGACGCCTTGGGTCTACACCCCGAGATCGGTGGGCGCATGAGCGATCCAGTCCAGCACCTCGGCCACGTCACAGGCCTCGTGCCGTGCGGGCAGGGCGGGCCGGTCGATCATCAGCACCGGCAGGCCAAGCGCCCGTGCGGCGGCGATCTTGGCATACGCGCCCGTGCCGCCTGCGTTCTTCGACACCACAAGGTCGATGCGGTGGGCCTGCATCAGGGCGGTGTCATCGTTTTCGGTGAAAGGCCCGCGCGACACCTCGACATGGCAGTCGGGAAAGGGCAGGGGCGCCCTGGGCGGATCGACGAGGCGCAGCAGGTAGGTGTGCTGCGTATTGGCGGCGAAGGCGTCGAGGTGCATCCGTCCAACCGCCAGCATGACACGGCGCGGCGGCGTCGCCAGCGCGCGCACCGCGGCCTCGATATCGGGCACGCGGTGCCAGTCATCGCCGGGTTGGGGCGACCAGGGCGCGCGGGTCAGCGCGATCAGCGGCACGCCCTCGGCCCGGGCGGCGGCGACGGCGTGGGTGCTCATCTGTGCGGCGAACGGATGCGTGGCGTCGATCAGGTGGGTGATCCGGTGCGCGCGCAGGTAGTTGCGCAGCCCCTCCACCCCGCCGAAGCCGCCCACGCGCTGCGGCAGCGGCTGTCGCACCGGCCGCTCGACCCGACCGGCGAAGGACACGGTGCCGTGCAGGCCTTGTTCGGCACAGGCGGCGGCCAGGGCGGTCGCCTCGGTTGTCCCCGCGAGGATCAGGAGGTTCGGCATGTCTGAGGCGGCCATGTCTGAGGCTCCGTGGCTGACGATCGTCGGTCTGGGCGAGGATGGACCGGACGGGCTGCCGCCTGCAAGCCGCGCCGCGCTGGAGCGCGCCGAGATCGTGACGGGATCGGCGCGGCATCTTGGCCTCTTGCCGGGCCTGACGGCCCGTCTCGAGACCTGGCCGGTGCCCTTTGCCGACGGTCTGCCCCTGTTGCTGGGGCATCGCGGGCGGCGGGTGGTGATGCTGGCCTCGGGCGATCCGTTCTGGTTCGGGGCAGGCCGCGTGGTGGCCGAGGCGCTGGACCCGGGCGAGTGGACCGCCCTGCCCGGGCCGTCGAGTTTCTCGCTGGCCGCCAGCCGGATG
Source organism: Alphaproteobacteria bacterium (assembly GCA_030425925.1). GTDB lineage: Bacteria > Pseudomonadota > Alphaproteobacteria > Rhodobacterales > Rhodobacteraceae > JAUHZO01. The sequence goes on along the minus strand of JAUHZO010000008.1, from coordinate 151,634 downwards.
GGCTGGGGGCTGGAACAGGTCATCTGCCTGGGCCTGCATGCCGCGCCGCTGACACGGTTGGTGCCGCATCTGGCCCCGGGACGGCGGTTGATCGTGACGCTGCGCGACGGCGACGCGGTGTCCGGGCTTGCCGCCTTGCTGGACGCGCGCGGGTTCGGCGCGTCGGAGGTGACGGTGATGGAGGCGCTGGGCGGGCCGCGCGAGCGGGTGACGCGCGGGCTGGCACAAACGCTGCAGGGGGTGTTTGCGCATCCGCTTGTCGCGGCGGTTGCGGTGGCCGGAGACGGTCCCATGGTCACGCTGGCCTCGGGGCGGGCGGATGCGCTGTTTGAGCATGACGGCCAGATCACCAAGCGCCCGGTGCGGGCCCTGGCCCTGTCGGCACTGGCCCCGCGCCCGTACGAGAGACTGTGGGATATCGGGGGCGGTTCGGGGTCCATCGCCATCGAATGGCTGCAAAGCGACCCGACGCTGCAGGCGGTGAGCGTCGAAGCCCGGGCCGACCGCGCGGCGCGCATCCGCGCCAATGCGGCGGCGCTGGGTGTGGAGCGCCTGCAGGTGGTGCAGGGCACCGCGCCGGAGGCCCTGGCGGGTCTGGCCCGACCGGACGTGATCTTTGTTGGCGGCGGGCTCTCGGCGGATCTGCTGGAGGCGCTGCCACGCGGCGTGCGGCTGGTGGCCCATGCCGTGACGCTGGAAAGCGAGGCGCTGCTGGCGCAGGCGCAGGCCCGGCTGGGCGGAGACCTGCTGCGGATCGACCTGGCAGAGGCCGCGCCGCTGGGCGCGCGCCGGGGCTGGAAGGCGTCTTACCCGGTGGTGCAATGGCGGGTGGCGTTGTGATCGTGGCGGGGTTCGGCTTTCGCGCCACGGCCGAGATGGCGAGTTTCGAGGATGGCTGGGCGCGCGCCGCGCCGGACGGGGCGGTTGACCTGATGGCCACCGCCGCGGACAAGGCCGGTCACCCGGGGCTGACCGCGCTGGCCGCCCGGCTCGGGCTGCGGATCGTCGGTCTGGGGCCCGAGGCGCTTGCGGCGCAACGGGTGGTGACGGTATCCGAGGCCTCGGTCCGGGCGCGCGGCACCGGCAGCGTCGCCGAAGCGGCGGCGCTGGCGGCGGCCGGGCCGGGCGGGCGGCTGCTTGGCCCGCGCGTGGTGTCATCGGACGGGCGCGTGACCTGCGCCCTGGCAGAAGGAGCGGCACCTTGAGCGTGCATTTCATCGGAGCCGGTCCCGGCGCGCCGGACCTGCTGACCTTGCGCGGCCGCGACCTGATCGCCGCCTGCCCGGTCTGTCTTTACGCCGGTTCGCTGGTGCCCGAGGCGGTGCTGGCGCATTGTCCGCCCGGTGCGCGCATCGTGAACACCGCGCCGCTGGATCTCGATGCCATCATGGCCGAGATCGAGGCGGCGCAGGCGGTCGGGCAGGACGTGGCGCGGCTGCATTCCGGCGATCTGTCGGTCTGGTCGGCCATGGGCGAACAGCTGCGCCGGCTCGACGCGCTGGGCATTGCCTATACCGTCACGCCGGGGGTGCCGTCCTTTGCCGCCGCCGCGGCGGCGCTGGGGGCCGAGCTGACCTTGCCCGGCGTGGCGCAATCGGTGGTGCTGACCCGCACGCCGGGGCGGGCGTCGGCGATGCCGGAAGGCGAGACGCTGGCAGCCTTCGGCGCCACGGGTGCGACGCTGGTCCTGCATCTGTCGATCCAGAACCTGGCGCAGGTGGTGGCGGACCTGGTGCCGCATTACGGGGCCGCTTGTCCGGTGGCGGTGGTCTGGCGGGCCAGCTGGCCCGACCAGCGCGTGCTGCGCGGCACGCTGGGCGATATCGAGGCGCGGATGGAGGACGGCATCACCCGCACCGCGCTGATCGTGGTGGGGCGGGCGCTGGCGGCACAGGGCTTTGCCGAAAGCTGTCTTTACGCAGCCGGGTACGACCGGCGCTACCGGCCGCAAAGCGCGGACAGCCCGTGGTCGGAGTGGAGGGACGGGGATGATTGAGACGCACGGCGGTCTGCGGGTGGAGAGCGGTCCGGGGGCGCTGCCCCCGCCGCGCCTTTGGCGCGACTCCCCCGGGGGATTTCGGCCAAGAAGAAGCCGGGGCGGGACGCATTTCCCTGGAGGACGGGCATGACGGGGCCGGGTGGCGTGATGGTCTCGGCCCCGGCGTCGGGCACGGGCAAGACGACGGTGATGCTGGGGCTGTTGCGGGCGCTGGCCGAGGACGGGCTGTGCGTGCAGCCCTACAAGTCGGGACCGGATTACATCGATCCGGCCTTTCACCGGGCGGCCTGCGGGCGGGCGTCGTTCAACCTCGACAGCTGGGCCATGGGGCCGGAGCTTTGGGCCGCCATCGCGGCGCAGGCGGCGGGCGCGGATCTCTGTGTCGCCGAGGGCTCCATGGGGCTATACGACGGGGTGGCGAGCCGGGGGCAGATCGGCTTTGGCAGCAGCGCCGAGACGGCGGCGCGGATGGGATGGCCGGTGATTCTGGTGCTGGATGTGAGCGGGCAGGCGCAATCGGCGGCGGCCACGGCGCTGGGCTTTGCGCGCTATGCGCCGGATCTGCCCTTTGCCGGGGTGATCCTGAACCGCGTGGCCTCTCCCCGGCACGAACGGCTGACGCGGCTGGGCATGGAGCGCGCGGGCCTGCCCGTGCTGGGTGCCCTGCCCCGGCGGGGCGACCTGGCCTTGCCGGAGCGGCATCTGGGCCTGATCCAGGCGGTGGAGCATCCCGATCTGGAGACGGCGATCTCGGGCTATGCGGCGTTTCTGCGCGCACATGTGGACCTGGGGGCGGTCCGGGCCGCCGCGTCGGGGGGGATGGGGCCCGCGCCGGGCCGGCTGCCCGACCCGCCCGCGCAGCGCATCGCGCTGGCGCAGGACGCGGCGTTTTCCTTTACCTACCCGCATCTGCTGCAGGGCTGGCGCGAGGCCGGGGCCGAGATCGTGCCGTTTTCGCCGCTGGCCGACGAGGCCCCGGACGCGGAGGCCGACCTTGTCTGGCTGCCGGGGGGCTATCCGGAACTGCATGCCGGGCGGCTGGCGGCAGCCGGCCGTTTTCTGGACGGGTTGCGGCGGCACGCGCGGACGCGGGCCGTTCATGGCGAATGCGGCGGCTACATGGCGCTGGGCGCGGCTCTGGTGGACAAGGACGGCACGGCGCATGAGATGGCGGGGCTTCTGGGGCTTGTGACCTCGTACGAGAAGCGCAGGTTTCACCTGGGCTATCGCCGCGCCGTGCTGGAGACCGGGATGCCCGGCTTTGCGCCCGGCACCGCGCTGCGCGGTCACGAGTTCCACTATTCGACGATCCTCGAACAGCCCGACACGGCGCTGGCGCGGGTCACGGATGCGGATGGCACGCCGGTGCCCGAGACCGGCTCGCGCCGGGGCGCGGTCACCGGCACGTTCTTTCACCTGATCGCGGCGGAGGCGGGATGAGCGGGTTTGTCAGTTTCGTGGGTTCCGGCCCCGGCGATCCGGAGCTTTTGACGCTGAAGGCGGTGGACCGGCTGAAGCGGGCCGATGCGGTGCTGTTCGACGATCTGTCCGCGGGGCCGATCCTGAGCCATGCGCGGCCCGGCGCGGACCTCGTGGGTGTGGGCAAGCGCGCCGGGCGGGCCTCGCCCCGGCAGGATCACGTCAGCCGCCTGCTGGTGGATTACGCCGAGGGCGGCGGGCGCGTGGTGCGGCTGAAATCCGGCGATGGCGGGCTGTTCGGGCGGCTGGAGGAGGAACTGGTGGCGCTGCGCGGCGCAGGCATCCCCTACGAGATCGTGCCGGGCGTGCCCTCGGCCTGCGCGGCGGCGGCGGCGGCGGGGATCCCGCTGACCCGGCGGCTGACGGCGCGGCGCGTGCAGTTCGTTACCGGCCATGACGTCTCCGGGTCGCTTCCGCAGGACATGAACATCGACGCGCTGGCCGATCCACTGGCCACCACGGTGGTGTTCATGGGCAAGCGCACCTTTCCCCGACTCGCCGCGCTGCTGATCCATCACGGGCTGCCCGAGGCCACGCCGGCGGTTCTGGCCGAGGCGGTGTCGACCCCCGGGCAAAACCTGGAACGCAGCACCGTGGCCGCGCTGGCCGAACGCTTTCGCGGAGAGCCTGGCGACAAGGCGGCGCTGATCCTCTACGGCGCGCTGGCCGAGCTGGGGGTGGGGTTTGACTGAGCTTTGGCTGGTGGGCATCGGGACCGGCAATCCCGATCACGTGACGCTGGAAGGGCGGCGCGCCTTGCAGGAAGCGTCGGTGGTGCTCTTGCCGCAGAAGGGCAGCGACAAGGCGGATCTGGCAGAGCTGCGGCTGGCGATCCTGCGCGCCTGCGGGGCATCGGCGCGGGTGGTGCCGTTCGAGATGCCGGTGCGCGACGAGAGCCTGCCTTACGAGACCCGCGTGGCGCGCTGGCATGATGCCATTGCGGCGCGCTGGCAGGCGGCCCTGGCGACGGGGCCCGTGGCCGGGCCCGTCGCGCTGCTGGTCTGGGGGGATCCGGGGCTTTACGACAGCACCCTGCGCATCGCCGAACGGCTGCAGCCGCGCCCTCGGCTTCGGGTGGTGCCCGGGGTGACGGCGCTGCAGGCGCTGACGGCGGCGCATGCCATCCCGTTCAACAGCGTCAACGGCGCGGTCACGGTCACAACCGGGCGCCGGCTGCGCGCGGGCGGCTGGCCCGAGGGGGCCGAGACGGTGGTGGTCCTGCTGGACGGGTCGTGCAGTTTCGAGGCGCTGGCGCCCGAGGGCGTCACGATCTGGTGGGGCGCCTATCTGGGCATGTCCGAGCAGGTGCTGGCGGCCGGGCCGCTGGCCGAGGCGGGCCCGCGGATCAAGGAGCTGCGCGAAGAAGCGCGCGCGCGGCATGGCTGGATCATGGACATCTACCTGATGCGGCGGGCCTGATGCGGCGGGGCGGGGCATGAGCGGCATCGTGCTGCGGATCTGCACCAGCTGCCGCCCCGTGCCCGACCCGGCCTGCTGGGCGCGGCTGGAGGCGGCGCTGGCGGCGGCCGGCCTGCCGGAGCCGGTGACACTGGCGCGGCAGGCCTGCATGAACGGCTGTGCCCATCCGCAAAGCCTGGCGCTGCAGGGCGCGGGGCGGGCGACCTATTTCTTTGCGGGTGTCGATCTGGAGGCGGATCGGGCGGACATCCTCGCCACCTGCCGCGCCTACATCTCAGCGCCCGGGGGCTGGATCGAGGATGCCCGGCCCTGCGGAAGGCTGCGGCTGTGCCTTGTGGGGCGCGTGCCGGCGCTTTGAACGGGCCGTTCGTCGGGCCCGGTCAGGCCCGCCTCACGGGCGGCGCGCTCAGTTCGACACGGTGAGCGTGGCGGAGACCGGTCTGCCGTTGACAGCCAGCGCGCGATGGTCGTTGCTGGTCAGCGTGACATGGATGTCGGCGCGACCGTCGGGCAGCGTGGCCAGATGCAGCCAGGGCCCGTAGCTGCGCAGGATCTTGACGCCGTTCACATAGACATGGGCGTGGCCTTCGCCCGGCACATGGTCACGGCTGGCGTTTTCCGGGGCATAGCGGAAATTCCGCGTGACCAGTTCCAGGTTCCAGCCGCCGCCCGGATCGTCATGCAGCACCAGCGACAGCGCCGGCGCGTCGGGACCGGCGGGCAGGTTCAGCGTTTCGTCATGGGCATGTGCGGTGGCGGCGGGGCCGTGATGGGCGGGGTCGGCATGGTCGTGGCCGTCCAGCGTCACGCCATTGGCGGCGGCAAGGGTAAACCCCAGCCCGCCGCCAAACACGAGGCCGATCAGCAGCATCGGGATCGTGCGATCCATGCCTCAGACGCTTTCGCCCGTTTCGCGCGACCAGAAATGGCCGGCCAGAAGGCCCAGCAGCACCCAGGCCGCAAGCCCCACGCCGAACGCCCGCGCGGCAAAGAGCGCGCCGATCTCGGTGGGCACGGGGCCGGCAAAGACATCCGGCTCGGGCGCGCCCCAGACATGGGGAGCCAGCAGCAGGCCCACGGCGGCCGCCCAGGCGATCCAGCCCTTGCCGAACGCGATCAGCCAGAGCGCCACCGCAGCGGCGATGACGGTTGCGAACCACCAGACCTGGCGCGCGGTCACGTCCGCCGCGGCCACGCCGGGGACTTCGGGGGCCAGCGAGAAACCGGGCGCGAAATGCACGATGACAAAGCCCGCCACGCCCCAGATCAGCCCGGTCCGGGCCGAGATCACGGCCCCGCGGGTCTGCGCCAGCGCCATCGCGGCCACCAGCATCAGCGCATAGCCCGAATAGATCAGCATGGTGAAGACGATGCTCAGCCCGTCCCGCACCGCGTCGAACCCGGGCAGGTCGGGATGCGCGGTCACGGTGCTGCCGGTGCCGAAATGCACAAGGTCTCCGCCCTCGTACAGTTCCGCGTGCAAGAGCACGGGCTGCACGAACCACAGCTGCAGCAGGGCGGTGATCAGACCGGCCGCCGCACCAGCGAACAACGCGCTGGTCAGAATGCGCGTGAACATGGGCTCAGTGACAGGGGAAGCCGGTGGCGTGGCGCACGTCGTGGGCGGCATCGTGCAGCGTGTCGGCCTGCACGTGGCCCGTCAGCACGATGATGCCGAGGCCGATGAGCGCGGCAAACACCGCGGCACCGAGGATCGAGCGCGCCTCAGACTGCGAAAGCGTGGTGGTGGTCATGTCCTGTCTCCTTCCCGTCGCACCCGACGGATGTACGTTGCGTTCACCGGCAGGTCTCCTGGCTTGCGGGTCTGGGCTCGGGCTGGCCTTCCCGGATTGCTCCAGTGGCGTCGTCAGCCGTCGCTCGCCGCTTACAGTTGCGGGGGCAGCTGCCGCATTGGGGCGGGGGTGTCCCGCGCCGCACGGCATTCCCTTTTGCATTCCTCCCCTTGACGGGTCGGAAACCGGTACTAACCGTGGTGCCAGACGCGGGGCAGGGCGGTCAAGCGCAATCCGGCCTTTCCGGGTGCGAATGCGACAGCCTGTCAGGAAAAGCGGACAGCGACGCTGCCGAACGCGCCGAAATCCGCCTCGAACCGGCTGCCGGGTGGCGCTTCGACCGGGCGGATGAAGGACCCGGACAGGATCACTTGCCCCGGCTCCATCCCGGCCCCGTACTGCGCGAGGCGGCGGGCCAGCCAGACGATGCCGGTGACGGGATCGTTCAGCACGCCCGCGCCCAGCCCGGTTTCCTCGACCACGCCGTCGCGGGTCAGGATCACGCCGGTCCAGCGCAGGTCGATGGCGTCGGGCGCATGGCGCTCGATGCCCAGGACGATTCCCGCATTGGCCGCGTTGTCCGACACGGTGTCGGTGATGATCCGGGCCTGCCCGGTGGCGGGGTCGCGGCGCAGCACGCGGGTGTCGAGGATCTCCAGCGCCGGGGCGACATAGTCCGTCGCCGCCAGCACGTCGGCATGCGAGACCTCGCCCGCAAGGGGCGCCTTGAGGACAAAGGCGATCTCGGCCTCGATCCGGGGCTGGATGAAGCGGCCTGCGGGCACCGTGCTACCGGTTTCGAAATGCATGTCCTGCAGCAGCACACCGCTGTCGGGCGTGGTGATCCCCAGCGCCTCTTGCATCGCGCGCGAGGTCAGGCCGATCTTCCAGCCGGTCTGGCGCGCGCCCGCCGCGACCTTGCGCGCGACAAACGCCGCCTGCACGGCATAAGCGTCGTCCAGCGTCATGCCGGGATAGGAGAGGCTGAGGAGGGGGCATTGCGTGCCGGTCCGCTCTGCCTCGAACAGCATCGCGGCGGCGGTTGCGATCTGGTCGGGCGTCATTCGTCGCGCACCCCGTTGCGCAGGGTGCCGATGCCCTCGGCCTCCACCTCGATCACGTCGCCGGGTTTGAGAAAGCGCGGCGGGTCAAAGCGCGCGCCGGCCCCTGTGGGCGTGCCGGTGACGATGATGTCGCCGGGAACCAGCGTGGTGAAGGTGGAGATATAGGCGATCTGCCGCGCCACCGGGAAGAGCATGCGCGCGGTGCGGTCGTCTTGACGGATCTCGCCGTTGACGCGGGTCTGCAGCCCGACATCAAGGATTTGCGCGGTGTGGGTGAAGGGGATCAGCGACGGGCCCATCGCGCCTGAGCCGTCCCAGTTCTTGCCTTGCGTGACGTTGAACTTGGCATGACGGACCCAGTCGCGGATTGTGCCTTCGTTGCAGAGCGTCAGCGCGGCGATGTGGGTCAGGGCGTCCGCTTCGGGGATGCGACGACCGCCGGTGCCGATGATGATCGCGATCTCGCCTTCGTAATCCAGCTTGTCGGATTCCGGCGGGCGGGTCAGCGGCTGTTCGTGCCCGACGAAGGACCGCGCAAAGCGGGGGAAAAGCGACATGTTGGGCGGGGCCTCTTGCCCGTCCTTGTACTCGGCATTGCGGTCGGGGAAGTTCACGCCGACGCAGATGATCTTTTCCGGGTCCGGCACCGGGATGTCCCAGGTGAAGCTGCCCAAGGGATGCGTGATCTCGCGGCCCTGCGCCTCTTGCGCGATCTGTTTCAGCGCCCCGGCGGCGATGACGTTGCGCAAGCTGGGCCATTCGGGGTGATCGGGCGAGAGGGCGACCATGCCCTCGGGCCTCGTGATGCCCCAGAATTGTTGTCCTTTATAACGATAGGTGGCGAACATGGTCTACCTCGTCATCTCGTCGAGCACGGTCAGCACCGCTTTTACGTCGTCTTCGGTGCAGTCGAACTGCCCGGCCTGAAAGCGGATTGCGCTGTGTCCGTCGATCTTGGTCTGGGTCAGGTAGACCCGGCCATCGTCGTTGATCCGGGTGACCAGTGCGATCTGGTCGTCATCCGATCCGCCCGCCAGCCGGAAGGTGAAGAGCGACAGGATCGGGTCGGTCACGATCTCGAAGCGAGGATCGGCGCGCAGCGTCTCGCACAGCCCTTCGGCCCAGGTGACGTGGTTGCGGATGCGGCTGCGCAGCCCGTCAAGCCCATAGGCGCGGATCAGGAACCAGATCTTGAGCGCGCGAAAGCGGCGGCCCAGCGGGATCGACCATTCGGAATAGTCGGTCACATCCGCCTGCCCGTGGGTCTTGAGGTATTCGGGCCGGATCGCCAGCGTCTGACGCAAGGCATCCGGGTCGCGGAGGAAGTGGGCGGAGCAATCGAACTGCGCACCCAGCCACTTGTGCGGGTTGAAGACGACGCTGTCGGCCTGCTCCACCCCCTGCCAGAGTGCGCGGTATTCCGGGCAGATCATCGCGGCCCCCGCCCAGGCGGCGTCCACATGGGTGTAGAGCCCCTCGGCCTTCGCGATGGCGGTCAGCGCCGACAGGTCGTCGCAGGCCCCCATGCCCGTCGCGCCGGTGACGGCGATCAGCCCGGCGGGCTTGAAACCGGCGGTGCGGTCGGCGGCGATGGCGGTGCGAAGCGCCTCCGGGTCCACGCCCCGCTGAGGCCCGGAGGTCGGCAGCTTGACGAGGTTCTCCTGCCCGATCCCCGACACCCAGGCGGCGCGGTCGATGGAGGAATGCACCTGGTCCGAACAATAAACCCGCAGACGCGGCCCACCCGAGAGGCCCGCGACATTGCCCTGCCAGTCCAAAGCGCGTTCGCGCATCACCAGCATCGCGGCCAGCGTGGCCGAGGACGCGCTGTCTTGGATCACGCCGGCAAACCCCGCCGGCAGGCCGATGGCCTGCCGCAGCCAGTCCAGCATCTTGGTCTCGACCTCTGTCGCAGCAGGAGAGGTTTGCCAGAGCATGCATTGCGGCGCGATCATGCTGACCAGCATCTCGGCCAGCATCGAGGGCGGTGCGGCGTTGGCGGGGAAATAGGCGAAGAAGCGGGGGTGCTGCCAATGGGTGATCCCGGGCATCACGATGCGTTCGAAATCGGCAAAGATCGCCTCCATGTCCTCGGCCCCGTCGGGCGGGGTGTCGGGCAGCTGGGCGGCGATCTCTCCCGGGGCGGTCTGGGCGCGGACGGGGCGGTCGCGCAGGGTCTTGTGATAGTCGGCACCCCAGTCCGACAGGCGCGCGCCCCAGCGGGCGAAGTCGTCCCAGTCCATCACGGTGCCACAATCGGAGTGGCGGCCAGATCGCTAGGCCGCGGGTCCGTCCCTTCGAAACGCGAGCCTTCCTCGAACCACGACCGCGGGGCAGGGGCACCCCACAGCGTCTGGCGCTGCGGGTCCTTGAGGTCCCACTTGATCGGCTCCAGGTCCGGATCGCAGGTCTGGTAGTCGGAGCAGTAGATCTCGATCCGGTGGCCATCCGGGTCGCGGACATACAGGAAGAACGCGTTCGAGATGCCGTGCCGCCCCGGCCCGCGCTCGATATTGGCAACCCAGCCGGTGGTGGACATGAGGTCCAGCAGGTCGATGATGTTCAGCGGGTTCGGCACCCAGAAGGCGGTGTGATGCAGGCGCGGGCCAAGGCCGTTGGTAAAGGCCATGTCGTGCACGCCGCCCTTGCGGTGCATCCACGCCGCCCAAAGCCGTCCGCTTTCGGCGTCCTCGGTGTATTCGGTCACGCGAAAGCCCAGCTCGTTCCAGAAGTCGACACTCTCATCCACATGGGGGGAAAAGCAGTTGAAATGGTCGATCCGCAGCGGTTTGACGCCTTTGTAAAGCGCGTATTGCTGGTGGATGTGCGGGAGGCGGTCCATCCGGGCGTAGAATTCCAGCGGGATGCCGTGGGGGTCGCGGGTGGTGAAGGTGCGGGCCTGAAAGGGTCGCTCGACCCAAGTCACCGGCAGGCCCTTGCCCTCGAAGAAGGCGGCGCAGGCGTCAAGGCTGGCGTCGTCGAACAGTTTGAAGGCCAGCGGCCCGGCTTCGGCGGTGTCCGACTGTTGCAGGATCAGGCAGTGATGCCCGCGTTCCTCCATGGCGCGCAGATAGATCGTCTGGCTGTCCTCGTCGGTCACCTGCAGGCCCAGCGTGTCCACATAGAAGGCGCGGGCGCGGGCTAGATCGGTGACGCGCAGCTCGACATGGCTGAGGCGCAGGACGTTGAAGGCCGGGTAAAGGTTGGGGGCAGGGACGGGCATGGCTCCTCCTTATGCGCCAAGCTTGGGGATGCGGTGCGCGCCGGTGGCAAAGGCGATGTTCTTCTGTTCCATGTAGAACTCGAATGACCAGTCCCCGCCGTCGCGGCCGATGCCGCTGGCCTTCATGCCACCAAAGGGCGTGGGCAGGTGGCGGACGTTTTCCGAGTTCACCCAGATCATGCCCGCCTCCAGCGCGTCGGAAAAGCGCAGCGCGCGTGTCAGGTCGTTGGTCCAGAGATACCCCGTCAGGCCATAGGCGACATCGTTGGCGATGCGCAGCGCCTCTTCTTCGTCCTTGAACCGGATCGTGGTCAGGACCGGGCCAAAGATCTCTTCCTGCGCGATGGCCATGTCGTTGGTCGCGCCGGTAAAGAGCGTGGGGGCCACGAAACAGCCCTGATCGCCGACCCGCGTGCCGCCCGCAGCGATTGTCGCCCCTTCGGCCCGCGCCCTGTCGAAGTAAGAGGTGACCTTGTCGAAATGCGTCTGGTGGATCAGCGGGCCCACCTCGGTGGCCGGGTCCAGCGGGTGGCCGACCTTGATCCGGTTCACCCGTTCGATCAGCCGGGCTTCGAAATCGTCCGCGATGGTCTCGTGCAGCAGCAGCCGCGAGGACGAGGTGCAGCGTTCGCCGTTCAGCGAGTAGATCATGAAGATCGCCGCATCCAGCGCGCGTTCCAGATCGGCATCGTCGAAGACCACCACCGGGTTCTTGCCGCCCAGTTCGAAATGCACGCGTTTGAGCGTGTCCGCCCCCAGTTTCATGATCATCGAGCCGGTGCGCGATTCGCCGACAAAGGCGATGGCCTTGATGTCGGGATGTTCGGTCAGCGCCTTGCCGGCCTCTTCGCCAAAGCCGTTGACCAGGTTCAGCACGCCATCCGGCAACCCGGCCGCGTGGCAGATCTCGGACAGAAGCCGCGCGGTTAGCGGGCTGAACTCGGCCGGTTTGTGCACCACGGTGCAACCGGCGGCCAAGGCGGGTGCGATCTTCCACGTGGACAGCATGAACGGTGTGTTCCACGGCGTGATCACCCCCACCGGCCCGATCGGCACGCGGCCCGTGACGTTCAGGTGGTTGGGCGAGGGCAGGGTCTGCCCGTCGCGGGCCGAGGGCGCCATGTCGGCGAAGAAGCGAAAGTTCTCGGCCCCGCGCAGCGCCGCCTTGGACATGAAGCGCCAGGCCTGCCCGGTGTCCCAGCATTCGCAAAGCGCGATCTCGTCGGCGCGGGCGGCGATGGCGTCGGCCACCTTGTGCAGGACGGCCTTGCGTTTCGCCCCGTCCCAGGCGGCCCAGTCGCGGAACGCAGCCTTGGCGGCGCTGGCAGCATCGTCGATATCCTCGGCCCCGCTGCGCGCGACGTCGGCGATGTGGCTTTCATCCACCGGGCTCGTGGTAGCAAAGGTCTGGCGCGAGGCGGCTGGCACGGTCTGCCCGCCGATCAGGTTTTGGATGCCCTCGGCCCTGTGCCGCTCCAGATGTCCGGCCAGCGCGGCCTGATGCGTTGCGAGATCGGTCATTGCATGTCCTCCGGCAGGTAATCGCGGATCGAGCTGGCCTTGGCTGACAGCTCCGGGTCGATGTCGCGCATCTCCAGCGACAGCATGAACGGGGCGCTGGCCATCAGGTCGGCGCAGAAGGTTTCGGCGGCGGCAAAGATCTGCGCCGTGGCGGCCTTGCGCGCCTCCAGCGTGCGGCCGCCGCGCAGGCGCACGGAAATGTCGACGAATCCGTGCCGCGGATTGCCGTCAGCGATCACCACATGGGTGCAGGCGGTGGCGCGCACGCGGATGCCCGCGGGCGGGAACACGCCCGTTGCGGCAGCCGCATCGCGCAGCGCCGCGCACAGGCCCGCCATATCCAGCCGATCCTCGAGGTTCGGCGAATAGTCGATCTGGATATGCGGCATGCCGCGCCCCTCCCTTTGGTTTACATGTTAAGTTTAATCGCAGGGCCGGTCAAGTGGCGCATTCGGCTTGAGGGCATCGACGATTGCACGGATAGTGAAGCAATGACCGATCCCGCGCAATTCCGCCGTACCGACCGTTCGCTGCCCATCGCGCTGCTGCGCGCGCGTGAAACCGTGATGGGCCCGATCCGCGAGATGCTGGCCCAGTCCGGCATCAGCGAACAGAAATGGCGCGTGTTGCGGGTGCTGGACGAGCGCGGCCCCACCGAACAGAAGGTCATTGCAGACGAGGCCTGCCTGCTGCTGCCGTCGCTGACAAGGATGATGCAGGCGATGGAGGCGGAAGGGCTGGTCAGCCGGGCCGCCAGCGAAGAGGACCGCCGCCGCACCATCGTCACGATCACCGATGCGGGCCGCGCGCTGATTGCCCAGCACGCCGCCGAGAGCAACGCCATCCTCGCGCGGCTCGAGACGCGCTACGGCGCGCGGCGGCTGGACCAGCTTTTTCAGCTTCTGGACGATCTGCGGCACCTCGATCTTGATCAATAGGATGTGCGCCGGGCGTCTGCGCAGGAATATTGCGCCTTGCGGCGCACAAGAGGCTGGACAAAACCGACCGCTTGGTCTGATCTGCTGGCAATCGAGCGGCACGCGCATTTGGCATTTGCAATATAGTGCCACATCTGAAAAGGTGCTGCATGATACTGCCGAAACTGCGTCGAAGGGGAGGTCGACCATGATCACACGCAGAACGCTTTTTGCCAGCGTGGCCGCTCTGGCCACGGCCTCGGGGGCCATGGCGCAGGAGGTCACGCTGACGCTGCACCAGTTCCTGCCGGCGCAGGCCAACGTGCCGAAGCTGATCCTTGATGTCTGGGCCGACAAGGTCGAGGCCGACAGCGACGGCCGGATCAAGATCGAACGGTTCCCGGCGATGCAGCTGGGCGGCACCCCGCCGGAACTGATCGACCAGGCCATCGACGGCGTGGCCGACATCGTCTGGGCGGTGAACGGCTTTACCCCGGGGCGCTTTCCGCGCACCGAGGTGTTCGAACTGCCCTTCATGACGTCGGACGCCCGCGCCGCGTCCTCTGCCTTTTGGCAGCTTTATGAAAAGCACATGGCCGACACCGATTTCGCCGATGTCGAGATCCTGGGCACCTGGGTGCACGGCCCCGGCATGCTGCACACAAAGTCCCCGGTCACCAAGCCCGAAGACCTGCGTGGCATGAAGATCCGCGGCGGCTCGCGCATGGTCAACCAGCTGCTGGAACTGGTCGGCGCAGAGCCGGTCGGCCTGCCGGTCACCGAGATTCCCGGCGCGCTTTCCAAGGGCGTGATCGACGGCACGACCATCCCGTGGGAGGTCACGACCTCGCTCAAGGTGCCGGAACTGGTGACGAACCACACCGAATTCGAAGGTCCTGCGATCTACAACCTGACGTTCGTGCTGGCGATGAACAAGGATGTCTATGACAGCCTCGATGACGATCTGCGCGCCATCATCGACGCCAATTCCGGGCATGACTTCTCGGTCTTTGCGGGCGGCACGCAGGCGGATGCCGACGGCCCGGCGCGCCAGGTCGCGGTGGATCGCGGCAACAACATCCTGCTGGTCAGCGCCGATCAGATCGGCGAATGGGACGCGCTGGTGCGGCCGATCTACGACAGCTGGGTCGCCGACGTGGCCGGCAAGGGCATCGACGGCCAGGCGCTGATCGACGAGGCCCGTGCGCTGATGGAGGCCTACGAGGCCAAGTGAAGAACCGGCGGCAACGATCTGAAGTTGCTGCCGATACCGGTTGTCTAGGGAGGTACATGATGACCACACGCAGAACCCTTATGGGCCTTATGGGCGGCGCCGCTTTGGCCGCCGTGAGCGCGGGCACGGTCCTTGCGCAGGACGTGACGCTGACGCTGCACCAGTTCCTGCCGGCGCAGGCCAACGTGCCGGTGCAGGTGCTCGACGTCTGGGCCGACAATGTCGAGGAAGCCTCGGGCGGGCGGATCGAGATCGAACGCTATCCCTCGATGCAGCTGGGCGGCACGCCGCCGGAACTGATGGACCAGGCCATCGACGGCATCGCCGATATCGTCTGGACGGTGGTCGGCTACACGCCGGGCCGCTTCCCCAGCACCGAGGTCTTTGAACTGCCCTTCATGGTCGAGGATGCGCGTGCGGCATCATACGCTTACTGGAAGATGTTCGAGGAACACATGAAGGACGGCGAATTCGCCGACCTGCACATCGTCGGCACCTGGGTGCACGGCCCCGGCATGTTCCACACCAACAAGCCCGTCGCCGTTCCGGCGGACCTTGAAGGCATGAAGATCCGCGGCGGCTCGCGCCTTGTGAACGACCTGCTGACCCGCGTGGGCGCAGAGCCGATTGGCATGCCGGTCCCGGCCGTGTCCGAGGCGCTGTCCAAGGGCGTGCTGGACGGCACCACCATCCCGTGGGAAGTGACGACCGCTCTGAAGGTTCCGGAACTGGTTGAAAATCATACCGAATTCGACGGCCCGGCGCTGTACAACCTGACCTTTGTTCTGGCGATGAACAAGGATGTCTACGAAAGCCTCGACGACGATCTGAAGGCGGCAGTTGATGCCAATTCCGGCCTTGCCTTCTCGATCTTCGCGGGCGGCACGCAGGCGGATGCCGACGGTCCGGCGCGCCAGATCGCGGTGGATCGCGGCAACAACATCATCACCGTGAGCGAAGAGCAGGCGGCCGAATGGGACGCGTTGGTCAACCCGATCTATGAGACGTGGGTCGCGGACATGGACAGCAAGGGCATCGACGGCCAGGCGCTGATCGACCAGGCGCGCGCGCTGATGGCGGAGTACACGCCCGAGATGGACACCTACACCAAGTGACCATTCCAAGGGGCCGCGTCCGCGCGGCCCCTTTCGTTACAAGGGGCAATCATTGCGATGAATACCGTTCACCGCGTCGTCTATAGCTTCGCGCGCGCCATGGCGCTGATCGGAGGGGTCGTGCTGCTGGCACTGATCCTGATCACTTGCGTGTCGATCCTGGGCCGCGCCGCCAACACCGCGCTGCATTCCGAGCTGGTGATGGGGCTGATGCCCGGGCTGGCGCAGGGCTTGCTGGATGCCGGCGTGGGCGCGGTGCGGGGCAGCTATGAACTGGTCGAGGCCGGCATGGCCTTTTGCATCTTTGCCTTCCTGCCGTTCTGCCAGGTCACGGCGGGCCATGCCTCGGTGGACGTCTTCACCAATGCGCTGCCGCGCGGGATCAACCGCGTGCTGGAGACGCTGATCACGCTGCTTTTCGCCGCCGCGCTGATCCTGATCGCCGCGCAGCTTTATGGTGGTCTGGAGCGCAAGCTGAGCTCGGGCCAGACTTCGCTGCTGCTGGAATACCCGATCTGGTGGTCCTATGCGGCCAGCCTCTTCGGGGCCGTGATGGCGGCGCTGGCAGGCATCTACGTGGCGCTGACACGCCTCTACGAACTGGTGACGGGCCGCGTCATCATGGCCAACGCGGTTGGGGCAAACCATTGAGCAATCTTGAAATCGGCATCTATTCCTTCCCGGCGCTGCTGGTCCTGATCTTCCTGCGCGTGCCGATCGGGCTGGCGATGTTCACGACCGGGTTCGTGGGCTACTACTTCGTCATGGGCTCCACCCGGCTGCCGCTGGCGCAGTTGAAGGACCTCGCCTATTCCACTTTCGGCAACTACTCGCTGTCGATCGTGCCGATGTTCCTGCTGATGGGCTATTTCGCCACGCTGGGCGGGATGAGCCAGGCGCTGTTCAAGGCGGCCGAGGGCTGGCTCGGGCATCGCAAGGGCGGTGTCGCCATGGCCGCCATCGGGGCCTGCGCGGGTTTTGGCGCGATCTGCGGATCCTCGCTGGCCACCGCCGCCACCATGAGCCGCGTGGCCCTGCCGGAACTCAAGCGCTATGGCTATGCCGGCGGGTTTTCCACCGCGACGCTGGCGGCGGGCGGGACGCTGGGCATCCTGATCCCGCCCTCGGTCGTGCTGGTGATCTACGCCATCCTGACCGAGCAGAACATCGCCAAGCTGTTCCTTGCCGCGTTCATCCCCGGCGTGCTGGCCGCGCTGGGCTACATGATCGCAGTCTCGATCTACGTGCGTCTGAACCCCGGCAGCGCGGGCGTGCGCGAGCGGGTGCCTTATGGCGAACGCATCCGCGCGCTGGTGGATGTCTGGCCGGTGCTTCTGGTGTTCATCGCCGTCGTCGGCGGCATCTATGGCGGCATCTTCACCCCGACCGAAGGTGCGGCGGTGGGGGCCCTGGGCACCGGGATCATCGCGCTGGCCAATGGCGGGCTGAACCTGCGCACCCTGCTGGAGGCCTTTGCCGACACCGCGCGATCCTCGGCGATGATCTTCTTCATCGTGCTGGGGGCCGCGTTCTACAACCTTTTCCTCGCCCGTACCCGCGTGCCGCAGGAACTGTCGACCTGGGTGGTGGACCTGGGCATGGCACCGATCACGGTGCTGGCGGTGATCCTTGTGATCTACCTGCTGCTGGGCTGTTTCATGGACTCGCTGTCGATGATCCTGCTCACCATCCCGATCTTCTATCCTGTCGTCTCGGCGCTGGATTTCGGCATGTCGCCGGAACATGTGGCGATCTGGTTCGGCATCCTGGTGCTGATCGTGGTCGAGGTCGGGTTGATCACGCCACCGGTGGGGATGAACCTCTTTGTCATCAACGCGATGGACCCGGAGACACCGATGGTTCAGACCTATCGCGCGGTGCTCTACTTTGTCTGTTCCGACCTGGTCCGCGTGGTCATCCTGGTGGCCTTTCCGGCGATCACGCTGTTCCTGTTGCCTGCCTGAGACGCTTGACGCGACTCGGGTTTTGATATGTCCTGAAATCGTTATGAAGCATATCGGTTTCGGGAGGGCGTGATGCAGATTGACGGACAGGTGGCCGTGGTCACCGGAGGGGCCAGCGGCCTGGGTGCGGCCACGGTGCGGCGGCTGATCGGGGCAGGGGCCAGGGTGGCCATCCTCGACCATGACGGAGACAAGGCGCAGGCCACGGCGCAGGAATTCGGCGCGCACGCCATCCAGACCGATGTGGGCGACGAGGCCTCGGTCGAGGCGGCGATCAAGGAAACCGTGGCAACGCTGGGCACGCCGCGCATCGCGGTCAACTGCGCGGGCATCGGCCTGGCCGCCCGCATTGTCGGGCGCGAGGGCAAGCTGTCCACCGACCTGTTCGAACGCACGATCCGCGTCAACCTGATGGGCACCTACAACGTGATGTCCTACGCCGCGCGCGAGATGACGGCGGCGGAGCCGCTGGAGGGCGGAGAGCGGGGCGTGATCGTCAACACCGCCTCGGTCGCCTATCAGGACGGGCAGATCGGGCAGACGGCCTATTCCGCCTCCAAGGGGGCCATCGCCGCCATGTGCCTGCCCGCCGCGCGCGAATTCGCGAAACTGGGCGTGCGCGTCATGGCCATCGCGCCGGGCCTGTTCGAGACGCCGATGATGCAGGGCCTGCCGCCGGAAACGGTTGAGGGGATCGTGTCGAACATCCCCTTCCCGCACCGCCTGGGCGGGCCGGGCGAATACGCGCAGCTGGTCCAGCACATCGTCGAGAACGCCTATCTGAACGGCGAGACGATCCGGCTCGACGCCGCGGTGCGCCTGCCGATCCGCTAGGCCATGGCACAGGCGGATCGTGCCCCGGACGCCACGCTCCGGCGGTTCAGCGGCTACGGGATGAAGCGCGCCTTCAACATGGTGCAGTCCGACCTGAACGCGGCGCTGAAGCCGTTCGGGCTGCGCATGATCACGTTCTCTGCGCTGGTCGTGATCCGCGACGCACCGGGGCTGCGCCAGGCGCGGCTGGCCGAGGTGCTGCAGATGGAAAAGCCGAACCTTGTTGCGCTGCTCGACGAACTGGAGCGCGCGGGCCTGATCACCCGCACACGCCTCGCCGAAGACCGCCGGGCGCATGCGCTGGACGTCACCGGCGCGGGGATCACGCTTTGCGCCCGCGCCCTGGCGGCGGTGGACGCGCACGAATCCAGGATGACCGAAGGGCTTACGCCAGAAGAGCGTGCCGCCCTGATCCGCGCCTTGCGGGTGATCGAGACCAATGGGGGAGAGACATGAGCGACAGCAAGTACCGGGCGCACAGCGTCCGCCGCGAGGACCGGCCCGACGGCAGCATCCTGCTGCGCTCGGGCTATCAGATGGGGCCGGTGGCCCAGAAGGCCGGTGACTGGCTGGATCATTGGGCCGTCGAGGCCCCCGACCGCGTCTTCATCGCCGAACGCAGCGGGCCGGGCTGGCGCGAACTCGGCTATGCTGAAACCCGCGCACAGGTGCGCGCGCTGGCGGGCAGCCTTCTGGCGCGCGGGATGGGGCCGGACACGCCGATCCTCGTGATCTCGGGCAACGGGGTGGATCATGGCCTCTTGATGCTGGCGGCGCATTACGTGGGCGTGCCCATCGTGCCGCTGGCCGAGCAATACGCCCTGATCCCGGCGGCCAACGCCCAATTGCGCCACTGCGCCGAACTGGTGCAGCCGCGCATGGTCTTTGCCGAGGACGGCGCGAAATTCGGCGCGGCGCTGGGGATGGACCTGTTCGACGGGGTGGAAAAGGTGGTCTCGCGGAACGTGCCGGAGGGGCTGACAGCCTTTGAAAGCCTCCTGGGGGGCGGCACGGATGAGGTGGACGCGGCGGCGGCGCGGGTGGGCCCCGACACGGTTGCGAAATACCTGATGACCTCGGGCTCCACCTCGCACCCCAAGGGCGTCGTCACCACGCACCGCATGATGTGCGCCAACCAGACGCAGATCGCCGACGCGCTGCCCTTTCTGCGCACCCATCCGCCGCGGATCGTGGATTGGCTGCCGTGGAACCACGTCTTTGGCGGGTCGCACAATTTCAACATGATGCTGGCCAATGGCGGCAGCCTTTACGTGGATGGCGGCAAGCCGGTCAAGGCGCTGGTCGAGACCACGATCGAGAACAACCGCCTGATGTCGGGCACGCTGGCGTTCAACGTGCCGGTGGGCTTTGCCATGCTGCGCGACGCAATGCGCGCCGACACCGCCCTGCGCCAGAGCTATTTCGACAACCTCGACATGCTGTTTTATGCCGGCGCTTCGCTGCCGCAGGATGTCTGGGCCGATCTGGAGGCGATGGCGCGCGAGGTGCGGGGCGACGTGCCGCTGTTCACCTCGTCCTGGGGGCTGACAGAGACCGGCCCGGCCTGCCTGATCCAGCACGAACCGACCACGATGTCGGGCATCATCGGCGTGCCGATGACGGGGGTCGACGTCAAGCTGATCCCGGACGAAGACATGCGCTGCGAGATCCGCGTGCGCGGGCCCAACATCATGCCGGGCTACCTGAACGATCCGGAGAAGACCGCCGAGGCGTTTGACGGTGAAGGGTTTTTCATCACCGGCGACGCGGTGAAATTCGTGGACGCGGACGATCTGACCAAGGGGATGCGGTTCGATGGCCGCATCTCGGAGGATTTCAAGCTGATGACCGGCACCTGGGTACGCGCCGCCAACCTGCGGCTGGACCTGCTGGCAGACCTGGGGCCACTGGTGCAGGATCTGGTGGTGTGCGGGGCGGATCGTGCCGAAATCGGCCTGATGATCTTCCCCTCGCAGGAGGCGCTGGCCATGGGCGACCTGCGCGAGGATCGTGGCGCGCTGTTGGCGCCGGATCTTGGGCAGGCGCTGGCGGCGCGGCTTGTGCCGCGCAAGGGGCAGGGGTCCGCCACGCGGGTGACGCGGCTGATCGTGCTGGCCGAACCGCCCTCGATGGGGGATGGCGAGATGACGGCCAAGGGCAACCTGAACTTCCGCAAGATCCTGACCCGCCGCGCGGCGCTGCTGGAGCGGCTTTACGACGATGCGGATGCCGCGGTGCAAAAGGTATAGCGCATAATGGTTATGTCAAATACCTATTTTTGTGCATTAAAGTGCATTGACGGGGGTCGAGCGGACTTGTCTGACGGCATGTGATGTGCATTATAAGTCACCAGCGCGAGTCACGAATTCCGCAAAGGAACGGACGCGCGTCCGGCCGAGCGCCGGAACACGGGAGGACAGAATGACCGACAACCAGAACGCCGCGCTCCATTTCGTGGATCGTCACATCGGCCAGGGGCGCGCGGACAAGACCGCCTTTCGCGAGGCCGCCGGTGCCCGGCGCAGCCTCACCTATGGCCAACTGGCCGCGCGCAGCGACCTGGTCGCCGGGGCCTTCCGGCGCGCCGATATCCGCCCCGAAGAGCGCGTCGCCTGCATCATCCTCGACCAGATCGAATATCCCGAGATCTTCTGGGGCGGGCTCAAGGCCGGGGTGATCCCGGTGGCGCTGAACACGCTTCTGGCCACGCCGGTTTACGACTTCATCCTGCGCGACAGCCGCGCCACCTGCTTGATCGTCAGCCACGAATTGTGGCAGGTGGTGGGCCCCGCCGCCGCCGGCAACGCACATCTGCGCAAGGTCATCGTCATCGGCGGCGAGACGCCCGACGGGGCGACGTCTTACGAGGCCTTTCTTGACGGGGCCACCCCGGCCCCGGCGCGCGAGGTGGGGGAGGATGACTGTGCCTTCTGGCTCTATTCCTCCGGCTCCACCGGTCAGCCCAAGGGCGTCCGGCACGTGCACGCGGCGCTGAAGGCCACCGCCGACACCTATGGCGCGCAGGTGCTGGGCGTGCGCGAGGACGATGTCGTCTATTCGGTGGCCAAGATCTTCTTTGCCTACGGCCTGGGCAACGCCATGACCTTCCCGATGTCGGTGGGGGCCACGACGGTGCTGTTCAACGGGCGGCCCACGCCGGAAGTGGTGACCAACATCATCGCCGAGGAAAGGCCCACGATTTTCTGTGGTGTCCCAACGCTGTACGCGGCGACCGTGCATCACCTGGAAACCAATGGCGTGCCGGACGCACAGCTGCGCATGTGCATTTCCGCGGGCGAGGCCCTACCCGAAGAGATCGGTGTCAAGTGGCGGCAGTTGTGGGGTGTGGACATTCTCGACGGCGTTGGCAGCACCGAGATGTTGCACATCTTCCTGTCGAACCGGCCCGGCGACGTGGTCTATGGCACCTCCGGCCTGCCGGTGCCGGGGTACGAGCTGCGCTGCGTGGACGAATCCGGGGCCGAGATCAAGCCCGGCGAGGTCGGCGAGTTGCTGGTGCGCGGGGCCTCTGCCGCCGATGGCTACTGGAACAAGCGCGACAAGAGCCGCGCGACCTTCGAAGGAGAATGGACGCGCACCGGCGACAAGTACGAGATCACGGAGGAGGGCCGCTACATCTATTGCGGGCGCACCGACGACATGTTCAAGGTATCGGGCATCTGGCTCAGCCCGTTCGAGGTGGAACAGGCGCTGATCGCCCATCCCGGCGTGCTGGAAGCCGCCGTTGTCCCGCGGCGGGATGCGGAGGGGCTGGAAAAGCCCATGGCCTATATCGTGCTTAAGACGGGCGCGCAGCCCGAGGAAACGGTGGGCGCGCTGAAGGATTTCGTGAAGGAACGGGTGGGGGCATGGAAATACCCCCGCTGGATCGAGGTCGTGGACGATCTGCCCAAGACGGCGACGGGCAAGATCCAGCGCTTCAAGCTGAGGGAGATGGCGTGATGGACTGGCAGGACGGTGCAAGCGGAACTTTGACTGCGGGCGGCAAGACATTGGAATGCCAGTGTTTCGGTCCGTCGCCTGCCGAGGCATCGACCATCGTGCTGTTGCACGAGGGGTTGGGCTGCCTGGCGCTCTGGCGGGATTTCCCGCAGCGTCTGGCCGAGGCGACGGGCAAGGGCGTGTTCGTGTGGTCGCGGGCAGGTTACGGGAAGTCCGATCCCGCCGATCTGCCGCGCCCGCTGGACTACATGACGCGCGAGGCGGTGGAGGTGCTGCCCGGGCTGCTGGAGACCATCGGCTTTCGCAGCGGCGTCCTGATGGGCCATTCCGACGGGGCCACCATCGCCGCGATCTATGCCGGTTCGATCGAGGATCACCGCGTGCGCGGGCTGATCCTGATGGCACCGCATTTCTTCACCGAAGAGATGGGCCTTGCCGAGATCGCGCAGGCCAGGGTCGCGTTCGAGACCGGGGATCTACGGGAAAAGATGATGAAGTATCATGATGATCCCGACAACACGTTCCGCGGCTGGAACGATGCCTGGCTGCATCCGGAATTTGCCAAATGGGATGTGAGCGAGGTCATCGACTATCTGCGCATCCCGACACTGGCCATCCAGGGGCGCGACGATCAGTACGGCACGCTGGCCCAGATCGAAGAGATCGAAACCCGCTCTTACGCGCCGGTCGACACGCTGATCCTGGACGGATGCCGCCACGCGCCGCATGCCGAGCAGCCCGAGGCCGTGCTGGCGGCGGTGGCCGAGTTCCTGACCCGGCTGGACCGGATCGAAGCGGCCGAGGTCGAAGCCGCGTGAGCGACCTGCGCCCGGCGCAAGCCTATGTGCCGGGGCAGACGCCCCGGCCGCCGGAGGGCGCCTATGATGCGCTGAAAGGCACCGATGGCCCGCTGGCGCGCTGCACCGCGTGGCGCGCAGGTCTGGGCCTGTTGCGCGACGGCTATTTCTGGGAGGCGCATGAGGTGCTGGAGGCCGCCTGGCTGGCCGCTCCTCCCAACTCGGCCGAGCGCTGCCTGGTGCAGGGCGTGATCCAGATCGCCAATGCGCGGCTGAAGCGGAACATGGATCGCCCGCAGGCGGCGGCGCGGCTGGCCGCGCTGGCACAGGCGCAGCTTTCCGAGGCGTTCTCGCGCGGCGGTGCGGTGGTGCTGGGGATGACGCGGGACGAGGTGGCAGGGCTTTGGGGTGATTCTGGATTGAATTGTGCAATATAATACATAATCCAGATCCCGAGGCGCAAACCCATGAAGTATATATCTATTTATCATGCCAAACCGCTGCATATTTTCCCCTGAGCGGCTTTACGGATCACCATTCACGCACTATAGTGCATCAAAGAGGACAGGGAGGCCCACATGACCAAACGCATCGACTTTCAGGTCGATCCATCTGCATACCGCCATTGGCGGGTCGACTATGATGGACCGGTGGCCAATCTCTACATGGATGTGGACGAGAACGGCGGGCTGTTCGACGGCTACCTGCTGAAGCTCAATTCCTACGATCTGGGCGTCGATATCGAACTGGCGGACATCGTCCAGCGCATGCGGTTCGAACATCCCGAGGTCAAGGTGGTGGTCATGCGCTCGGGCAAGGACAAGGTGTTCTGCGCCGGCGCCAACATCCGGATGCTGGGCGGGGCTGCGCACAGCCACAAGGTGAACTTCTGCAAGTTCACCAACGAGACGCGCAACACCTTCGAGGCGGCCGAAGACGACAGCGGTCAGAAATACATCTGCGCGGTCAAGGGCTCTTGCGCGGGCGGCGGCTATGAGCTGGCGCTGGCCTGCAACTACATCATGCTGACCGATGACAGCTCATCCGCCGTGTCGCTGCCCGAAGCGCCGCTGCTGGCCGTGCTGCCGGGCACCGGCGGTCTGACCCGCGTCACCGACAAGCGCAAGGTGCGCCGCGACCGGGCCGACGTGTTCTGCGCCACCGAAGAGGGCGTGCGCGGCAAGCGCGCGCAGGAGTGGCGTCTGGTGGACGAGGTGATCCCGAATTCGAAATTCGACGACACCGTGGTCGAGCGCGCCAGGGAATTCGCCGCCGCCTCGAAAAAGCCGGACGTGGCCGAAGGCATCGCGCTGACCCCGCTGGACCGGACGTTCCACGACGACGGCTCTGTCACCTATTCGACCGTCGAGGTTGCCGCCGACCGCGCGGCGCGCAAGGTGACGATCACGCTCAAGGGCCCCGAGGAGGACGCGCCGGCCGACATGGCGGCGTTCACCGCGCAGGGTGCGCAGGCCTATATGCTGCGTCTCGCCCGCGAACTGGACGACGCGATCCTGCACCTGCGCCTCAACGAGATGGAGCTGGGCCTGATCGTCTGGCAGACCCAGGGCGATCCCGAGCAATACGCCGCCCACGAAGCGCTGCTGATGGCCAACCGTGACCATTGGCTGGCGAACGAGGTGCTGCAATACTGGAAGCGGGTGCTGAAGCGGGTCGACGTGACCTCGCGCTCGATGGTGGCGCTGGTGGAGCACGGGTCGTGCTATACCGGGCTTCTGGCCGAGCTGCTCTTTGCGTCCGACCGCAGCTACATGATGGAAGACGAGTTTGATGGCGACAACCGCCCGATCGCGACCGTCACCCTGACAGAGGCGAATTTCGGACCCGTGCCCATGGGCAACGGGTTGACCCGTCTGGAAACCCGTTTCCTGGGTGAGCCGGAGGCCGTCGAGGCCGCGCGCGCCGCCATCGGCGAGCCGCTGGAGGCGGAAGAGGCCGAGGAAAAGGGCCTTGTGACCATGATCCTCGACGATATCGACTGGGAAGACGAGATCCGCGTGATGCTGGAAGAGCGCGCCTCGTTCAGCCCGGACGCGCTGACCGGCATGGAGGCGAACCTGCGCTTTGCCGGCCCCGAGACGATGGAGACCCGGATCTTTGGCCGCCTGACCGCCTGGCAGAACTGGATCTTCAACCGCCCCAACGCGGTCGGCCCGGACGGCGCGCTGCAGCGCTACGGGACGGGCGTGCGCGGCGACTACAACATGGAACGTGTCTGAGGCCGGGTGCGGCGGGGTAAACCCCGCCCTACGCGGCGTGCAACTGTAGGGCGGGGATCTCCCCGCCGCATGGAGGAAGAACGATGCTCGACCTGATCAATGTGAGTTACGACACGCAGATCCCCAACAACGTGGGCCTGTCGTCGGACAAGAAGGTGCTGAAGGCGCTGGAGAAATGGCATCCCGGTTACATCAACTGGTGGAACGACCTGATCCCGCAGAACTTCCAGGAATCGATGGTCTATCTGCGCACCGCGGTCAGCGTCGATCCCAAGGGCTGGGCCAAGTTCGACTACGTCAAGATGCCGGAATACCGCTGGGGCGTCCTGCTGGCCCCCCAGGTCGAAGACCGCCGCATCCCCTGCGGCGAACATGCGGGCGAGCTGGCCTGGCAGGAAGTGCCGGGCGAATACCGCAACCTTCTCAAGCGTCTGATCGTGATCCAGGGCGATACCGAGCCGGGCTCGGTCGAGCAGCAGCGCTTCCTCGGCCTCACCGCGCCCAGCCTCTATGACATGCGCAACCTCTTCCAGGTCAATGTCGAAGAGGGCCGTCACCTCTGGGCCATGGTCTACCTGCTGTTCAAGTATTTCGGCAAGGACGGCCGCGAAGAGGCGGATGACCTGCTGCGCCGCTCGTCCGGTTCGGAAGAGGCGCCGCGCATGCTGGGCGCTTTCAACGAGGAAACGCCGGACTGGCTGTCCTTCTTCATGTTCACCTATTTCACCGACCGCGACGGCAAGATGCAGCTGGAAAGCCTGGCGCAATCGGGCTTTGACCCGCTCAGCCGCACCTGCCGCTTCATGCTGACCGAAGAGGCGCACCACATGTTCGTGGGCGAAACCGGGGTGGGCCGCACGATCGAGGCGACCTGCACCGCGATGAAGAACGCCGGCATCTCGGATCCCTATGACATCAACAAGATCCGCGACATGGGCGTGATCGACCTGCCGACGATCCAGAAGAAGCTGAACCTGCACTACACGCTTTCGCTGGACCTCTTCGGGCAGGAAGTGTCGACCAACGCGGCCAACGCCTTCAACGCGGGCATCAAGGGCCGTTACATGGAGACGCGGATCGAGGACGATCACAGGCTGGCGGGCGACACCTACAAGGTGCTCGACATCGTCGACGGCCGGCTGGTGGAGCGCGACGTGCCGGCGCTGACGGCGATCAACATGCGGCTGCGCGACGACTATATCCGCGATGCCTCGGGCGGGATCAAGCGCTGGAACAAGGCCATCGAGAAGGCCGGGATCGACTTCGAGCTGAAGCTGCCGCACCAGGCCTTCAACCGCAAGATCGGCATCTTCGCGGGCAAGAACTTCGACCCCGAGGGCAATCTCGTGTCGGGCGAGGCCTATGACAAGGGCCTGACCGAATGGCTGCCGACCCATGCGGATGGCGATTTCATCCAGTCGCTGATGAAGCCGTGCTACGAGCCGGGCAAGTTCGCCAGCTGGATCGCGCCGCCGAAGGTGGGCATCGACAACAAGCCGGGCGATTTCGAATACGTCAAGCTGCACATGGCCTGACGTGAGGCGGGCCCCGGTTTGCGGGGCCCGTTCTTCCGCCGGAAGGAGGGCCGTGCGCGCGGGCGCAGCGGGCCCGCGAACAGGAGGACACGCGATGACAATCGAACGCAAGACGGGGCATGCACCCCGCGTGGCCGCGGTGGCGCGGGACCTGACCGAGATCGGCGGCTGCATCGGCTGCGACAATTGCCGCGGGCTGTGTGCCGCGGTGATCGAGGCCATGGCGCTGCCAGACGCCATCCTGCACCGGGGGGCGTGATGAACAAGCCGGTCAAACAGCATCTGATCGACCCGGAAATCTGCATCCGCTGCTATACCTGCGAGATGACCTGCCCGATCGGCGCGATCCAGCACAACGATGACAACGTCGTGGTGGATGCCGAGACCTGCAATTTCTGCATGGATTGCATCCCGGTCTGCCCCACCGGCTCCATCGACGAATGGCGCGTGGTGCTGGAGCCCTATTCGCTCGAAGAGCAGTATGAATGGGCCGAACTGCCCGCACAGGAAGAGATCGAGACCGGCGGGGCCGACGCCTCGGTCGAGGCGCTGGACGAGGCGATGGCGGCGCTGTTGGCCGAGGCCCATGCCGGGGCCGGGGGCAAGGCGAGGGCACCGGCTTCGGCCACGAAGGCGTCGGTGAACATGTACACGCTGGGCAAACCCGCCACGGCGAAGGTGCAGGGCAACTACCGGCTGACCGACGATCCCGACCACGACGTGCGCCACATCATTCTTGACCTCGGCTCGCAGCCCTTCCCCGTGCTGGAAGGCCAGTCGCTGGGGATCCTGCCGCCGGGCACGGATGCCGACGGCAAGCCGCATCTGCCGCGGCTGTACTCCGTGTCCTCGCCCCGCGATGGCGAGCGGCCGGGCTACAACAACGTCTCGCTGACGGTGAAGCGCGAGGCGCAGGGGCTGTGTTCGAACTATGTCTGCGATCTCAAACCCGGCGACGAGGTGCAGGTGACGGGCCCGTTCGGCGCAACCTTCCTGATGCCCGACGATCCCGAGGCGCGGCTTCTGATGATCTGCACCGGCACCGGCTCAGCCCCCATGCGGGCGTTCACCATGCGCCGCCAGCGGGTCGTGGGATCGAAATCGGGCGGCATGACCATGTTCTTTGGTGCCCGCTCGCCCGAGGCGCTGCCCTATTTCGGCCCGCTGAAGAAGGTGCCCGCGGCGCTCTTGGACCAGCACCTGGTCTATTCGCGCAGCGGCGAGACCAAGGAATACGTGCAGGACCGGATGATGGCGGAGGAGGAGAAGGTGGCTGACCTGATCGCCGATCCGAAAACGCATGTCTATATCTGCGGGCTGCGCGGGATGGAGGACGGGGTGGAACGCGCCTTTACCAACATCGCGGAATCGATCGGTCTGCAATGGGTGGCCCTGCGCGACGTCATGCGCGAGGATGGCCGCTATCACGTCGAGACCTATTGACGGCGGGACGGCGCTGTTTCGGCCTTGAGGGCCGAAAGGCGCCCCGCCCGCCGTCCCGCCGCGCCCTTGCCCGGCGTGGTGCGGGCGGGCCGCCGGGCGACGCGGTATTTGGGCCAAGAAGAAGGACAAGGGTCGTGCAAGAGACCGGGACGAAGCGTCCGCAGACCGCATTGCTTCACGAGATCCGCGTGACCTGGGGCGATTGCGACCCGGCGCAGATCGTCTATACCGGGCGGCTGCCCTGGTTTGCGCTGGATGCCATCAATGCCTGGTGGGAGGCGCATCTGGGCGGGGGCTGGTACCAGATGGAACTGGACCGGGGCCTGGGCACGCCGTTTGTGCACATGTCGCTGGATTTCCGCAAACCGGTCACCCCGCGGCACCGGCTGATCTGCCCGGTCTGGCCTGACGCGCTGGGCACGTCCTCGATCACCTTCCGGGTGGATGGCGAACAGGACGGGGCGCTGTGTTTTTCCGGGCGTTTTGTCTGTGTCTTTGTCGATCCGTCCAGTTTCGGCAAGCGGCCGCCGCCCGGGGATGTGCGGGCGCTGGTGCAGCGCCATCTGCCGCAGGCGGGTGCCGTGTAAGGCGCATTGCATCCGCGGGATTTCCCGTTAGGCTATGCATTATAGTACACAAGACGTGGCGGGCATGGCAGAGATCACTTCCTTTGACGGACGCGCGGTGCAGGCCGATGGCGGGGCGCTGATCGACCAGTCGGTGGCGGATCTGCTGGCGCGGGTGGGGGACCGGGTTCGTCATGCCCGCGAGCGCAAGGGCATTCCGCGCCGGGTGCTTTCGGAGATGTCGGGCGTGTCGCCGCGGTATCTGGCCCAGCTGGAAAGCGGCGAGGGCAATATCTCGATCCGGTTGCTGCAGCGGGTGGCCGAGGCGCTGGGGCACCGGATCGAATGGCTGGTGGGTGCCGACGACCCCTGGGCGTCGGACGTGCTGCGCATGGCGGAACTGTTCCGCGCGGCGGACGGGGCGACGCGGGACGCGGTGCTGCGGCTCTTGCAGAACGAGCCCGATCACAGCCAGCGCGCCGGGCGCATCTGCCTGGTGGGTCTGCGCGGCGCGGGCAAGTCCACCCTGGGCCGGATGGCCGGGGCGGCGCTGGGGCTGCCCTTTGTCGAGCTGAACCGCGAGATTGCCGCCATCGGGGGCATGGCGGTGGACGAGATCATGGCGCTTTACGGGCAGGAGGGTTATCGCAAGCTGGAATCCGACGCGCTGGACCGGGTGATCGCCACTCATGACCGGATGATCCTGGCCGTGGCCGGCGGTATCGTGGCCGAGCCCGAGACCTATAACCGGCTCTTGATGCGGTTTCACACCGTCTGGCTCAAGGCCAGCCCGCAGGAGCACATGGACCGGGTCCGCGCGCAGGGCGACGAGCGGCCCATGGCGGGCCAGCCCGAGGCGATGGGGCAGCTGCGCACCATCCTGCGCGCCCGCGAGGCGCTTTATGCCCGGGCGCATGCGCAGGTCGACACGTCGGGGCGGCGCGTCGAGGACAGCCTGTCCGAGTTGACGGCGCTGATCGCGCAGGAAGGCTTTCTGGCATGACCGGCGCAGGCGGGCTTGCAGTATATCGCAAGACATGACCGGGCGGGGGCAAGACCCGGTCGCGCTGTTGCGGGAGGTCTGGTTCCGCACCGCCGACCGGCTGGTGATCGAGGGCGCGGCACCCTGGGAGCTGGACGAGGCGCTGGAGGCTGCGGGCCTTGCCATGGGGCCGTTCGAGATGATGGACGGTATCGGGCTCGACACCGCCTGGGCGGGCCGTGACCACGCGCTGGCCGCAGCCGCGCCGGAGCGGCGTCACCTGCTGGTCTCGCGGCGGATGCTGGGGGACGGGCGGCTGGGCCGCAAGGTGGGGGTGGGGTGGTACCGCTATCCCGGGGGCGGCGGCAAGGTGATCGATCCGCTGGTCGAGGACAACATCGCGGAAGAGGCGTGGTTCGCCCGGCTGCCCCGGCGCGAGATCGGCGACGTCGAGGTGCGGCTGCAGATGCGGCTGGCGCTGCTCTGTGCCGCGGCGGGGCTGGTCGGGGAGGGGCGGACGCCGCAGGATGTCGACGCGCTGTGCCGCGAGGCGGTGAAGGCGCCGCAGGGGTTTGTCCCGGCACTTGCCGGCATGGACGCGGCGGCGGTGCAGGAAGTGCGGGCGGACCTGGCCGGTTTTTGCGCTCGAACCCCGGAGGTCTGGGAGCCGCTTTTGGCGCTGTGGGACGGGTGGCGGGCGACGCAAGAGGGTTGCACCGCGCGGCCTTTCGACTAGGTTCGCCGCAGGGCGGGACAATCCGCCGCAACGCATAACGGGAGGTCTTTCATGTCCAACATCACCGCAAAGCTGCTGACCACGGCGCTTGCCGCCACCTTCGCGACCGAAGCGCTGGCCACCGAGTGGAATGTCTCTGTCTGGGGCTCGCGCCGCGCGTTCACCGAGCATGTGCACAAGATCGCCGAGCTGGTCGAGGAAAAGACCGGCGGCGCCTTCACGATGAACATCTCGTATGGCGGCCTGTCGAAGAACACCGAGAACCTCGACGGCATCTCCATCGGCGCGTTCGAGATGGCGCAGTTCTGCGCCGGCTATCACCAGGACAAGAACCGCGCGATCACCGTGCTGGAGCTGCCCTTCCTGGGCGTGGCCAATCTGGAAGAGGAAGTGGCGGTCAGCCATGCCGTCTATGCCCATCCCGCCGTGGCCGAGGAAATGGCGCAGTGGAACGCGAAGATGCTGATGACCTCGCCCATGCCGCAATACAACCTGGTGGGCACCGGAGAGCCGCGCGACGAGCTGGCGGAATTCGACGGCATGCGCGTGCGCGCCACCGGCGGTCTGGGCCGGGCGTTCAGCGCCGTGGGCGGTGTGCCGACCTCGGTGACCTCGTCCGAGGCGTTCCAGGCGATGGAATCCGGCGTGGTGGACACCGTCGCCTTTGCCCAGCACGCACACCTGTCCTTTGGCACCATCAACGAAGCCGACTGGTGGACCGCGAACCTGAACCCCGGCACGGTGAACTGCCCGATCGTGGTGAACATCGACGCCTATGAATCGCTGTCCGAGGACGAGCGCGCGGCGCTGGACAGCTCGGTGGACGAGGCCATCGCCCATTACCTGGAAAACTACGGCGCGCTGCTCAAGCGGTGGGACGACGTGCTGGAAGAGCGCGGCGTGACCAAGGTCGAGATCTCGGACGAGGAGCTGGCCAAGTTCCGCGACGTGGCAGGCAAGCCGATCCACGACGAATGGATTGCGCAGATGAGCGCACAGGGCCTGCCGGCGCAGGAACTGTATGACCTCGTGTTCTCGACGCTGGACAGCGTGCGGGCCGCGAACTGAGCCTGCAACAGAGCCATGGCGGCCCCGGATCCTGTCCGGGGCCGCACCTTGCCGCAAGAGGTCCCGGGTCAGGCCCGGGACAGCGGCGCATCTGACGGAAAGGACAGGGCATGGCGGGCAGCGCATCGGTGCTGAGCGACGACAGCCTGTTGTCGCGGCTGGATCGCAGGCTGGAGCGGGTGGAATGGACCCTGGCGTTCATCGCCGGGGTCTTCACCTTTGGCTTGATGGTGCTGGCGGTGGTCTCGGTCACGGGCCGCAACGGGTTCAACGAGCCGTTGCGCGGCTATGTGGACTGGATCGAGGCGGCCATGCCCTTCATCGCCATCCTGGGGATTTCCTACGTACAACGGCAGGGCGGGCATATCCGCATGGATATCGTCGTCGGCGCGCTGGGCGGCCGCGTTCTGTGGCTGGCAGAGTTCCTGACCACGCTGGGGATCTTCATCCTGATGGTGCTTCTGGTCTGGGGCACCTGGGCGCATTTCGACCGCA
Source organism: Alphaproteobacteria bacterium (assembly GCA_030425925.1). Lineage (GTDB taxonomy): Bacteria > Pseudomonadota > Alphaproteobacteria > Rhodobacterales > Rhodobacteraceae > JAUHZO01. Next base: position 119,247 of record JAUHZO010000008.1, on the reverse strand, counting down.
GCTTTGATTTCGGCGCGCCGAACTGGTCGCGCGACAGCTCCATCGACATTGGCCTGCCGATCTGGCCGTCGAAACTGGTGGTGCCGATTGCCTTTGCCGTGATGAGCCTGCGCTGCGCGTTGCAGCTTTGGGGCTATGGCCGCGCCTTCTGGCTGGGGCTGGAGCGGCCCGTGGCGGTGCCGCTGGTGATGTCGGCGGCCGAACAGGCGGCGGCCGAGGCCGAGCAGATCCGGGGGCATGACTGATGGATACGATCGAGATCGGCCTCTGGGTCACCGGCGGGCTGCTGGTTCTGGTGGTGCTGGGCATGCGGGTGGCCTTTGCCGCCGCCCTGGCGGGCCTGATCGGCCTGATCTGGGTGTTCTGGTCGAAGAAGGGCTATGACGCGGGCGAGTTCTCGTGGGCGCTGGGCGTGGCGGTCAAGACCGCGGGCCAGGTGCCGCATGGCAAGGTGTCGAGCCAGGCGCTGAGCCTGATCCCCACCTTCATCCTGATCGGCTACCTGGCCTATTACGCCGGGCTGACCCGCGCGCTGTTCGAGGCCGCCAAGCGCTGGATCGCCTGGGTGCCGGGCGGGTTGGCGGTGTCGACGGTGTTCGCCACGGCGGGTTTTGCCGCCGTTTCGGGGGCCTCGGTGGCGACGGCGGCGGTCTTTGCCCGCATCGCGATCCCGGAAATGCTGAAGGCCGGCTATGACAAGCGTTTTGCCGCCGGTGTCGTGGCCGCGGGGGGCACGCTGGCCTCGTTGATCCCGCCTTCGGCGATCCTGGTGATCTACGCGATCATCGTGGAGCAGGACGTGGGCAAGCTGCTGCTGGCCGGATTCATTCCCGGCATGTTCTCGGCGCTGGTTTACGGTCTGCTGATCGTGGGTCTGGCCGTCACGCTCAAGACCATCGGCCCGCCGGTGGGAGGCTTCACCTGGCGCGAGCGGATGTCGGCCTTGCTGCCTGCGCTTCCCATCGTGATGGTGGTGGTGATCATCATCTTCTTTGTCTACAACCCGCTGCCGGACTGGGTCCGCATTGGCCCGATCCAGATCGGCGGTGACAGCTGGGGCACGCCCACCGAAGGCGGTGCGGTGGGGGCGTTCATCGTCTTCTGCATGGCGCTCTGGCGCGGCATGCGGCTGCCCGAGTTGCGCGACGCGCTGGTGGAGACGGCGAAACTGTCGATCATGATCTTCTCGATCATCTGGGGCGTGCTGATCTATGTGCGCTTTCTGGGCTTTGCCGACCTGCCCAGCGCCTTTGCTGACTGGATCACCACGCTGGACTACAGCCCGATGCTGATCCTGATCTGCATCCTGCTGGCCTATGCGGTGCTGGGCATGTTCATGGACGCCATCGGGATGCTGCTGTTGACCCTGCCGGTGGTCTACCCGGCGATCATGGCGCTGAACGGGGGCGAGTTCGTGTCGGCCGAGGACAGTGCCTTTGGCATGTCGGGGCCGATGTGCGCGATCTGGTTCGGCATCCTCGTGGTCAAGATGGCCGAGTTCTGCCTGATCACCCCGCCCATCGGGCTCAACTGCTTTGTGGTGGCCGGTGTGCGGCCCGAGTTGAGCGTGCAGGACGTGTTCCGCGGCGTGACGCCGTTCTTTCTGGCCGATGCGGTGACGATCGCGCTTTTGGTGGCGTTTCCGTGGATCGTGCTTTGGTTGCCGTCGCTCGCGTGACGTAGGATGGGTGATATCACCCATCCTACCTGACCGGCCGCAAGAACTATTTCCAGAATTCCGGAAATAGTTCTTGTGGCCGATCTTTTGCTTCTTTATTTCCAGAAACATGGAAACAGAATCGCTCACCCAACTCTCTGCTCTTGCACATCCGCAGCGTCTCGCGCTGTTCCGGCTATTGATGCGCCGCTATCCGCAAAGTGTCCCCGCCGGAGAACTGGCCGAGGCGCTGGCGCTGCCGCGCTCGACCCTGTCACCCTATCTGTCGGCCCTGAAGGCCGCCGGACTGGTCACGCAGGCACGCGCAGGGACCTCGCTGCTCTACCGCGGCGATCCGCAGGGGGCCGGGCGGCTCATCGACTACCTCGTTGCCGATTGCTGCCGCGGTCGGCCCGAGCTTTGCACAAATGTCATCCCCAACCCGCAAGGTGATCCCATGACGGACCGCAAATTCAACGTGCTCTTCATCTGCACGGGCAACTCCGCCCGTTCGATCTTTGCCGAAACGCTGCTGCGCGCAGAGGCCTGCGCGCGGTTCGACGTGCATTCCGCCGGCACCAACCCGCAATCCGAACTGAACCCCTATGCCGTGGAACTTCTGCAGCAGAAGGGCCATGACACCAGCGGCCTGCGCGCCAAGCATGTCTCGGAATTCCAGGGCGCGGAGGCACCGAAGCTGGATTTCGTGTTCACCGTCTGCGACCGGGCGGCGAACGAGGAATGCCCGCCCTGGCCGGGCCAGCCCATGACCGGCCATTGGGGCCAGCCCGACCCGGTCAAGGCCACCGGCACCGAAGCCGAAAAGCGGCTTGCGTTCCAGCAGGTCTACGGCGCACTCAGGAACCGTATCCGCGCCTTCGCGGCGCTGCCCCTTGACACGCTCGACCGCGCCAGCCTGCAGGCGCGGATCGACGCCATCGCGAACACGGAAGAAACGGCATGACCACATACGCCATCAACGGCCTGGGCCGGATCGGAAAGCTTGTCCTCAAACCGCTTCTGGAGGCGGGCGACACAATCGCCTTCCTGAACGATGCGGTGGGGGATGCGGCCACCCATGCGCATCTGCTGGAATTCGATACGGTCCATGGCCGGTGGGACGCGGCGTTTTCGTCGGACAACGACAGCATCACCATCAATGGCACCCGGCTGCCGGTCTTTGGCAGCCGGTCGCTGGACGACCTGCCGTTGGAGGGCGTCGACGTGGTGATCGATTGCACCGGCTACTACAAGACTGCCGAGCGCATCGCGCCCTATTTCGAACGGGCCGTGAAGAAGGTGGTGGTCTCGGCCCCGGTCAAGGATGGCGGCGCGGCGAATATCGTCTATGGCGTCAACCACGACATCTATGACCCTGCGGAACATGACATCGTCACCGCGGCCTCGTGCACCACCAATTGCCTGGCGCCGGTGGTGAAGGTGATCCACGAAAACCTCGGGATCAAGCACGGCTCGATCACCACGATCCACGACGTGACCAACACCCAGACCATCGTCGACCGCCCGGCCAAGGACCTGCGCCGCGCACGCTCGGCCCTGAATTCGCTGATCCCCACCAGCACCGGCTCGGCCACCGCGATCACGCTGATCTATCCGGAACTGAAGGGCCGGTTGAACGGCCATGCCGTGCGCGTGCCGCTGCTGAACGCCTCGCTGACGGATTGCGTGTTCGAAGTGGAGCGTGCGACCACCGTCGAAGAGGTCAACGCGCTGTTCAAGGCGGCGGCCGAAGGCCCGCTGGCCGGCATCCTGGGCTACGAGGAACGCCCGCTGGTCTCGGCCGATTACACCAACGATCCGCGGTCCTCGATTGTCGATGCGCCCTCCACCATGGTGGTGAACGGCACGCAGGTGAAGATCTATGCCTGGTATGACAACGAATGGGGCTACGCTTGTCGCCTGGTGGACGTGGCCCGCATGGTGGGCGCGCAGCTTGGCGGGGCGGCGGGGTAAACCCCGCCCTACACCCCTGCCAGACCTTGTAGGGCGGGGTTCACCCCGCCGCACCTTTCTCCCCCCGAACGCGAGGCTGCCATGACCGACGCCACCGCTCACCGCCCCGAAGGTCTGGCCGCCTATATCGCGGTCACCGCCGCTTACTGGGCCTTCATGTTGACCGACGGCGCGCTCCGGATGCTGGTGCTTCTGCATTTCAACAGCCTCGGCTTCTCGCCCGTGCAACTGGCCTACCTGTTCCTGCTTTACGAGGTGGCGGGCATCGTGACCAACCTGTCAGCAGGCTGGATCGCGGCACGCTTCGGGCTGACCTCGACGCTGTATGCCGGGCTTGTGCTGCAGATCGGCGCGCTGGTGGCTTTGGCGCAGCTCGATCCGGCGTGGAGCGTGGGGGCCTCGGTTGTCTTCGTGATGGCGGTGCAGGGCGCGTCGGGCGTGGCCAAGGACCTGTCCAAGATGTCGGCGAAATCGGCGGTCAAGCTGCTGGCCCCGTCCGAGAAGGGCGGGCTCTTCCGCTGGGTGGCGATCCTGACCGGGTCCAAGAACGCGGTGAAGGGCTGCGGCTTTCTGATCGGCGCGGCCCTCTTGGCGCTGGCGGGCTTCGTGCCGGCGGTGCTGGGCATGGCGGCGGTGCTGACGCTGGTACTGGTTGCAATCGTGCTGCGGATGCCGTCTGGCCTGCCCTCGGGCAAGAAGGGCGCGAAATTCTCCGAGGTCTTCTCGAAGGACCGCAACATCAACTGGCTGAGCTTTTCGCGGGTCTTCCTGTTCGGCGCGCGGGACGTGTGGTTCGTGGTGGGCATCCCGATCTATTTCACCGCCGTTCTGTCGGACGGGACGCCCGAGGGCAACCGCACCGCGTTCTTCATCATCGGGACGTTCATGGCGGTCTGGACGATCCTCTACGGTGCCGTGCAGGCCAGCGCGCCGCAGGCGCTGCGCGCGGCCGAGCGCTCGGAGGCCGAGATCGTCGCGGCGGCCCGCCATTGGGGCACGGCGCTGCTGGTTGTGCCGGTGCTTCTGGCGGGGCTGGTCTATGTCGCAGGCGCGCCGGTGCCCTGGCTGACGGCAACGCTGATCGGCGGGCTTCTGGTTTTTGGCGCGATCTTTGCGGTCAACTCCGCATTGCATTCCTACCTGATCCTTGCCTTTTCCAAGGGGGAGCGGGTGACGATGGATGTGGGGTTCTATTACATGGCAAACGCGGCGGGGCGTCTGTTGGGCACGCTTCTGTCCGGTGTCAGCTATCAGGTCGGCGGCGTGGCGCTGTGCCTGGCCACGGCGGCGGTAATGGTGGCCCTCAGCATCATCGGGTCGGCGAAGCTGCGGGCCGCGCCCGTCTTGCCCTGACCGTCCCGTCCCCCTCCCTGACAGGGGGAGGGGAGAGGTTTTGCAACGTGGCGGCGGAGGCTACGCCGCCACAGCCTCTTGCGGCGGTTCCTTGGCGCCGGTCATGAAGGCCACCGCGTCGGACATGGTGTAGTCCTTGGGGTCAACGACGCAAAGCCGCTTGCCCAGCCGGTGCACGTGGATACGGTCGGCGACCTCGAAGACATGCGGCATGTTGTGGCTGATCAGGATGATCGGGATCCCGCGCGACCGCACGTCCTGGATCAGCTCCAGCACCTTGCGGCTTTCCTTGACGCCAAGCGCCGCTGTCGGCTCGTCCAGGATGATGACCTTGGAGCCGAACGCCGCCGCGCGCGCCACCGCCACGCCCTGGCGCTGCCCGCCCGAAAGCGTCTCTACCGCCTGACGGATGTTCTGGATCGTCATCAGCCCCAGCTCGTTGAGCTTTTCGCGGGCAAACTCCTCCATCTTGCGACGGTCGAGCTGGTGCAGGTACTTGCCCATGAAGCCGGGCTTTTTCAGCTCGCGCCCCATGAACATGTTCTCGGCAATCGACAGCGCGGGCGACATGGCCAGCGTCTGGTAGACCGTCTCGATACCCGCTTCGCGCGCCTCGATGGGCGACTGAAAGCGCACGTCCTGGCCTTCGAGCGTCACGGTGCCTTCATCGGGGACGACCGCGCCCGAGACGGCCTTGATCAGGGTGGACTTGCCGGCCCCGTTGTCGCCGATCACGGCCAGGATCTCTCCGGGCATCAGGTCGAAATCGCAGTGGTCCAGCGCGGTGACGCGGCCATAGCGCTTCACCAGGTTGCGGCCTTTGAGGATGGGTTCCATGGTGTGTTCCTTTTGGATTGAAGGGTAGGCGGGGTGAACCCCGCCCTACACCGTTAGCCTGAGACCTTGCGGATCCACTGGTCGACCGAGACCGCGGCAATGATCAGCACGCCGATCAGCAGGTAGGTCCATTGCGCATCCGCCCCGGCCATGCGCAGGCCCAGTTCGAACACGCCCACGATCAGCGCCCCGAACAGCGCGCCCAGGATCGAGCCGCGCCCGCCAAAGAGCGAGATCCCCCCGATCACCACCGCGGTGATGGCCTGGATGTTGCCCAGAACCCCGGTGGAGGCCGAGGGCGAGACCGATCCGAAGCGGCCGATCATCACCCAGGCGGTCAGCGCACAGATCAGCCCGGCCAGCATGTAGACCGACATCAGCGTGCGGTGCACGTTCACACCCGCCAGTTCCGCCGCTTCGGGATCGTCGCCCACGGCATAGACATGCCGGCCCCAGGCGGTGGAGCGCAGCGCATAGGCCAGCCCAAGCGCCAGCAGCAGCATGGTGATCACCCCCAGCGTGACCTTGGCCCCGCCAAACTCGAAACTGGTGCCGAGGAATTGCAGGAACGCGGCTTCGGCCTCGATATCCTGGCTGCGGATGGTTTCGTTGGACGAATAGAGGTAGTTCGCCGCCAGCACGATCTGCCACATGCCCAGCGTGACGATGAAGGGCGGCAGCTTTACCCGGCTGACCAGCCAGCCCGAGACCGCCCCGATGGCGGTGCCGAAGGCCAGCCCGATCAGGACCGAAATGGCGGGCGGGATGCCGTAGCTGAAGGTGAACTTGCCCATGATGACGGTGCACAGCACCGCAATCGCGCCGACCGACAGGTCGATGCCCGCGGTCAGGATCACCAGCGTCTGCGCCAGCGCCAGAACCCCCACGATCTGCACCTGCTGCAGGATCAGCGACAGCGCGAACGGCGTGAAGAAGCGGAACGATCCGTTCGACACATCCTCGAGCCGCGCCCAGCCCATGCGGACGGTGATCGGCTCCCAGTCGATATAGACGCCCAGGCCCAGGGTCGACAGCACCAGCACGATCAACGGCACCATCGACGGGTTCGTGTGCAGGAAGTGCTGCAGTTTCGAGAGGAACCCCTTGTGATGGTCGTCGAACTGCGCCACTTCCTGCTTGGCATCCTTCAGCGACGACTCGAATTCCTGTCCACGGGACGTGGTCTCGGTCATGGGTCTCCCCCCAGGTTGGTTGTTTGGCGGTCTTCCGCGCGCCGTGCGGAAAGCCTAGACGCGGCGACAGGCCTGCGTCCAGTGTTCGGCGCATGAGGGTAGGGTGGGCAGACCTGCCCACCCTACGGGAAGGGCCTTAGCCCCAGCAGAGGTCCATGCCTTCGGCAACCGAGATCGACTCGACGCCTTCGGCCGGCTTGTCGGTCACCAGCGCCACGCCGGTGTCGAAGAAGGTCTTGCCTTCGGTCGGTTCCGGCTTCACGCCGCTGTCGGCCCAGGCCTTGACCGCTTCGACGCCCAGCGACGCCATCAGCAGCGGATACTGCTGCGAGGTGGCACCGATCACGCCATCCGCGACGTTCTGGACACCGGGGCAGCCGCCGTCGACCGACACGATCAGCACGTCGTTTTCACGGCCGATGGCCTTGAGCGCCTCGTAGGCACCGGCGGCGGCGGGCTCGTTGATGGTGTAGACGACGTTGATGCCCGGATCGATGGCCAGCAGGTTCTCCATCGCGCGGCGGCCACCTTCCTCGTTGCCGGCGGTCACGTCATTGCCGACGATGCGCGGATCGGTTTCGTCGCCCCACTTGCTCGGGTCGCCCAGGTCGATGCCAAAGCCCTGCAGGAAGCCCTGGTCGCGCAGCACGCCCACGGTGGGCTGGCTGATGGCGAGGTCCAGCATGGCGATCTTGGCGTTTGCGGCGTCGTCACCCAGCGTGGCGGCGGCCCATGCGCCGATCAACTCACCGGCCAGGAAGTTGTCGGTGGCAAAGGTGGCGTCCGCCGAGTCGATGGGCTCCAGCGGGGTGTCGAGCGCGATGACCAGCAGGCCCGCTTCGCGCGCGGCGGTCACGGACGGCACGATGCCCGCGGTGTCCGACGCGGTCAGCAGGATGCCCTTGGCGCCGTCGGCGATGCAGGTCTCGATGGCGGCCACCTGGGTTTCGTTGTCGCCGTCCACCTTGCCGGCAAAGGACTTCAGCGTCATGCCCAGCTCTTCTGCCTTGGCTTCGGCACCTTCCTTCATCTTGACGAAGAAGGGGTTGGTGTCGGTCTTGGTGATCAGGCAGACGGTGGTCGAGTGGCCACCGGCAAACGCCATGCCGGCGCTCAGCGCCAGCGCGGACGCGCCCAGGATGGTCTTGGTGAATTTGGTCATGGATGTATCCTCCCTAAGGTCATGACAGGCGGCAGTTTGCCCCGTTTCCCCACGGGTCAGCCCACCTCCCTCGCCGTTCAACAAACCGGGATTCGGCCTCCGTGTCAATAAATAAATCACTCTGATTTATTATTGACAGCCCCCCCGGCGGCTGGCCATTCTGGCAGACAGGGAGGATATCGCGTGGAGACCAGGCAAGCGGCACAGGCCGTCGACAGGGATATGGCGTTTTCCGTGCGCGGGTCGAACCAGTCCGGCATGCGCGTCCATAACGAACGCCTCGTGCTGACCATCCTGCGCCGCCAGGGCCCGATGGCCAAATCCGAAATCGCCCGCGCCACCGGGCTTTCGGCGCAGACCGTGTCGGTGATCATGCGCGCGCTGGAGGAGGACGGGCTTCTGGTGCGCGGCGAGCCGGTGCGCGGCCGGGTCGGCCAGCCCTCGGTGCCCATGCGCCTGGCCGAGGAAGGCGCGTTCTTTGGCGGGCTCAAGATCGGGCGCCGCTCGGCCGATCTGGTGCTGACGGATTTCCTGGGCCGGGTAAAGGCGCGGGCGCGCATCACTTATGGCCATCCCACGCCGGACGCCACGGTGCGCTTTGCCCGCGATGCCTTTGCCCAGCTGACCGGACAGCTGGACCAGAGGAACCGGGCCCGGGTCTCGGGTCTGGGCGTCGCGATGCCGTTCCAGCTGTGGGACTGGGCCGAACCGCTGGGGCTGGCCGCGGGCGAGATGGCGGACTGGCGGCACCGTGACGTGCGGGCCGAACTGGAGACGGAGCTGGAGCTGCCGGTCTTCCTGCAGAACGACGCCTCGGCGGCCTGCGGTGCCGAACTGGTCTTTGGCGCGGCCGAGCGGGCCAGCGATTTCCTCTACGTCTATATCGGCTACTTCGCCGGCGGCGGCGTGGTGCTGAACGATCACCTTTTCACCGGCCGCAGCGGCAATGCCGGGGCGCTGGGGTCGATGCCGGTGCCGGACGGGCAGGGGCGTCTGGTACAGCTGATCGACCGCGCCTCGCTGTGCGTGCTGGAAGCGCGGATGCGCGCCGACGGCGCCGACACCGCCAGCCTGTGGGAGCCGCCGGCGGCCTGGGACGTGCCCGACACACCTCTGTCCGACTGGATTTCCGGGGCCGCCGACGCGCTGGCGCATGCCGCCGCCGCATCCGTCTGCGTGCTGGACCTGCCCGAAGTGCTGATCGACGGCTGGATTCCCGCGCCGGTGCGCGCCCGGCTGGTGGACGCGACGCAAGCGGCGCTGGGCCGGCTCGACCTCTCCGGGGTCACGCCGCCCATGGTGCGCGCCGGCAGCGTCGGTCCGGACGCCCGCGCCCTGGGCGCAGCCAGCCTGCCCCTTTCGGAACGCTTCCTGGTGGACTGATCCGCGGCGCACCGTCAACCGCCGCGCCTCCCCGGAGAGCGGCCGGCGGTCTGGCCTATGTCTGGCCGGGGGCCAGCCCCCGAAAGCGCTCGCCGGAAAGACAAAAGCCCCCAAAGGCAGCGGCACCCGTCAACCTGGCGCGCGCCCTTTCCCTTTCATCTTTCTGCAAATACCTCCGGGGGTGTGGGGGCAGAGCCCCCACGTCCGTCCGGGCAAGAGGCGCAACGCCCGGCGCATCCATGCCCCCGGTGCAGGCGGGCAAACCTCAGGTGCGCGCCTTCTCGAACGCGGTCCAGGCCGCCTCGAAAGCGGCAAAGTCAAAGCCCGGGGCGCGGGCGGCGTCCAGCACGAGGGCCTCGGTCTGCTGCATCTTGGCGATGGCCGCACCGATCCCGTCCACAAGGTCGGCCGGGATGACCAGCGCGCCGTGGCGGTCGGCATGGACCAGCTCTCCCGGCGCGACGGTCAGGCCGAACACCGTCACCGGCACGTCGATCTCGGTCACGTGCACGAAGGCGTGGCTGGGCCCGATGCCGCCCGCGATCACCGGAAAGTCCGGCGCCACGTCGCCCAGATCGCGCATCACCCCGTTGGTCAGCACACCCGACAGGCCAAAACCCTTGTGCACGGTCGTGTTGATCTCGCCCCAGAAGGCACCGACCGGCTCGGGATCGGTGTCCTCGATCACCGTGATGGCGGGTTTGGGGGCCTCGGCCATGTATTGGTAATAGGCCATGCGCCGGGCCTTGACGATTTCCGGCGCCTCGTCGGACGGCGCGTTGGCGGCGATCCGTGCGGTGCGGGCATAACCCACGATGGCCCCGGCCTGCGGGTCCGAGCACAGCACCGTGCCGCGGGTGAAACGGTTGAACCCGCGCCGGCCTTGCGCCACCTCGATGGCGTTGCAGACGGTGGGCGTGTCCACGGATTTCAACAGCGTCAGAAGGGCATCGTTCATAGGGCCTCCAGCCAGCGGGCCAGGGCCGCCGTGGTCTGTTCGGGTTGTTCCAGCGTGGGCAGATGGCCCGCGCCGTCGAGAATGGTCAGGGCGGCGTGGGGGATCAGCGCATGCATCAAGACATGCCGCTCGACCGGGCACAAGGCATCGTCTTCGCCGCACAGGATCAGCGTTGGTATGGTCACGCCGCGCAGGGTGTCCTGCTGGTCGGGCCGGTCGCGCAGGGCGATGGACTGGTTCACAAAGACCTCGGGTCCCAGATCCATGGCCATGTCCATACAGAGGTCGAGAATGCGCCCGCGCTCCGGCCCGTCGGTCAGGTAGTTGGGCTTCATCTCGTCGCGCATCACCGCGCGCAGGCCACCCGCGCGGACCTTGTCGATCTGCGGGCCGCGCCGCGCCTGCACTTCGGGCAACTCCGCGCGCGGGTTGGTGTCGAGCAGCGCCAGCGCGGCCACGCGCTCCGGTGCCTGCCGGACGATCTCCATCGCGACGATCCCGCCCATGGACAGCCCGCCCAGCGCAAACCGGTCCGGCGCGTCGTCCAGCACCGAAGCGGCCAGGTCGGCCATCGTATCCTGCCCGCCGATCCCCGGCACCTGCACTGTGCGTGTGGCCGACAGGGCGGCCACCTGTGGCGCAAAGAGCCGGGCATCACACATCATGCCCGGCAAGAGGAGCAGCGGCAGGCTCACGCGACCTGCGCCGCCCCGTCGGCCAGCGCGCGCAGCTTGGCATAGGCGATGTCCGGATCCACCGCGCCGAAGCCCGCAAAGGTGCCAAAGCCGCAATCGCTGCCCGCGATCACGCGGTCCGTGCCCACGATACCGGTGAATCTCTCGATCCGCTGGCGCACAAGGTCCGGGTGCTCGACGAAATTCGTCGTGGTGTCCACCACGCCCGGCACCAGAACCTTGTCGTCGGGGATGTCGGCCTTGCGGTCGCGGAACACCTCCCATTCATGGCCATGGCGCGGGTTCGAGGTCTCGAAGAGCACATAGCGCGCCTTGGCCGACATCAGCGTGTCGAACATGGTGGACATGGGGATGTCGCAGACATGCGGGCCTTCGTAATTGCCCCAGCAGATGTGGATGCGCACCTTGTCCTGCGGCACGTCCTGCAGCGCGTGGTTCAGCGCCTCCACATGGCTGGCGGCGACACGCACGAATTCCGCATCCGACAGGTCGGTGAACAGCATGTGCCGCGACAGCGCGAGATCGGGGCAGTCCAGTTGCAGATCGAGGCCCGAGGCCACGATGGTTTCGTATTCCGCCTTCATCGCGTCGGCCAGCGCGGCCAGATAGGCCTCGCGCGTGGGGTAGTAATCGTTCTGCAGAAACAGCGAGATCACGCCCGGCGAGGCGGCGTTCATGAAACCACGCGCCACGCCATGCTCGGCCATCGCGGCCTTGAGGTTGGCGATGTCCTTCTCCAACTCGCCCTGGCCTTTGGAGGTCACTTCGCCCACGCACATGGGCCTTGCGTATTGCGGCGTGCCGCCGCTGTCGGCGATGCGTTGCAGGAAGCTGGGGAACAGCTTCAGATCGGCGGGCGCGTTGCGCGGGCTGTCACCGTCAAAGCCGGTATAGCGGTCCTTGACATAGGTCGCATAGCTGATCTTGGATGTTTCCCCATCCGAAACGATGTCGACCCCGGCCTCTTTCTGTTTCCGCACCGTGTCGGACACGGCCTGCGTCATGCAGGCGTCAAAGGCGCTGGCGTCGTAGGCCTCGGCCCGCTCGCGGGCAAAGATGAAGTCGACAACGTCCTGCGTGCGGGGCAGGGAGCCGACATGGGTGGTCAGGACGGGCATGGCATCTCCTTTCGCGCCATCAGGACGCTGTGTTGGTTGGTCTCGGGGTCTTCGGCCAGAAAGCCGGTCAGGCGCAGGCCATTGCGTTCCAGGCAGGTGGCATATTCGGCGGGTGACAGGGAGGCGTGAAACACCGGCTCTCCGCCCACGGTGCCCGCGACCTCGCCATTGCCCGGGCCCACCGTCACCAGAAGCGCGCCGCCGGGCACAAGATGTTCGGCCATGCGGGCAAGCGCATCGGGCTGGTCGGCGCGGGGCAGATGGAAAAAACTGTTCCAGGCGATGATTCCGTCAAAGCTCTCGCCCAGATCAAGCGCGCGCATATCCGCCTGCCGCCAGTCGCCATCAGGCCAGCGCGCGCGGGCGATGTCGAGCATGGCGGGCGAGAAATCGACCCCTGTCAGACGGAACCCCTCCGCGATGAACCAGCGCGCAATCGGCTCTCCCGCGCCGCAGCCAAGGTCCAGCACGCGGGCCTTGGGCGGCAATGCTGCGGCAAAGCGTGCGAGCCAGCGGGCTTCAAAGAGGCTCCGCCCGCGCTGCGCGTCGTAGACGGCGGCCTGCCGTTCGTAGACGTCAAGCGTTTCCTCGGGATTGGCGGTCAGCCCTGCCACGTTGCCCCCGCGGGGTCATCCGTGGCCACGATATGATACATCGCGGCCTCCCCGGACATCGACGGATAAGCCGTGTGGTCAAGGTTTTCCGGCACGCTCATGGTGTCGCCCGGGGCCAGCACGGTGCTGCCGCCGGTCCAGTCCACCCGCCAATGCCCGGTGACCGGCATCAGGACAGACGGGCGGTCATGGCGGTGCAAGTCGGTGGTCGCCGAGCCGCGCGTCAGGAACCCCACCTCGAAGCCCGGCTTGTCGCGCAAGAGGCCGTTTTCGCCGATCACCAGCACCGGCTTGCGATCGGCCAAAGCGTGCATGTCCCAGTAGCGCGCCACGTGGTTGGGCAACACGTCGGCGGTGGTGGGTTCGGGCCGCTTGGCCAGTTCCTCGTCGGACATCAGGGGCATCGGTTGCACGCCCTCGGGCAGCGCCTCGCCCTTCTTGGTGTCGTAAAGCTTGCCGGTCTCGGCCAGCACCAGACCGTGCGCCGCGGCGTCCTCGATCACCTGAGGGGCCCACATCACGCCGCCACCCGCGTCGTCACCGCCAAGGATCGCCATGATCATCCCGTAATCGGTGCCGATATTCTCGAACCCGCGGAAGATGCCGGTGGGGATGTTGAAGATGTCGCCCTTCTCCAGCACCACCTCGCCCGCAGTGCCCCAGCGTCCCCAGAAAAACCGCCAGCGCCCCGAGAGCACGAAGAACGCTTCGGCCGTGCGGTGATCGTGCAGCGAGTTGCGGCATTTCGGCGGCTGCCCCGCCGCACCGATGTTGAAGCCGTGCGGGATCGTGATGTGCACGTGCTGGTCGACGGATTCGGACACGCCGCCGCCGATGATGGTAAAGTTCTCCTTCTGATCGCTGCCCGGCGTGTGGGCGTCGATAAAGGCGGTGCGGCAGGGCTGCAGGTCGCCGTAGCGGACGATGCGGGCTTCCATCTCTTGCGGGGTCATCAAGTCCTTCCTCGCCCCGGACCTGATCCGGGGCCTCCAAGCTTCAGAAATTCAGCCGAGGATCTGCAGCCAGATGGCCACCTCGTCATAAAGCGCAAATTCCCGGCGCAGGCCCACGCCGTCGGGGCCGAACGGCCCGTATTCGGCATGGCTCATGCCCATCACGTGAACGCGCTTGCCGGTGGGCGCGCCGAATGTGCCCCAGCCCTCGTGCAGACCGTCGAGCGACCAGCGGATCGCGGCGCGGGGCGGCAGCATGCCGCCCTCCATCCCGATCTGGTGGTGGAGGGTGAAGGTCGCGTTGGGAAAGGACGACCGCAGCCCCAGCCAGAAGGCCGTCACCTCCTCGCGCCCCAGCGCGTGGCGCGCGCCGGCATATTCGCCGATCACCGCGCGGTCATAGGCGTCGTGGATATGGGTGAAATCCATCTCCATGATCCGGGTCAGCGTGGTTGCATAGCGCGCGCCCCAGGCGTTGTCGTTACCGGTGCCGTGATAGCCGCCATCCACGTCATCCTCGGGCAGGAAAACCTTGCCCGCCTTGCCGCTGTCCAGCAAGCCCTGCGCATAGCTTTGCGGCGCGAACCCCAATTGCCGCACCAGCCCGCCGTAATCGCGCACCAGCCATTCGTCATAGATCGTGTCCGCCTTGGCGGCACAATCGGCGATCACCCGGATGGAAAAAGACTTGCCCGTCGCCGGGCCGAACTGCCCGTCCGCAAGGTGCGTCGCCCGCGTCACGATGCGGTGCGAGCTGAGGTAACCCGTCTCGTCATCCCCCGACCAGATCACGTCCTCGCCGAACAGTTCCCGATCCGGGAATTCGTGGATCGTCGCCATGGTCGAGGCCATCACGGCACGGTTGCCCCGCTGGATGCCCATGGGCGAGCGCACCGGGATCTCGGGCGCGTAGTAGTGGTTCAGCGTGGCCACGCCGCGCTCTTCCCAGATCTCCCTGGTGATCCCGATGATGTAGTCGGGAAAATCCGTCCAGCGCTGCGAAAAGCCCTTCATGTCTGCCATCCTTCCGGTATGCGGGCCGATCCGCGCAGGATCAAAGGCCCGTCGATTTCGATCTTTTGCGCCGGGCGGGCGCGGTCGTCGATCTGCGCCAGCAGCGTGTCGACCGTGGCCTCTACCATGCGGTTGACGGGCTGGCGCACGGTGGTCAGGTCATAGGCGGGCCAGGCCGCCAGCGGCACGTCGTCATAGCCCACCACCGACACCTCGTTCGGCACGTCGCGGCCAAGTTCCGCGCGCAGCACGTCGAGCACCGCAAACGCCATGTGGTCGTTGCCCACAAAGATCGCATCGGGCGCGTCGGGCCGCGCCATCAGCGCGCGCGCAGCCTCGGCCGCCACGCCGCGCTTGTACATGCCGTCGATCACCGCCACGGGGGCCGCGCCCTGCGCCGCCAGCCCTTCGACAAAGCCGCGCTGCCGGTCGCGCCCGGTCGAAGAGCCTTCCCACCCCGCGATATGGGCAATCCGCTGATGCCCGCCCGCCAGCAGGAACTCCGCCACCTTGCGCCCGCCTTCGACATTGGCCGAGGTGACCGACGAAAACCCCGATCCGTCCTGCCCACGGTTGAACATCACCACCGGGATGCCCGCCGCCGCACAGCGCGCCGTCAGTTCCGACGACATGGAGACCGAGGCCGTCACGATCCCGTCCACCTGGTAGCCCAACAGCTCCTGCACCGTGTCGTCGATCCCGTCAGAGGCGTTTTCAACCATGAAAACAAGGATATGATAGCCCTTGGCCTGCAATGCGTTCGACAACCGCTCCAGCGCCACGGGGTAGAACTGGTTGTCCAGATACGCCACCAGCAGCCCGATGATCCGGCTCTTGCCCGTGATCATGGCGCGCGCCAGCGAATTGGGCCGGTAGCCCAGCTCGTCCGCCGCCGCGCGCACCTTGGCGATGGTCGCGGCGCTGGCCGAGGCACCCGAGAACACCCGGCTCACCGCCGACTGGCTCACACCCGCGCGCCGCGCCACGTCCAGCGATGTGATCCGCGCCTGCATCAATCCGCCGTCCAGCCGCCGTCGATCAAGAGCGACGACCCGGTGATCAGGCCGGAGGCCTCCGAGGCCAGGAAGACCACTGCGCCCATCACGTCCTCGACCTCGCCCACGCGGCCCAGCTTGATCTTCTCCTCGATCCAGGCGCGGCGTTCGGGGATGGCCAGCGTCTGCTCGCCCAAAGGCGTGCGGATGAAGGTGGGGCAGATCGTGTTCACCCGGATGCCTTTGCGGCCCCATTCGATCGCCATGGACTTTGTGAACCCCTCGACGGCATGTTTCGTGGCGCAATAGACCGCCCGGTCGATCCCGCCCACATGCGCCATCTGGCTGGAGATGTTCATCAGAGAGCCCGGCTTGCCCGCCGCCGCCAGCGCCCGGGCCACGTTGCGCGTCAGGAAATAGGCGGCCTTGACGTTCAGATCGGTGACCGCGTCGTAATCCGCCTCTGCCGTCTCCAGCGCGGGCCCGTGCCGCGCAAGCCCTGCCGAATTCACCAGCACGTCAAACGGGCCGCGCCGGGCCACCGCATCCTCTGTCGCCGCCAGATCGGTGATGTCGAGCGCAAGCGCCTCGGCCTGCCAGCCCTCACCCCGCATCTGCGCGACCAGGTCCGCCAAAGCCTCTGCCCGCCGCGCCACCAGAACCACCTCCGCCCCGGCCTCCGCCAACGCCACGGCAGCGGCCAGCCCAATCCCCGAAGACGCCCCGGCCACCAAAGCGCGCTTGCCATCAAGACGGAAGGAAGGGGTGCGGGGGAGGGTCATGTCGTCAGTCCATCTGTCAAGGGAATGGCGCCCAGGTTGCGCGCCTTGTTGAACTCCCGCAGCCGGGCAAACACGTCCACACCCAGCTGCGCATACAGATCCAGCAGGTCCACCAGCACCCAGTTCTCGCGGATCAGGCCGTTCTCCAGCCGCCAGAAATCGAGACTGCGCAGCAGCACCTCGCGGCCCGCGGGCGCAATGCCCATCCAGCCGTCATGGCTCAGCGTCAGGCGCATGTTGGGCCAGCCGGTCTCGCAGACATAGCCGCCCTCGGCCACCCAATGGGACATCAGATCCCCCATCGCGTCCAGCTTGCGGTCGGGCATGGCGCGCAGGAAGGGGATCTGGTGCCAGTGCCGGAACCCGGCGATGCCGCGCCCGGTGCCGATGCCCGCGGGCCCGTACCAGTTGAAGCGCGGATGCCAGTAGGTCTCCAGCCGCATCACGGCGGGATCGGGATCGGCGGGATGGCGGCACAGATCGGTCAGCATCGCCACCACATGGTCGAACGCCGCCGCGCCATCCCCCGAGACCACCAGCCCGTCCTGCGTCATCGGCCCGGGCGTGCACAGAAACGCCCCCAGTTGCGGGGCCATCGGCCAGGCGCGCGCCTGCATCATGACCTCGGGGATGTCCCAGATCATCTGCATCTCGGTCACGCGCCCGTTTTCCAGCCGGAAAAATTCGTGATAACGCATATGCACGAGGTGCCCGGTGGGCGGGATGTCGAGAAAGGGCGCGACGAACGTGCCCATGTAGTTCCCCATGCAGCCGACCCAGTCCTGCCCCTCTGCCGTCCGCCCCGCCAGCACGATCATGTCGCGCCGCTCCAGGTCGGGCAGGGCCGCGGCCAAAGGCGTCAGACAGCTGTCGAAAAACGCCGCGCCTCCGGTCAGGTCGCCAAACGGATGGCACAGATGCAGTACGGCATCGGCCGCAAACACCGCCTCGACCGCCGCCCGCGCCGCGGCACCCTCGAACGCCGTCAGAGCCGCCCTGAACGGCCCCAGCGCTGTCTTCAACTCTTCAGAAAGGCTCATGTCTTCTTCTTGGCAAAAATACACCCGGGGGTCCGGGGGCAGCGCCCCCGGGGCTCTCCACCTATTCGGCCGCCTCGACAGGCAGCGCCGCCGCGCCATAAGGCACGTTGCGCCCGCCATAGCGCCGCACCCGCAGGTTGCACTGCTCGGCATGGCCCACAAAGCCCTCCAGCATGCACAGGCGCGAGCCATAGGCCCCCATCTCTGCCGCCGCCGCGTCCGAGGTGATGCGCTGATAGGAATGCGTCTTCAGGAACTTGCCGACCCACAGCCCGCCGGTATAGCGCCCCGCCTTCTTCGTCGGCAGGGTGTGGTTGGTGCCGATCACCTTGTCGCCATTGGCCACGTTGGTGCGCGGGCCGAGGAAGAGCGCGCCATAGGAATGCATCTGCTCCAGGAACCAGTCATCGCGGTCGGTCATCACCTGCACATGCTCGTAGGCCATGTCGTTGGCCACCTGCAGCATCTCGTCATAGCTGTCGCACAGCACCACATCGCCATAATCCCGCCAGGAGGCGCTGGCGGTTTCGGCGGTGGGCAGGATGGCCAGAAGCCGGTCGATCTCGGCCAGGGTCGCCTCGGCCAGCTTGCGCGAATTGGTGATCAGGCAGGCGGGCGAGTTGTAGCCGTGTTCGGCCTGGCCCAGCAGGTCCGTGGCGCACATTTCGGCGTCCACCGTCTCGTCGGCGATCACCATGGTCTCGGTCGGGCCCGCGAAGAGGTCGATGCCCACCCGGCCATAAAGCTGCCGCTTGGCCTCGGCCACAAAGGCATTGCCGGGCCCCACCAGCATGTGCACCGGCTCGATCGTCTCGGTCCCCAGCGCCATGGCGCCCACCGCCTGGATGCCGCCCAGCACATAGATCTCGTGCGCGCCGCCCATGTGCATTGCCGCGACGATCGCGGGATGCGGTTCGCCGTTCACCGGCGGGGCCGAGGCGATGATCCGCGGCACCCCGGCCACGTTGGCCGTCAGCACCGACATATGGGCCGAGGCGACCATGGGGAACTTGCCGCCCGGCACGTAGCAGCCCACCGACTGCACGGGGATGTTGCGATGGCCCAGCACCACGCCGGGCAGGGTCTCGACCTCGATATCCGTCATCGAGGCGCGCTGCGCCTGGGCAAAGTTGCGGATCTGCTCCTGGGCATAGCGGATATCGGCCATGTCCTGCGCGCTGACCTTCTGCATCGCCGCCTCGATCTCCGACGGCGTCAGGCGGAAGCTTTCGGGCGTGTAGCCGTCGAATTTCTGGCTCAGATCGCGCACGGCGGCATCGCCGCGGCTTTCGATATCGGCCAGCGTCGCTTCGACAACCGCGCGCACCTTGGCGTCATCCTCGGCCTTCTCGGCTTCGGGCTTGGATCGCTTGAGATGGTCAATGGCCATCCTGAACCTCCGTAACTGTGGTGTCTGCGTCCAACATGGCGGCATCGTAGGCCACCAGTTCGACGGTGTTTCCTTCGGGATCGCGGGTGAACACGCCGCGCCAGCCGATCCAGTCAAAGCGCTGGACGGTGAAGGCGATGTCATGGGCCGCGTACCAGTCCATCGCGGCCTGCTGGGCCGCGAAATCGACGGTCAGCGCAATATGATGCAGCGACGATCCCGCGCCGGTGGCCGGGGCCGACTGGCCTCGGGGATGAATGTCCGAACGTCCGGCATCGGCGGCAAACAGCGCCAGAACCGTGGTATGTCCGCCATATCCCGGGCCAATGCGGAAAAACACGATGCCGTCGCCCTGATCGGCGCGCAGTACCTCCAGCCCCAGGATATCGCGGTAAAACGCGGTCTGGCGGGGCAGGTCGGCGCAGCGGATCGCGACCTCGCCCAGGGCCTTTACCTCGAACCCCCGGTCATGCAGCGGGTCCGCGTCTTGCGCAGCCGATGTCATCCCGGCAGCCGTTCGCCGCTTTGCGCGTCGAAGATGTGGCAGATCGACGGCGGGATGGACACCTGCACCGGCGTGTCGATCTCGGCACGGAAATCCTTGGGGGCCTTGACCGAGACCAGCGCGCCGCCGGCGCGCAGCGTGATCATGGTGGCGTCGCCCAGCAGTTCCAGCGAATAGATCGGCGCGGCGATCTGGCCCTGATCGGCCAGGCTGGCATCCTCGGCGCGAAAGCCCAGCGTCACCGGCCCGTCCGGCCCGTTCAGCCCGGGGATCGACACATTGGCCGCGGTGAAGGTGCCGCCCTGGAGCCGGCCTTCCATCAGGTTCATCGCAGGGTTGCCGATGAAACCCGCCACGAAGGTGTTGGCCGGGTTGTCGTAGATCTCGGTGGGCGTGGCCACCTGCTGCACGATGCCCTTGTTCATCACCACCACGCGGTCGGCCAGCGTCATGGCCTCGATCTGGTCATGGGTGACGTAGATCGTGGTCACGCCCAGCTCGTGGCTCAGGTGCTTGATCTGCGCGCGGGTCGACACGCGCAGCTTGGCGTCGAGGTTCGACAGCGGTTCGTCCATCAGGAACACGTTGGGTTCGCGCACGATGGCGCGGGCCAGGGCCACGCGCTGGCGCTGGCCGCCGGAGAGTTCCGCCGGGCGGCGGTGCAGGAAATCGTCCAGCTCCACCATGGCCGAGGCGCGGCGCACGCGGGTGTCATGTTCGTCCTGCGGCACGCCCCGCACCTTCAGCGGAAAGCGGATATTGTCGTAGACGTTCATGTTGGGATAAAGCGCGTAGCTCTGGAACACCATGGCCACGTCGCGATCCTTGGGATCCAGATCGTTCACGCGGGTGCCGTCGATGACGATGTCGCCGCCCGTGGCGTCCTCCAGCCCCGCGATCATCCGCATCGTGGTGGTCTTGCCGCAGCCCGAGGGGCCCAGCAGGACAAGGAATTCGCGATCGGCAATGGTCAGGTCGAAATTGTCGACGCCGACAAAGCTGCCCCAGCGCTTGGACAGGTTGCGCAGCTCGATCTGGGCCATTCTTGCGACTCCCTCATGCATACGAATGCAGATACGGTAGGCAGATGATGAACCGCCTGGCAAGCCTTATTTTATTGGCATTTTTCGCCGCGCCGCAGAAAAAGAAATGCTTGCCAACACAGGGTGTGGCTGCATTACTTTGCAAACGTATGCGTCGGGTCTTCGATTCGCGTCGCATGCATCATGGACAAGAATACCCACGTCCGGACGCAGGGAGGCCGACGGGCGTCAGACATGGAGGTCAACACTATGTTCATCGCAAAGAAGGCGGCCCTGGCAACGGTGCTTGCCGTGCTCGGCACCACCACCGCGCTGGCCGATTGCGGCATCGACGCAGGCCGAGTCAGCATTGTCGGCAACGAATTCCCGGCGATCCACACCGTGGCCAACGGCGCGGCGGCCTGTGCCAAGGACGGGGTCGAGGTCAAGGCGAATCTGACCGCCGATCACCAGAAGATCAACCTGGCCGGCATGCAGGGCAATCCGGCGGAATACACCAGCGCGATCATCGCCAACTCGTCCATCGTCGCGCTGATGAACGATGACGTGATCCGCCCGCTGGACGATCTGGTGGCGGCGCACGGCCAGGACATCCCCAAGCACCAGTTGATCACCATCAACGGCAACGTGATGGCCGTGGCCTTCATGGCCAACGCCCAGCACCTGGTCTATCGCGGCGACGTGCTGGAGCAGATCGGTGTCGAGCCGCCCAAGACCTACGAGGACATGCTGGCCGCAGCCGAGAAGATCCGCGCCGAGGGCATCATGGAAAACCCGGTGGGCGGCGCCTATGCCGCGGGCTGGAACCTCGCGCAGGAATTCGTGAACATGTACCTGGGCCATGGCGGCGAATTCTTCGCACCCGGCTCGGCCGAAGTGTCGATCAACAACGAAAAGGGTGTCGCCGCCCTCGAGATGATGAAGGCGTTGTCGGAGTATATGAACCCCGACTTCCTGACCCACGATTCCAACGCCACCTCGGCAGAATGGGAAGCAGGCAATGTCGCGCTGATGAACATGTGGGGCTCGCGCACGGGCGTCCTGATGGACAGCGAAGGCTCGGCCCCGGAAGTCTATGAAAACACCATGGTCGCCGGCCCGATGACCGTGGGCGGCGGCGACCAGGCGGCATCGACCCTGTGGTGGGACGGCTGGACCGTGGCCAAGAACATCAGCGACGAAGACGCCGCGGCGACCTTCATCGCCATGAAGAACGGCGTCAGCCCGTCGATCCTGAACGACGAGACCATGAGCCAGGCGGTCTGGATGATCGAGGGCTACCAGCCCGCGCCGGTCAATGCCGGTGTCTTTGCCGCCATCGACATGGGCACCACGCCTTACCCGATGCTGCCCTATATGGGCCTTCTGCACACCGCGCTGGGCGACAACCTGGCCGAGTTCCTGCAGGGCAAGGAAAGCGCCGAACAGGCGCTGGCGGATGTCGAGGCCGCCTATACCGCCGCGGCGAAGGAAAAGGGCTTCCTGCGCTGACTGCCATGTGAAGGGGGCGGCGCGCGCCCCCTTCGTCCCCCCGCCTGACGGAGACCCGACATGAAGCACAAGACATTCCTCTGGTTCGTCCTGCCGTCTTCGCTGGCGATGCTGCTTTTCATCTTCTTTCCGCTGATCTCGATCACCGTTCAGTCGCTGTTCGTGGCGCATGACCAGGTGCTGATCACCGTGGAAAACTGCGGCCCGTTTGGCTGTACCGAAGCCACCATGGTGGACCAGGAGGCGACCGAGGCATTGCGGCGCGAACAGCCGTTGGGCCAGTTCGGCGGGCTGAAGACCTATCTTGACCGCAACCACCTGGCCACGGGCGAGCTGGCGGCGGCCTGGCGTGCCTCGGACGGGCTGGGCGATTTCGCCGGCCGCATCGTGAACCTGCCATTCTACAAGGCGATGTCCTTCACGCTGGCCTATACCGCCATCGTCACGCCGCTGACGATCATCGTGGGCTTCATGATCGCTGTCGCCGTCAACAGCGCGGTCAAGATGATCCGCGGCCCGCTCATCTTCTTCTCGCTCCTGCCGATGATCATCACACCGCTGGTGGGCTCGCTGATCCTGTTCTGGATGGTGGATGCCCGCGGCATCCTGGGCACCGGCCTGCAATGGGTCGTTGGCGATCCCGACCTGTCGGTCAAGGCCTCGACGCCGCTGATGTGGACGATGCTGATGGTCTACGGCGTCTGGCATTCGGCCCCGTTCGCCTTCATCGTCTACTATGCCGGCCTGCAGACCGTGAACAAGGACACGCTGGAATCGGCGATGATCGACGGTGCGACGCGCTGGCAGCGGGTGCGCTACGTGGTGCTGCCGCATCTGATGCCGCTGACCACCTTCATCGCCCTGATCCAGCTGATGGACAATTTCCGCGTGTTCGAACCCATCGTCAGTTTCAACGCCTCGGCGCATGCGACCTCGCTCAGCTGGGCGATCTACAACGATCTGGGCGGCGAGACGCGGCAGCTGAATTCGGCCGCGGCCACATCCGTGCTGACGGTGATCGGCGTGGCGATCCTTCTGTCGCCGGTGCTGGTGCGCACCTGGCGCGATTTCGGAAAGAGGTGACGCGATGTCCGTCAAGGCACAGGAAAAACCGCTATCGCTGAAGCTCTTCACCGTGGGGTTCCTGACCCTGTGGATGATCCTCGCCGCGTTCCCGTTCCTGTGGACGCTCTGGGGCTCGTTCAAGGTAGAGGGGGATTTCTTCTCCAAGGCCAACTGGGCCTGGGCCATCACCGGAGAGCTGACGCAGGTCGAAACCGGCGGCGCGTTCACCGGGCAGGGCTACGAAGGCGCGTGGATCCAGGAAGAGTTCTGGCGCGCGGCACTCAACTCGACGCTGGTCTGCCTCTTTGTGGTGACGATCTCGCTCACCTTCGGCACTTTGGGCGGCTACGCGCTGTCGCGCTCCACCTACCGCTATGCCTTCTGGTTCCTGATCATCGCACTGATCTTCCGGGCCCTGCCGCCGATCACGCTGGTGTCGGGCTATCTGCCTGTGTTCTTCCAGTGGAACCTGTGGGGGCATCTGTCCACAGCGGTGATCGTGCTTGTGGCGATCAACCAGCCGTTCACGCTGTGGATGCTGCATTCGTTTTTCAAGAACATTCCCAAGGATCTGGACGAAAGCGCCATGGTCGACGGCTGCACCCGGTTTCAGGCCTTCCGGCACGTGATCATCCCGGTCATGTGGCCCGGCGTGATCACCACGGGGCTGTTCAGCTTCCTGCTGGCCTATAACGATTTCGCCGTGACCGCGATGATCCTGTCCAAGGAAAACCAGACCATGATTCCCAAGATTGCCAGCTTCCTGGGCACCACGCAGACCAAGGGCAACGTCATGTTCGCCGTGGCCGCGGTGGTTTCGGTGACCGCGCCGCTTTTCGTGATGGTGATGTTCTTCCAGCGCCAGATCGTGTCCGGTCTGACCGCGGGTGCGGTCAAGGGCTGAGGCAACGTCATGAGCAACGATCTGCAAGGCGCCAAATCGCTGGTGCGCGCCTACTATGCCGCGCTGGACGGGGCATCGCCCGAGGCGCTGGGGCCGGTGATGACGCAGTACATCGCCCCCGACTATCTTTGGCGCGGCTGTCATCCGTTCCATGAACTGACCTCGGGTCAGGAGGTGGCGGCGCGGTTCTGGGCACCGCTGCGCCGGGCGCTGACCGCGCTGCAACGGCGGCAGGACATCTTCATCGCCGGGCGGAACACACTGGACGCGGCGGGCGCGGTCTGGGTGGTCTCCATGGGGCATCTCATGGGGCTGCATGATGCGCCCTGGCTGGGCATTCCGCCCACGCGCAAGATCGCGATGCTGCGCTATTGCGAATTCAACAAGGTCGAAGGCGACAGGATCACCGAAACCGCCATGTTCTTCGACATCCCGCATCTGATGATGCAGGCCGGTCTCAACCCTTTCCCACCGCAGACCGGGGCACATCTGGTGCAACCGGGGCCAATGACGCATGACGGGCTGTGCCTTGACCCGCAGGACCCGGCCGAGGGCGAAAAGACGCTGACGGCGATCAATGCCATGATCGCCGATATCCGCGACTGGAAAGGCCGCACGCCCGCGGGGCTGAGCGAAGAGCTGGCGCGCAGCTGGACCGACGACATGCTGTGGTGGGGGCCTGCGGGCATCGGGGCGACCTACACGATCGAACGCTACGGCCAGCAGCATGCCGGGCCGTTTCGTGCGGGCTTTGCCGACCGGCTGTTCAACGGCCATGTCTGCCGCCTGGCCGAAGGCCATTACGGCGGCTTTTTCGGCTGGCCCAACCTGACGCTGACGCCCAGCGGCGGCTTCATGGGCATGCCCGCCACCGGCAAGCCCGGCGACATGCGGGTGATCGACATCTACCGGCGCGAAGGCGACAAGCTGGCCGAGAACTGGATCTTCATCGACCTGCTGCATTTCTGGAACCAGCAGGGGCTCGACGTGCTGGGCCGGATGGGGTTGGGGCCCGAGGACTGAGCGCTCAGACCTTGGGATCGGGGTTTTCGGTGTGCCCGTCGATGGCCACCACCTGGCCCGAGACATGCCGCCCCGCGGGCGAGGCCAGGAACACCGCCATCGCCGCGATATCCTCGGGCCGGGCAAAGGCGTGGATCGACGACCCGCCCATATAGGCGGCGCGGATGGTTTCGGGCGTGGTGCCCTTGGCGGCGGCCTCGCGGGCGATCACGCCCTCGATGCGGGGCCCTTCGACACAGCCCGGTGCCAGTGCGTTGGCGCGGATGCCGAAGGGGCCCGCCTCCATCGCCACCGTCTTCATCAGACCGTTGATCGCCCATTTCGCCGCTACATAGGGCGAGCGGTAGGGGATGCCGTACAGGCCCGAGGTGGAACTGGTGAACAGGATGCAGCCGCGTCCCGCGCGTTTCATCAGCGGCAGCGCGCCCTGCGCGGCCAGCATCGCGCCGCCCAGATTGACCATCAGGCAGCGCTGGAAGGCGGCAAGGTCCTGCTCCTCGATCAGAGCGGTTTCGCCCGCCGTCCCGGCATTGGCGCAAAGCGTGTCCAGCCCGCCCCAGGCGGTCTCGACCTCGGCAAAGAGCGCCGCCATGGCGGCGGGATCGGCCACATCGACCCGGCTGCGCCGCCAGTCGGACGGGCAGGTGTCCAGCGCGGCATCGTCGATATCCGTCACCCAGACATCGGCACCCCCGGCGGCAAAGGCCTCGGCCATGGCGCGACCGATCCCGGCGGCGCCTGCGGTGATGAGCACGGTCTGGGATGTCATGGGCGGCTCCGTGGCTGGGGTGTCTGACGGGGGCAGGCTGCGCCGCGGCGGAGGGGATGCGCAAGCCCGTTCGCGACGCTCAGGCGTCAGAACAGGCGCGCCGCGCCCTGCATCCGGTGGTTCAGCAATTGCGCGGTCATCCGCTGCACCATGTCCGGCTCGGCCGCGGCGATGTCGGTGGTGTTACCGGGATCGGCCTCGGTGTCGAACAGAAGCGGCGCGTGGCCCGAGGCGAAATGCACCAGACGCCGCGTCCCGGTCTCCAGCGCCACGGCGCGGCAGGCCTCGGGCGGGTGCTGCCATGTCGTCTCGAACCGCCCGGTTCCCCCCGGTTCGCCCAGTTCCAGCTCGACCATGGCCAGCCCGGGCCCGGTCTCGCGCGACAGCAGATCGACCCCGCTCATCGTCACCGGCACCGGGGCCTCCAGCGCCCTGAGCAGCGTCGGCGCAAGGTCGATGGACCGGGTGGGGGTCGTCACCGTGGCGGTCGGGCGCCCCGGCGCGCGGATCATCAGCGGCACATGGCTGGCGGCGCGGAACGGCACCTGCTTGCCCCAGAGCCCCAGGTCGCCCAGCATCTCGCCATGATCGGCGGTCAGCACCACCAGCGTGTCGTCGGCCTGGCCGCTGTCGTCGATCCAGTCCAGCAGACGGCCCACATGGTGGTCGACCTCGGCCGCCAGCCCCAGATAGGCCGCGCGGCACAGCGCGGTGTCGCGCGCGCCAAGCCCGCGCATGTCGCCGTCAAAGCCCCAGAACATCCCCTGACCGGCGGGGGCTGCGTGGAACGCGTCGAAGAACGGATGATCGAACCCGGCGACCGCCGGGGCAGGCAGGCCCGAAGGATCGGCCATGGCGTGCCAGGGTGCGGGGGCCACAAAGGGCGGGTGCGGCCGGATATAGGTGACCAGCGCCGCCCAGGGCCGGGCCTTGCGCACATCCAGCTGCCCCAGCGTGCGGTCGGTCAGGAAGGCGGTGTCGCTGTCCTCGGCGGCATATAGCGCCGGGCCGCCCAGGTCGCCGGTGACGGGGCGGTACAGACGGTCGAAATCGGCGCTTTCGGCGTCGGGCACGTCATAGCCGCGGGCACGCAGATGGGCGAGCCAGGCCCAGGCCTCGTCGCGCATCTCCTGCACCTCGGTGATGCCGCGGATCGGCTGGGTGTAGGACCGCCGCGCCGGATCGTCGGACGCAAGCCGCGTGGGATCGGGCTGGATGTCGGTATAGCCGAACAGCAGCAACTCGCGCCCGGCTGAGCGCAGGGCGGTGGCGAGGTTGGGCAGGTGGTCGGGCAGCGGGCTGCCATTGTGCACCGCACGGTGCGTCATGGCATAAAGCCCGGTCAACAGGCTTGCCCGCGACGGCCCGCACGGCACCGCCACGGTATGGTGGTTGCGAAAACAGACGGATTCGCCCGCCAGCCGCCGCAGGTTGGGCAGCGCCACCGCCAGCGACAGCGGCCCCCAGAGCAGGTCCGCGCGGAACTGGTCGATCACCACGAACAGCAGGTTGCGGGGCGGGCGGACCGGGCTCATGGCACCTTAGCCCTCGGCGTCGAGGCGGCGCACCAGGTCGGGCAGATCCGCCACCGTGTCGATCACGTGATCGGCCCCCGCGGCCTTCAGGATCCGCGTGGCATGGGCGCGCAGCGCCTCGATCTCGTCCTCGGACAGGGCGGCAAGCGCCTCGGGCGTCTTGCCCACGGCATTGCCCGACAGGGCCACGCCCACCGTCACGCAGCCGGCCGCCTTGCCTTCGAGGATGCCCGGTTCGGTGTCGTCCACCTTGATGACGGCCTGTGGCGGATAGGCGACCAGATCGACAAAGCACTTGTACATCCCCAGCGGACCGGGGCGGCCTTCGGGCAGATCGTCGGAACAGACGAGGTTGTCCGGCGCATAGCCCTGCGCCGACGCCACGGGCAGCACCCGCTCCATGATGGAACGGGTATAGCCGGTGGTGGAGCCGATCCGGAGGCCCATGGCGCGCAGTGCGTCCACCGCCTCCTTGCCGCCGGGGACAAGATCGGCATAGTCGGCGGCCACCTCTTCGTTCATCGGCACGAAGACCTCGTAGACCTTGTCCACATCCGCATCCGTCGGGCGCGCGCCGTGCCGGGCCTCCCATTGCGCGGCGATGGGCTCCATGTCCATCATCGCGCGGATATGATCCCATTTCGGCGATCCCATCGGCGCACGGGCCTGTTCGATGCTGGCCTCGATGCCGAACCGTTCGAACGCCTTGACGAAGACGCCCATGGGGGCGAACGATCCGAAATCCACCATGGTGCCGGCCCAGTCGAACACGGCGGCCTTGAACTTGCTCATCAGTCTGTCCTTTCCTGCGGGCCGTTCAGGCGGCCTCGGTCTGTCGTTCGGCAAGGTCCGCGGCCGAGGGCGCGGCGCTCTGCACGCCCATCTCGTCCAGCACCTCGGCCACGTTGTCCACCACCGCCTGCATCACGCCTGCGTCCACCTGCCCGATATGACCGATGCGGAAGCTTTCGGCGCGGGTCAGCTTGCCCGGATACAGGATGAAGCCGCGTGCCTTCATCCGGTCATAGAACCCGTCAAAGCCAAAGCGCGGGTCGGCGGGGCAGAAGAAGGTGGTGATGATGGGCGAAAGCCAGGCATCCTGCAGCAGCGTGACAAAGCCCAGCCCCCGCATGCCCGCCACCAGGGTCTGGCGGTTGGCCAGATAACGCGCCCCGCGGGCGGCAACCCCGCCTTCGGCCTCATGCGCGCGCAGCGCTTCGAGGAAGGCGGCGACCACATGGGTGGGCGGGGTGAACCGCCACTGGCCGGTGCGCTGCAGCGTGGCCCATTGCGCGTGCACATCCAGGCTCAGCGACGGGCTGTTGCCGGCGGCCGCCTCCAGCGCCGGGGTCTCGGCGATGACAAAGCCGAAGCCGGGCACGCCTTCGATGCACTTGTTGGCCGAACTCACCATGGCCTGGAAGGGGGTCACCGAGGGCTCCAGCGGGACCGCGCCGAAGGCCGACATGGAATCCACCAGAAGCTTGCGCCCCGCCGCGGCGGTGGCATCGGCGATTTCCTGCAGCGGGTTCAGGATGCCGGACGAGGTTTCGCAATGCACGGCCAGCACATGGGTGATCGCGGGATCGGCGGCCAGCGCGGCGGTCACCTCGGGCCCGCGGGGCGGCAGGTAATCCCCCTTGTCGATCACGCTGCAGGCCCGGCCCAGATAGCGCAGCGTCTCCACCGCCCGTTTGCCATAGGCGCCGTTGCACAGCACCAGCACGTGGCCGTCGCGCGGCACGAAGCTGCCCAGCATCGCCTCGACCACGTAGGAACCGCTGCCCTGCAGCGGCACGCAGTCATAGCCTTCGGCCCCGGTCCCCAGAAGCGCCAGCAGGCGCGCCCGCATCTCGGCAGTCATGGCGCGGAAATCGCCATCCCAACTGCCCCAGTCGCGCAGCATCGCCTCCTTGACCGCGCGCGAGGTGGTCAGCGGGCCGGGGGTGAGCAGATAGGGCTCTCCGGAATGCGGGGCGGGCAGGGGGGTGGTCATCGGCGGGGCATTCTTCTTGGCTATGAGGTGGCGAATAAAATAGCTTCGAGCTATGCGACGGCATACGCCGTTGCCGGCGGCCTGTCCAGAGCGCGCGACAGGCGTTTTTCAAGAAAGACGCGCGGATGGCTGTCCTTGCCGCAGGGCGGCGGGCCGACCGCGGTCACGACATAGCCCTGCCGGCTGTAGAACCCCACCAGCGCGGGCAGGGTGGCCAGCGTCCAGAGCGTCAGCCGCCCGGCCCCAAGCCGCAAGGCCCGGGTTTCCGCCGCCACCAGCAGGCCCGCGCCCAGCCCCAGCCCCTGCGCCACGGGGGCAACGGCGAGATGCGCCAGCACGGCGGTGTCGGGCGTGTCGCCCGCCTGCATGTGGATCAACCCCAGAACGGTATCGCCGCTGGCCAGCACATGCACGTCGCCCTGCGCGACAGCCCCGGCCAATGCGTCGAAAGGGCCGGGCCGGTCCTTGCCCAGGGCGCGGGCATAGTCCTGAAACGCCGCGTCCAGCAGCGCGTCGATCCCGGGGGTGTCGCCTGCCGTGGCAGGGCGCAGGGCAGCGCAGATATGCGCCGCAGGCCCGCTCATTCCGCGGCGTTCAGGTTCGGACGCGAGAAATCGAACTCGTCGGCAAAGTGGCACGCGACAAAATGCTCGTCCGCGATCTCGCGCCAGTCCGGGGCCTCGGCGCTGCAGCGCTCCCTGGCAAAGGGGCAGCGGGTGTGAAAGCGGCAGCCCGATGGTGCCTTGAGCGGGTTCGGGATCTCGCCCTGCAGGCGGATCGGCTCGAACGAGGCATCCGGGTCGGCCAGCGGGATCGCCGACAAGAGTGCGTGGGTATAGGGATGGCGGGGCGTGAAGAACAGCTTTTCCGTCGGCGCGTATTCGACGAACTTGCCGACGTAAAGAACCGCCACGCGGTGGCTGATCTGTGCCACCACCGAAAGGTCATGCGCGATGAACAGGAAGGAAACCCCCATTTCCTCCTGCAGGTCCTTGAGCAGGTTCACGATTTCCGCCTGGATCGACACGTCCAGCGCCGAGACGGATTCGTCGCAGACCACGAATTCCGGTTTCGACACCAGCGCCCGGGCAATGCAGATCCGTTGCCGCTGGCCGCCCGAAAAGGCATGCGGGAAGCGGCGCAGATGTTCGAGGTTCAGCTTGCAGCGCGCCGCGATGTCGCGCACCCGTTCGTCGATCTCGTCGCGATTGCGCATCAGGCCCGATGCCACCAGCGGCTCGGCGATGATGTCGCGCACGGTCATGCGGGGGTTCAGGCTGGAATACGGATCCTGGAACACCAGGCTCATCCTGGGGCGGAAGGCGCGCAGGGCCTCGCCCGCGAGGTTCTGCACCGCCACGCCGCCCTCTTCGCGGAACGCCATCTGCAGTTGCGAGCGCACCTTGCGCAGCTCTTCCTCGCTGGCCCCGGCAAGGTCGATATCGCCCGTTGCCGAGTGAAAGATCACCTCGCCCCCGGTCGGGTCGATGGCGCGCAGGATGGCGCGGCCCACCGTGGTCTTGCCCGACCCGGATTCGCCCACAAGGCCCACGGTCTCGCCGCGGTTGATGTCAAAGCTGACGTCGTCCACCGCGCGCAGCATCTGCACATCGGTGCGGAACAGCCGTTTCTGGCGGATCGGGAAGTGGACCGACAGGTTGCGGACCTCGATCAGGGTCTCGCGCGGGGATGCGTCAAGGCTCATGCCGCGTTCCTTCCTTCGTCGTCATGCAGCCAGCAGCGCACGGCGCGGCCCGGCTGGGTCTGGATCTCGCGCGGGGGCCTTGCATCGCACAGCCCGGCGATCTTCTGCGCGCAACGGGTGTGGAACGGGCAGCCCGTTGGGCGGGCATTGGGGCTGGGAATGTCGCCGGGCACCGGCGACAGCCGGTCGTGCAGCTTGTCCAGCGACGGGATCGCCGCCAGCAGTCCCTGGGTATAGGGGTGTTGCGGTGCGCGGATCACCTCGCGCGCCGGGCCGCGCTCGACGATCGTGCCCAGATACATCACCGCCACGTCATCGGCGATCTGCGCGATCACGCCCAGATCGTGGGTGATGAAGATCATCCCCATCCCCAGTTCCTGCTGCAGGTCGCGCATCAGGTCCAGCACCTGGGCCTGGATGGTCACGTCCAGCGCCGTCGTCGGTTCGTCCGCGATCAGCAGCGCCGGACCGGCCGACAGCGTCAGCGCGATCATTGCGCGCTGGCGCATCCCGCCGGACAGTTCGTGCGGGTACTGGTCCACCCGGGCCTCGGCATTGGAGATGCCCACCTTGTTCAGCATCTCGACGGCATAGCTGCGCGCCTCGCGCCGGCCCATGGGCCGGTGCAGCTGGATCGCCTCCATCATCTGGTTGCCGATGGTGTAGACCGGCGAGAAGCTGGCCATGGGTTCCTGAAAGATCATCCCGATCTCGCCGCCGCGCAGCTTGCGGATCGGCTCGCCATCATTGGCCAGGGTCTCGATCTCGACCACGCGGCCGTCCTTGGTGGTGTAGTGCATCCGGGTGTCGGCGCCCAGCGACGCGGTGCCCGGCAGCAGCCGCATCAGCGCCTTGGTCGACACCGACTTGCCCGAGCCGGATTCCCCCACCAGACCCAGCGTGCGGCCCTGGTCGACATGGAACGACACGCCCTGCACCGGGGTGATCACGCCTTCGTCGGTGCGGAACGAGATCGACAGGTTCTCGACGGTCAGCATCCGCGACATCACTTTGCCTCCGAGTAGGGGTCGGCGGCGTCGCGCAGACCGTCGCCGATCACGGTGAAGGCCAGCACGGCCACCACGACAAATACGGCGGGAATGAAAAGCCACGGCGTCTGTTCGATCGCCCGGACCGACTGCGCCTGCTGCAGCAGCACGCCCCAGCTGACCGACGGCGGGCGCAGGCCGAGGCCGACAAAGCTGAGCGCGGTTTCGCTGAGGATCATGTAGGGGAACGAGATCACCAGATCGACGATGATGAAGCTGGTGAAGCTGGGCAGCATGTGCTGCGTGATGATCCGCCGCGGCCGCGCCCCGGCCAGCCGGGCGGCCACGACGTAATCCTCGTTGCGGATCGACAGCAGCTGCGACCGGATGCGCCGCGCCAGCGTGGGCCAGCCGAACAGGCCCAGGATCAGCGTCATGGCGAAATAGACCTGCGTGGTGGACCATTCCTTTGGCATGGCGGCGGCCAGACCCATGTAAAGCGGGATGATCGGCACCACGCGGATCACCTCGGTCACGCGCTGGATCACGTTGTCGGTCATGCCGCCGAAAAAGCCCGCCGCCCCGCCGATGGCCAGCGCCAGGAAGAACGAGATCAGCACGCCCAGAACGCCGATGCTCAGCGAGGTGCGGGTGGCGTAGATGGTGCGCGAGAACACGTCGCGCCCCAGATCGTCGGTGCCCCAGAAGTGGATCTTCTGGTCGGGGTCGTCCAGCCCGATCAGGTGGCGGTCGGTGGGGATGAAGCCCAGCACCTTCACGCTTTCGCCCTTGACGAAGAGGCTGATGTAATACCGCGTGTCCGGATCGGGCACCGAGATGGCGCGCAGCGTCACCGGGTCGCGTTCGGTCTTGGTGCCGTTGATGAAGGGGCGCAGCGAACAGCCGTTGTCGTCACAGAACTTCGGTATCTGCGGCGGGCCTTCGATGTATTTCGTGTCGCGGGTCACCGGGCCGTAGGGGGCGACGAATTCGGCAAAGATGCCCGCCAGCGCCATCAGCCCCAGCAGCACCGCCGCCAGCATCGCCGCACGGTGCCGTTTGAACCGCCACCAGATCAGGGTCCATTGCGAGGCGGAATAGTATTTGAGCCGCTGCTGGTGCTCCTTTTCCAACTGTCGCTTCTGCTTGGGGGTGAGGTCGGGGTCGCTCATGTCGGTCATGTGTCAGGCTCCCAGCTTGATGCGCGGGTCGAGCCACGCCAGCAGAAGGTCGGAAAGGAAGTTCATGAAGACGATGGCAAAGGTCAGAAGCAGCAGGATCGCCCCGGCCACGTTCATGTCGAGATCCAGATAGGCCTTGAGCAGAAGCTCCCCCAGATCGGTCAGGCCCAGAACCACGGCGACGATGGGCAGTTCCGAAAAGATCCGGTTGACGTCAAAGCCGATGGTGGAGACCACGGGGTTGATGGCCAGCCGCGCGGGGTACTTGATCAGAAGCCGGCGTTCCGGCACGCCGCGGGCGCGGGCCGCGGTGACCGACAGCTTGTTCAGCTCGTCCGACATCGTCGCCCGCACGGTCTGGATCTGGTAGGCCACCGCCGACCAGGCCAGCACCACGGCGGGCAGCCACAGATGCTTGAGCATGTCCCAGACCTTGGCCAGGCTCCACGGCGCGTCGCGGTATTCGGCCGAGAACAGCCCGCCGATATCCGCCCCGAACCAGCGGTTGGCAAAGTAGAGCATCACCAGCGCCAGCAGAAAGTTCGGCAGGGCGAGGCCGAGATAGGAAAAGATCGTCAGCCCGTAATCCACCGCCGAGCCGCGGCGCACCGCGGCGTAGATGCCGATGGGGATCGAGATCAGGTAGGTCAGGATCAGCGTGGCAAAGAGGATGCCGGTGGTCAGCCAAACCTTGTCGCCGATCACCTTGACGACCGAGGTCTCGAAGGCAAAGGCCTGCCCGAAATCGCCCCGCAGAACGATCCCGCCGATCCAGTCGAAATAACGGAAGATCATGGGCTTATCGAGCCCCAGCTCGACCCGGATGGCCTGGATGTCGGCCTCTGTCACGTTCACGCCGGTGCCGGAATACTTGCGGAAGGCATAGCGGTCGGCATAGTCGCCGGGCGGGATTTCCATGATGATGAAGACCATCAGCGACACCAGAAGCATCGTGATGGCCATGCCGATGAGGCGTTCGAGGGTGAATCTGAGCATATCCGTCTCCCGGATCGGCCTGGGCGGCAGGCAGTTTCAGATGACGGGCGGCACGTCCCAACGCGAGGCCCCGGGCCGCGCGCCCGTCATGTGAAATCGCCTGTGGCAGGGGAACCGGGGCGCGCGCATGGCGCGCCCCGGTCGGATGGTCGGGGGCTTACTGCTGCAGCCACCACTGCTGCGGGCGATAGGGGTAGGCCCAGTAGAAGTCGTAGGTCTTCGAGGTGATCGGCTGCACGTTCTGCAGGTCGTTGCGCCACAGGAAGGGGGCAACGATGTCCCCCACGGTGCCGATCTTGAGCATGTTGTCGGTGTGGATCTGGACGATCTCGGCACCGATGGCGTTGCTCTCTTCCGAACCGAACTCGACCTGGATGAAGCGCTCGGACAGGTCCCAGAGCTTCTGGATGTCGGCCGGCGGCTCGATGCCTTCGGCACCGTCGGTCTTCTTCCAGGCGGCCCACTGCGCGCCGGTGCCCGGGTTGAAGAAGTCGCCGAAGGGCGGCACGAACACGGTGGTGTCCTGGGAGATGGTCGGGCCGGCATTGCCGTCATACTTCCAGGTGGTCACGTCGAGATCGTTGTTGTTGCCTGCGGCGCGGTATTCGTCCGAGGTGACTTCCTTGACGTCGATGCGGACACCCACGGCCGACCAGTAGTCGCGCACCAGTTCCATCATCTTCACCGGCACACCCTGCGACGAGTAGACCAGGCGCACCACCAGCGGCTTGCCGTCGGGACGCTCCAGCGTGCCGTCGCCATCGGCGTCGGTCAGGCCCATCTCGGCCAGCAGCGCCTTGGCCGCTTCGGGATCATAGGCGATGTCCTTGTTCAGGATGTCGTCCGAGATGAAGGACACGGTCTTGGGTTCCGCCGGAACGCCCTGCATCGGGGTGCCCTGGCCCAGATAGACGATCTCGTTGATCTCGTCGCGGTTCATCGCCAGCGACATGGCGCGGTTGAAACGCACGTCGTTGAAGATTTCGCGCAGCACTTCGTCGTTGTGGGTGCGGTTGAACGAGAAGAAGACGTTTTCACCCAGCGTCGGGGCGAACTGGATGGTGTAGCCGCCCTTGGCTTCGTTTTCCTTCAGCAGCGGGAAGTCTTCGAGGAAGACGGCCTGCTGTTTCCAGACCACTTCGCCGTTCATGATCTTGAGGTTCTGGACTTCCTTGTCACCAACGTAGGTCTCGATGATCTCGTTGATGTAGGGCAGCTGGTTGCCGGCGGTGTCGACCTGGTGGAAATAGGGGTTCGCCACCAGCTTGCGGCCTTCCGAGGTCTCGTCGACCACGATGTGGCTTTCCAGCGTCGGCACCACGGCACGGCCCAGGGCCGCGGCCTTGTCGGCGTCCTTCAGCAGCGGCGAGGGCACGTCTTTCCAGTCCGAACCGCCATAGTAGAAGTCGACCGCTTCGGCACCGTTGGCAAAGCCGTGCTCCTGCGCCAGCGCGTCGGCGTTCTCGTTGTACTTCGGCATGAACTGGCCCAGGAAGTGCTTGGGCTGGAACGGCTGGCCGTAATCCACGGCAAAGCGGTTCAGGATGCCCGGGGTCGGCACCGGGAAGGTGAAGCGGACGGTAACCTCGTCCAGCGCCTCGGTGACGATCTGCTCACCGGCGAACAGCCAGCGGTCGGGGGTCTTTTCGTAGACATCGGCGTTGTAGATGATGTCGTTCATCCAGAACACCACGTCCTCGGCGGTGAACGGCGCGCCGTCCGACCACTTGTGGCCCTTGCGCAGAGTGATGGTCAGCTGGGTGTAGTCGTCGTTCCACGACCACGCCTTGGCCACGTTCGGCACCACGGTCTGCAGGTTGTCCGAGTAGCGCACGAAGTTGACGTGGCGCACCGACAGCAGGTCGGAGGTGCCGGACTCTGTGCCCTTGGACAGGCCGGTGACGGCACCGCCATACTGGCCGATGCTCTGATACGGCATCACCACCAGCGGCTCGGCCGGCAGGCGCTCGGCCACCGGCGGCAGGTCGGCGTTGCCCAGGATGCGGGCGTTCAGCTCGGCGATGGCCGGGTTTTCCGAGAACGACAGCTCGCAGGATGCGGCGTCCTGCAACTCGGCCAGTTCCAGCTGCTGCGGGAAGGCGGGCTCGAGGCCCATGGGATCGGCAACGGTGGCCTGCGGGCAGTTGGCAAATGCCGGTGCAGCGGCAACGATCGCGGCGGTGGAAAGAAGGATTTTTCGGATGGTCATGTCAGCCTCCTGGTTAGCTGACCTTCCGTTAGTCGCGCATTGTAACAGGTTTATAATGGGAATGACGAAATAGCCTGTGGCTATCATCCGGCCCGTCGGGCCGTCACCCGCATATTTCCTGCGCGATTTCAAAGAACTGGGTGACCAGAGACGTCTCGCCCATGGCGGGCATCGTCACCAGGTACTGGTGCGCGTCCAGCGACGGGTCGTCGATGGGCACGAATTTCAGATCTTTGTCCGCCGCCGTCAGCTCGATCTCGAAGCCGACGCCCACCCCGATTCCGGCCCGCACCAGCGAGGTGATCGACCCCCAGGAGCCCAGGCCCAGCACCGTGCCGATCTCCACGCCGGCCGTGGCGGCGGCCTCTTCGAAGATGCGCCGCGTCCCGGCATGCGGTTCGCGCTGGATCAGCGGCAGCTGCGCCACCTCGGGCCAGCTCAGCCGGTCCACCCCGGCCAGGTCGCCGTTGCGCGTGGCGACGATGCCGATCCGGAACGACGCGACCTGCAGGCAGTGAAATTCCCGCATCGGCGCGCGCGCGGTCACAAAGGCCACGTCCAGTTCGCCCACCCGCAAAAGCGGCAGCAGATCCAGCGTTGCCATCGCCCGCGCCGTCAGCGCCACGTTGGGATAGACCTGGATAAAGCGCGCGATCGGTGCCATGGCGATCTGGTAGGTCGAATAGCCCACCCAGAACGGTCCCGCCTTGAGGTCCTTGCGGTCGGCGATCTGCAGGTCGACCTCGGATTTCAGCGCCAGCACCGCCTTGATCTGCGGCCGGATCCTCTCGAACAGTTCGGTGGTGTGGATCTGGTTGCCCTCGCGCCGCAGGAACCGGCACTGGGTCTGGCGCTCCAGCGACACGATCAGGTTCGAGACCGTGGGCTGCGACACGCCCAGTTCGGCGGCGGCGAGGGTAAAGCTGCCGGTGCGCGCCACGGCCTCGAGCGCGCGCAGCTGCCGGATGCTGGGTTCGGGGGTCAGCGTCATCGCAAATGGCCTCGGGTTGCCGCTGCAGGGTGGCGCGTGTTTGGGCGAAAGCGGCGCGCTTTTCAAAACCTTTTTCCGCCCGTCCCGGCGGCCCGCGCCGCGATTGACAGCCGCCGGGGCGGCGACACAGACTGCGCCACCGCCATCCCGGAGCCCGCCATGCCGTACGCCGACCTGCTGATCGAAAACGCCCGCATCCTGACGATGGACCCGGACGGACCGCGCGCCGGGGCACTGGCCATCCGGGGCGACACGCTGCTGTCGCTGGGGCCGGGGGACCGGCTGGACGACCTGGCCGGGCCGGGCACGCGTCGGTTCGACGCGCAGGGCTGCACGGTGTTGCCGGGCCTGGTGGAATCGCATCTGCATCTTTTCATCGGTGCCTATGGCTTGCGCCTGCTGCATCTGGACGGGGTGACCGGCGCGGATGCGCTGGCGGAGTGCCTTGCCGCCTATGCCACGCAGCGCCCGGACGAGGCGCTGCTGCTGTGCAAGGGCACCGATTACAACCTCTTCGGCCCAGGCGTGCAGACCACCCGCCAGATGCTGGACGCCGTGCTGCCCGATCGCCCGCTGCTGTGCCTGTCGGCCGATCACCACACCGCCTGGGCCAACACCATCGCGCTGGAGCGCGCGGGCCTTTTGCAGGGCCGCGCCCTGCCGCCGGGGCACGAGGTGGTGATGGCGACCGACGGCACTGCTGCGGGCGAATTGCGCGAGCATGCCGCCTTTGATCCGGTGATGGCGCTGCGCAGTTCCGGCGGGCGCGAATCGCTGGGCTTTGCCGGGCTGGAACCGGGCCCCGGGCTGAGTGCCGCCGCGCGGGCCGAGGACCTGCAGGTGCTGCGCGAGGGGCTGCGCCACTGTGCTTCCTACGGATTTACCAGCCTGCACAACATGGATGGCAACCGCTACCAGCTGGAGCTTCTGCACCAGCTTGACCGCGACGGCGACCTGCTGTGCCGCACCCAGGTGCCGTTTCTGCTGACACCGGAAAAGCCGCTGGACAGTCTTGCCGAGGCCAGCGCGATGCAGCGCGACTTTCGCAGTCCGCGGCTGCGGTCGGGCCGGGTCAAGATGTTCATGGACGGGGTGATCGATTCCGGCACCGCGGTGCTGGTAGAGGATTACGCCGACCGCCCCGGCTGGCGCGGCGCGGCGCTGCACGACACCGCCCGCTTTGCCGCCGCCTGCATCGAGGCGGACCGGCGCGGCCTGCAGATCAGCGTGCACGCCATCGGCGACGGCGCGGTGCGCCGGGTGCTCGACGGCTATCAGGCGGCGCGGCAGGCCAACGGCCCGCGCGACAGCCGCCACCGGATCGAGCATATCGAATTGCTGCACCCGGACGATTTTCCCCGGCTCAAGGCGCTGGGCGTGGTGGCCTCGATGCAGCCGCCGCACCCGCCGGGGGCGCTGAACTTTCCGCTTGAGCCCTGGCTTTCCCGCACCGGCCCGGCGCGCTGGCCACACGGGTTCCCGGTGCGCGCGCTGCGCGCCGCCGGGGTGCCGCAGGCGTTTGCCTCGGACTGGCCGATCTCGCCGCTGGACCCGATGCTGGGCGTGCGCGCCGCCATGACCCGGCCGCGCTGGTCCGAGGCCTGCCCGGACAACCGGTTGTCGCTGGCCGAGGCGCTGCACGGCTACACGCTGGGCGGGGCCCATGCCGGGTTTGACGAAAACCGCCTGGGCATGTTGCGCGCCGGGCGGCAGGCGGATGTCGTGGTGATGGACTGCGACCTCGAATCCTGCGATCCCGAGCAGATCGGCACCGCGCGCGCCGCGCTGACGCTCTGCGCCGGCACCCTCACCTGGGAGGTCTGAAATGCGCCCCGTCACCCTTGCCGCCACGCAGATGCCCTGCAGCCCCGACAGCGATGCCAATATCGCCCGGGCCGAGGAACTGGTCCGCGCCGCCGCCGCCGATGGCGCTGAGATCATCCTGCTGCAGGAACTGTTCGAGACGCCCTATTTCTGCATCGAGCAGCACTCCGGCCCGTTTGCCCTGGCGCAGACACGCGACGACAGCCGCGTGGTCGGCCATTTCGCCGCGCTGGCGCGCGACCTGGGCGTGGTGCTGCCGATCTCGTTCTTCGAACGCGCAGGGCCTGCCTTTTTCAACGCGCTGGTGGTGGCCGATGCCGACGGGACGCTGGTGGGACACTACCGCAAGACGCATATCCCGCAGAACCCGGGATACGAGGAGAAGTACTATTTCAGCCCCGGCGACCTGGGGTTCCTGGTGGCCGACACTCGCTTTGGCCGGATCGGCTGCGGCATCTGCTGGGACCAGTGGTTTCCCGAAACCGCCCGCTGCCTTGCACTGCAGGGGGCCGAGCTGCTGGTCTTTCCCACCGCCATCGGGTCCGAACCCGAGGATCCGGGCCATGACAGTGCCGGGCACTGGCGGCGGGTGATGCAGGGCCATGCCGCGGCCAATATCGTGCCGTTGGTGGCATCGAACCGGATCGGGCACGAGGCGGGCGCGCGGCTGGAGATGACGTTCTACGGCACCTCCTTCATTGCCGACGAAACCGGTGCGATCCTGGCCGAGGCCGACCGCGAAACCGCGGGCCACGTGCTGGCCACGGTCGATCTGGACGCCGCCGCGCGGCTGCGCGAAAGCTGGGGCGTGTTCCGCGACCGCCGGCCCGGGCGCTATGGCGCGATGACCACGCTGGACGGCCGCCTGCCGGGCTGAGCCCGCCTCAGCGCGCCGCCGCGCCTTCGGGGGACGACGCGGACTGGCGCAGCGCCGTGGGCGTGCTGCCCAGCCTGCGGCGGCAGTGATCGGCCAGGTTGGCCCCGCTGGCAAAGCCGGTGGCATAGGCGATGGCGGTGATCGAGCGCGTGGTGTGGCGCAGCATCCAGACCGCCGCACGCAGCTTCATCTCGACCAGGTATTCCTTGGGCGACCGCCCCAGTTCGGCCCGGAACAGCCGCAAGAGGTGGCGTTCGCTCATCCCCAGCGTGCTGGCCAGGCTGGCGATGGAGGGATTCTGCGTCGCCTGTGCCTCGAGGATCACCAGCGCCTTCTGGATCCGCGGGTCCGTGATCTGCACGCGCGGGGCGCGCGTGCCATGGTCCGGCGGGGCAGGGCCTTCGGGATTGGGCAGGGTCATCTGGTGCACCGTCTTGGCCGAGCGGTCCGGCCCCAGATGCGCCGCGATCAGCTGCGCCATGTAGGACAGGATGCAGACCCCGCCCAGCACCGTCACCACCTGCCCGGCCTCGACGTAATCGCGGTTGACGGTGATGCGGTGATTGGGAAAGGCGGTGCGAAAGTCCCGGTGGTGGTAGGGATGCACGCCCACCGGGCAGCCGTCCAGCAGGCCCTCGGCGGCCAGCACGAAACTGCCGGTGCAGACCCCCACGATGCGCGTGCCCGCCTGTCGGGCGGCGCGCAGGCAGGCCCGGTGCGCGGCGGGCGCGCTGTCGAGGTCGCGCAAGAGCCCGCCGATGACAAACAGGCAATCCAGCGCGCCGGGCCGCGGATAGGGGGCGGTGGTCTCGACTGCGATGCCGCAGCTTGACACCACCCGGCTGCCGGGCGGGCCCAGGATGTGCCACACGGCATAACGCTGCCGGGATGCGTCGCCATGGTCGGCGGCATGGCGCAGGCTTTCCACCACGCCGGTCAGCGACATCAGCGGAAAGGACGGCCACAGCAACAGGCCCACCGTCAGCGGCGCCCGCCCGGGATCGTGCGCTCCCCCGGTCGTGGCGGTCCGGGGCGTTGCCCGATCGTTGGGCATCCGGTCGGTCAACGGTCGTCCTCCTGCGCGGTATGTCCGATTTCAGACAATTATGTCCGTTACACGAAAGACAGCCCCCGCTCAACGCCCTCAGGCTGGGTGAGAGGGATGCAGATGCGCCCCGCCAAATCGAGGCCCGGCAAACGGGCACGCTGATCCGGCCGCACCCGGCCGACCAACCAACAAGGAGTTTGCTCATGAACACCCGCGTTTCCCGGCGCATTCTGCTGGCCACCGCCGGCACCCTGGCGATGACCGCCGGCGCCGCCCTTGCCCAGGACTGCCCGATCCGCATCGGTGCCCTGGCCCCGCTGTCGGCCCCCGGCACCGTGGTCGGCGGCGAGGCGATGCGCGACGCCATGATGATCGCCGAAGCCGACATCAACGCCGCCGGCGGCATCCTGGGCTGCGAGATGGAACTGGTCATCGGCGACAGCGAAGGCCTGCCCGAACGCGCCACCGCGGTGATGGAACGCCTGATCACCCAGGACGGCGTCGTCGCAGTGGGCGGCGGCTATCACAGCTCGGTCGGCGTGGCCTCCAAGGACGTGGCCGATGCCCGCGGCATTCCGGTGGTCTTTGCCGAGACGTGGAACGACACCATCACCGGCGACAAGCAGAAGTACATCTTCCGTATCGCACCGCTGTCGTCGTGGACCTCGAACATCATCTGGGAATTTGCGCTGACCGTGCCCGGCATCGACAAGGCCGTGATCCTGACCGAGAACACCGATTACGGCATCCCGGCCAGCCAGGAGACCCAGAAGGGGCTCGAGGCGGGCGGCGTGGCCAGCACCATCTTCTCGGTCGATATCGGCACGCAGGACTATGCCGGCATCGTCGAGCGCATCAAGGCCGAAGACCCCGACATGATCATCACGCTGGTCACCGGCGAGGCGGCCTTCAACTTTACCCAGCAGGCCGCGGATGCCGGCATCGGGCCGCTGGACGTGCCGTTCATCACCGGCCAGGACGCGCTGGAATCGGGCACCTACTGGACCAACGTGCCGGACGGGCAGTACGCCTTCATCCAGCGCATCGGCGTTCCGGAAAGCCAGTTCACGGAAAAGGGCAAGGCCTTTGCCGCGGTCTACAAGGAAAAGACCGGCAAGTCGGACGTGGAAAGCTATGCCATGGAGGCCTACGATTCCATCGCGATCCTCGCCCAGGCCATCGAAGAGGCCGGCTCCACCGATGGCGACGCCATCGTCACGGCGCTGGAAAACATCTCGCACGAGGGCACGCTGGGCCGGATCTATTTCGACTATGGGCTCAAGAAGGACCCGTCGGCCGATGGCAAGGGCGACGAGTGGTGGCACCAGTGGCCCGATCCGGCCATCACGATGATCCAGTACCAGGAAGAGGGCCAGGCCTCGACCGACGCGGCGATCGTCTTTCCCGAAGCCTACAAGACCGCCGATCCGGTCTGGGTGACGGAATAACGCCACAGCTGAATTGCAGCGCCCCGGCCTGAGGGGCGCTGCCTGACGGGCCGGTCCGGCATGCCGGACCGGTTGCCACCGGCGACGCGGCCCCGAGGCCGCCCTTGGGGGACAAGTTGGACACACCCGCCATTTTCTGGGGCGTCATCCTGTGGATGGTCGCCTGGGGCGTTCTGGGCAGCATCGCCCTGCGCCGCCGCTACTTCGCGCGCGATCTCGACACCTCGAACGCCTCCTTTGTCGGCGCGCTGTCCGGCGCGGCCCTGGGGCCGGTGGGGGTGGGTCTGCTCTGGGCCCGCACGCCGGCGCTGACGGGGCGCTTCGTCGCCGTCTTCGGCGTGATCGCCGTGGTGCTGATCGCCGCGGCCTTTGCCTTTGCCGATCCCGACAACAACTGCGTGGCCAACGGCTCCTTCGTGGCCAGCCAGATCACCAACGGGCTGATCATCGGCATCATCTACGGCTTCATGGCGCTGGGGCTGACGCTGATCTTCTCGATCCTCGGCGTCGTCAGCTTTGCCCATGGCGAGTTCTACATGATCGGCGGCATGCTGGTCTATTACATCACCGCCGTCTGGTTCCCGGGCATCTCGCCGCTTGCGGGCGTGCTGGGGGCCTGTTTCGTGGCCTTCTGCCTGGGCGCGGTGTTCGAACGGCTGATGCTGACGCCGATGTACAGCGGCAAGATCGACCGCCCGGTGGAATACGGCATCCTGGCCACCTTCGGCCTTGCCTTCACGCTGCAGTATTTCGTGCAGGCGGTGCATGGCGCAAGCCCTGTCAAGGCCAGCCGCTTTGTCGACTTTCCCCGCATCCGCTGGCCCGAAGACGCCGATCCGCTGTGGATCAAGACCAGCCGCGGCAACCTGACCCTGTTCGAGACGGTGTCGATCTCGAATCCGCGCTTCATCGCGGCGATCACCTGCATCCTGGTGCTGCTGGCGCTGCTGTACCTGCTGCACCGCACCTGGACGGGCAAGGCGCTGCGCGCGGTCAGCCAGGACCGCGACGCCGCCGCCATCGCCGGGATCGACCCGAACCGCATGAACATGCTGGCCTTTGCGCTGGGCGGCATGATCGCCGCACTGGCCGGCGCGCTGCTGGTGCAGGCATTTTCCTGGCTGCCACAGGTGGGCGCGATCCCGGCCATGCGCAGCTTTGTCATCGTGGTGCTGGGCGGGCTGGGCTCCTTGCCCGGGGCCTTCCTGGGCGGCATCCTTGTGGGCTTCGTCGAGGCCGCGGGCACCGGCTGCATTCCCGATGCGCAAAAGGCCGCCTCGTACATCCCGGCCTATGGCATGATCGTGCTGACGCTGACGCTGCTGCTCAGGCCCACCGGGCTTTTCGGCCGCCGCTATGCCTCGGGCATGCACGGGCAGGGAGGCTGAGATGAAGCATATCCCGAACCTTGCCGGGCTCTTGCTGCTGGCCTTTTTCGCGGCCTTTCCGCTGGTCTACCAGGGGGCCAATTACGACTATGTGATGCATGTGCTGATCACCGCCTTCTTCTACGCCATCCTGGCCAGCAGCTGGTCGATGCTGGCGGGCTATGCGG
Organism: Alphaproteobacteria bacterium; assembly: GCA_030425925.1. Taxonomy (GTDB): domain Bacteria; phylum Pseudomonadota; class Alphaproteobacteria; order Rhodobacterales; family Rhodobacteraceae; genus JAUHZO01. The sequence goes on along the minus strand of JAUHZO010000008.1, from coordinate 74,975 downwards.
GGCAGTTCTCGTTCGGGCACATGGCCTTCATGGGGATCGGGGCCTATGGCACGGCGCTGTTCTGCCATTACTTCTACATCACCGCGGAACCCACGGGGTTCTGTACGGAATTCCCCTTCTTCGGGCGGTACTTCGTGATCGTGAACGCCATCGGCGTGACCTCGACCACGCTGGACCAGGACTGTCTGCGCCAGGCGATGGCGGTCTGGGACGGCTCGGTCAAGGTGACGCCGATGCCGGTGGCCCTGGGCATTGTGCTGGGCACGCTGGCGGGCGGGCTTGCCGGGCTTCTGGTGGGGCTGCTGGTGCTGCGGCTGCGGGCGGCCTATCTGGCGCTGTTCACGCTGGGCTTTTCCGAGATCGTCAAGGCGGTCATCTCGGCCGAGATCGACATCACCCGCGGCCAGGCCGGGCTGGAACTGCCCGCGCTGTTCGAGCGTGGCGTGACGGTGTTCGGAACCAGCTTTGAACGCACCGACAAGATCCCGCCCTATTACGCCATGCTGGGCCTGCTGGTGCTGTGCCTGGCGCTGCTGACCTGGCTGGCGCGGTCGCGGTTCGGCCTGTTCGTGCGCGCCCTGCGCGAAGACCAGGACGCCGCCGCCGCGCTGGGGGTGAACACCACGCGCTACAAGGTCTATGTCTTCTCCATCACCACCGCCATGGCCGCCGCCGCGGGGGCGGTGCAGGCGCATTACGTCCAGATCGTCACGCCCAACATGCTGTTCCTGCTGCAGATGTCGTTGGTGGTGGCGATGGCGGTCATCGGCGGGGTGGAAAACTTTGTCGCCGCCGCGCTGGGGGCCATCTTCCTGCAGATCCTGCTGGAGACGCTGCGCACCTCGTTCACCATCGGAGGGATCGAGGTGGACATGACGGTCTGGCGGCTGGTGTTCTTCGGCCTGCTGCTGATGATCACGCTGCGGTTCTTCCGGAATGGGCTGATCGCGCCGCTGATCGACTGGTTCCGCCGCGCCGGTGTGGCCGAGGAAACCGTGGCCAAGCGCAAGGAGGCGGCATCGTGATCCATCTCAAGGTGTCGAACCTGCACAAGCGCTTTGGCGGCAATCACGTGCTCAAGGGTGTGAACTTCGAGATCAACGGCCCCGAGCTGATCGGCGTGCTGGGCCCCAACGGGGCCGGCAAGACGACGATGACCAACATCCTCGACGGTGCGATCAAGCCGACCTCGGGCACGGTCTATCTGAACGAGCACCGCATCGACCAGCTGCACCCGTTCGAGGTGGCGCGCGCCGGGCTGGGGCGGACCTTTCAGGTGACCCGCAGCTTTCGCCGCATGACGGTGCTGGAGAACCTCTATGTGCCTGCGCTGGCGCTGGGCCATATGGGGCAGGGGGCCGCGCTGACGGCCAAGGCGACCGAAGTGCTGGAATTCCTGACCATCGACCATCTGCGCAACGAATACGCGCAGGCGCTGTCGGGCGGTCAGCAGAAGCTGCTGGAACTGGGGCGCCTGCTGATGCTCGACCCCGACGTGATCATCCTCGACGAACCCTTTGCCGGGGTGCATCCGCGGCTGATGGAGGTGATCTATGCCTATATCCGCCGCATGCAGGCGGCGGGCAAGGCGATCGTGCTGATCTCGCACCAGATGGATGCGATCTTTTCGCTGTCGGAACGGCTTCTGGTGCTGAATTTCGGCGAGCTGATCGCCGACGGCCTGCCCGACGATGTCAAGAACGACCCGGCGGTGATCGAGGCCTATCTGGGCTCGGACGAGGAGGATGCGGCGTGACCGGGGTGACCTCAGCCAGGAGTGCTGCGCACTCCGACCCGCGCGCCCGGCGCGGTGAGCGCGCCGCCCCAACCCCGCTGAACGCAAGGGCCCATGCATGACCGATGCCGTTCTCGAAATGCGCGACCTGTCGGTCGGCTATTACCGCGATCTCAACATCCTCAGCGATCTCAACATGGTGGCGCGGCGCGGGCAGATCACCACGATCCTGGGGGCCAACGGCGTGGGCAAGTCCACCGCGCTCAAGGCCGCGTTCGGCTTCCTGACCCCGAACAAGGGCGACATCCTGCTGGAGGGTGACAGCATCCTGTCGATCCCCCCGCACGAGAAGATCCGCGCGGGCCTGGCCTACATTCCGCAGCAGCCCGGCGTGTTCAAGGACATGACGGTCGAGGAGAACCTGGAACTGGGCGGCTGGACCTTCCGCCGCGACGCGCGCCAGGTGCGTGCCAAGATCGAGGCCAATTACGACCGGTTCCCGGCGCTTCGCGACAAGCGCCGGCAGCTGACCGGAGAGCTGTCCGGCGGCCAGCAGCGCATGGTCGAGATCGGCCGCACCCTGATGGCGGAACCCCGGATGCTGCTGGTGGACGAGCCCACGGCCGGCCTGTCCAAGATGCTGGCCGAAGAGGTCTATGAAATGCTCACCGACCTGCGCAAGGAGGCGCTGACGATCCTGCTGGTCGATCAGGAAATCCGCCAGGCGCTGAAGATCGCCGATTATGTCTATGTGCTGGAACTGGGCCGCAACAAGTTCGAAGGCCCCGCGTCCGAGTTCGACGATCTGGAAAAGGCGTTCTGGGTGGCGTGATGCAGGGCGAAACGAACCTCTTCTGGGGGGCACGGCGGCGCAAGGCGCAGATGGTGCGCGCCGAGGGCGTCTATCTTTGGGATGCCGACGGCAAGCGCTATCTCGACGGCTCGTCGGGGCCGATGACCTGCAATATCGGCCATGGCAACCGGGCGGTGCTGGACGCGATGCAGGCGCAGATGGAGCGGGCCACCTTCGGCATGCGGCTGCATTTCGAAACCCATCCCGCCGAAACGCTGGCCAGCCGCCTTGCCTCCATCGCGCCCGGTGACCTGAACCAGGTGTTCTATACCTCGGGCGGCTCCGAGGCGGTGGAAAGCGCGCTCAAGCTGGCGCGCGCCCATGCGCTGGCGGTGGGGCAGGCGCAGCGCTGGAAGGTGATCTCGCGCTTTCCGGCCTATCACGGCTGCACGCTGGGCGCGCTGTCGGTGACGGGCTACGCGCCGATGACCGCGCCGTTCGATCCGATGATGGTGCAGATGCCCAAGGTGCCCGCGCCGCGGGCCTATCTGGACGGTCTCGATGCCGAAGATCCCGCCACCGGGCACCATTATGCCGACATGCTGGAGGCCTGCATCCTGGCCGAGGGCCCCGAAACCGTGGCGGCCTTCATCGTGGAGCCCATCGGCGGCGCCTCGACCGGCGCGCTGATGCCGCCTGCAGGCTACATGATGCGCATCCGCGAGATCTGCGACCGCTACGGCGTGCTGCTGATCCATGACGAGGTCATCTCGGGCGGGGGGCGCAGCGGGACGTTCTTTGCCGGCGACCTGTGGGGCGTGACGCCCGACCTGATCACCCTGTCCAAGGGCTTTGGCGCGGGCTACATGCCGCTGGGCGCGGTGATCCTGCGCGACGGCGTGGCCGAGGCGGTGCTGGACGCCGCCAACTACCTGCACGGCTTCACCTATGGCGGCAACCCGCTGGCCTGCGCCGCGGGGCTGGCCGTGCTGGACCAGATCGAACGGGGCGGGATGATGGCCAATGCCGTGGCCATGGGCGCGCGGCTGCGCAGCCGTCTCGACGCGCTCAAGCAGCGCTACGAGATCGTCGGCGACGTGCGTGGCACCGGGCTGCTGCAGGCGTTCGAACTGGTCTCGGACCGCGCCACCATGGCACCGCTGCCCGCCGCGCTGAACGCCTATGACCGGTTGGTCGAGATCGCCTATGAGCGTGGCCTGATCCTCTATGCCCGCCGCTCGCGCGGGGGGATCGACGGCGATCATTTCCTGATTGCGCCGCCGATGATCGCCACCGAGGCCCATGTCGACGAGATCATGGACAAGCTGACCGGCGCGCTGGACAGTTTCATAGCGGAAAGCAGGCTCTGACCCATGTCGAAGATCATCATCACCTGCGCCATCACCGGGTCGATCCACACCCCCACCATGTCCGACGCGCTGCCCTACCGGCCGCAGGACATTGCCGACCAGGCGGTTGCGGCGGCCGAGGCCGGGGCGGCGATCCTGCACCTGCATGCCCGCGATCCCGAAACCGGCCATCCGTCTTCGGACCCGGCGCATTTCATGGCTTTCCTGCCCGACATCAAGGCGCGCACCGATGCCATCGTGAACCTGACCACCGGCGGCAGCGCGATCATGACGCTGGACCAGCGCCTGGCCGCGCCGCTGCAGGCGGAGCCGGAGATGTGTTCGCTCAACATGGGCTCGATGAACTTCGCGCTCTACCCCATGGCGGCCCGCTACCAGACGTGGAAATTCGACTGGGAAAAGCCGTTTCTGGAAAACTCCGACGATCTGGTGTTCAAGAACACCCCCCGCGACATTGCCGGGGTGCTGACCCGCATGGGCCAGGAGCGCGGCGCGCGGTTCGAGTTCGAATGCTACGACACCGGCCATCTGACGATGCTCCGGCATTTTGTCGACCGCGGGCTGGTCCAGCCGCCGATCTTTCTGCAATTCGTCCTCGGGGTGCTGGGCGGCATGGCCCCGTCGCCCGAGAACCTGGTCCACATGAAGCAACTGGCCGACCGCTATTTCGGCGACGGCTACCAGTTCTCGATCCTGGCCGCGGGGCGGCACCAGATTCCGCTCGCGGTGATGGCGGCGGGGATGGGGGGCCATGTGCGCGTGGGGCTGGAGGACAGCCTGTATATCGCGCGGGGCGAACTGGCCACGTCCAATGCCCAGCAGGTTGCGAAAATCCGCAGTCTTGTCGAGGGGTTGGGCCGCGAAGTTGCCACGCCGGACGAAGTGCGTGCGATGCTGCGGCTCAAGGGGGCGGCGCATGTCGGCTTCTGAGACCGGGCTGCGGCTGGCGGGCCCGGACGATCTGGCGCTGGTCATGCAGGCGCTGCGCGGCCTTGCGACCGATCTGGGCGATCCGTTCCACGCCACGTCCGAACGGGTGCAGGCGGCGCTCTTCGGGCCCGCGGGCTATGGTTTTTGCATCCTTGCCGAGGCGGGCGGGCAGGTGCGGGGCCTTGCGCTCTGCAACCCGATCCTGTCCACCATGCTGGGCAGCACCGCGGTCTACGTCTCGGATCTCTGGGTGGCGGGGCCGGCACGGCGTCAGGCGCTGGGGCAGCGCCTGCTGCGCGCCGCGATGCACGAAGGCGGGCGGCGCTGGCAGGCCGGGGCCTTGCGGCTGCTGGTCTACCGGGACAATACCCGCGCCCTGGCGTTTTACCGTCATCTGGGCTTTGACATCCGCGATCAGGACAGGACGGCGGTGCTGGACGGCGCAAACCTGACCGCGTTCATGGGAGCGACAACGTGAAAGCCTTTCTCGACCCGCGCCAGGCGGCGCACGACCCGAAACACTTCATGGCCAATGGCGCGCTGCTGCCCAATCCCGAGGTGCCCGCGCGCATCGACCTGCTGCGCGCCGGGGCCGAAGCGGCGGGCTGCGTCTTCGAACCCCCGGAAGATTTTGGCCCGGGCCCCATCGCGCGGGTGCACAGCGCCGAATACCTCGCCTTCCTGCGCACGATCTACACCCGCTGGCAGCGCATCGACGGGGCCGGGGCCGAGGTCATCCCCAATGTCCATCCCGCCAGCCGCAGCGACGGCTATCCGCTGTCGGCGGTGGGACAGGCGGGCTTTCACCAGGCGGATACGGCCTGCCCGATTTCGGAACACACCTGGGACGCCGCCTATCTGTCGGCGCAGACCGCGCTCACCGGGGCCGAGGCGGTGCTGTCCGGCGAACCCGCGGCCTATGCGCTGTGCCGTCCGCCGGGCCATCACGCGTTCGGCGATCTGGCAGGCGGGTTCTGCTTTCTCAACAATTCGGCCATCGCCGCCGCCCAGTTCCACGAGGCCGGGCTGCGGCCCGCGATCCTGGATGTGGACGTGCATCACGGCAACGGCACCCAGGGCGTGTTCTATGCCACAAGCGATGTGCTGACGGTCTCGATCCATGCCGATCCCGCGCGCTTCTATCCGTTCTTCTGGGGCCATGCTCAGGAACGCGGCGAAGGGGCGGGGCTGGGGGCCAATCTCAACCTGCCGCTGCCGCGCGGCACCGGCGATGCGGGCTATCTGAAGGCGCTCGACACCGCGCTGGCGCGCATCGACGCCTTTGGCGCCGATGTGGTGGTCGTGGCGCTGGGGCTCGACGCCCATGAAGACGATCCGTTCCAGGGCCTTGCGGTGACAACCGCCGGCTTCCGCGCCATCGCCGCGCGCATCGCGGTGCTGGGACGTCCGCTGCTTCTGGTGCAGGAAGGCGGCTATGTCTCGGACGCGCTGGGCCGCAACCTGGCCTCATTTCTGACCGGCATCACGGAGGGCGCGGCATGAAAGTGACGTTCCGCACGATCTATCTGAAGAAACGCTTTCCGCTGCGCATCAGCCGCGGCGAGATCGCAGGCGGCGAGAACCTGTTTGTCGCCGTGACCGAGGACGGCGTCACCGGCTGGGGCGAAATGGCCCCGGGTGCCAGCGAAGGGGCCGCCACCGCGGAAATCGGGCAGGCCATGCTCGAACGCTTCTGCGCCGATGGTGTCAATGGGGCGATCCACGACATCTGGGCGGCGATGCAGGCGGCAGAGGTGGCGCCCTGCGCGCAGGCGGCGCTGGACATGGCGCTGTGGGATCTGCGGGCCAAACAGGCCGGGCTGCCGCTTTATGCCATGCTGGGGCTGGCGCGGCGCGGTGTGGTCAGTTCGGTCACCGTGGGCATCAACCCGCCCGAAGTGGTGCGCGACCGGGTGCCGCTGCTGCTGGAGCGGGGGGCACGGGCGCTCAAGATCAAGCTGGGCACGCCCGACGGGATCGAGGCGGACAAAGCGATGTTTTCTGCCGTGCTGGACAGCGCGCGGGACAGCGGCGCGGCGCTGCGGGTGGACGCGAATGGCGGCTGGTCCTTGATGGACGCGCGCCACATGATGGGCTGGTTGGCGGACCGCGGTGTGGAATATGTCGAACAGCCGCTGGTGCGCGGAGCCGAGGACCAGCTGCCCGAGCTGTTCCGCGACCGGGCCCTGCCGATCTTTGTCGACGAAAGCTGCCGCCTTTCTGCCGACATCCCCGGTTTTGCCCATTGCGTCGACGGCGTGAACCTCAAGCTGATGAAATGCGGTGGCATCACCGAGGCGCTGCGCATCGTCGCCACCGCGCGGGCGCACGGGCTGAAGACGATGATCGGCTGCATGGGCGAAAGCGCCGTGTCGATCGCGGCGGGGGCCTCGCTGTCGGCGCTGTTCGACTATATCGACCTTGATTCCCATCTCAATCTCGATCCGGACCCGGCCACCGGCGCGCCCTTTGCCAACGGCGTGACGCTGCCCGAAGACCGGCCCGGCCATGGCGGAGACCTGCAGGATGCTTGAGCCCCATCAGAAGATCGCCCTCTTTGCCGAGGCCACGATGGGCCTGCTCAACGCCAAGATGGCCGAAGGCATCCTGCGCTATGGCCGCAACCCCGCCGTGGCGGTGATCGACAGCACCAAGGCCGGGCGGCGTGTGCGCGATGTCTCGACCGTGTCCAGCGACGTGCCCATTGTCGACACGCTCGACGCGGCGCTGGCGCTGGGCGCCGAAGTGCTGGTGCTGGGCACCGCGCCATCGGGCGGACGGGTGCCGCCGGACTGGATGGCAATGCTGCACGAGGCGGTTGCGCGCGGGATGAGCGTGGTCAACGGCATGCACGATCAGCTGGCCCCGGTGCTGGGGTCGGGGCTGCAGGCGGGGCAATGGGTCTGGGACATCCGCACGCCGCAGGGCGATCTGCCCGACATCGCCACGGCGCGCGCGGCGCGGCTGGACAACCTGCGCGTGCTGATGGTGGGCACCGACATGGCGGTGGGCAAGATGACCGCCGGGCTGGAACTGACCCACGCGCTTGAGGCGCGGGGCGTGGACGCGGCCTTTCTTGCCTCGGGCCAGACCGGGATCGCCATCACCGGGCGCGGCATCCCGCTGGATGCCTTCCGGGTCGATCACGCCGCCGGCGCGGTCGAACGGCTGGTGATGGAGGCCTCAGGACATGACGTGCTGGTGATCGAGGGGCAGGGGTCCTTGCTGCATCCCGGCAGCACGGCGACGCTGCCGCTGATGCGCGGCAGCCAGTGCAACGCGCTGATCCTGTGCCACCGCGCGGGCATGCAGACGCTGGACACGATGGATCACGTCCGCATCCCGCCGCTTGGCGACGTCATCACGCTGAACGAACGCACGGCGGCGGCCGCCGGGGCGCTGACCGCGCCGCGGGTGCTGGGCATTGCGCTGAACACCAGCGCGCTGGACGCCGCCGGGGCCGCCGATGCGGTGGCCCGCGTTGCTGCCGAGACCGGCCTGCCGGTGGCCGATCCGGTCCGTGACGGGGCAGGCGTGCTGGCCGAGGCGGTGATGGCGGCGCGGGGCGGCGGCTGAGGCGCGGCTCAGCCGGCCTCGGTCAGCGCCGCCAGCACGTCCGAACGGTGCAGCAGCCCGGCCAGCTGCGCGCCACGGACGACCGGCACCACCCGGTGCGGCACCGACAGGAACAGCTCTGCCGCCTGCATCACGTCGTCTTCGGCGTCGATGGTGACGACCTCCGCGCTCATGTGATCGGCCACGCAGCCGGTCCATTCGCGGTAATAGCTGGCATGCAGGGCGGGGCGAAAGCAGTCCTTCTGGGTCAGGATGCCCGCCAGCCGCCCGTCTTCGGTCAGCACCGGGGCGGCGGCGGCGCGCCCGGCCGCCAGCGCCGCCACGGCGCGGCGGATCGGGTCCTGCGGGGCCAGGCTGACAAAGCCCGTACGCATCAGGCTGCGGACATGGATACGGCTCATGGCGCGGGCTCCTCCGGGTCGGGTTGGTCGGCGCGGTGCGGGCAGGTGGCGCAGGCCTCGCCCCGCCCGGCCAGAGCGGCACAGCCCTGGCGCACGGGCGGGCGGCCGAAGGCCAGCCCCAGCGCCAGCCCGCCGGCGGCCAGCAGGATGATTGCCATGGCCAGCGCCAGCTCGATCACAGCAGCACCCCGCCGAAATCGCCGGTGCTGAGCAGCAGGGGCCGCCCGTCGTCGGGCCCGGCGATCTGAAACAGCGCCGACAGGCCGGCACGGCGGGCCAGCGCAGGGCCGGTTGCCGCCCCCGCGGCAAAGAGCGCGGTGGCCCAGCCATCCGCCATCATCGCGCTGGGATGCAGCACGCTGACCGCGGTCAGACGCCCGGTGGCAGGGGCGGCCCTGGCCGGGTCGATGATGTGGCCATAGGCGCGATCCCCCACAAGATAGCTCTGGTGGCGCTGGCCCGAACTGGCCACCGACAGACCGTCGGGCAGGCGCATCACGGCGGCGGGTTCGGCGGCGCCGCGCCCGTCTTCCACCGCCACCTGCCAGTCGCGGCCCGAGGGATGCCGCCCGATGGCGGTCAGCTCGCCACCGAGGTCGATCAGCGCCGCGCGATGTCCCAGCCCGCGCACCAGTGCCGCGGCGCGGTCCAGCGCGCGGCCCTTGGCGATGCCGCAAAGGTCCAGCGTGGCACCGGCTGCGTCCTTGACGAGGCCGCTCCCTTCGGGCCAGAGCGCCGACGGGCCGGGCAGGCCGCCGTCGCGGATCGGGCCGAAACCCCAGCGCGCCACCAGGGGGCCCACGGTGGGGTCGAACGCGCCGCCGCTTGTGCCCGCCAGTGTCAGCGCCGCGGCCGCCACGTGCAGCATCTCCCCGGGTAACGGGTGAAGACCACGGCCCGCGCGGTTGAACCGGCTCAGCGCGCTGTCCTCGCGCCAGGGCGACATCTGGTGGTCGATCTGTGCAAAGAGCGCCGCAAACGGCGCGACAAGCCGGGCAAGCCCCGCGCCATCCGGCCCGGCAATGCGCCAGGAGGTGCCAAAGGCCGCGCCGCCGGCCGTTTCCAGCGCCGCGGCGCGCCCGGTCACCGGCCAGGCCAGCGCCGCCGCCGTCAGACCCAGCATGCGGCGGCGGGTGGTCGGGTGTCTGTCTTGCGTCATGGCCGTCACACTCCGAAATCGTCGTGAAAGATGGATTCAGGCTCGACCCCCAGGCGGTCGAGCGTGGCCAGCACGGCCGACACCATCACCGGCGGGCCGCACAGGTAGTATTCGCAGGTCTCCGGCGCGGGATGGGCGGCCATGGCGGCGCGCAGCGCCTCGTGCACAAAGCCGGTGGCCCCGGTCCAGCGGTCGCCCGGGGCCGGGTCCGACAATGCCGGAGTCCAGCTGAAATTCGGGTGCTCTGCGGCCAGCGCCTCGAACTCCTCGGTATAGAACATGTCACCGGCGCTGCGGGCGCCATAGAAATAGCGGATGCGTCGCGTCGTGCCGGCCCCCAGCTGTTCGTGGATCATCGCGCGCAGCGGTGTCATGCCCACGCCGCCGCCGACAAAGACCATCTCGCGCCGGGTGGGCTGGACGTGGAAATCGCCGAAGGGCCCCGAGACCTCGACCCGGTCGCCCACGTTCAGCGAGAACAGCCAGGACGACACCCGCCCGGGCGGCACGCTGTCCTCCTGTCCCGCGGGGGGCACGGCAAGGCGGATGTTGAACACCGCCACGCGGCGATCCCCGGCCCGGTTGGCCAGCGAATAGGCGCGGGTGACGGGCGTGTCGGACTGCACCTGCAGCCGCCGCCAGCCGGCATCGCGCCAGACCGTGCGCCAGGCGGGAGGCAGGTCCAGCGTGGCAAAGTCCAGCGCAAAGGGCGGCGCGGTGATCTGCATGAAGCCGCCGGCGCGGAAGGCAAAGGGCTGGTCCTCGGGCAACTCCAGCACGAGCTCGCGAATGAGCGGGGCCAGCATCCGGGTCGAGACGACGCGGCAGGCAAAGCCGCCGCCCGCGCTCAGGATGTCCTGCGGGACGGTGACGGCGCAATCGCCGCGCAGCCGGGTCTGGCAGGCCAGCCGCACATGCGCGCGCCGCTCGGCCCCGCTGAGCACGCCGCGTTCTGTCGCCTGGGGCTGGCCCGCGCCCTCGCCGGTCACGGTGACGCGGCACAGCCCGCAGGTGCCGGACCCGCCACAGGCGGCGGGAATGTGGACGCCGCCGTCGTGCAGCACCGCCAGCAGCCGCGCGCCGCGTGCCGCGCCCAGGTGCAGGCTGTCGTTGACCGTCACGTCCAGCGCACCCCGGGGCACCAGAACCCGGCGCGCCGCCAAAAGCCCCAGCGTCAGCAGGGTGATCAGCGCGATGACGACAAGACTGCCCAGGATCACTTCGATCATGGCACGGGCACCACCTGGACAAAAGCCGAAAAGCCCAGCGACATCAGCCCGGCCAGGATGAAGGTGATGCCCAGCCCGCGCAGCCCGTCCGGCAGGTCGGCATAGGCCAGCCGGGTGCGCACCGCGCTCAGCATCACCACCGCCAGCGCAAAGCCCGCGCCGCTGCCCAGCCCGAACACCGCGGATTCGGCCAGGCTGAACTGGCGCTCGACCATGAACAGGCTGCCCGCCAGGATCGCGCATTGCACCGTCAGCAGCGGCAGGAACACGCCAAAGGCGGCATGGATCGCGGGAAAGAACCGCTCCAGCACCATTTCCAGCAATTGCACGACGGCGGCGATCACGCCGATGAAGGCGATCAGCGACAGGTAGGACAGGTCGATCTCGGGCCGTCCCGCCCAGGCCCAGGCGCCCGGTGCCAGCACCGCCTGGTAGATCAGCTGGTTCAGCGGCACAGTCACCCCCATCACCGCGGTCATCGCCACGCCAAGCCCCAGCGCGCTTTCCGGGCGTCTGGACAGCGCGAGGAAGGTGCAAAGCCCCAGAAAAAGGCTGAGCGGCATGTTTTCGGCCAGCCCGGCCGACAGGAACAGGCTCCACAGATCGCTCATTCCGCGGGCTCCGTGCGGGCGGGCGGGACAAATTCCGGCGCTTCCACCTGCTCCGGCCGCCAGCTGCGGATCGCCCAGACCAGCCCGCCCAGCAGGAAGAAGGCCGACGGGGCCAGCAGCATCAGGCTGAGCGGGGTGTACCAGCCGCCCGAACTGGCCAGCGGCAGCACCTCGATCCCCATAAGCTCGCCCTTGCCGAACAACTCGCGCAGCGCGCCGATGACGATCAGCACCAGCGAATAGCCCAGCCCGTTGCCGAAGGCGTCGACCATGGCGGGCAGCGGGGCGTGAAAGCGGGCATAGGCTTCGGTCCGGCCCAGCACCAGGCAATTGGTGGTGATCAGCCCGACAAAGACCGACAGCGCGCGGCTGATCTCGGCAAACCAGGCCTGCAGCACCTGGTCGATCACGATCACCAGCGAGGCGATGATGACGATCTGCACGATCAGGCGGATGGTTTCGGGGATATGCGCCCGGATGGCCGAGATCACCCCGGCGGCCAGCGTCAGCACCACGGTCAGCGACACCGCCATGGTCAGCGCGGTGGCCAGCGAGGTGGTCACCGCCAGCGCCGAGCAGATGCCAAGGATCTGCAGTGTCACCGGGTTCTGCCGCAGCAGCGGTGCGCTCAGCGTGTCCAGCAGGTCGGGACGGCGCGCCATGATCAGAACTCCCCCCGGCGGACGGCGTCGAGGAACGGGCCATAGCCGTCCGGCCCGACCCAGAACCGGATCATCCGCGTCATGGCGTTGCTGGTGCGGGTGGCGCCGGTGATGCCGTCCACCTCGTGCACGCTGGAGGCCGGCCCGCGCGCCACGGCAAAGCGCAGCGTGCCGCCCTGGTCGCGCAGTTCGGTCCCGGGCCAGCTGGCCTGCCAGCCCGGCTCGTCGATGCGGGCGCCAAGACCCGGGGTTTCGGCATGGCGGGTGACGGCAAGGCCCGCCACGGTGTTCATGTCGCCCCGCAAGGCGAGGATGGCGTCGATCCGGCCGTTATAGCCCTGGCCCGAGATCGGCAGCAGCACCAGCGACAGGCGCGTGCCGTCGCGCAGCAGGTAGATCTGGGCATAGTCCGGCCGCTGGCCCAGCCCGACGATATCCGCACCAGGATCCAGCGCGGTCCAGTTGGCACTGTCCATCAGGGCCGCGGGCAGCGTCTCGGGGGTGATGTCGGTGGCGGCGCGGCCCTCTTCCAGCGCCAGCACGAGGGTGGACAGCGTGCCGCCGGTCTCGTCCAGAAGCGCGCCCATGCCGGGCACGCCGCGCACCAGCGCCTCGATCCGCGCCTGCGCCTCGGCGGCGCGGTTGGCCGCCTGGATCGGGCGCAGCATCACCGTGGCACCGCTGACCAGCGCCGCCGAGATCGCCGAGACCAGGAAGGCCACCAGCACGGTCTTGGTCCGGCTTTCATTGGGCAGCGCCAGCAGGCGGCGGAAGGGGTTCGGGTCACGGTCTGCCATGGCGTCTCCTTCGGCGCGCCAGCCACAGGGCGATGGCGGTCTCGTCCAGAAGCGGCGCAGCCAGCGCGGCCAGCAGGGCCGCGGCCACCGCCGCCTGCGCGGGGGCCACGGCCTCCCAGCGGGTTGCAAAGAGCAGGGTCAGCGCGGCATACAGCGCGCCGTTCAGCCAGCGCCCCAGCCCGGTGGCGGCCGAGGTCACCGGATCGGCCACCAGCAGCACCAGCACCACCGTTGCGGCGGGCATCAGCCCGGGCACCAGCGCACCATTGGCCCAGGCCAGCGCCGCCACCAGCGCGGCCCCGGCCATCAGCGCGCCCGACAGGATGCCGGTGGCCATCCCGATCAGCGCGGCGGGCAGGGCGGCCCAGAACACCGGCGGCACGAAGTCGGGCCAGCCGAAGGCGGGAAATCCGAAGCCCAGAAAGGACAGCGTCACCGTGGCGGGGTGGACGACGTTGCGGCCCCAGCCGCCGAACACAAGCTCGCCCATCACGGTGCCAAAGCTGATGCCCAGGATCAGCCGCAGGGGGCCCAGATCCTCGGGCGCCAGCATCGCCACCGCCAGCGCCGCCACCGCCCCGGCCAGCGAGGGCGGCTGCGCGCGCGCCAGCATGAAGACCAGGTGCCACAGCCCCGCCACCAGCAGTGCCAGCGCCAGCCGCCCCAGCGCGCCGGTGCCGCCATACCACAGCCAGGTCAGCGCCATCGGCGCATAGGCGGCGATCAGCAACAGCGCCACGGTCTCGCGGTCCCAAAGCCCCCGGGTCATGGCGCGTACTCCGCGGCGATCCGGTCCAGCATGCCGCGCAGCAGGCCCTGCAACCCGGCCGCGCCGCCCAAGACGTAATCGGCCAGCGCCACGTCCTCTTCCAGCAGCGACAGCACACCCAGCCGCATGGCGGTTTCGTCATCCCCCGAGGCCAGCGCACGGACCAGCGCGGCGGCGGGCAAGGCCGCGCCAAAGGCCTGGGTCAGCGCGGCGGTGGGGATCACCGGGGTGGGCCGGGCCGAGCGTGTCAGCGCGGCGCGGAACCAGTGCGGCGGGGCGGGCGCGGGATCGCGGGGCAGCACGCTGACCTGCCGGTCGCGCGGGCCCAGCCAATGCGCGGCGCGCCCCTCCAGCGGCGAGCCTGCCAGCACAAGATGCGCGCCGGGCCGCGCCAGCCCCTGCGCCAGCCCGCGCAGGTCGGCCCCGGGCTGGGTGTGCACCAGGCGGCTTTCGCGCAGCGCCGGACCATCGACGCGCACCAGCCGCGTGCGCGGCACCAGCCCGGTGTCCAGAAGCGCGCCGAACGCGGCGGCGTCTTCGGCATGCAGGTCCCAGACCGGCGCATCGAGCGTGGCGGGGCAGGCGGCATGTTGCCGGAACCCCGCAAGCCCCTGCGGATGCCGCGGCCCGGCGGTCAGGCGCTGCACCCCGTCCACATCGGGCACCGGCACCGTGCTGCCATGGGGAGTCACCAGATACACGGGCCCCTGCGCCAACACCGTCAGGGCCCGCAGTCCGCGGGCCAGCGCCTCGTCTTGCCCGGCCAGGGCCTGCAGCGGATCGGGGGCCATTGGGCGGGTGTCGGCGGCCATGACAAAGATGGCGGCGGGGCGCTCGGCCGCGTCCGGCATCCCGCCGAACGGACGGCGGCGCAGACTGGGCCAGAGCCCGGCCGCCTGGATCAGCGCCCGCACCGCCGGGCCCGAGCCTTGGTCGGCGGCGGCAGGCGGCGTGTGACGATGGCGGTCGCCGCCTGGGTCGTGGAACAGCACGATCTCGGCCAGCTTGCGGCCCGGGGCCAGCCGGATCGCGGCGACCCGGGCGGGCATGGGCGCGCAGAACACCACGCCGGGCGCGTCGCGCAACTGCAGCACCGGCGCACCCTGCGCCACCTGCGCGCCTTCCTCGACCAGCGGGACCACGCGCAGGGCCGGGCCGGCTGGCGGCACGATCCCGGCCTCCTCGGTGATCAGCTCGACCGCGCCGCGCGCGGCCTGCGGTGCCGCCGCGATCCCCGCTGTCAGCCCCGGTGCTGCCGCAAATGTTGCCGCAAGGCCCGGCATGCCTGCCCCCTTTGCTGCCCGAACGTCCGGACCGGTTCATCCTGCCCCGATTCGGTAACAGCGGGACCGGCGCGCTTCCGTGATTTCGATCAAGGCGCGTGCCCGGCGGGTCAGGTAGCCGGGACAGGCACAGCCATCGCCAAGCCAATGCAACACAACCCGGGAGACGGCGCATCATGCCCAGACACCTGACCACCCTGACCACCTCGACCGCCCTTCTGACCGCCGCATTGGCGCTTTGCAGCCCCGTGGGCGCGCGGGCGCAGGAGGCCGCGGACGACGCGGCAACCCCCTTTGTGCTGCCCGATGCCGGCCCGTTCAATCCCGAGAAGATCGAGATCCGCAATGCCGAGGCGATCACCAACTGGTACCGCTCGGCCCATGCCGATGCCGCTGCCGAGGCATTCCGCCACTGGGACGAGGACGAAGAGATTCGCCCGGTCTGCGCCGTCTGCCATTCCGGCGAGGGGTTCCGGTCGTTCCACGGGCTCGACGGGAGCGCGCCGGGCATCCCCGAGGCCCCGGTGCCCACCGGCGGCGTTGTGGATTGCGGCACCTGCCACAACGAGGCGCTGGGTTCGGTGACCGAGATCACCTTTCCCAGCGGCCTGGTGCACCCCGTCGAAGGGGTCGAGGCCGCCTGTCTCACCTGTCACCAGGGCCGCACGGCGGGGATCACCGTCGAAAAGGCCATCGACGGAAGCGCGGTCGACAGCCCGAACCCGGACCTGCGCTTCATCAACCCGCATTATGCCACCGCCGCGGCCACCTGGCTGGGGGGCTATGGCGGCGCAGGCTATCACTATGACGGGCGCGACTATACCGGCCGGTTCTTCCACGCCCGTCCGGTGTCGAGCTGCAATTCCTGCCACGAGCCGCATTCGCTGGAAGTGGGCTTTGACAGCTGCCTGACCTGCCACGAGGCCGAAACCCCGCGCGACATCCGCATCGCCCGGCAAAGCTATGACGGCAGCGGCAATCTCGGGGTCGGGATCCGGTCGGACATCGACAGCAACGCCGCGTTGTTGTTCGGCATGATCGAGGCCTATGCGTCCGAGGTGACCGGCACGCCGGTGATCTATGACGGCCAGCGCTATCCGTATTTCTTTGCCGACGCCAATGGCGACGCCGCGGTGGACACCGCCGAGGGCAGGCCGGTGGTCTACGGCGCCTGGACGCCGCGCCTGCTGCGCGCGACCTATAACTGGAAACTGGTGGGGGCCGATCCGGGGGCCTATGCGCACAATCCCTATTACGCGCTGGAACTGCTATACGATTCGATCGAGGACCTGGCCGGTCCGCTGCAGATCGAGATGGACGAGCTGGACATCCTGCGCTGATCGACCCGTCTGGGCGGCCCTGGGCCGCCCCGCGACGCCCAGTGCTGCAGAACCATTTGCGGCGCGACCTCACGCAAGCGTTATCCGCCGCCGGTTTATGTGATAGGGTGATAAACAGTGGCCGGGAGGGGCCACGAAGCGAGGAGACCACCCCATGCAAGGGACAATCATCACCCGAACCCGCACCGCCGCGGTCGCCGTCGCGCTGGCGCTGGCCAGCCCGGCGCTGGCCGCCGATACCGAGGCCGGCCTGGCGCTGGCCGAACAATGGTGCAACGCGTGCCATTCCATCGGCAACGAAGAGGCAAGGATGGAAGATGCCGGCCCGCGCTGGACCGAAATCGCCAGCCATCACGGGGATGCACTGCTTGCGGCGCTGAACACGCCGCATGACTTCATGCCGAACTTCCCCAGCCTGACCGAAGAGGACAAGGCGAACCTGGTCGCCTATATCCAGTCGCTCGAATAAGCGTTATCGCGGCGGCAACACGGCCTGGTCGACAAAGAAGATGTCGGTCAGAAGGGCACGCAAGGCGATCAGGCCGTTCGTGTTGTCGATCATGTCCGAACTGATGGACGGGCGCGCCAGCAGCAGCCCGATGACCGAGCGCATGACCGCGACATCGTCGCGGAACCGGCGGGCAAAGGCCTCTCCCTCGGGTCCGCCAAGACCTGTGCCCAGCGCCGCGTCCAGATCGCCCAGCGCGGCGGCGAACCGCTTGAGATACTGGCGTATCTGGCTTTCGCCGCCGCCTTCCTCGACCTCGCGTTTGCGGCCCTGTGCGGCATAGGCCAGCATGAATTCATAGGATTCCTCGATCAGGTCGAACGCGGCGCGCAGCGCTGCGGCCTGGGAGATGGCATCGGTCATCAATGGTTTCCTCGGGCGTGGCCGGGCCCGCGGCCGGCGATCATGGAGACAAGATAGGCGCGGTGTTCGGGGACAAACGCGAAATAGATGTGCACCAGCACAAGAAACAGCACAAGCATCGCCGCCGCCCCGTGGACGACATAGATCACGCCCCATGTCTGGTCGGTCAGCAGCGCAGGGTTGCGTTTCCACAGCGCGGTGTCGATCTTGGCCAGCATTGGCAGGCCGGTGCCCAGCAGCGCCAGCACGGTCAGGGCGGTCGCCCCATGATAGGCCTTTTGAAAGGCGTCGTACTTGGCCGGCGTCAGCCCGTCATGCCCCTTGCCGGAGATGTCGCGGACCACTTCGCGCAGATCGTCCGCGCCGGGCGACATGCCGCCCGCGCCGTGCACCGCAAACACCCGGTAGAGGTGGAACAGCACCGCCAGCGTCAGCACCACGCCGGCCATCCAGTGGATCGGCACCCATTCGAACTTGATCCCCACGATCGGCAGAAAGGCCGTGGCCCCCAGCACGATCACGGCAATCGCCATGACCCAGTGAAACAATCGGTCCGGCAGGGCATGCCGGACCTCCGAAGACGCGTTCGGATTGGACATAACGTCTTTGTCCCTCATGTTTTTCGGTAGATTGGACGGGAACCGGGCCGGCGTCTAGCCAGCCCGGCGAACGAGTTTCAGGACAAGGTGCCCGCCGATGACAACTGCGGCTGCCGCAAGCGGCAGCCACAGAAGGTCCCAGTTGACGCCCACAAGCATCGTCTGCCCGAAGACGTCGGTCTGATAGCGCAGAAACTCCATACCGTCAGACGAGCGACCGCACCGCGCGCGCGGCCAGGTTTTCCATCAACGGGATCTTGAAGTGGTTGTAGTTGAGCGGCTTGGCCCCGCTCGACGCCACCCGCTTGACCAGCGTCTCAAGCTCTTCGCCGGGGGTCTCGCCGACGATGAGGCTTTCGACATCGGTCAGCCGGCGCGGCGTGCACTGCACCGCGCCGCAGACCATCGACACCTCGGCAATCGCGCCGCCTTCCATCCGCGCCGCCATGGCGATGTTGACCAGCGCAAAATCCCAGGCATTGCGGTCGGCCACTTTCTCGAAATACTGGTGCGCCCCCGCCCATGTGCCCGGCACGCGGATCCCCAGAAGGATGTCGCGATGCTCCAGCGAGGTCATCCGCTCGATGTCCACATCCGGCCCGATGAAGAACTCGTCGGCCGAAACCTCGCGGTCGCGGCGACGGCCCTGGATGTGGAACGTCGCCCCCAGCGCCGCCAGCGCCACACCGGTATCCGACGGCGTTACCGCCACGCAGCGGCTGGCCTCGAACAGGGTGTGTTCGCGGTTCATGGCCGTCGGCGTGTTGGCATAGCAGGTGTTGCCCCCGGCGCGGTAGCAGGGGAACCCGTCGCGGTAATAGGTGCAGCGGGTGTCCTGCGCGACATTGCCGCCCAGCGTGCCGGCATTGCGGATCTGCGGCGAGGCGACCTTGCTGGCCGCCATGGCCAGCGCCGGGAACCTGGCGTTGACCAGGTCGCTTTCCGCAACCTCGGTCAGGGTGGTCATCGCGCCGATATACAGCCCGCCATCCGCTTCTTCACGGATGCCGTGCAGTTCGGGAATCGCCGCGATATCAACCAGAACCGAGGGCTGCTTCACCCGATGCTTGAACCAGTCGAGGCTGTCCTTGCCGCCTGCGATGATCCACGCGTCGTCGTGATCGCCCAAAAGCTCCTGTGCATCCGCGAGGCTCGCGGGCTGGTAGAGCTCGAAGTTATGCATAACGTCTGTCATGTCTCGATCCTTCCCCTCACACCGTGTTGGTCGCGAGCGGTTTGTGGGATTGCTCCCGCCCATTGGCCACGTTGACGATCATGTCGGTCACGACGGGGGTGCGGTTGAACACGTGCCCCCCCAGCGCGTCCGAGATCGCGGTGATCAGCGCCGCCGACGCGCAGCCTTCCAGCGGTTCGCCGATACCCTTCATCCCCATGGGGTTCTGGGCGTCGGGCAGATCCACCGCATCCCAGCCCAACGTTTCGGGCACGTCGAGATACGAGGCGGGCTTGGCCTGGTACAGCGCCTTGGCATTGGGCCGGCCATAAGCCGGGTCATAGACCTGGCGTTCGGTGGTGGCGAGACCGAAACCCATGATCGCACCGCCACGGACCTGCGCCGCAAGCCCCTGCGGGTGGATCACCGTGCCGCAATCGGCCACACCCAGATAGTCGAGGATTTCGACCTTGCCGGTCTCCATGTCCACGTCCACCTCGATGAAACCGGCCGCCAGTGCGGGCACGGTGCCGTCCTTGGGCAGCGTGTCCTTGGCCGCGGCGACCAGGCCGGTTCCGGCGACCCCGGCCACCGCCCCCTTGGTCATCGGGTTCAGCTCTTCGGGCACCTCGTGGCCGGCATACTTGCCGCCCATCTCGATCGCCTTCTGCGCGGCTTCGGCGAAGGTCATGGTGGCGGTGCCGTTGGTGACGGTTTCGTCCTTCAGCTCGTAATCCGCCGCCGTGCCGCCATGGGTGGCCGCCGCGATTTCCTTCAGCATCTCCGCCGCAGCCGTTGCGGCCACGAAATTGGTGCGGGTCATGGTGAAGTTGGTGTTCGAGCCGAACTGGCCGAGGTTCCACGGAATGTGCTTCAGCGTGCCCCCGCGTTCGATCACCACCCGGTCCCAGTCATAGCCGAGCACCTCGGCCGCAACGCGCGATGTGGAGGCGTAGGAGAAGGTGCCGAGGTTGCCGATCCCGGTATGCACGTGCAGGATGCCGTCAGGCGTGATCCGCACCAGACCGTCGAACCCGTTCGAGCCCGCGGTGTGATAGGCCGAGGCAACGCCGTAGCCGCGCACCTTGGAACCGTTGCGCATGCCCGACTGTGCCGAGCGTTCGGCCCAGTTGAACTTGGCCGCGCCCTGTTCCAGCGCCTCGCGCAGATAGGCGGAGGTCACGTTGCTGCGATCCTTGCCGTAGACCGCGCCTTCGCCGCCATTGCCGGGTGCGTTGACCATGCGGATGGCGACCCGGTCCAGCCCGAGTTCGCGGGCGGCCTTGTCAAACAGCGGCTCCAGCATGTTGGCGGTCTGGTTCTCGCCCGGGCCGCGCTGCGCGCCCTTGGGCACGGTGTTGGTCAGCACCGGCACGGCGCGGAACCGCATGTTTTCCGGCTGGAACACCATGACGGTGGCATTGCCGACATTGTTGAAATCGGGGAACCCGGAGGTCGGCCCCAGATCCTGGACGACAAAGACGTCCGCCGCAAGCAGGCGGCCGTTTTCGGCAAAGCCCAGCTTGGCATAGCCCTGGAAGCCCGAGCGCGCCATGCCGTTGTCGTATTCCTCGTTGCGCGTCACCCGCAGCAGGCAGGGGCGGCCGCCCAGCTTCTTCGACACCAGCGCCGGCAGCGCCATCAGCGGATAGCTCGACGCCTTGCCGCCGAAACCGCCGCCGCAATACTCGGCGACAAAGACCAGGTCCGAAGGCTCGACCCCGATCATCCGCGCCAGGCCCGGCTGGGCAAAGGCGGTGGACTGGGTGGAGCCCCAGACATTGCACTTGCCGTTTTCCCAATAGGCCGCGGCCGAGCGGGGTTCCATCGCGTGGTGCGAGTTGGTGGCGTGGACAAAGCTTTCCTCGATCACCACCTTGGCGGCCGAGAACCCGGCCTCGATATCGCCAAAGGCCCATTCCACCGCGGCCTTGCCCATGGGCATGCGATCGTCACCGGCCAGGGCGAAATCCTTGCCTGTCCACTTGACCTCTTGCAGGTCGATGCCGCGCCCGGCGACATTGCCGCCGCTCAGCGCGTTCGGACCGTCGGGCTTGAGGCTGTCCAGCGGGTCGACGACAAAGGGCAGAAGCTCCATCTCCACCTTCACCGCCGCCACCGCGTCGGCGGCCGCCTGTTCGGTTTCGGCGGCAATCGCCAGGATGGGCGCGCCGAAATAGGTCGGTTCGTTGTGCAGGATCGCAAAGCCGCCCGGAGCCGGGGCCTTGACTTCGTCCGGCAGCAGCGCGCCCAGGAAACCCGGCACCTTTTCGGCGGCGGACATGTCGATGGACTTGACCCGGCCATGCGGCATGGGCGAGCCGTAGAACTTGACATGTGCCATGCCGTCGGCGCGGAAATCCTCGGCGTATTTCGCCGAACCGGTCACCTTGGCCTCGAGATCGGGCGGGGTGAAATTCTTGCCGATGAGTCTGTATGTCATGGCTTACACCTTCTCTGCGGCTTTCATGACGCCGCGCAGATAGTGATCGTAAGCGCCGCAACGGCACAGGTTTCCGGACATCGCCATCCGCGCCTGTTCGACCGTGGGCTTCGGGGTCTTGTTCAGCAGCGCCACCGCGGCCACGACCTGGCCGGGGGTGCAGAAACCGCATTGCGGACCCAGTTCATCGATGAAGGCCTGCTGCACGGGGTGCAGCGTGCCATCCGGCGAGGCGATGCCCTCGACCGTCACGATCTCGCTGTCGCGCACCCGGTGGGTCAGGGTGGAACAGGAATAGATCGTCGTGCCACCCGACATCACGGTGCAGGCGCCGCACTCGGCCTGGTTGCATCCGATCTTGGTGCCGGTCAGGCCCAGGCGGTACCGAATCGTCGTGGCGAGGGTTTCGTTCGGCGGCACGTCCAGCCGGTGGGTCTTGCCGTTGACGGTCAGCGTGATCATCCGCTCGACCGCGCGGGCATCCGCGCGCGCTGCGGATGTGGTCGAGAACAGGAACCCGGCGCTGGCGATCACGGTGCCCGAGCAGACCACGCCGCGCAGGAAGTTGCGCCGCGACATGTGCAAGGGTTTCCAAGGCTTGATCTTGTCGCCCTCGGGCCCGACCTCCCTGGTCGCGGGGCCCGGAGAATAGTCGACGGACGGATCGTAAGGTCCGTAATTGTCCATTGTTGTCTCCTCCCAGACAGGCGGACGAACGGGGCGCAGGTGTTATGACGGTTGGGACTGCGACGTTCTGACCGCACTGGCGAAATGCTACGCCTCATTGATCGCTTGATCAATAAAAACATGTGTGCTGTCAGGGGTTTTGTGAAATTCGGCAGAGGGAGGCCGGAATGGGTCAGATATGCAAATGCTGCGATGCATTGCCGCGCCGCGGCGTGTGGAGGGCGCTGGCACGGATGTTGCCGGCGCTGTGCCTCGCTGCGGTGCCGGGGGGGCTTTGGGCCGACCGGCACTGTTATCCTGCACTTGATTCATACTTTTTCGCGCGCCAGGCCCTGCAGTCGGATACCCCGTCCTGCGCCCTTCGGCTGGAGCGTGCTGCAGCGCAGCTAGACGAGGCCAGATTCGGGGCCGAACTGTGCGGATGCAGTGTCTATGCCGGGCTGCTGGCCCGGCTGGCGGATGTTGCGCGCGACGAGGCGCTGGCTTGCGCCGACGCGTCCGCAGCGGTGCTCGACGCCCGCGCCGAGGCCGAGGCCGCGGTGGCGGCCTGTCACTAGTGATGCAACCATGACATGAGTCGCGGCCGCGCGCCGGTGGCGGCCGGACGGCCTGTGCCGGGGGCAGGCCGCCCGCCGGAAACCGGCGGACCGCCGCGCGACCGCCCGGCTCAGACCACCGCCACGCGCAGCGCGCCCAGCCCGTCGACCGTGACCTCGACCACGTCGCCGCGCTGTACCGGCCCCACGCCGGCCGGGGTGCCCGACAGGATCACGTCTCCCGCGGCCAGTTCGTAATACTCCGACAGGCAGGCGATCTGCTCGGGCACCTTCCAGATCATCTGGTTCAGGTCGGCATCCTGGCGCAGCGCATCGTTGACGGTCAGCGTGATGCGCCCTTCGGTCGGGTGGCCGATGGCCGAGGCCGGATGGATCGGGCCCACCGGGGCCGAACCTTCGAATGCCTTGCTGATCTCCCAGGGGCGGCCCAGCTTCTTCTGCAGCGCCTGCAGGTCGCGCCGCGTCATGTCGAGCGCCACGGCATAGCCAAAGACATGGTCCAGCGCCTGCTCGACGGGAATGTTGGTGCCGCCGGATTTCAGCATCACCGCCACCTCGGCCTCGTGATGCACGTCCTCGGTCTTGGGCGGATAGGGGAAGGTGTCGGCGGTTGTCAGGTTGTCGGGGTTCTTCTGAAAGAAGAACGGGTCCTCGCGGTCGGGATCGTGCCCCATCTCGATGGCGTGGGCGGCATAGTTGCGGCCGATGCAATAGACCCGGCGCACCGGAAACAGCGCCTCGGTCCCCGCGACGGGCAGGCCGGTGACGGGGGGCAGGTCGATCACGTAATGCGGGGTGGACGCGGACATCGGGGGCTCCTTCATGCGGGCATGGTGTGCTTTGCGGCTTGGACAGTAGCCAGCCACGCCGTTGTTGCAACCTTAGAAGCGCGCCTGACGGTCCGGCGCAACGCGTCGGGTGGCAGCCGGCGCTGACGTTCCGGCATGTGGAAAGGTGTTCTGTCAGGCGTGCATCCGCGACCACGCTGCGCTATTCAGAGCCCATCCAGCGACCGGAGCCCGCCATGACCCAAAGCCCCCGGACGCGGCGGGAGGATGCGCGCCTGCTGACCGGGCGTGGCCGTTTCGTCGCCGATTTCGTGACGCCCCGGACCGCCTTTGCGGGCTTTCTGCGCGCCGACCTGGCCAGCGCCCGCGTGGCGGGGCTGGACCTTTCGGCAGTGCGCGCGGCACCGGGCGTGCTGGGGGTCGTCACCGCCGAGGATCTTGACGCGGCCGGCATCGGACCGCTGCGGCACGAGCCGCTCCCGCGCGAGGATGGCGGCACCGCCGAAGAGTTTCCCCAGCCGATCCTGAGCGCCACCACGATCCGTCATGTCGGCGAGCCGCTGGCGCTGGTGGCCGCGTCCAGCCCGCAGGCTCTGGCGGATGCGCTCGATCTGGCGGATGTGACGCTGGAGGAGGTACCGCCGCCCGCTGGCCGTGCGTTCCTTCGTCGCTTTGGCGATGTCGCGGCGGCCGAGGCGGCGCTGGCGGGCGCGGTGCACCGCGCGCGGATCACGCTTGCCGCGCCGCGGGTGACGGCCTTTGCGCTGGAGCCGCGCGGCGCCATTGCCACCCCCGACGACAAAGGCGGCCTGACCTACCGCGTCAGTACGCAGAACCCGTTTGCCCTGCGCGCGGGCCTGTCGGACACGCTGGGCCTGTCGCCCGAACGGGTGCGGGTGCTGGCGGAGGATGTCGGCGGGTCGTTCGGGCTCAAGGGGTTCATGACGCGCGAGGATGCGGCGCTGGCCTTTGCCGCGCGGCATCTGGGCTGCGAACTGGCCTGGCTGCCTGCGCGGTCCGAAACGATGCTGGCCGATGTCCAGGGCCGCGCCATTGATGGCGTGCTCGAGGTGGGTCTGGATGCCGGGCACCGCATCGTTGCGGTGGCAGGCCGGTTTGCCATCGATTGCGGTGCCTATCCCTCGCGCCGTGCCTACGGTCTGATGAACAATGTGCGCGGCATGACCGGGGTCTATGACGTCCCGGTGGCGGGGATCGAGATCGAGGGGCGGCTGAGCGCGCGCGTGCCGCTGGCACCCTTCCGCGGCAATGGCCGCCCCGAGGCCACCCACGCCATCGAGCGCGCGCTGGATGCGGTGGCGCGCCAGGCCGGGATCGACCCGGTGGCGCTGCGCCGGGCCAACCTGATTGCACCGGCGGCGCTGCCGGTGAAAACCGCCCTGGGCGCGCCGCTGGATTGCGGCGACTTCCCGCGGGTGATGGCAGAGGCGCTGGCGCTGAACGGCGATCCCGCGCCGCGCCGCGCTGCGGCCGAGGCGCAGGGGCTGCTGTACGGCGTCGGGCTGGCCAATTGCATCGAATCCGCCGCCGGGCCGAAACCCGACCACGCGCGGCTGACGCTGGATGCCTCTGGCGGGCTGACCCTGGCCCCGGGCGTGATGTCGGTGGGGCAGGGGCACGAAACCGCGCTGTCGCGCCTGGTGGCCGAGCGGCTGGAGCTGCCGCAGACGCGGATCACCTATGTCAACGGCGACACCGAAGCGGTCAGCCACGGGCGCGGCAGCGGCGGCTCTGCCGGGCTGACGGTGGCGGGTTCCGCCACCTGGGTGGCGCTCGACACGCTGCTGGCCGAGGGGCGGCAGATCGCGGCGGCGCGCTTTGGCTGCCCGGAGGAGGCGCTGGTCTTGCGCGACGGCGGCTTTCACCGGCAGGACGGCAACGAAACCCTGAGCCTGGCGCAGATTGCCGCCGACAAGGGCGGCGTCTGGCGCGTCGAAGGCAGCTTTGCCCCCGAGATCGCCACCTATCCCAACGGCACCCATCTGTGCGAGGTGGCGGTGGACCCCGAGACCGGCGCCCTCACCGTCACCCGCTATGCCGCGGTCGAGGATGTGGGCCGGGTGCTGAACCCCGTGCTGGTCGAAGGCCAGCTGATGGGCGGAATCGCGCAGGGCCTCTCCATCGGTCTGGGAGAGCGCATTCGCCACGATGTCGAAGGCCAGCTGCTGACCGGGTCGCTGATGGATTACAGCCTGGTCCGCGCGCGGGACGTGCCGATGATGGCGCTGGCCTCGGTCGAGGTGCCGACGGCACGCAATCCGCTGGGCGTCAAGGGGGTGGGCGAGGCCGGCACGGTGGGCGGCATGGCCGCCTTTGCCTCGGCGGTGTCGGACGCGCTGGCCCGCGCAGGCGTGGCGGATTTCGACCTGCCGGCGACGCCGGACCGGGTCTGGCACGCGCTCGACGCCCTGCGCGCGCCATGAGCGGTACCGCGGCCGGGGCCTTGCTGGCCATCGCCTCGGCCACCTCGTTTGCCTTTGCCAACAACTTCATCTCGCGCACCACGGCCTCGGGCGGCGACAAGGGCGTGACCTTTTCGGTGCTGGTGACGATGGCGATCTCGGCCCTGCTCTGGCTGGTGCTGGAACGCGGCAGCGACGCCCCGCCGCCGCCCGGGCAGGGCCTTGCCGGGTTTGCCCTGTTTGCGGTGGCGGGCGTGCTGGCGATGGTGTTCGGCCGCACGCTGGTCTTCACCTCGATCCGGCGGCTGGGGGTCAGCCGGTCGACGGCGGTCAAGCGGCTGAACCCGTTCTTTTCGGTCCTGCTGGCCGCGACGCTGCTGGGCGAGGTCATCACCGGCACCGATCTGGCGGGGATGGCGGCCATCGCCGTGGCCTTTGCGGTGCTGGTGCGCGACAGCCTTGTGCGGCGCGGCGCGCTCGAATCGCTGGCCCCGCCTCCCGCTGCCTATCTCTTTGGCGTATTCGGATCACTGGCCTATGCCGGGGCCTATGTCGCGCGCAAGGCCGGGCTGGACCTGTGGCCCGCCCCGGCACTGGGAACGTTTCTCAGCGCGACGACGGGCTTTGCCGCCTTTGCCGTGCTGGCGCTGTTCCTGCCCGGCTACCGCGCCAAGTTCACCGGCATGTTCCGCCATCTCGACCGCTGGATCCTGGCGGCGTCGGTGATGGTGTCGCTGGGGCAGATCTTTCTCTTTGCCGCGCTGGCGCATGCCGATGTCTCGACCGTGGTCATGATCGCCTCGCTCGAGATCTTCGTGTCGATCGTGCTGTCGGTGGCGGTGTTCCGGTCCGAACCGGTGCCGGGGCTGCCGGTGCTGCTGGCGGCGGGGCTGGCGATGACGGGCGTGTTGCTGGTCGCGCTGGAATAGGGCGCGTGCGCGCGAAAAAACAGCTTGCACGCAGCGGAACTTCGTTCCGGCATATGGACCACTGTCCCATTGACCGCAACGCGCCTTCGCCCTTACGCTTTTGTGTCAAAAGGTCGCGCAACGCCGCGGCAGGGAGGATGGACCGGACATGCTGATCATCGGCAACGATGTCGTATCGCGGTTGCTGACGATGGAAGAGTGCATCGAGGCGCAGGAACGCGCCTTTGCCGCGCTGCCGTCGGGCCGCGCGATCCATCGGCCCCGCGTCGACATGTACGTGCCCTGCCAGCGCGATGACGGCTATTTCCGCTGGGGCACCATGGAAGGGGCCAATGACGGCTTTTTCGCGATCCGGATGAAATCCGACATCATCCACTGGCCGCGGGACGCCGAGGGGCGCTGGACCGAAGAGAAATACTGCATGGAGCCCGGCACCTATTGCGGCCTGATCCTGCTGATCTCGACCGAGACGGGCGAGCCGCTGGCCTTCTTCAACGACGGCGCGCTGCAGCACATGCGCGTGGGGGCCGGGGCGGCGCTGGGGGTCCGGCATCTGGCGCGCGAGGACAGCGAAACCGTCGGCATGCTGGGCTCGGGCGGGATGGCGCGCAGCTTTCTCGAGGCCTTTGCCCTGGTCCGCCCGATCCGGCGCGCCCGCGTCTATTCGCCCACCCGCGCAAATCGCGAGGCCTATGCGCAGGAGATGTCGGACCGGCTGGGGATCGAGGTGGAGCCGGTGGACACCCCGCGGGCGGCGGTGCGCGGTGCCGACATCCTGGCCAGCTGCACCGATTCGATGGAGCCGGTCTATGACGCGGACTGGATCGAACCGGGCATGCATGTCACCAATCTGGGCCGCCGCGAGATGCCCGAAGAGGCCACCGGCGTGTTTGACGTGGTGATCCGCCAGGGCACCGCCGGGCTGCAGATGAAGCAGACCGAACGGTTTCAGGCCGAACGCGGCCATTCGCCCGCGGCCTTCATCGGTGGCACCGCCGAAGAGATGGCGCGCATCCCGCCGCGCAATCCGCGCCCGGGCTTCGGCGGCGACGATCCCGAATTCCGCGACCGCGGGCAGGGCGGCGACAAGCCGGATTTCGCCCAGCTGGTTTCGGGCCAGGTGCCGGGACGCACCAGCCGCGACCAGATCACCTTTTACCGCAATGTCGGCAATCAGGGCCTGCAGTTCTCGGCACTGGCCCCGATCGTCTACCGCAAGGCCCGTGCCGAGGGATCGGGGCGGGAGATACCCACGGAATGGTTCCTGCAGGACATCCGTGACTGAACCGGGACGACCCGGAAACCAAGGGAGGAAGACCATGAGACGCGAATTTCTGAAAGGCCTGGCCGCGGCGGCAGTTGCCGGTGGCACGATGCTGGGTGGCACGGCAGCGCTGGCGCAGGACGCAGCGGCTTTCTACGAGGGCAAGTCGATCAAGTGGATCGTGCCCTACAAGCCCGGCGGCGGGTATGACGAATACAGCCGCCTGCTGGCCCCCTACATGGAAAAGTACACCGGCGCGCGGATCGATCTGGTGAACATGCCGGGCTCGGGCGGCATGAAGGGCGCGGTGGAAATCTTCAACGCCCCGGCGGACGGCCTGAACATCGGCATCATCAACGGCTCGGCCATGATCACCAATGAACTGGCGGGGATCGAAGGTGCCGATTACAAGGTGGCCGATTACAACTTCATTGGCCGTTTTGTCGCCGATATCCGGGTGATGGTGGCGGGCGCGGCCAGTGGCATCACCTCGATCGAGGATTACATGAACAACGGCCAGACCGAGATCATGGGCGCCACCGGCCTGGGCGGTTCGACCTATGTGGACGCGGTGATCGTGGGGGATGTCTTTGACATGGACCAGCGCGTGGTGCACGGGTTCAACTCGTCCTCGGACATCCGGGCCGCCATGCTGCGCGGCGACGTGCAGGCGATGTGGGGCTCGCTCGGCTCGGCCATGAGCGGCATCGAGGATGGCGATCACGTGGTGATCCTGCATTCCGAAGCCGAGCCCACCGGCGTTCTGGAAGGTGTGCCCAGCGTCTATGACCTGGCCGATGGCGATGCCGACAAGATCCGGATCCTCCAGGCCTGGGAAGGCCTGTCGGCCGTGGGCCGTCCGGTGGCCGCACCTCCGGGCGTGCCGGAAGACCGGCTGGCCTTCCTGCGCGCGGCGTTCGAACAGGCGATCACCGATCCGGAATTTGTGGCCAAGGCCGAGTCGGCCGGGCGCGACCTGGCCTATCGCGACGGCGCGCGCACCGGGGAACTGGCAAAGGCCGCCACCGATCTCGACGACAACACCCGCGCGCTCTTTGTCGCCGCGATCAAGGGCGAACTCTGAGCACCGCCCCGTTTGACACCATCGGACCGCGCCGCAAACGCGGCGCGGTCCTTTCGGCAACATCCTTGCGAAAGGGACCAACATGACCGTCATCGAAGGCATGGTGAGCGGCTTTGCCCAGTCGATCAGCCTTGCGGTGCTGCCCTATCTGGGCGTCGGCGCGATTTTCGGGCTGATCATCGGCGTGATCCCCGGCCTGTCCGGCCATTTCGCCATGGCGATGGCCGTGACCTTTCTTTATTCCATGGAACCCAGCGCCGGGATCGCCTTCCTGCTGGGCGCGCATGCCACGGTGGCGCAGGGCGGCGGTCTGACCGCGATCCTGTTCTCGACCCCGGGCACCGGGCAGAACGCGGCCACGCTGATCGACGGCCCGCCCATGCGCGACAGGGGCGAGGCGGGGGTGGCCGTGGGGGCCGCCATGGCCGCCTGTTTCCTCGGCGCGACCTTTGGCGCGGTGGTGCTGGGGCTGCTGATCCCGGTGCTGCGCGAGGTGGTGCTGTTCTTCGGGCCGCCCGAAGTGTTCGTGCTGGCCTTTCTGGCGCTGACCTTCGTCGCCATCCTGGGCAAGGAAGACATGACCCGCAGCCTGATCGCGGCGCTTCTGGGCCTGCTGCTGGCGATGATCGGCGTCGACAACGTCACCAACACCCACCGCTTCACCATGGGGTCCGACCGGCTGGCGGACGGGCTGTCGCTGGTGCCGGTGATCCTGGGCCTGTTCGCCGTGGCCGAGATGATCGACCTGTTCCGCCGCGGCGGCGCGCTGGCCCGCTTTACCAAGAAGGCGCTTTCGGCAGGGGACACCCAGCGCCAGATCTTTCGTGGCATCGGGCTGGCCTTTCGCAACTGGTGGCTGGTGATGCGCTGTTCCGCCATCGGCACGACCATGGGCCTGATCCCCGGCCTGGGCTCGGCCCCGGCCTCCTTTGTCGCCTATGGCCATGCCAAGCAAACCTCGAAGAACCCCGAAGAGTTCGGCCATGGCGCGGTCGAGGGCGTGATCGCGCCCGAAGCCTCCAACGACGCGGTGGAAGGCGGCGCGCTGGCTTCGACCATCGCCTTCGGCATTCCCGGCTCGTCCTCGATGGCGATCCTGCTGTCGGGGCTGTTCATCCTCGGGCTGGAAACCGGCCCGCGCATGCTGAACAACAATGTCGACATCATCTTCGTGATGATCTTCACCATCATCATCGGCAACCTGATCGGCACCGTGGTGGGGATGTTCCTGGTCAACCCGCTCAGCCGCGCCACCTCGATCACGGCGGAATACATGGTGCCGGTGCTGCTGGCGATCATCGTCACCGGGGCCTACGCCGGCAGCGCGTCGGTGTTCGATATCGGTGTCGCGCTGGTCTTTGGCGTGCTGGGCTATGTGATGAAGATCCTCAACTATTCCCGCGCGGCCATGCTGATCGGCTTCGTGCTGGGCTTTGCCGTCGAGAAGAACCTGTATCTCGCGTTGCTGCTGGACGGGCCGTTCTTCTTCATGGAGCCGATCCCGCTGACGCTGCTGCTGATCACGGTGCTGTTCCTGGGCTACAACATCTGGTCGCTCCTGCGCGACCGCAAGCGGCGGAGACTCTGACATGACCGATACGGCACAAGGGCCAGAGCGGCCCGATCCCGCCGACAGGGCCCCGGATCAGGGCAAGGGCGGCGACCTGGACCGCAAGAAATCCGATCACGCCGACATGCTGACGCTGGAGATCGTCTTTCTGGCCCTGGTGGGGCTGGTCGTGGTGGCGGCCTTCTTCGAGGCCCTGACCTATCAGCTGGTGTCGTCCCGCACGCCGTTCGTGATCATCGCGCCGCTGATCGTGCTGATTGTGGTGCACGGCGTCCGGCTGTACCGCCACCGCGACGAGGCGGAGGTCGGCCAACGCCTGCAGACCGCCTTGCGCGGCGGAATGGCGGGGCTGAACAAGGTGCTGGCGATCTGCCTGTGGCTGGTGCTGCTGCTGGTGATCATCGTGGCACTGGGGCATTTCGTCGGGCTGGCGGTGTTCACCTTCATGCTGATGTGGCGCGCCGGCGGGGTGCCGCTGGTGATGTCGCTGGTGGTCAGCGCGGGCACGGTGGTGTTCATCTACCTGGTGTTCGAACTGGCCTTCGATCTGGAACTGTATCGCGGGCTGCTGTTCCGCTGGCTGGCGGGCTATCGCGACTTCTGACCTCAGGCCTTGGCGGCGGTGTCGCGCGGTGCCGCGTCCTCGCGGCCCAGGCGCCCGTCGGTGAACACGTCCACCAGATAGGGGCGGCCCGCGCGCAGGCAGGCCACCGCCTCGGCCAGGGCGGCCTCAAGCGAGGCGCGGTCCGACACCGGACCGCTGGCCGCCACCCCCTGACCGCGGGCGAGCATGGCAAAATCCGGCGCGGGATCGTCCAGCCGCTGGCCGATCCAGGCATTGGCGGGGTTGCGCCCGCGGGCGTTGGCCACCCGCTCCTGATGCAGTTCGTCGTTCATGTAGCTGCGGTTGTTGTTGATCAGGAACAGCGCCGGAAGCCGGTATTTCGCCGCCGTCCAGAGCGCGCCGATGCCCATCAGCGTGTCGCCGTCGCCAAGGCTGCCCACCACCAGCCGCCCGCTGCCCTTCAGCGCCAGCGCCGCGCCCACCGTGAGGCCGGGGCCGCTGCCAATGCCGCCGCCGCCATCCTTGCCCAGGTAGTCCAGCGGATGTTCGTGCGGCCAGAGATCGACCGGCCAGCCGCGCGCCAGGGCCGGAAAGGTCACCGGCTGGTCACCCACCGCCTGCCGCAGCGCCCGCGCCATGTCGCGCAGGGTCAGGCAGGGGGCCGTCTCGTCCGGTGCTGCACGGTGCGGCAGGGCCGGGGCGGGGCGCGTCTGCGCCGGCAGCACGTCCAGCAGCGCGCGGACCGCCGCGTCGGAATCGCAGTTCAGGGCCAAGTCTACCGGCGGCAGCGAGAAATGCTCCTGCCCCCAGCCGCGGTGCAACTGGTGGTCCAGCCCGGCCTGCAGGATCGTCGCCTGGGGCGCGGTCTTGCCAAAGACCTGCTGCAGGAGCCCGCCCAGATCGATCCAGCCCAGGCCCAGGATCACGTCGGCGCGCTCCAGCACCGCGCGGGCGTCGGACGAGACGCGGTTGAACGGCACACCCGCATGGTTGGGATGGGTGGTTGGGACCATCGCCCCGGCCTTGAGGTCCGACAGCATCGCAGCCCCCAGCCGTTCGGCCAGCGCCGTGCGCCGCGCCATGGCGGCCCCGTCGCGCGCGCCGCGGCCAAACAGCAGCACCGGTGCCCTGGCCTGCAGCAGCAGGTCCGCGGCGCGGCGCAGCGTCTCGGGATCGGGCGCGGCCGGGGCGGGCGGGGCACAGCGCGCCGGGTCGGGCAGGGTTGGCGGGGTGGGGACGGGGGCTTCCTGATGGCCGGCGTCGAGGTTGATGTAGACCGGCCCGCATGGCAGCGTGTGCGCCGCCGTCCAGCCGCGCAGCATCGCCTCGGGCACCGCCTCGGCCGATCCGGGCTGGTCGTCCCATTTCAGGAACGGCCGCACCAGCGCGCCCTGATCCTGCGCACTGTGCAGCCAGTCGATCCAGGGGCGTCGCCGGGTGGCGTCCACCGGGCCGGTGGCGCCCAGGATCAGCATCGGCACCCGG
Organism: Alphaproteobacteria bacterium; assembly: GCA_030425925.1. GTDB lineage: Bacteria > Pseudomonadota > Alphaproteobacteria > Rhodobacterales > Rhodobacteraceae > JAUHZO01. Next base: position 41,881 of record JAUHZO010000008.1, on the reverse strand, counting down.
TCGCAGAACGCGTTGAAGATCGCCATGGCGCCGTGCATCAGCCCGACATTGGAATGCAGCGCCACGGCAAGGCCGCGCCCGGTCGCCTTGGCATAACCGTGGGCGACCGCGACGGCGTGTTCCTCGTGCGTGCACAGCACGATCTCGGGGCGCGTGTTGCCCAGGTGGTTGACCAGGCTGTCATGCAGCCCGCGATAGCTGGCCCCGGGGGTCAGCGCCACGTAAGGCACGTCAAGCCGCCGCAGCATCGCCGCCGGAATGTCCGAGCCCCATCCGATGACGTCGTCCGGCGCGCCCGCGATGGGTTCGGCCTGCCAGGGCGTGTCTGTCCCGTGATCGTCCTGCGTTCCGCTCATCGTGCCGTGCCTCCGCCCTGTGGTGCCCTGCCGTGCCGTGCGGCACACGATAGGAGCGCGCGGCGCGGGCTGTCAAAGCCGCGCGCGGGCCGTGCAGCCGGTTTCGCGAGCGCGTTCCTTTATCCGGAACTGCATTCCATTTTCTTGACCCGCGCGCCGAGAGGCGGCACAGTATCCGACAAGACCAAAGGGGAGGAGACATCGCGATGCCGCACGACATGGACGGTGCCGTGCACTGGCACGAACCCACGCGTGGAGAACGCGCCGGCTATGGCCGGTTCGGCCAGCCGCAAACCGATTACGACCGGTTCATGGAAGAGGACGGCATCCCCGTCTATCGCGGCATCGGCATCTCGCGGGTGCAGGACCTGCCGCTGGTGAACTGGCCCCGCATGGGCGGGCGCGGGCATTACATCCAACTGCACGGCACCGAGGGCAAATGGGGCTGCTACGTGGTCGAAGTGCCCGCGGCGGGCGCGCTGAACGTCGAAAAGCACCTTTACGAGGAAATCTTTCTGGTGGTGGAGGGGCGCGGGTCCACCGAGGTCTGGCTGGAAGAGGGCGGTCCCAAGCACACGTTCGAATGGCAGACAGGGTCCATGTTCTCGATCCCGGTGAACGCCTATCACCGCATCGTCAACGCCACCAACAGCCCCGCGCTGCTTCTGGCGGGAACAACCGCGCCCAACCTGATGAACCTCATCGGCGACCGTGGCGCGATCTTCGACAACCCCTACCGCTTCACCTCGCGCTTTTCCGGCGCGAAGGATTTCTACCAGCCCAAAGACGATCTCGAGCCCGATCCGATCCGGGGTCTGGCCATGCGGCGCACCAATCTGGTGCCGGACGTGATGAATTGCGAACTGCCGCTGGATAACCGCCGGTCGCCCGGCTACCGCCGGGTAGAACCGTTCATGACCGGCAACAAGTTCTACCTGTGGATCGGCCAGCACGAGACCGGGCGCTATACCAAGGCGCATGCCCATACCTCGGCGGCGATCCTGATCTGCGTCAAGGGCAAGGGCTATACCTATACCTGGCCCGAGCATTGCGGGGTGAATCCCTGGAAGGACGGGCATGGCGATCAGGTCAAGCGGGTGGATTACGAACCCGTGGGCATGGTCAGCGCCGCGCCGGGCGGGGCGCGCTGGTATCACCAGCACTTCAACACCTCGTCCGAGCCGTTCCGCCTGACCGCCTGGTTCGGCCCCCACCATCCCAGCATGGTCACCGGCCTGCCGCCGGGGGAAAAGCAGATCGACTATACCGCCATGGACATCACCGAAGGCGGCACCTCGATCCCCTACTGGATGGAAGACCCGCATATCCGGGCCGAGTTCGAGGCGCATATCGCCACCGGCGGCGGCCAGAGCCGCATGGACCCCGCGCTGTATGACAAGCCCGAGGACACATGACGGCAGCCGCGCGCCTTGAGGACGAGACCGATCCGGGCGGACGCGTCTTCTTTTCGGGCGCGGACCGGTCGCTGATCGAGGAGGACGAGATCCAGCTCACCTCGGTGGGCGTGGATATCGGCTCGTCCACTTCGCATCTGCTGTTCTCGCGGATCACGCTGGAACGGATGGACACCCGCTATATCGTGGCGGCACGCGAGGTGCTGTCGGCCTCGGACATCCTGCTGACGCCCTACCTGGCCGGCGACGAGATCGACGCGCAGGCCTTGGGAGCGTTCATCGACAGGGCTTATGCCGAAGCGGGGATCGCGCGGGGCGAGATCGACACCGGAGCGCTGATCCTGACCGGGGTGGCGGCGCGGCGGCGCAATGCCCGCGCCATCGGCGAGGTTCTGGCAGAAGAGGCGGGCCGCTTCGTGGCGCTCAGCGCGGGCGACTCGCTGGAGACGCTGATGGCGGCGCATGGATCGGGCGCGCGGGCGCTGTCGGACACCGGCGGGCCGGTGATCAATGTCGACATGGGCGGCGGCACCACCAAGGTGGCGTTGTGTCAGGCGGGAGAGATCGTCGCCCGCACGGCACTGGATGTCGGGGCCCGGCTGCTGGCCTTCGATGCAGAGGGGCGGATTTCCCGGCTGGAGCCGTTCGGCCGGCACCATCTGGCGCGCGCCGGGCTGCAGGCCAATCCGGGTGATCCGCTGCCGCAGACGGCCCGTGCAAAGCTGGCCGATGCCATGGCAGAGCAGGTGATGCAGGTCCTGTCGGGCGGCGTGGCCGAGGGGCTCATGCGTCTCGACCCGCTGCCCTGGGCCCCCGAGGCCCCGCGCATCGTGGTGTCGGGCGGGGTGTCGGAATATCTCGACCATGCGGACGCCACCGGCGACGATCTGGGCCCGGAGCTGGCACGGGCGCTGTCCGCACGGATTGCCGCCCGGGGCTGGGCGCGTCTGCCGGCGCGCCAGGGCATCCGCGCCACCGTGGTCGGGGCCTCGCAATACACCGTGCAGGTGTCGGGCTCGACCATCTTTCTTGACCCGCAGGACGTGCTGCCGCTGCGCAACCTGGCCGTCATCGCGCCGCATCTGGTGCTGGGCGACGAGATCGACGCAGGCGACGTCGCCCGGGCCGTCGCCGCGGCGCGGGCGCGGATGGACCTGGGCGATGCGCCGGTGGCGGTGGCGATCCCGTGGCAGGGGTCGGCCAGCTATGCGCGGCTTTCGGCGCTGGCCAAGGGGCTGGTGGCGGGACTGCGCGCGCAACTGGATGCCGGGCACCCGCTGGTGCTGGTCACCGATGGCGATGTCGGCGGTCTGCTGGGCATGCAGGCGCGCAGTGCCGAGTCTGTCCCCGGCGCGGTGGTCTCCATCGACGGCATCGCGCTGTCAGAGTTCGATTTCATCGATATCGGCGCGGTGATCAGGGCCACCGGTGCGGCACCGGTGGTGATCAAGTCGCTGCTGTTTCCCACGGAGTGAAGCATGGCCCAGCAGGTTCCCGCAAAAGTCCGCTCGATCTGGCCGCCGCTGCTGCTGATGGCGCTGGCGCTGGGCTATGCCTGGTGGGCGCAGGATTACGGCCGCGGGCCGCGGCTGATGCCGACGCTGGTGGGGCTGGCCACCGCGACGCTGGCGCTGCTGGACCTGCTGTCGCGGGGCGACAACCGGCTGGGGGCGGCGCTGCGGCTGAGCCTCGGGGCCGATTTCTCAAGCCCCGAGATGGGCCACGACCCGGCCTTCCGGCGCGAACTGGCGATGGTGGCGGCGATGATCGGCTGCGTGCTGGCGATGCTGACCATCGGCATCCTGCCCGCGGTCCCGCTGTTCATCGCGCTCTACATGCGGTTCTGGGGCGGGCGTCCCTGGCTGGCGGCGCTGATTTCGGCGCTGGCGGTGCTGGGCTTCGTGATCGGCGTCTTCGAACTGGCGCTGGACTACCGGCTCTACCGCGGCGTGCTGTTCGACCCCAAGGGCTTCGGCGCATGGTAGCCGCCCTGCAGCAGGGCCGCGGCCGCAGGCGCGTCGATCAGGTCGGCATACTTGGCCGACAGGTCGAACAGCGACAGGGCGTGGCTGGCCTCGAACCGGTCGAACACCGCCTCGGGCACGATGGCGCAGGGCAGACCCAGGTTGAAGGCATCCACCGCCGTCGCCCGGACGCAGCCCGAGGTGGTGCCGCCGGTCAGCAGCACCCCGTCAGCCTCCAGCCCGTCCAGATGCGCGGCCAGACCGGTCTGCCAGAACGCGCTGGGGCGGTCCTTGCCCAGCACGACCTCATCCGGGGCCGGGGCCAGGGGCGCGACTATCTCGTTGCCCCGGGCCGTGTCTTCGCCGGAGCGATCGGTCTTGCCGCGCCGGGCGGCCAGCCGCGCCGGGCTGCGGCGGGTGTAGATCACCGGGCGGCCGGCCTTGCGCGCGGCCCCGATCAGCCCGGCGATCACGGGTACCGCGGCCCAGGCCCGTGGCCCGCAGGCGGTGCGGCAGGCCCTGGCCGCCGCCACCCGGTCCAGCCCCTCCGGCCCGCAGAAATCCAGCGTCACGTCGATGACCAGCAGCGCCGGGCGTGCGGGCAGCCGCCCCGGCGCGCCATAGCCCGCAGCCTGCGCCACGCGGCGGTCGGTCTCGCTGAGATACGGATCCCAGATGGCCATCCTGCGGCCCCCCTTGACGAAAGTGCGTTTGCCGTGCGGTCCTCTTGGTCCGCTGGCCCCGATCATAACCAGAAACCGCGTCCTGTCATGGCAAGCGGACACAATTCCAACCCAGAGGAGGACTAAACCATGCCCAATGCGATCCTGAAAGGGCTTGCCGCGGCCGTCGGTCTGCTGGCCCTGTCCGGCACCGCTGCCCTGGCCGAATGGCCCGAGAAACCCGTCACCTTCGTGGTGCCCTACAGCCCCGGCGGCGGCTTTGATTCCTATGTCCGCGCCGTTGCGCCGGAGATGGAAAAGGCGCTTGGCGTCGAGGTGGTGATCGAGAACATCCCGGGCGCCGGCGGCCAGAAGGGCGCGGCCACCGTCTATCGCGCCGATCCCGACGGCTACACCATCGGCATCTGGAATGTCCCCGGCCTGACGGTGCCGCAGCTTCTGGGCCGTTCGTCGGGATATGACCTGACCGATGTGACCTGGATCGGCAACCTTGCCACCTCGAAATACGCGCTGGCCGTGAAGTCCGGCAGCGGCTTCGACAGCCTCGACGACCTGTGCGGCCTGGGCCAGCCGTTCAAGCATTCCGACACCGGTCCGGCCTCGACCTCGTCGGTGACGGCGCGTATCGCCATGGCGACGATCGACTGCCCGATCCTGAACGTCACCGGCTACAAGGGTTCGACCGACACCATCATCGCGCTGATGCGCGGCGAAGTGGACGCCACCATCAAGCCGATTGCCTCGTTGCTGAAATACCAGGACGATCTGGACATCCTGATGACGTTCGAAACCGAACGCTCGCTGGAGAACGTCCCGACCTCGTCCGAACTGGGCTATGACAACTTCGCCAACTTTACCCTGCGCCGCATCATCGGCGGGCCTCCGGGCATCCCGGCGGACATCCAGGCCAAGCTGAGCGAGGCGCTGATGACCGCCGCCAATTCCGCCGCGGTGCAGGAATGGTCGACCAGCTCGAACCGACCGCTGGACCCGGTGGGCGCTGACGAAGCCAGTGCCATCATGACGCAGATGATGGATTTCTACAGCGAATACAAGGACGTGCTGGCCGAAGGCTCGTAACGGTCCGCCCCCGGGGCGCGGCGGCCAGGCCGCCCGCGCCCCGGGCATCATGCAAAGAGGGCCTCGATGGGCTTTGATCAACTGTTCGACGCGATTGCGCTTGTCCTTGGCAGCGGCTCGGTCATCTACGTGCTGCTGGGCGTGGCGCTGGGGTTGTGCTTTGGCGTCATCCCCGGGCTGGGCGGGACAACCGCGCTGGCGCTGCTGGTGCCCGTCACCTTCACGATGGAGCCGCTGGACGCCATGTACCTGGCCGGCGGCGTGATGGGGGCGACCTCGTTCGGCGGGTCGCTGACCGCGATCCTGCTGAACACGCCCGGTACCGCGCCCAACGCCGCCACCACGTTTGACGGCTATCCGCTGGCGCAACAGGGCAAGGCCGGCATGGCGATCGGCGCATCGGCCACCGCGTCAGCCATGGGCGGGCTGATCGGGCTGTTCACGCTGCTGCTGGTGATCCCGGTGGCGCGCGAACTGGTGCTGGCCTTCGGGCCGGCGGAATTCCTGCTGCTGACCATCCTGGGCCTTGTCGCCATTGCCGTTGCGTCACGCGGGAAGCTGCTGCGCGGGCTGATCGCGGGCGGGCTGGGCCTGATGCTGGCCTTTGTCGGATCCGACACCGTTTCGGGCGAGCTGCGCTTTACGCTGGACACCGATTACCTGTGGGACGGCATTCCGCTGGTGCCCACGCTGACCGGCATGTTCGCGCTGAGCCAGATGATCGAGCTGGGCCTCAAGGGCGGGTCGGTGGCGGGCACCGGCAGCGCGGTGTCCGGGCGCATCTCCGGAATCGGCAGCGGCGTCATCGCCGTCTTCCGGCACTGGACGGTGCTGCTGCGCGGTTCGGCCATCGGCACCATCATCGGTGCGATCCCGGGACTGGGCGGCACCGTGGCGTCGTTCATCGCCTATACCTCGACCGTGCAGGCCTCGCGCGATCCCGAAAGCTTTGGCAAGGGCAACATCGTGGGCGTGATCGCCCCGGAATCGGCCAACAACGCCAAGGATGGCGGCTCGCTCGTGCCCACGGTGGCCTTTGGCATCCCCGGCAGCGCCGAAACGGCGCTGTTCCTGGGCATCCTGGTGCTGCACGGCATCGACCCGGGCCCGACGATCCTGCTGCAGAACCAGCAGGAGGTCTATGGCCTGATCGTGGCGCTGACGTTGTCGGCGGTGGGGGCCTCGCTGATCGGGCTGCTGTTTGCCCGCTGGCTGGTGCTGATCACCTTCGTCAACGTGCATTTCCTGGTGCCCGTGGTCGTGGCCGTGTCGCTGACCGGGGTCTACGTGCTGGACGGCAAGCCCGGCGACGTTGTGCTGGCCATGGTGATGGGGATCATCGGGTACCTGATGATGCGCTTCGACTATCCGCGCCTGACGCTGGTCATCGCGCTGGTTCTGGGCGAAACCGCCGAACGGTCGTTCCACCAGACCCGGATGATCTCCGACAATGACATGCTGGGCTTCATGGCTGCACGGCCGCAATCCCTGATCCTGATCGCCCTGATCGTGCTGACGCTGCTGCTGCCCAGCCTGCGCCGCCTGCCGATCTTTCGAAGGAGCACGACATGAGCGAGTTTGAGCGCTGGGAAGGCCGTTTCGCGGTCGAGACCTATGTGTTCGGCACCGCGCCGAATGCCTTTCTGGAACGTCAGGCCCCGCTGTTGCAGGCCGGGCAGACGGCGCTGTCGATTGCCGATGGCGAGGGGCGCAACGGCGTCTGGCTGGCCCAGCAGGGGCTGCAGGTCACCTGTCAGGACTTCTCGCCCCGGGCGCGGGAAAAGGCGCTGGCGCTGGCGTCGTCGCGCGGGGTGCAGGTGGACTACCAGCTGGGGGATCTCACCGAATACGCGTTTCCCGACGCGGCGTTCGACGTGGTGGTGGGCATCTTCTTCCAGTTCCTGTCGCCCCAGGATCGCGCCGCGGTGTTCGCGGGCATGAAACGCGCGGTGCGGCCCGGCGGTCTGATCCTGATCGAAGGGTACGGACCCCGGCAGCTGGACTATGGCACGGGCGGGCCCAAGAAGCTGGAGAACCTCTATACCGAGGAGCTTCTGCGCGACGCATTCGGAGACCTGAGCGAGGTCCGGATCGAGGCCTACGACGCCGAAATCAACGAAGGCCCGGGCCATGCCGGCATGTCGGCGCTGGTCGACATGGTGGCGCGGAAGTGACATGGCGGAATTCCACGCTCCGGTCCGGCTGATCTGGGGGCCGGACAGTCTGGCACAGCTTCCCGCCCTGCTGCACGGGGCCGGGATCCGGCGGCCTCTGCTGGTGACCGACCGCAGGGTGCTGGAAGGTGCCGCGGGGCAGGAACTGTGCCGCCTGCTGGGCGCGGTGCCCACGTTCGACGGCTGCCGGATCGACGGGCGTGTGGCCGATGCCGAGGCCTGTGCGGCGCAGATGGCCGCCGAGGGGCTTGACGGCGTGGTGGGGCTGGGCGGCGGCTCGGCCCTGTGCACGGCCAAGGGCGCGGCGATTGCCGCGACGAACGGACCGCTGCGCGGGCTCGAAGGTCTGCCGGATCTGCCCGCGCCACCCCTGCCCATGGTGATGATCCCCACCACGGCCGGGGCGGGCACCGAGGTGTCGCCCTTCACCATCCTGCGCGACGATGCGGACGGGGCCAAGTTCACCATCGGCGGCCCCGGCGGGTTCGCCACCGCCGCGCTGCTTGATCCGCTGTCGCTGGAGGGGCTGCCCCCGGCGGTGGCCCGCCCCGCCGCGGTGGATGCGCTGAGCCATGCGCTGGAGGCGGCGACCTCGTTGCGGGCCACGCCGGTCAGCGACGCACTGGCGCTCCGGGCGGCCCGTCTGCTCTTTGGCGCGCTCGAGGGGGCGATTGTCGGCGGCACGCCGATGGCCCGCGGCGACAACCTGCTGGGCGCGTCGCTGGCGAACCTGGCCTGCGGGCAGGCGCGGCTTGGGCTGGCGCACCGGCTGGCACGACCGCTGGAAAAGGCGACGGGCGCGGTGCACGGGCAGGCCATCGGTGCGCTGCTGCCCGCCACGCTGCATCACGCGCTGGAGGCCCGACCGGAGATCCTGCCCGACCTGGCCGCAGCGCTGGAAACCGCGGCGCGACCCGGGGCGATCGTCGATGCCATCCGCGGGCTGTATGACCGCATCGGGTTTGTGCCCGGTCTGGCAAGCGCAGATACCGATGCTGCCGCGATCGTCGTCGCCGCGCGCCACCGCCCGGGCGAGCCGGAGCCAGCACCAAACGCCCCCCTCCAGGCGGCCAATGGCCAGCGCCTGTCGCTTGCGGACGCGTCGGCGGTTGTGGCGCAGGTTTTGAGGGGCCAGGGCCCGGTTTCTCGGCCCTCGGGCTAGTCCTGCGGGGCCTCGATCACCACGGCATCGTCATGCGGCACGACCTTGTAGGTCTTGAGCTTCAGGATGCAGGGCGGGGCCACGACCGAGCCGTCGCGGATGTCGAACTGCCCCTGATGGAAGTCGCATTCGATGACGTGACCGTCCAGATAGCCTTCGGACAACTCGCCCGGGCCGTGGGTGCACAGATTGTCGGTGACGTAGTGCCGACCGCCGACACAATAGACCGCCAGTTCGAGATCGCCCGTCTCGACCTTGATGACCTCGCCCTCGGCGACATCGGCCTTGGCGCACAATTCGATCAGGTTGCTGCTGTCCGACATGGTTGCCCCCGTGCTGCTCCGTCGCCTCCTGATTAGCGGAACGATGTTCCGCATGCAAGAAACTCATGAGCTTTTTGCAGCCCGTTCCGCATCGGGAAATGCCCTTGCCGCGGCGGGGATGTCCGCGTTTTCCTGCGCCGTTTCAGGGTATTGCAGGCCGTGGGCCTGTCACACGCGCCTTGACGTTCCGTATACAGGAAAGTTGTTCTTTCCGTGCGCCTGGCGTATCACGAACCCAGGAAGGGAGGACCCGCGCCATGGATGAGACGACCGAACATCACGACCTGCCGGAGATGGAGCCCGATCCGGACCATCACCACCATCACCCGGAGCATGAGGCAGACGCGGCCCAGCCTGCAGGCTACTACCACAGCCAGAAGGACCGCATCTTTGTCCGCGCCATCCAGGGCGAATACAACCTGACGCACGAGCTGGAAAAGCTGCGCGCGGTGCCGCGGGTGCGCAAGGCGAAGGAGATCAGGTTCGTCGACGGCCCGCAGGCCTATTCCCGGCACTATGTCGAGCCCAAGGACAATATCAGCCAGCTGTTCCACATCCATCTTGAAGAATACGGCCCCGGCGGCAAGAGCCAGAAACATGGCCATGTGAACGAGGCCGCGTTCTACATCCTCGATGGCGAGGGCTACGAGATCCACGACAATATCCGCTATGACTGGAAGGCCGGCGACGTGGCCATCGTGCACAACAACTGCGTGCACCAGCATTTCAACGCGTCCGACACCAAGCCGGCCCGCGCCCTTGTGCTCAAGACCAAGCCGATGTTCGTGTTCATGAACATGCTGTTCCAGAAGACGGTGGAACCGCGCAAGACCACGCCCGCCCCGGGCGGCGAAGGCTTCGAGGTGCGCGAAGAGGAAGAGGATTTCAACCACCCCGAAGGAGGCTACTGATCATGGCCTGGGAAGAAACCGCCGCCTGGATCGACGGCACCGAGAACATGGCGCTGTACCAGGAACTTCTGGACGATGCCGCCGCCCGCCCGGCGCGCGATGCCAAGCGCCGCAAGGTGGTGCGCCCCGAAGACATGCCGTGGGAGATGTCGCGCCAGGGGCTGCTGAAACACCTGATCAACGAACAGATGAACACGCGCATGGAAACCGTCGACGCCTACATGCAGATCGTCCCGCCCGGATCGAAATCCGGCAAGCACCGGCATCTGGCCGAGGAATGCCTCTATGTGCTCGAAGGCTTCGGCTACGACCTGCACCAGGATTGCGACGTGGAAATCACCGACGAATACTTCTGGAAACCGCAGGACAAGGTCTCGCGCTGGGAATACGAGGCCGGAGACGTGATCTATGTGCCGCCGAACACCATTCACCAGCACTTCAACGGTGATCCGGACCGGCCGCTGCGGCTGATCTCGGTCACCAACCGCATCTTCAAGCAATGCGGCCTGAACGATCTGGAACAGATCGAGGACGCGCCGGAATATGCCCCGAACATCACCCTGACGCCGGATCTGGTGCGCGATTTCCTGCGCAAGCCGGCTGCCTGACGGCCCCGTCCGGGGCCCGCGCGGGCCCCGGCTGACCCATCCGGAAGACGCACATGCTCGGACCGCTACTTGCCTTTGCATCGGCGGCGTTCTTTGGCCTGAACAACGCCACGGTGCGCCGCGGCGTGATGAAGGCCACGGTGCTGCAGGGCCTGGCCATCACAGTGCCTCTGGGCGTGCCGATCTTTGCCGTGTTCGCCGCCGTGATGGGCGGGTACGCGGCGCTGGCCGACTGGCCGCTGTCGGCCTGGGGCTGGATGGTGGCGGCGGGCGTGGTGCATTTCGTCATCGGCCGCTACGGCAATTACCGCGCCACGCAGGCGCTGGGGGCGACGCTGTCGACCCCGGTGCAGCAATTGTCGATCCTGGTGGCGCTGGTGCTGGGCTTTGTCTTTCTGGGCGAGACCATCAACAGCGTGAACCTGGTCGGCGTGGCGCTGGTGATGTTCGGCCCTCTGGTGCTGATGCGCCGCCGCCGCCAGACCCGCAAGGCCGGCAGTGCCAAGGGGTTCGAACCCGATTACCTGGCCGGCACGATCTGGGGCGCGGTCTGCGCCTTCGGCTATGGCACCAGCCCGCTGTTCATCGCGCTGGGGCTGGGCGAGGCCGGCACGCTGGCTGACAGCGCGGCGGGGGTGCTGGTGTCCTATGTCGCGGCGACGCTGGTGGTGATGGTGCTGGTCTGGCGCGCCGGCGGGCTGGCCTATCTGCGCAGCGGCGAGGGCGGGGCTTCGGTCTGGTTCCTGCTGTCGGCGGTGTTTGTGGCGCTGTCGCAGCTGTTCCGCTATCTTGCGCTGGCGGTGGCGCCGATTGTGGTGGTGGTGCCGATCCAGCGCCTGTCGGTCGTGTTCCGGCTGATCTTCAACGCGCTCATCAACCGCGAACACGAGGTGTTCGACCGTTGGGTCGTGGCCTCGATCCTTGTGGCGGTGCTGGGCGCGGTGGCGCTGGTGGCCGAGACGGCGCCGCTTCTGGCGCTGCTGGGCGTGCCCGAGGCGCTGGTGCCGCGGCTGGCCGCGCCAGTGTTCTGAGCCGTGCACAGGCGGGCCGTCTGGGCGGCAGGCAAGGGGGAGGCAGCGCCATCAAGCTCAAGCAACTGACCTATTTCCGCAAGGCGGTGGAGACGGGCAACCTGACCCGCGCGGCGTCCGAGCTGAACGTGGCGCAGACCGCGCTTGGCCTGCAGATCCGCAATCTCGAAGAGGAACTGGGCACGCCATTGCTGGAGCGGCATTCCCGCGGGGTGCGCCCCACGGCGGCGGGCGCGGTGCTGCTGAGATACGCGGCCGACATCCTGGCCCGGGTCGACGAGGCCGGGCGCGCGGTGCGTGCCCATGCCGGCGGCGACACCCGCGCGCTGCGGCTGGGGCTGACCCCCAGCCTCGTGCGCATGGTGGGCGAAGCGATCCTGACTGACCTGTCGGCGATGCTGGAGGGCGTGACGTTGCAGGTGTCCGAGGATTTCAGCTTCAACCTGATGCGGCGCATGGAGCAGGGCGAGATCGACTGCGCGCTGACCTTTGCCGAGGACACCAATCCGCGGTATCTCCGCCGGGCGCTGCTGGAGGAGGATCTGTTTCTTCTGACAGCCGCGGGACCGGAGGCGGGGCAGGGGCCGATCCCGTTTCGCGACGCGATGCAGCGCGACCTTGCGCTGACGGCCAAGCAGGACGTGATCACCCGCGCGCTGGAGCGTCTGACTGCGCGGCTCGGGCTGGAGATGCGGGTTGCCTACGAGGTGCAGTCGATTCGCGCTGTCAAGAATCTGGTGGCGCGCGGCGTGGCCGACACCATCATGCCCTATGGCGCGGCTGAGGGAGAAATCCGCAAGCAGGAATTTGTCGCGCGCCCGGTCGTGTCGCCCGCCATCGTGCGCACGCTGGCCTGCGTGCGCTGGGACAGCCCGGTCTTTGTCGGGATCGAGCCGGCGTTCGACGGCTTTGTCGATGCCATCGCGGACAGGCTGCACAAGGCACCCGGCCCGCTGACCCGGCGGATCTGAGCGCTCAGTCGGCGCGGACCATCTTCATGGCCACCTGCGGGATGTCGTCGCGTGCGATGCCCATCTCGTGCAGTTCGACATCGCTGCGCTGCGACAGGTAGGTGTAGACGCGATAGATACGAAAGCCGGTGACGATGCCCAGCGGGTCGAACCGCCCGGTTGCGGCTGCGATGTCGCGCAGCGTGTCGTTGAGAACAGCGCCCGCGGTGGCGTGAGTCGTGGTTGCCTGTGCCATATTCAAACCTTCCTATGCTGCGCTGCAACATATCGGCGAATTGGCGTGGTGCAACTGATCTGTATCAAATCATAACGGGTATTCGCGGGGTGAAAGCCTTCATGCGGGAAGGTATTCCGCATGAAGGAACGATTTCAGGCCGCCGGACGCTGCGGTGCGGCGACCGGTCCCGCGCTCAGAGCCCGCGGGCGCGCAAGGCTGCATCCAGCCGCGGATAGACCCGCCGCGCATTGCCCTCGAACACCTTGTGACGCTCTTCCTCGGACAGGTCCAGCGCGTCGACATAACGCTTTGTGTCGTCGAAATTGTGCCCGGTCTCCGGGTCCACGCCCTTGACCGCGCCGAACATTTCCGAGGCGAACAGGATGTTGTCGATGTCGATCACCTCGAACAGGCAGTCGATCCCGGCCTGGTGATAGACGCAGGTATCGAAATAGACGTTGCGCATCACGTGTTCGGACAGCGGCGGCTTGCCCAGCATGTCCGCCAGCCCGCGATATCGCCCCCAGTGATACGGCACGGCGCCGCCGCCATGCGGAATGATCAGGCGCAGATCGGGGAAATCGGCGAACAGGTCGCCCTCGATGAACTGCATGAAGGCCGCGGTGTCCGCGTTGATGTAATGCGCCCCGGTCATGTGGAAGTTCGGATTGCACGAGCCCGAGACGTGGATCATCGCGGGCACGTCCAGTTCGACCATCTTTTCGAAGAACGGATACCAGACCTTGTCGGTCAGCGGCCGCCCCGTCCACATCCCGCCGGTGGGATCGGGGTTGAGGTTGCAGCCGACAAAGCCCAGTTCGGTCACGCAGCGTTCCAGTTCGGCGATGGAATTGGCGATCGGGGCGTCGGGGTTCTGCGGCAGCTGGCAGACGCCGATGAAGTTTTCGGGAAACAGCCGGGTGACCCGGTGGATCATGTCGTTGCACAGCCGTGTCCATTCCTGCGACATGGCCTCGTCGCCGATATGGTGGCCCATGCCCGAGGCGCGGGGCGAAAAGATCGTCATGTCCGCGCCGCGTTCCTTCAGGGCGCGCAGCTGGTTGCTGGCGATGCTGTCGCGGATTTCGTCATCCGAGATCGCCCCCAGAACCGGGGCCTGCGTGCCCACCGGATCGTTGAAATGGGCGATCTGCGCCTGGCGGAAATCCTTGAAACTTTGCGGTTCGGTTGTGTAATGGCCGTGACAGTCGATGATCATTGCTGCGCCTCCCAGTCGGCTTGCGTGATATAGGTCAGGCCCTTGTCGGCCAGCCGGTCGCGCATGGCGTTGACGTCCAGCCCCAGCTCACCCGCCTGATAGCGCGCGCGGCTCCTTTCTTCCTTGTCGATGCGCGCCTGCGCCGCTGCCGCCGTGGCGGCGGCCGTGCCGCGCGGCACCACGACCACACCGTCGGTATCGGCAACGATCACGTCGCCCGGACGCACCAGAGTTTCACCGCAGGACACCGGCACGTTCACATCGCCCAGCGTTTCCTTGACCGTGCCATGGGCGCAGATGCTGCGCGACCAGACCGGAAAGCCCAGCCGCTCCAGATCGTCGACATCGCGGCAGCCCGCGTCGATGATCAGCCCGCGCACGCCGCGCGCCTGCAGCGAAGTGGCCAGCAGATCGCCGAAATAGCCCGAATGCGCCTCGGCGATGGGGGCGGCCACAAGGATATCGCCGGGCCGGCACTGCTCCACCGCGACGTGGATCATCCAGTTGTCGCCGGGAGGCAGGGTGCAGGTCACGGCGGTGCCGCTGATGGCGGCACCGCGCCAGACCGGGCGCAGCCGCTGGTGCATCAGCCCGGTGCGGCCCTGCGCCTCGTGTACTGTGGCCACGCCGAAACGGGCGAGGCTGTCGGCGACCTCGGGGTCGGCGCGCTGGATGTCGGTCACGACGATGGGCATGGTCTGTCTCCCTTGCTTGGCTGGACGGCGCAGCCCGCAAACCCGGCACGCAGCGCGGGTTCGTCGAGATGGCGGCCGATGAATACGATCCGGCTTTCCTCTGGCGTGGCGCGTCCGTCAAGGAAATCCCCTTCGAGCATCATGTGCACGGCCTGGACCACCAGAGGGCGCGGATCCCCGGCCACCCGCAGCACCCCCTTGGTGCGCAGGATGTCGGCCCCGTGCACCTGCAGAAGGGCGCTCAGCCAGGCCTCCACCCGGGCGGCGTCCAGCGTTCCGCCGGTCAGGCTGACGGCGTGGATGCCGCCGGGGCCGTGATCATGCGCGGGCGGGGTGGCGGGCAGCCCGCCGATGCGCTCCAGCGCAAAGCCCTGCGTGTCCAGCACCAGCGCCGGATCGGCGCGGCCGCGGTCGATCCGGTGCAGCGCGGCATGCGGGTTGAGGGCGCGCAGACGCGCCTCCAGCGCGGCCGTGTCCGCCGCCTCGCTTGCCTTGTTCAGCAGCAGCACGCTGGCCAGCGCCACCTGCGCCTGCATGTCCGCCGCCTCCAGCGCCTGTGCGCCATGCAGCGCGTCCACCACCGTCACCACAGTGTCGAGCACGTAGCGGCCGGCCAGTTGCTGATCGGCAAGGAAGGTCTGGATCACCGGGCCGGGATCGGCCAGGCCCGTGGTTTCGATCACCACCGCATCGGCGGCCACGTCCAGCCTGCGCAGCGTGCGGATCAGATCGCCGCGCACCACGCAGCAGATGCAGCCCGAGGACAGCTCTATCAGCTCTTCGCGGCCGCTGTCGATCAGCGCGCCGTCGATGCCGATCTGGCCGAATTCGTTCACGATCACCGCCAGTCGCCGCCCGCCATGGCGGATCAGGTGGTTGACCAGCGTGGTCTTGCCCGACCCCAGCGCGCCGGTCACCACCGTCACGGGCAGGCGGGCCGGGCGCGTCATGCCCAGGGCATCAGCGAGACGTGGATCACGTCGCCCGAGCCGCCCACCGCCTTGATGGCGTCATGCGTGTCCTTCAGGCCAAACCGGTGCGTGGTGATCAGGTCCAGCGGAAAGCGGTCGGAATTCAGCTGCTTCAGCGCCAGTTCGCAGCTTTCGTAATTGTGTCCGCGGGCGCATTTCACGGTGACGTACTTGTTGCACAGCTTGGCGATGGGGAAGTTCGGGAACTCGCCCACCTCCTGCTGCAGCAGCAGCGTGCCGCCCTTGCGCTTCAGCGCCTCGAGCCCGAGCAGCACGGGGATCGTGCCCGCGCCTGCGGTGCAGTCGAGCGAGACGTCGACCCCTTCGCCGCCGGTGATGTCATGGATGCGCGCAACCGGGTCTTCGGCATCGACATTGATGGTGTAGTCCGCCCCCAGCTTGCGCGCCACTTCCAGCCGCTTGGTGTCTTTCGACGTGCCGGTGACGATGATCAGCGAAGCCCCGGCCTGACGGGCCGAGACCACCTGGCTCAGCCCCTGCTGGCCGGGGCCCTGCACCAGGACGCGGCTGTCATACCCCACGCCGCAATCGAACAGCGCCCACTGGATGCCGTTGGCCATGGGCGTGACCACCCCCGCCAGTTCCGGCGACAGCCCGTCGGGCACCTTGTGGATCACCGAATTCCACGGCAGGTACATGTACTGCGCAAACCCGCCCCACAGATGCGGCGCGCGGGCCGCCGAGGTGTAGCCAAAGCGCAGGCCATCGGGGTTCTTGCGCCAGTCGGTGGCCATGCACAGCCGGTAGTCGCCGCGGTGGCAATGCTCGCAGGCCATGCAGCCGACATAATGCTCGACAAAGACCAGATCCCCTTCCTTGAGCCCGCGGCGCTTCTGAAAGGTCTTTCCGGCCTTGGCGATGTAGCCGATGTTCTCGTGCCCCATGATCACCGGATCGTCGATCGGCGGCTTGGCGTAGAACTTGACATCGGTGCCGCAGATGCCCGCCACCTCGACCCGCAGCAGCGCGCCTTCGTCGGGGATGTCGGGCATGGGATACTCGCGGAACTCGGTGCGCTCCGGCCCTGTGCGCACGGCGGCAAGAACGGTTTCTGTCACGGCTGGCCCTCCACTTCCCGGTTGACCCATGGCTAGCAAATGGGGAGACTGCATTCAAGAACGGGGTTCTGCATGGCGGAACCCCTTGCAGGCAGCGGACAAGGTTTCGCGAAACGGGGGGTGCGATGTTCCGGCGGCTGGCGGTGGCTCCGGACCGGCTGGATGATCTGGACCGGGCCGAGGCGCTGATCCGGGCGCATTTCGGCCTTGTGCCGCATGACATTGTGCTGGTTTCGGAAGAGCCGGGCACCCAGCCCGGCCTGCCCGCCCGGCTGACGGTGCTGCGGTTTTGGAAGGACGACTTGCGCTACCGGCTGAAACTGTTCAAGCCGGTGGCAGCGGTCACGCGCGACGACCTGCCCGTGGCCTGGCTGCTGCCCGCCCTGATCGACGATGGCGATCCGGACTGCTGCTGAGGGACATGCAACACAAGGGGCAAGACGAGGGAAAGATGACCAGGACCACGATCACCATGGTGACCCGCAGCCAGGGCAACAACCGCGCGCTCAAGACGGGTGCGGTGACGCTGCCGGATTACGATCTGGCCTTTGAAGAGGTGGCACCGCTGCCGCGTGCCTTTCGCCGGATGGTGCGGGACGGCGCGTATGACGTCTCGGAAATGGCGCTGACCACGTTCCTGTGCGCCCGCGCGCACGGGTCGGACCTGGTGGGTCTGCCGATCTTTCTGGTGCGCGATTTCCACCACAAGTCCATGGCGCGGGCGGCCACGTCCGACATCGCCGCGCCGAAGGACCTTGAAGGGCGCCGGGTCGGCGTCAACCGCGGCTACACGGTGACGACGGGGGTCTGGGCGCGGGCGATCCTGGCGATGGACTACGGTGTCGACCTGGACCGCATCACCTGGGCGCGGTCGGATGACGAACATGTTGCGGAGTTTGTCCGCCCCGCCAATGTCGAGGAACTGGGCGGCAGCGGCACGCTGGAAGAGCAGCTGGCCAGCGGCACCTTGCCCGCGGCGGTAGGGATGCCGGGCACGGGGGAGGGGCTGGCACCGCTGATCGACGACGCCTTTGCCGCCGGGCTGCAGGCCTTTCGCGACCGCGGTCTTTATCCCATCAACCACCTGATCGTGCTGCGCCGCGAGGTGCACGAGGCGCATCCCGATCTTGCCACGCAAATGTTCGACGCCTTCGTGCAGTCCAAGCGGCTGTATCTTGACGATCTGCGCGCCGGGCGCATCGCCGAGCCGGCGGCCACCGACAAGGTGCACCAGGCGGTGATGGAGACGCATGACGACCCGCTGCCCTACGGCATTGCGCCCAACCTGGCTGTGCTGGAGACGCTGATGCAGGCCGCGGTGTCGCAACGGATCGTGCCCGCGCCGCAGGCGCTGGACACGCTCTTTGCCGCCGACCTGCTGGAGCGCGTCGGCTGACCGGGAAAGTTGCGGCATCGCCCGAAGATCGCCTGCCAGATCGCTGATCCGACAGGCATTTTCATGTCAGGACAAGGCGGTCAGGAAGTCCAGGATGCGGGGCGGGGCGGTGGCTTCGGTCTGGCCGTCGGGCGGGACGTCCCAGTATTGCGACCCGCTCAGGCATTCCTGCAGATAGCGCGCAGCCGAGGTGGCATGTGCGCCATCCGCGCCCGGCACGATCAATGCCGGGATGTCCAGCGCCATCAGGTCCTCCGGCTCGGCCCCCGGAGCGGTGTCGCGATCCAGCAGCCCGCGCATCATCGCCAGCACCATGTGCTGATAGCGCGCGGGATCCAGCGCGGCATAGGCTTCGGCAAAGGCGTCGGACCGCCGGATCGGCTCGCCCCACGGGCCGCCGCGGGGATCGGCGCTGAAGTTCTTGTCATGGCTCCGCACCTGGTCCACCACGCCCTGCATGCCGTGATCGGCCACATGGGCCAGATGCCGGGCAAAGCGCAGATGGCCGTTGATCCGGTAGGCCGCGCCGCCCACCGGCCAGTAGAGCACCATCGAGGCGACCCGTTCGGGATGGGCCACCGCAAGGGCGGTCACCGGGCAGCAGCCCATGCAGCCGCCCATCAGATGCGCCCGCGCGATGCCCAGATGATCCAGAAGCCCGGCCCCCTGCGCTGCGTAATGCGCCCATGTGATGTGCTCCACCCGACCGCCCGAGGCACCGTTCTCGCGCCGGTCGAACAGGATGCAGGTGAAATGCTGCGGCAGGTGGTCCAGCAGGCGGATGCGCTTGTAGACCCCCAGATCGGACCATTTCCCGATCTGCGCGTCAAAACCCCCC
Source organism: Alphaproteobacteria bacterium (assembly GCA_030425925.1). GTDB lineage: Bacteria > Pseudomonadota > Alphaproteobacteria > Rhodobacterales > Rhodobacteraceae > JAUHZO01. The sequence goes on along the minus strand of JAUHZO010000008.1, from coordinate 22,788 downwards.
GGCGCAAACATCAGCAGCGGCGGTCCGTCGCCCCTGACCTCGTAATGGGTGGCGATCCCGTCGATTTCGGCGAATGGCATCAGCGTCCTCCCGGCTGTCCCTTGATCTGGCGGCCGTCGCGCACATCGCCCGCGCATTCGGCCAGCGCGTCGTGAATCACCTGCGCGACATTGGCGTAGCCAGAGGGCGCGCGGTCCAGCGCGGCAACGTTGTAGCCCACTGCCGCCTGGGCCAGGCGGACGCGCCCGTCAAGCCAGGGGCCGCCGCCAAAGCCGCCGATCACCGGCACGCTGACCGCCTCCACCACCTTCGGACCCACTACCGGGCCGGAATTGGTGAAGTCCAGCAGCACCGCGCCCGCGGCCTCCAGCATGCGCGCCTCCTCGATCAGGCGGGCCTCCATGCCCTCGGGTGCGCGCGCCTCGGCCCCGGCCTGGTTCTCGTAGGGGATGCCGAGGGCCAGCGCGGTCTGGGGCGTCAGGCCGAATTGCGCCCAGACAGGAATGCCCGCGCGGGTCAGCGCCGTGACCGCCTCGGGATAATCCGCCGCGCCATCAAGCTTGATCAGGTCGACCCCGGCCTCCTTGACAAAGCGGATCGCCGCGCGCACCGCGGCATCCGCCCCTTCCTGCAAGGGGCCGTAGGGGAAATCGGCACTGACCAGCGCGCGTTTCACCCCGCGCCGCACGGCACGGGTGACGGTGATCATCTCGTCCATGGTGATCTCGAACATGGTGTCGTGACCCCAGAGGTTCTTGCCCACCGTGTCGCCCACCGAGACGATCTCGACCCCCACGCGGTCTGCAATCGCGGCCATATGGGTATCCCAGGCCACCACGCCAAAGATTTTCTGCCCCTCGCGCTTCATCGCGTGCAGGGCGGGGATGGTCACCTTGTGCATGGGGTCTCCTCGCGGGCCTAGTAGAATTCGTCGAAATGTATCCGGTCGGGCGTCAGGCCGGCCTCGTGCGCCATCACCTGCACCGCCTGGCTCATGGCGGGGGGGCCGGCAAAGTAGAGCCGCGCGCCGCCCAGTGCCGCGCCCAGACGGGTGCGCACCACCTCGGGCAAAAGCCCGCTCTCTCCGGTCCAGCCTGCCGCGGGTTCGGACAGGGCGGCGGTGAAGCTCACGCGCGATGCCAGATCGGCACCCAGCACCGCACCGGGATCGAAGAGATCGGGCTCGGCGCGGCCGCCATAGAAGAAATGCAGCCGGGTCCGCTCCAGCAATCCGGCCGCCGCCGCGCCCCGGGCGATGGACACCATGGGCGACAGGCCCGAGCCCCCGGCCAGAAGCACGATCTCTTCCTCCGCCTCCTCGCGCAGCCAGGCGGTGCCATAGGGGCCGTCCAGGTCCAGCGTGGCACCGGGGGCGGCCTCGTCGAACAGCCAGCCGGTCAGGGCACCGCCCGGCACGCGCTTGATCAGAAAACGCCAGATCCCGTCTTCGCCGCCGGTATTGGCCATGGAATAGGGCCGCCCCCCGGCGATCCCCGGCGCGTGCAGCAGGGCGTATTGCCCCGGGCGAAAGCTGTCCTCGCCCTCGATGCGCAACGCGAAATCCGAGATGTCCCGCGTCACCGGCGTGACCGAGACGATTTCGGCACGACGCTGCTGCGGGCGGTCGCGGCTGACCGCGGCGGGATCGGGGCGGAACTTCACCCGGCACTCCCCGTCCGGCACCGCCTGGCATCCCAGCCAGCGGTTGCGCGCCCGGTCACGCTCGGACCAGGCGGGGGCGTCCGCGCGGGCATGGTGGACCGCGCCCTCGATCAGGTCGAACCGGCAATTGCCGCACGAGCCGACATTGCAGGAATAGGACATGCCCAGCCCGGCGCGCAGCGCGGCCCGCAGCACGGTATCGCCGGGGGCGCAGTCGAACCGGGTTCCGTCGCGGTCATTGGTGATGGTCGGCATGGCGGTCTGCCCCGTTCGTCAGATGTAAAGCGGTTGATGGCGGGAATAGCCCAGCCGCTGCGACACTTGCAGCGCAGCCTCGATGACCAAAGGGGCCATGCGCGGGAACTGGCTCTTTCGGATGCGCACCCGCGGCCCGGCCACCCCCAGTGCGGCGACGATGCGGCCATCGCCGTTGTAGATCGGTGCGGCGATGCAGCGGGTGCCCTCGTCGCAGTCCTCGTCCTCGGTGGCGTAGCCCTGCGTCTTGACCCGGCGGATGCGGCTGCGCAGCTCGGTCTCGTCGGTGATGGTCTTGGCGGTGCGTGCGGGGCGGGGATAGTGCATGAATTTCGCCATCTCGGCCTCGCGCAGGCCCGACAGCAGGCACAGCCCCTCGGCGGTGCAGAAGGCCGGGCGCAGCTGGCCGGTGCCGGAGCGCAGGCGCAGGGTCTGGGGCGATTCGAAATCGTGCAGGAAGACCACGCTTTGCCGTTCCAGCACCGCAAGCCGCACGTTTTCCTGCGTCTTTTCGCGCAGTTCGTTGAGGATGTGTTTCGATTCCGCCGTCACGTCGAGCCGCGCGCGCACCAGCGAGCCCAGCGAGAACAGCCCCACGCCCAGCCGGTAGCGGCCGTTCTCGGGGTTCTGCTGCAGAAAGCCCTCTTCCAGCAGTGCGGTGGCCAGGCGATGCACGGTGCTTTTCGCCACGCCCAGCCGCTTGGCCAGTTCGCTGATGCCCAGCTCGTCCTCTTCCTGAGTATAGGTCTTGAGCAGGTGGATCGCCGTGGTGACCGAGGACAGGCGCGAGTTGTCGCGCCGCGGGTTGCGGTTGACCTCCTTGCGGCCCGTGACGGCATCGGCTTCGGGCCCGGCGGTGGGCGGGGGCTGGGTCTCAGACATGGGCAATCGTTCCGCTAAATAGAACCATGTTCCATAATCCCGCCTGTCCGGTCCGGTGTCAATTGCATCGCCCTGCCAGCCCATGGCGCTCAGTCGTGGTCGTGGTCGTGGTCGTGGTCGTGGTCGTGGTCGTGGTCGTGATGATGGTGGTGCGCGTGTGAATGTGAGTGTGAATGCCCGTGGCCATGTCCATGGCCATGCCCGTGATCCGGCCGTGGGGCAAAGCTGATGCGTTCCTGGCGGCGCGGCCCGCGCGGATCGTCCTGGAACAGCAGCGATTTCACCGTCACCGGCACGGTGAACGAGGGCAGGCGGATCTTGCCCAGATCGATATAGTCGAAATCCCGCAGGTTCAGCCCGTCGAGGATCAGCAGGTCGTTGGTCAGGCCCAGTTCGTCGCGCAGGATCGCGCCCAGCGTCTGCGCGATGTCGCCGTCAAGCATGACGTAAAGCGGATGCCCGCCCGCCAGCCTTGGCTGCATCGCCGCCACGATGCCATCGGCCAGCCGTCGGATCGGGGCGTATTCCGGCACCTGGGCAAAGCTGAAGGCCAGGGCGGCCTCGTGGGTCGCCGGGTCGAGGTCGAAGGCCTCGAAATGCCGGGTGATGGCGCTGGCGATGGCCTCGGCCTCCTGCGTGCGGGCCAGGTCGATCCCGGGCTTGAGCACCGGCATCGAGCGGCGCGGCAGGATCCTGCCGGGCGCGGTGATGGTCGATGTCTGGCCCGACAACTGCACCGAGTATTCCGACGCCCCGAGCGCCGTGGCCCGGATGCAGGCGGTGGCGGGCTGCAGCGGCGCGCCAAGATCCCCGGCATCGGCGCGGGCGCGCAGCACCCCGCCCAGCGCAAAGCCCAGATCGCCGAAATCCCGGGTCTCGCGGCCCGCGACGTATTCGCCCACCCCGCCCGACACCATCACCCCGTCGAGCCCGGCCAGATCGTCCGGCACCTCGGTCAGGAACAGGTCGGCCACCGCGTCGGGCAGGGGGCGACGGGTGATCGCCGTGACCAGCAGGTCGGCCATGTGGGTGGCGATGCGGGTGCGGATCTCGGGCGGGCAGGGCGCGCCCAGGGTGATCTCGACCCCCGCCGCCGCCGCATGGTGCCGCCCCGCCGGTTCGGCGCGGGTCACCACGTCGTTTTCGGTGGCGATCAGGCGTCCGCCCACATGCAGCGCCGCGGTCCAGCGCACCTGCCCGTCCTCGCACAGGGCCAGCTTGGTCGTGCCGCCGCCGATATCCACGTTGAGGATGCGCCCGCCCGTCTCGTGGCTGGCCTTGGCCGCGCCCGAGCCATAGGCCGCCAGCATCGCCTCCATGTGGTTGCCCGCGGTGGCGGTGACGAAATCGCCGCCCTTCTCGGCAATGATTCCGGCGATGGCTTCGGCATTTCCGCGGCGCAGCGCCTCGCCGGTCAGGATCACCACTCCGGTGTCGATATCCTGCGGCCGGACCTGCGCGGCGTGATAGGCCTCGTCGATGATCGCCCCCAGCGCGGCGGCGTCGATGGCGGTCTCGCCGGCATAGGGCGTGAACGACACCGGCGATTCATAGGCCGTCTTGCGGTCGACGATGACATAGCGCGAGGCGTGGCTTTCGCCCATGCGCTGCAGGTGGATGTTGGAAAAGATCACCTGCGTGCCCGCGCTGCCCACGTCGATGCCGACGCTGGTCAGGGCCACGTTGTCGCGCTGCCAGATCGGGTTGTCCTCCAGCGGGCCGGGATCGATGTCGTCATGATCGTGATCGGCATCCGGCCCGTGTTCGTGCGGGTAGAAATCGCCGAACATGTGATCGTCGATCGTGTGCCGCGAGGCGGGTTTCTCATCGGGCATTTCGCGTTCCTCTATGTGGATCGCCGGTCCATTGACGGGACCCTACCGCCCGGCGTATGGTTTTTGCAACGGAAAATCCAGGGGGCCTGCCGGGCCCGCGGCAAGGGGGGAACGATGGCAAGGGATGCACTGGTCTCGGAATCGCTGGCTGCCAAGTTCAAGACCGAAAAGGAAACGCCCTATTCCCGCTTCATCGCGGGCGAAGGGCTGGACATCGTCAACGGCAATTACGTGCCCTCGCTGCACGAGATCGAGGTCAAGCCCTGGGCGCGGCGCGGCGGCCGGGCGGTGTATCTCAACCACGACGCCAGCCGCACCTCGAACGACTGCTACGTGATGGAGATCGCCCCGGGCGGCAAGCTGGCGCCGCATCGCCAGCTGTTCGAGGAAACCGTGCTGATCCTGTCGGGCCGCGGCTCGACCATGGTGTGGGACGACAAGGGCAACAAGATCAGCTTTGAATGGGGCCCCGGCGCGATCTTCGGCATTCCGCTGAACGCCAGCCACCAGCATTTCAACGGCTCGGGCAGCGAACCGGCGCGCTATGTGGCGGTGACCAACATGCCGCCGATCATGAACGTGTTCGAAGACCCGGACTTCCTGTTCGGCACCAGCTATGACTTCAAGGACCGCTTCAACGGCGAGCCGGATTACTTTGCGGAATCGAAGGAAACCAAGGGCCTGCTGCTGGAAACGAATTTCGTGGCCGATGCGGTGAACCTGCCGCTGATCGAGGCCAAGGAGCGCGGCGCAGGCGGTGGGCATATCCGGTTCCAGCTGGCCAAATGCTCGATGAACAGCCATATCAGCCAGTTCCCGGTGGGTACCTACAAGAAATGCCACCGCCACGGACCGGGCGCGCATGTGATCATCCTGTCGGGCGAGGGCTACAGCCTGATGTGGCCCGAAGGGGCCGAGCCGCAGCGCTATGACTGGAAGCCGGGCAGCATGATCGTGCCGCCCAACATGTGGTATCACCAGCACTTCAACACCGGCACCACGCCGGCGCGCTATCTGGCGTTCAAGTATGAAGGCGTGGCGATCCGCAATGCACAGGGCGTGCCCAAGGCCTGGATCAGCCAGCGCATCGGCGGCGACCAGATCGACTATGCCGACGAGATGCCGCTGGTGCGCACCATGTTCTCGGAGGCGCTGGCGCAGAACGGCCTGACCCCGCAGATGGACGGAGCCTACGAAGCGGAACTGGCCGACCTGCCGCCCAAGCCCTGAGGCATACGCAACGAACGCGCGACGAGAGTCCGGGCGCCGGGAGGGGCGCCCACAGATGGAGGAGCAAGCAAGATGCTTCGCAAGGAAGTCAACGACCTGCTGACCCAGACCGATCCGGGCACGCCCATGGGCGACATGTTCCGGCAATACTGGATTCCCGCATTGCTCGCGCGTGAACTGCCCGAGGACGATTGCCCGCCGGTGCGGGTCAAGCTGCTGGGAGAGCGGCTGCTGGCGTTTCGCGACAGCCATGGCCGCTATGGGCTGATCGACGAATTCTGCGCCCATCGCGGCGTGTCGCTGTGGTTCGGCCGCAATGAAGAAGGCGGGCTGCGCTGCCCGTATCACGGCTGGAAATACGACGTCGAAGGCAATTGCACCGAGGTGCCCTCGGAACCCGCGGAATCGGGCTTTTGCGAGAAGATCAAGCTGACGGCCTACCCGCTGATCCGCATCGGCGACGTGCTGTGGACCCATATGGGAGACAAGGACAATCGCCCGCCCCGCCCGGAATGGGAATTCGCCACCGTGCCGGCGGAACAGACCTACACCTCCAAGCGCTGGCAGGAATGCAACTGGCTGCAGGCGATGGAGGGCGGCATCGACAGCAGCCATGTGTCGTGGCTGCATTCGGGCTCGCTCAAGTCCGATCCGCTGTTCAAGGGCGCGCGCGGCAACCAGTACAACCAGAACGACAAGAAGCCGGTCTTCGAGGTGGTCGAGGCCGATGGCGGCCTGTTCATCGGCGCGCGCCGGATGGCCGAGAACGACCAGTATTACTGGCGCATCACGCCCTGGGTCATGCCGTCCTTCACCATGGTGCCGCCGCGCGGCGATCACCCGGTGCACGGGCATTTCTGGATCCCCATCGACGACGAGAACTGCTGGGCCTGGTCGTTCGACTATCACCCGACCCGCGCGCTCAGCACCGAAGAGCGGCAGGCGATGATCGACGGCTATGGCGTGCACAACCAGTATGTGCCGGGCACCTTCCGGCCGCGCCAGAACAAGGACAACGACTATCTGATGGACCGCGACGCGCAGAAGCGGGGCGAGACCTATTCGGGTGTCTGGGGCATCGCCATGCAGGATGCCTCGCTGCAGGAAAGCATGGGGCCCATTGTCGACCGGACCAAGGAAAACCTGGTGTCCACCGACAACGGCATCATCATGGCGCGGCACCGCCTGCGCAAGGCCGCCGTGGCGCTGCGCGACAAGGGTACGCCGCCGCCGGGCCGCGACATCGCGCACCAGATGGTGCGGTCGGCGGCACGGGTACTGCCGCAGGACCAGCCGTTCAAGGACGCCATGAAGGACGACCTGACGGTGCGCCCCGGCGTCAAGCAGACCTCGGTCTAGGCCATGGGCGACGACATCCGGGATCTGTTCTTTGATCCGAACCATCCCACGCTGCTGGGGGGCTGCGCGCGCGCAGCCTCTGCCGAGGAGGCGCGGTACCGGGTGCAATACCCCAATTCCCGCGCCCGCACCTCGCGCATCTTCGCGCTCGACGCGGCCGCCGCCGAGGTGATGTACGGCGTGACCGAGTCCCCGTGGAACGGCGCGCATTTCCTGACGTTGTCGACCACCGCCACCATCGACCCGGAGGCAACCCCGGCCGAGGCGCTGCCGCTGGCGCATCCCGACGGCGCGGCGGCGGATCTCGGACGCGAACTGGACGGGGCGGATGTAGTGGTGCTGCTGGCCACCCGCGGCGACAGCGAAGGTGCCGCCGAGGTGATCGCGCGCGAGGCCTTTCATCGCAAGATCATGTGCGCCGGTCTGGCGCTGGCCCAGGACCAGCAGGATCACGCCGTGGACCGGGTCGTGAATTCCATGCGCCGCTTCGCCTCGGTGCTGGTGGTGGCGCGGGACAACGACTTTGTCCCCGCAATGCTGACGGCGCTGCGGGCCTGAAACCGCAGTTGCCCCGAACAAGACAGGAACAGGGAGACCGACGAAAATGAACAAGACCTTTGTCCCGGCGCTGGCCGGACTGGCGACGCTGGCCCTTGCGGGCTCCGCCGCCGCACATGGCGATCCGGCCGCACATGGCAGCGTCGCCACCGGCCTCGCGCATCCGCTGCACGGGGCCGATCACGTCCTGGCGATGCTCGCCGTGGGGCTCTGGGCGATGATGCTGGGCGGCCGCGCCGTTCTGGCGGTTCCGGCCAGCTTTGTCGCCATGATGGCGGCGGGCCTTGCGCTGGCCGCGGCCGGGCTGCGCCTGCCGATGGCGGACCCGATGATCCTGGCCTCGGTTCTTGTGCTGGGTCTGGTGGTTGCGCTGGCCGTGCGGTTGCCCGTCGCTGCCGGCATGGGCCTTGTCGGGGCGTTTGCCCTGTTCCACGGCCTGTCGCATGGCGCGGGTGCAGGCACCGCGCCGCTGCATCTTGCCGGGCTGCTGGCGGGCACGGCCATGCTGCACGCCGCGGGTGGTCTGGCGGGCCTGACCCTGGCCCGGCTGGGCGCACGCGGCGCACTGACGACCCGCATTGCCGGCGGCGCGATTGCGCTGGCCGGTGCCGGTTTCGCCGCGGCGGGCCTCTGAGACCGGTGGCAGCGCCTTGCCCACCCGGGCACGGCGCTGCGGCCTTTGGCCAGTTCTGAAACCCGAAGGGGGCATCCCATGTGTGGCGAGATCGACGATCAGGCCGAAATCGGCCTTGACCTCAAGGAGCACATGCGCGTGCTGGCCCGCAAGCTGGCGCTGGAGGACGGGACCGACACCGTGGCCCGGCCCGCCGGGCTGGCCCACGAGGCGGGGCGCGCCGCCTATATGGAGGCGGTGTTCCGCGACGGTCTGGCGCGCGCCATGGCCGGGGTCGCTGCCGCCGAGGAAGACGAGGCGGTGGACGCCCTGGCCGGGCAAGCCATCGCGCTGGCGCGGCTGGCGGGGTTTCTGGCAGGCCAGTTGCCGCCCGAAGCCGATCTGTTCCGCGCCGTGATCGAGGCCACCAGCGCCGGCCATGCCGAGCCGCGCGCCATGGCCGAGGCCGCCGCGCGACATCACCATGACCACCATCACCACCACCATGACCACCATCACCACCACCATGGGCACGATCACGACCACGCCCATTGACGCCGTCTGACGTCTGACAAGGAACAGGGCCTTTCCGTGCCGCCGCTCGACTTTCTTCACGATCCCGACTGGCGCCGCGCGGTTCTTCAGGACGGTTTCGGCAAGGGGTTCTGGCTGTTCCTGGCGGTGGCCGTGCTGACCGGCGCGCTGTGCCTGATCCTGAAAGGCCCCGATGTGTTTGCCGCGGCGCTTTTGCGCGACGGCGGGCTGCTGCTGGACCTGATGCCGCGGGTGACCGTGGCGCTGGCAATTGCCGCCCTGATCTGGTTCCTGCTGCCGCGCGAGCGGGTGTCTAGACTGGTGGGCACGCAAAGCGGGCTGCGCGGGCTGGTGATCGCCACGCTGGCGGGGATGGTCACACCCGGCGGTCCGGCCTCGGCCTATGCGCTGCTGGGCGTGCTGGCCGCCTCGGGGGCCGATCGCGGGGCGTTGGTAACCTATATCACGGCCTGGGCGCTGCTGGGGTTGCAGCGGGTGCTGGTCTGGGACGTGCCATTCATGGGTCCGGACTTTGCCGCGCTCCGGATCCTCGTCTGCCTGCCGCTGCCGCTGGTGGCGGGGCTGATCGCGCGCCGCCTGCCATTGACGCTGACGCTGAAGGACGAGGCCGTGCCGCCACAGACGGGGCGGGGCGCATGAATGTCGGGCTGTTGTCGCTGCTGGTCCTGCTGGCGGTTCTGCTTGGGCTGGCGGTGCGGCGCGGGCTGGCGGCGGGTCCGGTCCTGCAACGCTTTGCCGAGCAGTTCGTCAAGCTGGTGCCGCGCATGCTGTGCGCGCTGGTGGCGGCGGGCTTCATTGCCGAACTGATCCCGAAGCAGACGATCTCGGGCTATCTGGGCGACAGCGCCGGGCTGGCGGCCCTGCCGGTGGCGGCGGTCACAGGAGTGCTGATCCCCGCCGGGCCGGTGATCGTCTTTGCCATCGCGGCGGTCTTTGCCAAGTCGGGCGCATCGACCGGGGCGCTGGTGGCCTTCATCACCTCGTGGAGCGTGTTCGCCGCGCATCGCATCATGATCTACGAACTGCCGCTTCTGGGCGCGTCCTTCCTGCGGTTGCGGCTGGTGTCGGTGCTGGTGCTGCCCTTCCTTGCGGGCAGCCTGGCGATGCTGGCCGGGCTGGTGACGATGTTCGGCACGGCGGTGCCGCTGGACTGACCCCGGCCCACGCAGCGCAGTGACATGCGCACCGCCCCCCGGTTCAGTCCGCAGGCGGAACCCAGACGTCCTCGAACCCTTCGGCCGGTTCAAGCTGGTCGAACCAGTCCAGCCCGATGGCCTTCATGATGCGCGAATTGCACACGATCACCCGCGCCTCGACATCCGAGCTGTTCACCCGCTTGTGCGCCACGTAGGGCGGCACGTAGATGAAATCGCCGGGGCCCCATTCGAACGTCTTGGGCGTGGTGTCCCAGGTCCATTCAAACGTCTCGCGGCATTCGAAATGCACGTCATAGTGCAGGTCGTGGCCGGTGCCCTCGATCACGAAGGCGATCTCTTCGGACAGGTGACGGCTGGTGCCCGTGGACGTGCCGGCGGCCAGAAACTGCATGTAGATATCGATGCAGCATTCCTTGGTGTCCATGCGTTCGTTGATGATGTGCTTGATCAGCCCGTCCGCCGACCGTTCCATGGGCATCTGGTCCCATTTCACCACGTTTGTCCGGTCGACATAGGCGCGGCGGAAGGCCTGGCTCTGCTCCAGCGCTTCCTTGTAAAAGCTCACCTCGGGCGCGCCCTGCTTGGCGCGCTGGCGTTCGATGGCGTCGGCAAAGGTTACAGGATCCAGTCCCATCTCGGCGCTCCCTCAGAGATTGCTTGGCGGCGCATAGTCTTCCTGTCCGGGGACCGGGTCCTCGGGCGGGAACTGCACCATTTTCTGGAAGATCATGTGCATGAACAGGAACAGCGGCTTGGCCTTGAGCACCAGCACGTAGGTTTCGTCGTCGCTGTCGCTCAGATGCTGGTGCACGCAGGCATTCTCGACGATCAGCGCATCCCCCGCCTCCCAGTCGAGCCGGCGGCCGTCATGAATGTCGTAGCCCTTGCCCTTGAGCACGAAGAACACGGCCGAGTTCATGTGGCCGTGGATCTGGCCATAGCCGCCGGGGGCGTAGACGTCCACATGCGCCTCGATCGACTGGGCGATCTTGTTGGCCTGCGGGTTGATCACCTTCTTGCCGAAGCTTTGCGGCCCGCCTTTCCACTTCATGTCCGAGGTGCGGTAGACGCGGGGCTGGTTGTACAGCTCTTCCTTGAGCTGGCCATAGGTGCCTTCGAGCGCGCGCACGAAGGTGCGTTTCTTGGTCCAGCGTTCCCAGACGACCTTTTCGCGCTGGTCGCTGTTGTGACCGGGACCGGGATCGGCCGAGGCGTCATCCGACATGGTCTTGCTCCCCGTAATGTGGCTGTCGCACCAAGCCTAGCCAAGCGGTGCTTTCCCGTCAACGGATCGACGGTCCATATAGGAGAACGTCAGCGCCGGCCGCCGCGCGTCAGCCCTGCGCGACCTCGGACAGCGGGCGGGGCACCAGCGGCTGGCCCAGATACTCGGCCTCGGCCTCGTAGAGCAGCGCGCGCACGCGGTCCGGTCCCAGCCGCTTGACCAGCTGATCGACCATGCCGAACAGCGGCAGCGACAGGCCGGCCTGCTGGCTGAGGTCCAGCGCCACGTCCATGTCCTTTTCGTGCCACGTGAAGCGGGTGCTGTCCCAGCGCTCCAGCGTGGTGTTGCGGGCGGGGCATTTCAGCAGCGTCTGGCGCATCTCCTGCGCGTCGATCCCGCAGGCCCGCGCCAGCGAAAGCACCTCGAAATTGGCGACGCAGGCGGCCCAGTGCATCATGTTGTTGCACGTCTTGCCCAGCTGCCCGCAGCCCACCGGGCCCAGATGTTCGACGCTGGTGCTGTAGCAGTCCAGCACCGGGCGGATCGTCTCCACATGGGCGGCTTCGCCACCGCACAGCGACACCAGCGCGCCGTCCTGGGCACCCTTCAGCCCGTAGACCACCGGCGCATCGACAAACCCGGCCCCGACGGCGGTGCAGGCCTCGGCCAGGGTCATCATCATGCGCGGATGGTTGGTGCCGGCGATGGCGACCACCCCGCGAAAGCCCGCGTCCAGCAGGGCCGTGACCACCGATCGGCTCTGGTCATCGGTGGCGACGACGACAATCACCACCGCGCAACGCGCCAGTTCGGCCAGCGCGTCCGCCGCGCTCACCCCCGGCTGCGCCGCGGCGCGGGCCAGGGCGGCGCTGTCAAGGTCGTGGGCCAGGACGTCATGCCCGCCACGCGCCACATGCCCCGCCATCGCGGCGCCCATTGCCCCCACACCGACAAATCCCACCTGCATCGTGCTGTCTCCCTCTGTGCCGCGCCCGGTTTGTCCCGATCCCAGCGGGGCGGCGCAGGGGGTGCAATCGGGGATTGGCCTCTGTTCCTCCATGCAAAACGCCGGTCCAGTTTCGCGTTGTCTGGCCCCGCCGCAGCCCGTAGCATCCCGCTGTCCGGTGCCGGACCGCCCGACCAGAGGCGCGCCGCACCGGGAGAGGAGGGGGACATGACCAGACTGCCGCTCACCATCGCGACCACGGATTACGACCATTTCCGCGATCTTCGCACCGGTGCCGTGACCGCCGAAGGGATCGACCTCAACTGGCTTCTGCTGGGCCATCACGAATGCTTTGCCCGGATGACGGCGAATCGCGAATTCGACCTGTCCGAGATGTCCTTTGCCAAGTTCGCCACGCAGGTCACGCGGCCCGATACCGATCTGATCGGCCTGCCGGTGATCTGTTCGCGGCTGTTCCGCTTCTCCTCGTTCTACGTCAACCGCAAGGCGGGCATCGAACGGGTCGAGGATCTTGTGGGCAAGAGCGTCGGCTCGCCGGAATGGGCGCATTCGGCGGCGGTCTGGATCCGCGGCTGGATGATGAACGATCTGGGCATGCGCTTGCAGGACATCCGCTGGGTGCAGGCCGGGGCCAATGCGCCGGGGCGCGAGGAAAAGGTGGAACTGAACCTGCCCGACGGGGTCGAGATCACCCGCGTCAAGGACCGCTCGCTGTCGGATATGCTGGCCTCGGGCGATCTCGATTGCGCCATCATCGCCCGTCCGCCCACCTGCTTTCTGGACGGCCATCCCGACGTGGTGCGGCTGTTTCCCGATTTCGTCGGGATGGAAGAGCGCTATTACGCCGAAACCGGCATCTGGCCCATCATGCATATCGTGGCGATGAAACGGGCGGTGCACGAGGCCCACCCCTGGGTGGCGCGCAACCTCTTCAACGCCTTTCAGGACAGCAAGCGCCGCAGCCTGGAACGGCTGCTGGACCCGGCGGTGTCGCGCTATCCGCTGGCCTGGCTGCCCACCTACGGGCGGCGCATGCAGGAGGTGTTCGGCAAGGATCCGTTCCCCTTCGGCATCGAGGAGAACCGCAAGACCTGGGAGATGATGGGGCTGTATACCCATCAGCAGGGCATCGCGCATCGCCGGTTCCTGCCCGAAGAGATCTTTCCCGCCTCCTGCGCCACCAAGGTGATCATATGATCCCGGCCTCCGGAGGCCCGGTCGCGCCGGACCTGATCGCCGATCTGGCGGCGGCGGCGCGGATCCTTGCGGCGCGCGGCGTGGTGGACGGGTTCGGACATGTCTCGATGCGTCATCCGGAGTCGTCGGACCGCTACCTGATGTCGCGCGCACTGGCCCCGGCGCTGGTGACCCCCGCCGATATCGTGGAATACGATCTGGACAGCACGGCCTGCGCCGCGGATGCGCCAAAGGGCTTCCTCGAACGCTTCATCCATGGCCAGATCTACCGCGCCCGCCCGGATATCGGCGCGGTGGTGCATTCGCATTCGCCCTCGGTCATTCCCTTCGGCCTGACCGACCGCGCACCGCTGTGCGCCATGTTCCACAACGCGGCCTTTCTGGCCCGGGGCGCGCCGGTGTTCGACATTTCCGAACGCTTTGGCGCGACCGACATGCTGGTCAGCGACAACGAAAAGGGCGTGGCGCTGGCCGATTGCCTGGGCGACCGCGACGTGGCGCTGATGCGCGCGCACGGGTCGGTGGCCTGCGGGCCAACGCTGCAGACGGCGGTGTTTCGCGCCGTCTATACCGAGGTGAACGCCCGCGTGATGCACTGGTCTCTGGCGCTGGCGCAAGGCGGGCCGCTGGCGGCGCTGTCCGAGGCCGAGGGCGCGCTGGCCGACCAGCCCAACCAGACCGCGGGGCTGCGCGCCTGGGATCTCTGGCGCGCCGAAATCCGGGACGAGACGGGGTGGTAAAGCGATGACCGACACCGAAGATCCAAAGGCTAGCCTGGCGCTTTGCCTGCGCATGCTCGAACACAACCGCATCATCGACTATAACGGCCATGCCTCGATCCGGCAGGGCGCGGGGATGCTGATCAATGCCGGTTCGGCGCAGCGCAGCCGCCTGACCGCCGACGACATCTGCCTGTGCGATCTGGATGGGCAGGTGATCGAGGGCACCGGCAAGCCGCCGCTGGAGTTTCACCTGCACGCCGGCATCTACCGCGCGCGCCCCGACGTGATGGCGATCTGCCACGCGCATCCGCGCTGGTCCACCTATCTGACGATGACCGGCCACACCTATCTGCCGGTCTTTGCCCAGGGCTCGCTGCTGCACCCGCTGCCGGTGCTCGACACGCCGGACTCGATCAATTCCGCGGACATGGCGGCGCGGCTGTGCGGCGTGCTGGGCGACGGCCCCGCGGCGTTGATGAAATCGCATGGTGCGGTGACGGTGGGCGGCTCCATCGAAGAGGCCTTTGTGCTGTTGAACTATCTCGAGGAAAACGCCGAACGGCAGTACCACGCGCTGCAGATCGGCACGCCCTACGTGTTTTCCGAGGCCGAGGTCGCCGCCGCCCGGGCCAAGCTGTTCAACCCGGGACTGTTCCGTCGCACCTGGGATCACCACCGCGCCCGGCTGGAGGGCTGAGCCATGCGCAACGACCATTTCCACCTCGCCGGGGTCATGGGCTGGCCGGTGATGCATTCACGCTCGCCCTTGATGCACAATTACTGGATGAAGGACATGGGACTGGCCGGCCAGTACGTGCCGCTGGCCATCCGCCCCGGCACGGTCGAGGCCGCCCTGCGCGGGTTGCACCCGCTGCGCTTTTCCGGCGTGAACGTCACCATTCCGCACAAGCTGGACGCGCTGCGCGTGGTGGACGAGCTTGACCCGGTGGCGCGCCGGATCGGCGCGATTTCCTGCGTGCATGTGCGCGACGACGGCACATTGTACGGCACCAACAACGACTGGCGCGGCTTTCTGGGCAATCTGCGTGAAACCTGTCCGGGATGGGAGGCCGCGGCAGGGCCGGCGACCGTGCTGGGGGCCGGCGGCGGGGCGCGGGCGGTCTGCCATGGCCTGCTGGAGGCCGGAGTGCCCGGCATCCGTCTGGTCAATCGCAGCCAGTCCCGGGCCGAGGCGCTGATCGACGATATCGGCGGGCCCATCACCTGGCACGGCTGGGCGGACCGGCACGCGGCGCTGGACGGTGCCGCGACGCTGGTGAACACCACCAGCCTCGGCATGGTGGGGCAGCCGCCGCTCGATCTGGCGCTGGATGCGCTGCCGCGCGGGGCGCTGGTGGCCGATATCGTCTACACGCCGCTGGAAACGCCGCTTCTGGCCGCGGCGAAGGCGCGCGGGCATGCGGTTGTCGGCGGGCTGGGCATGCTCTTGCACCAGGGCCCGCCCGCCTGGGAGTTGTGGTTCGGGCTCAGACCGCAGGTCACGCCCGCCCTGCGCGCGGCGATGGAGGCCAGCCTGACCGGCTGACCCGCCATCGCCTCAGCGCCGGAGCGAGGCCAGCACCCGCCGCGCGGTTTTCAGATGCGGGATGTCGTACATCTTGCCGTCGATGCCGATGGCGCCAAGGCCGGGATCGGCCTCGAACGCCGCGACGATCCGTTCGGCCAGCGCGATATCGGCGTCCGAGGGCGCAAAGGCGCGGTTGATGCCCTCGACCTGCGCGGGATGGATCGCCAGCCGCCCGGCAAAGCCGTCGCGGCGCGCGCGGCGGCAATCGGCCTCCAGCCCCGGGCTGTCGCGGAAATCGGCGTAGAGCGTGTCGATGGCCGGCACCCCGGCATTCGCGGCGGCATACAGGCACAGCGACCGCGCCAGCCGGAACGGCTCGGTCCAGGCACCGGTTTCGTCGCGGTTGGCGGTCACGCCCAGCACCGCGCCCAGATCTTCGGCCCCCCAGGTCAGCCCGGCCAGCCGAGGATGCGCCGGGGCGTAGGACGCCAGGTTGAACATCGCCGCCGCGGTTTCGGTGGCGATGACGAGGATCCTGACATGGCCCGGTGCAAGGCCCGAAGCGGCCTCCAGCGGGTCCAGCAGGTCCGACAGCCGCGCCACGTCCGCGCCGCCCTGGGCCTTGGGCAGGACGATCCCGTCCAGCCCGGGCCGCACCACCGCCGCCAGATCGTCGGCGGTCAGCCCGGTGTCGAACGGGTTCACCCGCACCCAGAGCTGCCAGTCGCGCGGGCCCGTGCTGGCGTCGATCCAGCCACCAAGACCGTCGCGCGCAGCCGCCTTGGCGGCGGGGGCCACGCTGTCTTCGAGATCGAGGATCAGCGCATCGGCCCCGATGCCTTGCGCCTTGGCGAACTTGCGCTGGGATTCCGCCGGCACGAACAGCCACGACACCGGGGTCATGCCGGCCTCATCAGCATCAGCGCCAGGCGGCGGCATTCGCACACCAGCTCGTCGCGCTGGTTCCACCCGCGATGGACGAAGGTGACGATGCCCTGGCCGGGGCGGCTTTGCGAGGCGCGCTTGTCGGCGATCTCGGTGTCCACGCGGATCGTGTCGCCGTGAAAGACCGGCTTGGGGAACACCGTCTTTTCCATCCCCAGATTGCCCACGGTGGTGCCCAGCGTGGTGTCCCCGACGCTGAGCCCGATCACCAGGCCCAGGGTGAAGATGGAGTTGACCAGGGGCTGGCCGAATTCGGTGCCCGCGCAGTATTCGGCATCCAGATGGATCGCGGCGGGGTTCATCGTCATCGTGGTGAACAGCACGTTGTCGGATTCCGTCACCGTACGCCGCGTGGCGTGGCGGATCACCGCGCCGATCTCGAATTCCTCGAAATAGAGCCCTGGCATGTTGCCTCCCTCGTGGTCTGCCCAGCCCTTTCTGCGCCGGAACCCGCGCCGGTGCAACGCCTGCCCGCTCAGGCGATGCGGCCGCGCTGCGCGCTGGGCGGCGTGCCGTAGGCGCGGCGATACAGCCGGGTGAAATGCCCGACGCTCTGAAAGCCGCTGGCAAAGGCAACCTCGGACACCGACATTTCGGTCTGGAGCAGCAGGTTGCGCGCCCGCTCCAGCCGAAGCTCCATGTAATAGCGCTTCGGCGAGGTGTTGAAATAGCGCCCGAACAGCCGCTCCAGCTGGCGCACCGAAATGCCCAGCGCCTGCGCGATGACCATGGGCGACACCGGCTCTTCCAGCGCGCCGCGCATCAGGGCGATGGCGCGGGCCACATGCGGGTTGCGCATGCCGTTGCGCGCCTGCAGCGACACGCGCTGATCGGCAGAGCCTTCGCGCGCACCGGCATAGACCATCATGTCGGACACCGCGACCGAAAGGTCATAGCCGTGATCCTGCTCGATCAGATGCAGCATCAGATCGGCGGTCGCGGTGCCGCCCGAAGCGGTGATGTGCCGTTCATCGGCCACAAAGACCGACCGCACCAGCGCCACTTCGGGAAAGCGTTCGGCAAACTCGTCGTGATAGTCCCAGTGAATCGCGGCCTTCATCCCGTCCAGAAATCCGGCCTCGGCCAGGATCCACGCGCCGGAACACAGCGCGCCCACGCGCGCGCCGGTGGTCCGCGCCCGGCGCAGGCAGCCCAGCAGGGCCGGGGTGATGTGTGCCGTCATGCCAAGCCCGGGGATGACGAACAGCCGGTCGCATTTCGGCAGCGCGTCAAAGCGGTGCTGCACCAGCGTCACCGACCCGTTCGAGGCAGTGGCCGACACCCCGTCTTCCGAGGCGTAGGACCAGGAATAGAGCGGCTCGCCCCGGATCAGGTTGGCGATGCGCAGCGGTTCCGTGGCGCAGGCCAGCGTCAGGTGGGTGTGATCCTCGACCAGCAGAAAGACAAAATGCTGCGCCGCGCGTGAGGGGGCGTCCGCCCGGCCCGGCTCTGCCGTCGATGCCATCCTTGCTCCTCCCATGTCGATTTCCGGGCGCTGCGTGTCGGTTTGGTTTATACGGAGATTATAATCTGCGCATAGCCTGAATCGGCAGCGCCACGCCCGCCGCCGGGCAGGAGACACAGACATGACCACCGACGACCGACCGCCCAGGGCGAGGCTCTACACGTTTCTGCGTGGGGAAATCCTGGCGGCGCGCCTGGCACCCGGATCGGATATCGACGAATCGGCGCTGTCGGCGCGCTTCGGGCTCAGCCGGACGCCGCTGCGCGAGGTGCTGCGCCAGCTTGCGGGCGAGGGGCTGGTGCAGCTGCGCGACAACCGCGCGGCCCGGGTTTCGGACATGTCCTTTGCCACCTTGCGGGATTTCTTTGTCGCGGCGCCGATGATCTATGCCGCGGTGCTGCGCCTTGCCGCCGCCAACCGCAAGGCCCCGCAGCTTGATGCGCTGCGATCCGCGCAGGATGCGTTCCGCCAGGCGCTGCGCAGCGGGGCGGCGGTGGACCGGGCGCTGGCCAACAACCGCTTTCACGAGATCACCGGCGAGATGGCGGGCAACATCTACCTGCGTCCGTCCTTCCAGCGCCTGCTGGTGGATCACGCCCGGATCGGCATCACCT
This sequence comes from Alphaproteobacteria bacterium, assembly GCA_030425925.1. Lineage (GTDB taxonomy): Bacteria > Pseudomonadota > Alphaproteobacteria > Rhodobacterales > Rhodobacteraceae > JAUHZO01. The sequence goes on along the minus strand of JAUHZO010000008.1, from coordinate 4,019 downwards.
TCTTCCGGCCGCAATCGGCCGAGATGGTGCGCAATCTCGACCTGGCCGCGCAGCAGCATGACGAGATCATCGCCGCCATCGCCGCGCAGGACGAGGACCGCGCGGGCCAGCTGGCCGAGGCGCACTGGACCCTGTCGCGCGGCCAGATCGAGCTGTTCGTGATGCCCGGCAAACTCGACCTGCCGCTCGGGGCCGCGCCCCGGCCCACAACCGCATGAGGCCCGCATGACCCCCCGTTTCCGCTTTGAGGGCATCTATACGCCCGTCGTCACCCCGTTTGCGCCCGACTTCTCGGTCAACCGCGACGCGCTGGCCGAGGTCATCGAATGGCTGATCTCGCAAGGTGTGCACGGGCTGATCACCGGCGGCTCCACCGGCGAGAACTATGCCCAGACCGTGGCGGAGCGGATCGAGATCGCCCGCTTTACCCATGACTGCGTGGCCGGGCGGCTGCCGCTGGTGGTGGGCACCGGCGCGATGCTGACCGCCAACAGCCTGGCGCTGGCGCGGGCGGCGCGCGACATGGGGGCCGATGCGATCCTGCTGGCCTCGCCACCCTATGCGGTGCCCACCGACCGCGAGAACGCGCTGAACGCGCTGGCCATCGACAAGGCGGCGGATCTGCCGATCATGCTCTACAACTACCCGCACCGCACCGGCACCATGATGGGCGAAGAATTTCTCGACCGAGTCGGCCGCAGCCGGAACTTCTGCGGGATCAAGGAAAGCTCGGGCGATATCAACCGTGTGCACCTGCTGGCGCGGGACTATCCGCATATCCAGCTGGGCTGCGGCATGGATGATCAGGCGCTGGAATTCTTTGCCTGGGGCGCGCCGTTCTGGGTGTGCGGCGGGTCGAACTTCCTGCCGGCCGAGCATGTGGCGCTGTACCGCGCCTGCGTGACCGAGGGGGATTTCGCCAAGGGCCGCCGCATCATGTCGGCGCTGATGCCGCTGATGCGGGTGCTGGAACAGGGCGGCAAGTTCATCCAGACGATCAAGCACGGCGTGACCATGACCGGCATCGACTGTTCGGTCGTGCGCCCTCCGCTGACGGCGCTGAACAAGGATGACAAGCGGGCGCTGGACCAGGTGGTCCGGGTACTGAAGACAACGATTGCCGAGATCGGGGCAGGGGGCTGAGCCATGACATTGCTGACCAGGGACGAATACCGCGCCATCGCCGCCAGCCTGGACCTGCCGGGCATGGCCTTCATCGACGGCAGGTGCCGCCCGGCGCTATCGGGCCGCACCTGCCCCACCGTGAACCCCGCGACAGGCGAGGTGCTGGCACAGGTCGCCGCCTGCGGGGCCGCCGACGTGGATTTCGCCGTGGCCCGGGCGCGCGCGGCCTTTGACGACGGGCGCTGGTCGCGCCAGACCCCTGGCCATCGCAAGGAGGTGCTGGTTCGCCTGGCCCGCCTGTTGCGGCGCAATGCCCGCGAACTGGCGGTGATGGAGAGCCTCGACAGTGGCAAGCCGATCTTCGACTGCGAAACCGTCGACCTGCCCGAAACCATCCACTGCCTGACATGGCATGCCGAACCGATCGACAAGATCTATGACCAGGTGGCTCCGGCCTCGGACGATCATCTCGCGCTGATCCTGCGCGAACCGGTGGGGGTGGTGGGGCTGGTGCTACCGTGGAATTTCCCGCTGCTGATGATGGCCTGGAAGATCGCGCCGGCGCTGGCGGCGGGCTGTTCGGTGGTGCTGAAGCCGGCCGAGGAAACGCCGCTGACCGCGCTGCGCGTGGCGGAACTGGCGGCCGAGGCGGGCCTGCCCCGCGGCGTGCTGAACGTGCTGCCTGGCGGCGGCGCCGAGGTGGGCGAACCCATCGGGCGGCACATGGAGATCGACGCGGTGTCCTTCACCGGTTCCACCGCCACCGGCAAGCGGTTCCTGTCCTATGCGGGCGAAAGCAACGCCAAGGACATCACGCTGGAGATGGGCGGCAAGAACCCGGCCATCGTCATGGACGACGCCGAAAACCTCGATCGGGTGGCGGCGCATGTGGTGAACGGGGCGTTCTGGAACATGGGCGAAAACTGCTCGGCCATCTCGCGGCTGATCGTGCATCGCGACGTCCGCGACGACCTGCTGGCGCGCATCGCGCATCATGCCCGGCAATGGACCACCGGCGATCCGCTGGACCCGTCCACCCGCCTCGGTGCGCTGGTCTCGCAGGCGCATTTCGACAAGGTCTGCGGCTATCTCGACAAGGCCGACAGCGTGCTGCTGGGCGGGCATGCGGCGGACGGCTTTGTCGAGGCGACGGTGGTGGCGCTGCAAGGCAACGATCACGTCCTGGCGCGGGACGAGATCTTTGGCCCGGTGCTGTCGGTGCTCACCGTGTCCAGCCTGGACGAGGCCATCGCCATGGCCAATGACACCGATTACGGGCTGACCGCCGCGCTGTTCACCGGCAATGCCCGGCGCGCCCTGCGCGGGGCGCGGGCGCTCCGTGCGGGCACTGTCACGGTCAACAGCTTTGGCGAAGGCGACATCTCGACCCCGTTCGGCGGCTTCGGGCAATCGGGCTTTGGCGGGCGCGACAACGGCATCCAAGCGCATGACCAGTACACCCGGATCAAGACCATCTGGCTGGACCTTGCCGACGACGCGGACGAGGCCGTGCCATGAACCACCGCGCCCGCCGCCAGCCGGTGCAGCTGGGGCCCGCCGCGTGGAACGCCATTCTGGGCCCCGCGCCGGTCTACCCGGCGCTGGAGGGTGCAAGCACGGCCGATTTTGTCGTGGTGGGGGCCGGGTTTGCCGGGCTCAGCGCGGCCCGGCACCTGACCCGCCTGGCACCGGGGGCCCGCATCGCGGTGCTGGAGGCCGGGCGCATCGCCGAAGGGGCCGCGGGGCGCAATTCCGGCTTCATGATCGACCTGCCACACGACCTGCAATCCGACGATTACGCCGGCAGCGGCGACGACCGGGCGCAGATCGCCCTGAACCGCCGCGCCATCGCCTTTGCCCGCGCCGCGGTCGAGGAGTATGACATCCCGCGCGCCTGGTTCGATCCCTCGGGCAAGGTGAACGGCGCTGCGGGGGCTGCGGCCGAGGCGCATAATGACAGCTATGCCCGGCATCTGGCGCAGTTGGGAGAGCCGTCCGAGCGGCTGGACGCCCAGGCGATGCACGCGCTGACCGGCTCGCGCCATTACCGCTCCGGGCTGTTCACGCCGGGCACCGTGACGCTGCAACCGGCGGGCTATGTCCGCGGGCTGGCCGCCGGGCTGGCGCGCGACGGCGTGGCGCTATACGCGCAAAGCGGCGTGCATGCGCTGCGGCGGCAGGGCGCGGACTGGCGGGTCGAGACGGCAAGAGGCGCGATCACCACGCCGCGGGTGATCCTGACGGTCAACGGCCATCTGGAAAGCTTCGGCTTCGCCCGCGGGCGGCTGATGCAGCTGTTTCTCTACGCGGTGATGACGCCAGAGCTCGATGCCGACGCACTGGCGCGTCTGGGCGGGCAGCCACGCTGGGGCATCACGCCGTCCGACCCGATGGGCACCACGGTGCGCCGCATCGACAGCGCGCAGGGCGGCAACCGCATCGTGGTGCGCACCTGCGCCACGCTCCGCCCGGGCATGCGCCCGCGCCCGTCCGATCTGGCGCGGGCGCAGCGGGTGATGCAGGCCAAGTTCGACCAGCGCTTTCCGGCGCTGGCAGGGATGGAGATGGCACAGGCCTGGGCCGGACATCTGTGCCTGACCCGCAACGGCGTTTCGGTCACGCGCGAGATCGATCACGGCGTGGTCTCAGGCTGCGTGCAGAACGGGCTGGGCACGGCGCGCGGCACCCTGACCGGCATCGCCGCGGCCGAGATCGCCTGTGGCGAAGACACCGCACTGACACGCCATTTCGGCACCGAAGCCGCGCCGCGCAGGCTGCCGCCGCGGCCCTTGTGCGACATCGGGGCGAACCTGCTCTTGCGGTTTCGGGAATGGCGTGCCCGTGACGAATGATCCGGGGCGCGGGTCGTTGCGTCTGGCATTGCGCGTGGGGGC
>JAUHZO010000007.1 GCA_030425925.1 Alphaproteobacteria bacterium | reverse complement strand
CCGTCAACTCCTGGCACCCCGGCACCGACGCCTTGAGCACCTCCGGATCCAGCAACGCCGCCCAAACAACCGCACGCCCCGCTGCGATCTCGCGACTGTCCGTCATCTGCATGGTTTCGTCCTTTCACAAGCCCCGTCTTCTCCGCGAGGCCGGTCCGCCCTATAAGACCAACGGCTTGGGGGGTGTTGTCAACCGGCTTTCGCAGCCGCGCCGCAGCAACCTGCGGGCCCGGCGGGACTAGCGTCCCTTGAAGAGCCCGCCCAGAACGCCGCGCACGATCCTGCGCCCCGTGGTTCCGGTCAGTTCCTTGACCACCATCCGCGTCATCGCCTCGCCGAAACCGGGGCTGCTGCGGCGATCTTGCGCGGTCGAGCGGCTGACGCGGCTGCCGGAATAGCGCCTTGCGGCGGTGTATTCGCGCTCTGCCGCCTGCATGTCCTCCTCGCGCGCCTCGGCCTCTGCGGCGGCGCGGGCCGCGGCCTCGGCCCGGGCGGCCAGGATTTCATGCGCCGACTGGCGGTCCACCGTCTGCGCGTATTTCGCGCCAAGGTCCGAGGCCCCGACCACGCCGCCCCGCTCTGCCGGGCTGAGCGGGCCCAGCCGCGACGACGGCGGGCGGATCAGCGTGCGTTCGGCCATGCCCGGCACGCCCTTCTTTTCCAGGAACGAGGTCACCGCCTCGCCCACGCCCACCTCGCGGATCGCCTGTTCGATGTCGAAGCGCGGGTTTTCGCGGTAGGTCTCGGCCGCCATGCGCAGCGCCTTGCGGTCGCGCGCGGTGAAGGCGCGCAGCGCATGCTGCACGCGGTTGCCCAGCTGGGCGAGGATGTCCTCGGGGACGTCGTCGGGGGTCTGGGTGATGAAATAGACGCCCACGCCTTTCGAGCGGATCAGGCGGGCCACCTGTTCGACCTTGTCCACCAGCGCCTTGGGCGCGCCGTCGAACAGCAGATGCGCCTCGTCGAAGAAGAAGACCAGCCGCGGTTTTTCCGGGTCGCCGACCTCGGGCAGCTCCTCGAACAGTTCCGACAGCAGCCACAGCAGGAAGGTCGCGTAAAGCCGCGGGCTTTGCATCAGCTGATCGGCGGCCAGGATGTTGACCTGCCCGCGCCCCGACGCATCGCAGCGCATCATGTCCGCCAGATCCAGCGCCGGCTCGCCAAAGAAGCCCGCGGCACCCTGGTTCTCCAGCACCAGCAGCCGGCGCTGGATCGCCCCCACCGAAGCCGTCGAGATATTGCCATAGCGCAAGGCCAGTTCCTTGCGTGTCTCGCCCAGCCAGACAAGCATCGCGCGCAGGTCGTCAAGGTCGAGCAGCGGCAGGCCCTCTTCGTCGGCCACGCGGAAGGCGATGTTCAGCACGCCTTCCTGCGCCTCCGACAGCTCCAGCAGGCGCGACAGCAGAAGCGGCCCCATCTCGGCCACCGTGGCGCGCACCGGGTGGCCCTGCGCGCCGAAGAGATCCCAGAACGTGACCGGAAAGGCGGCATAGGCGAAATCGTCAAAGCCGATCTTGCCGCAGCGTTCCAGGAAGGCGCCGTGCAGCTTGTGGCTTTCGGACCCGGGCACGGCAAGCCCCGCCAGATCGCCTTTGACATCGGCAATGAAGACCGGCACGCCCGCCGCCGAAAAGCCTTCGGCCAGGATCTGCAGCGTGACCGTCTTGCCGGTGCCGGTGGCCCCTGCGATCAGCCCGTGACGGTTGGCATAGCCCAGCTTCAGCCATTGCTTTTCGCCGTGATCCGGCCCGCCGCCCCCGACAAACACTGCATCCATCCGGCCTGTCCTCCCTACCGTACGCAGCTGAACATACATCCTTAACCATTTGATGTAAGTGTATTGTTGTTCCGGGGCGTCATGTCCTCTCGCGTCCCGGGGCAGACTTCCTCCCTGTCAGACTGGCCGCGCCCCCGGGCGCGGCTTTTTTCGCCCCGGCCCGGCCGGAAAATCGTGTGGAAAAGGCTGTTGACCGAAGCCTTAGACTTTCGTAGCGTCTGCACCAATGACAAAGTCGGCCGGTCCGACAGGGAGAGAGATGGGAAGGGGCCGTTCGGCCCCTTTCTGCTGTCTGGTCTGCCGTCCGGCCCGGTTCCGTCAGGTCACGGCCCCGGCCATGCCCGGCAAATCCCTGCGGATGCAGGTTTTTGCCACCTGACAAGCCCCGGCCCCCATGCTAACCCACCGCCAGTTCCGATCCGAACCCAGAGGATGTCCATGACCCGCACGCTGCTTCTTTTGTCGACGATCGCCGCTCTGGCCGGTCTGCCGCTGGCCGCCCAGGAAACTGCGGGCGAGGCCCCGGCCGCCGAAACCGACGCCCCCCAGGTGGGCAATATCGGCGGCGGTCTCGATCTTGGCGAAGACGTGACCGACTCTCCCAATGCCGGCGGCGCACCGCGCCAGGCGGGCACCTATATCAAGGAAACGTTCCAGGACTGGTCGCTGCAATGTCTCGAAGTGCCCGAGGGCGAAGACGTCTGCCAGATGTACCAGCTGCTCAAGGATGCGAACGGGGCAAGCGTGGCCGAGGTCAGCATCTTCAAGCTGATCGACGGCGGCCAGGTCGAGGCGGGCGGCACCTTTGTGGTGCCGCTGGAAACGCTGCTGACGCAAAAGCTGACCATTGCCGTCGACAGCGGCCAGGCGCGCCGGTACGACTATTCCTTCTGCTCGCAGATCGGCTGCTTTGCCCGCGTGGGGCTGACGGCCGAGGACATCCGCCGGTTCAAGGCCGGGGCCAAGGCGACCATCACGCTGGTGCCCGCGCTGGCGCCGGATCAGCGGGTTGCGGTGACGATGTCGCTGTCGGGCTTTACCGCGGCTTATGACGCCGCCTCGGCGGTGCGCCAGTAAGCGCCAGTTGCCTCAGGCTCGGGCCGATGCGTGCCCGAGCCCGTCCAGCACCGCATGGGCGGCGCGCAGGCCCGGTGCCTCGCCGCCCTGCCCCAGCCGCGTCATGGTGGCGGCCATCGCCGCCCGCTGCGCCTGTGGGTTGTCCAGCAGGGCCAGCATCGCCGGCACGATCAGTTCCGGGCGGCAGGTGCGGCCGATGAATTCCGGCACGGAACGGGTTTCCGACACCAGGTTGACCAGCGTCACCGTATCGGTGCGCAGCATCCGCCCGATGATCTGGCGGCTGAGCCAGCTCATGTCATAGGCGATCACCATGGGCGTGCCCGCCGCCGCCAGTTCCAGCGACACCGTGCCCGAGGCCGCCAGCGCCAGATCGGCAGCGGCAAAGGCCGCACGTTTCTGCGCGCCGTCCGGGTCCGCGGCGGGATCGATCACCAGCGGGGGCGCGGGCCAGTCTGCAACCGCCTCGCGCACCAGCGTCGTCACCGCGCCGCCCGCGGGCAGCACAAGGCCCATGTCGGGCCGTTGTTCCCTGAGCCGCGCCGCCACCTCGGCAAAGACCGGCATCAGCCGCCCCACCTCGGACCGGCGCGAGCCGGGCAAAAGCAGCGCCAGCGGCCCGGTCAGGCCATGCGCCGTGCGAAAGGCCTGCGCGTCGTCGCCCGAGGCCACGGGTTCGGTCACCACGGGGTGGCCGACGAAATCGCAGCGCATGCCCGCGGCCTCCATGTAGGGCGGCTCGAACGGCAGCAGCGCCAGCACCTGGTCCACATGCGCGGCCATCTTCTGCGCGCGTCCGGGCCGCCAGGCCCAGACGGTGGGGGCGACGTAATGCACCACGCGGATGTCCGACACCGCCTTGACCAGCCGCGCCACGCGCAACGAGAATTCCGGCAGGTCGATGGTGATCAGCACATCGGGCCGTTCGGCCAGCACCGCATCGGCGGTCTGGCGGATGCGGGCCTTGAGATGGCGGTATTCGCGCAGGATCTCGGTGATCCCCATGATGGCGATCTCGTCCATGTCGAACAGCGGCTCCAGCCCCTGTCCGATCATGCCCGGCCCGCCGATGCCGCGAAACTGCACATCCGGCACCAGCGTCCCCAGCCCGGCCATCAGCGCCGCGCCCAGCCTGTCGCCCGAAGGCTCTCCGGCAACGACAAAGACCTTCACAAGGGCCGCTCCCGCACCCAGAGGAAGGCCCCCGCGCGGTCGAGGATGCGGATCACCGTCTCGCGGTGCAGTACCATGACGCCGCCGGCCTCGATCACGATGCCGGCCATGCCGCGCGCGGTGATCGCCTCGGCGGTGCGCGGGCCGATCACCGGCAGGTCGCCGCGGCGCTCCTGCCCGGGCTTGGGGGCCTTGTAGAGCACGGCGCCCGCGGCCTCTTCGTCAAGGCCTGCCAGCATGGCATCGGTGCCCTCCTGCCCTTCGCGGGCCAGCACGACGCCCTTGCCCGACAGGATGCAGGCCTGGCCCAGATCCTCTTGTGCCTGCCGGGCGCTGATCGTGTCGCCCAGAACCGCCACCCCGGCCCCCCAGTCGGCTGGTGCCACCCGGGTCAGCACGCCCGCGGGCGGCAGCAGCGCCGGGGCGACCTGATGTGCCGCCAGAACCTCGAACCCGGCCTCTTCAAAGAGCGCTATGGCGATGCGGATCGCGCCGTCATCTCCCTGTTTCAGCATGCGGTACAGCCGCGGCAGCAGCGCCAGCGTGGCGCGGTCCACCTGCCAGAGCGACAGTGCGGGCCGGGACACCGCGCCGCAGAAACAGACCTGCCGGACCCCCTGCCCCTGCAGCCAGGCCAGGAACCCGCCCAGACGCTCCAGCCGGAAGACGTGATCGGGGGTCAGCCTGTCCGGCAGGGCATTGTCCAGCGCGCAGACCAGCGCCGGGTTGGGCAGCGCCTCCTGCACCGCAAGGGGCAGGTCGCCCCGGCCTGCGATCAGCGCCAGCACCCCGTCACCCCGGCGTCAGGAAGGAACGGTCGCTGTCGCCCAGCACAAAGGCGACGATCTCGCGGACATAGGCGCTTTCGGTCTCGTCGCCGAGGCGGCGGGCGCGGTCCTGAAAGGTGCCTTCGCCCTGCGCCAGCATCTGGAAGGCGGCGCGCAACGCGGTGATGTCGGCGCGGTCCACGCCACGGCGTTTCAGCCCGACAAGGTTCAGCCCGTCCAGCTGCCCGCGCGGTGCCTGCACAAGGCCATAGGGGATCACGTCATTGGTGACCATGGTCACCGCGCCGATGATGGCACCGCGGCCGATGCGCACGAACTGGTGCACGCCGGACAGCCCGCCGACGATCACGTCATCCTCCAGCACGCAATGCCCGGCGATGGCACAATTGTTGACCAGGATCACCCGGTCGCCGATCTGCGCGTCATGCGCCACGTGGCAGCCCGCCATGAACAGCCCGTCATCGCCCACGCGTGTGATGCCGCCGCCGCCCTCGGTGCCGGTGTTCATCGTCACATGTTCGCGGATGCGGGCCCGTGCGCCGATGACAAGGCGCGTGCGTTCCCCGGCGAATTTCTTGTCCTGCGGGATCTCGCCGATCACCGCAAAGGGAAACACCACCGATTCCGCGCCCAATTCGGTGCGCCCGGCGATCACCACATGGGATTTCAGCTCCACCCGGTCACCCAGCACGACCTCGGGGCCGACATGGCAGAACGGGCCGATATAGGCCCCCTCGCCGATCTGCGCCCCGTCCTCGACCAGCGCCGTGGGGTGGATCACCGCGCTCACGCCGGCAGGTCCATCATGGCGGTGAACTCTGCCTCGGCGGCCATCTCGCCATCGACCTCGGCGATGCCCGAGAATTTCCACACCTTGCCGCCGGGCTTGCCGCGCAGCGTGGTCAGGCGCATCTGCAGAACGTCGCCGGGGATCACCTTGCGGCGGAACTTGCATTTGTCGATGGCCATGAAATAGATCAGCATTTCCTTGTCCGCGAGGTCCAGCGCAACCCCAACCATCACCGCAGCCGTCTGCGCCATCGCCTCGACGATGGTCACGCCGGGCATGATCGGGCTGCCGGGGAAATGGCCCTGGAAATGCGGCTCGTTCATCGTGACGTTCTTGATGCCAAGCGCCGAGGACGTGCCGTCGATCTCTTCCACACGATCCACCAGAAGGAACGGGTAGCGGTGCGGCAGGATGCGCTGGATCAGCTGAATGTCCGCGCGCAGAAGCGTGTCTGTCATGTCTGGACCTGTCTTGCTTGTGTGCCTGTCCCTAGCAATGCCCGCCGTCGGGGGCAAGCGCGTCAGGGCGTGCCGCCATCGCCGATGGCGGCGTCGATGCGCAGAATGGCGGTTTCGGTGACATCCACCGAACTGGCGGACAGAAAGACCAACCGCCGCTCGACGATCATCACCGCCCCGGCTTCGCGCATCAGGTTTTCCAGCACCGGGCGGGCCAGCGTCAGGAAGCGGCGGCGCGCCTCGTCGCCCTTTTGCGCCAGCGCCCGGGCCTTGCCGTCCTGCGCCTGGCGCAATTGCTGCACCTTGTCGTCGAACGCATCGGCCAGCGCGCGGAACTCTTCGGGCTGCATGGTCGGGCGGCGTTCGGTCAGATCGCGCTCTTCCTCGGTCAGTTCGGCCTCGATGCGGCGGTTCTCGGCGGCGATGGCCGTGCCCTCGGCCTCGATCTCGGCGGCGGCGCGCTGGCCAAAGGCGCTTTCGGCAAAGACCCGGTCGAGGTCGATCACCAGGATCGCGCTTTGCACGATGCCCGGGTCCAGCCGGTTCGCATCGGTCTGCGCGCAAAGCGCCCCGGGCAGGCCCGCGAGGACCAGCGCAAGGGCGTGCGCCGCCCCGCGCATCAGAACTTCGTCGAGATGGTCAGGTTGAAGTTCAGCGGCTTGTCGTGCTTTTCCTTCTTCACCGCTTCCGAGAAGTTCAGGCGCAGCGGCCCCAGCGCGCTGTCCCAGAACAGCGACACACCCACGACATGGCGGGCCTTGAAGTCTTCGGACACGACGGTGCCGGTGGCCGCACTGGTATCGTTGAGCCCCCAGACCGAGCCGACATCGTAGAACACGCCGCCCGACAGGCCGTATTCCTCGGGCAGGCCCAGCGGGAATTCCGCCTCGAACCGGGCCACGGCATAGTAGTTGCCGCCCAGCGGGTCGTCGATGCCCGCGCCCACTTCGCGCGGGCCGATCCCGCCATATTCAAAGCCGCGCATGATGTTGGGGCTGGTGTTGAACCGGTCCATCACGCGGCTGCTGCCCTTGCTGAAGCTCAGCGCGCCGGCCTCGAACTCGGCCCGCAGGGTGACCTCTTCGCTGAACGCCTTGGTCTGGGCGATGGCCTTGACATTGCTGCGCACAAAGCTGCGGTCGCCGCCCAGCCCGGCAAAATCCTGGCCGAACTGGAGCAGCACGCCCGCATTGGGGTTCAGGCCGGTGCGGCGGGTGTCATAGCTGTAGGTATAGCCGATCGAGCTGTCATAGCGTTCGCCCTGCGCCGCCTCGGCCTTGATGATGCCGCCAACATCGGTGGCCGTCTGATCCACATTGGTCAGGTTGGAATAACCCAGCGTATAGCGCAGTTCGAGCCGGCCATTGTCCGAGACCGGGAATTCGAAATAGGGCTGGAAAGACCCGATCGCCGTGTCGAAACGCGACGACAGGTTGTCGGTTTCCGAGTAGTTCAGGCCGATCCCGAAGGTGACGTTGCGCGCCAGGAAATTCGGTTCGGCAAAGTTGAAACCGTACTGGTTGGTCGATTCCGAGGCGCTGATCGAAAACGCCAGCGCCTGCCCGCGGCCCAGGAAGTTGCGTTCCGAAAACGACGCGGTGGCCCCGAAGCCGCTGGTCGAGGAATAGGACGCGCCAAAGCTGAGCGCGCCGGTGGGCTGTTCCTCGACATCGACGTCGATCACCACCTGCTGCGGGCTGGAGCCTTCGCGCGCCTGGACATCGGCGCTCTTGAAGAATCCCAGCGCGCGGATGCGCTCGGCGCTTTCGCGGATTGCGCGCGGATTGAACGGGTCGCCCTCGACCACGGTGAACTGCCGCCGCACCACGCGGTCAAGCGTGGTGGTGTTGCCCTCGATGTCGATGCGCTCGACAAAGATCCGCTCGCCCCGGGTCAGCACGAATTCCACATCCAGCGTCAGGTCGCGGTCATTGCGGGTGATGCGCGGGTCGACGCGGACGAAGTTCAGCCCTTCCTGCAGCGCCAGCCGCTCCAGCCGGGCGATCTCGTTCTCGACATGCGAAGGGGAATAGACCACACCTTCGCGCAGCTTGACGCGGCTCTGGAACGGGTCGGGATCGACATCGGGCAGGTCCGAGCTGACCAGCACCTGGCCAACGCGGAACTGCTGGCCCTCTTCGACGTTGAAGGTGACGAAATAGCCGTCGCGTTCCTGCGCCAGTTCGGCGTTCACCCCGGTGACGCGGAAATCGACATAGCCGCGCGAGGCGTAGAAATCGCGCAGCAACTGCTTGTCGAACTCGATCCGGTCCTCGATGAAGGTGTCGCGGCGGATCACCGCGCGCAGCGGACCGGCCTGCTTGGTGTCGAGCACGCGGCGCAGCCGGCGGTCGGAATAGTTGCCGTTGCCGACAAAGCCGATGCGCTCGATCTCGGACACGCCGCCCTCGAACACCTCAAAGACCAGGTCAACGCGGTTGTCGCTGCGGCGGATCACCTTGGGTTCGACGCGGGCCGCCAGCCGGCCCTGGGCGCTATAGGCTTCGGACACCGCCTGGGCGTCGGCCTCGGCCACGGTGGGGCTGAACACGCGGCGCGGCTGCGATTGCAGGATCCCGGCCAGGTCCTCGTCCTTGATGCGGCGATTGCCCTCGAACACGATGCGGTTGATCGTGGGATATTCCACCACGCGGATCACCAGGCGCGATCCCTGCGGGATGATCTCGACCTCTTCGAACAGGCCCGAGCCCAGAACCCGCTGATAGGCGTCGTTCAACTGCCCTGCGGTCACCGTCTCGCCCCGTGCGATGCCGGCATAGCTGAGGATCGTGCCCGGCTCGACCCGGCGGTTGCCCTCGATCGACACGCTGGTGAAGGTGTAGCTTTGCGCCGCCACGGACGTGGGCAGAAGCGCCGCGCCCGACGCGCCGGACAGCATCAGGGAAACCGCAATGGCCGTTGCCTTCCACCGTGCGGATTTTCCGTTTTCCGTGTACGGGCCACCGCCCGACCGAATGACTTTAGCCATTGCCGCAAACCCAATCAGACATCCCTCGGAACGTCACTATCGGGATTGCGGGGGGTTGTCAAAAGCCTCTGCGGCGGTTCCGTGCCGCCCTTGCGGCAGGCCTGCCCTCAGTGCAGCGCCGAGCCCAGATAGGCCCCGAAAAACAGGGCCAGCACGATGGTCGAAACGTAAAGCAGCCGATCCCAGTTGATCGTCACAAGCAGGTTCAGGCTGCGCATTCCGGCGTTGATGGTCTGCATGGATTCGGTCCTCGGTTCGCTCCTGCCTTCAGTCTAGAGACCGAATTGGGCAGGATTTGGGCGCGAACGCGGGAAACTGTCGTCAGGGGCAGAACAAATCGTTGGACAGCGCAAACACCATCAGGCCCAGCACGACAGTCAGGCCGATGGACATCAGCACCTGCAGCGCCCGGTCGCTGGGCGGACGGCCCGAGACCGCCTCGTAGGCGTAAAACACCAGGTGCCCGCCATCCAGCACCGGCACCGGGAACAGGTTCAGCAGGCCCACGGCCGTGGACAGCACCGCGATGAACCAGATGAAGCTGGCGGTGCCCTGGCTGGCCATGTCGCCCGAGGTTTCGGCGATGCCGATGGGCCCCGACAGGTTGCAGGTGCTGATCGCGCCGGTGACCATGTGCCACAGCCCCGAAAGCGAACCCTGCATGATGTCGCCGACCTGGCGCACGCCGCTCCACAGCGCCTCGCCAAAGCCCGGGGTTTCGGTGGCGGGTTCGAACAGGATGCCGCCGACGATGCCGATGCGGTAGAAGGTCTTGAAGCTGTTGTCGGGCTGCGGTTCGTCCACGCGGCGCGGCGTCAGGTCCTTCTCGAGCACCTCGCCGTTGCGCCAGATCTCCAGCGCCAGCGTGGCGCCTTCGGATCCCTCGACCCGCTGCTTGAGCTGGTCGAAGGCGTGGATGGGCGTGCCGTCGATGGACAGGATCACGTCCCCCGGTTCGAGCCCCGCATCCCCCGCGGCCGAGCGCGGCGCGATCTGCGTGGCGATGGGCGGATAGACATACGGCCCCTCGACCTCGATCTGCCGGCCGTCACGCGCAACCGTGTAGGTCAGCACCTCGTCCTGCGGCAGCGCCTTCATGAACGCCTCGTAGGCCACGGGATCGTCGAAGGCCGGCGGGGCCTTGCCGGCGATGGCGACGATCTCGTCGCCGATCTGCAGTTCCTGATGCGCGGGCAGCGTGCGCAACTCCCCCACGGTGAGCGGTTCGGACACCACGCCGCGGAACATGAACACGCTGGTAAAGATCACGATGGACAGGGCAAAGTTGAACAGCGGCCCTGCCGCCACCGTCGCGGTGCGCGCCCAGAGCGGCGCGCCGGCCATGGTGCTGCGGCGTTCCTCGTCGGAAAGCCCCTCCAGCGCCTCGGCATCGCGGCCACCGGATTCGTTGGCGTCGCCGCGGAACTTCACGTAGCCGCCAAAGGGCAGCAGGGCGAATTGCCATTTCGTGCCGTAACTGTCGGTGCGCGAAAACAGCACCGGGCCAAAGCCCAGCGAAAACACCTCGGGGAAGATGCCCGACCACTTGCCGACGATGTAATGCCCGTATTCGTGGATGGCGACGATGACGGACAGCGCGACGACAAACGCCAGCAAGGTCCACAGAAGTCCGCCGAATTGCGGGATCAGCGTGGTCAGTTCCAAAGGTGTTCTCCCCTCTACCTGCTCTGGACGATCTCTTGCGCCGTTACCCGGGCGAGATGGTCTGCCTCGACGACCTTATCAAGGGTAATGTCGTCGACATTGTGGCCCGGATGGGCCGAAAGCCGGGTCAGCACCGCCTCGACCACCCCGGTCATCTCGGTGAACCGGATGCGCCGTGCGATGAAGGCATCCAGCGCGGTTTCCTTGGCGGCGTTGAACACCGCGCCCGCAAGCCCGCCCGTCTGCATCACCTCGCGCGCCAGCCGCAGCGCGGGCCAGCGGACCTCGCAGGCCGGCCGGAAGGTCAGCTGCCCCAGCGCCGCAAGGTCAAGCCGCGCCACCGGCAGCGGGCGGCGGTCGGGGTGGTGCAGCGCATAGCCGATGGCGTGGCGCATGTCATGCGGGCCGACATGCGCCATCAGCGCCCCGTCGCAAAAGCCCACAAGGGCGTGGATCAGCGATTCAGGGTGCACCACGGCCTCGATCCGGGCCGGGTCGACCCCAAAAAACTCTTTGGTTTCTATCAGTTCCAGCGCCTTGTTGAACATCGAGGCGGAATCGATGGTGATGCGCTGGCCCATGTCCCAGTTGGGATGGGTGGCGGCCTGTTCCGGCGTCGCCTCGGCCAGTTGCTCCAGCGGCCAGTCGCGGAACGCCCCGCCCGACGCGGTGATCACGATGCGTTCGACCGTGGCGATGTCCTCGCCCACAAGAGCCTGGAAGACGGCGGAATGCTCGCTGTCCACCGGCAGCAGCGTGCCGCCGTGGCGGCGCGCGGTGGCCAGCATCAGCGGGCCGGCGCAGACCATGCTTTCCTTGTTGGCCAGCGCCAGTGTCGCGCCCTGCTCCAGCGCGGCCAGCCCGGGGGCCAGCCCCGCCGCGCCGACAATGGCCGACATCACCCAGTCCGCCGGGCGCGAGGCCGCCTCGATCACCGCCGCGCGCCCCGCCGCCGCGGCCACGCCGCTGCCGTCCAGCGCCTGGCGCAGGTCGTCCAGCCGGGTTTCATCGGCAATCACCGCGATTTCGGCCTGAAGGCGACGCGCATCGGCGGCCAGTTGCGCCACGTTGCGCCCGCCGGTCAGCGCCACCACCCGGTAGGCCCCGGGCGCGCGGGCGATCAGGTCCAGCGTGTTCTGCCCGATGGAGCCGGTGGCCCCCAGAACCGTCACCCGCCTCATGCCAGCGCCTCCATCAGCGCCAGCGCCAGCGCCGCGCCCACCACCCCGTCGAACCGGTCGAGAAAGCCGCCATGGCCCGGGATCAGGTTCGAGCTGTCCTTGACCCCGGCCCGCCGCTTCAGCGCGCTTTCGGCGAAATCCCCGGCCTGCGCCGCCATCGACATGCCCACGGCCCAGAGCGCGATCCAGTCCGGCAGCCGCACCACGAGATTCAGCGCAAGCGCCAGCCCGGCGGCCAGCGCCCAGCCGCCCAGGATCCCGGCCCAGGTCTTTTTCGGGCTCAGCCGGTGCCAGACCAGCGGCCCGCCGATCAGCCGCCCGGCGAAATAGCCGCCCACATCGGTGGCAATCACGATCAGCAGCACGAAGAGCGCAAAGAACGGCGCGCGGGCAAAGGTGGCGATCAGCACCGCGCAACTGAGCACGATGGCCGCCAGATAGGCGGCAAACACCCGGCGGTCGCGGCGCACGTCAAGCGCCAGCAGCCCCACCAGCAGGCCAAAGCCCAGCGGGCCCAGAACCCGCGATGCGCCGCCACCCGTCGCCAGACCGGTCCAGCCCAGCAGTGCCAGGGTCGTCGCCGCCGCGGCCAGCGGCACGGGCACCCGGGCCAGGCGCGGCCCGTGCATGCGCATCAGTTCCCATGTCATGACGCCGCCCACCACGGCCACCAGCAGCGCAAAGCCCGCAGGCCCCGCGGCCACGGCCAGTGCGGCGATGGCGGCCAGCGCCAGCGCCGACAGCACCCGCGGGCGCAGGTCCTGCCAGCTGCGCGCCGTCATGCCGGAACCGCGCCGTAGCGGCGTTCGCGCCGCCCGTAGCCCTGCACCAGGCGGGTCAGTTCGGCGGCAGAGAAGTCCGGCCACAGCGTGTCGACGAACTCGTACTCGGCATAGGCCGACTGCCAGAGCAGGAAATTGCTGATCCGCGCCTCGCCGCTGGTGCGGATCACCAGATCGGGATCGGGCAGCACATGGGTGTCGAGATAGCGCGGCAGGGTTTCCTCGTTCACGTCCTCGGGGCGCAGGCGGCCCGCCGCCACGTCCTGCGCCAGCCGCTGGGTGGCGCGCGCCACCTCGTCGCGGCCGCCATAGTTCAGCGCGATGGTCAGGTTCACCCCGTCGCAGCCGCTGGTCAGCTGCTCCAGCTCGTCCATCAGCTGCACCAGCTTGGCGTCCAGCCGCACCCGGTCGCCGATGAACCGCACGCGGACATTTTCTTCCTTCAGCGCGCGGGCCTCGCGGGTGATGTAGCGGCGGAACAGGCTCATGAGCCCCGCCACCTCGACCTGCGTGCGCTTCCAGTTCTCGGTCGAAAAGGCAAAGATGGTCAGGTATTTCACGCCGATATCGGGACAGACCTCCACCACCTCGCGCACCCGGCGCGCGCCGGCATGGTGGCCGAACAGCCGCGGTCGTCCGCGTTGCGTGGCCCAGCGGCCGTTTCCGTCCATGATGATGGCCACATGGCGCGGGCCATCGGTGTCACGGATCGGTTTGACCATGGAGCAATTCCGTTCGAAAGCGTTTTCACCGGGTGTAGCCGATGCGCGCGCGATTGCCAAAGGGGAACTGGCGACGCGCGATCATGCCCCACGCCAAGGCGGATGGCAGACCGGGCTTAACGCGCGGTTAACAGGTGGCGGAAACGCCCGGGACGCGCGTGCACGGTCCGGGCGCCCTTGGGTCACTCGGTGACGGTCACCGACACCATGCGGTCGGGCGTGCCCGTCACCGCGCCGTTGCGGCCCTGGCCGCGCTTGATGGCGTCCACCACCTCCATCCCGGCGGTGACACGGCCCACGACGGTGTATTGACCGTTCAGGAAATGCCCGTCGGCGAACATGATGAAGAACTGCGAGTTGCCGGAATCGGGATCCTGCGACCGCGCCATGCCCACCACGCCCCGATCGAACGGGATGTCCGAGAACTCCGCCGCGAGATCGGGCCGCGACGAGCCGCCGCGCCCGGCCATGCGCATCGAGAACTCTGCCGCCTCGGCATCGCCGAACATCACGTCGCCGGTCTGCGCCATGAAGCCTTCGATCACGCGGTGGAACACCACGTTGTCATACTCGCCCGCCTCGGCCAGCGCGGCGATCTGCGCGGCATGGCCCGGGGCGGTCTCTTCCAGCAGGTCGATCTCGATCACGCCATTGGCCTCGCCGGCCACCTCGATCATCAGGCCCGTCGCGCCCGCAGGCGCGGCCATCAGGCCCAGCAGGCACACCAGGTTACGCAACATCGGCGGCCACCTTCACGCTGATCATCCGGTCTGGGGTCGCAGGCGGCTCGCCGCGGGTGATGGCGTCGACATGCTCCATCCCCCCGATCACCCGGCCATAGACGGTGTATTGCCCGTTCAGGAAGTGGTTGTCCTTGAAATTGATGAAGAATTGCGAGTTGGCAGAGTTCGGGTTCTGGCTCCGCGCCGCGCCCAGCGTGCCCCGATCATGCGGCAGCTTGGAGAATTCGGCCGGCAGGTCGGGATGCTCGGAGCCGCCGGTGCCCGCGCGGCGCAGGTTGAACTCCTTTTCCATGTTGCCATGGGCCACGTCCCCGGTCTGCGCCATGAACCCGTCGATCACGCGGTGAAAGCAGACATTGTCATACGCCCCCGCGCGGGCCAGGTCCTTCATCCGCTCCACATGTTTGGGGGCCACGTCGGCCAGCAGCTCGATGGTGACGGTGCCGTCCTTCAGCTCCATCAGGATGGTGTTTTCGGGGTCCTTGATCTCGGCCATGTCGTCCTCGTTCTTGCGATGTCCCGACAGACCTAGCCGCTGGCCGCGGCAATGCCAAGACGGCGTTGACGGGGGCGGCGGATCGGGGCAACAGAGACGGCGGGAAAACACGGGGAACGAAACATGGCCTGGAAAACCCTCGACGACATGGAGCTTGACGGCAAGCGGGTGCTGACGCGGGTGGACATCAACGTCCCCGTCGAAAACGGCGTGGTGACCGATGCCACCCGGATCGAACGCATCGCGGCCACGGTGCAGGACATCCTGGACCGCGGCGGCAAGCCGGTGCTGCTGGCGCATTTCGGCCGCCCCAAGGGCCAGCGCCGCGACGACATGAGCCTGCAGATGCTGATCCCCGCGCTGGAGGCCGCCTTGGGCGTGCCGGTGGTCTTTGCCGCCGATTGCGTGGGCCCCGCCGCACAGGCCGTGGTCGAGGCGCTGCAGCCGGGCCAGGTGGCGCTGCTGGAAAACACCCGCTTTCACGCCGGGGAAGAGAAGAACGACGATGCTTTTGCGGCGCAGATGGCAGAGCTGGGCGATGTCTATTGTAACGACGCGTTCTCTGCCGCCCACCGCGCACATGCCTCGACCGAAGGGCTGGCGCGGCGCCTGCCCGCCTGTGCCGGGCGGCTGATGCAGGCCGAGCTTTCGGCGCTCGAAGGGGCGCTGGCCACGCCCGACCGCCCGGTTCTGGCGGTTGTGGGCGGGGCCAAGGTGTCGACCAAGCTCGACCTCTTGGGCAACCTGGTGGACAAGGTCGACATGCTGGTGATCGGCGGCGGCATGGCCAACACCTTCCTTGCGGCGCAGGGCCTCGACGTGGGCAAGTCGCTGTGCGAGCACGACATGGCCGACACCGCGCGCGACATCCTGGCCAAGGCCGAGGCGACGGGCTGCAAGCTGCTTCTGCCTGCCGATGTGGTGGTGGCGCGGGAGTTCCGGGAAGGGGCCGAAAGCGAGACCGTGGCCGCCTCGGCCTGCCCCGCGGACGCG
This sequence comes from Alphaproteobacteria bacterium, assembly GCA_030425925.1. Lineage (GTDB taxonomy): Bacteria > Pseudomonadota > Alphaproteobacteria > Rhodobacterales > Rhodobacteraceae > JAUHZO01. Next base: position 210,916 of record JAUHZO010000007.1, on the reverse strand, counting down.
ATGATCCTGGACGCCGGGCCCGATGCGGTGGCAGCCGTCAAGGCCGCCATCGACGCCGCCAACACGCTGATCTGGAACGGTCCGCTGGGTGCGTTCGAGATCGCTCCGTTCGATACTGCCACCAACGCGGCCGCCGCCCATGCTGCGGCGCGCAGCGCGGCGGGCAAGCTGGTGTCGGTCGCCGGCGGCGGCGACACGGTAGCGGCGCTGAACAAGGCCGGCGCGGCGCAGGATTTCTCTTACATCTCCACCGCGGGCGGGGCCTTCCTGGAGTGGATGGAGGGCAAGACGCTGCCGGGGGTTGCCGCGCTCGACCCGGCGGGTTGAGCCGTCATTCGGCGATTACCAGCCCGTCGCAATCCTGCCGGACCGTTGCGCGGGCCACGTCCACCAGCCGCTGCAGGGCACCGGACCGTCCGGTGCCCGCCCGCCAGACCAGCCCCACCGAGCGGACAAAGCGCCCGCCCTCGAACGGGCGCACCGCCACGTCCCCCCGCGGCGCGGCAATTTCCGAACGGACATACAGCATGGGCAGAAAGGTCACGCCCATGTTCATCGCCACCATCTGGCGCAGCGCGTCGAGACTGGTGCCTTCGTACTCCGCCCGCAGATGCGCGCCCGCCTCATGCGCCAGCGCCGCGATCTGGGCGTGCAGCGCATAGCGCGGCGACAGGGCCAGCACATCCACACCCGCGAGGTCGGCGCGGGTCACGCTGTCGTTGCGGGCCAGCCGGTGTTCATGCGCCATGGCCAGCATCAGCGGCTCGCGGAACAGCCGGGTGACGCTGACGCCCCTGACATCCATGGGCAGCTGTGCCAGCGCCACGTCAAGCCGCCCCTGCACCAGCAGCGCGCCCAGATCGCGCGGATCGGCATCGCGCAGCACCAGCTGGGCGTCGGGGTGTTCCGCGTGCAGACGGCGTACCAACCCGGGCAACAGATAGGGCCCGATGGTCGGGGTCGACCCCAGCCGCACCTGCCCGGCCATGCCGGTCCGGAGCGTGTCGGCCGTGTCGGCAAGCGCGCGCAGCGCCGCGGCCACATCCAGCGCCCGTGCCTGCAGCGCGCGGCCTTCGGGGGTCAGCGACACGCCGCGGCGGCTCCGCTCGACCAGGCGCAACCCGGTCTGCTTTTCCAGCGCCGAGATCTGCAGCGACAGCGATGGCTGGCTGATGCCAAGCTGGGCCGCAGCGCGGGAAAAACTGCCCGCCTCGGCCAGTGCCAGGAAATAGCGGACATGCCGCACGCTGATCTCGCCCTTCATCCCGAACCGCCTTTCATAGGTTATCCCAATACAAAATTAGGCCAGCATTGGGTTTATCCAAGGTCCGCCACTGCCCATCTCCCCCTCACCAACAGATCACAGGAGGAAAGCCATGCCACGGACCAACGCCCCCACCGACTCGCTCCAGGCGCGCATCGCGGCCCTGCGCAGCCGTCACGCAGAGGTTGACGCACAGATCCATGCGGAACAGGCCCGCCCGCTGCCCGGCATGGCGCGCCTGCGCCTGCTCAAGCGGCGCAAGCTGATGCTCAAGGACGAGATGACCTATTACGAAGGCGTCCTGCGCACGCTCGAGGCCGGACTTCAGGTCCGCGCGGAGCAGCGGGCATGATCGGCCCCTATTCCTACTGGCAAGCCGCGCTGATCCTGCACAGCGCCGATCTGGACGACATGCAGGCGGCGCTGAGCGACAGCGGCCCCGATGACGTGCTGGGTCACATGGCGCAGCGGCGACGCGCCGCGCGCCTCTGTCGCGAACCGCGCGGCCCGGTCACCGCGCCGGGTGCCGCGGCCTAGCGCGGTGCCAGATCGCGCAAGAGCGCGATTGCGGCGGGGGCGGTGAAGGCGGTGCTGTGCCCCGCCCGGTCGCCGCCCTGCACGGCGCTGAGGTCGATCACCTCCACCGGCAGGCCCGCCAACCGTTCCGGTTCGGCGATGGATCCCAGCCGCGCCGGCTTGCCCGTCAGGAACGCCGCCAGACCCAGCGCCCGGTCGCGTGCCGAGACCATCAGCATGAAAGGCTGCGGAAACGGGCGGATGCGCTCGGCCTGCCTGCGGAACACGTCCTCGTCGATGTCCGGGCTGATCAGCGCCACCCCCGACAGCTGCCGCAGGACCGCGCCATCCCCGGAAATGGAGATCTGCCGCAACGACTCCATCACCAGCTGGCCGCCCATGGAATGCGCCACGATCAGCACCCGGTGCCCCTGCCCCGTCAGCGCCCTCAGCAATGTCTCCAGCCCGTCGCGCGAGAAGATCACGCTGTCGCGGTCATAGACATAGCCCTGCGGGCTGCCCGCGGAGGGCCAGGAATAGGCGATCACCGGCACCTGCGCGTCGAAATCATGGGCGATCTGCGCCAGGCGATAGACCGCCTCGGCGTTGTTCACGTTGAACCCGTGCACGAACAGCACCACCTCGCTGCGCCGTCCGCCGCTGCGGGCAAGATCGCCCAGGAACGCCGTCACATCGGGATAGAGGGTTTCGGACCTCGCAAGGAAATGCCGTTCGGCATCGGGGGGGCGCCGCCCTGGCCATTCGATCCGCCCCGGTGCGTGCGCCGGCGGCACCGACACGTCGATGCGGGCAAACCGCAGCCGCGCGTCCCGCGCCGCGCCGAAGCTTTGCTGTGCCAGCGCCCCTGGGGCGGCGTTGCGGTTGGTGGCGACAAAGACGGGCCGCAGCGCCGCACCGGCCGTGCCGTCGGGGGGCACAAGGGTGATGACCCCGCGCGCCGCGCAGGCCCCCAGCAGGGTCAGGACACACAAGAGGAGAACGGCCCGGGACAGGCCGGGAAACAGGACACGAGTCATGGCGCGACTGTAGCGCCGCCAGCAGCGGACAACAGCCCGTTTGCCCGTGTGGCGGCGCGGCTTGGCAGGAATGCAACGCTTTGTCGCGAAAAGAGGTGCGGCGATTCGCTGTGCCTTTTCGCCCCCCTGTCGCCATGGCAGTCTGCCACCACGCATCCGGCAAGAGATGCGGGACACGAGGCACGAAAGCATGACCACCCGCACGCTGCGCCTTTCCCTTGGCGCGATGATCTTCTTTACCGTGGCGCTGACGCTGACGGCCTATTTCACCTTCACCGCGGTGCAGGGGGATTTCGGCCTGTTCCGCCGCGCCGAGATCACGGTAGAGCGCGCGCGGCTGGCCCGTGAACTGGCCGGTCTGCAGGCCGAGGTGGCGCGGATGGAAAACCTCACCCGCCGCCTGTCGGACGACTATCTCGATCTCGACCTGCTGGACCAGCAGGCCCGCGACGTGCTGGGCCTTGTGCGCGCAGACGAGATCGTGGTGAACTGACGCGCCCTGGCGGCCAGCCCCGGCCCACCAACACCCCCGGATCGCTCTGCCCCGACGCTGCAGCGCCGCGTGGAACCCCGCTTTACGACGCCTTGCTGCCGGGATAGCCTTGGGCAAAAGGTTCACCCTTGAACGACCTTGCCGGAGGAGCCCATGGCCACACGCAAACAGGCCGCCAGAGCCGCCGCGACCCCGAATGTCTCGGGCGACGCGCTGAGGGGCTATTACCGCGACATGCTGCTGATCCGCCGGTTCGAGGAAAAGGCGGGGCAGCTTTACGGCATGGGTCTGATCGGCGGGTTCTGTCACCTCTATATCGGGCAGGAAGCGGTGGTCGTGGGGCTTGAGGCCGCCGCGAAGGAGGGCGACAAGCGCATCACCTCGTATCGCGATCACGGCCACATGCTGGCCTGCGGCATGGACCCGAACGGCGTGATGGCCGAACTGACAGGCCGCATCGGCGGCTATTCCAAGGGCAAGGGCGGCAGCATGCACATGTTCAGCCGCGAGAAGGATTTCTATGGCGGGCACGGCATTGTCGGGGCGCAGGTGCCGCTGGGCGCAGGTCTGGCCTTTGCCGACAAGTATCGCGGCACCGACAACGTGACCTTCACCTATTTCGGCGACGGCGCGGCCAACCAGGGCCAGGTCTACGAGACGTTCAACATGGCGGCGCTGTGGTCGCTGCCGGTGGTCTTCGTGATCGAGAACAACCAGTACGCCATGGGCACGGCGCAGCAACGCTCCACCTCCACCCCCGATCTCTATACCCGCGGTGCAGCCTTCGGCATCGACGGAGAGGTGGTGGACGGCATGGACGTCCTGGCCGTGAAGGCCGCGGGCGAGACGGCGGTGAAACACTGCCGCGCGGGCAAGGGCCCCTATATTCTGGAGATCAAGACCTACCGCTATCGCGGCCATTCCATGTCGGACCCCGCAAAGTACCGCACCCGCGAAGAGGTGCAGAAGATGCGCGAGGAACGTGACCCCATCGACCATGTGCGCGACCTGCTGCTGCAGGGCGGGCACGCGTCCGAGGAGGATCTGAAAGCCGTCGACAAGGAGATCAAGGCCATCGTGAACGCCTCGGCCGACTTCGCCCGCGAAAGCCCGGAACCGCCGCTGGACGAGCTGTGGACGGATATCTATGCGGAGGAGGCGGTGTGATGGCGGAGATCGACCAGACCCTGCTTTGGAACCTGCTCAAGGAAATCCGCGACGACCAGAAGGCGATGCGGAAAGACCTGCACATCATGTCCAATGACCTGCGAAGTGTCAAAGGTCACATGGCAAGCTTCATGTCCAACGAGGTTGTCCAGGATACGCGGATCGCCGAAATAATCGACCGCCTCGAACGTGTCGAACGCCGCCTCGATCTCAGGGAGGCCGAATGATGCCCACACAAATCCTCATGCCCGCCCTGTCGCCCACCATGGAAGAGGGCACGCTGGCCAAGTGGCTGGTGAAGGAAGGCGACACGGTCCGCGCCGGCGACGTCATCGCCGAGATCGAGACCGACAAGGCCACCATGGAGTTCGAAGCGGTGGATGAGGGCACGCTGGGCCGCATCCTGATCCCCGAGGGCAGCGCCGACGTCAAGGTCAACACCCCCATCGCGGTGCTGGTGGAGCCGGGCGAAGAGGTCCCGGATCAGGTCCGGGACCAGGGCGCGCAGGCTGGCGCGTCATCCGCGAAAGCAAGCCCGCCCCCCGCCGCAGCCCCGGCCCCTCTGCCCGCAGCGAAAGCCCTGGCCCCCTGGCCCGAAGGCACGGTCACGAAGCAGCAGACCGTCCGCGAAGCCCTGCGCGATGCCATGGCCGAGGAAATGCGCGCCAACGGGGATGTCTTCCTGATGGGCGAAGAGGTGGCCGAGTACCAGGGGGCCTACAAGATCTCCCAGGGGCTGCTGGACGAATTCGGCTCCAAACGCGTCATCGACACGCCGATCACCGAACACGGCTTTGCCGGCATCGGGGTGGGGGCGGCTTTTGGCGGGCTGCGCCCCGTCGTGGAGTTCATGACCTTCAACTTCGCCATGCAGGCCATTGATCAAATTATCAATTCCGCGGCCAAGACGCTGTACATGTCCGGTGGGCAGATGGGCTGTCCCATCGTCTTCCGAGGCCCCAACGGTGCCGCCGCCCGCGTCGCCGCCCAGCACAGCCAGGATTACGCTGCGTGGTATGCGCATATCCCCGGCCTGAAGGTGGCGATGCCTTATTCCGCCTCCGACGCCAAGGGCCTGCTGAAATCCGCCATCCGCGATCCGAACCCGGTGATCTTCCTCGAAAACGAGATCCTCTACGGCCGCAGCTTCGAGGTCCCCGACCTGCCGGATCACACCGTGCCCTTCGGCCAGGCCCGGATCTGGCGCGAGGGCAGCGACGTCACGCTGGTCAGCTTCGGCATCGGCATGACCTACGCGCTGGACGCCGCCGAACAGCTTGCCCAGGACGGCATCGCGGCCGAGGTGATCGACCTGCGCACGCTGCGCCCCATCGACTATGGCACGCTGCTCGCCTCCGTGCAGAAGACCAACCGCTGCGTGACCATCGAAGAAGGCTTTCCGGTGGGGGCCATCGGCAACCACCTGTCGGCCTACCTGATGGAACATGCCTTCGACTGGCTCGATGCGCCGGTGTTGAACCTCACCGGCAAGGACGTGCCCATGCCCTACGCCGCGAACCTCGAGAAACACGCGCTGGTGACAACCGCCGAGGTGGTCGAAGCCGCGCGCAAGGTCTGCTACCGATGAGCGCGCGGGTCGCCGTCCGGGGCCGCGACGCCGGGGCCGAGGCCTACCGCGTCGAGACCGATTTCGGTCAGGCGCTGGTGCCCGAATGCCTGATGGGCGGGCTGCGCCCCGGCGACCGCCCCAGTCATCAGGAGGCCTATGAATGGATCGCCGCGCATCGTGTCCAGATTGCGCGTGCCGTCGAAACCCTGGCCAAAGGTGCCACGCCGCGCGCGCCTTACGACCTGCTGAGCCTGACCGCCCACGCTTCATCTTGCCGATAAACGCCGCGGGTCCGGGGCCGTGCCCCCTGGTCCCGCACCCGCCACGAGGACCGCACGATGCCCACCGAAATCCTGATGCCCGCGCTTTCGCCCACGATGGAGGACGGCACGCTGGCCAAGTGGCTGGTCGCCGAAGGGGACACGATCCGTGCAGGCGACGTGATCGCCGAGATCGAGACTGACAAGGCGACGATGGAGTTCGAAGCGGTGGACGAAGGCACGCTGGGCACCATTCTGGTGCCCGAGGGCAGCGCGGGCGTGGCAGTCAACACGCCCATCGCGCTGCTGTTTGCCGAGGGTGAAGACCCGGAGGCGATGCCCGCCGAAGCCGTCGTCGCCCCGGCTCCATCTGTCGCGGCCAAGGCTGTCAGCACGCCTGCTGCCCCGGCCCCCGTCCCGCCTGCCCCGGCCCCGGACAGCGCCCGCGTCTTCGCCTCCCCGCTGGCCCGCCGCCTTGCCACCGAACAGGGGCTGGACCTGGCGCAGATCGCAGGCTCCGGCCCGCGCGGCCGCATCGTGAAGGCGGATGTGGAGGCCGCCGCCGCGAGGCCGCCCGTCAGGGCGGATGAGCCCACCCCGGCCGCCACGACGGCCCCGCAAAAGGCGCCGCCCCGCCCGGATGCCGCCCCCGTCGCCGCGCTCTACGAGGGCCGCGCCCATACCGAAATCCCGCTCGACGGCATGCGCCGCACCATCGCCGCCCGCCTCACCGAAGCCAAGCAGACCATCCCGCATTTCTACCTGCGCCGCGACATCCGGCTCGACGCGCTGCTGGCCTTCCGCACCCAGCTCAACGCCCAGCTCGCCCCGCGCGGCGTCAAGCTGTCGATCAACGATTTCATCATCAAGGCCTGCGCGCTGGCCCTGCAACAGGTGCCCGCCGCCAACGCCGTCTGGGCCGGAGACCGAATCCTGCAGCTTGCCCCGTCCGACGTGGCCGTTGCCGTGGCGATCGAGGGCGGTCTCTTCACTCCGGTCCTGCGCGACGCGCATCAAAAGACGCTCTCCGCGCTCTCTGCCGAGATGAAAGACCTCGCCACCCGCGCCCGCGACCGCAAGCTTGCCCCGCAGGAATATCAGGGCGGCAGCTTTGCCATCTCGAACCTCGGCATGTTCGGGATCGAGAATTTCGACGCCGTCATCAACCCGCCCCATGGCGCGATCCTGGCGGTGGGGGCCGGGGTCCGGAAACCGGTGGTGGGGGCCGATGACCAGATCACCGTCGCGACGGTCATGTCGGTCACGCTCAGCGTCGATCACCGGGTGATCGACGGCGCGCTGGGGGCGCAGCTTCTGCAGGCAATCGTCGACAATCTCGAAGCACCGATGGCCATGCTGGCCTGAGACGTCCGGCCCGACAACACGCCCCGGACCCCACTGGACCAGGGCAGAGCGTGCCCCGCAGACACGGCACCGCCCCGGACATGATCCGGGACGGCGTTGCGAAAAGACAGCGTTCAGGTGGCCCGCAAGAGCTGGTCCATGCTCACCGAAGGCTGCGCGCAGCCGGCCTCGCCAACGATCTTGGCGGGCACCCCGGCGACGGTCTTGCAGGGCGGCACCTCGGCCAGCACCACCGAGCCTGCGGCAATGCGCGAGCAGTTGCCGACGTGGATATTGCCCAGCACCTTGGCCCCCGCCCCGATCAGCACACCGTCGCCGATCTTGGGGTGACGGTCGCCCTCTTCCTTGCCGGTGCCGCCCAGCGTCACCGAATGCAGCATCGACACGTTGTCGCCCACCGCCGCAGTCTCGCCGATCACGATGGAATGGGCGTGGTCGATCATGATGCCCCGTCCGATCCGCGCCGCCGGGTGAATGTCGACGCCGAACACCTCTGAACAGCGCATCTGGAAGAAATAGGCCAGGTCGCGGCGGCCTTGGGTCCACAGCCAATGCGCCACCCGATAGCTTTGCACCGCCTGGAAGCCCTTGAAGAACAGCAAGGGCTGAAGGAACCGGTGGCAGGCCGGGTCCCGCTCGTAAGTGGCCATGATGTCGGCGCGCGCCGCCAGCGCCAGTTCCGGGGCCGAGGCATGCGCCTCGTCGCAGATCTCGCGCAGGATCTGTTCGGTCATCTCGCCATTGGCCAGCTTCAGCGCGGTGCGATAGCTCAGCGCGCGTTCCAGCGTCTGGTGGTGCAGGATCGAATAATGCACCATCCCGCCCAGAAGCGGCTCATCGGCGACGGCATTTTCGGCCTCACGGGTGATCCGGGCCCAGACCGGGTCCAGTTCGGCGATATTGGTGCGCGGTTCCGACATGGGTCCCCTCCTTTGCTCACCGGAGCCTAACAGATAGGCCCTGTGCCCGAAAACGCAATTCCGTGATGTGGGGGATCGCAGCAAGGCATGGCCGGTCCGCAACGCTCTGACCCGACGCTTGCCCCGTCCTTCAGGTCAGCGCAAGCGGAACGCGGGGCGCAGGCACAGCCACGGGCGGGACATCCGCCATGACAGGCGGCGCGGCGCGCAGCGCCTCCAGCACGATCAGCACGCAGGACAGATAGTCGGGATCGTCCAGAAACCGCTCGGCCGCCGCATCGCGCCGCAGCGCCGCGGCCTGCAGGCTGCCATCGCCAAAGCGCGGATGGCTGCGGCCAAAGGCCCGGCGGAACCGGTCCGCCGCCGCCGCCTCGCGCAAGAGCGCCCGCGCCAGCGCCCGCCGCAAGGGCGGGACCTCGCCCAGCAGCACCCGCGCCGCGGCCGAGACATCGCCCCACAGAACCCGTTTCATTCCGGCAGCGCAACCGTGGCAAAGGGGCCGGGGCCGAAACGGGCCGAGACCTGCGCCACCGCCAGCACACGCCCCGGCGCGATGCCGTCCTCGGCGCGCATCGCCGCGTCATAGCGCCATTCCGGCGTGTCGAGCGTGACCTCGCGCAGCACCTGCGCTCCTTCCAGCACCCGCACCAGATACCGCTCGGTCTCCTCGCCCAGCGGCACCTCGTCCAGGTCCCAGTCGTCCCCGTCGATGCGGCTGCGCCGGATCCAACGGGCCAGAAGGTCCCCGCCCGCGGGCACCAGCGCCAGATGGGCGGGCCGGTAGGGCCGCAACCCGACACCGTCAAACGCCTCTACCCGGCTGACATAGCTCGGATCGTCATACGGCCGGCGCGCCGGACCGATGCGGAAATGCCGCGCCACGCGGCGCTGTGCGGCGGCCAGCGCGATCTGTTGCGGTGCCCCGTCCATCAGCACCACGACCGATCCCACCGGCCAGACCGCCGGCATGACCCCGTCGGTGCCCGCCTGCCCGCGCAACCGGTGCGACAGCTGCCAGCGGCCTTCGGACAGCAAGCTGGCATCGCGGAACTGGAACAGCTCCCACGGGCCGCCCGCGCCGTCGCCGATGGCCATCACGTTGCCGCCGGCCAGCAGCGCCGCTTCGGGGATCGACTGCAGCGCGCCCGACGCCAGCCGCACCTCCAGCGGCGGGCCGCGATCCACCAGCCCGGCCGGGGCGGCAAACAGCGGGGTTTCCGTCACCCCAACCACGGTCCGCGCGGCGAAGATGCCGTTCAATGTGTAATCGGCATCCGATGACGCGTCATAGACCGCCACCGCGCCGGGCCAGGGATCGGCGGCCAACGCCAGGTGCGGCGCATGCGGCACCTCTTCGCCGCTCATCAGCGGCAGGTCCAGAAAGAACGGCGTCACCGGAACAGCGGGCGTGAAGGGCCGCAACGAGCCTTCTTCGTCGTCCAGACGCGACGGCAGGAAGACGTCCGGCTCGATCCGCACCGCCTCGACGATCTGGCGGTCGGTGACTTCGACCCGGTCCACCCGCGCCAGCACCGGGCCCGAGGCCGCCTCCAGCCGCAGGACATCGCCCGCGCCCACCTGCAATTGCGATGGCGGCAAGGCAAAACGCAACGTATCGCGTGCCACCCGCGCCTCGGCAAGCCAGCGCTCGGCGGTCTGCCGCGCCTCGCCCCGCGTCAGCGCCAGCGGCACCTCGCTGTCCGACACCGCATGGGTGCGGTCCTGCGGCAGCACCGCCTCTTCGGTGGCGATCTGATGATCGGCATCGGCCTGCACGAAACTCAGCCGCACCCGCCCCGCCATCTCGGCCTCGCCGGCCCGGGTTTCGGACAGATCGCCTTCGATCTCGTCTGACAGAGCCAAAACATCTCTATCCACATCAATGGCTTGCTTGCCGTTTCTCATCCGGAACGACAACACGCCGTCGCGCTCTGCGGCATCGAATCCATAAGTCAGCGCCAGGGGCTGCAACGCGCGCCTTGCATCGCCGGAATCGGTCAGCGCATAGCCGCGCACAAAGCCGTGCAGCTTCGAACTGTCCACCGGCCCCACCCCGGCCTCGGCACAGATCTCCTCCACAACCGATGCCAGCAATCGCCCCGAGGCGCGCCCGTTCAGCCAGTGACCGCGCCGGTAGTTGCCGCCATCGCTCCACAGCGCGGACAGCCCCGGAAACCACGGATAGGGACGCGCGTCCCAGGCCCAGACAAAGGCCCGCGACAGATCCAGCATCGGGCCGTCATAGACCTCCGAGTGCGGATTGTGCGCCGCCTCCGACCAATAGCCCAGTTGCGCGCGCAGGTACTGACGCTGGATGGTTTCATCCCGCAAGCCGTTGGAAAAATGCGGCAACTCGGATTCCGAGGATTTCGGATCGAGGAACTTGTTGGGCTGGTTCGTGGCCTTGTCCACCGCCGCACAGCCCAGTTCCGTGAACCAGATCGGCTTGGACCGCGGCACCCAGCCGGTGGGCTGTTCCTGCCGCACCCCGCCGATGCGGTCGTGATGGCGGTTCTGCCACCAGCCGCGCAGATCCTTGTACCGCCAGACCCAGTCCTCGCCATGCGCGCTGTCTGCGATCGTTTCGCGCCGCTGCGCCGCGCGCGCCTCGGGCGACGGGTAATACCAGTCAAACCCCTCGCCGCCTTCGATATTGGCGCGCAGATAACCCAGGTCATGCACCGCGCCCCAGGCGGCATCCGCGTGATCGTCGCCATCGCGCCAGTCCGACAGGGGCATGTAATTGTCGATGCCGACAAAGTCGATCTCCGGATCGGACCAGAGCGGGTCCAGATGGAAATACACATCCCCCGAACCGTCCTGCGGGTGATACCCGAAATACTCGGTCCAGTCCGCCGCGTAACCGATCCGCACCGACGGGCCCAGCAGCGCGCGGCACTCCGCCGCCAGTGCCCGGAGCGCCTGCACCGCTGGAAAGCCCGACACCCCGCGGATCTGCGTCAGCGCCCGCATTTCCGACCCGATGCAGAACGAATCGACCCCGCCCGCCGCCGCACACAGCGCCGCCTGGTGCAGGATGAAGCGGCGATAGGACCATTCTGCCGGTCCGTGATAGCTCACCACCCCGTCGCCCACGCTGAAATCCGCCGCCGAGGCCGTGCCCATGAAGGACGCCACCTCGGCATCTGCGGCGGAAGTGCCATCCGGCGATCCCGCGCGCCCGGGTGCGACGTCCAGCGTGATCCGTCCGCGCCACGGCAGGACCGGCTGATCGGCCGCCCCGGTCCACGGATCCGGGCGGCCGTTTCCCGCCACCTGGTCCATCAGGATGAATGGATAATACAGCACCGCAAGCCCCTGCGCCTGCATCCTGCGGATCGCCTGTACCACCGAGGCATCCGCAGGCGTGCCGCCATAGACGGGCCGCCCGTCGGCCTGCGGCACCGGTTCGGCCGCGGCCCGGCCCAGCCCGCTGACCCGCCACGGCATGCTGTCGGCGTCATGCTCCGTCTGTTCGACCTTGGGCCGGATCGTGCAGGCCCCGCAGCGCAGATCGTCGCCGAACCAGCTGACGATCAGCGAGGCCGCGCCACAATTCGGCAACTCGTCCTGCAACTGCGCCAGCGAGGTGTTGAAATCCGGCATCTCCGACGGCGAATTGACGTTGGAAACCGCCGCGGACCCGCCCGGCAAGCCGTTGGAATAGCTCATGTAAACCGGCTCTGTCGCCAGCGCGTATTCGCCGCTGCCCGGAATGACCGCCACCCCCTGCACCAGCGCCGGCACGTCGTCTTCTGCCAGATCCGGGCGCGTCACCTCGAAGCTGAACTGCGGCACCCGGTTGCCGAATGCCTCCAGCGGCAGGTCTTCCAGCACCACATAGGCGGTGCCGCGATAGGCCGGCACCGTGCCCGTGCCCTCCACCGCCTCGATCTTGGGGTCGGGCAACTGGTCCGTCGTACCGCGATAGACCCGCATCGGCAGATCGCTCAACGGCAGTTCCGCCCCGTCGGCCCAGACCCGGTTCACCCCGGTGATCTCGCCTTCGCACAAGGCCAGCGCCAGGCTGATGGAATAGCTGTATTCGCGCACCTTGGGTGTGCTGGGCGCGCCCTTGCCGCCGCCGCCCGCGCTGCGGGTGCGCACATGTTCCCTGAACTCCGTGGCCCAGATCACATGCCCGCCAACCCGCATCCGGCCATAGACCCGCGCCAGGGGCGCGCCTTCTCCGGCACCGCTGAGGCGAAACCGTTCGATCCGCCCGGTCTCGACCGTTTCCGATCCGCGCCCGGTCAGTCGCTGGTCCAGAACCCGCCCGAAGGACGCGCCGACAAAGCGCCCCACTGCCGTCATGCTCAGCCCCAGCACCGAGCCGCCGACCGAACTGCCGATCGCCGCGCCCGCGGCCGAAAGAAGGAGTGTCGCCATCAGAAATCCTCCACCGGAAAGGCAAACCGCGCCACGATCCGCCGCGCCCAGGGCGGCGTCAGCGCGCTTTCCACAACGCCATGCCCGCTATAGGCATGGATGAAACGCGCCGTCCGGCCCGTCTCGGATTGCAGGCCAAGATGCTTGGCCACCGCGCCGTCGCGCATCCGGAACAACAGCACATCACCCGCCTGCGCCGACCCCGGCGGTCTTGGCCGCAGATGCTGCAGCGCCGCGCGCCACAATCGCTCGTCCCCGGCAGGCTCCGACCAGTCCATGCTGTAGGCCGGGACCGCCGCCGGTTCCGCGCCCAGCACCTCGCGCCAGACCCCGCGCAACAGGCCCAGGCAATCGCAGCCCGCCCCCCGGACCGAGGCCTGGTGCACATATGGCGTGCCGATCCAGCCCCGTGCCGCCGCCACCACCACGCTCATCGCCGGCTCCCGCCGTCCAGGCGTTTCGCCGCGCCGGGTTGCACGGTGATCCAGTCTTCTTCGGGGATGTCGGGAAAGCCCTGAAAGTTCAGCACGTTGTTGAACTTCAGCCGGCAGGTGTCAAAGCGCTTGTCGCAGCCCGCAACAATCCGCACCAGATCGCCCTCGTCGACCTCGGCGCGCAGCGGCTCCCAGATTTCCACCGCGCGCTGGCCGTCGCCGCGAAAGCCGTCGCGCTTGACCGCCGCCACCAGCCCCTTGGCCGCACCGGACAGCACCTCGAGCCGGCCGCGCTGGAACCAGCCCGGCTCGAACCCGCCAAGCGCCCCCATCAGGAACACGCGCCGTTCCTCGACCCAGTTCACCGGGCCTTCGTGCACATATCCCGGGCTCGCCAGATCGAACCCGCACGCAGCATCCCCCAGAACCGCCGCGCAGGGCCGCTGGTAGACCCGACCCAAAGGCCGGTTCAGCCCTTCGGTCAGCCCGCGCAACTCGGCGTGAAACGCCCCGGCGCCCCGGCGGATTTCACCGATATGACCGCGGAACAGCACCTTGCGGGCCGAGACATCGGCCCAGTTCACCAGCCAGGCCACCACTTCGGCCCCGTCGAACCGCCCCGCGGCAATGTCCGCCTCGCGGATCGCCGCGTCGTTCAGCGCGCCCATGGCCTCGGTATTGTCCACCGACAGGCCGGTCTGCTGCTGCAGCGCCTTGGCCGACAGCCCGGTTTCGGCGCGAAACACCAGCCCGTCGAACATCAGGTCGCGGTCGTGATCGGTAAAGCCGAACCGCGCGCCGTCCGTCCGGGTCACCGCCCAGGCCCGCGCCACCGTCGTCAGACCACCCGCAAGGTGGGCGTGCAGGGCTCCGGCGCTCATACCCGCACCTCCACCACCGGCACGTCCGGCACCTGCCCGGCCCGGAAGCTGGCCACGCTGACCTGCACCCGGTCGGTGGCAAAGCGCACCGGCACGTCGAATTCGAACCCGGCCGAGATTTCCACCCCCGCCGTCGGCGGTTCGGCAAAGGTGAGCACGCCGCGCGCGGGATCGACCTCGAAATGCACACCTTCGCGCCGTTCCACGTTCTGCACCGCCGCAACGATCGTTCCCGCCACCGGCTTGGCAATGGGGCGGGCATAGCTCTGCGCGCCCGAACGGTAGTGCTTGACCAGCGCAAACACCGTCGTCACGCCGTCGCCACGCCCGATCACCTGGTCGCCCGGCGCCACCTGCCGCGACGGCGGGCAGGACTTGTAATCGGCCCAGTCCTTCCAGCGAAACCCGTACAGCTGGCCGCCACGCGCCTCGAAGAACGCAATCAGCGCCTCCAGATCGTCCAGAGAGCGCAGGCCAAGCCCGGCATCATAGCGCCGGCGCGAATGGGCCCAGGGCGTGTTGCGTTCCTCGAACCCGCTGGTCAGCTCGACGATGTCGGTGCGCCGCTCCGGGCCGCCCACCGCGCCGAAACTCAGATCGGCCGGAAATCTCACCTCGTGAAAGCTCATGCTCGCCTCCTCAGCGGTTGCGTGCGCCGGCGCTCAGCGCGCGGCTCATCTGCGCGGCGATCTGCGATTGCGACCGCTCAAAGCCGCGCACGTCCGGGGTCTGGATGTTCATCACCACCGTCACCGGAGCCTGGCGGCCGCCCTGGGCGCGCACGCCCAGCTTGCCGTCCGGCCCGCGGGTCAGCGGCATGATCGCCTCCGGCCCCGCCTCGCCCATCAGCCCCATGCCCCCGCGCATGGGAAAGCTGACCGGGCCGCTGACGACACCGCCGCTGGCAAACGGCATCACCCGCCCCTGGGCAAAGCTGCCGCCGTCGGCAAAGGGCGAAAACGCGCCAAACAGCTGGCCGATCCCGCGGGTCAGAAGCCCGCCGAAATGCTCGCTCACCGGCTTCACCGCGGCTTTCCAGGCCGTGTCCACCAGCGATTGCGCCACCACGCCCAGGGCGTCGGACAGCTTCATCCCGTCCAGCACAACCCCGTCGATGGCGCGCGCCAGACCGCGGCTCAGCGCCTTGTCCAGCTTCGCCACGTTACTGCCGGTATCGGCAAAGGTCTGGTGGATGCGCTTGAGCTCGCCGTCAAAGGCCGCCGCCATCCCGACCGCCCCCGCCAGGCTTGTCTCCAGCGCTTGCACCTCGTCGCCAAGCGTGTCCAGCGTTTCGAAATCCGTCATCCGCTTGCCCTTTCATCCTCGTCCGGAAAGGCCGCCATCAGTTCCGACAGCCGTGCCCGGCCCATCGGCACGACGCCTCCGCCCTCTCCCAGCATCAGCCGCAGTTCGGCCGGGGTAAGCGACCAGAACACCTCGGGGGTCAGCCCCAGCCCGCGCATCCCCGCACGCATCAGCACCGGCCAGTCAAAGCCCGCCATGCGCCTCCTCCGGCGTCATGAAGGCGCGCGCCAGCAACTCTGCCGCCGCACGGGCCGCCGCCAGCGGCCCGCCCTCGATCTCGGCCTGCACCAGGTCGGCGGCCCGGCCCTGCCAGCCGCCGCCCCGCAGCCCCGCCACGATCAGCGCCAGCACGTCGCGGGTGGTGAACGCACCGGCCTCGAAGCGGCGCACCAGATCGACCAGCGATCCGCTCTCCAGCGCCGCCTCCAGCTCGGCCAGCGCGCCCAGCGTCAGCCGCATCACGCGCCGCTCGCCGTCGATCACCAGCGCCACGTCCCCCCGCCACGGATTGGCCATCACGCCACCGGCACCGGCGTGAAGTCCAGCGCCCCCGCCGAGGCCAGCGCCACCTCATAGGTCGCCTCGCCATTGTGCGATCCGGCATATTCGATGCTGGTCACCTGGAACCGGCCGGCGACAGTGCCGAAATCCGGGATGATCACCTGGAAATCCGGCGTCTCGCCGTCGAAAAAGATCTGCCGCGCGCGTTCGTCCGTCGCCGCGTCGCGAAACACGCCCGAACCGCTGATATTGGCCGATTTCACCCCGGCCCCCGCCAGCAGCTCGCGCCAGCCGCCCTGGCTTTCCAGCGTGGTCACGTCAACCTGTTCGGCGTTGAAGCTGACGCGCGTGGCGCGCAGCCCCGCCATCGTCTCGAACTGACCGTCGCCGGTCAGGTCCACCTTGATCAGAAGATCCTTGCCGTTCTGAGCACCCATGATCGCATCTCCTCGGGTTGATTGTTGCGTAGGGCGGGGTTCACCCCGCCGCACCGTCCTCGACACGCGCGCGAAAGGTCAGGTCGATCCTCCGCAGCCCGCCCGACTGGCGCGCCGCCTTGGCCTTGTGAAACCACAGCCCCACCAGCCGTCCGCGGCCCAGCACCAGGTCGGCCCCGTGCAGCGTGTCGCTGATCGCCGCCGCGGCGGTCTTGGCGCTGTGAAACCCGGCGGTTTCGGTCACCACCGACACGGTAAAGACATGCCAGGCCGCAGCCCCGTCCCCGTCCGAGGCATCGCGCACCGTCTCGGGCCCCAGCGCCACGTAAAGCCGCGGCAGCGTGCCTGTGGGCAGCGCGTCGTAGATGTGTTCGCCCACCAGCGCCGACAGTCCGCCATCGGCCTGCAGCCGGGCAAAGACCGCCGCCTGAAGCGGGGCTGCCAAAGCATAACTCATGCCGCCACCTCCTCTTCGCACTGGCAGATCAGGTAAAGCCCGCCGGGTTCCTCCTCGGTCACCGCCTCGATGCGGAACAGCCGCGGCCCCATGCGAAAGCGCTGTCCCGGCACCGGCCGGCCGGAATGGCCCACGGGCACGCCGCGCAGCGTGATCCGGAACCCGGCCCGCGAGACCGGCCCCGCGGCCCCCCGGGCCTCGCGCCCGGTGCGCGGCTTGACCTCGGCCCAATGGGTGCCAAGCGCCGTCCACGTCTCCACATAGCCGCCCGCGCCGTCGGCCGCGCGCTGCGGGGCCTCCAGCACCAGGCGGCGGCTCAGCCGCGCCCCGCTCATGCCCTCAGCCCCATGCGGACCGGACGGTAGCGCGCGATCAGCGCCGTCACGCCGAACGGCATGCAGCCCTCGCCAAGCGCGGTCTCGTCGCGGTATTCGTAGTAATGCGCCGCCAGCAGCAGCACCGCCTGCGCCAGGTCCGCGGGCAGATCGCCGAACCCCGGGCCATACCCGGCGTCAAAACGGATCTCGGCCGCACCGCCCGTCGGGATTGTCGGCAGCGCCGTGCCCGCAGGGCGCAGCATCGGGGCAAAGCTGTCCTTTTCCAGCCGGTACAGCCCCGGATCGGCCAGGCTGGACACGCCAAAGCGGTCCACCAGGCTCAGCGAACTGACCACCACCGCCGGGGCCACCGGCAGCACCTGGCCGCAAGGATCGCGCCAGTCCGGCAATGTCACCAGAAAGGCCCGCGTGATCAGCGCCTTGCCGGTGCGCGCCTCGATCGCCGCCATGGCCGCGCGCAGGAACGAGCCAAGCACCGCATCCTGCACGTCATCTTCCGCAAACCCGGTGCCCAGCCGCAGATGCGCCTTCAGCGCCTCCACCGGCAATGCCTCCTGCGGAACCTGAGCTTCTTCCACCAACATCATGATCTTTCTCCGCATTCCTGTCCCGGACCCCGTCTCCGGGGCAGTGGGGCGCGCGCTGTCCTTGCCGCACGGACGGAGGGGACATGCTGGACGCCAAGAACCCTTGTGCGCGCGCCCGCGGCACGGGCCGTGACCGGCCCGCCCCGTCTCGTGCGCTTACAGCGCGCAGCGCAGCAGCTTGATCGCCGCAAAATCGCTGACATCGCCGCCCACGCGCTTGGTCGCATAGAACAGCACGTGCGGCTTGGCGCTGAACGGATCGCGCAGCACGCGCAGGTCCGGGCGCTCGGCGATGGTGTAGCCGGCGGTGAAATCGCCGAACGCCACCGGGAAGGCATCCGCGCCAATATCGGGCATGTCCTCGGCGATCAGCACCGGGTAGCCCAGCAGGCGCGCCGGCTCCGCCGCGGCAAGGCCATCGGCCCACAGGTGACGGCCGTCATTGTCCTTCAGCTTGCGGATGGTGCCCGCGGTGCGCGAGTTCATGACAAACGCCGCCTTGGCGCGGTACTCCGCCCCCAGCGCATAGACCAGGTCGATCAGCGAATCGCCCACGCCCAGGCCGTCTGCCACGCCGCTGGCGACAAAGCCCAGATTGCCCCAGCTCCAGGTCGCATCGGCGACCTTGGGATGGTTGAGGAAACCGCGCGGCTTGTCGACGCCGTCGCCGTTGACAAAGGCCGCGGCCTCTGCGGTGGCGAATTTCGACGCGATGCGGGTCGCCAGCCAGCCCTCGATGTCGAACGCGCTGTCGTCCAGCAGACGCTGCGAGATCTTCGGCAGCGCGTTCAGCTCGTGCAGCTGGATCGAGATCCGCTCGATGGTGGGGGTGCCGGTCTCGGGCGTGGCCGTGGTCTCGTCGGCCCAGCCCGCGCCAGTGTCGTTCTGGTCGATCAGCACGTCGAACGAGGTCGCCTCGACATTCACGACATTGGCGACCGAACGGATCGACGCCGTGGTGGCCAGCACGCCGGCAATGGTGGCCGCGGTCTGCGGATCGACCAGATAGCCGCCGTCGGAATTCACCGCGGTCGACATCGCCTTGCCTTCCAGCTCCAGGCCGCGCAGTCCGTCATCGTCGCCGGACCGCAGATAGGCGTCAAACGCCTTGCGATGCGGCACCTCGGTGTCGGCGCGGGTCGAAAGCGCCGGGCGGTGCGCCAGGGCAGTCTTGTGATCAAGCATGGTCAGTCGCTCTTCCTGTTTCTGAAGCTTCTGTTGAAGGTCGGCCTGCAAGGCCCTGAAATCCCCGATCAGTCCCGCCATCGCGGCACTCACCCGGGCGACCGGAGACACATCTTCCCCGGCCCGAGACCTGGTCTCGGCATCGCTCATCGTTTGTTCCCCTATGGATGCCCTGCCGCGATCCGCATCCAGGGCACGTGTGAGTGGCGCGCGTCAAACGCCCGCCAGGCTGCGGCGCGCGTCCTCCAGGACGTCCGCCAGTTCGCACCAGGCCTCGGCCTCGGGCAGATCGCCCTTGGCCGCCACCCGCGCACTGGGCAGCATCGGGAAGGTCACCAGCGACACCTCCCAAAGCTCCAGTTCCTGCAAGAGCCTGCGGCCCTTGTCGGTCTTTGTCGCCCGCACCGTCCGATAGCCGATGGACAGCCCGTCGATCGCCCCCGCGGCCACCAGCGCCGCCGCCTCGCGGCCCTTGGCGATGCTGTCCAGCAGGCGGCCCTTGACATACAGGCCGCGCGCATCCTCGTGCACCTCGTCCCAGACGCCGATGGGCTGCGCCGGATCGTGCTGCCACAGCATCTTGACCGCCCGCCCCTCGGCCCCCAGCCGCTTCAGCGAACCGCCATAGGCGCCCTGCGCCACCACGTCACCGCCCTGATCGCAGGCCCCGAAGAGCGAGGCATAGCCCTCGATCTTCGCGCCATCGACCACCGTGACCTCCGCATCAAAGCGGCAGAACTTCGTCTCCAGATCCATCTCGTTCCCTTTCCGATCCTTCGATCCGCCGTAGGGCGGGGTTCACCCCGCCGCCCCTCAGGGCGACAAGGCCACCAGCTTCTGGAACGCCTCCGCCAGGATCACGCCCACCACGCCGTACACCGTCAGCCACAACCGCCGCTCCAGCCGTTCCATCAGCATCTCCAGCCGGTCGAACCGCGCCTCCAGCGTCTCGAAATGCAGCTTGCTGACCCGCTCATGCGCCTCCAGCCGCAAGGCCGGCGCGCAGGCGAACGGCTCCGAGACGCGCCGCATCTCACTCATCGCCCGGCTCCTCCAGCGCGGGCAGGCCCAGCATCTGCCGCTTTTCCGCAGCCGACAGGAACTCCGCGCCCGCCACCCGCGCCCATTGCGCGTCGCGCTCGGCGGCCAGCGCCGGCACCTGGTCCAGGTCGGGCTTCAGCTCCAGCGCCTCGCCCGCAAACGCCGACAGCCAGCGCCCCACCTGTGCCGCCACCTTGGTGGCCAGCGGCAGCACCGTCAGGCGATAAAACGCCCGGTGCGCCTCGGCGTAGTTGGCAAAGGTCGCCTCGCCCGGGATGCCCAGCAGCATCGGCGGCACGCCAAAGGCCACCGCGATCTCGCGCGCCGCCGCCTCCTTGGTCTTCTGGAACTCCATGTCCGAGGGCGAAAAGCCCATCGGTTTCCAGTCCAGACCGCCCTCCAGCAGCATCGGCCGCCCGGCATTGCGTGCGCCCTGGTGATGGCTCTCCATCTCGGCCACCAGCCGGTCATATTGCTCGGCCGACAGGTGCCCCTGCCCCTCGACGCCGCGCCAGACGATCGCGCCCGAGGGCCGAGCGGCGTTGTCCAGAAGCCCCTTGGACCAGCGCGAGGCGCTGTTGTGCACGTCCACCGCCTGCGCCGCCGCCTGCAGGGGCGAGAGGCCGTAGTGGTCGTCCTGCGGGTGGAACGCCTTCACATGGCAGATCCCCGGCACGGCACCGGTCACGTCGAACCGGTGCTTGCGCCCTCCCACGGCGTATTCATAGGCCACCGGCCAGCCATCCGCGCCGGGCACCAGCCGCATCCGGTCCGAGCGCAGCACATGCAGTTCGAACGGCACGCCGGTCTCGCCCGCCACCGCCTCGACATAGCCGTCGCCCGACAGCAGAAGCTGGCCGAACAACGCCTCGAACAGCTCCGCCCGGCCCTGGCCCGGGTTCGGGGCCGCGATCAGCCGCAGCACCGGGTGGTCGGCATAGCGCCGCTCGGCATCCTGCAGCACCAGCGGCAGCGCCGCCGCGGCTTCGGCGATCAGCTTGACCGCGCGAAAGCCCACCGGGTTGCCGGTAAAGGCCTGACGGGTCAGCGACACCGTATCCCGCGGCGACCAGGCAACCCGGCCCGCGCTCACATGCGCCACCACCGGCCCGGTGGCCGAGGCCTTGACCTCATGCGCCCCTTCCGGCTCTGCCCGCTGCCGCAGAAAATCGAACACCATCGCGCCTCGCTCCTCTCGTCTCGCCCCGTGCCGGGGCGTCCGTCCGTCTGGAAACAGGGTCATCCCCGAACCGCTCGAAAAGGACCCTATGAACACCGGGTTAACGCCGCCTCACAGCAGCGTACGCAGCTTCGGCAACGCCCAGGACCGCGCCGGTTCGATCATCAGATCGCTCAGCGCCCAGACCAGCGCGTCCACCCGGTCGGGACTGCCCGACCCGGCAAAGCCCGCCTGCGTCATCAGGCACATCTGGGCCTCCAGATCCCCCATGCCCTGCACATGCGCCACCCGCCCCTGCTCGTAGAGCGCCGCCACCGGCTCCGCCCGCGCCGCCTTGCCGCGCGTGGCATGGACCTGGCGCACCGGCAGCAGCGGATCGACCTGGCGCAGGACCTCCTCGACCATGGCCCCGCCCTGGTTCACTTCCGCCACCACCCGGTCCGCCTGCCAGCGCGCCGCCGCCTCCGCCGCCGCCCGCGCCCAGCCCGAGGGAGAGGCACCATGCACCGACGCATCCTCCAGCACAAAGGCGCGCCACTCGGCCGGTGGACCCGTCATCACCACGCCCGCCACCACGATGCCGCAGGCATCCGCGCCCACACCCGCCGGCGGGTCCACTGCCACCACAACGCGCGTCAGGTCCGGCACCCGGCCCGCCCGCGCACCCTCCAGCATCTCCCGGGTCCAGAGCGCGCCGTCGACCTCGTCCACCAGGATGCCGTCCAGTTCCTGCAACCCCAGCCGCGTGCCCGCATAGCGCGCCCGCACCTCCGCCAGGAACGACGCCGCCAGATGCGCCGCGTTGGCCTCGGTCGCCGCCCGCGTCACCACCGTCGACGGCAGCTCCAAAAGCTCCTTGACCACAGGCACATTGCGCGGCGTCGTCGTCACGCAGACCCGCGGGTCGTCACCCAGCCGCAGCCCGAATTGCAGCATGTCCCAGGTCTCGCGCGCCTTGGGCCATTTCGCCAGCTCGTCCGCCCAGGCCCCGTCAAACTGCGGCCCGCGCAGGCTTTCGGGATCATAGGCCGAAAACACCATCGCCTCCGCCCCGTTCGGCCATTCCAGGCACCGCCGCGAGGCATGCCACCTTGGCCGCCGGTCCATCGGCGAACAGGCCATGATCCCGCTGTCGCCAAAGATCATCACCTCGCGCGCCTGGTCCAGCGTCTCGCCCACCAGCGCCAACCGCCGGCACCGCCCCCGGTCCAGCGGCCGCGCGCCCTCGACCTGCGCACGCACCCATTCGGCCCCGGCGCGGGTCTTGCCCGCGCCGCGCCCGCCCAGGATCACCCAGGACCGCCAGTCGCCGTCCGGCGGCAACTGGTGGTCATGCGCCCAGAACTCGAACAGATAGGGGAGCGCCAGACGCTCCCCCTCCGTCAGCTCATTCAGGAACCTCTCCCGCACCGCAGCAGGGGCGGATGCGAGCCAGGCGGCACCCGATCTCAAATCGGGCCTGTTCGAGGTCAAGGGCATAAGCCCCGACGACCCCGCATTCCTTTCGTCTGAAGTCTTCAAGTTCAGCCTCCGCATCTCGTGCCGCCTTGAGCCAGTAGCGCAGCTCTCCCAGCAGCTTTCCGTCCTCTCCGGACTTGCGGGCTTCCCCCCCGCGCAGGCGCTTGCGCAGGTCGCGCAGATCGGCGGACAGGTCCGCCAGGGTGTCTGCGATCTCGCTGCGCTGCGCTTCCAGCCGGTCCTTCTCGATCTCTGCCGTGATGAGAACCGTGTCTTTCCGGGTCGTGGTCATTTGCTCGATACCTTTGTTGCCTGTATGGATCCCCCTCCAGGCACCCGCGCACGGGGTTTGGCTCTGACGGCCGCATCTCCCGCACCCAGCATGGGAACAGATTGCACCGGCAGGCGTGTAGTCAATGCAAACCGCTCGTACGGGCAGGCCGCACTCCGTTAACCCCACCGTCCGCGGCTTGCCCCGCCTGCGCCCCTCTGGCATCACCGAACGCGAAAGGAGCCCGCCATGCCCCAGCTGTCCCCCCGCATCACCACCCTCAACGACGGCGGCTCCGACGGGTGGGAGGTGTTCTACCGCGCCCGCGCGATGAAGGCCGCCGGCACACCGGTAACCGAACTGACCATCGGCGAGCATGACATCGGCACCGACACGGCGATCCTCGACGCGATGCACGCCGCCGCCCATGCGGGCCAGACCGGCTACGCCGCGGTCCCCGGCATCGCCCCCCTGCGCGACGCCGTGGCGACCCGCGTGACCGAACGCACCGGCGTGCCCACCACGCGCGACAACATCCTGATCACCCCCGGCGGGCAATCCGCGCTCTTTGCCGCCCACATGGCGGCCCTCGATCCCGGCGACCATGCGCTCTATGTCGATCCGTACTACGCCACCTATCCCGGCACGATCCGCGCCGCCTCGGGCGTGCCCGTCGCCGTCACGACCCGCGCCGATCAGGCCTTCCTGCCGCATCCCGAAACCATCGCGAGGCGCGCGCGTGAAACGGGCGCGAAGAGCCTCCTGATCAACACCCCCAACAATCCCACCGGCACCGTCTACCCCGCCGACACCCTCGACGGCATCGCCGCCGCCTGCACCGCAAACGACCTCTGGCTCATCTCCGACGAGGTCTACGACACCCAGCTCTGGGACGGCGCGCACCTGTCGCCGCGCGCCCTGCCCGGCATGGCCGGGCGCACGCTGGTCATCGGCTCGATGTCGAAAAGCCACGCCATGACCGGCTCCCGCATCGGCTGGGTCGTGGGGCCCAAGACCGCCATCGCCGCCCTGATCGACCTCGCCACCGCCACCACCTACGGCGTGCCGGGCTTCATCCAGTCCGCCGCGCTCTTCGCCCTCACGCAGGGACCGGACCTCGAGGCCGACATCGCCGCCCCCTTCCGCCGCCGCCGCGACCTCGTGCTGTCGATCCTCGCCCGGCAAGACCTCGTCACCGCGATCCCCTCGGCGGGTGCCATGTATCTCATGCTCGACATCCGCAAGGCGCAGCTTTCGGGTCGCGCCTTCGCCGAAGCCCTGCTGGATAGCCATCACATCGCGGTCATGCCCGGCGAAAGCTTCGGGGCCTCTGCCGCGGGCCATATCCGCGTGGCGCTGACGGTGGCCGACGACCGCCTCGCCGCCGCCATCGACACGATCTGCAGCTTCACCGCCGCCCTGACCCTGGAAAAACGCCATGCCTGACACGACCTTCCGCGACCTGCACCGCCCCGGCCAGCCTTTCCTGCTGGCCAATGCCTGGGATGCCGGCTCCGCCCGCATGCTCGAAGCGCTGGGGGCCGAGGCCATCGGCACCTCGTCCGCCGCCCACGCCTTCACCCTCGGCCGGCCCGACATGGGCCACGTCACCCGCGACGAAGCGCTGGCCCACGCCCAGTCCCTCGTCGCCGCCGTCAACCTGCCCGTCTCCGGCGATTTCGAAAACGGCTTCGGCGAAGCGCCCGAAACCTGCGCAGAAACCGTGCGCCTCTCGGCCGAAGCGGGCCTTGCCGGGATCTCCATCGAAGACACCGCCCTGCCCGATGCCGCGCCCTACGCCTTCGACCTCGCGGTCGACCGCATCCGCGCCGCCGCGGCCGCCGCCCGCGCGCTGCCGCGCGACTTCGTGCTGGTGGCCCGCGCCGACGGCGTGCTGAACGGGCAATACGACCTCGACGAGGCGCTGCGCCGCATCGCCGCTTACCAAGCCACCGGGGCCGATTGCGTCTACATCCCCTTCACCAGCGGTTTCGAGCATGTCGCGCGGATCTGCGCCGCGGTCTCCGTCCCGGTCAACATCCTCGTCGCCGGCGACATGGCCCGCCACAACCGCGCCGCCTTTGCCGCCGCAGGGGCCGCGCGCCTCTCGCTGGGTTCGTCGCTGGCCCGCACGACGCATCGCATGATCCACGACCTCGCGCAGCAGATGTTCGACGACGGCAGCTTCACCGGCCTTGCAGATCACGGCATCTCCGGCAAACGGATCGACGCCCTCCTGGCCCGGATCCCATGAGCGGCACGCCGATCTCCTCGATCCGAAATCTCGGCCCCGCGATCGAACAGGCGCTGAACGACGCCGGCATCGCCGACGCCGAAACCCTGCGCGCGCTGGGCGCACACGCCGCCTGTGCAAGGCTCCTGCAGGCAGGCCAAAACCCGCATTCATCGGCTATTACGTGCTGCACATGGCCCTGCAGGGCCGCCCCTGGAACGATTGCAAGGGGGCCGAGAAAGCCGCCCTGCGCGCGCAGTTCGACGCGCTCAAGGCCGAAACCGAAACCGCGCCCCATGCGCGCATCGCAGCCATCCTCAACGAAATCGGCGTGATCCCGCGCCCCGACTGACCGCCCCGCGCAGGGCCGCAGCGCCGCAGAGCCACGCAGCCGCAAAAGAACAGGGGCGCCAACACCACGCCCCTGCAACTTCTTCTTGGCAAAAATACCCCATCCCGCCCGCACCATCCGGTGCCAAGGTCGGGACAAGGACCCTCCGGCTCAGCCGACCAGTTCGAGACCCGAGAAGAAATACGCGATCTCTTCGGCCGCCGCTTCCGGCGAATCCGAGCCATGCACCGAATTCTCGCCCACCGACTGCGCAAACTCGGCGCGGATGGTGCCCGGTGCGGCATCGGCGGGGTTGGTGGCGCCCATGACTTCGCGGTTCTTCAGGATGGCACCTTCACCTTCCAGCACCTGTACGACCACCGGGGCCGAGGCCATGAACTCGCACAGCTCGCCATAGAACGGACGCTCGGCATGCACGGCATAGAACACGCCGGCCTGCTCCTTGGTCAGTTGGATGCGCTTCTGCGCAACGATGCGCAGACCCGCCTCCTCGAACTTGGCGTTGATCTTGCCGGTCAGGTTGCGGGTGGTGGCGTCGGGCTTGATGATGGAAAGGGTGCGCTCAGTGGCCATGGTCGTGCTCCGTTCAGGGACCGGGCCCGTCGCCCGGTCGGGTCAATCGCGCGCGGCGTTAGCATGGGCAGGCGTGATTGGAAAGCCCCCGCCGCACCGCGGCACGCGGTTTGCGGGACGGCGGGCGGGGCGACGTTCCGGCCCCGCAGGGGACGGGACAAGCGCCGTCCCGCCGTCGCTGTCTCAGACCTGCCGGGTGATGACCAGGGTCAGTCGGCCGCGATTGTTGCCGTACCAGCCCCAGGCGTCGTTGGCGAAGGCGTGGAAATAGCCGTCGCCCCGGATCTCGTGGCTGCTGTCGGACCCCAGCGCCATCTCCTGGTGCGGCACCCGCAGATCGGTGTCGGGATCGGTGCCCTGGCCGCTGGCCACCACCCCCACCAGCCCGAACCAGGGCGCCTGCTGCACCCGCCGCGCGATGCGCGGAAACCACAGCTCGGCATAGGGGTTGCGCCGCACCATCCGCCACAGGCCGCGGAACACTTCCGTCGTCATCGCCAGCGCCACCCCCAGCTGCGCCACCGGGCGAAACTGCCATTTCAGCCCGTCCGGCCCCGCCTTCAGAGACGCGTCCAGCCATTCGCCCCGGGCCGCAAAATGATAGCGCTCGCCCGCCCGCATGAAGACCGGGCTGGCCACCCAGGGCCGGTCCGCCGGCACCACCATCTCCGCCGACTCGCCCGGGGCCAGCCGCCGCGTGGGCCGGTAGGCCGGTTCCCCCACACCGGGCAGGCGCACCCGCATCCGCGCCGCCTCCGACACCCGGTCGGCGTCACACATCTCCGGATCCAGCAGCGGCACCGCCCGCGGCCGCTTGCGGCGACGGCTGAAGAAGAACCCGGTGGCGGAATCGTGCAACGTGCCGCGCGGATCGGCACGCAGGTCCCGGAACGCGGTCTCGCGGAACACCAGCCCCTTGTCCGCCGCCTCCTGCATCATCCAGCGCAGCGCGCAATCGCCCAGGCCGCGGTCGGCATACGAGCCGCCCAGATCGCCGTGCACGCCGGGAAACCAGGCCTCCTGCACATCCTCCGGCACACCGGGCTCGCCCAGATTGTCCCACAGCGTTGGCACGAAATCGATGCGCTCCTCGTCCAGCGCCAGCGCATGGCGGGCGCGCTCCACATTGCTGCCCAAGACCGTGTCGCGAAAGCGGTAGCGGCCGGCATTGCCCAGCGGCACCGCGGCAAAATCGTCCGGCACCCCCAGCGCCCCCACCGTGTCCCAGACCCCCAGAAAGGTGATCTTCGGCGTATAGCCCGGATGCCGCCGCCGCCCGGTCTCGTATTCCATCCGCGGGTCCGCACGCTCGGGCCCGCGCGGGCGGTAGCGGGCTTCGAGATATTTCACCATCTCCCATTTCAGCGCGTCGGGCACCTGCTCCCCCGCCAGATCGAGGATGCCGTGCCGGTCCACCATGCCGGCCAGGCAGCGCACGGTATAGGCACCGCGGCTGAACCCCAGAAGGTAGATCTCGTCCCCCGGCGCGTAATGCTCGCAAAGCCATTTGTAGGCGCTCTGCACGTCCTGGTTCAGCCCCCAGCCCAGGGCCCCTCCGGCCAGCCGCTGCCAGACCCCGCCCCGCGTGCCCACACCTTCGCGGTAGAACGCGATCTGGTCGCGCCGCCCCGCCACGTCGCGCGGCGCGACCGAGGCATGGAACTTGCGCACATTGGTGGGCGCGGGCGAGGTGCCGTCGCGATTGCGCGGCGTGTTCCAGGTGCCGTCGCAGCAGATGACAAGACGGCGTCCGGGGCCGGGCGCATCAGGCAGATCGGGCAAGTGCGTCTCGTCCGGCATGTGAGGAAAGTCAGGCATGAAATACTCCTGTCGTCGCGCCGCGGCGGCGCACCAATAGATTGAACAATCCACTCAAGCTTCCCCCCTTGCGGCGCAGAGGTCAAGCCCGACACGCCGGGCCTTCCCCCCGGCCCGGCGCACTGCTACGTCACGGCCATGCTGCGCATCGACACCATCTCCTATTCCGTCGAAGGCCGCCCTCTGTTCGAAGGCGCCTCTGCCACCATTCCCGAAGGCCACAAGGTCGGCCTTGTGGGCCCCAACGGCGCGGGCAAGACCACGCTCTTCCGCCTGATCAAGGGCGAGCTGACGCTGGACGGGGGTGAGATCACCCTGCCCTCGCGCGCCCGTATCGGCGGCGTGGCGCAGGAAGTGCCGGCCTCGGCCACCTCGCTCCTTGATACGGTGCTGGAGGCGGATGTGGAGCGCGCCGCGCTGATGCGCGAGGCCGAAACCGCCGATGGCCACCGCATGGCCGAGGTCCAGACCCGGCTGGCCGATATCGACGCATGGAGCGCCGAGGCGCGCGCCGCAACCATCCTCAAGGGTCTGGGCTTTGACGATGCCGAACAGAAAATGCCCTGCTCGGCCTTTTCCGGCGGCTGGCGGATGCGCGTGGCGCTGGCGGGGGTGCTCTTTGCCCAGCCCGACCTGCTGCTGCTGGACGAACCAACCAACTATCTCGACCTCGAAGGCGCGCTCTGGCTGGAAAGCTACCTGGCGAAATACCCCCACACGGTGATCGTCATCAGCCACGACCGCGGGCTTCTGAACCGGGCCGTTGGCTCGATCCTGCATCTCGAAGACCGGCAGCTGACCTATTAAGGCGCGCCCTACGATGGCTTTGCGAAACTGCGTGCCGAAAAGCGCGCGCAGGCTGCAAGTCTTGCGAAAAAGCAGGCCGACCGCCGCGCTCATCTGCAAAGCTTTGTCGACCGCTTCCGTGCAAAGGCCTCCAAGGCCAAGCAGGCGCAGGCGCGTCTGAAGATGATCGAACGCATGGACATGGTCAGCGCGCCCGAAGAGGCCGCCAAGCGCGTGTTCAGCTTCCCTCAGCCCGACGAGCTGTCGCCGCCCATCGTGCGGATCGAGGACGGATCGACGGGCTATGGCGACACCGTGGTGCTGCGAAAACTCAGCCTGCGCATCGACCAGGACGACCGCATCGCGCTTCTGGGCAAGAACGGTCAGGGC
This sequence comes from Alphaproteobacteria bacterium, assembly GCA_030425925.1. Lineage (GTDB taxonomy): Bacteria > Pseudomonadota > Alphaproteobacteria > Rhodobacterales > Rhodobacteraceae > JAUHZO01. The sequence goes on along the minus strand of JAUHZO010000007.1, from coordinate 181,708 downwards.
AAGTCGACCCTGTCCAAGCTGCTGTCGGACCGGCTGCCGCTGATGGACGGCGCGCTCAACCGCTCGTCCAAGCTGCGCATCGGCTATTTCGCCCAGCACCAGGTGGACGAGTTGCATGTCGACGAAACCCCGCTGCAGCACCTGCAGCGTGAACGCCCCGACACGCCGCCGGCCAAACTGCGCGCCCTGCTCGCAGGCTTCGGCCTGCACGCCGCCCAGGTGGAGACCGAGGTGGGCCGGCTGTCCGGAGGGCAGAAGGCGCGCCTGTCGCTGCTGCTGGCGACGCTGGACGCACCGCATCTGCTGATCCTCGACGAACCGACCAACCACCTCGACATCGAAAGCCGCGAGGCGCTGATGGAGGCGCTGACCGCCTATTCCGGCGCGGTGGTGCTGGTCAGCCACGACATGCACCTGTTGTCCATGGTGGCCGACCGGCTGTGGCTGGTGTCGAACGGCACGGTGCAGCCTTACGAGGACGACCTCGACGCCTATCGCGCCATGCTGCTGTCGCGCGACGCGCCGGACCGGCGCGGCAAGCAGCCCCCGGCGCCGAAACCCAAACGCCCCTCCCGCGACCAGATCCTGGAATTGCGTGCCGAGGTCCGCAAATGCGAGGACCGCGTGGCCAAGATCGAGGAAATGCGAGAGAAACTCGCCAAGAAGCTCGCCGATCCCGCGCTTTACGAAAACGACCGGGTGGGCGAGCTGGAGACCTGGAACAAGAAATACGCCGAGGTGATGGAGGGCCTGTCCCGCGCCGAGACGATGTGGGAAGCGGCCATTGAAAAGCTGGACGCCGCGGAAAGCGCATGATCCTGCGGGCGCTCTGCCTCCTCCTTGCCTGTGTCGCCCCCGCCGTCCGGGCCGAGCCGCAACTCGAGGCGCTGGACAACGACAGCCTGCGGCGGCAAGTGCCTTTTGTTACGGATTTCGACGTCCTGTCCGAACGGTTCCTGCGTCTGACCGCACCGCTCGATCTGGGCTGGGTCACCTTCGGCACCGCGCTCGACCGGACGGCGACCGCACCGCGCGCGGTGGTCGAGGGCGACCGGCTGGTGCTGTTCCGCGCGGGCGGCGCACAGGCGCTGATCGCCATGCAACCCGCGGCGCGCATGATTGCCCTGTCGGGCGGACGCGCCCCGGTGGCCATGGTCTTCGACCCGCCGGTCTGCGCGCTGGGCCTGTCGTTCGAGATGACCGGACCGCTCGACGCCTATCCCTTCGTGCTCACGGCCTATGACCGGCAGGGACAGCCCGTGGCGTCCCGCATCCTGCATCCGCAGACGATCGAAGGCCGCATGGCCTGGCGCGCGCCCGGCGCTTCCATCGCAGCCTTCCACATCGCCCGTCCGGGCGGGGCCTTCCTGATCGAGACCGTGATCGCCACCCCCTGCAACGACGCCATCGGCTGACCGGCCCGCGCCATGGCGCGGGCTCACCCCACCATGGTCACCGGCAGCTCTCCGATCCCCGCGATCACCACCGTCACCTCCTGCCCGGCCTTGACCGGCATCGCGCCCAGCGAAGTGCCGCAGGCGATCACGTCACCCGGCTCCAGCGTCATGTCCTGCGACAGTTGCGAAACGATCTCTTCGGGCCCGAAGATCATGTCGGAGCAGGCGTAGTCCTGCCGCACCCGCGTGCCCACCCGCACCTGCACGGACAACGACCGCCAGTCGAGCCCGGTGGCAATGACCGGCCCGATCACGCCGAACCCGTCAAACCCCTTGGCGCGCGTCCATTGCGGAAAGCTTTCATCCGCCGTCAGCACGTTCAGGGCGGTCAGATCGTTCACGCAGGTATAGCCCAGGATCGCTTGCGCCGCGGCCTCGACGCTGGCGTTGCGACAGCGCGTGCCGATCACGATTCCCAGCTCGCCCTCGTACAGCACGCGCCCCACCCCCTCGGGGATCGCAACCTCGGCCCCCGGCCCGGCAAGACTGGTCGCAGGCTTGAGGAAATAGAGCGGGTGCTCCGGCACGGACCAGCCGTTCTTTTCCGCCGCAGCATGGAAATTGTTCCATAACCCGATAAACTTGCCCGGCACCACCGGCGGCAGCAGCGTGACGGCGTCCAGCGCCACGGGATCGCCCGCGCTCTCGTCCGACCCCAACCCGATGCGCGGATGCAGGACGCCGTCCTGCACAATTCCGGTCACCTCGTCGCCATCGGCGGTCCTGCCCCTTGCCCAGATCATGTCGTCCTCCCCTCGCCCTGGTCCGGGGCCGCTAGCACGCGCCCCCATGGCGCGGCAAGGGCTTGCGCCGACCGCCCGGGACAGGCATGCCACCGGTATGGACAGCGCGTTTCTCATCCCGGCCTTCGTCACGCTCTTCGTGGTCATCGACCCGGTGGGGCTTACGCCGATGTTCATCGCGCTGACGCAAGGGGCCGATGCCGCCCATCGCCGCGCCGTGGCGCTGCGCGCCTGCACCATCGCCGCGCTGATTCTGACGCTGTTTGCCTTCTTCGGCGAGGCGGTGCTGGGCTTCATCGGGATCTCCATGCCGGCCTTCCGCATCGCGGGCGGCCTCCTGCTGTTCATCACCGCGCTCGACATGCTGTTCGAACGCCGCACCAAGCGGCGCGAGGACAATGCCGAGGGCGAGGCCTTTCCCGACCCTTCGGTCTTTCCCATGGCGATCCCGCTGATCGCCGGGCCCGGGGCCATCGCCTCGGTCATCCTGCTGGCGGGCCAGGCCGAGGGCGCGCTGGAAATGGCGGGCGTGCTGGGCGTGATGGCGGCCAACGTGGTGCTGGCGCTGCTGCTGTTCCTGACCGCGGGCCCTATCGAACACGCGCTGGGCCGGACCGGAATCGTGGTGGTCACCCGTCTTCTGGGCATGCTGCTGGCGGCGCTGTCGGTGCAATTCGTGCTGGAAGGCCTGCGCGATTTCGGCTTTGTCGCCGCCGCAGGCTGACATCGCGGCCCCGAATGCCTACCTGACCCCGCAAGGAGGCCCGCCATGACCGGAGACCAGATCGCATCGCTGTCCTATCTCGCCCTTCTGGGCGGGGCGCTGGCCCTGTGGTACTTTGTCGAATTCCGCCAGAACCTGGGCCGCAGCCTGAAGATGCTGGCCGCCTGGATGTTGATCTTTGTCGCCGTGATCGCGGCGGTGGGGCTGTGGGGCGACATCCGGCAAGCCAGCCTGCCGCGCCAGGCAGTGTTCGACGAGGCGGGGCGGATCGAACTGCCGCGCCAGCCCGACGGGCATTACTATGCCACGCTCGACATCAACGGCGTGCCGGTGCGCTTCGTGGTGGACACCGGAGCCACGTCCGTGGTGCTGAGCCGGACCGACGCGGCCCGCGCCGGGATCGACACCGCCGATCTGGCCTTTCTCGGCCAGGCCCAGACCGCCAATGGCGTGGTGGCCACCGCGCCGGTGATGCTGGAGACCGTGGCGCTGGGGCCGTTCCGCGACACCAACCTGCGTGCCTTCGTCACCGGCGGGCAGATGGAAACCTCGCTTCTGGGGATGAGCTACCTGCAGCGCTATGCCCGGCTGGAGATCGCTGGCGGACGCATGGTGCTGGAACGCTGACACAGAACGCACCGGCGGAGGGCAGGCAGAGTTTTCGCCGAAAACTCTGCCCCCTGGCGGAGCCGCGGGAAGACTTTTCGACCGAAAAGTCTTCCCCGCCACAGCCGTCACGCCTCGGCTTTCTTCTCCCAGCGTCCCGAGTCTTCGGACCAGTATTGCGCCGCACACCCTGCTTGTGTCAGGGTCCGCCATTGCCCGCGCGCGGCCTCCACCGCCCGCGAATCCTGCCCGTCGAACAGGATGCAGACCCGTTCCAGCCGCGCCACCTCGTCCGGCGCGACCCCGGCCCCGTCGAGGACCATCAGCACCGCCGGATCGTTGGGGGCCGCCGTCTCGGTGGTCAGCAGGATCGGCTGGTCCGCATCCTGCGGCCCGCCGGCGCGTCCATGCGGCAAGAAGCCCTCTTCGGGCCCCAGCCACAGCTTTTCGTCCAGCCAGTCGAGCCGCGCGGCGTCGCCGCCGCGCACCGCCACCCGCCAGCCGCGCTGCAGCGACTTGCCCAGAAGATCGGCCAGCGTCACCTCCAGCGGGCGGCGCGTCACGTGGTAGAAAAAGGCCGCGCCCATCTCACTTGGGCTCGAAGCGGTCCCGCACCAGCCGGTCGAGCGCCATCACCCCCCAGCCCGTCGCGCCCTTGGGCGCAAGGTCGGTGTCCTTGGTCACCTGCGCCACGCCCGCGATGTCGAGATGGATCCAGGGCATGTCCTCCTTGACGAAGCGCTGCAGGAATTGCGCGGCGGTGATCGAGCCGGCAGGGCGTCCGCCCACGTTCTTCATGTCGGCCTTCATCGTCTTGAGCATGTCGTCATAGGCCTGGCCCAGCGGCATGCGCCAGGCGCCTTCACCCTCTGCCCCGGCCGCCTTCAGGAAATCGCCCGCCAGCGCGTCGTCATTGGCGTAGACGGCGGCATTCTCGTGCCCCAGCGCGATGATGCAGGCCCCGGTCAGCGTGGCGAGGTCGATCATCGCCGCCGGTTTCTCGGCCTCCTGCGCGTGCCACATCACGTCGGCCAGCACCAGCCGCCCCTCGGCATCGGTGTTGATCACCTCGATCGTGTCGCCCTTCATCGAGGTCACGATGTCGCCCGGCCGCGTGGCCTTGCCCGAGGGCATGTTTTCCACCAGCCCCACCAGGCCCACGACATTCGCCTTGGCCTTGCGCAGCGCGACGGTCTTCATCACCCCGGCCACCACGCCCGCACCGCCCATGTCCATGGTCATGTCTTCCATGCCCTGCGCGGGCTTCAGCGAGATGCCGCCGGTGTCGAACACCACGCCCTTGCCGACCAGCGCCAGCGGTGCGCCCTCGCCGCCCTTCCAGCGCATCACGACCACCTTGGAGGGGCTGTCCGACCCCTGGCCCACACACAGGAGCGCGCCCATGCCCAGTTCGGCCAGCCGGTCCTCCTCCAGCACCTCGACCTCCAGCCCCAGGTCGCGCAGCGCCTCGAGCCGGTTGGCGAATTCCGTGGTGGTCAGCACGTTGGCGGGCTCCGACACCAGATCGCGCGTAAAGACGACGCCCTGCGCCACCGCCATCGCCGCCCGGGCCGCGTCCTGCGCGGTCTCGGGCAACTTGCACTGGATCACGGCCGCACCCGGCGCCGTGCCCTTGTCGCTCAGGTGGTCGGCAAAGCGGTAGCCGCGCAGGGCCAGCCCCAGCGCGATTTCTTCGGGGCGCTGCGTCGCCTCGGCCAGCAGCGTCACCGCCCTGGTGCCCGCCGCACGGGCCAGCGCAGCACCGGCCTTGCGGGCCACGGCCACCGTCGGTCGGCGGTCCAGCCGGAGCAGGTCCACCGCCTCGGCCGCCATGCCCACCGGCCAGGCAAGGCTGAGCACGTCGCCATCCTTGAGCTTGGAAAACGCCTCGCTCTCCACCGCGCGCGCCACCGCGCCGCGGGTCAGCCGGTTCAGCCGCCGGGCACCGGCGCTCATCTTGCCATCAGAGGGCACGCAGACCGCAACGCGGCCCTCGGCCTGGGCCAGGCTGTCCAGGTCGACGGGGACAAATGAGATTTCGCGCAGCTCGGTCATGGGGGCTCCTGTCGGGAAAGGGTCTGTTGCCCACAAAGAGTTAGTCCGCGCGCCCCGCAATGGCCAGAGCCCGCTTTCCCCCCGTGCCGCGATCCTCTAAGGTCCGGGGCAAGGTGCGTTTTTGACTGGGGGGCCGGGTCTTGCGGCGATTCGACCGATATGTGCTGTCGCAGATGATGGTGCTGTTCGGCTTTTTTGCCCTTGTTCTGGTGTCCGTCTACTGGGTCAACCGCGCCGTGGTGCTGTTCGACCGGCTGATTGCCGATGGCCATTCCGCCGGCGTTTTCCTGGAATTCACCGCCCTGTCGCTGCCTTCGGTGATCACGCTGGTGATGCCGATGGCGGCCTTTGCCGCCACCGTCTACGTGATGAACCGCCTGTCGAACGAATCGGAACTGACCGTGGTCCAGTCCACCGGCTATTCGCCCTGGCGGCTGGCCCGTCCGGCGCTGGTCTTCGGCCTGCTGATCGCTCTGATGATGGCGGTACTGACCCATCTGCTGGTGCCGAAATCGCTGGAGCAGCTGCGTCTGCGGGAACAGGAGATCTCGGGCTCGCTCAGTGCCAAGCTGCTGCGCGAGGGCGTGTTCCTGCATCCCGCCGCGGGGGTGACCTTCTATATCCGCGACATCACGCCAGAGGGCGAATTGCGCGACGTGCTGCTGTCGGACCGGCGCATCGCGACGCGGGCCGTCACCTATACCGCGGAAAAGGCCTATCTGCTGCGCGACGATGACGGTGCCAAGCTGGCGATGCTGGCAGGCTCGGCGCAGACCTACGACACCGCGTCGCGGCGGCTGTCCACCACCGCCTTCAGCGATCTGACCTATGACATCTCGGGCCTGCTGACCCGGCCCGAACGCAAGCGGCGCAAGCTGGACTACGTCTCGACCGGCGAATTGATGACATCGCCCGGGGCCGTGGCCGAGGAAACCCGCGACTCCCCCGGCGAGGTGATGGAAGAGCTGCACCTGCGCTTTCAGCAGCCGCTTTTATGCCTCGTGGCGGCGATGATCGGCTATGCAGCGCTGATGTCGGGGGGGTATTCGCGCTTTGGCATGACCCGGCAGATCTTTTTCGCGGTGTTCCTGCTGGTGGTGGTCAAGATGGTGGAAAGCGCCGTGACCGAGCCGGTGCGCAGCGACGCACGGCTCTGGCCACTGGTCTACCTGCCCAGCCTCGTTGGGCTGGCCATTGCGGCGGGGCTGATCCACCTGGCCGCCCGGACCCGCCATCCGGTGCGGGTGCGCGACACGGGCGAGGTGACGGCATGACGCTGCATCTTTATTTCGCGCGCCGCTTCCTGTGGGCATTCCTGACGATCTTTGGCGGGCTGGCGCTGCTGCAGGCCTTTGTCGACCTGATCGACGAACTGCGCCGCGCCGCCGAGGGCACGCATTTTGCCCAGGTGGCGCTGCTGACGGCGCTGAAACTGCCCGAAAGCCTGTACCAGATCCTGCCGCTGGTGATGATCCTGGCCACGATCATGCTGTTTATCGGCATGGCGCGGTCGTCCGAACTGGTGGTGACGCGGGCGGCGGGGCGGTCGGGCGTGACGGCGCTGGCCGGGCCGCTGGTGGTGGGGCTGGTGATCGGTGCGCTTGCGGTGGCCATGGTGAACCCCATCGTTGCGGCGACCTCCAAGCGCTATTCCAACCTGTCCGAGGTGTACCGCAACGGCGGCGCGGCGGCGTTGTCCATCGGGCCCGAAGGGCTGTGGCTGCGCCAGGGCGGACCAGAGGGTCAGACGGTGATCCGCGCCGACCGCGCCGATGCCGAGGCCACGGTGCTTTATGACGTGAGCCTTGTGGTCTACGCCCCGGGCGGCGGCCCGGTGCAGCGTGTGGTGGCGCAATCGGCGCAGCTGCAGGACGGCGCGTGGCTGTTGCGCGATGCCAAGGTCTGGCCGCTGACGCCGGGGCTGAACCCGGAGGCCGGATCGCGTGAACACGCGACGCTGCGGCTGGCCTCGTCGCTGACGCAGGAAAGCATCCGCGACCGCTTTGGCCGCCCCGCGGCGATCCCGATCTGGGACCTGCCCGCCTTTATCGACGATCTGGACTCCGCCGGCTTCTCGGCCCGGCGGCACCAGGTCTGGATGCAGATGGAACTGGCGCGGCCGCTGTTTCTGGTGGCGATGGTTCTGGTGGGGGCCAGCTTTACCATGCGCCCGGCACGGCTGGGGCGCACCGGCATGGCGGTTCTGTCGGCGATCCTGCTGGGGTTCGGGCTGTATTACGTGCGCAACTTTGCCCAGATCCTGGGGGAAAACGGCCAGATCGCCCCCGCGCTCGCCGCATGGGTGCCGCCGGTTGCCTCGGTTCTGCTTGCGCTGGGCCTGCTTCTGCATATGGAGGACGGGTGATGTCGCGCGCCTCGATCCGCTGCCTGCCACGCACCTGTGTACCGGGCCTGTTGCCGGGCCTGTTGCTGGTGCTGTGGCTGGCCCTGTTGCCGCCGCCGCTGTTGGCGCAGGGCGCAGGCCAGGACGGCCCGGCGCTGCTGGTGGCCGACAGCGTGTTTGTCGAGAACGGCGACCGGCTGGTGGCCAGCGGCAATGTCGAGGCGCTGAACGGCGACACCCGGGTGCAGGCCAGCCGCATCGTCTATGACCGCGGGGCCGACCGCCTGCTGATCGACGCCCCGATCCGCATCACCGACGCCGAGGGCACCATCATCCTGGCCGATGCCGCCGAACTGGACGAAGGGCTGCGCAACGGGCTTCTGACCGGTGCGCGCATCGTGCTGGACCAGCAGTTGCAGATGGCCGCGGTCGAAGCGCGGCGGGTGGACGGGCGCTATACCCAGCTGAGCCGCGTGGCGGTGACCTCGTGCCAGGTCTGCGGGCCCGACGAGGTGCCGCTCTGGCACATCCGCGCCAGCCGCGTGGTGCATGACCAGGAGGCGCGGCAACTCTATTTCGACGATGCACAGCTGCGCGTGCTGGACGTGCCGGTGCTCTATGTTCCGCGCCTGCGCATCCCAGACCCGACGCTGAAACGCGCGCGGGGTTTTCTGATCCCGACACTGCGCAGCAACACGCTGCTGGGCTTCGGGATCAAGCTGCCCTACTTCATCCCGCTGGGCGATCACCGTGACATCACCCTGACGCCCTATCTGTCGCCCAAGACCCGCACGCTGGAACTGCGCTACCGCCAGGCCTTTGCCCGCGGCGATCTGCAGGTGCTGGGGGCGCTCAGTTCGGACACGCTGCAAAACGGCAAGATGCGCGGCTATGTCTTTGCCGACGGGGCCTTTGCCCTGCGCAACGACTACCGGCTGAGCTTTGACCTGAAGACGGTGACCGACAGCTCGTACCTGAACGATTACGGCTATCCCGGCGGCGACCGGCTGGACAGCGACGTGACGGTGTCGCGGGTCCGCCGCGACACGCTGTTCCGCACGACATTCATCCACTACCAGTCTCTGCGCGCCGACGAAGACAACGACACCCAGCCCGCGCTGGTCACCGATACCGGGTTCGAACGCCGGTTCTTTCCCGCCGCGCTGGCCGGCGAAGTGCGGCTAAGGGCCGAGGCGCACGGGCACTACCGTTATTCGTCCCGCGCCACCGACGGGCCGGATGCCGACAGCGTTGCCGATGGCCGCGACGTGGCGCGGCTGAACGCCGAACTCAGCTGGCGCAACCGCTGGACCCTGCCCGGCGGCGTGCGGGCGGGGCTGTCCTCGCATCTCTGGCTCGACCACTACGCCACCTGGCAGGACAGCACCTCGGCGCGCGAGGTCAGCGCCGCCACCCCGGGGGCCGCCGCCGAACTGCGCTGGCCGCTCTTGCGCCATGGCAGTCGCGGCGGCCGCACCCTGCTGGAGCCGGTGCTGCAATATGGCTGGGTCGGCGGCAGCCGCGGCGGCAACCCCAACGACGAAAGCACCCGGGTGGAGTTTGACGAGGGCAACCTGCTGTCGCTGTCGCGCTTTCCCGCCGAGGACCGGCGCGAACGGGGCCAGACGCTGGCCGCGGGGCTGCGCTGGCTGCACATGGCCCCCGGCGGCTGGAGCGCGGCACTGACCCTTGGCCGGGTCTGGCGCGACACCGCGGATGCCGACCTGTCGCGCTCCTCCGGGCTGGACGGCACGGCGTCGGACTGGCTGATTGCCGGAAGATTTGCCCATCCCGACGGGCTGACCCTGTCGGCGCGCGGCCTGCTGGACGACGACGCGCGGTTTTCCAAGGCCGAGGCGCGGGCCGACTGGTCCAACGACCGGATGGACCTGGGGGCCTCTTACGTGTTGCTGGTCACCGACCCCGCCGAGGACCGCACCAAGGCGCAATCGGAATGGACCTTTGACGGCAGCTATCAGGTCAGCCCGAACTGGACCACCAGCGCGCTGGCCCGGTACGATCTTGCCGACCAGCGGCTTGACCGCGTCGGCCTGGGCCTGCAATACCGCAATGAATGCGTGCAGGTGGATTTCGGGGCGACACGCAACCTTGCCTCGGCCCGCAACCTGCAACCGTCAACCGATTTCGATCTGACCGTCGCGCTGAAGGGCTTCGGCACCGGCGGCAGCGCCAAGGAGTATCGTCGGACATGCAAAAACTGACCGGAAGTCTTGCCCGCATGCTGGCCGTGCTGATGCTGGGCCTTGCCGCGCTGCCCGTCGCGGCGCAACAGGGGCTGTTCGCCCCGGCGGTGATCGTGAACGACAAGGTGATCACCGGCTACGAGGTGCAGCAGCGCCAGCGGATGATGGAGGTGTTCAACATCCCCGGCGCCTCCGAACGCGCCGCGCTCGACCTGCTGATCGACGACCGCCTGCGCGTGCAGGCCGCCGAGGCCGCGGGCATCCGCCCTGCCCCCGAAGAGGTGCGCGACGGCATGGCCGAATTCGCCAGCCGCGCCGAACTGAGCCTGGACGCGTTCATCAAGGTGTTGGCCGCCAATGGCGTCGCCGAAGAGACCTATCGCGATTTCGTGCTGGCCGGGCTCAGCTGGCGGCTTCTGGTGCAGCAGCGCTTTGTCGGGCGCGCCAGCGTCAGCGAGGCCGAAATCGACCGCGCCATGTCGGGCACCGGCGGCGGCTCCAACGTTCGGGTGCTGTTGTCCGAGATCATCATGCCCGCCCCGGCGCAGCGCCAGGCCGAGGTGCAGGAGCGCGCCCGACGGATTTCGCAGCTGACCTCCACCTCCGCCTTCTCGGCCGAGGCGCGGCGCTATTCCGCCACCGCCACGCGCGGCAATGGCGGCCGTCTGCCCTGGCGCGACCTGAGCGAATTGCCGCCGGTGCTGCAGCCGCTGGTGCTGGCGCTGAAACCCGGCGAGGTCACCGATCCGCTGCCCATCCCCGGGGCGATTGCGCTGTTCCAGCTGCGCGACATCGAGGAAACCGGTTACGCCGCGCCCGAGATCGCCGCGGTGGAATACGCCGCCTATTACATGCCCGGGGGCCGGTCGAAGGAAACGCTGGCCGCGGCCCGGGTTCTGGCGCGCAAGGTGGACCGCTGCGACGACCTCTACGGCGTTGCCAAGGGCCAGCCCGCCGAGGTGCTGGAGCGCGGCACGCTGCCGCCGTCGGACATCCCCACCGATATCGCCTTTGAGCTGTCCAAGCTGGACCCGGGCGAAGTGTCGACGGCGCTGACCCGGGCAAACGGGCAGACGCTGGTGTTCCTGATGCTGTGCGGCCGCACCGTCAAGGCCGGCGAAGGCGATGGTGCGGCGGACCGCGAGCAGATCTCGACCGGGCTGCGCAACCGCCGTCTCGAAGCCATGGCCGAGGGCTATCTGGCCCAGCTGCGCGCCGACGCGCGGATCATCGAACGCTGATGCCCGCGCCCGTCGCCGTCAGCTGCGGCGAACCCGCAGGGATCGGGCCGGAACTGGCCGAGGCCTGCTGGCAGGTGCTGGGGGCGGAACTGCCGCTGGTCTGGATCGGCGATCCGCGCCACCTTCCGGGCACGGTGCCGCATGAGGTGGTGGACCGCGCCGAAGACGCTGCCGGGGTGGTCGGCCGCGCCCTGCCGGTGCTGGCGCTGGACATGGCCACGCCGCGCCGCCCCGGACACCCTGATCCCGCCCACGCCGCCGGGGTGATCGCCGCCATCGAACGGGGCGTGGCGCTGGTGCAATCCGGCGCGGCCTCGGCGCTGTGCACCCTGCCGATCCACAAGCAGGCGCTGCAGGACGGCGCGGGCTTTGCCTATCCCGGACATACCGAGTTTCTCTGCCATCTTGCCAGGGCCGACGAGGTGGTGATGATGCTGGCCTCGGACACTTTGCGCGTGGTGCCGGTGACCATCCACATTCCGCTGGCCGATGTGCCCGCCGCGCTGACGCCCGACCTGCTGGCCCGACGGCTGCGCATCACCCATGATGCGCTGCTCACGCAGTTCGGCCTGCCCGCGCCGCGCATCGCGGTGGCCGGGCTGAACCCCCATGCCGGCGAGGGCGGCAAGATGGGCCGCGAAGAGATCGACCTGATCGCCCCCGTGCTGGACGCGCTGCGCGCCGAGGGGATGCAGATCGCCGGGCCGCTTTCTGCCGATACGATGTTCCACGCCGCCGCCCGCGCGCGCTATGACGTGGCGGTCTGCATGTATCACGACCAGGCGCTGATCCCCATCAAGACGCTGGATTTCGACCGCGGCGTGAATGTCACGCTGGGCCTGCCCTTCATCCGGACCTCGCCCGACCACGGCACCGCCTTCGACATCGCCGGTCAGGGCCGGGCCAACCCGTCCTCGACGCTGGAGGCGCTGCGCCTGGCCTGGCGTCTGGCCGGCCGGAGCCGAACCGCAGGCCATGGCGCGGATTGACGACCTGCCCCCGCTGCGCGAGGTGATCGCATCGCATGGTCTGTCGGCACGCAAGGCGCTGGGGCAGAACTTCCTGCTCGACCTCAACCTGACCGCCCGCATCGCCCGCATCCCCGGCGACCTGAGCCGGACCGACGTGCTGGAGGTCGGCCCCGGCCCCGGCGGGCTGACCCGCGGGCTTCTGGCCGAAGGCGCGCGCCGCGTGCTGGCGATCGAGAAGGACCCGCGCTGCCTGCCCGCCCTGGCCGAGATCGCCGAGGCCTGCCCCGGGCGGCTGCAGGTGATCGAAGGCGACGCGCTGGAGGTGGACCCGCTGGCGCATCTGACCCCGCCCATCGCGGTCTGCGCCAACCTGCCCTACAATGTCGGCACCGAACTGCTGGTGCGCTGGCTGACGCCGCCGGACTGGCCGCCGTTCTGGCGGACGCTGACGCTGATGTTCCAGCGCGAGGTGGCAGAGCGGATCGTCGCCGGACCGGGGGACAAGGCCTATGGCCGTCTGGCGGTTCTGGCGCAATGGCGTTGCGACGCGCGCGTCGCGCTGAGCCTGCCGCCGGGGGCGTTCACTCCGCCGCCCAAGGTGTCGTCGGCCGTGGTGCATCTGACCGCCCTGCCCGGGCCGCGCTTTCCCGCCCGCGCCGATCTGCTGCAGCGCGTGGTGGCCACCGCCTTCAACCAGCGCCGCAAGATGCTGCGCGCGGCGCTGAAGGGGCTGGCCCCGGATATCGAGGACCGGCTGACCGCCGCCGGCATTGCCCCCACCGAACGCGCCGAACGGGTCCCGCTGGAGGCGTTCTGTGCCCTGGCGCGCAGCTTTGAACGCTGACCCCGGCAGCGCCGCCGGAATTCCACAAACCTGCCTTGCCGCAGTCCGGCGCGCGCGCCACTCTGGCGCGCATGAGCAGAGTTCCCACCTACAAGGGCGGAATCACCGCCCTGCTGTCGCAATACGAGGCCCGGCGCGACGCCTTCGGCTATGCCGAGGGTGAAGGCCTGCCGCCGCTGGACACCGACCTTGCGGCGTTGGCGGGGCAGATCGTGACCGACCCCGCGGACGATCCGGCCTTTCAGCCGCCCTTCCGCTCCTCCTTTCATCGCAAATGCGCCCAGTTGCGCACAGAGCTGGCGGGGGAGTCCGAACTGTGTTTCCTCAACGCGTTGCTGATCTCGCATCTGCGCAAGCGCACGGTGCCGCCGCATGCGCCCGCCCTGTTCCAGCGCCTCTGGGCCGAACAGGGGGCGCATCTGCTGAACCGGCTGAACCCGCGCTGGCTGGTCTCGGCCGTCACCACCTTTGGCGATCACGGCGTCACGGTGCCCCAGCGCGCCACCGGGCTAGCGCTGACCGCGCTGTTCGGGACGATGAAGCTGTACGAATCCGAACGTCTCTATGCAGGGCTGGCCCCTGACACCCCCCATCCGCTGGGCAACAAGGCACAAGCCGCGCTGCCGCTGGACATGGACGCCTATGCGCTGGTGGGCGGCGGGCTGGATGTGAACCTGATCGCCCGGCTCTGGCAAGAGGCCGAGGGTGACGCGGTCATCGCGCCGCTGGCCCATCACCTGCTTGACATGCTGATCCATGACGACCGCACCGTGATGCGCCGCCTGATGACCATGCGCGCCCGCAAGGAACGCGAGGGGGCGCGCAAACGCTCCAACATCGCGCCAGTGCCCGCGCAGCGCCTGCACCTGAGCGCCAACACCCTGCGCTGGGGTCTCGTCAGCACCGTCAAGGCCCCCTTGCCCGCCATCGCCCGCTTTGCCGCCTGGCACCTCGAACTGGGGGCGGCGCATCTGCACCTCTATCTCGACGCGCCCGATCCGTCCGTTGCCGCCTTTCTGAACGCGCATCCCAGGATCACCGCAATCCCCTGTAACGATGCCTATTGGCGCGCGACAGGCAAGACCCGGATGGACGCCCACCAGCTGCGGCAGGCCCATAACGCCACCCGGTCGCTGCGGCTTCTGGAAGATGATCTGGACTGGCTCGGCCATCTCGACGTGGACGAATTCCTGCTGACCGACGCCCCCATCGCCGGGAAACTCGCTGCTCTGCCCCCCGCCACCGCCATCGCCCGCATCCCCCCGGCCGAAGCGCTCGCACGCGAGGACGGTGTGCCGCAGGCCTTCAAGCTGACTCACAAGCAGGCGGGTATCAAGAAATCCCAACTGCAAGAGGTCTACCCGACCTTCGGCCTGCATCTCTATGGCGGCTTTCTCAGCCATACCTCGGGCAAGGTGCTGGCCCGCACCGGCATCCCCGACACACGGCTGGGCATCCACACGCTGAAACACAAGGGCGAGGACGCCACCAACCGGATGAAACCACCGGGCCTCTACCTTGCCCATCTGCACGCGCCCAGCTGGGAGCATTTCCGTGCCCATCTGGCCTTTCGCCAGACCAAGGGCTCCTATCGTCCCCGCTCCGACCGGCCCGAGCTTGGACAGGCCGAACTCCTGCGTTTTCTGGTCGAGGAAGAGGGCGAGGACGGCCTGCGCGCCTTTTTTGACGAGGTCTGCGCCGACACGCCGGAACTGCGCCGACGGCTCGACACCCGCGGGATGCTGCTGACCCGCAAGCTGGACCTCGATGCCGCCGTTGCCCGCGTCTTCGGGGCCTTGCCGTGATCCGCTGGGGCACGGTCAGCACCGTCAAGGCACCGCTGGACGCGATCCAGCGCTTTGCCGCCTGGCATCTGGAGCATGGCGCGCACCGCATCTACCTCTATCTCGACGACGATGTGCCAAGGACGCAGGCCGCGCTTGCGGCGCACCCCAAGCTGCGCGTTCTGCACACCGACGCCGCCTATTGGGCCAGGCGCAAGGGCCGTCCGGACATGCACCAGGTGCGCCAGACCATGAACGCGCGCCACGCCAACAACCGCAAGCCCGAGGTCGACTGGCTGGCCCATATCGACGTGGACGAGTTCCTGCTGCCCGCCACGCCCCTGGCCGACCAGCTGGCCGCCCTGCCCGAGGCGGCGCTTTGCGCCCGTGTCCGCCCGGTGGAGGCCCTGGCCCCGGGGCGTGACACGCCGCCGGGCGAAACCCTGTTCAAGGCCTTCCACCTTGACCAGGCCGCGCGGCAGGCGGCGGCCCGCGCCTGCTTTCCCACATGGGGCGCGCATCTGTCGGGCGGCTTTCTCAGCCATGTCGCGGGCAAGCTGTTCTTCCGCCCCGGCACCAAGGGGCTGCAGGTGCGCATCCACAACGTGATCCTCGACGGCCAGCAGAACCCCGGCGAGGTGCCGCTGACCGGGACCGAACTGGGCCATTTCCACGCCGCCGACTGGGCGCATTTCCTGCAGGCCTACCGCTTTCGGCTGGCGCGCGGATCCTACCGGGCCGAGTTGAAACCGCAGGTGCGCGACGGCAGCGCGCTCAGCCTGCACGACCTCTTTGGCCTGATCGAGGCGGAAGGCGGCGAGAACGCGCTGCGGCTGTTCTTTGACGAGGTCTGCACCGCATCCCCCTTTCTGGTCGACCGGCTGGCGCAAAACGGCCTGTTGCGACGGCACGCGATGGGGCTGGAGGCGCTGCGGCAAAAGCACTTCCCCGGCACCGATCCGGCAGCCAATCCCGCCAGCTGAGCCGGATTGTTCACCGATACGAAACACGCGCGGCATTTCCGCATCACCGCCCCGGGCGGGCCGATTGACCTCTCAGGTGAAACTCCGTAAAAAGGCGCCCGCGGGGTGAGAGATGACTCAGGGCCATCCGGGCCTGACCCCAACAGACGTGCGGGCCAGGTCAGTGTCCGCAATGATACGGACACACATGACAAAATTTTCCGACCTGAACCTGAACCCCAAGGTTCTGAAAGCCATCGAAGAAGCCGGGTACGAAACCCCCACGCCGATCCAGGAAGGGGCGATCCCGCCCGCGCTGGACGGCAAGGACGTCCTTGGCATCGCCCAGACCGGCACCGGCAAGACCGCAAGCTTTACCCTGCCGATGATCACCAAGCTGGCCCGGGGGCGCGCCCGCGCGCGGATGCCGCGTTCGCTGGTGCTGTGCCCGACACGGGAACTGGCGGCGCAGGTGGCCGAGAACTTCGACACCTATTCGCAATACGTGAAGCTGACAAAGGCGCTGCTGATCGGCGGCGTGTCCTTCAAGGAACAGGACATCCTGATCGACAAGGGCGTCGACGTGCTGATCGCCACGCCGGGCCGCCTGCTGGACCATTTCGAGCGCGGAAAGCTGCTGCTGACCGGCATCGAGATCATGGTGGTGGACGAAGCCGACCGCATGCTCGACATGGGTTTCATCCCGGATATCGAACGCATCTTCTCGCTCACGCCGTTCACCCGGCAGACGCTGTTCTTCTCGGCCACCATGGCGCCGGAGATCGAGCGCATCACCAACACCTTCCTGTCGGCCCCCGCCCGGATCGAGGTGGCGCGGCAGGCCACCGCGTCCGAGACCATCGAACAGGCGGCGGTTGTGTTCAAACCCTCGCGCAAGGATCGCGAAGGCTCGGAAAAACGGGCCGTTCTGCGTGCGCTGATCGACGCCGAAGGCGCGGCCTGCACCAACGCCATCATCTTCTGCAACCGCAAGGTCGATGTGGATATCGTGGCGAAATCGCTGAAGAAATACGGCTATGACGCCGCCGCGATCCATGGCGACCTGGACCAGTCGCAGCGCACCCGCACGCTGGACGGCTTCCGCAATGGCGATCTGCGCCTGCTGATTGCCTCGGACGTGGCCGCGCGCGGCCTGGACATCCCGGCGGTCAGCCACGTGTTCAACTTCGACGTGCCAAGCCATGCCGAGGATTACGTCCACCGCATCGGCCGCACCGGACGCGCCGGACGCTCGGGCAAGGCCTTCACCATCTGTGTACCGCGCGACGACAAGTATCTCGACGGCGTGGAAAAGCTGATCCAGAAGCAAATCCCGCGTATCGAGAACCCGGTCAAGACCGCCGCCCCGGTGGAGGAGCCGAGCCGGGCACCGCGCGCCGAGACGGAGGACCGCAAACCCACGCGCACGCGCTCGCGCCGGTCCGAGCGTGGTCCGCGCCATGGCGACGAGAGCCGCCAGGACAGCAACGTGGTGGGCATGGGCGACCACATGCCGGAATTCATCGCGCTGAGCTTCGAGGAACGGCGCGCGGGCTGAAGCTCCGGCTCAGCGGTTCGAGGTAGGATGGGTGATATCACCCATCCTACGCCAACCGCGACACCACCACCGTCACCTCGGGCTTCTTGCCGATCTCGCTCTGGCAGGTATTGCGCACCACACGCACCAGCCCCTCTTCCAGCTTGTCGTCATCGGCCAGGGTCTTGTCTCCGGCACGTCCGATGAACTGGCTCAGGTCTTCCTCCAGCACATCCGTCAGCGGCGCGTGGCTGCGGCCGGTCTCGGGCAGGCCCTTCAGGTCGCACCAGGGATCGCCCAGCGGCGCATCCTCTTCGTCCAGGATCACGGTCACCACCACGTGACCGTTCAGCGCCATGCGGATACGGTCGCGCACGACCCCGTCCAGCGCACCGATCTGGACCGAGCCATCAAGATAGGTGCGCCCGGTCTCCACATGCTCCACCACGCGGGGCGCGTTGCCCGACAGCTCGATCATCATCCCGTTCACCGCCAGCACGCCCTTTCGGCCCCGCGCCTGCGTCAGCTTGACATGCTCGCGCAGGTGGCGGTGTTCGCCATGCATCGGCACCACGATCTGCGGCTGCACCAGGTCCTGCACCGTTTCCAGGTCCGGCCGATTGGCATGGCCGGACACATGGTACCTGCCGCCGGAATCGTCGATCACGTCCACACCCTGTTCCGAGAACATGTTCATGATCCGGATCACGCCGCGTTCATTGCCCGGGATCGTCTTGGAGGAGAACAGGAACAGATCGCCCTCCTTCATCTCGATCCCGTTGAACTTGCCGCGGGCCAGCTGCGCGCTGGCCGCCCGGCGTTCGCCCTGGGATCCGGTCACGATCAGCATGACGTTCTCGCGCGGGATCTGGGTCACGTCCTCGGGTGCGATCACCTTGGGGAACGAGGTCAGCACGCCGGTTTCCACCGCCGCCTCGATCATCCGCCGCATCGCCCGGCCCAAAAGGCAGATCGACCGCCCGGCCCGCTCGCCCGCCTCCGCCAGCGTCTTGACCCGCGCCACGTTGGAGGCAAAGGTGGTCGCCACCACCATCTGTTTCGCCCCGGCGACCAGCGCCTCCACCTCCGGCCCGACCGAGGATTCCGACCGCCCGGGATGTTCCGAGAACACGTTGGTCGAATCGCAGACCAGCGCCAGAACGCCCGGCCGGGCCACCTCGCTCCAGAGCGCGGGATCCCACGGCTCGCCCACCAGCGGCTGCGTGTCCAGCTTGAAATCTCCGGTATGGATGACGCGCCCCGCCGGGCTGTCGATCACCAGCGCGCTCGATTCCGGGATCGAGTGCGAGATCGGCAGGAACCCCACGCGGAACGGCCCGGCCTGCACGGTCTCGGGCCATTTGGACGCGGTGCGCACCGCCTTCTCGCCAATCCCGTATTCCGACAGCTTGCCGCGCGCGATGTTCGCCGTGAAGGCCCGCGCATGGATCGGCGCGCCCAGCTGTTCAAAGCAATGCCCCACCGCGCCCACATGGTCCTCATGCGCATGGGTGATGAAGATCGCGTCGATCCGGTTGCGGTTTTCCTTCAGCCAGGTGATGTCGGGCAGGATCAGATCCACGCCCGGCGTGCCGTCCATGTCGGGAAAGGTCACGCCCAGATCGACGACGATCAGCCGCTCGGCCCCCGGTTTGCCGTAGCCGTAGACATAGCAGTTCATGCCGATCTCGCCGGCACCCCCCAGCGGGAGGTAGATCAACCGGTCTTCGCTCATAAGTCCTGCCTCTTGTTGTGGTTATGGATCACGGTCAGCCCGTGCATCGTCAGATCGTCCTCGACGCTGTCGAACAGCACTTCGCCGCTGGCGAAGAGCGATGCAAGCCCGCCCGTGCCGATCACCTTCATCGGACGGCCGTATTCGGCCTTTATGCGGGTGGCGATGCCGTCGATCAGCCCGACATAGCCCCAGAACACGCCGGACTGGATACAGCCCACCGTGTTGGTGCCGATCACCTTGTCGGGCTGGGTGATGTCCACATGCGGCAGTGCGGCCGCCCCCATGTGCAGCGCTTCGAGGCTCAGGTTCACCCCTGGCGCGATCACGCCACCCACATAGGCCCCGTCCTCGGCCACCACGTCAAAGGTGGTCGCCGTGCCGAAATCCACCACCACCACGTCCCCGCCATGCCGGTCATAAGCCCCGGCGACGTTCACCAGGCGGTCCGGCCCCACGGCGGTGCCCGGATCGACACGCGGCGGCACCGGCAGCCTGCAGTCGGGCCGGCCCACCACCAGCGGGCGGCAGCCAAAGAACCGGTCGGCAAAGACCCGCAGGTTGAACACCACGCGCGGCACGGTGGACGAGATGATCACGTCGGTGATCTGCGCGTCGATCCCGTAATGCGTCACCAGCGTGTGGAACCAGGTGAAATAGGCATCCGCCGTGCGCGCATGATGGGTCGAGGTGCGCAGCGTGCACAGGAACCGCGTCCCGTCCCAGATCGAGAACACGGTGTTGGTGTTGCCGCAATCGATGGCAAGGAGCATGCGCGCGCCTTTCAGAAAAACACGTCGGCCGCGGCGATGGTGACGCGGCCTTTGGCCGTCTTTAGGACAAGTTGGCCATCCTCGTCCACAGTCTCGAAGACCCCGTCAAGGCTCCGGCTCGCGGTGCGCGCCGTGATCGTCTCGCCCAGCTTCGCGGCCTGTTCCAGCCAGGCCGTGCGCACCGGGGCAAACCCGTAGGTGACAAACCGCGCCTCCCAGGCCGCATAGGCCACGGCCAGCGCGTCGAGGAACATCTCCGGAGTCACCTTCACGCCCGTCTCCGGCCAAAGCGCAACCGGTGCCACGGCCCCGGGCTCCAGCGCCGCCGCCTCGGGTGCCGCGGCGAGGTTGACGCCGATGCCGATGGCCAGATGCCCGTCCGGCAGGCCTTCCAGCAGGATCCCCGCCAGCTTGCCGCCGTTCAGCAGCACGTCATTGGGCCATTTCAGCGCCAGTGCCTCCGGCACCTGCGCCACGGCCACCACCGCATCGCGCAGCGCCAGCGCCGCCACGAAGGACCGCAACGCCACCTGCGCGGGCGGCTCCTGCACGCGCATCACCAGGGTCGCCGCGAAATTGCCCTCCGGCATGACCCAGGCCCGCCCGCGCCGGCCGCGCCCCGCCGTTTGCCGCAGCGCGCAGATCCATTCCGGCCCGGCCATCCGCCCCACCAGCCGTGCGGCCTCGGCATTGGTGCTGTCGAGTTTGGCCAGCACCCGCCGCCCATAGCCCTCAGGCCAGATCACACGTGCCAATCCGCTCTTTCATCTTTCTGAAAATACCTCCGGGGAGCGCGAGGGGCTGGCCCCTCGCTCCGGCCCGCGTCACAGGCGCCAACGGCTCAGTTGACAAGCGTCGCCGCCGCCGCCTGCGCGACCCCCTCGATCCCGAAGAGGTTCACCACGCCCACCACCATGATCACCGCAGAGGCCATCAGGAACCCCCAGAGCACCGGGGATTTGCCGCCATCCAGCGCGTCCTCGCGGTCCTGGCCGAAATACATGAAGAAGACGATCCGCAAGTAGTAGAACGCGCCGATCACGCTGGCCACGACCCCGGCCACCGCCAGCCAGGCCAGCCCGCCCTCATAAGCCGCGCGCAGCACGTAGAGCTTGCCAAAGAACCCCACCAGCGGCGGCACGCCGGCCAGGCTGAAGAGCAGCACCAGCATCGCCAGCGCCTTGCCAGGTTCGCGTGCCGAATACATGCCCAAAGAGTCAATCGACGTCACCGGCTGGCCGTCGCGCTCCATCGACAGGATGAAGGCGAAGGTGCCGATGTTCATGGTCGCGTAGATCGCCATGTAGATCAGCATCGCCTGCACGCCCAGTTCCGTGCCCGAGGCCAGACCCATCAGCGCATAGCCCATATGGGCGATCGAGGAATAGGCCATCAGCCGCTTGATGTCGCGCTGACCGATCGCGGCGACCGCACCCAGGAACATCGACAGCACCGACAAGAGCGCCACGACCTGCTGCCAGTCGCCCACCGCGCCGCCGAACGCGTCATGCAGCACGCGGGCAAACAGCGCCATGGCCGCCACCTTGGGCGCGGTGGCAAAGAAGGCGGTGACCGGCGTCGGCGCGCCTTCGTAGACGTCCGGTGTCCACATGTGGAACGGCACCGCCGAGACCTTGAAGGCCAGCCCCGAAATCAGCAGCACCAGGCCGATCAGCAACCCGACCGAAACCTCGCCCTCGCCCGCCGTCTGGATGATGCCCGAGAACAGCGTGGTGCCCGCATAGCCATAGGTCAGCGACGCACCATAGAGCAGCAGGCCCGAGGACAGCGCGCCAAGGACAAAGTATTTCAGCCCGGCTTCGGTGGATTTGGCACTGTCGCGGCGCAGCGAGGCCACGACGTAAAGCGCCAGCGATTGCAGCTCCAGCCCCATATACAGCGCCATCAGGTCGCCGGCGCTGACCATCATCATCATGCCCACCGCGGCCAGCGCGATCAGCAGCGGATATTCGAACCGCAGGATGCCGCGGCGTTCCATGTACGCCTCGGACATCAGCAGGACCGCAGCGGCCGAGGCCAGGATCACCACCTTGGCGAACCGGGCAAAGCCGTCGTCGACGAACATGCCGCCAAAGGCCACGTTCGTGCCCTGCCCGGTGGTGCCGATCCAGACCGCCAGCGCCAGGAACAGCGCGCTGGTGATCCACACCAGCACGGGCGCAAGGCGGTCCTTTTCGGTATAGACCGCACCAAGAAGCCCGAGCATCGCAAAGACCGACAGCACGATTTCCGGCAGGATGATGTTGAGATCAGCCGAGATCATGGCCCCGCCCCCTTAATTCTCTGCACTTGCCGCAACGCGCACATCGCTGCTGCGGCCGGCGCTTTCCAGCGCCAGATCATATTGCGACACCAGCGCCTCGACCGACGGGCCGATCCGGTCAAGGATCGGGGCCGGGTAGACGCCCATCCAGATCGTCATCACCACCAGCGGCGCAAAGATCGCCTTTTCGCGGGCCGTCATGTCCTTGATGGTCTTGAGGCTTTCCTTGATCAGGTCCCCCATCACCACGCGGCGATAGAGCCAGAGCGCATAGGCCGCCGACAGGATCACACCCGTCGCCGCCCCGGCCGCCACCCAGGTGTTGACCTGGAAAATGCCCATCAGGGTCAGGAATTCCCCGATGAAGCCCGACGTGCCCGGCAAGCCCACATTGGCCATGGTGAACAGCATGAAGATCAGCGCATAGGCTGGCATCCGGTTCACCAGCCCGCCATAGGCGTCGATCTCGCGCGTGTGCATCCGGTCATAGATCACGCCCACGCACAAAAACAGCGCGCCCGAGATGAAGCCGTGGCTGATCATCTGGAAAATCGCGCCATCCACGCCCTGCTGGTTGGCGGCGAAGATGCCCATGGTCACATAGCCCATATGGGCGACCGACGAATAGGCGATCAGCTTCTTCATGTCCTCCTGCACCAGCGCGACAAGGCTGGTATAGACGATGGCGATCACGCTCAGGGTAAAGACGAAATTCGCCATCACGTCCGAGCCCACCGGGAACATCGGCAGCGAGAAGCGCAGGAAGCCGTAACCGCCCATCTTCAATAGGATCGCCGCCAGCACGACCGATCCGGCGGTCGGTGCCTGCACATGCGCCTCGGGCAACCAGGTGTGGACCGGCCACATGGGCATCTTGACCGCAAAGCTGGCAAAGAACGCGATGAAAAGCAGCGTCTGCAACCCGCCGATGATCTGGATGCCCAGCACGCTGAACGTCTCGGACGCGAAGTTATGCGTCAGCAGCTGTTCGATATCCGTTGTGCCCGCTTCGGCAAACATCGCCACCATCGCCACCAGCATCAGGACAGAGCCGAGGAAGGTGTAAAGGAAGAACTTGAAGCTGGCATAGATCCGGTCCTTGCCGCCCCAGATGCCGATGATCAGGAACATCGGGATCAGGCCCGCCTCGAAGAACAGGTAGAACAGCACAAGATCCAGCGCCATGAACACGCCCAGCATCAGCGTCTCCAGCACCAGGAAGGCGATCATGTATTCCTTGACCCGGTGGCTGACGTCCCAACTGGCGGCGATGACAAGCGGCATGATGAAGGTGGTCAGCATGACAAACAGCACGCTGATCCCGTCCACGCCCATCTTGTATTTCAGACCCAGCAGCCAGTCGCGATCCTCGACCATCTGGAAGCCGGTATCCGAGGGATCGAACTGGAACAGGATGAAGAGCGAGATCAGAAAGGTCGCGCCCGTCGCGATCAGCGCCAGCCACTTGGCGTTGCGGTTGGCCGCCGCGTCGTCGCCGCGCAGGAACAGCGCCAGGATCAGCGCCGCCAGCGCGGGCAGGAAAGTGACGATGGAAAGCAGGTTACCCATTAGTTCGCCCCTCCGGCGATGGTCATCCAGGTGATGAAGATCGCGATCCCGATCACCATGGCAAAGGCATAGGTGAAGATGTAACCGGACTGCGCGCGCCCCGCGAGCCGGGTGAAGAACGGCACGATGCCCATGGCAAGCCCGTTGATGCCGCCCTTGATCACCGCCTCATCGCCGCCTTTCCACAAGATCCGGCCAAGCGCCTTGGCGGGCTGGATAAAGAGGAAGTCGTAGATCTCGTCGAAATACCACTTGTTCTTGAGGAACAGGTATAGCGGGCGCTGGTTCTCGGCCAGCTTGGCGGGCAATGCCGGGTTCACGAGGTAGAACCAGATCGCGATGCCCAGACCGATCAGCATGGCGACAAACGGGCTCAGCTTGACCCAGGTCGGCACCTTGTGGGCGTCGTCAAGGATGGTGTTGTCGGGTGCGATATAGATGGCCCCTTCGCCCGGCTGACCGGCAAAGACATAGTGATGGTCGTCATGGCCCTCGCCGTCCTTGGCCTCGCCGTGATCGTCCGTGTGGTCGCCGCCGTGTTCTGCGCCATGCGCCACACCCGCGGGCCAGACCACCGCAATCTCGCCATCCGCCTGTTCTTCGCCATAGGGATGGCCAAAGAACTTGGCCACCTTGTCCACATGGCCGAAGAAGCTGCCATACCAGATCATCCCGGCAAACACCGCACCCAGACCCAGCACGCCCAGCGGCACCAGCATCACCATCGGGCTTTCATGCGCGTGTTCATGCGTGTGCTTGTCGCCGCGCGGCTTGCCGAAGAAGGTCAGGAACATCAGCCGCCAGCTGTAGAAACTGGTGAACAGCGCCGCGATCACCAGCGCCCAGAAGGCAAAGCCTCCGGGTTCGGCCGCATAGGCGCTTTCGATCACCGCGTCCTTGGAGGCAAAGCCGGCAAAGCCGAACCAGCCGGTCAACGGGATGCCCACCCCGGTGATCGCCAGCGTGCCCACCAGCATGGCAAGGAAGGTGTAAGGCAGTTTCTTGCGCAGCCCGCCATAGTTCATCATGTCCTGTTCGTGGTGCATCCCGTGGATGACCGACCCGGCCCCAAGGAAGAGCATCGCCTTGAAGAACGCGTGGGTAAACAGGTGGAACATCGCCACGCCATAGGCCCCGACCCCTGCGGCGACGAACATGTAGCCCAGCTGCGAACAGGTCGAATAGGCGATCACCCGCTTGATGTCGGTCTGCACAAGACCCACCGTGGCGGCAAAGAACGCCGTCGATGCGCCCAGGAAGGTGATGAAGGCGGTGGCGTTTGGCGCGAACTCCATCACCGGCGACATGCGGCAGACAAGGAACACGCCCGCCGTCACCATGGTGGCGGCGTGGATCAGGGCCGACACCGGCGTCGGGCCTT
The DNA here is from genome assembly GCA_030425925.1 of Alphaproteobacteria bacterium. Lineage (GTDB taxonomy): Bacteria > Pseudomonadota > Alphaproteobacteria > Rhodobacterales > Rhodobacteraceae > JAUHZO01. The sequence continues at coordinate 156,494 of JAUHZO010000007.1, read as the reverse complement.
CCATCGCGTCCGGCAGCCAGGTGTGCAGGATCAACTGCGCCGACTTGCCCATCGCGCCGACAAACAGCAGGAAGGCCACCAGTTCCGCCGCGTTCCAGCTTGTCCAGAGAAAGGTCAGCTGCGTTTCGGCCAGCGTGGGTGCCGCGGCAAAGATGTCGTCGAACCGTACGCTGTCCACGAGGAAGTAAAGCGCGAAGATCCCCAGCGCAAAGCCGAAATCCCCCACGCGGTTGACCACGAACGCCTTGATCGCCGCAGCGTTGGCGCTTGGCTTGCGGTAGTAGAAACCGATCAGCAGGTAGGACGCGACGCCCACCCCCTCCCAGCCAAAGAACATCTGCACCAGGTTGTCCGAGGTCACCAGCATCAGCATCGCGAAGGTGAAGAAGGACAGATAGGCGAAAAAGCGCGGGCGATAGCTTTCCTCGCCCTCGCGGAAATTGTCGTCATGCGCCATGTAGCCAAAGCTGTAGAGGTGCACGAGCGCCGACACGGTGGTGACCACGATCAGCATGATCGAGGTCAGCCGGTCCAGCCGGATCGACCAGTCGGTGCTGAGCGTGCCGCTTTCGATCCAGCGGGCCACCTGGACGTATTCCGTCTCGGGCCCGTGCTGGAAGAACACGATCCAGCTGAACGCGCAGGCGACAAAAAGCAGCCCGGTGGAAATCCACTGCGCGCCCCGGATGCCGGTGAACCGCCAGCCGAACCCCGCGATGAGCGCGCCGAAAAGCGGCGCGAAAAGGATGATGCTCTCCATCGTCTTACCCCTTCATCACGTTGACGTCTTCGACCGCGATCGTGCCGCGGTTGCGGAAGAAGCAGACGAGGATCGCAAGGCCGATGGCTGCCTCGGCCGCGGCGACAGTCAGCACGAAAAGCGTAAAGACCTGCCCCACCAGATCGCCCAGATGGGTCGAGAAGGCGACAAGGTTGATGTTCACCGCCAAGAGCATCAGTTCGATGCTCATCAGCAGGATGATCACGTTCTTGCGGTTGAGGAACAGCCCGAAGATGCCGATCACAAACAGCACCGCGGCCACTGTCAGATAGTGTTCCAGTCCGATCATTCGCGTCCCCCGGGGCCTTGCGCCCGCTTGTCGTCCGTCGTGTCGCAGTCCCGGGCCTGACCCGGGACCTCTTGGTTTGTCCGGCCCGCCGCGCCCTGGCGTGCGGGGTGTGGTCCCGGGCCGGGCCCGGAACCGGTCAGCCCAAAGGGCCCGTGCGCCGCTTCAGCCGCAGGCGCATCAGCGTCTGTTCCGCCCGCGCCTGCGCGCGCAGCGGCAGGAACGCCACCAGCCGCGTCAACACCCAGGCCCCGAAGGTCAGTTTCAGCGCCCAGAACCCGGCATAAAGCGCAAGGCCCGCAGGTGACAGCAGCAGATCCCAGAACGCGTTCACAGCCCCTGCCCCGGCTTGACGTCCTTCAGCTCCATCGCCCTGGCCGGGTCGCGGTACATCTGCGCCAGCACGTCCTGTCGTTTCACGTCCTGACGGTGGCGCAGGGTCAGCACGATGGCGCCGATCATCGCCACCAGCAGGATCAGCCCGGCCAGCTGGAAGAGCAGGAAGTACTGGTCGTAAAGGATCATCCCCAGCGCTTCGGTGTTGTGCCGGTCGGCGGGGGCCGGCGCCCCCAGCTGGCCCGCCGCCATCTCGGAGGCTTCCCAGACGCCGAAGGCCATGGCCAGCTGCATCAGGATCACCAGCCCGATCAGCAGCGCCAGCGGCATGTATTGCGCCATCTCGGCCTTCAGCGCTGCAAAGTCGATGTCCAGCATCATGACCACGAAGAGGAACAGCACCGCGACGGCACCGACATAGACGATGATCAGCAGCATCGCCACGAACTCGGCCCCCATCAGCACGAAAAGCCCGGCCGAGGACAGGAAGGCGAGGATCAGCCAGAGCACCGAATGCACCGGGTTGCGGCTGACCACGGTGAACAGGCCACCGGCAATCGCGCCAAGCGCGAACAGGTAGAAAGCGAAGGCGGTCATTGATCTTGTCCCCCTGCAATGTCGAGGCGCCGTTCAATGCGCGTCAGTCGTTCCTTGACCGAGGCAAGCGCACTGTCTTGCGCGACCTCGTACCGCATGAAACCAGCCGTGTGAGTCTTGAGGCCGCGCACATCCGTGGCAAGGTCGGTGACGGCATCGGTAAGCCGGTCGACGTTTTTGTCGAGCCTGCGCAGGCAGCGCAGGGTCATGTTGTCGGGTTCATCATTCATGCCTCCCCCTCCTTTCGGTCGTCCAGCACCTCGCGCACCATCTCCATGGCGCGGGTGGTGGCGGGGATGCCGGCGAACATGGTCATCTGCGCCACGGTCTCGGCGATTTCCTCTTGCGTGGCGCCCGCCTCCAGCGCGTGGCGCACCGTCATCCGCAGCGGCGTCTGCGCCTGCGCGCCCTGCATCACCAGCCCCGCCAGCGTCAGAAGCAGCCGCGTCTTGGCATCCAGCCCGGACTTGCTGATGCCCTTGCCGAACCACATCTCCATCGCGTCGCGCGTCATGGTGGGCCAGAGCTTTTCGAACCCCTTGGGATCGAAGCTGGACAGTGCCGGGTTGACGGCTCGCGCCATTTCCTGCGCCTGTTCCATCATCAGTTCGAAGGGCGTCTTGGCGGTCATTCGCTGTCCCCGCCTTCGAGGGTTTCGACGCGTTCTTCAACCTGATGGATGTACCCGGCGATCGAGGTCAGGATGACACCCTGGCCACCGATCATGCGGCGCAGATCGGCAATGTCTTCCTTGGTTTCCGCCCGAAACCGCGCGTTTTCCTCGCGCAGTTCCCGAAGCTGGGCCAGGATCAGGTTGTCGACCTCCTCGCTCATCGGTAGGGCGCGTCCAGTTCGAGGTTGCGGGCGATCTCGGCTTCCCAGCGCTCGCCGTTCTGCAGAAGCTTTTCCTTGTCGTAGAACAGTTCTTCGCGGGTCTCGGTGGCGAACTCGAAATTCGGCCCCTCGACGATGGCATCCACCGGGCACGCCTCCTGGCAAAATCCGCAATAGATGCATTTCGTCATGTCGATGTCATAACGCGTGGTCCGGCGCGAGCCGTCGTCGCGCGGCTCGGCGTCGATGGTGATCGCCTGCGCCGGGCAGATCGCCTCGCACAGCTTGCAGGCGATGCAGCGCTCTTCGCCGTTGGGATAGCGGCGCAGCGCGTGCTCGCCCCGGAACCGGGGCGAGAGCGGGCCTTTTTCATGCGGGTAGTTCAGCGTCGCCTTGGGGGCAAAGAAATACTTCAGCCCCAGCTGGAACCCCTTCACGAAATCCGCGAGCAGAAAGTATTTCGCGGCGCGGCCATAGTCGATTTCTGCCATCAGTCGCTCCCGTCTTTGCCCTTGCGCGCGGCTTCGAGGCGCGCGGCCTCTTCGGCGTCCATGATCGGGTCGCCGTTCTCGTCATATTCCTCGACCGGGGCGTCCTGCTTGTCCGACCCGGCATCCGCCGCCCAGCGGAACACCGACGCGGCGATGTCGGTGGCCTGCGGCAGGTAGTTGCCGTCGGCATCCACATCCGGCAGCCCGCAGTCGCGGACAATGAAATCCGCCAGCGAGATCATGTCGATATACCGTGCGTCCAGAATTGCAGTCTTGATGTCAGCCATTGCCTTTACTCCTCTTGGCCCGTGTGCGCGGCCTGCGCACATTCCGGAGCAAGGTTAACACCAACCTGCGACGGCCATTGGGCAGAACGCGCCCCGAATGGCCGGGAAACGCTGTGTTTCCGGGGTTGAAACATCCTCAGCCCCCCGTAACCCAACGGGCATATCCGCCCCAGAACCACTCGAACTTGGCGGCGAAGGCGACAAACACCACCCAGGCCAGGCTGAACGGCAGGAACACCTTCCAGCCCAGGCGCATCAGCTGGTCATAGCGGTAGCGCGGCGTGATCGCCTTCACCATGGCGAAGAGGAAGAAGAAGAACGCCATCTTCGCCACCATCCACAGCGCGCCGTCCGGCAGGCCCGGGATGGGCGACAGCCAGCCGCCGAAGAACAGCAGCGAGGTCAGTGCGCACATCAGGAAGATGGCGATGTATTCGCCCGCCATGAACAGCAGGAAGGGGGTCGAGGAGTATTCCACCTGGTAGCCCGCTACCAGTTCCGATTCCGCCTCGGGCAGATCGAAGGGCGGGCGGTTGGTTTCCGCCAGCGCCGAGATGAAGAACAGGAACACCATGGGCAGGTGTGGCAGCCAGTACCACGAGAAGAAGCCGAACCGGCCGTCCTGCGCGGTCACGATGTCGCCGAAATTCATCGAGCCGGTGGACAGGATCACCCCGATGATGATCAGGCCGATGGAGACCTCGTAGGAAATCATCTGCGCGGCGGAGCGCAGGGAACCGAGGAACGGGTATTTGGAGTTCGACGCCCAGCCGCCCATGATCACGCCATAAACCTCGAGCGAGGACATGGCGAAGACATAGAGGATCGCGACGTTGATGTCCGACAGCACCCAGGTGTCGTTGAACGGGATCACGGCCCAGGCCAGCACCGCCAGCACGAAGGACGTCATCGGTGCCAGCATGAACACCGTGCGGTCGGCCCCGGCGGGAATCACGACCTCCTTGACGACGTATTTCAGCGCGTCCGCCACCGTCTGCAGCAGGCCCGAGACGCCCACGACATTGGGCCCGCGGCGCATCTGGACCGCGGCCCAGATCTTGCGGTCGCCATAGACGAGGAACAGCAGGCTGATCATCACGAAGCCCAGCACGGCCAGGCATTGCGCCGTGACGATCAGGAGTATGCCCAGAGGGGTGGTTAGAAACTCTGCCATCGGGTCCTCACACCATCGGTATTCCGTTTTCGGCGCAGGCGGCGGCGACAACCTCGGCGTCGATCGTCCTGAGCCCGCGGGGCAGCGCCGCCGAGATGGTGTAAACCGCATCTCCGCGCCAGAGGCCACCCTCTTCGTATACATTCGTGCGCAAATGCCGCGCAAAACCGTAGCCGCGGATCAGCGCATACTGCGCCGCGGCACATTGTGCGTAATCCTCGACATCGCCGGGCCCGCGCGCACCGCGCATGGCCACGTCGAACTGCACAAGGTCGCCATCCAGAAGCCGGGTCTCGATTCCCCCGTAGACCGGCGCAAACGGCGCCGCCGGGCCCTCGTCATCGGTGCAGGCCGACAGGCCGCTGGCCAGTGCCAGCGCGGATATGAGCGCCATGCCCCGCACGCGTTATTCGGCCGCCAGCGGCGCGGCGGCGCGCGCCTTGGCGTTGCGCGACAGTTCGGCCATCAGGGCCGAGGCGCGGGCGATCGGGTTGGTGAGGTAGAAATCGGCGATGGCATAGCGGAAATCGGCATCGCCCATCGGCCCCGCGTCCACCGGCTGCCAGGCGTTTTCCGGCACCGTGTCGATCTGCGCCAGATGCGGCACGTCGGCCACCAGGTTCTGGCGCAACTGCGCCAGGCTGTCCCAGGGCAGGGTTGCGCCGATCTCGGCCGAGAGCGCACGCAGGATGGCCCAGTTCTCCTTGGCCTCACCCGGAGCAAAGCCTGCGCGCAACGCCAGTTGCGGGCGGCCTTCGGTGTTCACAAAGAGGCCCTGTTCCTCGGTATAGGCGGCACCCGGCAGGATAATGTCGGCACGGTGTGCGCCGCGGTCGCCATGGCTGCCCTGGTAGATGACAAAGGCCCCTTCGCCGATCTCCACCTCGTCCGCGCCGAGATTGTAGATCACGTCCGCCTCAGAGACCGCGTCCATGCCGCGGTCGTTCACGGCTCCGACATCCATCGCGCCGACGCGGGAGGCCGCAGTGTGCAGGATCATCAGCTTGGATCCGGCAGCTTCGGCCATGGCCATGCAGGTGCCCAGCAGCGCCGCGCCATCGGCCTCCTGCAGCGCGCCCTGGCCGACGATCATCACGCCGGGGATGCCCTGCTTGTCGCTGTGGTCCATCCCGGCCATCTTGCGCACAGCCTCGCGCCCGGTGCCCAGTTCGATCACGTCATAGGTCAGATCCACCGGTATGCCGATACGGGCCACCTTGGCCCCCGCGGCCCAGGCCTTGCGGATGCGGGCGTTCAGCACCGGCGCCTCGTCGCGCGGGTTGGTGCCGATCAGCAGGATCATCTCAGCGCCGTCGATATCCTCGATCGCCGCCGTGCCGACATAGCCCGAGCGGTTGCCCGCCGGCAGCTTTGCCCCGTCGGTGCGGCATTCCACAACGCCGCCCTGCCCCTCGATCAGGGTCTTGAGGCTGTAGGCCGCTTCTGCCGGGGCGAGATCGCCCACGATCCCCGCAAGGCTCGTCGCTCTCTCGACCGCTGCCGCGGCCTTCGTGAGCGCCTCGCCCCAGGTCGCGGGCCGCAGCTTGCCGTTCTCGCGCACATAGGGCTTGTCCAGCCGCTGGCGGCGCAGCCCGTCCCAGACAAAGCGCGTCTTGTCGGAAATCCATTCCTCGTTCACGCCGTCATTGTTGCGCGGCAGGATGCGCATCACTTCGCGCCCCTTGGTGTCGACCCGGATGTTGGAGCCAAGCGCATCCATCACGTCGATGGTTTCGGTCTTGGTCAACTCCCACGGGCGGGCGGTAAAGGCATAGGGCTTCGACACCAGCGCGCCCACCGGGCACAGGTCGATGATGTTGCCCTGCAGGTTCGAATCGAGCGTCTGGTTCAGGTACGAGGTGATCTCGGCATCCTCGCCGCGCCCGGTCTGGCCCATCTGGGTGATGCCCGCCACTTCGGTGGTGAAGCGCACGCAGCGCGTGCACGAGATGCAGCGCGTCATGTGGGTTTCCACCAGCGGGCCCAGGTCCAGATCGGTCACCGCGCGCTTGGGCTCGCGGAAGCGCGAGAAATCCACGCCATAGGCCATCGCCTGGTCCTGCAGGTCGCATTCGCCGCCCTGGTCGCAGATCGGGCAGTCCAGCGGATGGTTGATCAGAAGGAATTCCATCACGCCCTCGCGGGCCTTCTTGACCATGGGCGAGTTGGTCTTGATCTCGGGCAGTTCGCCATTGCGGCCGCCGCGCACGTCGCGCACCTGCATCGCGCAGGAGGCCGCGGGCTTCGGCGGGCCGCCGACAACCTCGACAAGACACATCCGGCAGTTGCCCGCGATCGACAGACGTTCGTGATAGCAGAAGCGCGGCACCTCGATCCCGGCCTGTTCGCAGGCCTGGATCAGCGTCAGCGCGCCCTCCACTTCCACTTCCTGTCCGTCGATGATGATCTTGCGCAAATCCGACATGCCCGAGCCCTTATGCTTTCCATGGCCGGCCGCGCCGCATTTCGCCCCGCGGGCAATTCGGCTGCGGTCGGGCGCGTTCTATCGCGCCTGCAGCAAAGACGCCAGATCATACCGGGCCGGTCAGCGGGAAAAATCGACGCGGGCAGCGGTGGTTACATGCCGCGCCCGGAATGTGTGACCACAAACCGGGCAGGCCGGGCCTCGATGCCCCGACCCTGGGCACCTTGCGCATCCGGTCTCGGCGCATCCGGTCTCAGCGCAGCAGGGTGCCGATGGCGCTGCGCGCCGCGATCTCGGACCGGCCAAACCCGCAAAGCTGGTCGCGATTGCCGGCGCTGACCCCGCGCGCGGCCAGATAGGCGGTGGCCTTGGCGCGCATGCGCGCCTTTTCCGCGCTGGACGAGACATAGGCGTCGATCTCGGCCTCGGAATAGCCAAGCGACTTGGCCCGCGCCTTGAGCCCGTTGATCACCCCCATGGCGTGCAGCATCCGGGCGCTGATGCCGTCGCAGCTTTTGCGAATCTGGTCGGCAATGGCTACCGCCATCAGCCCGTCATCGATCTCGGGCACCTCGCGCAGCGGCGGTTTCGCCGTGGCGGTCCCGGCGATCAGCGCAAGGACAAGACAAAGGGGAATCAGGCGCATCGCGGCCTCCTGCATCACGTTCAACACCGGGAGGAAATGGGCCGATCCCGCCCTGATATGCAATAACACCGTGGAAAACCGGGCAAAACCGGCGGTTTCCCGTCATGGCACGGTTATTTGTCGATGCAGCGCCCGCGGAAGGTCAGCGTGTCGTTCGACACCGGCAGCGCCTCGCGCGGGGTGTCGGGGCCGACCTCCCAGTCGATCTCGGAGGTGCCGAAATAGCGGATGCAATGCTTCACGCCTTCATGTTCGGCGGCCGCCACCGCCCCGTCGAGCGATTTCGAGACCTGCCGCACGGTGGCCGTGAACTGCTGGCGGTCCTTGCGGTCGGTGACCTTGGCCGAGCCGCGGAAATACTGCCCGTCAAAGGTGGGCGCGTCGCGGCCAAAGCCCAGCTTGTCGCAGCCGGCAAGCCCCAGGCAGACGATCCCGGCAAGCATCACACGCAGCATCAGCGCACCCCGCACAGCACTTCGAATTCCGCCGCCTCGGCCGTGCTGCCGGCATAGATCGCCGACATCGCGGTGCCGTTGCGGCAGCCCGCCGCCACGGCAAAGCGCCCGGCGGCGGCAATCTGGCCCTGACCCGGCACCGCGCCGGCGGTGGTGGTGACGCTGACATAGACCTGGAACATGCGGGTGCCATCCTCCAGCGGCTTGGCCGCGCGGCGGCTGATCTCGCCCGCGAAGGTGGCGGATTTCACCACTTCGGCCGCCGCCGCAGACCCGGCCACCGCCAGAAGCGCTGCCACTGCCATTCGTTTCATGACGTCCCCCTGCCTCGTTGCGCCGACACAATCCCCCTTGCGGCGGGAGAGGTCAAGCGCTGCAGGGGGCGACGATGTGCCAGGCTCCCTCGGCCAGCCAGTCGGGTGAGGCGGCCCCGGCAGCGCGGGGCCAGTCGGCGCGCTCGGCGCACAGGAACGCCGCCACCCGGCGGCTGCCACCGCGATGCGCCTGCGTCATGGCCTGCCCGTCGGCAAAGCCGATGCGCAGCACCGGCTGCGGGGCCCCGTCGCCATCGGGCATCAGCCGTTCTTCCAGCGTGCCAGAGGTCGTGCCTTCCATCATCACCGGGGCCATGGGTGCCGCCGCGGGATCGAAGGCATAGGCATAGCGCACCCCGTCAAGCGCCACCACGCCCTGGGCGTCAAACGGCACCGCGCGTTCCTTGGCAGCGGGTCGCAGCATGTCGCAGCCCGCCACCGACAACACGGCCAGACACGCGCAGGCAAGGCGCAGGACGGCGGTACGGCTCATGGCAAATTCCTTTCGGCAATGATGCAGGCGCAAGTTGATCCCAGCCTAGCACGGCAAGGCCCAAAGGCGCGAGCGTGGCCGTCACAGCCGTCCTTCTGCGGCAAGCCTCCGCGCATGGTCCCAGCCGAACGCCGCGTCGCTGTCCCCCTCCCGCGCCAGCAGATCGAACCGCTCCACCGCCTCGGCGATGTCGGGCAGATGCCCCTCGGGCACCGGCCACAGCACCAGGCGCAGCCCCTGTCCCTGCGCAAACCAGGTCGCCCGGCGATCATGGAACCGCTTGTGCAGGGTGTGGAACACGAACCGCTCCAGACAAGCCAGATCGCGCCAGACCGACAGCGTCGATGCGGTGCGCGGGTTGCCTCCCAGCGGCCCCGCGGGATCGTTCTGCGCCGCATCCATGTCCGCCTCGGGCAATTGCCAGATAAAACCGTCCGAGCGTTGCGCGATCGCGTTCACCCGGTCGAGGTTGTCGGCAAACTCGGCGATGCGGGGATCGCCCCAGTCATGGCGCAGCACGCCGCGGTTGAACTCGGCCAGCGGCATTGCGGATCATTCCGGTCGGATATTGGTCCCGAAACGGGAATTTACCGGGCGCTCCACCCGCCATTTCTCCAGCACGGCAATGGAATCGTGCACCGATATGCCCGACATGGACGCGCCCATGCCCGACGTATCGGCGGGGTTGGAATGGTACCAGCAGTGCATTTCGTCGATCATCCGGCGCACATCGTCAAAGAAGTTCCCCGGCGCGCCCAGCCCGCCGCCAAAGTTCGGCCAGTAGGCCGTGTGCAGATCCTCGATCATGTAGGTGCCGGGCGAGGACAGCAGCGGGAACAACACCTCGAGAGAGGCACGGATATGCGGCATGTGATGGCTGCCATCGTCCAGCACCACGTCGACCCCGCCCATTTCCGCCACCACCTCGCGCAGGAAGGCCGGATCGTCCTGCGAGCCGATGCGCACCCGGCCGTGATGGCCGTCATAGGCGGCGCAGTCGGGGTTGATGTCGATGCCAAAGATCACCGCGTCGGGCCCGAAATAGTTCCGCCACATCTGCAGCGATCCGCCAAAGGACACGCCGATTTCCAGGAATTTCAGCGGCTTGCCGCGCCAGGGCCCGAAATAGCGGTCATAGATCGGCAGGTAGTGATGCCATTTGTGCACCATGGCCCCCTGCACGCCCGTGAAGATCTCCACCAGATCGCCGTCATAGCCATAGCGGTCGCGGATATCCTGCGCGGCATCGGTGCCCTGAAAGAGAAAGTCGCGCACCTTGGGCCTTGGGGCTGGCTGTTTCATCCGGGTCTCCTGTCTGACGGCATCACTGCCGGAGAAGGGCCATCCCCGCAGAGGGAGGTCAAGTGGTTATTGCACGCGACGTCAGCCAGCCGAAATCGAACGCGTTTGCCGTTGCGCCCTGCGACTGGATCGCCTCCACCCGGGATCGGGCGTCGGTGATGGTCGGGCGCATGCCCGCAGGCACCCACCACAGCACGTAGTTCGGCCCGCCATCCGGTTCGAACCACAGCGCCTTGCGCTTGTAGAACGCCCCGTGCACGGTCTTGTAGACAAACGCCTCCAGCGCCTCGGGCGACTGCCAGAGCGAAAACGACGCGATCACCCGGGTATTGTCGAACAGCGGCCAACATACGCGCTGTGCCAGCGCCGCCTCGTCACCGCTGCGCCACACGAACCCGTCGCTTCGCTCGGCGAGGCGGTTCACCCGGTCCACGGCATGCACGAACTCGCGCACCTTGGGGCTGTCCACATCCGCGATCAGCGTGGCCCAGTTGAAATGGGCCAGGTGGTGCCCCTCAGGGCTCACTCTGCCGCCACCGCGCTGATGCGGCCCGTCTTCTGCGCCTTGATGCGGTCCTCGATCTCGTCGCGGAAGTTCTTGATCAGCCCCTGGATCGGCCATGCCGCCGCGTCGCCAAGCGCGCAGATCGTATGGCCTTCGACCTGCTTGGTGACGTCAAAGAGCATGTCGATTTCGTCGACCTCCGCCTCGCCGCGCACCAGTCGGTCCATCACGCGCATCATCCAGCCGGTGCCTTCGCGGCACGGCGTACACTGGCCGCAGCTTTCGTGCTTGTAGAACTTCGACAGCCGCCAGATCGCCTTGATGATGTCGGTCTGCTTGTCCATCACGATCACTGCCGCGGTGCCCAGACCCGAGCCCAGCTCGCCCCGCAGGTAGTCGAAATCCATGATCGCGTCGCGCATGTTCTCGCCGCGCACGCAGGGCACGGACGAGCCGCCGGGGATCACCGCCTTGAGGTTGTCCCAGCCGCCGCGGATGCCGCCGCAATGCCTGTCGATCAGTTCTTCGAAGGAAATCGACATCGCCTCTTCGACGACACACGGGTTGTTCACGTGGCCAGAGATCGCGAAAACCTTCGTGCCCGCGTTGTTCGCCCGGCCAAAGCCCGCAAACCATTCCGGGCCGCGGCGCAGGATCGTCGGCACCACGGCAATGGATTCCACGTTGTTCACCGTGGTCGGGCAGCCATAGAGGCCCGAGCCTGCCGGGAACGGCGGCTTCATCCGGGGCATGCCCTTCTTGCCCTCGAGGCTTTCCAGCAGCGCGGTTTCCTCGCCGCAGATATAGGCACCCGCCCCGTGATGCAGGTAAAGATCGAAATCCCAGCCGCTGCCCGCCGCGTTCTTGCCCAGAAGGCCCGCGTCATAGGCCTCGTCGATGGCGATCTGCAGCGCTTCGCGTTCGCGGATGTATTCGCCGCGGATATAGATGTAGCAGGCATGCGCCTGCATGGCGAAGGACGCGATCAGGCAGCCTTCGATCAGCGTGTGCGGGTCGTGGCGCATGATCTCGCGGTCCTTGCAGGTGCCCGGCTCGGATTCGTCGGCATTGACCACCAGATAGGCGGGACGGCCGTCGCTTTCCTTGGGCATGAAGGACCATTTCAGACCGGTCGGGAACCCCGCCCCGCCCCGGCCGCGCAGGCCCGAGGCCTTCATCTGCTCGATGATCCAGTCGCGTCCGTTGGCGATAAGGCCGGCGGTGCCATCCCAGTGGCCGCGCTTCTTCGCGCCGTCGAGCGTGCGGTCGTGCATCCCGTAGAGATTGGTAAAGATGCGGTCCTTGTCATCCAGCATGGCTCAGTCCTTGTGTTCCTGGCGATCCCGCCAGAGCCCGTATATCTGCCACAACGCATAGCCGAACCCGGCCAGCGCGGCGAGGTCGAAAAACGCGCGCAGGCGCTGGCTCCAGTCCAGCGCCGCGCCAAGGGCCGTCACGGCGATCCAGGCCACACCGATCCCGGCAATCAGCAGGGCGATGCGCCGCCCGCGCCGTTCGAGATCGGTGCCGCCTGCCATGCCCCGTGAGTCCCTTATGCGTCTGCGGCTGCCATCAGCGCCTTGGCCTGGGCCACCCAGTTGTCGCGGCTGGCACGGCCCTTGAAGCCCGGCAGGTTCTCGTCGATCCAGGCCACCTCGGCCGGGGTCCAGGCGGCGATCTGGTCAAAGTGGAAATAGCCCATGCCGCGCAGGGTGCGGTCCAGCTTGGGGCCAAAGCCCTTCATCTGCTTCAGATCGTCCGCCTCGCCATCGCGCGGGGCGTCCAGCGCCGGGGGCTGCACCGGGGTGACGCCCGCGGCGACCGCGACGGGGGCTTGGGCGGGTTCTGCCGTGTCGGCCACCGGTTCGTCGGCCAGCGGTTCGTCGACGGCCAGCGCGGCGGCGGGTTCGTCGGCCACGGCCACCGGCGCAGGTTCGACGGCGGCAGGTTCGGCCTCTGCTGCGGTCTCGACCACCGGGGTCGCGTCCGCGGTCTCGGCCAGGGTGTCCCCGGTCGCCTGCATGTCGGTTTCGGTGATCTCTTCGGCGGCGTCCAGCGTCTCGACCGCCGTTTCGGCAACCGCCTCGGTCACGTTCTCGGCGACGTCCGCGGTATCGGCCACCATGTCTTCGGCGGCTTCGATGGCGGTTTCCGTCGCGGTTTCCACCAGCTCGACGGAACGCCGCAGAACCGTGGCACCGAACGGCGCGCAGAGGTTGCCCATCGCGGTGGCGGGCAGGCCCTGCCAGGGCAGCATCGCCAGCTTCAGCATGCCCTGGCTGGTTTCGATGGCAAACCGCGTCTGCATCGCCATCAGCCGCACAACCGGCGTGAAATCGGGGGTCTTCGGAAAGTTCGGGGTCGTCATGGTCACGTCATCGCTCCCTTGCATGGCAGGGCGCAGCCCATCTGCGCCCGGTCAGCGCCGTTCCTCCCCAACAGTGCCTTGCCGAACGCCTTGCATACTGCAGCGCAGCATGCAAGGCATGGTGTTGTCGCAGGCTCAGTAGACGTCGCCATCCTCGACGCGTTTCGAGAACTCGGTCTCGCCGCCCGCGGCCAGGATCTTGGCCTGTTCGACCCAGTTGTCGCGGCTCACGCGGCCCTTGAACCCTTCGAGATTGGCGTTGACCCAGGCGATTTCGTCCGCCGTCCAGTTGGCGATCTGGTCGAAATGGTAAAAGCCCATGCTGTTGCAGAGCTTTTCCAGCTTGGGGCCGATTCCCTTGATCTCCTTGAGGTTGTCGGCCTTGCCGTCGCGCGGACCGTCGAGCGCCTCGGGGCGGGTGCCCTCTTCGGAGCCCTCCAGAATGCCGTCCTTGTCGTAATCCGGGCCGGGATCGGCTGTGGGGGCATCGGCGTCGGAGGTGTCCGCTGTGTCGCCCGCGTCCGCCGTCTCTGCCGCGCCATCGACCGGGCCTGCATCGGTCGCAGCCGAGGTATCACCCTGATAGGTCCAGCTGCCCTTGCGGCTGGCCAGATCCTCCTGCCCGGCAAGCCGCGCGGTGGGACGCACCAGCCGGGTGTCGGCGTCATCCGCCGCCGCAGGTGCCGCGGCCTCAGCCGTCGTCGCCGCCACTGCGTCGTCTTTTGCACTGTCGTCCACCGTCGAGGCCTCTGCGACTGCGGACGCCGTCCCGTCGACGGGCGCGGTGGTGTCTGCCGTCGCAGACGCTACCGGCGCTTCTGTCGCGGTGGAGGTGTCCGCGGCCTGCGCTGCCGCCGCGCCAGCGGCTGCTGCCGCGCTGGCCGTTGCCGTCCCGGTCGCCATGCCCTGACCGGCGGTGCCGCCCGTCGTGGCCGAGCCCGCGGGCTGCGCCGGACCGGAGCAGAACAGCCAGACGAACAGCAGGCCCAACAGACCAAAGACAAGGAGCCCCAGGAACAGCGATGCGATCAGGCTCTGCCCCCCAAGCACCAGAAGCAGGATCACCGTCACCAGACCCACGCCGCCAGCCAGAAGCCAGCATCCCGTCGGGCAGCTCAGCCCGCTTGTATTGTCACTCATCGTTCACTCCCTGTCCGTCATGAATGGTGTTTTCAATCGTATACACCACCTTTTGTGACACGGGTAGAAAACTCCGTTTCTTCCCCCGACGCCAGAAGCCGGGCCTGTTCGACCCAGTTGTCGCGGGTCACGCGGCCCTTGAACCCTTCGAGGTTCCGGTCGACCCAGGCGACCTCGTCCGCGGTCCAGCCGGCGATCTGGTCGAAATGGTAAAAGCCCAGCCGGTTGCACAGCTGCTCCAGCTTGGGGCCCACGCCCTTGATCTTCTTCAGATCGTCCGCCTGGCCGTCGCGCGGGGCGTCCAGCGCCTCGGGACGGGTGCCCTCGCCGGCCGGTTCCCCGACCGTTTCGGGCGCCTCGGTCACCTCCGGCGCACCGGCCGAAACCGGGACACCGGTCTTGACCGCCTGCGCCTCGCGCGTGTCGGCCCCGGTGGCATCTGCCGGTGCCTCGGCGGCGGGGCGCGGTTCGCTGTCCTCCGGCGCGGTGCGGGCACGGGCGGGCTTGCCGTCATGCTGCAGGCCCTGCTGCCAGGGCGCGGTCAGCGGCACTTCGGTGCCGTCGATGCGCTTGACGCCGTCGCCGATCGTGGTCGCCAGCGCCGCACTGGCGTTGAGCTTGATCGACCCGTTCACGAACTCCGTCAGCGAAGTGATCCCCGAGGCGGGTTCAGAGGCAAAGCGCCCGCGCTGCGGGCCGGGCTGCGGCACCCGCCCCGCGGCCAGCTCGTCCAGCAGCCAGCCCAGCCGTTCCGCCGTCAGATCTTCGTAATAGTCCTTGCCGATCTGCGCCATCGGCGCGTTGGCGCAGGCACCGAGGCATTCCACCTCTTCCCAGGAAAACCGGCCATCCGGCGACAGCTCGTGCGGCTTGGCCGCGATCTTGTCGCGGCAGACGGCGATCAGGTCCTCGGCCCCGCAGATCATGCAGGACGTGGTGCCGCAGATCTGGATATGCGCAACGCTGCCAACAGGTTGCAGCTGGAACATGAAGTAGAACGTGGCCACTTCCAGCGCGCGGATATAGGCAAGGTCCAGCATCTCGGCCACGTGCTCGATCGCCGGGCGCGACAGCCAGCCTTCCTGTTCCTGCGCGCGCCACAGCAGCGGGATGATCGCGCTGGCCTGGCGGCCTTCGGGATATTTGGTGATCTGGGCCTCGGCCCAGGCCTGGTTTGCCGGGGTAAAGGCGAAACCCTCGGGTTGTTCGGGGTGCAGGCGTCTCAGCATCTTGCGTTCCTCTCAGATCCGCTGCGGCGTTCAGGCGGCGGGGGCCGGGGCCGGTGCGGGGGCCGCCGGCGCGCAGGGGCCGCCGACATAGCGATAGCCGCCTTCTTCCAGCGCCTGCGCCTCGCCCGTGGCGATCTTTTCCGACAGGATGGCGGTGACCCGCTCGCGCGTCAGCCCGGCCTGCAGTTCGACCGGCAGGTATTCCCGCTCGCTCACCAGACGGCAGTTCACCGTGGCCACCGCCTTTTCCCAGGCGCGGCGCTCTTCTTCCAGCTGGATGTACTGCTCGGTGCCGGGAATCGTCGCCAGAAAGGCATCGTCACATCCCGCCAGCAGCAGCAAACCGATCCCGGCAAAGGCTGTCTTGTTCATTCCTGTCGTCCCTCTTTGTCCCTCTGGCCGTGGCGGCGTGCCCCGCGACGGCCTTACTCGCACCCTTGCAGACGCGCGGTGCGGGTGTCGTCGTCCACGACGATCCGGCCCTGCTCCAGCATGATGTCCGCGGCATCCTCGGCCATTTCGCCGATCTCGTCGATGGCATCGGCCGACAGCGCGCGATCATGGCCCGCCGCAGCGGCCATCTGGCGCGCGACCTCGGCCACGAACATCTCTTCCCCGGCACCGAAATCCACCGTGCAGCCAAAGGCGCGCATGGCCGCCTCGATGGCCGGAACAAAGGCCATGTCTGGCAGGCCGTCCAGCGCGGCGAGAAAGGTCTCTTCATCCGCGGCCGCCGACAGCACATCGGCCTGCGCCGCACGCGCCGCCTCGGGGCCCAGGATGGGCAGGCAGAGCGACAGCACAAGAAACCGGTCGCCGGCACCTTCCTCGACCTCGCAATAGAACGCCTGGCCGGCATTGTCGATCAGCACGCCGTCATCCACCGCGCCCAGAACCTCAAAGCCCTGTGCCTCGTCAAACACCGGAAGGCCCTGCGCGAGTGCCGGTGACGCCAGGCCGATGGCCAGCAGCCCCGCGCGGATCATCGGTCGATCTCCCCGAACACCACGTCCATGGTGCCGATGATCGCCGCCACGTCGGCCAGCTGGTGGCCCTTGGCGACATGATCCATGGCCTGCAGGTGCAGATAGCCCGGCGCGCGCAACTTGGCGCGATAGGGCTTGTTGGAGCCGTCGGCCACCAGGTACACGCCGAACTCGCCCTTGGGCGCCTCCACCGCGGCATAGACCTCACCCTCGGGGACGTGGAAGCCTTCGGTATAGAGCTTGAAGTGATGGATCAGCGCTTCCATCGACTGCTTCATGTCGCGGCGCGACGGCGGTGTGATCTTGCCGCGCGCCAGCACGTCGCCCTGCCCTTCGGGCGCACGCAGCTTCTCGATGGCCTGGTGGATGATCTTGAGGCTCTCGCGCATCTCGGCCATGCGGCAGAGATAGCGATCATAGCAGTCGCCGTTCTTGCCGACGGGGATCTGGAAATCGAACTCGTTGTAGCACTCGTAAGGCTGCGCGCGGCGCAGATCCCACGCAAGCCCCGAACCGCGCACCATGACGCCGGAAAAGCCCCATGCGTTGATCTCTTCCTCGGTCACCACGCCGATATCGGCGTTGCGCTGCTTGAAAATGCGGTTTTCCGTGAGCAGCCCGTCGATATCGTCCAGCACGTTCGGGAAGGCGTGCGCCCATTCCTCGATATCGTCGATCAGCTTGGGCGGAAGATCCTGATGCACGCCGCCGGGGCGGAAATAGGCCGCGTGCAGACGCGCCCCGCAGGCGCGTTCGTAGAAGATCATCAGCTTCTCACGCTCTTCAAAGCCCCAGAGCGGCGGGGTCAGCGCGCCCACATCCATCGCCTGCGTGGTGACGTTCAGCAGGTGGTTCAGGATGCGCCCGATCTCGGAGTACAGCACCCGGATGAGGCTCGCCCGCCGCGGCACCTCGACCCCCGTCAGCTTTTCGATGGCCAGACACCAGGCGTGTTCCTGGTTCATGGGCGCCACGTAATCCAGCCGGTCGAAATAGGGCAGGTTCTGCAGGTAGGTCCGGCTTTCCATCAGCTTCTCGGTGCCGCGGTGCAAGAGGCCGATATGCGGGTCGCAGCGCTCCACAATCTCGCCGTCCAGCTCCAGCACCAGACGCAAAACACCGTGCGCAGCAGGGTGTTGCGGACCGAAGTTGATGTTGAAGTTGCGGATCTTCTGTTCGCCGGTCAGAGCGTCTTCGAACCCTTTGGAGCCGTCCATCATTTGTCGATCCCCGTGATGCTGATCTGGTCGCGCGACGCGCTGCCCGTCCGGGGCAGTATCGCTGCGACGGTGTTTGACAACAAGCCTTGATGCCGGACGCGCGCGGCCCGTATCGGTACCCACCTGCTCATCCGACCACCTCTCCGGCAGGCCCGGCCTGATCCCAACTGTCCGGAAGCCCCTCCGGAAAAAGGTGGGCAAAGCGGGCGTATTGCGGGGCGAGGTGCCTGCGCAGACGCCGGTCAAGCCGGTCCGGCAGCCGATCCTTCTGCGTCGGTCGCACCACGGTGTCGAATTCCGCCGGATGGTTGCGGATGCCCAGAAAAGCGTTGAGCGCCGACATGGTGGCGTCGGTGAACAACGTCTCGAAGAACAGGATGCGGTGCTGTTCCTGCGGCACCGCGGCGCGCAGATCCTCGACCGTCTGGCACAGGTCGAAATTCAGTTGCACGCCGTCCTCCTGCCCCAGCAGATAGGACCGCACCAGCGCCGCAAGCCCGGGCGCGTCGGCCCCGTGCTTGCGCAGCAAGGCATCGCGGCGCATCGCCAGATGCGACAAGAGCCGACGGCGCGGATCGCGCAGGATCAGCACGAAACGGGCCTCGGGGGATATCCGCAGCATTTCGGCAAACCCGTCCGCCCCGCAGGTGGCGTAAAGCGGCGTGACATCCGCCGCATAACGCGCCTGCCCGTCCCATCCCAGCCGCATCACCGCCAGATAGGCCCCGTGGTCGGGGTCGCGGTCCTCGTAGGCCGAGACAAGCGCCGCCAGATGCTCTGGCGCAAACGCGGCGTTCACACCCCAGTCGACCTGGCGCTGGCGCGCCGTACGCCGGAACCGGGCGGTGCGCCGCGCGGCGATCTCGCCCCCCGACGGCCCGAACCGCGCGTCGAAGTAATGTGCCTCGCGTTCGAACGGCACGTGAATGTCGGGATGTCCGCGGAAATAGCGGCGCAGCCAGGTTGTCCCAGCTTTCTGCGACCCGATGCAATACAGCATCCGCGGCGCTGCGCGCCGCGGCCCGGTCGCCAACTGCACCGCGGCCCCTGTCATGCCCCGGCCTCCGCGCCCGGCGCAAAGCGCGCCATGGCCTCGGCCCCGGTCAAGGACGTGGGAACATGCGCCAGGGCGTAACTGTCGGGTTTCTCGTCGATGTAGATCTGGGTCGTGACCGGAAAATCCTCCGGCGTGTCAAACGCCATCAGCGCGATCACCTGATCGGTTTCCGCCCCGTCCACGGCGCGCCAGAACAGGTTGCTGCCGCATTGCGCGCAAAACACCCGTTCCGCCCAAAGACTGGACCGGTACGCGGTCAACGGCGCGTCTTCGTTCCACGTCACGTCGGTGCAACTGACCGCCATGTTGATCCCGCCGGTCCACTTCCGGCAGATGGAACAATGGCACACGCCCGCCTCTGCCGCCGCTTGCGCGGTAAAGCGGCATGCGCCGCACAGGCAGCGACCGGCATGGCTCATGCCTTGGCCTCGGTCTTTTCATCCCCCGGCAGCACGTATTGTGCGCCTTCCCAGGGGGACATGAAATCGAACTGGCGGTATTCCTGCACCAGCGAAACCGGCTCATAAACCACGCGCTTCTGCTCTTCGTCATAGCGCACTTCGGTATAGCCCGTGGTCGGGAAATCCTTGCGCAGCGGATAGCCGCGAAAGCCGTAATCCGTCAGGATCCGGCGCAGGTCCGGATGGCCCGAGAAGAGGATCCCGAACATGTCGAACACCTCGCGCTCGAACCAGTTGGCCGAAGGATGGACCGGGGTGATGGACGGCACCATCTCGTCCTCGCGCACCGAGACGCGCAGGCGGATGCGGTGGTTCTGGTACATCGACAACAGGTGATAGACGACGTCGAACCGCTTGGGCCGTTCGGGATAGTCCACGCCGGTGATGTCCACCAGCGTCGAGAATCGCGAGGTCGGGTCGGTCTTGAGGAAGTCCACAAACGGCCGGATGTTCGAAGGGGCCACGTCGACATTCAGCTCGCCATGCGTGACGTCCCAGCCGATCACGCATTCATGGCGGCGGGTGGCCAGGTAGGTGCCCAGTTCGTTCAGGATCTCGGTCATCGCGTAATCGTCCCCGTCCGGCGGATCTTTTTCTGCAGCGCCATGATGCCGTAGAGCAGCGCCTCGGCCGTGGGCGGGCAGCCGGGCACGTAGACGTCCACCGGCACGATCCGGTCGCAGCCGCGCACCACCGAATAGCTGTAATGGTAATACCCGCCGCCACTGGCGCAGGACCCCATGGAGATCACGTAACGCGGTTCCGGCATCTGGTCATAGACCTTGCGCAGCGCCGGGGCCATCTTGTTGGTCAGCGTGCCGGCCACGATCATCAGGTCCGACTGGCGCGGGCTGGCGCGGGGCGCGGTACCAAAGCGTTCGAGGTCGTAGCGCGGCATCGAGGTGTGCATCATCTCGACCGCGCAGCAGGCCAGCCCGAAGGTCATCCAGTGCAAACTGCCGGTGCGCGCCCAGTTGATGATGTCCTCGGTCGAGGTCAGCAGGAAACCCTTGTCCTGCAGTTCGCGGTTCAGGTCCTGCGTGGCAACCTCGCGGTCGGCCCCGGCCGAATGTGCACCTGTCATCACTCCCATTCCAGGGCCCCCTTCTTCCATTCATAGGCAAAGCCCACGGTCAGCACCGCCAGGAACACCATCATCGACCAGAAGCCCAGCATCGAGATGTCCTTGAACGCCACCGCCCAGGGAAACAGGAACGCGATCTCGAGGTCGAAGATGATGAACAGGATCGACACGAGGTAGAAGCGCACGTCGAACTTCATCCGGGCATCGTCGAACGCGTTGAAGCCGCATTCGTAGGCCGACACCTTTTCGGGGTCCGGGTTGCGAACGGCAACCACCACGGCGGCAAGGATCAGCACAAGGCCGAGGCCGATGGCGATGGCCAGAAACACGAGGATGGGAAGGTATTCCCGCAGCATCTCTTCCACGAGGCAGCTCCTTCGGGTTCGGCGCGGGAAAACCGCGCGCTGGTCTGCGACTGACTTATCCGGGCGGCCCAAGGTGGTCAACACGGGGTGCAGACATTCACAAGATTGAACGCGTTGCTCCATGGCGCGGACAAGCCCGTGGGTTTCCCTTGCATGGCAGGGGCTTGCGGCGGGTCCATGCGTCGGTGCCGGACCGGGCCGCGCGCATGGGTCGCGGCGGTATGGCCGGATGTCTTCAGGTCGGGCCGGCGGTTGTGATCATCACATGGGCGGCCAGCCCCGCCATCACCAGCGTCACCGGCGACCAGACAGCCCGTTCCGCGCGCGAGGGCGTGATGGCGTTCAGCCCGGCAGCCAGCGCGCTGACCGCAACCGCGGTCCATCCCGTCCAGCGCGGCCAGCCGAGCCCGGGAAAGCCCGCGGCCGACAGGATGGCCAGCGCCTGGAACAGCAGGATGGCCATGGACAGCGCCGCCAGGGCACGGCCAGCCGGCGGCAGCGCGCCGGGATGGCGGCCGCCCTGGGTATAGCGGCCCAGCGGCGCGCCTGCGATCAGGGCAATCTGGAAGAACACCACCGCAAGGCAGGCCGTCGCGTAGAGATGGGCGATCTGGATCAGCATGCCCGGCCGATCGACCCGCGGGTCTGCATCGCCCGCAGGAGGTCGGTCACCACTCGCTCGGGCGGCAGACCGGCGGTGTCCAGACGCAGATGCGCACCTTCGTAGGGAGCGTAGGGGCGTCGCCCCACCGCCTGCCAGGTCGTGGCGGCAAGGCCCGGCACCTCGGGCGCGCGCGTTTCGATCCGGTGACGGTGCGCGGCAGGGTCGCTGCAGGTCAGCTCCACAGCCAGCCACCACCCTGCGGCGCGCCTGCCCAGGTCTTCCCAGGGCAGGCGGGTTACGGGCAACGGATTCACGCTGTCGGCGATCACGTCATAGCCCTGCCTCAAGGCCCCTCGCGCCACCGCCCGCATGGCGGCATAGCCGCCATCCGCAAGATCCTCACAGACCATGTGGCTTTCGCGCATCTCCTGCTCGATGGCATCGGCCCGCAGCCAGAGCGCACCGCTGCGCCGCGCCAGCCCCCGCGACAGCGTGCTCTTGCCCGTGCCGGGCAGGCCCGACAGGATCACCAGCCCGCCGCGCCGCTCAGCCATCGCGCCAGACCTGGCCACCCGCCCGCTCCCAATCGCCCAGCATCCAGACCATGCGGTCGATGAACCACAGTTTCGGCAGCGCCGTCAGCAGCGCGCCAAAGACCACCCAGGACGGCCACAGCGCCCAGAGCCCCCAGGCCATCACCAATGTCCCCGGCAGGCTGAGCCAGGACAGCAGCAGCGCGGCCCGGCGGTGATGCGCAGGGATCTGCGCGCGATGCTCCAGAAACACCTTTTCGCCCATCACACCGCGGCTGATCCACGCGTCCAGGTGCGCGGGCGGCGGAAACAGACGCGGGTTCAACCACAGCCAGAGCGCCACGCAGGCCAGCGCCACAAGCGCCCATCCCCCGATCCAGACCCGGCTCCAGATCGCAAGGCAGATCAGCGGCAGCCCGCCAAACACCCGTGTCCAGCCCGACCACGGGTTGGCGTGCCGCCGCCATGCGGCCTCGTCCATGGCAAAGGCGCGCGCGGCTGCGGTGAACAGGTCCATCCGGTGTCCCCTGCGTGATCCGGGTTTGCCACAGCCAAACCCGGCGCGCCCGCCGGGTCAAGCGCTGCGGCGATCAGGCCTCCGGCACGGGATAGAAATCCTGCGCGTAGAACCGCTGCGGCCCTTCCCGCGCCACGCAGCGCTGGTAGGCCGGCCGCGCCTCCATCCGCGCCTTGTAGGCCAGAAGCCTCGGAAAGCCGTCCAGCGGCACGTAATAGGGCGCGGCAAAGAGGTTGAACCCCATCATCACGTCCGCCCCGGAAAACCCTCCGGGCAAGAGCCAGTCGCCCTCCAGCCGCGCCTCCATCCCCGCCAGCGTCTGACGCAGCCGCGCCACCGTCAGCTTGACCACGACGGGCGAAGGCCGCGCGGGCGGGCGCAGGAAGACCAGCTGCAGGTTCAGGTTCTCGATCAGGCTTGCCATGGTCTCCGCGTAATGCACCCATTGCAGCCAGGCCGGGCGTTCGGGATGGCCCACGGCGCGGCCCAGGCCGGGGGCGTAGGTTTCGCACAGGTATTCGACAATCGCCCCGCTTTCGCTCATCTCCAGATCACCGATCTGCAGCGCCGGAATGCGCACCGCGGGCGACAGGCGCGGCAGATCGCTTTCACGCATTTCCGGCGTTCCGATGCGGTGTTCGATCACCTCCAGCGGGCCCAGCCGGTCCTCCAGCCCGATCTCCTCGATCAGCCAGAGCACGCGGAAAGACCGCCCGTATTGCACGTGATGCAGTCGAAAGGTCATGTCTCGTCCTCCTCCAGCCGGATCAGCGCGGCCCCGGCCTCCACCTGGTCACCCTCGTTCACCAGCACCTCGGCCACCACGCCGTCGCGCGAGGCGGTCAAGCTGTGTTCCATCTTCATCGCCTCCAGCACCGCCAGCCGGTCGCCCGCGGCCACCGCCTGCCCGGCGCGCACATGGACCGAGACAACCCGTCCGGGCATGGGGGCCAGCGTCAGCGCCGCCCCGGCCTCGGTGCCCCGCGCCTGCACCAGCGGGTCGACCACCTCGAAGCGCAGCCCGTAGCGGTCAAAGAGCGTGACCACGCCGTCCCCCACATGCTGCGGGACCGCCCGGTCGGGGCCAAAGCGCCAGCCTGCACCGTCCCGCAACGCCTCCACGAGGCCCAGCGGCGTCTCGATCCGGGCCGTGTCGGGGCCCGCGATCTCCAGCACGCAGTCGCAAGGCTCCCCGTCCCGCTGCAGCGCGATGCGCCGCCGCAGCGGCGACCAGAGGGTGAACCCGCACGCCCACCCCGACCCGAGCCGGGACACGGCCAGCGCCGCTTGCGCCATGTGCCGCGCCTGAACCGGCGGGGCCTCGGTCAACATGGCCAGGTCGCGCGCGATCAGCCCGGTATCGACCTCCCCCGCGGCAAAGCCCGGATGCTCCGCCAGCGCGCCCAGAAAGGCCAGGTTGGTCACCGTGCCCGCCACCTGGGTCTCGCGCAGCGCGCGGGCCAGCTTGCGCAGGGCGATATCCCGCGTGGCCCCATGCGTGGTGACCTTGGCGATCATCGGATCGTAGAAGGGAGAGATCACGTCGCCCGAACGCACCCCGGTGTCGGCCCGGCAGCCGTCGGGAAAGGCCAGATGCGTCAGCCGGCCCGTGGCGGGCAGAAAGCCCGCCGGGACGTCCTCGGCATAAAGCCGCGCCTCGAACGCATGCCCTTCTATCGCCAGATCCTCCTGCCGGGCGGGCAAGGGCTCCCCGGCGGCCACGCGGATCTGCCATTCCACAAGGTCCACGCCGGTGATCGCCTCGGTCACCGGATGTTCGACCTGCAGGCGGGTGTTCATCTCCATGAACCAGAACCCGTCCGGGCGCAGGCCCTTTGCCCCGTCCACGATGAACTCCACCGTGCCCGCGCCCTTGTAACCGATCGCCTCCGCCGCCCGCACCGCCGCCTGCCCCATGGCGGCGCGCATCTCGTCCGTCATGCCGGGGGCCGGGGCCTCCTCGATCACCTTCTGGTGCCGGCGCTGGAGCGAGCAATCGCGTTCGAACAGATGCACGGCCCGGGCCCCGTCGCCAAAGACCTGCACCTCGATATGCCTGGGCTTCTGAATGTACTTCTCGATCAGCACTGCGTCATTGCCGAACGCGGTGCGTGCCTCGGCCTTGGCGCGTTCCAGCGCGTCGACGAAATCCTCTGCCCGCTCCACCAGGCGCATGCCCTTGCCGCCGCCGCCCGCGACCGCCTTGATCAGCACCGGATAGCCGGTGCGATGCGCCTCCACCTCCAGATGGCCCGGATCCTGATCCTCGCCCAGGTAGCCCGGCACCACCGGCACGCCCGCCTCCGTCATCAGGCGCTTGGCGGCATCCTTCAGCCCCATCTTGCGGATCGCCTCGGCGGAAGGACCAACAAAGGTCAACCCCGCCGCTTCCACCGCCGCCACGAAATCCGGGTTCTCCGACAGAAAGCCATAGCCCGGATGGATCGCCTGCGCGCCCGAGGCCTGCGCCGCCGCGATGATCGCCTTACCCCTCAGATAGCTCTCCGCCGGCGTCTGCCCGCCCAGCGACACGGCGGTATCGGCCATCTGCACATGCAGCGCGCCCGCATCCACCTCCGAAAACACCGCCACCGTGCGCAACCCCATGTCCCGGGCCGTTCGGATCACCCGACAGGCAATCTCGCCACGATTGGCAATCAGGATCGTGTCAAACATCCCCTGCTCTCCCCAAAGGTCGCCGCGTGGCAACCGTTCCGCTTGCGAGGGGCCAGCCCCTCGCGCTCCCCGGAGTATTTTTCGAAAGATGAAAGACAGATCGCGCATCTTTCATCTTTCCCGAAATACCTCCGGGGGTGAATGCGCCGCAGGCGCAGAGGGGGCAGCGCCCCCTTACATCCGGAACACGCCAAAGCGCGTCTCCTCGATGGGCGCGTTCAGCGCGGCCCGCAAGGACAGCGCCAGCACGGCGCGCGACTTGCGCGGGTCGATCACCCCGTCATCCCAAAGCCGGGCCGACGCATAAAGCGGGTGGGACTGTTTCTCGAACATCTCCAGCGTGGGGCGCTTGAAGTCCGCTTCTTCCTCCGCCGACCACGTGCCCCCGGCGCGCTCGATGGCGTCGCGCTTGACGGTGGCCAGCACCCCTGCCGCCTGCGCGCCGCCCATCACGCTGATCCGGCTGTTGGGCCAGGTCCACAGGAAGCGCGGCGCATAGGCCCGGCCCGCCATGCCGTAGTTCCCGGCCCCGAACGAGCCGCCCACCAGCAGCGTCACCTTCGGCACCGCCGTTGTCGCCACCGCCGTGACCATCTTGGCCCCGTGCCGCGCGATGCCCTCGTTCTCGTATTTCCGGCCCACCATGAAGCCGGTGATGTTCTGCAGGAACACCAGCGGGATCTTGCGTTGCGAGCAGAGCTCCACGAAATGCGCCCCCTTCTGGGCGCTTTCGGAGAACAGCACGCCATTGTTGGCGACAATCCCGCACGCCAACCCTTGCACCTGCGCGAAGCCGCAGACCAGCGTCTCGCCAAAGCGCGGCTTGAACTCGTCGAACCACGATCCGTCCACGATCCGCGCGATCACCTCGCGGATGTCATAGGGCGTGCGCAGATCCGCGGGCACCACGCCCAGGATCTCCTCGGGATCGTAGTCCGGCGCGGGACCTTGTAGGGCGGGGTTCACCCCGCCGCCCCCCAGGGATCGCACCGCGCGCCGCGCCAGCGCCAGCGCATGACCGTCATCCTCGGCCAGATAATCCGCCACCCCCGACAGCCGGGTGTGCACGTCACCGCCGCCCAGGTCCTCGGCGCTGACCACCTCGCCGGTCGCGGCCTTGACCAGGGGTGGCCCGGCGAGGAAGATCGTGCCCTGGCCCGCGACGATGATCGACACATCAGACATGGCCGGCACATAGGCCCCGCCCGCCGTGCACGATCCCATGACCACGGCGATCTGCGCGATCCCCTTGGCCGACATCCGCGCCTGGTTGTAGAAGATGCGCCCGAAATGATCGCGGTCGGGAAAGACCTCGTCCTGATTGGGCAGGTTCGCGCCGCCGCTGTCCACGAGATAGAGGCAGGGCAGCCGGTTTTCCTCGGCGATCTCCTGCGCACGCAGGTGTTTCTTGACGCTCATCGGGTAGTAGGTGCCGCCCTTCACGGTGGCGTCGTTGCACACGACCATGACCTGCCGGCCCTCCACCAGCCCGATCCCGGCGATCACGCCCGCACAGGGCGCGGCCCCGTCATACATGCCATGTGCCGCCGTCGCCCCCACCTCGAGGAACGGCGCGCCCGGGTCGAGCAGCCCGGCCACCCGCTCGCGCGGCAGCATCTTGCCGCGCGACAGGTGCCGTTCCCGCGACCGTGCGCCACCGCCTTCGGCGGCCGCGCTGGCGGCAGCCTCGATCTGCGCCAGCGCCTCCAGATGGGCGGCGCGGTTGGCCTTGAACGTGTCGCTCCCGGTCAGGATCTGCGATACCAGTCTCATGTCGTCTTGCCCTCGCTCCGGCGGTCTGCGGCCATGCGCTACTCCTCGATGTCCTGCGGGCGCATCCGGGGCCACACCGGCGGCAGCGGCCTGGCCCAGCCGGCCTCCACCGCCGGCGCGGCCACGTCCAGAACCCGCGCCAGTTCCCACAGATGCACCACGGTGGCGAGCCGGTCATTGGCGGCCCAGGCCTCGCACCAGGCACCGAAGGCCCGCGTGGTCTCGTCGCAATCCGGCCCGGCAGAGTGGCCATGCGCCAGCGCCCAGAGCGCGGGGTACAGCCCCTCCGCCAGTTCGCCGCCCTGCCCGCCCAGGGCGTCGGGCGCGGGCAGTCCCGCCAGCACCTTGTAGCGCAGCACCTCCTGCCGGGCGACAAGCACCTTCTGGCAGGTGACAGGCTCGCCGCTCCGGTCACACAGAACGATCCCGATGCCGCCGCACAGCGCCACCCGCGTGCTGCCGCCCGCCTCGAACGGCATGGCGTCCGGCACGGCCCGGGTCATCCGCAGGGCCCGTTCGAAGCGCGCGACCTCACGGTCCATGCAGGTGGCGAAATCAGGCAGCGGGTCTTCGGCGGCGACCGGGGCCGACACCCCGAGGGCCAGCGCGCCCAGCACATGCCTCATGCCCCGCCCTCCGCCGCCGCGCGCGCCTTCAGCGCCTTGCGGATCACCTTGCCGGTGACCGTCATGGGCAGCGCGTCGACGAAAGAGATTTCCCTTGGGTAGGAATGGCTTGCAAGCCGGTCTTTCACCCAGTCCTGCAGCGCCTCTGACGTCACCCGGGCCTCCGGCTTCAACACCACATAGGCCTTCACGATCTCGGTGCGCAGCGCGTCGGGCTTGCCCACCACCCCCACCGTGGCCACCGCCGGATGGGTCAGCAGGCAATCCTCGATCTCGGCCGGGCCGATCCGGTAGCCCGCGCTGGTGATCACGTCATCCTCGCGCCCGACAAAGCGGACATACCCGTCTTCGGTCACGCCGCGATCCCCGGTCAGCAGCCAGTCGCCGCGGAATTTCGCCGCCGTCGCCGTCTCGTTCCGCCAGTAGCCCAGCATCATCGACGCACAGCCGCGCCGCACCGCGATGTCGCCCTCCTCTGCGGTCCCTTGGCCCGCCGCGTCGATGACCGCCACGTCGAACCCGGGCACGGCCCGCCCGAGGCAGCCCGGTTTCGGGCTGAAGAGGGCCGCGCAGGAGGACGCCACCATGTTGCATTCCGTCTGCCCGTAGAACTCGTTGATCGTGACGCCAAGCGCGCGTCGTCCCCAGGCCAGCATCTCGGCCCCCAGCGGCTCGCCGCCCGACGCGACCGAACGCAGCCCGGGCAGCGCCGCATCCTCGGCCTTGAGCATCCGCAGCGCGGTGGGCGGAAAGAACACGTTGCGCACGCCGGCATCCTCGATCAGGCCCAGGCATTCCTCGACATCGAAACGCCGCATGCGCGCCGCCACCACCGGCACCCCCAACGCCAGTCCCGGCATCAGCACGTCGAACAGCCCGCCGATCCAGGCCCAGTCCGCCGGCGTCCAGAGCATGTCCCCCGGCTGGCCCAGGAAATCGTGGCTCATCTCCACCCCCGGCAGATGGCCGGTCAGGATGCGATGGCCGTGCAGCGCCCCCTTGGGCGCGCCGGTGGTGCCCGAGGTATAGATCAGCACCGCCGGATCCTCGGGCCCGGTGACCGCCCCGGCCTGCGAGGCCAGCGCCGCCGCGGGCAGGTCTTCGCCACGCAGCACCGCGCAGTCGAACGGGCGCAAGAGCGGCGCATGTTCCTCGTCGCTGACCACCACCATGACGCCGCTGTCGGTGATCCGGCTGCGCAGCGCCTCTTCGCGGAAGAGCGTGAACAGCGGCACCGAAATCGCCCCGATCCGCCAGGCCGCGATATGCGCCGCCGCGCACAGCGGCGATTGCGCCAGCAGCACGCCCACCCGGTCGCCCTTGAGCACGCCGCGTGCGATCAGCCCCGCCTCCACCCGGCGCGACAGCGCATAAAGCGCGCCATAGCTGACGGGCCGGCGGCGGTGGGTGGAATAGTCGAGGATCGCCAGCCGCTCCGGATCGGTGGCCGCCCAGCCGTCGCAGACCTGATGCGCCAGGTTCAGATCACCCGGCAGATCCCAGGCGAACCCGGCGCAAAGCGCGTCGTAGGAGGCACCGGGGCGCAGCATCAGCGCACCGTGTGTTCCAGGTACAGCGCCTGCTCACCGGTGAGTTGCATCGCGCAGCCGATGGCCGCCGGACCGCCGCCGGTGCCGCCGCCCCAGAGCGACGCCGCCCAGGTGCAGCGGGCATCCCGAAAGGCGATCCAGGCGCGCTGCATCTCGCGCAGCGCGTCCTCCTGCGGCGGGGCGCGGTAGCCCTGGGCCCGGGCATCGGCATCCGCCGCCCTTGCCTCGGCCATCCGTGCCCGGTAGGCCGCGTTCAGCCGCGCGTCCCAATACAGCCGCTCCCGCTCCAGGCAGCCGCCGGTGACCACGGTCGACGAGCCGCCGGGCGTGTCCAGCATGCAGGCCTGCGCAGAGGCGCCGATGCAGGACGCTTCGGCCCCCGGGGCCTCGGCGATGCAGGCCTCGGTTCCGGCGGGCGAAAAGATCAGGTCCTGCGCCTGCGCCGGTCCGGCCAGGACCAGTGCACAGGCTGCCGCAAGGACACGCAGGCGAGGGTCACGCAGGCCAGGGTAAGGCATGTTCATGTCTCCGGTTCCATCACGCCGCCGCCGGGGCGCAGGCCTTCGGAATGCGGGTCTTGCCCCCGCACGAAGCCGCCCAGGCGGTTCACCTCGTATTCGTAGCGCCGCGACGGATCGCCCGCAGGGCCACAGACGACGTGCAGCCAGATGCCGCGCTCCGTGCCCGGATAGGCGACGCAATCGGTGATCCGCGCGCCCGCGCCGGTGCCGTCCCGGGCCCGGTCCTCCAGATAACGGTCTGCATAGGCGTTGATCACGTCCGTCTCCGTCGTCGTGGCGGCGATCCAGCCCCAGCGAAAGCCGAGCCACCCCCACCATAGCAGGAACACCGCCAGCGGGGCCCACCAAATCCAGCGGGGCATCAGCCCATGGTGCTCATCAATTCGCGCCCGACCAGCATGCGGCGGATTTCCGAGGTGCCCGCGCCGATCTCCATCAGCTTGGCATCGCGAAAGAGCCGCGCGACGGGCGCATCGGCCAGAAAACCCGCGCCGCCCATGGCCTGCACCGCCTGATGCGCCTGTTTCATCGCCTCTTCCGAGGCATAAAGACAGCACGCCGCCGCGTCCTGCCGGGTCACGTCGCCCCGGTCGCAAGCCTTGGCGACCTCGTAGACATAGGCGCGGGCCGAATTCATCGCCGTGTACATGTCAGCGATCTTGCCCTGCATCAGCTGGAAATTCCCGATGGGCTGGCCGAACTGCTTGCGCTCGGCCATGTAGGGCATGATCTCGTCCATGCAGGCGGCCATGATCCCCAGCCCGATCCCCGCCAGCACCACGCGTTCGTAATCCAGCCCGGACATCAGCACGCGCACGCCCTTGCCTTCCTCGCCCAGCACGTTTTCGAACGGCACCTCCACATCCTCAAAGATCAACTCTGCCGTGTTCGATCCGCGCATGCCCAGCTTGTCGAAATGTGGGCTTGTGCTGAACCCGGTCATGCTCTTTTCGATCAGGAAGGCGGTGATGCCCTTGGGGCCGGCCTCTGGGTCGGTCTTGGCATAGACCACCAGCGTCTCGGCATCCGGGCCGTTGGTGATCCAGTACTTGTTGCCGTTCAGGCGGTAGTGGTCGTTCCGTTTTTCGGCGCGCAGTTTCATGCTGACCACGTCTGAACCCGCCGACGGCTCCGACATCGCCAAAGCGCCCACATGTTCGCCGGAGATCAGGCCGGGGAGGTACTTGGCCTTTTGCTCGGGATTGCCGTTGAGGTTGATCTGGTTGACGCAAAGGTTGGAATGCGCGCCATAAGACAGGCTCACCGAGGCCGAGGCCCGCGCCACCTCCTCTACCGCGACGGTATGCGCCAGATAGCCCATGCCCGCGCCGCCGTCCTGTTCAGGCACCGTGATGCCCAGAAGGCCCAACTCCCCCATCTCGCGCCAGAGCGGCGCCGGGAAGTCGTTGGAGCGGTCGATCTCCGCCGCCATGGGCTTCACCCGCTCTTGCGCCCAACGGTGCACCATCTCGCGCAGCGCGTTCACATCCTCGCCCAGATCGAATGTCATCGACGCCATGAACATCCCCGCCGCGCCTCCCCACGCTTATTGAACAGGTGTTCAATTTGTAGGCCCGCGGGGTGAGTCGGGTCAAGGGGGCGACACGCCCGCATTCAGCCTCGGGTCCAGCACAAACCGCTCTTGCACCGCGTCCACAATCCAGCCCGGCGCGAGCGGCGGGCGAAAGACAAGGTTCCAGCTGCGCCGTGATACGGCGGAGGGCAGGACGATCACGGGGTGTTCGTCAAGGCGCGCATCCCCCCAGCTTCGCCGGTCCGGGTCAGTGCAGTTCGGGTCGAGCCAATTCGGGTTGGGAATTTGTTGTGGGCCAAAGACCTTTACCGAGGCATGGGGCGACAACGAAAACGACGTCAACACATGCGGATCGGTGTCGAGAACTGCAAAGCCCTTGTGTACCGCTACTTCGAGAATTGCCGTTGACGCATCAAGAGAACAGTAAACTGCGCGCGTGAACACAGGATTCCAACGCCCGCCGACCTGGAAGGCTCCCTCGCCACTGTCCCAGCTTTTGGCGTGTTTCAAGCGGTCTAGCCTGTGCGCCGTGACGACCGCCGGACCCAGCGGCGCGGGCAAGGGCGTCAAATATAGACCCCGTAATCCATCTGCCGCAGCACCCGGTCGACAAGGCCCGCACCGATATAGGTGTCGAGCATCTCGATGGGTTTGCGCCCACCCAGCGCCATCTGTTCCGACTGGAACCATTTCAGCGCTGCGTCACGCCCGCCCAGCACATCCTCGGCCCGCACCATGAGCAGGGCAAAAATCACCAGATGCGATCCGACATCGGTCTTGAGCGGTTCATCCGACCCGCGGATACGTTTGATCTGTGACACGCTGATGGCCAGAATCTCGGCCCAAGTCCTGTCAGGGATTTCGCGCAAAGCATTGCGCAGTTGATCAAACAGGCGCGCAGGCAGACCGGCCTCGATCCGCGCGTGAAGGTCGACAGGAGTATCAGGAGCGTTTTCGGGCGCACCAAGATATCTCCACGCAGCGCGTAGCTCTGCACTGCTTGCATCAAATGGCATGGTTAGCTCCTCGACATTTTGAGCCCTTCATATGGGTCAAATAAGCCACCGCATCAAGGCATTTTTCAAGTCAAAGATAGAGAATGCATTGACATTCTTACCAAACGCAAATCCCCGACACAAAGAAAGACAAACACTCCAACAGCGTTGACAAGTCCGCATGGGGTTTGCAGCTAGACGAAGTTAATCAAGCATTTTCAATAACTAAAAACCGAATCCAGTTGGGTACGCCAGAGCGTCAGGCGACCTCATCGAACCCCACACACTGGGCGATCACGCAGCAAAACCTCGCCGACGCACCGGAAAAGCACACATGTTGGACGGCCGGCTATAGAACCGCCCCTACACCATCTTCCCAACCTCTTCCCGCACAATCCCCGAGATCACCGCGCAATCGGCCTCGGAGAACGTCAGCGGCAGGCGCATGTCCAGGAGGCCCTGAAGGATGCGGTCCGAGCGGGGCATGGGCTCTGACGGCGCATAGCGCCACGAGTCGTAGCGGGAGGTGAAGCCGGTGGGCTCGGGCGTGCCGAACCATTTCAGCTCCACGCCGCGCGCGGCACAGCCTGCGACCACGGCCTGAACCGCCTCAGCGGCCCAGTCCAGAAGCAGGAACTGGAAGGAGGACGCGACATAGGCCTCTTGCTGGGGCCTGTCGATCAGGGTCAGGCCGGGCGCGTCGCGCAGGCCGGCCTCCATCGCCTGATAGAGAGCGTTCCAGCGCCGCGCCTGTGCGGGCAAGTCGGCCAGCTGCGGGCGCAGGATGGCGGCGCGCAGGTTGTCCATGCGGCCCGAGACATTGGGGGTGTCGTATTTGATCGCCTCAAAGACCTCCGGCCCCGGCGCGGCCAGATGGCGTTCATAAAGCATGTAGGACCCCGACAGCATCACCGCCCTCGCTGCCACGGCCTCGTCATCGGTGACCAGAAACCCGCCCTCGCCCGAGTTGATATGCTTGTAGGTCTGCGTGGAATAGCACCCCACCAGCCCGTGCCGCCCCGAGGGCATGCCGTTCCAGGCGGCCCCCATGGTGTGTGCGCAATCCTCGATCACCGTGATCCCGCGCGCGTCGCACAGCGCCATCAGCGCGTCCATGTCACAGATATGCCCGCGCATGTGGCTTAGCATCAGCACATCGGCCTGATCCGCTTTCAGGGCCAGATCGTCGAGGTCGATCACCAGCGATTCCGTCACCCCCACAAAGACCGGCACCGCCCCGACAGAGGCGATGGCCCCCGGCACCGGGGCCAGCGTGAAGGCGTTGGTCAGCACCCGGTCGCCCGGCACGACCCCCACCGCGCGCAGGGCGCAGCCGAGGGCGTACCCGCCCGAGGCGACGGCCAGGCAATAGCGCGCGCCGGTGAAGGCGGCGAATTCCTGCTCCAGCAGCGCGGTCTCGGCGGTTTCGCCGGGTGCGGTGTTGTAGCGGTGCAGGCGGCCATGGCGCAGCACGGCCAACGCCGCCTCGATCGCGGCCTCGGGGATGGGTTCCTGCTGGGTGAAGCTGCCGGTGAAACGCTGAGTCATGCCCCGGGTTTTGCGGCCCGCGCGCGCGCCGGTCAATGGGCTTGTGCCAAACCAGGGTGACCGGGACGAAAAGCGACACATGCATCCGCCTTTGCGTCGCGGACGGGGCATGAGCGGCGGGCCGCTCCGCGCTAGCCTGACGGGTATGGCACCGCTTTCCTTTGTGCATCAGCTGAGCTGGTCCGATCTGCCGGACCCGGTCAAGACCCAGGTCAAGCGCTGCCTGCGCGACCTGATCGGCGTGGCGGCGGGCGGGCTGGGCACCCCGCTTTCCGGCATCATCCGCGATCATGCCGCCGAAGACCTGCCCGGGCCCGAGCCGCTGGTCTTCGACGCCCGGACGGCGGCCCCGGCGGCGGCGGCGCTGGCGCTTGGCATGACCATCGACAGCCTTGACGGTCATGACGGCTTCAACCCGGCCAAGGGCCATATCGGCTGCCCGCTCCTGCCCGCCGCGCTGGTCTTTGCCCGGGCGCAGAACGCCTCTGGCGAAGCGTTCCTGACGGCGCTGGCGATGGGCTATGAATTCGGCGCGCGGGCGTCGGTGGCGCAACACGCCACCTGCCCCGATTACCACACCTCGGGCAGCTGGGGCGCGGTGGTGGCGGCGGCGGCCGGGGCGCGGCTTTGCGGGCTGGACGCCGGGCAGACGCGCCACGCGCTGGGGATCGCCGAGTATCACGGGCCGCGCAGCCAGATGATGCGCTGCATCGACTTTCCCACCATGGTCAAGGACGGCTCTGGCATCGGCGCGATGACGGGGGTGCAGGCGGTGCAGCTGGCGCGGCGCGGCTTTACCGGCGCGCCCGCGCTGATCGTCGAACAGGCACCAGAGCACTGGACGGATCTGGGGCAGGACTGGAAGATCCTGCAGCAATATTTCAAGCCCTACCCGGTCTGCCGCTGGGCGCAGCCGCCGGTGGCCGGTGTGCTGGCGCTGCGAGCGGCCCACGGGCTGACCGCGGCGGATGTCGACCGGATCGAGGTCGAGACGTTCCAAGAATCGGTGCGGCTGGCCACCGCCAGCCCGCAGACCACCGAAGAGGCGCAGTATTCCACCGCCTTCCCGGTGGCGGTGGCCATGGCGCGCGGCACGCTGGGCGCGCAGGACGTGGCGGGGGCGATCCTGCACGATGCCGAGGTGCTGCGCCTGTCCCAGGGGTTGCGCATGGCCGAACACGAGACGGCCAATGCAGCTTTCCCCGGGACCCGGCTGGCGCGGGTGCGGCTGGTGCTGCGCGACGGGCGCGTGGTGCAGGACGACTGGCGCGAGGCGGTCTGGGACTGGACGGCGCCGCCCTCGGACGCGGAGCTGCTGGAAAAGTATCACGCGCTGGCGGACCCGGTGCTGGGGCGCGACCGGGCGACAGCGATTTCGGACGCCATCGACGGGCTGGACACCGCGCCGCTGGATAGCCTCACGCGGCACCTCTACGGGGCGGTCTGACGCGCCTTGCCGGGTCGTTTGCCCGACGTCGTCCCGGACTTGTTCCGGGACCTCCCGGGTTTCCGCGAGAGGTCCCGGAGCAGGTCCGGGACGACGTTGCCGCAGGAGGGAGAGACCACCGCGCCAGGGGGCGCGGGATCAGCCGATCAGGCGCGTGACGGCGGCGGGCAGTTCGTGGAAATGGTCGATCACCGCCTCTGGCGACAATGCGTGCACATCCTGTGCACCCGGCGCAAAGGTCACCAGC
Organism: Alphaproteobacteria bacterium; assembly: GCA_030425925.1. GTDB lineage: Bacteria > Pseudomonadota > Alphaproteobacteria > Rhodobacterales > Rhodobacteraceae > JAUHZO01. Next base: position 121,087 of record JAUHZO010000007.1, on the reverse strand, counting down.
ACGCAGGGCACCCCCGCCGCCGCCGCGGTCTTGCGGTCGGTGTCGCTGTCGCCCACCAGCAGGGACGGCCCTCGCGCGCCCGTCCGCTCCACCGCCGCCCAATAGGGCGCGACGTCCGGTTTGCGGGTGGGCAGCGTGTCGGCCCCCACCAGCGCGCCGAACATCCCGCGCACGCCCAGGCGCGTCAGCAGGGTTTCGGCCAGGGCCTCGGGCTTGTTGGTGCAGACCGACACGGCATAGCCTGCGCCGCGCAGGCCCTCGACCACCTCTTCGGCCCCCGGGTAAAGCCGCGTATGCACGTCCAGCGCGCCGGCATAGGCGTCAAGCAAGGGCTGGTACCAGCGGTCCACCAGCGCCTCGTCCGGGGTGCCCGCCCGCTCCAGCCCGGCGCGCAGCATGGCGCGTCCGCCGCGCAGTGCGATGCCGCCATCGACCGCCGGATCAAGCCGCACCTCAAGCCCCATGCCGTCGAAACAGACATTGGCGGCGGCAATCAGATCGCCGCTGGTATCGGCCAGCGTCCCGTCCAGATCGAACACCACGCAGCGCATCGCCACCTCCTGTCACATGCCGTCATCAAGCGTGACAGCCATCGGCTTGCCCCACGCCCGGAACCCGATAAAAGGGCGCCGACCGAATGACAAACGGAATTGAGGCCATGAGCACTGCCCTGATCATCCTCGCCGCCGGCAAAGGCACACGGATGCAATCGGATACCCCCAAGATGCTGCACAAGATCGCGCAAGCGCCGATGCTGTGGCATGCCATGCGTGCAGGCCAGGTGCTGGAGCCCGAGCGCTGCGTGATCGTCGCGGGCTTTGGCGCGGACGAGGTCAGCGCCAGCGCGCGCGACTATGACCCGGACGTGCAGATCGTGCTGCAGGAAGAACTTCTGGGCACCGGCCACGCCGTGCTGCAGGCCCGTCCGGCGCTGGAGGGCTTCGACGGCGATGCCATCGTGCTGTACAGCGACACGCCGTTCATCCGGCCCGAAACGCTCTCGGCCATGGCCGAGGCGCGGGCGCATCACGATGTGGTCGTGCTGGGATTCGAAGCCGCCGATCCGGGCCGCTATGGCCGGCTGGTGACGCAAGGCGACACGCTGGAGCGGATCGTGGAGTTCAAGGACGCCAGCGCGGCCGAGCGCGCGATCACGTTGTGCAATTCCGGCGTCGTCTCGGCCCGGGCCGAGGTGCTGTTCAGCCTGCTGGACGACGTGACCAACGACAACGCCGCCGGGGAATACTACCTGACCGACATCGTCGCCATCGCCCGTGCCCGGGGCCTGTCGGCCACCGTGGTGCGCTGTGACGAGGCGGAAACGCTGGGTGTGAATTCCCGCGCCGAACTGGCCCGGGCCGAGGCGGCCTTTCAGGCGCAGGCGCGTGCGGCGCTGCTGGGGGGTGGTGTCACGCTGCAGGCACCGGAAACCGTGCACCTGGCCTGGGACACGGTGATCGGACGGGATGCCGAGGTGGAGCCGAACGTCGTCTTCGGCCCCGGCGTGACGGTGGAAACCGGCGCGCGCATCCGCGCCTTCAGCCATCTCGAAGGCTGCCATGTCAGCCGCGGCGCGGTGGTGGGCCCCTATGCCCGCCTGCGCCCCGGCGCGCAGCTGGACGAGGACGTGCATGTGGGCAACTTTGTCGAAGTCAAGAACGCGCATCTGCATGAAGGCGTGAAGGCCAGCCACCTGACCTATCTGGGCGACGCCGAAATCGGTCGGAAGACGAATATCGGTGCGGGCACCATCACCTGCAATTATGACGGCGTGTTCAAGCACCGCACCACCGTGGGCGAAAACGCCTTTATCGGGTCGAACACCATGCTGGTGGCCCCGGTCACGGTGGGCGATCACGCGATGACGGCCAGCGGGTCCGTCATCACCGAAGACGTGCCGGCCGAGGCCATGGCCATCGCCCGCGGCACGCAGGTGGTGAAACCGGGCCTCGCGGCAAAATTGTTCAAGATGTTGAAGGCCAGGAAGGCCAAGCTGGCCAAAGGAGATTGAGACATGTGCGGAATTGTCGGCATTCTGGGCGAGCATGAAGCCGCGCCCATTCTTGTGGATGCGCTGAAGCGGCTGGAATATCGCGGCTATGACAGCGCCGGCATCGCGACGGTGAACGCGGGCGTACTGGACCGTCGCCGCGCGGTGGGCAAGCTGGTGAATCTCAGCGACCTGCTGGTGCACCAGCCGCTCGCGGGCAAGTCCGGGATCGGGCATACCCGCTGGGCCACCCATGGCGCGCCATCGGAACTGAACGCCCACCCGCACCAAGCCGGGCCGGTGGCGGTGGTGCATAACGGGATCATCGAGAACTACAAGGAGCTGCGCGCAGACCTGGCCAGGGCCGGGGTGGAACCGCAGACCGAGACCGATACCGAAACCGTCGCCCTGCTGTGCCAGCGGTTTCTGGAACAGGGCCTTGCCCCCGTCGATGCGGCCATGGCCACGCTCGACAGGCTCGACGGTGCCTTTGCGCTGGCCTTTCTGTTCGACGGGCAAGAGGACCTGATCGTCGTCGCCCGCAAGGGCAGCCCGCTGGCCATCGGCCATGGCGAGGGCGAGATGTATATCGGCTCCGACGCCATCGCGCTGGCCCCGCTGACCGACCAGATCACCTATCTGGAAGAGGGCGACCGCGCCGTCGTCACCCGCAAGGGGGCCGAAATCCGCAACGCGGACGGCCAGCTGGTCAACCGCGAAACGCGCACGATCCGGATGGAAACCGCGCGCGTCGACAAGGCGGGTTACAAGCACTTCATGGCCAAGGAGATCGCCGAACAGCCCATGGTGCTGTCGGGTGCGCTTTCCGCCTATCTGGACGGTGACGCGATCACCCTGCCCGATCCGCAGATCGACTTTGCGGCAATGGACCGGCTGGTGATGGTCGCCTGCGGCACGGCCTATTATGCCTGCGCCGTGGCGAAATACTGGTTCGAGCGGCTGGCCGCGCTGCCGGTGGAAATCGACATCGCCTCGGAATTCCGCTACCGCGAACCACCCATCCTGCCGGGCACCTCGGCCCTGTTCGTCAGCCAGTCGGGCGAGACCGCCGACACGCTGGCCGCGCTGCGCTATTGCCAGGACAAGGCCGACCGGATCATCGCGGTGGTGAACGTCGAAACCTCGTCCATCGCGCGGGAAAGCGACCTGGTGCTGCCGATTCATGCCGGGGTGGAAATCGGCGTGGCCTCGACCAAGGCCTATCTCTGCCAGCTGAACGCGCTTGTGCTGCTGGCGCTCAAGGCCGCCGAGGCGCGGGGACGGATGAGCCGGGACGAGGTGGCGCAGACGCTGCAGGCGCTGCGCGGGATGCCCGGCGTGCTGAACACCGCGCTGGCGCGCGAGGCGGACATGCAGGACGCCTGCGCCAGGCTGGCCGAGGCGCGCGACGTGCTGTTCCTGGGCCGGGGGCTGATGTATCCTCTTGCGCTGGAAGGCGCATTGAAACTCAAGGAAATCAGCTACATCCACGCCGAAGGTTATGCATCGGGCGAACTGAAACACGGCCCCATCGCGCTGATCGACAAGACAGTGCCGGTAGTGGTGTTCGCGCCGAAGGATTCGCTTTTCGACAAGACGGTGTCGAACATGCAGGAGGTCATGGCGCGCGGCGGTCGGGTTCTGCTGGTCACCGATCCGGCCGGCGCGGCCGCGGCGGGGGACGAAGCGTGGAAGACCATCGTGTTGCCCGAGGTGCCGGAGGTGCTGAGCCCGCTGCTCTACGCCCTGCCCGCGCAGCTTCTGGCCTATCACACCGCCATCGCCAAGGGCACGGACGTGGACCAGCCGCGCAACCTGGCGAAATCCGTCACGGTGGAGTGAGCCTTGGCCAAGCAGTTCGACGCCCTGACCGACGATCACACCCGCTTCATCACGGCGCAGCACATCTTCTTCGTGGGCAGCGCGGCGGACACCGGGCGGGTCAACGTCTCGCCCAAGGGCATGGACAGCCTGCGCGTGTTGGGGCCAAACCGCATCCTGTGGCGCAACCTGACCGGGTCTGGCAATGAAACCGCGGGCCACATCGCCCGCGTCAACCGCATGACGCTGATGTGGTGTTCCTTTGACACCCGCCCGCTGATCCTGCGCGCCTATGGCAGCGCCGCGGTGTCCCATGCCGACGAGGTGGAATTTGCCGGGCTCAACGCGCATTTCCCGCCCCATCCCGGCGCGCGCCAGGTCTATGACATGACGGTGGACCTGGTTCAGACATCCTGCGGCTATGCCGTGCCGTTCTACAGCTACGAAGCCGAACGTGACGTGCTGACACGCTGGACCGAGGACAAGGGCCCGGACGGGATCGAACGCTACTGGCGCGAGACCAATGCGCGCACCATCGACGGCCTGCCGACCCGTCCGGGCGATGACGCCTGAGGCCGCGCTTGCCGCGCTGAAAGCCGCGGCAGAGCCCGGTCGGGGCGCCCAGATGGCCGCCTATCACAAGGTGCCCCGCGAATACCTCGGTGTGCCGAACCCGGCGGTGAACGACCTGACCAAGGCATGGCGCAGCACGCTCGACGTGGCAGAGCGGGTGGCGCTGGCCGAGGCGCTGTGGCGCACCGACATCTTCGAGGCGCGGCTCGCCGCGGCCAAGCTGCTGACCCAGGCGCGGCTGCGCCCCGACGCCGCCGCCTGGGCCTTGATCCGCAGCTGGGTGCCGGAGTTCGACAGCTGGGCCATTGCCGATCACGCCGCGTCCGCCGGGGGCCGGCGGCTGGTGGCCGATCCGGCCCGGCTGGACATCGTCGAGAGCTGGACGCAAAGCCCGCATCTCTGGACCCGGCGTGCCGCGCTGGTGATGACCCTGCCCTGGACCAGGCAGAACTTCCCCAGCGAGGCAGAGCTTTCCGCGCGCGACCGGATCCTCGGCTGGGCGGCGGGCTATGTGGACGATCCGGAATGGTTCATCCAGAAGGCCATCGCCTGGTGGCTGCGCGACCTGTCGAAACACGACCCTGCCCGCGTCCGGTCTTTCCTCGCGGCGCATGGTGCGCGGATGAAGGGGTTTGCCCGCAAGGAGGCGGGCAAGTACCTGTGATCACGCGTCGAAACTGCGGTACATCTCGCGCAGGTCGGGCTCGAACTCGGTGCAGACCACGATCTCGGACCGCTCGGGATCGTAAAACGCGTTGGCCTCGCCGCACCTGTCCAGTCGCACGGTCAGCGGCGCGGAAAACGACAGGGTGTCGTTGATCCAGGCCACTTCTTCGGCGAGCACCTCGTTGGCAAGGCTGTCGGGGCCGGGCACGAATTCGGTCAGCGCGCCGCCGGGGGTCTGCAACCGGTCCAGCACCGCGCCCCAGCTGGTGCTGGCAAGGTCGTATTCTTCTTCGCAGGTCACCGCGCGGTCCTCGGGCAGGTCCATGTCCAGCGCAAATTCCTCGCGCCCGTCCGGATCGGCCCCGTAGAACAGGCAGACGGTGTTGTAGAAGCGCTGTTCGTCCGGGCCGTGCACGTCCCACCAGGCGATGCCGCCGCCGTCCCGTTCGCGCAGGACCACCTCGCCCCAGAGGCCCGAGGCCGCGTCATAAGCGAGGTCCAGCGCGGTGTCCTCGTCATAAAGCGCGTCGATCAGGAAGATCGAGAACACGTCCGCCGCATCCTCTTCCTGGCCAAAGATCGGCACCTCTTCGAGGTCGATCACGGCATGACCCAATTCGTGGTAGAAAATGGCCAGCACGTTGGCGTGCACAAAGGCATCTTCGGCCTCGTCCGCCTGCGCGCTGCCCGCCAGAAACGCCAGCGCCAGTCCAAACCGCAATGCCCGAATGGCTCAGCCTCCGGTAAACACGTCGATGGTCGGCAGATCGGTCAGCGGGGCCTCGATCAGGCGCATCGCCGCCAGCGAGATGCGGCTGCCCGCCGTGGGTGGCCCGTCGATGGGAATCAGGTCGACCTGCGCCGACTTGCCGGTGGCGGGATAGACCACGCGGCCGGTGGTGGCGGTCGAGACCAGCGGCGTTTCCAGCCAGAAGCCGGGCCTGGCCACATCGCCCAGGCTGGCCACGGTCTGCCCCAGCCTGCGCTCGCCCGCCGGTTCCTCGGGCGCGCTGGCGGCCTCGGCCCGTTCTGCGGCGGTGGTGGTGTCGAACTGCTCTGCCGTGCGCGCCTGCGGCGGCGGCGGCGGCGGCGCGGGCCGCGCCGTCGTGTCCAGCGTGTCGGGGCGGGCCTGCGGGCGGGTCATGTCGCTGCTGGCCGCGGCCACCGGTTCGGGGGCCTGCGGCTTTGGGGCCAGCGGCAGGTTTGCACAGGCGGCAAGACAGGCCGCGGCGCAGATGGACAGACAAGCTCTCATGATGCGCACCCTATGCCCCCTGCACCGGCCTGACAATTCCGCGCGCACTCTTGCTCAATTCCCCGCCGATGGCTAGGTTTTCCGTCATGACAGCTCCATTGATCGACCCGTTCCTGCGCCCCATCTCGTATCTGCGAGTCTCGGTGACCGACCGCTGCGATTTCCGCTGCGTGTACTGCATGTCCGAGAGCATGACCTTTCTGCCCAAGAAAGAGCTTCTGACGCTGGAAGAGCTGGACCGCATGTGTTCCACCTTTGTCCGGCTGGGCGTGGAAAAGCTGCGCATCACCGGCGGCGAGCCGCTGGTGCGGCGCGACATCCTGACCTTTTTCCGGGCCATGACGCGGCATCTGGACTCCGGCGCGCTGAAGGAGCTGACGCTGACCACCAACGGCTCGCAGCTGGAGCGGTTTGCAGACGATCTTTTTTCCGCCGGTGTGCGCCGGGTGAATGTGTCGCTCGACACGCTGGACGAGACGAAATTCGCCGACATCACCCGCTGGGGGCGCCTGCCGCAGGTGCTCAAGGGCATCGACGCGGCGCAGCGTGCAGGTCTGCGGATCAAGATCAACGCGGTTGCGTTGAAAGGGTTCAACGAGGACGAGCTCTTTGCCATGGCCGAATGGTGCGCGTCCCGCGACATGGACCTGACCTGGATCGAGGTCATGCCCATGGGCGATATCGGCAACGAATCGCGGCTGGGGCAGTACTGGAAACTGTCGGACCTGCGCGCGCGGCTGGCGGAGCGCTATACGCTGACCGACCTGCCCGAGCGCACCGGCGGGCCCGCGCGCTATGTGCGGCTGGAGGAGACCGGGCAGAAGATCGGCTTCATCACGCCGCTCACGCATAATTTCTGCGAAAGCTGCAACCGCGTGCGGCTGACCTGCACGGGCGAGCTGTTCATGTGCCTGGGCCAGGAGGACAATGCCGACCTGCGCGCGGCGCTGCGCAATTTCCCCGGCGATGACAGGCCGCTGGAAGAGGCGATCCGTGCCGCGATCGCGCTGAAGCCCAGGGGGCATGATTTCGACTATTCGCGCCAGACGGTGGACGGGCGCGTGTCGCGACACATGAGCCATACCGGCGGCTGAGGCGCGGCTTCGGGATTTTATTGGCGTTTCGGGCCGGCGTTTCGGGCAAGCTTTCAGGCAGACGGCTGCTGCCGAAAGGAGAGCCTGCGGCGCGCATTGCCTCTTGGGGGTTTCACCCCCAAACCCCCGTTGGGGCGCTGCCCCAAACCCCGGGGGTATTTCGACCAAGAAGAAATCCTGAACAGGTTCTTGGGAAGCGGGACGACGGGCGGGGCGGTGTCGCGGGTTTGTCCCGCGAGGCGCGCCGGGCGACGGTCCGCAGGGTCATGCGTGGGGGCGGCTGATCTGGCCACCGCCCACGGGCGCGGGCACCCCGGTGGTGCCCGGGGCGGAGGTGGGCAGGCCGCGGGCGACGCGCACGGCGAGATAGGCGAAGGCCTGCGCCTCGAGCATGTCGCCGTCGAGGCCCGCATCCTCGACCGGCCGGACCGGGCAGTCGAGCCCGGCGGCCAGCATCTGCATCATGACCGGGTTCTTGCGCCCGCCGCCGGTGACGAGGACGCGCTCCGGCGGATGCGGGCAGTGGATCATGCCCTGCATCACCGCGGCCGCCGCCATGGCGGTCATGGTTGCCGCGGCATCGGCGTCGGACAATTCGCGCACCAGGTCGAGCATCAGGGCGAAATCGTCGCGGTCGAGCGATTTGGGCGGCATGCGGGCAAAGTAGCCTTCCGCCAGGAACAGCTCCAGCGCGCCCTCCTCGACCCGGCCCTGCCGGGCGAGCCGGCCGTCGCGGTCGCAGTCGAGCCCGCGGCGCGTTGCCACCAGGTCGTTGATCGGCGCATTGGCGGGCCCGGTGTCGAAGGCCAGGAGCGCGCCCTCTGCCTGCGGTGCGGGCGCGCGCGGGTCGACCCAGGTCAGGTTGCCGACGCCGCCGAGGTTCAGGACGGCGAGCGGGAGGTCGGCCCCGATCCAGCGCGCGCAGGCGAAGTGGAAGAACGGCGCGAGCGGCGCGCCTTCGCCCCCCAACGCCACGTCGGCAGAGCGGAAATCCCACACCACGGTCCGCCCCAGCGCTTCGGCCAGCGCCGCGCCGTCCCCCAGCTGGTGCGTGCCGCGGCCGCGCGGGTCATGCGCCAGGGTCTGGCCGTGAAAGCCCACGATCTCGGCTTCGGGTAAGTCCGACAGAAGCTCCAGATGCGCGCACTGGATCACATCCAGCGCGGCGGTGCAATCGTCGTCCTGCCAGCGCCCGAGGGCCGCCTTGAGCACCGCGCGCTCGGCCTGGGTATACGGGCGGTAAGCGCTGCGTCCGATGTCGAGGATCGACTCGCCGTCGGTTGTGAGCAGGGCGGCATCCACCCCGTCGAGCGACGTGCCCGACATCGCCCCCAGCGCCCGGACCGGCCCCTGCAACTTGCCCTTCACCTTCGCCCCTCTTGTTCTTATAGGTCGGACCGCAAGTATATGTGAGGCACCCCATGACCTACCATCCCAAATCGGACTTCATGCATGTAATGATGGCGCGCGGCTTTCTGGCCGATTGCACCGATTACCAGGGCCTTGACGAGGCGTTGTCGCAGGGTGTGGTGCCGGGCTATATCGGCTTTGACGCCACGGCAAGATCGCTGCATGTGGGCAGCCTGATCCAGATCATGATGCTGCGCTGGCTGCAGAAGACCGGCCACAAGCCGATCACGCTGATGGGCGGCGGCACCACCAAGGTGGGCGATCCCAGCTTTCGCGCCGACGAGCGCCCGCTGCTGAGTGCTGGGGATATCGACGCCAACATCGCGGGCATCCAGCAGGTCTTTGCGAAATACATCGATTATGGCGACGGGCCTTCGGGGGCCTTGATGCTGAACAACGCGGAATGGCTGGACGGGCTGAACTATCTCGACTTCCTGCGCGATATCGGCCGCCATTTCAGCGTGAACCGGATGCTGTCGTTCGAATCGGTGAAGTCGCGGCTGGACCGCGAGCAGTCGCTGAGCTTTCTCGAATTCAACTACATGATCCTGCAGGCCTATGACTTTCTGGAGCTGAACCGCCGCTATGGCTGTCTGTTGCAGATGGGCGGGTCGGACCAGTGGGGCAACATCGTCAACGGCATCGACCTGACGCGCCGGGTGCTGGATCACGAGATCTTTGGCCTGACCTCGCCGCTGCTGACCACCTCGGACGGGCGCAAGATGGGCAAGTCGGCGGATGGCGCGGTCTGGCTGAATGCCGACATGCGGTCGCCCTACGAATTCTGGCAGTTCTGGCGCAACACGACCGATGCGGATGTGGGCCGCTTCCTGAAGCTTTATACCGAGATCGAGGTGGCGGAATGCGACCGGCTGGGCGCGCTGGCGGGCTCGGAGATCAACGACGCGAAGATCGTGCTGGCGAACGCGGTGACCACGCTGTGCCACGGGGCCGAGGCGGCGGCGGCGGCAGAGGCCACGGCGCGCGAGGTGTTCGAGAAGGGCGGTGTGGGGGACGATCTGCCGACGCTGGAGCTGACGCCGGACGATCTGGGTGAGGGCATGTCCATCGTGCAGGTGATCGTCAAGGCGGGGCTGGCCAGGTCCGGCAAGGAGGCCAAGCGGCTGATCGCCGAGAACGGCGCGCGCATCGACGATGCGCCGCTGACGGATGCGGGGCTGATGCTGGACGCGGGCGCGCTGGCGTCGCCGGTCAAGCTGAGTGCGGGCAAGAAGCGACACGCGCTGGTCAAGCTGGCGGCGGGGTAAACCCCGCCCTACAGCAGCAACTGCAGCACCGTCAGCAGGGCAAAGGGCAGCGACAGCAGCGTCGCCAGCAGGACCGCGGCGGCGCGGGTTGGACGGGGGGGCGGGGCGTGACATTTCATGACCGCCATTAACCGCATGGAAACTTGCGGTTCGGTTAATGGCGGCATGTCGCTGCCCCTGTCGCTGCCCCTGTCGCGGCCCTTGCCGCTGCCCCTGCCGCAATCGCCGGAATTCGCCCGCGCCTGTGAGGTTCTGGGCCTGCCGGTGCGGGTGATCAAGCGGGTGTGCGGCGCGGATGAACGCCTGCGCTGGCAGGTGCAGTCGCGCCGCCTGCCGCTGCTGGGGGCGGTGGAGCTGATCTCGCGCGGGCCGGTGGCGGCGCAACCCGACACGCTGCAGGACTGGCTGCACGGCTTCCGGCGCTGGCACGGGGCCCGGCCGCTCTTGCTGAATGCGCAGGGATTGTCGGCGGACGCGTTGCGGCGGGCCGGGTTCTGGCCGGTGATGACGCCGGCCACGCTGGCACTGCTGCCGCTGGGGCCCGAGATTGCGATGCGCGCCGCGCTGCACCAGAAATGGCGCAACCGGCTGAGCCGCACGGAACGGTCGGGCCTGGACGTGCAGCGCCGCCCGCCGCGGACGGGGGACTGGGTGCTGCAGGCCGAATCGGCGCAGGCCGCACAGCGCGGCTATCGCGCCCTGCCCCCGGCCTTTACGCTGGCGTTCGAGGCGGCCAATCCCCGCGCCGTGCAGGTGTTCGAGGTGTCGGACAAGGGCGTGCCCCTGGCCGCCGCGGTGATCCTGCGGCACGGCCCCATGGCCACCTGGCAGATCGGTCACAGCACCGGCGCCGGGCGCAGGTCCAACGCGATGAACCTGGCGCTCTGGTCGGCGATGGTCTGGCTTGCCGGACAGGGGCACACGCAACTGGATCTGGGCACGCTGGACACCCGGAATGCACCTGGCCTCGCCCGGTTCAAGCTGGGCACCGGCGCGGTGCCGCACAGGCTGGGCGGCACCTGGCTGCACCAGGGCGTGCTGGCCCCGCTGGCCCGCCGCCTGCCGCAGAGGCAGGCGGCCTGACCTTTCGCGGTTCAGCCGCCCAGCATCCACGCCCCGTCGGGCCAGAAGGCGTGGAAGGCAAAGGCAAACATCACGTCATGTGGCAGATCGGTGCCGGAGGCATCCCGGACCCGGACCGAGCCCACATCGCGCCCCGCCGCAATCCGGTCGCTGTCCAGCGCCGAAGCCTGGCCCGGCCGCCAGGACAGGGTGATCCCTGCCTCGGTGATCTCGCCCGCCTCGGCCAGCCGGTCCATCGGCCAGGCGCGATCCCCCACGCGCACCACCCGCATCAGGGGCGCGATCCCGTGCGGCGGCATCTCGCCGTTGTAAAGGAACGGCCGGCGCGAACTGTCATAGCCGCGATAGGGATTGCGCCCGTAGGGGCGGTTCCAGGCCGGTTCCGCCATCACCAGACCGTCCGGATTGCGGCGGATGAAATCGCCGAAGCTTTCCATCCAGCTGGGCAGCTGCTGCAGCTCGACCCCGGTCATCTCGCCCACGATGCCCTCGCCAATGGCCTGCTGCCACCAGCTCTGGGTCTCGCGGTCATACATGATCATGTCGGAATGGCGCAGCTTGCCGGACACGCCGAAGCTCAGCACCCGGCCGTTTACCCGCCGGTCGAAGGTCAGGGCGGAGTTGCACAAGGGGCAGAAAGTGACCGCCACCGGCACGCCGCCCACCGTGTCATTCACGATCTCGTGCCAGGTCAGGTAGCGGATGGGATAGGCGCGCGGGCGCGCGCCGTCGATCTCGACCGCGATCACCGGCTCTACCAGTTCGACCCGGCTTTCCTGAGCGACATCCAGGAATTGCGGGTCCGACAGGGCCGGAATGCCATCCTTGGGCGGCCCGCCCGAGATGATCTCGACCCAGTTCGGCAGGCTGGTGGTGGAGAAATCGGTCTCGGGCCACTCGTTCTTCCAGAACCGCGGCTCGGCCAGGGCGGCACCGGCAAGAGCCAGGCTGGCGACAAGAAGGGGGACGGTCAGGCGCATGGAACAACTCCTCTGTGTGCTGCCAAAGGATGCCCCCGGATCGCCGCCCTGCCTACCCGGGCCCACGCGGACGTGATGGCGGCGGGGATGGGTGGGGACCACCCATCCTGCGGGACGGGTAGGATGGGTGCGTGCACCCATCCTGGCTGGCTGGTGCGGAGGGGTGGCTTGAAACAGGCCCGATTGTTTGGCCTGCCTGCTACAAGCCCGGACCGGCTTGGGGGCTTCGCCCGTTCGCGCCTCGAACGTGCCACCGGCACGTTTGCCGGGCCTGCGGCCCGGACCGGCTTGGGGGCTTCGCCCGTTCGCGCCTCAAACGTGCCACCGGCACGTTTGCCGGGCCTGCGGCCCGGACCGGCTTGGGGGCTTCGCCCGTTCGCGCCTCAAACGTGCCACCGGCACGTTTGCCGGGCCTGCGGCCCGGACCGGCGCTCACACCTGCATGATTTCGGCTTGTTTGGTTTCAAGGGCTTCGTCGACCTTCTTGATGTAGCGGTCGGTCAGCTCCTGGACCTCCTGCTCCCACAGCTTCTGGTCGTCTTCCGACATGCCGTCGGCCTTGGCCTTCTTGATCTGGTCCATTCCGTCGCGCCGCACGTTGCGGATCGCCACCCGCGCGTGTTCGGCATATTGCGCCGCCACCTTGCCCAGTTCGCGGCGGCGTTCCTCGTTCAGCTCGGGGATCGGCAGCATGATGATCGTGCCGTTGAGCTGCGGGTTGATGCCCAGCCCGCTTTCCCGGATCGCCTTCTCCACCTTGCCCACAAGGCCCTTGTCCCAGACGTTGATCGTCACCATGCGCGGCTCGGGCACGTTCACCGTGCCCACCTGGTTGATCGGGGTCATGGAGCCATAGGCGTCCACCATCACCGGCTCCAGCATCGAGGCCGAGGCCCGCCCCGTGCGCAGCGACGCGAATTCCGTACGCAGGTTGCCCATGGCGCCGTCCATGCGGCGGGTGAGATCATCGGTGTCGAGTTCGAACTCTTCGGACATGGCTATACTGCCTCTTTTTTGATGGACTGGCCTGGCGGAAAACGCTTAGCCCGACGCGCGCGCCGTTTCAATGGGCCGGTTGTGCCCCCCGTCCCCGCCGGTGTCAGCCATGCACCCGGGTATAGGTGCCCCGCCCGGCAAGAATACCGCGGAACCCGCCCGGTTCGTCCAGCGAAAAGACGATGATGGGCAGGTTGTTGTCCCGCGCCAGCGCGATGGCCGAGGCGTCCATCACCTTGAGGTTCTGGCGCAGCACGTCGTCATAGGTCACGTCGTCATAGCGCTTGGCGTCGTCATGCTTCATCGGGTCCTTGTCATAGACCCCGTCCACCTTGGTGCCCTTGAAGATCGCCTCGCAGGCCATCTCGTTGGCGCGCAGCGTGGCCGCCGTGTCGGTGGTGAAATAGGGATTGCCGGTGCCGGCGGCAAAGATGCAGACACGCTTCTTTTCGAGGTGACGCACCGCGCGGCGGCGGATATAGGGCTCGGCCACCTCGTCCATGCGGATCGCGGTGATCACCCGGCAGAACACGCCCAGCCGCTCCAGCGAGGATTGCATCGCCAGCGCGTTCATCACGGTGGCCAGCATGCCCATGTAATCCGCTGTCGTCCGCTCCATCCCCTGCGCGCTGCCCGACAGGCCGCGAAAGATGTTTCCGCCGCCGATGACCATGCAGATCTCGACCCCCAGATCGTGCACCGTCTTCACTTCGTTCGCGATGCGCTCCACCGTCGGCGGGTGCAGGCCAAAGCCCTGGTCGCCCATCAGCGCCTCGCCCGAGATCTTCAGCATGACCCGTTTGAATGTGGTTTCCGTGTTACTGCTCTCGCCCATCTTGCGCTCCGTTGTCCCCGGGGTCGGAAATTGCGTTATACTTGAAGGAAAACCGGCCCGGCTGCAATGCCGGAAGCCATAAAGGGCAGGCCCCCGGATCCACCGGGAAAACAAGGCAACAGGCCATGACGCAAGCATTTTCCGCGGCGGTCGAGACGCTGTTGGCATCGCTTGATCCGGCGCGGCCGGTTCTGATCGCGGGGCCGACGGCCAGCGGCAAATCCGCGCTGGCGCTGGCGGTGGCGGAGCGCCAGGGCGGCGCGATCGTGAACGCCGATGCGATCCAGGTGTTTTCCGACTGGCGCGTGCTGACGGCGCGGCCCTCGGTCGAAGAGGAGGCGCGCGCGCCGCATCGTCTCTACGGCCATGTGCCGGGCGATCGCGCCTATTCCGTCGGGCACTGGCTGCGCGAGCTGGCGCCGCTTCTGTCCGGGCCCGAACGGCCGGTGATCGTGGGCGGAACAGGGCTTTACTTCACCGCGCTGACCGAAGGGCTGGCCGACATCCCCGCCACGCCGCCGGAGGTGCGCGCCGAGGGCGAGGCGCTGCTGCGCGAGGCCGGGCTGGCGGCGATGGTGAGCGCTCTGGACACCGCAACCCGCGCCCGCATCGACCTGCAGAACCCCATGCGCGTCGCCCGCGCCTGGGAGGTGCTGCGCGCCACCGGGCGCGGGCTGGCCGACTGGCAGGACGACACCGCCCCGCCCCTCTTGCCGCTGACCAAAGCGCAGCCCGTCTGCCTGGACGCGCCCAGGGACTGGCTGACCCCGCGGATCGAGCGGCGCTTTGCCGCGATGCTGGATCACGGCGCGCTGGACGAGGCCCGCGCCAACGCGCCCACCTGGCATGCCGGCCTGCCATCGGCCAAGGCCATCGGCGCGGCGGAACTGATTGCGCATCTGCGCGGCGAGCTGACGCTGGAGGCGGCCATGCAGGCCGCAACCCTTCTGACACGTCAATATGCGAAACGGCAGCGGACCTGGTTCCGGGCCCGCATGGCGGGCTGGACCTGGCTGCACGCAAGGGATCTGGCCTGATGGCGAAACCCGCCTTCATCCGCACGCCCCCGCCGCCGTCGCCGACGGGCGCGCGCCATGTCCGCTGCCGGTCCTACGCGCTGGCGGCACAGGGCGCGGCCTGGCGCTATACCCTGCTGCATGACCGGACAGACAACCTGCTGCTCTGGGTGACCCGCGGCCAGGGCCGGGTGATCGTGAACGGGATCCGGCGCGGGCTGTCCATGCACAACGCGCTCTATCTGCCTGCCGGCACACTGTTTTCCTTCGATCTGCCGCTTGGCGTGCAGGCGCTGCTGGTGGAAAGCCCTGCCGGGCTGACGGGAAGGCTCCCGCGCGAGGCGCTGCACCTGCGGGTGCGGGACAGCCTGGCCCAAGCGGAACTGACCGCCACCATCGACGCCATCAGCCGCGAATTGCGCGAAGACCGCCCCTACCTGCAGGACGCGCTGGAGGCGCATGTGCGGCTGATCGCCGTCTGGCTGCAGCGCCAGCAGGCCGGAGGCGCGGCAGACCGCCCGCCGGAAACCGCGTCCCAGCGGCTGGTGCGCCGCTATGCCCAGGCGATCACCCGCGGCTTTCGCGCGCCCCAGAGCATGGGCGATCATGCCGCCCTGCTGGACGTCACGCCCACCCATCTCAGCCGCGTCTGCCGCCAGGCCTGCGGCAAGACCGCCGCCGAGATGCTGGTCGAACGCAAGCTGCACGCCGCGCGCACCGAACTCGAAGCCCCCTCGCCCGCAATCCGCAAGGTGGCCGAGGGGCTGGGCTTTGCCTCGGCCGCCTATTTCACCCGGTTCGTGCAGTCCCACACCGGCAGCACCCCCTCGCAACTGCGCGACGCGGCGCAGTCCGCCCCGGCCCGCCGCCCCTAGACGCCGCGGAAAGCCGTGCGGGAATTTATGGTTGCATATGCCGCGTTGTCGCTTTTGAATAAGAAGCATGTCGGTTTTGGCCAGCAAAATGGCGAAACCAGTCGTTGACGCCATGCTCCATTCCATGCGGAATGGGCGGCACACACGGGCGCGGTGCCGGGACACCGACGGGACGACGATCCCGGGAAGGCCGCGCCTGAAACCAAAACGTGTCACAGGGAGACAAAGATGACGCACATGACCCGCACCCAACGGGTGCATCCCGCTGCCGAGATGTACGCGCGCGAGTTCAAGCAGGGCCTGCTGGACCGCCGTGAATTCCTGGTGCGCACCACCGCACTGGGCGTGAGCGCCTCGGCCGCCTACGCGCTGGGTGGCCTGACGCAGCCCGCACAGGCCGCCGGCCACGCCAACATGGGCGGCACCGCGCGCATGCAGATGGAAGTCCGCGCGTTCAAGCACCCGCGCACCTATGACTGGACCCAGATCGCCTTCCTGACCGCAGGCACGCTGGAATACTTCGTCGAATACAACAACGACGGCTCGTTCAAGGGCATGCTCATCGAGAGCTGGGACGTGAACGACGACGCCACCGAATACACCCTGAACGTCCGCAAGGGCGTGAAGTGGAACAACGGCGACGACTTTACCGCCGAAGACGTGGCCCGCGTGATCACCGAATGGTGCGACAAGACCGCCGAAGGCAACTCGATGGCCGGTCGCATGGCGTCGCTGATCGACGGCGACGGCGCAGCCGAAGGCGCGATCACCGTGGTCGACAGCCACACCGTGCTGCTCAAGACCAATACGCCCGACATCACCATCATCGCGGGCATGGCCGACTATCCGGCTGCCGTGTACCACTCCAGCCTCGACCCGGCAGCCCCGCTGCAGGACCTGGTCGGCACCGGCCCGATGGTCGTGACCGAGCACGAGGTCGGCGTGAAGGCCGTCATCGAAAAGGGCGATCATCCCTGGTGGGGCAATGTCGACGGCGCCTATGAGGGCGGCGGCTTCTTCCTCGACCGGATCGAGTATATCGACTACGGCACCGACCCGTCGGCCTGGGTGGCCGCGGCCGAAGCGGACGAAGTGGACCTGTTCTACGAAACCGTGGGCGACTTCATCGACATCATGGACGGCCTGGGCTGGGAGAAATCCGAAGTGGCGTCGGGCGCAAGCATCGTCATCCGCCCCAACCAGCTGGCCACCGACGCCGACGGCAACCTGCTGTATGGCGACAAGCGCGCGCGTCAGGCGATCTCGATGGCTGTCGACAACGCCATCTGTCTCGAACTGGGCATCGGCGACCGCGGCATTACTGCGGAGAACTGCCACTCCGGCCCGATGCACCCCGAGCATGATCCGTCGGTGACGCGGCTGCCCTACGACCCGGCCAAGGCGGCCGAGCTGTGGCAGGCGGCAGGCAAGTCGATGGATGACGAGATCGAGATCCACTCGATCGACGACGACTGGCGCAAGAACACCACCGACGCCGTGGCGGCCCAGCTGCGCGACGCCGGCTTCAACGTCAAGCGCACCATCCTGCCCGGCTCGACCTTCTGGAACGACTGGACCAAGTACGCGTTCTCGTCGACCAACTGGAACCACCGTCCGCTGGCCACCCAGATCTGGGGTCTGGCCTACCGGTCGGGCGAGGCATGGAACGAGTTCGGCTGGGCCAACGAGGAGTTCGACGCGCTGCTGGCCGAGGCAAACTCCATCGCCGATGCCGACAAGCGCCGCGAAGTGGCGGGCAAGATGCAGGCCATCATCATCGATGAGGGCGTGACCATCCAGCCCTATTTCCGCTCGCTCTACCGCCACACCAACGGCACGGTGAAGGGCGCGGACATGCACATCGCGTACCTGCCGCAGATCTACAAGTGGTCGAAGGCGTAAACGCCTGAAACGATGGGCCGCGGGCATCTCCGCGGCCCATCTTGTCCGTGCCGTTCCGGGACGGAGAAACAAGGGGCACCGGCAAAGCACCGGGCCTGACAGCCAGCAACAGGGGCTAGCATGGGAATGTTCATACTCAGGCGCGTCGGGGTCATGGCCCTGACCGCGCTGTGCCTGACCTTCATCGTCTTCGTGATGACGAACCTTTATCCGAACCTCGAAAAGCTCGCCAAATCCGAAGGCAACTTCCGCATGCACGAGGTCGAGGTCGCCACCTGGCTGGCCAGCAACGGCTATCGCTCGGCGGTCGATCCCGAGTTGATCCGGCAGTTCCGCGCCGAAGAGATCACCCGCGACGAGGCCGCCGCCATGGTCAATACCGGGTTCGATCCGCGGCTGTTCCGGAACTATGGCGAGTGGCTGGGCATCGTGCCGGGCTGGCAACTGGAGCGCGATGGCGAAATCCGCGGCCGCTGCATCCTGCCCGGCATGGAAGCCGCCGACGCCCCGCGTTTCTGCGGCATCCTGCAGGGGTACTGGGGCTGGTCGACCTTTGCCAAGACCACCGTCGGCGACGTTGTCGGCGAACGCGGCTGGCAGACGCTCAAGCTGATGTTCTGGGTGATGCTGCTGATGGTGCCGTCGGCGCTGATCATCGGCGTGCTGGCGGGGATGCGCGAGGGTTCGGGACTGGACCGGACTCTGTCGACCTTTTCCATCGCCACCACGGCGACGCCGGAATACGTCTCGGGCGTGATCTTCATCGCGGTCTTTGCCTCGTCCGCCGTCGGCCTGAAATGGTTCAAGGGCTCGGCCACGCAGGCCATGGAGAACCCGAATTTCGAGAATTTCCTTCTGCCCGTGCTGACCATCGCGCTGTACGGCATGGGCTATATCGCCCGGATGACGCGGGCCTCGATGGCCGAGGTCATGACCGCACAATACATCCGCACCGCCCGGCTCAAGGGGGTGTCGTTTTCCAATATCGTGATGAAACACGCGCTGAGAAACGCGCTGATCGCGCCTTTTACCGTGATCATGCTGCAGTTTCCCTGGCTGCTGAACGGGGTGGTGATTGTCGAGACGCTCTTCAACTACAAGGGCATCGGCTGGACCCTGGTGCAGGCCGCCGGCAACAACGACATCGAGCTGCTTCTGGGCGTCTCGGTGGTTTCGGTCGTGGTGGTTCTGGTGACGCAGCTGATTTCCGATATCGGCTATGTCTACCTGAACCCGCGGATCAGCGTGACGTAAGGAGGCCATGATGGACCCTTTGACCTGGACCGGCAGCCTCGGCACCGTTCTCAACCCGATCCTCTTCATCCTGGTGCCGCTCTTTGCGGTGGCGGTGCTGGCGCGGATCGTCCTTTCCATGTTCGAGCCGGATATCGGCTCCAAGGCCAATGCCGACGGTACGCTGGTGGCCACGGGCGGCATCTGGACGCTGTCGCAGCGGCTGGTGGGCTGGCTTGGGCTGGCCGTGCTGGCACTGGTGCTGGCCTACCTGATCTTCGGCGCGGTCATGGGCACCGCGGCGGGCATCATCGGTGGCATGAGCCAGGCCTTCACCCCGGTCTGGATCGCGCTGCTGGTCACGTTTGTGGTGTCGATCCGCTTCAAGCGCAAGCTGGGACTGTACGGCAAGCTGTTCGACAGCACCATCGGCATGATCGGCTTCGGCATCGTGATGTTCTGGGTGTTCACGGCGATCTTTACCGGCGTGTTCGACCTGATCGCCACGCATGACCCGCTGTCGCAGGCCTCGGGGATGAAGAACAAGGTGCCCGGCACGCCCCTGCGCGGCGCCGAAGAAGGCGAATTCCAGTGGTACCTGCTGGGCGGCGACAACCTGGCGCGCGATGTGTTCAGCCGGATGGTCTATGGCTCCACCGTGGTGATCGTGATCGCGCCGTTTGCGACGCTGTTTGCCTTCATGGTGGGGATCACGCTGGGCCTGCCCGCGGGCTATTACGGCGGACGGCTGGACCTGGGCCTGTCTTTCCTCGCCAACCTCGTGCTGGCCTTCCCGGTGATCCTGCTGTTCTACCTTCTGGTCACGCCCGAGATCGTGGCGACGGGGCTGCCGCAATTCATGGCGGTGGTGCTGTTCGTCTTCCCGATGATCTTCTTCGGGGTGCTGATCCATGCGCGCTATCGCACCCAGCCCGGCAAGGACTACCTGTACCTTGCCATCGTGCTGGTGCCGCTGTTCCTGTCCTACATGTCGGCGATCAACGAGACGGGTTCCAAGATCGACTTCTGGCCCATCGACCTCTTCGACATCAATTCCGGCATCCTGGTGGTGTTCGTGTCGGTGGTCTTCGTGAACTCGCCCACCGTGTTCCGCATCGTCCGCGGCCTCGCGCTTGACATCAAGACACGGGATTACGTGGCGGCGGCGCAGACGCGGGGCGAGCGGCCCTGGTACATCATGCTGTGGGAGATCCTGCCCAATGCGCGCGGGCCGCTGATCGTCGATTTCTGCCTGCGCATCGGCTATACCACAATCCTTCTGGGGACCCTGGGTTTCTTCGGGCTGGGCCTGCCGCCGGAGAGCCCGGACTGGGGTTCGACGATCAACGAGGGGCGCAAGCTCTTGTCGATCTACCTCCACCCCGCCCTGCCCCCGGCCTTGGCGCTTCTGTCGCTGGTTCTGGGTCTGAACCTGCTGGCGGACGGGCTGCGCGAGGAATCGTTGCGCGATTGATCGAGGGCGGACCGGGGGCGCTGCCCCCGGACCCCCGGGTGTATTTGGGCCAAGAAGAAGACCAGAGAGTCTTCGGGCCCGCCTGTCAGGGAGACAGAGAATGAAAGACGACTATACCGGCCCCATCCTGGAGATCGACCAGCTGTCGATTTCCTTTTTCACCCGGCTGCGCGAGATTCCCGCCGTGATGGATTTTTCCGTCACGGTGCAGCCCGGTGAGGCGGTGGGCCTTGTGGGGGAGTCGGGCTGTGGCAAGTCCACCGTGGCGCTGGGCGTGATGCAGGACCTTGGCAAGAACGGTCGCATCGTCGGCGGCACGATCAAGTTCAAGGGTCGCGATCTGAATGCCATGAGCCAGGAAGAGCTGCGCGACATTCGCGGCAGCCAGATCGCGATGATCTATCAGGAGCCCATGGCCTCGCTGAACCCGGCGATGAAGATCGGCAAGCAGCTGATGGAAGTGCCGATGATCCATGCCGGCGCGTCTGAAAAGGAAGCGTATGACCGCGCGTTGCAGGTGGTCACCGATGTGAAGCTGCCCGACCCCAGGCGCATCCTGAACAGCTATCCGCACCAGTTGTCGGGCGGGCAGCAGCAGCGAATCGTGATCGCCATGGCGCTGATGGCGGAGCCGTCGCTGCTGATCCTGGACGAGCCGACCACCGCGCTGGACGTGACGGTAGAGGCCGCGGTGGTGGAACTGGTCAAGGAGCTGGGCCAGAAATACGGCACCTCGATGCTGTTCATCAGCCACAATCTTGGCCTTGTGCTGGAGACCTGCGACCGGATCTGCGTGATGTATTCGGGTGAGGCGGTGGAGACCGGCTCCATCGAGGACGTGTTCGACAAGATGCAGCATCCGTACACGCAGGCGCTGTTCCGGTCGATCCCGCTGCCCGGGGCGGACAAGAACGCGCGCCCGCTGGTGGCGATCCCCGGCAACTTCCCCCTGCCCCATGAACGCCCGCCGGGCTGCAATTTCGGGCCGCGCTGCGATTACTTCGAAGCGGGCCGCTGCGACGGGATGGAGCGCATTCCGATGGCGCGGATCGAGGGCGACGACCGGCATTTCTCGCGCTGCCTGAAATTCGGAGAAATCGACTGGCACGCGCCACCGGCCAATGTGCAGACCAAGGAGAAGTCCGAACCGGGGAGGGTTGTGCTGAAGATGGACAACCTCAAGAAGTACTACGAGGTTGCGGCGAACGCGCTGTTCGGCGGTTCGGGGGCGACCAAGGTGGTCAAGGCGAACGAGACGCTGTCCTTCGAGGCGCGCGAATCCGAAACGCTGGCCATCGTGGGCGAATCGGGTTGCGGCAAGTCGACCTTTGCCAAGGTGCTGATGGGGCTGGAGACGGCGACGGACGGGCAGATCCTGCTGGACAACCGCAATATCGAAAGCACCCCCATCGAGGCGCGGGACACCCAGACCATCGCCGATGTGCAGATGGTGTTCCAGAACCCGTTCGACACGCTGAACCCGTCGATGTCGGTGGGGCGGCAGATCATGCGGGCGCTGGAGATTTTCGAACATGGCAATTCCGACGCCGAGCGGCGCGAGGAGATGCTGCGCCTGCTGGACCTGGTGAAACTGCCGCGCGCCTTTGCCGACCGCATGCCGCGGCAGCTGTCGGGCGGGCAGAAGCAGCGTGTGGGCATCGCGCGGGCTTTTGCCGGCGGTGCGCGGATCGTTGTGGCGGACGAGCCGGTTTCGGCGCTCGACGTCAGCGTGCAGGCGGCGGTGACCGACCTCCTGATGGAGATCCAGCGCGAACAGAAGACGACGCTGCTGTTCATCAGCCACGACCTCAGCATCGTGCGCTATCTCAGCGACCGGGTGATGGTGATGTATCTGGGCCATGTGGTGGAACTGGGCGATACAGACCAGGTGTTCTCGCCGCCCTATCACCCGTATACCGAGGCGTTGCTTTCGGCGGTGCCGATTGCCGACACCCGTGTGGAGAAGCAGCACATCGTGCTGGAGGGCGATATCCCCTCGGCGATGAACCCGCCGCCGGGCTGCCCGTTCCAGACCCGGTGCCGCTGGAAGTCCAAGGTGCCGGGCGGGCTGTGCGACAAGGACGTGCCTCCGGTGCGGATGCTGGCGCAGGGCCACCAGATCAAGTGCCACCTGGCTGACGAGGAACTGGCGCAGATGCAGCCGGTTATCAAGATCGCCGCCGAGTGAGCCGTTTGCGGCGGGCTCAGCTGCCTTCGGTCTCCGGGGCGGGAGGCATGCTGCGGGCGCGCGCCTTCTTGGCGTAGAACGGCGAGATCGTCGAGCGCGCCAGCAGATCGCGCTGCCGCTTGAGCGGCAGCCGTTCCTCGAACCGGAAATCGGCATAGTCGTCATGGATGGTGCTGACCCGGGCGGGCAGGTCCGCGTCATGGATGGCGAGGACCGACCGGGCGTTGCGCAGGTTGGCCAGCATCAGGTCAAAGGCGAACATGTCGTCGGGCTGGAACCGGCAGCCGCCACGGCCCAGGGTCAGGACAAGGCCGCTGACCGTCTGCTTGCCGCAGACCAGGGCGGCCGGGATGCGGCACATCTTTCTGTTGTAGATCAGGGCCATGATCCAGCGATAGGCGAAATCGAGGGCGTAAAGCCCCAGGATGACCAGCGCCAGAAGACCGATCAGGCTGGTGGGGCGCACCTGCGTGTCCTGGCGCAGGTCGACCGCAACGCCGCTGCCATCCCCGTCGTCATCGGTGAAGCGCCAGCCGCCCTGGCGCAGTTCCTGAATGCGCTGGAACAGGGCGAAGCCGTCGGCATTGCAGGGCAGCGCCGCCACCCGCTCGAACTCGGCCAGCTGGCGGCGCAGATGCGGCAGGCGGTCCGGCCCGCCGCCATCGGCGATTCGATGCGCCTCGCCCAGCAGGGCAAGGGCCGAGGGCACCAGCTGGTCCAGCCCCTCGTCCTGAAGGGCGCGCAGGACGGTTTGTTCGGACAGGGGCGCAAGGCTTTCGGACAGGCGCTGCCGGTCACGCGGCGCGGCGAGGCCGGTCTGCGCCACCGAGGTCAGCCGAATCGTCAGCCGGCGTATGTCTTCGGGGACGGTGCAGCTTTGCCCGAGCGCCGCGCCGGGCAGCAGCGCAGACAGCAGCACCATCACGCAGAACGCCGCCGCGATCCCGCCTGTTCCCGTCGCCCGCATGCCGTAAATCCCTGCCTGTCCGAGTCACGGCGGGACTGTCTCAGCAAAGCGATAAGCAAGGATTAAGCGGGGCGGTACGCCGCGGCCTCAGCTGCCCCAGATCTTCTTCACGTAATTGCGCGTCTCGCGGAAGGGCGGAACGCCGCCATGTTTCTGCACCGCGCCGGGCCCCGCATTGTAGGCCGCAAGTGCCAGCCGCCACGAGCCGAACTTGCGGTATTGCTGCTTGAGATAGCGCGCGCCGCCTTCGAGGTTCTGGCGCGGATCGTGCGGATCGACGCCCAGCTGTTTCGCGGTGCCGGGCATCAGCTGCGCCAGCCCGATCGCCCCCTTGTGCGAACGGGCCTTGGGGTTGAACCGGCTTTCCTGGTTGACCAGCCGCAGGAACAGATCCTCGGGCACCCCGTGCTGACGGGCGGCGGCGCGGGCCATGTCGGCATAAGGCCCGCGGTAGCTGCCCCGGTAGGTGGGCAGGCTGCCCGGATCGCCGCCATCGGCGGGGCCGTATTTCGTGGGGGTGATCACCTTGGGCGGCTGCAACCGCACCGAGTTGTTGTATTGCTGCGCCGCGCGGCTGTCGAGCACCCGGGTCTGCGAGGAAAACACCCGCGACCGGCCCTGCGACGAAATCACGTCGGCGGCCACGGTCTGCCCCAATGCGATCAGTGCAAGTGATACGCCCACGCGTCTGGCTGCCCGGCTCATCCGCTTCCCCCTTGCCCGTTCCGGCTTTGGCCCGACTATAGCGATTTTCATCCGATCCGCCAGCGTTCCGGCTTCACCCCTTATTAACCCTGATGGGCTGGTGTAGGGTCCGGCAGATATCTGCTGATGAGATTCGCGAGGTGTTCGATATGGCCGGTTCCGTCAACAAGGTGATCCTGGTGGGCAATCTGGGGCGTGACCCGGAGGTGCGCACCTTTCAGAACGGCGGCAAGGTGTGCAACCTGCGCGTCGCCACATCGGAAAGCTGGAAGGACCGCAACACCGGCGAACGGCGCGAGCGCACGGAATGGCATTCGGTGGCGATCTTCTCGGAACCGCTGGCGCGGATTGCCGAGCAGTATCTGCGCAAGGGATCGAAGGTCTATCTTGAAGGCCAGCTGGAAACCCGCAAATGGCAGGACCAGTCCGGGCAGGACCGCTATACCACAGAGGTGGTGCTGCGCCCCTACCGGGGCGAGCTGACCTTGCTGGACGGCCGTGGCGAAGGCGGGGGCGGCTATGGCGGCGGCTCGGGCGGCGGGGAGTACGGTGGCGGCTATGACGATCCGGGCTATGGATCGGGCTCCGGTTCCGGCTCGGGCCCGGCACGCGCGCCGTCCCGCGATATCGACGACGAAATCCCGTTCTGACAGCGCCCCGGCGGCCGCTCCGCCGGACCCGCCCTGCGGGAACGGCCGCGCATCGGACTGCTGCGGCGGCGCGGGCCCTGTCACGCTGCCCTTGTGGCCCCGTTGGAAGCCCTGCGGCGGCGCGCGGCCAGCAGGAACCAGAGCAGCGGAAGATGTGCCGCCGCCAGCACCGCGAAATACCCCTCCGCCAGCGCCGATGACAGGGCATAGCCCGTGGCGACATGCGCCAGCCCGGCGCCCAGCTGGATATAGGTGCCGATCCAGCGGGTCTCTGCCCGCCGGTGCCGGGCCGACATCTCGCCCAGAAAGCGCGAGCTGACGGTGTTCATCAGCACCTCGAAGGCAAACAGGCACAGCACCGCCACTAGATCCACCGCCGACAACACCCCGGCAAACGCGGCGTAGCTGAGCAGCGGGAACAGCCAGAACACCAGCGCGGCGGGAAACAGGCTGCCGCGGCCCTGCACGGCATACAGCACCGGAGCCGCCAGCATCCGCGCAAGGCCCATGATCAGCACCACCTCGTGCGGTGCGCGCCCGCTGCCCAGCGACACCGGCAGGAAGGTGATGAACGAGATCAGCAGGCCGAAACATGGGATGATCCATCCGGCGATGGACAGGCGCAGCCCACGGGGCCCAGCGGCGTCCCGCCCGGCACCGGTTTCGCGCCCCAGCCCCGCCAAGAGCGCGCCCAGCGTCACCAGGGCGGCCTGCGCCAGCGCCACGCTGCCCAGCACCAGCAGTGCGGGCGCCTCCGGGAACAGGCCCGACACCACAAGGACCACGCTGGAAAAGAACAGCGCCACCGCAAGGCGCAGCGAAAAGGCCGCGCTGGGATTGGCGGCCTGCGTGGCGGTGACCAGCCCGACATACTGGAACCCGCTGGCGCAGACGCCCACCACGAACCAGCACAGCATGTTGCCCGCAAACCCGGCAAAGGCCGACAGCGTCAGCGCGGCAAGGGACAGCGCCGCCAGCGCCAGCGTCTCGCGCAGGTTCAGCCGCGAGGTGGAGTAGAGCGGGAAGGCCAGCGAGCCCACGGTCTGCCCGATCAGCAACATGCCCGACATCCAGCCGATCTGCGCCAGGCTCCAGAGTCCGGCCGAGGAAAACAGCGCGATGATCAGCGGCAGGCTTTGCGCCGGAAGCGAGCCACAGGCCGACACGATGCTGGCCCCCAGAACGGCGCGCGGCGACGGCCCCTGCATCAGTGCGGCCCCGGGTGCGGGCGCAGAGGGCCCTGTCGCGCCTTTTGAACGCTCCGGAAATCGGGGCGTATCGGGGGAATGCGGGCAGGAAGCTGGGTCATGTCCATGAAAAAATCTGACGTGGGCAAATCACAGCCATAATTTGTGAACGCACGCGCGAATGCAACATGCAATTGCATCCCGAGGCCCCCGGCGCGATATCCCGCCGCCGCATGCTGGCGCATGGCGGGTGCGCCGCCTATCTGTGGAACGATGACCCCAACCCGAGGAAGCCTCCATGACCTGGTCCTTTCCCATTGGCCGCCTTCTGGGCTCGGAATTGCGCGTGCATGCCACGTTCTTCCTGCTGCTGGCCTGGGTGGCGGCGGCGGCCTTTTCCCAGGGGGGTGCGGCGGCCGCGCTGGCCGATACCGTCTTTGTGCTGGCGATCTTCGCCTGCGTGATTGCCCATGAATACGGTCACGCCCTGATGGCGCGGCGCTATGGCATCGCCACGCCGGACATCACGCTGTTGCCCATCGGCGGCATGGCGCGGATGGAGCGGCTGCCCGAACGCCCGATGCACGAGGTTGCCGTCGCGCTGGCGGGGCCGGCGGTCAATGTGGCGATCTGGGCGCTGCTGGTGGCCTTCGGGGCCACGACGCAGATCACCGCCCTGGCCGAACCCGGCAGCGGCGCGGATGTTCTGGGCCGGGTGGCGGCGGTCAACCTGTTCCTGGCGCTGTTCAACCTGATCCCGGCCTTTCCGATGGATGGCGGCCGGGTGCTGCGGGCGCTTCTGGCGCTCCGGCTGGACCGGGTGCAGGCCACCCGCATTGCCGCCACCGCCGGGCAGATCGCGGCCTTTCTCTTCGGCTTTTTCGGGCTGACCTCGGGCAATCTGATCCTGCTGCTGATCGCCGTGTTCATCTTTCTGGCCGCGCAGGCCGAATCGAACGAGGTGGCCAGCCGCGACATCGCCCGCGGCCTGTCGGTGCGCGATGCCATGATCACCAGTTTCGAACGGCTCGCGCCGTCGGACCCGATGCATGTCGCCGCCCAGACGCTGATCCGCACCACACAGCACGAATTCCCGGTGCTCGACGGGGCCGGACGGCTGCAGGGTTTCCTGACCCGCGCCGCCCTGTTCCAGGCCATGGCCGAAGGGCAGAACACCCGCCCCGTGGCCGAGGCGATGACCACCGATATCCCCACCCTGCCGCTGACCGCACCGCTGAACCACGCACTGGACGCGCTGGCCGAGGCCCCGGCGGTGGCCGCCACCGATGCCGCGGGGCATGTGCTGGGCTACATCACGCGCGAGAATGTGGGCGAGTTGATGGTGTTGCGCGCGCCACGTCAGGGCGCGGCCCGACGCCCGGCCAGCTGATCGTGCAGCAGCGCCAGCACGGCGTCGCGCGGCACATCCGAGGTGACAAAGGCCGACCCGATGCCGCGCGCCAGGATGAATCGCAGCTGCCCGTCCACCACCTTCTTGTCCTGCGCCATCAGGTCCAGAAGCGCCTCTGCCCCCGGCAGGTCGCCCGGAATGTCCGCCAGATCGCAGCGCATCCCCATGGCGCGCAGATGCGCGCGCACGCGGCTGGGCTCTTCCTGCGGGCACAGCCCCAGCCGCGCCGACAACTCGAAGGCCAGCGCACAGCCGATGGCCACGCCTTCGCCGTGCAACAACCTGTCGGAATAGCCCGTGGCGGCCTCCAGCGCATGGCAGAACGTGTGGCCCAGGTTCAGAAGCGCGCGGTCGCCCTGTTCGGTTTCGTCCCGCAACACGATCTCGGTCTTCATCTCGACCGAGCGTTTCACGGCATGGGCCCGCGCCGCCACGTCGCCCGCGGCCAGCGCGGGGCCGTTCTGCTCCAGCCATTCGAAGAACGCCGCATCGCCCAGCAGCCCGTATTTCACCACCTCGCCATAACCGGCAAGAAAGTCGCGCGCGGGCAAGGTCTCCAGCAGGCCGATATCGGCCAGAACCAGGGCGGGCTGGTGGAAGGCCCCGATCAGGTTCTTGCCCTGCGGCGCGTTGATCCCGGTCTTGCCCCCGACCGAACTGTCGACCTGGGCCAGAAGCGTGGTGGGCACCTGCACGAACCGCACACCCCGGCGCAGGACGGCCGCGGCAAAGCCCACCAGATCGCCGATCACCCCGCCGCCCAGGGCCACCACCACGTCGCGCCGTTCGATCCTTTCCTCCAGCAGCCATTCCACGCAGCGCGTGAAATGCGGCCAGGACTTGGTCGCCTCGCCCGGCGGCAGGCGCAGCGCCACCGTGGCGATGCCCTGCGCCTCCAGCGCATCGGTCAGCGCCGCAAGATGTGCCCCGGCCACCGTCTCGTCGGTCACCACGGCCACGCGCGGACGCCTGAGCAGCGGCGCGATCTCTGCGCCGGCGCGGGCCAGCAGGCCCGTTCCGATGCGCACGTCATAGGCCCGTCCGGGCAAGGGGACGGCAACGGTTTCGATCATGCAAGCTCCTCCAGGACATCGGGGCGATGCGCCGCCAGCGCCGCCGCCACCCGCGCCGCCATGGCGTCGAGCGTGACATCGGGCGTGCTTTTCACCGCCAGGTCGGCCTGCGCATAGACCGGCACGCGGGTGTCGTACAGCGCCGCCAGCGTGCCCCTGGGATCGGCGGTGCGCAACAGCGGGCGGCTGTCCTTGTGCCGCACCCTGGCCCAGAGCAGGTCGAGATCGGCATCCAGCCAGACCGACACCCCCTTGGCCGAGATCATCTGCTGCGTCTGCGGGTTCAGGAAGGCACCGCCGCCGGTGGACAGGACCGACGGCGTGTCGTCCAGCAGCCGGTCGATCACCTGCTGTTCCTTGCGGCGAAAGAACGGCTCTCCGTCGCGGGCAAAGATCTCGGCGATGGTCATCGCCGCCGCTGCTTCGATCTCGTGATCCGAATCGCGAAACGGCACGCCCAGCTGCGCGGCAAGGGTCCGGCCCACCGCTGTCTTGCCCGCGCCCATCATTCCCACGAGCACTACAGTTTTGTGCAGGATCAATCCCTTGTGCCTGCCGCCTTCGGCCATCTGTCGCCCATTCGTTATCTTCGTTGCGTGAATGACGTGATCGCGACAAAAAGGCTAGGTATAAGTTGGAAAAAACGCGAGGCAGGAAAGACGCGATGGGCCGCATCCTCAAATGGCTGTTCTACCTTCTGGTGCTGGGGGCGATCGCGCTTGTGGCCTATGCCTATATCGGGCCGTTCTTCGGGGCGAATTTCAGCCCGCCCCAGACCGAAATCCATCTGCCCGTGGAGCTCGATGCGCAATAGGACCGCCCTTCTGCTGCTGCTGGGCGCGCTGCCCGGCGCGCTGGCGGCGCAGGGCGACCCGGTCGCCGACAGCGCCACGCCGCCGCCGGTGGAGTCCCTGCCGCTGGACGGGCCCTCGCCCGGGGCGGCGGGGCTGCTTCCGGCCCGGGTGACCGGGCTGCCCGGCAGCCTGTGGCTGGGATCGGACCCGGCCACGCTGCGCGCGCTCATCGGCGCGGTAGACCCGGCGGTGCCCGCGATGCAGGGGCTGATGCGGGTGCTGATGCTGGCCGAGGCCGACCCGCCCGCGGCCGGCGACGACGGCGTGGCGCATCTGGCCGCGCGCATCGACTGGCTGGTGCGCCACGGCGCGGTGGACGAGGCGCAGGCGCTGCTGGAGATCGCCGGCCATGACGTCCCGGTGCTGTTTCGCCGCTGGGCCGACCTGGCGCTGCTGCAGGGCCGGACGGAAGCGCTGTGCTCCGAGCGCGCCGCGCGCCCGCAGCTGAGCGACGACCTGGCGCTTGCCATCTTCTGCACCGCCCGCCGCGGCGACTGGCCGGGGGCCGCGCTGATGCTGCGCAGCGGGGCCGCGCTGGGCGATCTGGGGCCGCGGGAAAGCGAGCTTCTGACCCGGTTTCTCGATCCCGAACTGGCCGAGGGCGCGCCGCCGCTGCTGCCGCCGGTGCGGCCCAGCCCGCTGGAGTTCCGCCTGTTCGAGGCGCTGGGCGAACCGCTGCCCACCGCGCCGCTGCCGCTGGCCTTTTCGGTGCTCGACCTGGGCGGCGACAATGGCTGGAAGGCGCAGCTGGAAGCGGCAGAGCGGCTGGCCCGGGCAAGCGCCCTGCCCGCCAACCGCCTGCTGGGGCTGTACACGCTGCGCCGCCCCGCCGCCTCGGGCGGGGTCTGGGAACGCGCCGCCGGGCTGCAGCGGCTGGAGCGTGCGCTGGCGCGCGGCGCGCCCGACAGCGCGGAGGCAGCGCTGCAACAGCTCTGGCCGCAGATGGCCAGCGCCGGGCTGCTGGTGCCGCTGGCCGAGCTGTACGCCGCCCCGCTGGCCGCGCTGGCGCTGGACGGTCGCGCCGCGCGGCAGGCACGGCTGGCGGTGTTCCTGTCGCCGGGATACGAGGCGCTGTCTGCCGGGCCGCTGCCCGACACACCCGATCTGCGCTTTCTCACCGCCATCGCGCGGGGCGAAACCCCGGCAGAACGCGCCGATCTGCCCCATGCAGGCGCGGTCGCGGCGGCCTTTGGCGGGGCCGAGCCGCCGGACGTGCTGCTGCGCCAGTTGCAGGACGGGCGGCTGGGCGAGGTGATCCTGCGGGTACAGGCGCTGTTTGCCAGCGGGGCCGAGGGCAACGCCCCGGACCTCACGGATGCACTCGCCACCTTGCGTGCGCTGGGGCTGGAGGACGTGGCCCGCCGCGCGGCGCTGCAGATCATGATCCTCGACGCCGAACGGGCGCGGCGATGAGCGGCGCGCACTGGGTCCCGGTGTTTCTCGAAGCGCTGGCGGCCGAACGCGGGGCGGCGCAGAACACGCTGGCCGCCTATCAGCGCGATCTCGACCATGCGGCGACATGGCTGGCCTCGGAAGGCAGCGACCTGGCCAGCGCGGACCAGGCCAGGATCGAGGCCTATCTGGTGCATTGTGACGCCCAGGGCCTGTCCCGCGCCACCCGGGCGCGGCGGTTGTCGGCGCTGAAACAGCTCTACCGCTTCGCGTTCGAGGAAGGGTTGCGCAGCGACAACCCCGCCCTGCAGATCGCGGGCCCCGGGCGGGACAAGCGGCTGCCCAAGACCCTGACGGTGGACGAGGTCGACCTGCTTCTGGACGCAGCAGGCGGGCACGGGCGCACCCCCGAGGACCGCGCCCGCAATGCCTGCCTTATGCAGGTGCTTTACGCCACGGGAATGCGGGTGAGCGAACTGGTCTCGCTGCCGGCCTCGGCGGCGCGGGGCGATCCGCGCATGCTGCTGATCCGCGGCAAGGGCGGCAAGGAACGCATGGTGCCGCTGTCCCCGCCCGCGCGGGAGGCGCTGGCGACCTGGCTCGCGTGCCGCGACGCGATGGACACGGCGGCACGCACGGCGGGCAAGCCGGTCCCGGCGCATCTCTTTCCCTCGCGCGGGAAGGCCGGGCACCTGACGCGGCACGCCTTCTACATGCTGATCAAGGAGTTTGCCGTGGAGGCAGGTGTGTCGCCGGAGAAAGTCACGCCGCACACCCTGCGCCACGCCTTTGCCACTCATCTGCTGGCCAATGGCGCGGACCTGCGAGCGATCCAGACGCTGCTGGGCCATGCGGACGTGGCCACGACGGAAATCTACACCCATGTGCTGGAAGAGCGGTTGCGGGATCTGGTGCTGGACCACCATCCGCTGGCGCGGGACGGTCAGGACTGATCCCAAGGCGCGCTGACGCGCACAGGTTTTATGGCGCCCGTGGTGAGGGACAGCGGTGTTTCATACGGGCGTGCCCTTGGTGACGTTGCGGGGCTCGGGGATTCACCAAAGCAAAGCCCTTTGCCTCGGAGCCATCCATCGACTGCGCCTTGCCTGACAGGGCCATCCCGCCGCGCCAAGCCAAATAGCCGTCTCCCCGGCTAGCCGGGGCCCCTCGGCGATTTGGCTTGTCCCGGCGCGCTGTCCCTGTCCGGTCCGGCTCAGGCGACGGATGGCTCCGAAGCAAAGCGCCCCTTGAAGGCGGGCCGCGCGCGCCCCATAACCCAGAGGGAACACAAGGGGATCAGACAGATGGAAGCGCAGACCGGCGCCCTGGACGCGGCATTCTGGATCACGGCGGCGTCGATCCTGGGGCTGATCATGCTGTCGGCGTTCTTTTCCGGGTCGGAAACCGCGCTGACGGCGGCGTCCCGCGGGAAGTTGCGGGCGGCGCAGGACAAGGGCTCGCGCGGGGCGGCGCGGGCGCTGGAGATCACCGAAGACAATGAACGGCTGATCGGGTCTGTCCTGCTGGGCAACAACCTGGTCAACATCCTGGCCACCTCGCTGGCCACGGCCATGTTCACCCGGGCGTTCGGAGAATCCGGGGTGGCCCTGGCGACACTGGTGATGACGCTTCTGGTGCTGATCTTTGCCGAGGTTCTGCCCAAGACCTATGCCATCACCAATCCCGAAACCGCCGCGGCGCGGGTGGCGGGACCGATTGCGGTGGTGGTGCGGCTGTTTGCACCGGTGGTCAGCGCGGTGCGGGTGCTGGTCCGGGGCGTGCTGCGGATCTTTGGCGTCAAGGCCGACCCCGACAGCCATATCCTCGCGGTGCGCGAGGAAATCGCCGGTGCGCTGCAGCTTGGCCATTCCGAGGGCATCGTCGAGAAGGAAGACCGCGACCGCATCCTGGGCGCGCTCGACCTGAGCGAACGCACGGTCGAGGAGATCATGCTGCACCGCTCGGGCATCGAGATGATCAATGCCGACACGCCGCCCGAAGAGATCCTGCAGCAATGCCTGGAAAGCAGCCACACCCGCCTGCCCGTCTATCGCGACGACCCCGAGAACATCATCGGGGTGATCCATGCCAAGGACCTTTTGCGCGCAATGTACAAGCTGATGGAAGGGGTCGAAAGCACGCGCGAGGCGCTGCAGGGCTTCAAGGTCACGGACGTGATGATGAAGCCCTACTTCATCCCCGACACCACGGCGCTGGACGACCAGATGCGGCAATTCCTGCGCCGGCGCACGCATTTCGCACTGGTGGTGGACGAATACGGCGCGCTGCAGGGGCTGATCACGCTGGAGGATATCCTTGAGGAAATCGTGGGCGAGATCACCGACGAGTTCGACCCGGATGCCGAGCACCCGGTACGCAAGGCCGAAGACGGGCATTACTGGATCGACGGCGCGATGACGATCCGCGATTTCAACCGCGCCACAGACTGGGTGCTGCCCGATGACGAGGCCAACACCGTCGCCGGCCTGGTGATCTACGAAAGCCAGATGATCCCCACCGTGGGGCAGGTGTTTTCCTTCCACGGCTTCCGCTTCGAGGTGATGGCGCGGGAAAACAACCGCATCACGCAGCTGAAAGTTCGGCCGCTTGAAACGGCGGCGGGCTGAGAAGAAGGGGCCGACCGATGACAGCACGCCCCTCGATCGCCCTTTCATCTTTCTGACAAATACTCACGGTGCACACCTCGCAACGAGCGCGCCCTCCATGCTTTGGTGCGCCTCGCCTTTCACACGGGTCACTGCGCGTGTTTCCCGGCTCGGGACCGCGCGCCCGAAAGGGCGCGCGGGTCGCCGCGCGGCACGCGCGGCGAAACCACCCCGTGCACTGCGTCACGCGCGCAGCCGGGCCCCCTTCGGATCGAACGGCGGCTCTGCCAGGATCCGGGCCCTGTGCGGACGGCCAAGCACCATGACCGCCACCGCGTCCCCAGCCTGGGCCGTGCCGGCACGGATATAGCCAAGCGCCAGGCTTTGCCCCACGCTGTAGCCGTAACCGCCCGAGGTGACGCGGCCAATTCCCGTTCCATCGCGAAAGATCGGCTCGCCCCCCGTGGCGTCGGCATTTGACGCGGTGACATCGGCCTCGTCGAGGGCAAGCAGCACCAGCGCTTCACGCGCCGGGTTATCCACAACTCGCAAGAGCGCGGATTTGTTCAGGAAATCCTTGTCGAGCTTGCACAGACGTGCAAGCCCCGCCTCTTGCGGCCAGTATTCCGGCGAGTATTCGCGCGACCAGGATCCATAGCCCTTTTCGATGCGCAGGCACATCAGCGCGCGGCTGCCCACAGGGCCCGCCCCCATGGCCCGGGCCTCCTGCAACAGGGCCTCGTACAGCCGCGTCTGGTCGGCCTCGGCGCAGTGCAGCTCCCATCCCAGATCGCCGGTGAAGGAGACGCGCAGCGCCAGCACGCGCAGCCCGGCAAGCTCGATCCAGCGCGAGGCCATGAAAGGAAAGTCGGGCGTGGCCAGCGAGGCATTGGTCAGGCGTTGCAGCAGGTCGCGCGATTTCGGCCCTGCGACGTTGAAGCCGCCCATCGCCTCCGTCATCGACCGGAACACCGTGCCCTCCGGCAGCGGCACCTCGGCGAAGAACCGGGTGTGATAGCGTTCCGCCATGCCGGAGCCGATCACCCAGAACTCCTCCTCGCCAAGCCGTGTGACGGTGAAATCCCCCGCGATGCCGCCGCGCTTGCCGATGAGCGGCGTGAGGCAGGACCGGCCCACGGCACGCGGCATGCGGTTTGCGAAGACGGCGTTCAGCCAGTCCTCGGCCCCCGGCCCCGTGACGCGGTACTTGGCGAAGTTCGAGATGTCGATGATGCCGGCGGCGTCGCGCAGCATCCGCGCCTCGCGGCCCACCACGTGCCACCAGGGCTGACGGGTGAAACCGGCGCTGTCGGGGGTCCCGGCGTCGAAATAGGCGGGATGCTCCCAGCCATAGTTCAGGCCGAACACCGCGCCCATCTCCGTCTGCATCCCGTATACCGGGCGGGTGCGCACCGGGCGGCCCGCCGCGCGCTCCTCGCCGGGAAAGTGGATGGCAAAGCGGTGGGCATACTGGTCGCGCACCTTGGCCCGGGTGAACTCCGTGCCCGCCCAGCTGCCGAACCGCGCCACGTCCCAGGGGAACATGTCGTACATCATCTCGCCTTCGGTGATCCACTGCGCCGCCATCAGCCCCATGCCGCCCGACTGCGAAAAGCCGGGGATGATGCCGTTGCAGCAGAAATAGCCCTTCAGCTCCGGCACCGGTCCCATCAGCACGTTGGCATCGGGCGACCAGATCATCGGCCCGTTGATCACCCGCTTGATGCCTGCCTCGCCCACCGCGGGCACCCGGTCGATGGCGCGCATCATGTTGTCCTCGATCCGCTCCAGATCGTCGGGAAAGAGGTCATGGGCAAAATCCAGCGGCGTGCCGGTTTCCGCCCAGAGCCGCACGTCGCGTTCATAGGCGCCCACCAGAAGCCCCTGCCCTTCCTGACGCAGGTAGTACTCGCCGTCGCGGTCGGCGACAGAGGGCAGACGGCGGTCCAGACCGGCGATCTCGGCGATGGTTTCGGTCACGAAATACTGGTGTTCGGTCGGCTGCAGCGGCAGGTCGATGCCCGCCAGCTTCGCCACCTCGCGGCCCCAGAGACCGGCGGCATTCACCACCCAAGCGGTCCGGATCTCGCCCTTGGGCGTGCGCACGATCCAGCTGCCATCGGGCTGCGGATCCGTCGCCGTCACCGGTGTGAACCGGTGAATCTCCGCCCCGCGCTGACGCGCCCCGGCGGCATAGGCGGCGGTCACGCCCGACGGGTCCACATTGCCGCCATCGGGTTCGTACATGATGCAGCGGATGCCGTCGAAATTCACCAGCGGGTGCAGGCGCTCTGCCTCTTCGCGGCTGATCTCGTGGAAGTTCATGCCATAAAGCTTCGCCTTGGCCGCCTGCAGGCGCAGCTGATGCTCCCGCGCCTCGGTCTGCGCAAGATAGAGCGAGCCGGGCTGGAACACGCCGCAGCTTTGCCCGGTCTCGGCTTCCAGATCCTTGTACAGCGTCATGGTGTAGTGCTGCAGGCGGCTGATATTGGTGCTGTCATGCAGCCCGTGAATGTTTGCCGCCGCGTGCCAGGTGGACCCGGACGTCAGCTCATCCCGCTCCAGCAAGACCACGTCCGACCAGCCGGCCTTGGCCAGGTGGTAGAGGATCGAACAACCGATAACGCCGCCCCCGATGACGACGGCCTGAGCATGGGTTTTCATGGCGCGCTCCTGAGCTGTGTGCCTTGGAACAGTGCCGTTCCGCGATGACACATGACGGCCAACCCACGACATTTTCGGTCGATTATCGACGACAAGTGTCAGCCGTTACAGGCGCAGCCCCGACCGGCGCGGCAACTCTTGGATTTCGATATGCAGGAATCACCGCACGCCTGACCTTTTCTGCACCGTTTGCAGCACGATTGCGAAAAGACCTCAGGTTCGCCGAGATTCTGCAAACGAAACTGAAGGCTGCCGGGGTCCACGATCTGCTCCGTCTCAAGGCGTGTCTCTTGAGCACCAGATGCAGTCGCGGCCAGACAAACAGCAAGAATCACCACAAAAAACCGTTTCATGCGTTCACCTCGACCAAATGCTTAACAAAGGGTAAACAGATTTGCCGTGATTGAAACATGTTTTCGACCTGCACCTTGATGAACCCTGCAGGAAAACCCCGATGGCGCGCTAATTGTCCTGACCGCGCCGTGACACCAGGCAATGCCGTGCGATGAAGCGACACCGCCTGTCGCTTGCAGACCATGCCTGCATCTTCTTCTTGGTAAAAATACCCCATCCCCCCGCGCCACCAGGTGCAAGGCCGATCAAGGAGCGTTCACATGAAAACCACCACCCGTGTAGT
This sequence comes from Alphaproteobacteria bacterium, assembly GCA_030425925.1. Lineage (GTDB taxonomy): Bacteria > Pseudomonadota > Alphaproteobacteria > Rhodobacterales > Rhodobacteraceae > JAUHZO01. The sequence goes on along the minus strand of JAUHZO010000007.1, from coordinate 84,282 downwards.
CATCATCGGCGGCGGCGTCGTCGGCTGTTCGGTGGCCTATCACCTGACCAAGCTGGGCTGGTCCGACGTCATGCTGCTGGAGCGCTCCGAATTGACCTCGGGCAGCACATGGCACGCGGCGGGCGGGTTTCACACGCTGAACGGCGACACCAACATGGCGGCGCTGCAGGGCTACACGATCAAGCTTTACAAGGAACTCGAAGCGCTCACCGGCCTGTCCTGCGGGCTGCACCATGTGGGCGGCGTGACGCTGGCCGACAACCGCGACCGGTTCGACATGCTGCTCGCCGAGCGCGCCAAGCATCGCTACATGGGGCTGGAGACCGAGATCGTGGGCCCGGACGAGATCGCGCAGCTTGCCCCCATCGTGAACACCGACGGCATCCTCGGCGCGCTCTACGACCCGCTCGACGGGCATCTGGACCCGTCCGGCACCACCCATGCCTATGCCAGGGCCGCGCGCATGGGTGGGGCGGAAATTCATCTGCATACCAAGGTGTTGGAAACCAATCCTCGGCCCGACGGCACATGGGACGTGGTCACCCAAAGCAATGGTGTTCGGGGCACGATCCACACCGAACACGTGGTCAATGCCGCGGGCCTCTGGGCGCGCGAGGTGGGGGCCATGGCGGGCGTCTACCTGCCCCTGCACCCGATGGAGCACCAGTACCTCGTCACCGAGGAAACGCCCGAGATCTACGAGCGCGAGACCGAGCATCCCCATGTGATGGACCCGGCCGGCGAAAGCTATCTGCGGCAAGAGGGGCGCGGGCTCTGCATCGGCTTCTACGAACAGCCCTGCCGGCCCTGGGCCGTGAACGGCACGCCCTGGGAATTCGGCCACGAGCTTTTGCCGGATGACTTTGACAAGATCGAGCAAAGCATTGATTTCGCGTATAAACGTTTCCCCGTCCTGGAGCGCGCGGGGATCAAGTCCGTCATCCATGGCCCGTTCACCTTTGCCCCCGACGGCAATCCTCTGGTGGGGCCCATCCCGGCGCTCCGGGGCTATTGGTCGGCCTGCGGGGTGATGGCCGGGTTCAGCCAGGGCGGCGGCGTGGGCCTGATGCTCGCACAATGGATGATCCACGGCGAATGCGAACGCGACACCGGGGCCATGGACGTCGCCCGCTTTGGCGACTGGATCAGCCCGGGCTACACGCTGCCCAAGGTGATCGAGAACTACCAGAAACGGTTCTCCGTTTCCTACCCCAACGAGGAACTGCCCGCCGCCCGGCCCAACCGTACCACACCGATGTACGACGTGTTCGACGGCATGGGCGCGGTCTGGGGCGCGCAATACGGGCTGGAAGTGCCCAACTACTTCGCCCACGAGGGCGAGCCGCGCTTTGAAACCCCGTCCTTCCGCCGCTCCAACGCGTGGGAGGCGACGGCGCGCGAGGTGCGCGCGGTGCGCGAGGCGGTGGGCATCAACGAGACCCACAATTTCGGCAAGTACCGCGTGACCGGCCCCAATGCGCGCAGCTGGCTCGACCGGATCATGGCGGGGCGCATCCCGCCACCGGGGCGGCTGGCGCTGAACCCGATGTTGTCGCCCAAGGGGCGGATCATCGGCGATTTCACCGTGTCCTGTCTGGACGAGGAGACCTTTCACCTGACCGCCAGCTATGGCGCGCAGGCCTATCACATGCGCTGGTTCCTGCAGCATCTCGAAGACGGCGTGAGCGTCGAGAATGTCAGCGACAAGCTGACCGGCTTCCAGATCGCCGGACCGCGGGCGCGGGACGTTCTGTCGGCCTGCACGCGGGCGGATATCGGCGACATGCGCTTCATGGATGTCCGCCAGATCACCGTGGGCATGACCGATTGCATCGTGCAGCGCGTGTCCTACACCGGCGACCTGGGATACGAGATCTTCTGCGATCCCATGGCGCAGCGCCAGCTTTGGGCGACGCTCTGGGCCGCCGGCGCGGAACATGGCATGCGGCCCTTCGGGATGCGGGCGATGATGAGCCTGCGGCTGGACAAGTTCTTTGGCTCCTGGGCGCGCGAGTTTTCGCCCGATTACACCCCCGCCGAGACGGGGCTTGACCGCTTCATCCTCTGGTCCAAGGGCGATTTCATCGGCCGCGCGGCGGCCGAGGCGGAGCGGCAGACGCCGCCGGAGCGGATGTCGGTGGTCTTTGCGGTCGATGCCGAAGACGCCGATGTGCAGGCTTACGAACCGGTCTGGATCGACGGGCGCGTGCAGGGTTTCTGCACGTCTGGCGGGTATTCGCACCATGCCGGACAGTCCGTCGCGCTGGCGCTGGTGCCGCGCAGCTGGGACGGAGACGAGGCAGATATCGAGATTCTGGGCAAGATGTGCAAGGCGCGCCGCCTGAACACGCCGCTTTTTGACGCAGACGGGGCGCGAATGCGCGGCTGACCTGTCGCCGCAGCGCGGAATGCAACCAATGCGTTTGCGGCGACGAATTCCCTGTGCCTATCGGCGAAGACCTGCTATGCCCCGGGCATGCAAGACATCGCCATCCTGATTCCCGCAGCAGGTGCATCGCGCCGGATGCGCGGGCGTGACAAGCTGCTGGAGCCCGTCGACGGCAGGCCCATGCTGCGCCGGCAGGCCGAAACCGCCCTGCACAGCGGCGCGCATGTCTGCGTCACCCTGCCCGATCACGACCATCCCCGCGCGCAGGCGCTGGCGGGGCTGGCCGTGCAGCTTGTTGCCGTGCCGGACGCGCATCTGGGCATGTCCGCCTCGTTGCGGCGGGGCATCGCGCTGATGCCGCGGGGCATGGCGGCGGTGATGATCCTGCCCGCCGACATGCCCGATCTGCAGACCCCGGACCTGACCGCGCTGATCGACGGCTTTCGCGCCACGCCCTTTGCGACGCTGCAGCAGGCCACGGCCGCCGATGGCACGCCGGGACACCCGGTGCTGTTCCCGGCGGACTGCTTTGCCGCGCTGGGACAGCTGACCGGCGATCGCGGTGCCCGACCGGTGCTGGAGGCCAACCGCCACCGGCTGCGCCTTGTCGCGCTGGAGGACAACCGGGCGCTGACCGATCTGGACACGCCCGAAGCCTGGCAGGCCTGGCGCGCGGCACGCCCCGTCGAAACCGTCTGAGCCCGCCGGATGCGGCGCAAGACAAGGACGGGGCAGCCCGAAGGCTGCCCCGTGTCTTTCCGTTCCGGGTCGTCTAGGCGATCTAGGGACGCCGGAACGGAGCTGCATATTCCGTTCCGGTCGCGCCGGGATCACTTGGTCAGAAGCGCGGCCTCGTGCTTCTTGAGCGAGCGGCGGGCAGAGCCATAGGCCTTGAGACCGTCTTCGTGCTCCAGTTCCGGGAAGAGTTCCAAGATTTCCTGACGCTGCGCGTTGCCGATGCCCTTGAGGCTGTAATCGCCGGGCTGGAAGCTTTCGGTCCAGGCGCCGTTCGACAGGATCACCTCGTGCTGGTCGAACATCACGTGGATGTAGCTGACGCCCAGGCTTTCCACCTCGTCCACCCCGTCCAGACCGGTCAGGTGCTTGGCCGCGACGAGAACCTCACGCTCTTCGAAGTAAAGTGCGGTCTTGTCGTTGGCGACCAGAACCCGGTGGTTCGGCGAAACCAGCATGTCGTGCTCTGGCAGGTTGTTGCCCAGGGCACCCTTCTGGATCAGGATCGGCTTGAAGTGCGGCTTGCGTGCCAGTTCGATGCCGGTCAGGTCCTTGCGGCCCACCCACTTGATCTCCTGGATGCCGTTGTCGCGGGTGATCACGCGGTCGCCGACCTGCAGGTCTTCGACCAGGCGTTCGCCCTGCGGGGTGGCGATCAGGGTGCCGGGGGTAAAGCAGGGGATGACCTGCTCGATCTCGAAGAAGTCGAATTCGCCCGTCACGCTGCCATCATCGGCCAGGATTTCCACCGTGCCGTCGATGCCGTTGCCGTTGCTGTCCGGCGTGACGTCGACGATGCGCCAGTCCTCGCCCCGGACACCGAAGCCGTTGAGGTTCAGCACGTCGAAATCGTCACCCTCGGCACCGCCGTCGATGGTGTCGTCGACACCTTCGTCCGGGCCGTTGACGTTGATCACGTCGCGATCGGCCCCGCCCGAGATCGAGTCGGCCCCGGCGCCGCCATCCAGCGTGTCGCCGCCCTGGCCACCGATCAGCGTGTCGTTGTCGTTGCCGCCGAGGATCGAGTCCTCGTCGATGCCGCCATCGAGGCTGTCATCGCCCGACCCGCCGATCAGCGTGTCGTCGTCGTCGCCACCCAGGATCGTATCGTCGCCCAGGGCACCGATCAGGCTGTCACGGTCGTTTTCCGGCACCGCGTCGACATCGTCGGTCAGTTCCAGCGCTGCCAGGTTCGACCCGTCGATGAAGTCGTCGTCCTGACCGCCGTCGATGGTGTCCGAGCCATGGCCGCCGATCAGCGAGTCGTCGCCCTGACCGCCAAACACGAGGTCGTCGTCGATGCCCGCATCCACGGTGTCGTTGTCGCCGCCGCCATCGATGGTGTCGGCGTCATCGCCGGTCGAGATCGAGTCGGCCCCCAGGTTGCCCTGCACGCTGTCGGCGTTGTCGGTGGTGTTCGGATCCGAGGCAAAGCCCAGCCCGCTCAGCAGATCGCCCACCGGGTTGCCCGGCGCAAAGGACGCGCTGTCGCCGACATAATCGGACAGCAGGCCCGGCAGAACGCCGTCCTCGGGGGTTTCGATCGGCACGGTGTCAAAGCCCGCGATGATCGTGTCGTCGCCCTGGCCACCGGTGATGGTGTCGGCGCCCTGCACGTCGATCAGCAGGTCGTTGCCGCCGCCGAGGTCCACCAGGTCGTCATCGATGCCCGGCGCGATGGAGTCGTTGCCGTCACCCGCGACGATGGTGTCGTCGTCATCGCCGGTCGAGATGGTGTCCGCCCCGCCGGTGCCCACGATGTCGTCCAGATCGTCCGTCGGATCGGGATCTTCGTCCAGACCGTCGAACGGGTCGAGCGCCTGGTCCGCGGGATCCACCGGGAAGATGTCGGTGTCGATGCGGCCTTCGTCGGCCGGTTCGACGGTGACGACGATCTCGCCGGTATCGGTGTTCCCGTCATCGTCCGACACGACATAGGGGATCGTGTCCGTGCCGGTGAAGCCGGTGTCCGGCGTGTAGGTCACGGTGCCGTCCGGGTTCAGCGTGGCGGTGCCGTTGGTGGGCGTGCCGATGCTGTCCACGGTCAGCGGATCGTCCTGCGGATCGGTGTCGTTGGCCGTGGGGTCGAGGGTGACAGGCGTGTCTTCGTCGGTGGTGACGGCATCGTCCACCGCGGTGGGCGCGTCGTCTTCTTCCGGCGTCACGGTGACGATGATCTCGCCCGGCGTGGTGTCCTCGCCATCGGTGGCGATGTAGGGGATCGTGTCCGTGCCGGTAAAGCCGGTGTCCGGCGTGTAGGTCACGGTGCCGTCGGGGTTCAGCGTGGCGGTGCCGTTGGTCGGCGTGCCGATGCTGTCCACGGTGACCGGATCGCCATCGGGATCGGTGTCGTTGGCCGCCGGGTCGGCGATGGTGACCGCGGTGTCTTCCTCGGTCGTCGCAGTGTCCGGGGTGGTGACGGGTGCGCCGTTGCCGTCCCCTTCGGGCGTCACGGTGACGGTCACCGTGGCGATGTCGGACAGGCCTTCATCGTCGCCCAGCACGTAGTTGAACGTGTCGGTGCCGGTGAAGCCTGCATCGGGGGTGTATTCGATCACGCCGCCGGCGCCCACAATGGCGGTGCCGTTGGCCGGATCGTCCACGCTGGTGACAAAGATGTCCTCGCCCTCGGGATCGCTGTCATTGTCCAGGACGGCAATGGTGACAGGGGTGTCTTCGGGCGTGGTGGCGGCATCGTCCACGGCCACGGGGGCGGTGTCGTCGCTTTCCGGCGTCACGGTGACGATGATCTCGCCCGGCGTGGTGTCCTCGCCATCCGTGGCGACATAGGGGATCGTGTCCGTGCCGGTGAAGCCGGTGTCCGGCGTGTAGGTCACGGTGCCGTCGGGGTTCAGCGTGGCGGTGCCGTTGGTCGGCGTGCCGATGCTGTCCACGGTGACCGGATCGCCATCGGGATCGGTGTCGTTGGCCGACGGGTCGGCGATGGTGACCGCGGTGTCTTCCTCGGTCGTCGCAGTGTCCGGGGTGGTGACGGGTGCGCCGTTGGGATCCTCGTCCGGGGTCACGGTCACGATGATCTCGCCCGGGACGGTGTCTTCGCCATCGGTGACGGTGTAGGGGATCGTGTCCTCTCCCGTAAAGCCATCGTCGGGCGTGTAGGTCACGGTGCCGTCCGGGTTCAGCGTGGCGGTGCCGTTGGTCGGCGTGCCCACGCCTACGGTGGTCAGCGGATCGCCGTCGGGATCGCTGTCATTGTCCGACGGGTCGTCCAGCGTGACCGGCGTGCCTTCTGCGGTGGTGCCGGTATCGGGCGTCGGCACCGGCGCGTCGTTGACCGGTTCCACGGTCACGGCGACTTCGCCAGTGGCAGTGTTCCCGTCCGGGTCGGCGATGGTGTAGACGATGGTCGCCGGGCCGTTGTAATCGGCGGCGGGCGTGTAGGTCAGCGTGCCGTCGGGGTTGACCGCCACGGTGCCGGTGTCGACGGTGGCGCCGGTCACGGTCAGCGCGCCGCCTTCGGGGTCGCTGTCATTGGTCAGCACGTCGATGACGACGGCGGTGTCTTCCGGCGTGGTGGCGCTGTCGTCCACGGCCACCGGCGGTTCGTCCGACACGTCGACGGTGGAGAAGTTCACGTCCGAGATGGTGACGCCCTGCTGCGCGGTGTCGCCGTTTTCATAGACGATCTCGATGCGCGCCACCGGGCCCGCGATGTTCACCAGGATCGAGCCTGCGGCATCGGCGAAACCGGTTTCCTCGGTGCCGGTCGCCGTGGCCCCGGCCACCGACACGCCGCCTTCGGGGGTCAGCGTCACCGGAACGGCCACGCCGTCGGCGTCAAAGGCCAGCACGGTCACGATGTCCTCGAACCCTGCGGCGTTGTCCTCGCCCAGGTCGCCGCCTGCGGCCAGCAGGTCGATGTCGTTGATGCGGAATTCGACGTTCTGCACTTCGTCGGTGAAGTTTGCGGTGTCGATGGCGCTGAACTCCAGCACGGCGGTGCCGTTGGCCGGCGCGCCGTCGTCATTGTTGTCGTCGAACAGCTTCAGGAACGAGTTCGGGTTCAGATCGTCGGCGGCCTCGACATAGCCGTCGGCGTTGAAGGTGAACGCCGTGGCGAACGGGTCCTGCGCCGAGTAGGTGATGTCGACGGCCATGCCGCCGGTGTCCACGGTGGTGGTCGCGCCACTTGCCAGGCTCGTACCATAGGGGCCAAGATCACCCCAGTTCAGAAACAGATCAGCCATCTTTCGACCCTCATACTCTCTAGCGGGGGGCATCCCCCATCCGCATGTGCGGAGACAATGCCCGCAGCACTGCCCGGTTCCTCAGTTGCGCGTCATGCCTGCAAAAAATGCGATCGGATCGCGTGCCTCTGCCCACGTCTTGACGTGGACGAAGATCGCCTAGCGGCACGAGCGGCTTCTCCGCTCTCGCGTCCGTTCGCATCCTCGCGGATGCTTGACAGTTCGCGGCCGCCACCGTGGCCAGCAGTCTTCACCCCCCAGTTGGGCTTGAGGAGATTAATAGGGGGATCGGGGGCTCAAGAGAAAGGAAAAATGGCGGGAAAACGGCCAAACCTATCCCTTTGCGCCGCAAAATCCTGCTTCGGGACAGCCGAACTAGACGCGAGTATCGTTGGATTGTTTCCCGCCAAAAGCCGCGCGATCACAAGCTGTTGTGGGCAGGCGCGGCGATCATGCGAGGTTTCGGGGTTTGCCGGTCGGTGCCACGCGGCCATTGTCATCGAATCGGAAACGCCACAGTTCGCCCCCGTGCCGCCACATTCGGCGCATTGCCGCCGCCCGAATGTGGCGCGCTTTGTTTTTGCCGCAGAACCAATCCCGGCGATGCCCCCGAATTGACGCCGCAGCCCCCGGCCCGAGGGTTAAATCCGGTCGAATCATTTGAGTCAAATCGGCCCGGTCCGCCGCATTTCCGCCGCGATCCCGCGCCCCCGATCCGCCACATTCCGCCACAGTCCGCCCGGAGACGTGCCGCAGAGCGGTCACATTCCGGGTCGGCCCCTTTGACGTGAGTCGGACGGGGCCCGCGCGGTGCGCCCTGTACCTGACAATGGCAAATGCCGGGATGTCCTTGGTGCGGGTGGAGGGACTTGAACCCCCACGCCTTGCGGCGCCAGAACCTAAATCTGGTGCGTCTACCAATTTCGCCACACCCGCAGGTGCCGCGCGGTTTAGCAAAGCGCAGGCCGCGGCGCGAGCGAAAAGATGCGGGCGGCAGACGGACAGCAGAATGCCTCAAAAGTATGGGGTTCCGCGCAAAAAGGGCGCGACATTTACCCATTCTTGCCATAATGTGACGCAAAAAATCGAGGCAGAACAATACAGGATACCGCCCATGGAACCGAAAACGGTCGGGCGCGAGAACGGGAGTCGTCCCGCGCGCCATGTGGAGCCGCAAACCGCCTGCAATGCGCTGGCCGCCGGAACGGTGGTGCTGACGCTCGAGGGCGCGCTTCCGGTGGAATATCTCAATCCCGGCGATCGCGTGATCACCCGCGACAGCGGCATGGCCGTGGTCACGCAGATACGCCGCACGCGCCGCGTCATCCCTGCGGTGGCGATCCGTGCGGGCTCGCTCGGCAATACCCGTCCCGACCGCGATGCGGTGTTTCCGGCGCGGCAGGAAATCCTGATCCGCGACTGGCGCGCCGGGGCGCTCTTCGGGGCCTCTCAGGCGCTGGTGCCCGCGGCGCGGCTGGTCGATGGCGAATTCGTCCGCGATCTTGGCCCGGCGGAGATGGACCTGGTGGAGCTGGTCTTTGACGCCCCGCACATTGTCTATGCCGACGGGCTCGAAGTGGCCTCGGCCCTGCCCGCCATGGCCGACGCGTAAGGCGGGCTGACCCCGGCCCTACAGGCCCAGCCTGCGAAACACGCGGGGCAGTTCTTCGGGCAGGTCCTCGGCGATCAGGCCGGGACCGAAGCCAAGGGCACATTCGGTGTGCAGCCAGGCGGCGGCCTCCGCCGCCTGCATCGGGCCAAGCCCGCGGGCCATGAGGCCGGTGATGAACCCGGCCAGAACGTCGCCCGAGCCCGCGGTGGCCAGCCAGGGTGCCGCGCGGTCGCCCCGGCTTGCATGGATCGAACACGCCCCGTTCTGATCGGCGATGACGGTGTCGGGGCCCTTGAACAGCACAACGCAGCCTGCGCGCCGGGCCGCGTCGCGCGTGGCATCGGCCTTGGAACAGGTGCGGCGGTGCAGGTTCCCGGAAATGTCGGGAAAGAGCCGTGCGAATTCGCCGGCATGGGGTGTGAGCACGCACGCCCCGTGCAATTGCGCGAACAGGCTGTGCGGCGCGTCGGCAAAGGCGCTGAGCGCATCCGCATCCAGCACCGTGGGACGGCGTGCCCCCCCGCCGCCTCCAAGGGCAACCGGCACCAGGTCCCGCGCCCGCGCGATACCCAGCCCGGGCCCGAGGCAGAGCGCGTTCAGGCGCGGATCCTGCAGCACGGCGGACAGTTCGTCGGGCCTGTCGGCCCGCCTCACCATGATGGCGGTGACCTGCATGGCCACCTCCAGCTGCGCCGCGCCCGGAACGCAGAGGCTGACCAGCCCGGCCCCGATGCGCAAGGCCCCGCGCGCCGCCAGGCGGGCTGCGCCGGTCTGGCCCGCGCCCCCCGACAGGATCAGGGCATGGCCGTGGTCGTATTTGTGACCGTCCGCCTTGGCGAGGGGAGGAAGATCGTTCCGGGTCAGGGTGCGTGTGGACATGTCGGTCGCCTCCGGCGGGAGTATTTTTCGGAAAGATGAAAGATCAAAGGCCGATGGGCTTGACGACCAGCCTGCCGCAATGCGCTGGACCATCCCGCGACACGTGGCCGGGCTTGGGGCGGTGAAAGGTGACGGTCAGGGCGCAGACCGGACAGGGCGGCACCCGCTCCTCCGGGCGCTTGCCCAGGATCTCGCCGCTGTCGGCATCCAGCCCCGACGGCACGTCCACCGCCACCATTTTCGGCGCAACGCCCGCGCCATCGACGCCATCTCCGGCGAAATGGCGCAGGACCGCTGCAAGCTCCCCCTCGGCACGCCGCGTCAGGCCGAGCCCGAAGAGGGCATCGACCCAGATGTCGGGGGCTTCCGCCGCCTTGACCGCGGCCAGGGTCAAGGGGGCCACGACGCCCATATCTGCCCAGCGGTCGTAGTTCACCCGCGCATCGGGCGGCAGCTTGCCCGCTTCGCCGAAGAAGACCACGGTAACCTGCCAGCCCCGCGCTTTCAGCATCCGCGCCACCACGAACCCGTCGCCGCCATTGTTGCCGGGGCCGCACAGCACAATGGCGCGCTGCGGCCCCTGCGCCAGGTCGGGCCATTGCTCGAGCATGGCCTCAACCACGCCGCGGCCTGCGCGTTCCATCAACTCCAGCCCGCTGACCGCGCCGCTGTCGATCGCCGCCCGCTCCGCCGCGCGCATCTGCGCTGCCGTCAGAAACTCCGTCATGTGCCCACCTGCGATTCACTTTCGCCCAAATTAAGGGCGACATGCACAAATTTTGGACGCACCCTGACAATCCAGAGCCGCCCTCCCTGCCCTGCCCCCCTATCGGATTGTGGCCCCCGAACGGACATGCTCTGCCGGGGTCCAACACCGGAAAAGCGAGGAGACCGGGCGATGAAGAAGATCGAGGCGATCATCAAGCCGTTCAAGCTCGACGAGGTCAAGGAAGCCCTGCAGGACGCGGGCATCCAGGGTCTGAGCGTTGTCGAAGTGAAGGGCTTTGGCCGGCAGAAAGGCCATACCGAGCTTTACCGGGGTGCGGAATATGTCGTCGACTTCCTGCCCAAGGTGAAGATCGAGGTGGTGCTGGACGACGACCAGGTGGACGGGGCCATCGACGCCATCGTCGCCGCCGCCAAGACCGACAAGATCGGTGACGGCAAGATTTTTGTCAGCACCGTCGAACAGGCCGTCCGGATCCGCACAGGCGAAACCGGTTCCGACGCGCTGTAACACGACACGACCCCATAGACAGAAAGGGAAGAAAGAATGAGCAAGGACACCGTTCTGGCCATGATGAAGGACGAGGACGTCGCCTATGTCGACATCCGCTTTACCGATCCGCGCGGCAAGCTGCAGCACGTGACGGTCATGGCGCATCTGGTTGACGAGGATTTCCTCGAAGAAGGCTTCATGTTCGACGGCTCGTCGATCGCCGGCTGGAAATCCATCGAGGCCTCGGACATGAAGCTGATGCCCGACACCGAAAGCGCTTATATCGACCCGTTCTTTGCGGAAAAGACGCTGTGCCTGCATTGTTCGGTGGTCGAGCCCGACACCGGCGAGGCCTATGAGCGCGATCCGCGCGGCACCGCCCAGAAGGCCGAGGCCTACCTGAAGTCCACCGGCATCGGCGACGTGTCCTACTGGGGCCCCGAGGCGGAATTCTTCCTGTTCGACGACGTGCGGTTCTCCAACAGCATGAACAAGGTGTCTTACGAGGTGGACGCCCTGGATGCCGCCTGGAACACCGACACCGAATACGAGATGGGCAATACCGGCCACCGTCCGGGCGTCAAGGGCGGCTACTTCCCCGTTCCGCCCATCGATGACGGCCAGGACATCCGTTCGGAAATGCTGTCGACGATGAAGAACATCGGCATGAAGGTCGACAAGCACCACCACGAGGTGGCGTCCTGCCAGCACGAACTGGGCCTGATCTTCGACAGCCTGACCAGGCAGGCCGACGAGATGCAGAAGTACAAGTATGTCATCCACAACGTGGCCCAGGCCTACGGCAAGTCGGCCACCTTCATGCCCAAGCCGATCTACGGCGACAACGGCACCGGCATGCATTGCAACATGTCGATCTGGAAGGACGGCAAGCCGCTCTTTGCCGGCGACAAGTACGCGGATCTGAGCGAAGAGGCGCTGTTCTTCATCGGCGGCATCCTCAAGCACGCCAAGACGCTGAACGCCTTCACCAACCCGTCGACCAACTCCTACAAGCGCCTGATCCCGGGCTTCGAGGCGCCGGTTCTGCGCGCCTATTCGGCTCGCAACCGTTCGGGCTGCGTGCGGATCCCGTGGACCGAAAGCCCCAAGGCCAAGCGCGTCGAGGCCCGTTTCCCCGACCCGTCCGCCAACCCCTACCTGTGCTTTGCCGCCCTGCTGATGGCCGGTCTGGACGGGATCGAGAACAAGATCGACCCGGGCGAGGCGATGGACAAGAACCTCTACGACCTGCCGCCGGAAGAGCTGGAAGGCATCCCGACGGTCTGCGGCTCGCTGCGCGAGGCGATCGACTGCCTGAAGGCCGACCACGACTTCCTGCTCAAGGGCGACGTGTTCACCAAGGACCAGATCGACGGCTATATCGAGCTGAAGATGGAAGAGATCGAGCTGTTTGAACACACCCCGCACCCGGTGGAATTCAAGATGTATTACAGCTGCTGAAGCTGGACACAGGTTCGGAAAAGGCGCCCCTTGCGGGCGCCTTTTTGCTTTCCGGGGGCGGGGAGCGGGCCGGGGGTTGACAGGCGCGCGGGGGTGGTCCTGTTCTGATTGCAGTCACGTCATTCCATTCTCAACAATCCGACAGGAATTTCCGCCCATGTCCCTTGGATACGTCACAAACGACCAGTTCGCTCAGATAAACGTCACGGCCGGAGCGGAGTTCGTCTTCCTGCCCGGCAATGTGCTGATCTCGAGCACCGGCGGCTTTCATGGCAACGAAAACATCTCGATCCACCTGGCCAGTTCGGTCTACGCCTCCGACAGTGCCGTCGCCATCGGCTCGTCCAGCGTCAACAACGACACCAGCATCCTGACCGTCGAGGCCGGGGTGACGGTCTATTCCTCCGACTACATTGCCGTCTTGCTGCGCGGCGACACGTCCGAGCTGACCAATGCCGGCACGATCCAGTCCATCGGCGAGTTTACCGTCAACCATGCCGTGAACAGTTTTGGCCTTCTCAACACCGTCAATACCGGCAGCATCCTGTCGGCGGCGGGCAACGGCGTGCAGATCAACGGTGACAGCGGCGAGGGGCTGAGCGCCGTCAACAGTCTGCTCAACACCGGCACGATCTCGGGCCGCGACGGCGTTTCGCAATCCCGCAACACGCTGGCGCTGCACAATACCGGTCTGATCGAGGCGGTGCGCGACGGTGTGCTGGCCGAGGCCAACGGCGCGCTCGACATCACCAATGGCGGCACCATCACCGCCGGGGACAGCGCGGTGCGCGGGCATGACACCTCGGGGCAGGACGACATCCTGCGCAACCTGGCGGGCGGCGTGCTGAACGGCAATGTGTGGCTTTTTGCCGGCAACAACACGATCTACAATCAGGGGGACATCCACGGCGAGGTGCGCAACCTGTCAGGGGATGACCTTCTGGACAATTCCGGCAACATCACCGGCGACGTGCTGATGGGGTTCGGCACCGACACCCTGCTCAACACCGGTCGGATCGCTGGCGATGTCGATGCCGGTGACGGCAACGATGCCGTGACGAACACCGGGCAGGTCTTCGGCACCCTGGCGCTGGGGGCCGGGACCGACAGTTTCGACGGGCGCGGCGGCACGGTGGACGGTGTCGTTCAGGGGCTCAACGGCAATGACGTCTTCTACATCGACCAGGACGGCGCGCGGATCGACGGCGGCAACGGGGCCGACATCGCCTATCTCTGGGCGTCGGACGTGATCGTGACGACGGTGGAGAACGTCTATCTGATGGGCGGCGACAACCTGGTGCTGGAAGGCTCGCGCGGGGATGACAACGTGCAGGGCAACGAGGGCAACAATCGCCTGACCGGCGGGAGCGACGGTGACGACACACTGTTCGGCAATGGCGGCAACGACCTGATCGACGGCGGCACCGGCAATGACAGCCTGAACGGCGGCGCCGGGGCCGACGAGGTGCTGGGCGGCGACGGCAACGACGTGGTGCGCGGCAAGGGCGGCGACGACGAGATCGAGGGCGGCGCGGGTGACGACACCATCACCGGCGACAACGGCAATGACACGATCCTTGCCGGCGAGGGCATCGACGTCATCCGCCCCGGACCGGGGGCCGACACGCTGGTCTTTGACAGCGCCCTGGAAATGGACGGCGATTTCGTCCGCGGTTTCCTGCCGGGCACCGACGTGATCGACCTGTCGGGGATCGAGGATGCCGGCTTTGACTGGCTGGGCACCGGCGGGTTCACCGGCAACGCCATGGAACTGCGCTACCGCGTAACGGCAAATGGCCACAGTCTGGTGCAGATCGACGTGGACGGCGACGGGACCCGCGATGCCCAGCTGAGCCTGCTGGGCGTGACGGCGCTGAGCGTGGACGATTTCGTGCTCTGAGCCGTGCTTGACGCCGTGCGGGCCGCGCGGGACACTTGCGTGGTGGCCCGGCTTTTTCGTGCCGCGCCTGTTCAGCCCGGAGGTGCTGCGCCATGAGCATCGTTTATGTCACGACCGACCAGACCCTGATCAACTATCTTGACCCGCGCGAGGTTGTGCTGCTCGAAGGCGTCTCGGTCCTGTCGAACGCGTTTGTGGCGGTTGCCCTCAGCGGGGCGAATTCCTCGTTTACCGCGCTCGGCACGGTGCTGTCCCCGGGCCTTGGCCTGGTGTTCGGCACCGCCGCACATGTGGCGAGCACCTCCGACGCCTTTGTCGGCGCGACCGGCACGATCCTGTCGACCGGGTCGGACGGTCCGAACGATATGGCGGTCCTGTTCAGCGACAGCGGGTCGCTCACCAACCACGGCACGGTCGCGGCGCTGGGCCGCGACACGGGTGACCACGCGGTGGCTGCCGGGGTGGAAAACCGTCTGACCGTTGCCAATACCGGCCAGATCAGCGCCGTCTCGGGCAACGGGATCCAGATCGACGGCGTGACCACCGGCGGGCGGGGCGTGTCGCACCAGATCGACAACAGCGGACGGATCAGCGGCCATTACGGGGTGAACGTGGCCGAAAACCTGCTGATCCTGACCAATACCGGCGACATCGTCGCAACCCACAGCGCCGTGCACGTATCGGACGCGGCCAGTCTGCAGGTCTGGAACGGCGGCCGGATCTCGGCGCGGTTCGATGCCATTGCCGGCGATCCGCAACTGGCGCTCAACGATCGGGTGGTGAACGCCGAAACCGGGCAGATCGTCGGGTCCGTCAGCCTGTTCGACGGGTTCGACCGGTTCGTGAATGCCGGGCATGTGGATGGTTTTGTCGTGATGGGTGACGGCAACGACACGGTCTCGAACAGCGGTCTGATGACGCAAAGCCTTGCCGGAGGCGATGGCGGCGACGTGGTCTTCAACAGCGGTCGGATCGCGGGCGACGTGCTCCTCGACAACGGTGCCGATTTGTTCAACGGCCGCGGCGGCGCGGTCGAGGGCACGGTTCAGGCGGGCAATGGCGACGACACCGTGAAGCTGGACGAAACCGGCGCGCTGGCCAATGGCGGCGCCGGCCACGACCTGCTGCTGCTCTGGGCCGACAATGTCACCGCCACGGGCTTTGAAGAGGTCCGCCTGATGGGCAGCGCCGATCTGGTGTTCGAAGGCAGCGCGGGCGACGATTTCGTCATCGGCAATGACGGCGCGAACCGGCTGACCGGAGAGGACGGCAACGACACCCTGCGCCCGGGCGGCGGCGACGACCATGTCTCGGGCGGGGCCGGGGATGACGACATCGTGGCCGGGGCCGGGGCGGACCGGATCTTTGGCGATGACGGCAACGATCTGCTGCGCGGCAAGGAAGGAGACGACCTGATCGAGGGCGGCGACGGCGACGACACCCTGACAGGCGATCTGGGCCGCGACACGATCCGCGCGGGCCTGGGCGCAGACGCGCTGAACCCGGGGGGCGGCGCGGATGTGCTGATCTTTGACAGCGCCGCCGAAATGGAGGGCGACGTGGTGCGCGGCTTTGCCGGCGGCGAGGACGTGATCGACCTTTCGGCCATCGGCGACGCCGCCTTTGCCTTTATCGGCACCGCGGCCTTTACCGGCACCGCGATGGAACTGCGCTATCGCGTGGCACCGAACGGCCACGCCATCGTGCAGATCGACACCGATGGCGACGGCCTCAAGGACGCGCAGATGACCCTGCTGTCGACCGCCCAACTGGAGGCCGGGGATTTCATCCTCTAGGCGCGGCAGGCGGGCTGCACCATATGGTGCCATGTTCCGGTCTCAATGGCGCGGAACTGCGGCAAGACCGGACAACATGGCACCGATCCGGCCCGAATCACGGCGGGCGCGCGGCGGCGACAGCACTCTGTGGCGAAACGATGACCGGTCCAATGGAGGTTTTGTTTCGCGCATGTGCACGGACTCCCGTAAAAGTGGAAAACCCGCGGACATCGCTTCAAACTCTGTAAACGTGGCGGGCAGAAATGTGGTCGCGTTTTCTTGAGCGGATGACCGGCCATGTTGCGCGAATTGCGGCCATTTCACGAAAAACCCGCCTGATCCTGTCCAAACCGCCACAATTTGCCAGGGAATTGCCCGACTCGGCCGCTTTGCGGCGACGCCATGTCCACTCCGCCCCGGCGATTTCGCATTGCCTCCCTGATCCGAACCCAATTGGGGACAACTCTCATCCTCAACAAACGCGCATCCAAAAAAGGAGATGGGGAAATGACGATCAAGCCGGTCTGCACTGCCCAAGTCGTGTTTCATGGTGAACGGTTCGTGTCTCTGCCAAAGGTGGCTGATCTGGCCACGCAGCACCTGCGCCGGAACGGCGCGTCCCATGCCACCGTGACCGAGGCGTCGCTGACCGGTCTGGTGATCGAAACAGAAGTCCTGGCGGTCACGCTGGACCTGGCTTTTGTTTCCGGCGAAACCGTTCTGACCGTGGGTCTGGCCCTGCCCGATGGCACCGATGACGCCGCCGCGCTGGCCGATCTTGCGGCGCTGCTCTATCCGCTCGCGCAGTCGCTGCCCGCGACCGATGTGGTCTGGGCCGGGTCCGATCTGCGCATCCCCCGCGACACCTTCCTGCAGCGGCTGGCAGACATGTTCGGCCCGCGCGATCCCGACCCGGCCCCGGCGGTCAGCCAGATCGCCCCGCGGCGCGTGGCCCGCAAGGCCCGGGCCAAGGCCCCTGCCCGTCCCGTGGCCCCGGCCTGCGCCGCCCTGCTGCGCGCCCTGCCCCCGGTCGCGCCCGACGCCCGCGTCGCCACCGCCAATGACAACGCGCCTCTGGGATCCAGGCACTACAATGCGCATGTGAAGGCGTATGAGCGCCACATGCGCGCCGCCTTCCTGCGCCCCGCCGACGAGGCGGAACTGGAGGCGCTGCGCGAGGCCGAGGGCATCATCCCCACCGAGGCACGCCTGTCCACCTGGGCGGTGTCGCTGAGCATCGCGGTGATCTCGCTGCCGGTCGCCGCGCCGGTGATGATCTACAACCTTGCCCGCGGCGAGGATTTCCGCGTGGCCTCGCTGGCCATGGGCCTGGCGGGCATGTTCGTCGCACTGGACAGCACCGGCGCCTCTGCACTGATTGGCGGGTTCTGACCCCCTGCCACCCGCATGGGGGGAACGGCGCACCCAGTTCCCCCTTGGCCCGGCAGGGCGTTTGCGGATAGGCTTCGGGCAATTGTCATTTCAGCCCGGAGTCTGTCCATGCGCCGCCTTGTTTGCGCTCTTGTCCTGTCGCTTGCCGCCGCCCCCGCCCTTGCCGCCTCCTGCGGCAACACCTCGTCGGGGTTCAATGCCTGGAAATCCGAATTCGCCGCCGAGGCGCAGCGCGCCGGGGTCGGCAATCGCGGGCTGCAGGCGCTGCAGGCGGCCAGCTATTCGCAAAAGACCATCAATGCCGACCGCAACCAGAAGGGTGTGAAGTACAGCTTCAACGACTTCGTGCGCATCCGCCTGGGATCGCTGGACAGTTTCGCCAGCCAGGCCCGCAAGCGCATCGCGCGCAACCCGGGTTTCTTTGCCAATGTCGAGGCGCGCTATGGCGTGCCGGGCTCGATCCTGGTGTCGATCCACGGCATGGAGACCGGGTTTGGCCGCAACATGGGTTCGGTCCCGGTGGTGTCGTCGATCCTGACCGTCGCCTATGATTGCCGCCGCGCGTCGTTCTTTACCCCGCATGCCATCGCCGCGCTGCAGATGGTGGATCGCGGCATGCTCAGCCCGAACCAGAACGGGGCCTATCATGGCGAGCTGGGCCACACCCAGTTCCTTCCCGGCAACGCCATGCGGTACGGCGTGGATGGCAGCGGCGACGGGCGGGTGGATTTCTACAATGAATGGGATGCGCTGGCCTCGACCGCCAATTTCCTGCGCCAGAAGGGCTGGAAGGCCGGGCGCGGCTACGAACAGGGCCAGCCGAACTTCCGCGTGCTGAACGAATGGAACGCGGCAACGGTCTATCAGCAGGCCATCGCCGCCGCGGCCGCCCGTATCGACGGCTGACCATCGGGGCTGCAATACCCCGTTTCCACCACGAGGCCGCCCCAGAGCGGCCACAATGACCTGCATCATGGGAACGATAAATTGTACCCATCTTACGAGGACCGTGATGCAGGTTACCGATTGGCCTTATGCGGCGTTGATTCTTCCCGATTCCGCCGCACTTGACCCCGCCCCCTACATGCAGGCCGCCGCCGACGTGCTCGACAGGCTCGACCACGACCCGGAGCG
Organism: Alphaproteobacteria bacterium; assembly: GCA_030425925.1. Classification (GTDB taxonomy): domain Bacteria; phylum Pseudomonadota; class Alphaproteobacteria; order Rhodobacterales; family Rhodobacteraceae; genus JAUHZO01. The sequence continues at coordinate 65,575 of JAUHZO010000007.1, read as the reverse complement.
CGCGCCGCGTCAAAACCGCCGCAAGCAGACCGTCTTTGCCCACAGCCTCGCACTGCGCGTGACCGTGGACGAGCAAAGCGCGTATGGCCCTCGGGTCGCCCTGCAGCTGATCACCCGCGACGGCAGCCCCGCCGACGAAGAGGCCGCCGCCAAGGTGCTGTCGGACACCGTCGAGATCTGCCTCGGGTTTTCGAACGCCGACGTCATCGAATGGTTTTCGCCCGACATGCTGGTGGAGGCGGACGATTTTCTGCGTCTGCGCCGCTACGTGTCGCCCCGGCGCGAGCTCGACGGGCTGGACGACGCGGAAAGCTCGCTCAGCCGCGAATTCCGCGACGCGCTCTCGGCCGAGGCCGAAGACGGCCCGTCACGCCCCACCGACCGGCTGGAACAGTTCCGCGTCCGCATCGAGGAAAGCGAACCGGCGGAATTGCGCATGGGCGCGGCCAGCTGGATCCTGACCGGGGTTCTGGCCTTTGTCGCCTTCCCCGTGGCCGTCGCGCTCTGGATCATCGGCCTGCTGCGCGGGATGGACTTCCGCCTTGCCTCGCAGGCGCTGGCGGTGACGGCGCTGTTTCTCGCGCTGGGCGAAGCGGGCGAGCTGAACCAGCTCATCCTGCGCTGGATCTACTGAACGGGACACGGCACATGCGTCTGTTTGCCCTGGCCGCGCTGTGCGCGGCGCTGGCCCTTGCCGCCCTGGCCCGCCGCGATCCTGCGCCCGACGCCGTGGCGCTGGCCGCCCCCGCCGATGTCCGCTCAGGCCCGATCGAGGACTGAGCCCGCCGCCCCGGGCAGGGCATCGGACGTGACCACATAGGTGTGGATGGAAAACACCACCGCACCGCTTTGCGGCAACCGCACCAGGCATTGCCGTTCAGAGCGCAGAAAGCGGGCGGCCGCCGGGGCTGTCGGCCTGCGCGGCGCGTGTTCGCCGCGCGGCTGGTGGAGCGCGGGATCGACATACCACAGCGCGTTGAACCGCCAGAGCGGCCGGCCCGGCTGCACCCCGTCGAACAGGCGCTGCACACGGCGGGCGATGTCGGGATCATACTCTGCGACCGGCGCGTGAATGCGCACCAGCGGCTTGCCGGCCTTTTCCGCCAGCGTCCAGCTGGCCGGAAAGCACAGCACGGCCCCCTTCAGCACATGTTCGTCCCCTTCCCTGACCAGCAGGCACAGATCCTCCTGCACCAGCCGCCCCAGCGTCTGCAGCGGGTCCTGCCGGTCAAGACGCACCACACGCCCGTCCGGACAGGTGACGCACGCACCGGCCTGCGCGAACCCCTCCGGCAGATGCGCCAGCACCATCTCCAGGAGCTCCTGCGCGGCGGGCAATGCGCCGGGGTCCATCCACAGAACCTCGGCGCGTGCGCTGTCCAGCAGCCGCCCCCGCTCGGCCATCTGCGCGGCATAGGCGCTGTCGACATGCAGCCAGTCCGGCATCGCAAACGGCGCCACGCCCGGCAGCGGCCGGGGGCTGAGCACGTCATAGGGGATGGCATCCTGCAGGATCATATGGTCGGCACTGCCCTGTCATCGCTCCGTCACGGAGCCGACATCGGTCTGCGACGAAACCATGGCACGAGGCAAGCCCTTCCGTTTCCTTCAAGGACAATCGCCACGGTCACGACTGTCGGCGGCGCGGCGGTGCGCCAAGGCCTTCCGATCCACCCGCTGATCGACGTCAGCCCCGAATGCCGCCGCCTGCCCGAGACGGCGCAGCCGATCGAGCCAGGGAATCGACCCGGGGCCGGGGCCGCTTTCGGTCCCGAGGGCCTGCCTGAAAACGACCGGGGCCGCGGCGCAAACAAGCGCGCCGCGGCCCGATCCGGCCGCCATCCTGCCCGCGACGAGGGAGGCCCGCCATGAACCAGCATTATCGCGACAGCCGCAAGATCGACCCGACGCGCGGGGCGCTTCTGGGCGACAACACCCCCAACGACAATGACCGGATCGAGATCGGGCCGACGCAGCTGGCCTATGCCGAATGGGCCGCGGCGGGGCTGGACCTGCCCGACCTGCAGGCCATGCGCCGTTTTCGCTGGGAACGGCTGACGCGTTTCATCCAGGAGCGCGACTATGCCGGCCTTCTGGTCTTTGACCCGCTCAACATCCGCTATGCCAGCGACTCGACCAACATGCAGTTGTGGAACACCCACAACCCGTTCCGCGCGCTTCTGATCTGCGCGGATGGCTACATGGTGATCTGGGATTACAAGAACTCGCCCTTCCTCAGCACGTTCAACCCTTTGGTGCGCGAACAACGCTCTGGCGCGGACCTGTTCTATTTCGACCGCGGCGACAAGGTGGACGTGGCCGCCGACGTCTTTGCCAACGAAGTCCGCGCGCTGCTGCAGGACCACGCCCCCGGCAACACGCGCCTCGCCGTGGACAAGGTGATGCTGCACGGACTGCGCGCGCTGGAAGCGCAGGGCTTCGAGGTGATGGAAGGCGAAGAGCTGACCGAGAAATGCCGCGCGGTGAAAGGCCCGGACGAGATCAAGGCGATGCGCTGTTCCGTCCATGCCTGCGAACAGGCGATGTACGCGATGGAGGAGTTTGCCCGCGCCCATATGGGGGATGGCAAGACCTGTGAGGATGACATCTGGGCCGTCCTGCATGCCGAGAACATCCGCCGCGGCGGCGAATGGATCGAGACGCGGCTGCTGGCCACCGGGCAGCGCACCAATCCGTGGTTCCAGGAATGCGGCCCCCGGATCCCCCGGCGCAACGAAATCCTCGCTTTCGACACCGACCTGATCGGCAGCTACGGCATCTGCACCGACATCTCGCGCACCTGGTGGATCGGCGACGAGGCCCCGCGCCCGGACATGATCTCGGCCATGCAGCACGCGCATGAGCACATCATGACCAACATGGAGATGCTGAAGCCGGGTGTGACGATCCCCGAGCTTTCGGCCCGCACCCATGTGCTCCGCCCCGAGTTTCAGAAGCAGAAATACGGCTGCCTGATGCACGGCGTGGGCCTGTGCGACGAGTGGCCGCTGGTGGCCTACCCCGACCACGCGGTGCCGGGCGCCTTCGACTACGCGCTGGAACCGGGCATGACGCTGTGCGTCGAGGTTCTGGTCTCGCCCGAGGGCGGCGACTTCTCGATCAAGCTCGAGGATCAGGTGCTGATCACCGAGGACGGGTACGAAAACCTGACGCGCTACCCGTTCGACGAAAGGCTGATGGGGGTGTAGCCCCGCTCCGTCCCGGACCATCGCGCCCCGGGCCTGACCCGGGGCCTCATGGTGCGGGGCGCGGTTTGCCACCGACGCACCGGCCTAGGGATCGAGCGCCTCTGCCGCGCTGCAGGCCCGCGTTTCGCCCATCTCTCAGGCCTTGAGGAACAGCGTCAACGCCGCCTGCACATCCCGCGCAACCCCGATCCCGTCGCGCAGGTTCCACCCGGCATAGTAGCAACCTGTGGCTTGGCCCATGTCACAGGCCTGTTCATACAGCGCCAGCGCCCGCGGTTCATCCTGCGCCACGCCAAGGCCTTGCTCGTAGAGAACCCCCAGATTGGTGCAGCCCCGCGCATCCCCCCCGTCGCAGCCCTGACGGTAAAGCGCCGCCGCCTGAACCGCATCCTGCGCCACGCCAAGGCCTTGCGCGTAGAGAACCCCCAGACCGGTGCAGCCCGGCGCATTCCCCCCGTCGCAGCCCTGACGGTAGAGCGCCGCCGCCTGAACCGCATCCTGCGCCACGCCAAGGCCTTGCGCGTAGAGAACCCCCAGATTGCTGCAGCCCCGCGCATTCCCCCGATCACAGGCCGCGCGCCAGAACCGCGCCGCAGTCTGCCCGTCCGTCTCATACCGCGCGAAGGCCTCGTCCATGCAGCGCGTCTCCACCCCGCCCTCGCAGGCGTTCAGCGCCAGCGTCAGCTTGGCCGTCGGGTTGTCGGTCAGCACCAGCAGCCGTTCGCACACGTCCCCCTTGGCATAATGACAGACCGTCCGCTCCAGCGGCGACAGCCCGTCCCCGCCGCGTTCCAGCCCCAGCGAGGACGCATAGGCCCCGGCCAGCACGAAGCCGCTGAGCGTCAGCGACAGCATCAGCGTCGGGCGATGCTCCACATCCGGCAGCCGGTTCAGCCCCAGCCCGGTGAACAGCCGCAGCACCCAGGTCGACAGGATGTAGACCCAGGTCCAGACCGAGGTCAGGAAGGTGGAGTAGAACGGCGCGGAATAGACCGAAAAGGCAAGCCCGATGGCCGCCCAGCTGGTGTTGTCCTCGGCCACCACACCCGTCCACCGCACCACCTCGATCACCACAAGGATGATCGCCGCCGACAGGATCAGGTCGGCCAGCAGCACCAGCGCCTGCGCCCCGAAGGACCGGAGCCGGTCCATCCGCGACAGCAGGAACCGGGTTTCCAGGAGCGAGACGTAATCCGCCATCAGGTTCACCGCGATCCCGATGGCCAGCGCTTCGGTCCAGGCCATGGCCCCGGCGAATCGCGTCTCCAGCGTGCCGGTCATCGCCATCAGCCCCCAGATGCCGCTGACCGCCAGCACCGAGGCGATGCAGGAGCGGGCAAAGCAGCGCGCGCTCAGGTGATGCTTGCCAAAAAGCGCGTCGAACAGCGACAGAAAGCTTTTCGACCAGCTCTCTTCGGGCTGCGCGCCCATGAGCCAGAGCGCGATTTCGTCCTTGCGCTCCTGCGCAAGCAGGTTCAGCGCGGTGCTGGTCATGATGAAGAACGCCGCGGCCAGGTAGACCTGCCACGGAAGGTTCTCACCGATAAAGGTCAGCCATTCCATGGTCGATCCCCGCCGCAGCCCCGGGGCCATTGAGCGACGCGAAGTCGCTGCCGTCAAGTCGCGTAGGGCGGGGTTCACCCCGCCGCCCCTCACTCCCCCCGAGGCCGCGTCAACAGCGCCAGAACGCCGTTGTGATCAGACCCGTGTTTGGGCAGCACGACCACCTCTTGCGCATGGGCCGGGCCGGTCAGGACGTGGTCGATCTCCAGCGGTATCCCGTAGGGCGGGGTGTGAAAGGTCGGGGCCCAGGGCCCGATCCGCGTCGTGCCGCTGGCCGCTTCGATCCGGCGCAACGTGTGGGACCAGGCCACCGCGTTGAAATCGCCGGCCAGGATCACGTGGCCCTCCAGCCCTTGCAGCACGGGCAGCAGGCGGGCCACCTGTTCTGGCTGGCCATAGGGCCAGGGCCAGTGCAGGTGCAGCGACACCAGCCAGACCGGGCCGAACGCCGTCTCGACCTGCACCGCCGCCAGCCCGTCGCCCCCGGCGCAGATCGCGGTGCCGGGCACGGCCGGCAGGCGCGACAGCACCGCCACGCCGCCCACGGCCCGGAACGGGCATGCGACCTGCGTGGGATAGGCCGCGGCCAGACTGTCGAGCAGGGCAAGGTTGCGGCCCGAGACCTCTTGCAGGGTGATCACGTCCGGGTCGTGCCGGGCGACGCTGTCCAGCCAGGCCGCATCGTCGCGGCGGTTGTACAGCAGGTTCTGCTGGTAGAGCGAAAGATCGTGGTCCGACACCGTCCCGAGCGGGATCATGCGCGGCAGCGCGATCGCACCGATCGCCCAGAGCGCCAGCCCCGCCAGCGGCCAGCGCACCCTGCGCGGCCAGGCTGCCCAGATCACCGCCAGCGCAAACACAACCGCCAGGGGCACCCGGATCACCGCCAGGCTGTCGCCCAGGGGGTGCAACGCCCCGCCCCAGGACGCCGCCAGCGCCGCGCCGGCCGCCATTGCAACAGTCTTCACCAATCCGCGCACCCGCCTCACCTTCCCGTAACGCGGCTGTCACACCGCTTGCCTGACCTGCCCCCCGCGCCCATCCTTTACCCGACCCGGAACAAAGGACCTTTCACCATGCCCACCGAACGCCTCACCTTTCCCGGCCATGACGGCGGCACGCTCGCTGCGCGGCTCGACATGCCCGACGGCCCGCATCTGGCCACCGCGCTTTTTGCCCATTGCTTCACCTGCGGCAAGGACATCCCCGCCGCGCGCCGCATCGCCGCGCGGCTGGCGGCGATGGGGATCGCCGTCCTGCGCTTTGACTTTACCGGGCTGGGCCACAGCCAGGGCGAGTTTGCCAACACCACCTTTTCCTCCAACGTGGCCGACCTGGGTGCGGCGGCGGCCTTTCTGAACAGCCGCGGCATGGCACCGGACCTGCTGATCGGACATTCGCTGGGCGGGGCCGCGGTGCTGCGCGCCGCGCCCGAGATCGCCTCGGCCCGGGCCGTGGTCACGCTGGGCGCGCCGTTCGATCCGGGCCATGTCACGCACAACTTCCATGACAGCCTGGACGAGATCAGCGCGCGGGGACAGGCCGAGGTCAATCTGGGTGGTCGTCCCTTCACCATCGGCAAGGCTTTCGTGGAAAATGTCGCCGCCGAGAACATTGCCCCGGCCATCGGCAAGATGAAGAAGGCGCTGCTGGTTCTGCACGCGCCGCTGGATGCCATCGTGGACGTCTCGAACGCCACGCAGATCTTCATGGCGGCCAGGCACCCGAAAAGCTTTGTCACGCTGGACGATGCCGATCACCTGATCACCCGCGCCTCGGATGCCGAATACGCCGCCGAGGTGATTGCCGCCTGGGCCGGGCGCTATCTGGAGCTTGCACCGCCGGCCCCGCCATCGGCGCGCCCGAAGGCGTGGTCCGGGTGACCGAAGCCGATCCGTCAGGCTTTCTGCAGGACATCCAGAACGGCCCGCACCACCATGCGCAAGCGGACGAACCCGCGGCCTATGGCGGCACGAACCGGGGCATTTCGCCGTATGGGTTCGTGTCTTCGGGGCTGGGGGCCTGCACCTCGATGACGATACGGATGTATGCGCGGCGCAAGGGCTGGCCGCTGACGGGCATCTCGGTGGACGTGACCCATGACAAGGTGCACGCCCAGGATGCCGAGGCCGGACAGGCCACGCGGATCGACCGCTTTGTCCGGCGGATCACGCTCGAGGGCGATCTGGACGCCGACCAGCGGGCAAAGCTCTTGGAGATCGCCGACAAGTGCCCGGTGCATCGCACGCTGGAGAAGGGCGCGCAGATCGAAACCGAACTGGCCTGACGCCGGGCCGGACCGCAAAAGGCCGGGGTGCCACCCCGGCCTCTGTCACAAGCGTAGGGCGGGGTTCACCCGGCCGCCCGCGTCAGCCGCGCGCGCGCCAGATCGCCGGCAGCAGCACCGCCGCCAGGGCCAGCTTCAGCGCATCTCCTGGAAGGAAGTTGACCATGCCCCACTGGAACACCCAGGCCGCGCCCTTGTCGGCCAGGAACAGCCAGGCCATCCAGGGCAGGCCAAAGGCATAGATCACCAGGTTGCCCAGAACCATCGCGGCCAGCATGGTGCCAAAGGACCGGTCCCAGCCGCGCCGCGCCAGCCAGCCCATCAGCCCCGCCGCCACGACAAAGCCCACGAGGTAGCCGCCCGTCGGCCCCGCCATGTAGGCCAGCCCGGCGCTGTCACCGGTGAACACCGCCAGCCCCAGCGCCCCGAGCGCCAGGTAGCCCAGAAGCGTCACCAGCCCCAGCCGCAGCCCGTAGGCGGTCCCGATCACGAGGACGGCAAACGTCTGCATGGTCACCGGGACCGGCCACATGGGCACGCGGATCTTGGCCGCCAGCGTCAGCGCGGCGATTCCCAGCAGCACCAGAACGGCCCTGTGCAGCAGGGTCGGCATGCTGTGGGAAGTGGCAAAGGCCTCGGCAAGGACGGGTCGGGTCATTGAGGGGGTCATGGGCAGGTCTCCTGTCATCAGACTGTCATGCCGATTTCTGCCCCAGCCGCTGCGCCGCCGCAAGCGATGCTGCGCTGTAGAATTGCAAATCGCGCTAATCACGCTGTTTGCAAATCAGAGACGGGTGTCCATCCAGATCCGCGCCTGGGTCAGGGCAAAATGGATCCCTGAGGCCGTGTCCGGGGCCAGCCGTGCCCGCAGCAGGAACCGGTAGGACGCCCCGTCCCCCCGTTCGGCAGCCTGCAGCAGCGCCATCAGCCAGCGCTCGTCAAAGCTGCGCGTCCCGCAACCCGGCGCTTCGAAAGCCATGTCGCGGCCCAGGGCGTCGGCCAGCCGGGTCAGCAAGACGTGCAGCGGGTCGCCGCTGTCGGTCGTGGCCCGCCCGGCCCGATCCTGCGCCAGCAGGCGCAGGCTGTCCAGCCGCGGGTCACAGTGCTCCAGCAGGTCGGGCAGCAGCGCCCGCCAATGGCCCTCCGGGCACGGGTCGGGCCAGGGGTCCGGCATGAGGTCATAAATCCGAGTCATTTACTCAGCATTATCTCACCCACCGCGGCCTGTCACGCAGAAAAACCGCTTGCATCCGCCGCGCGCTGCGGCACTCTCACGCAATGCGCGTCCCGCCCGCGCCCTGCCCCAACGGGCTTCATCCTCACCGGCAGGCGGTCCGGTCTCTCAGAAGGATCAGGCGCATGATGATGGTGCGCTGTTATCTCGCCCCGTCGGCCATCGAAGGCCTCGGGGTGTTTTGTCATGACGACATCGCCCGCGGCGACAATGTCTGGCGGCATGAACCGCTTCTGGACATCCGCCTGCCCGCCGCCCGGGTGGCGGCGCTGGAACCGCATGCCCGCGAATTTGTGGAGCGGTACTCCTATCCGGATTTCGCCGATCCGGCGTACCTCGTGCTGGAAAGCGACGAAGGCCGGTTCATGAACCATGCCGACGACCCCAATCTCGACTTTTCCGACGGGGTCCAGGGCATCGCGCGCTGGGACATCCCCGCGGGCACGGAACTGACCTGCCATTACAGCACCTTCACGCTGGGTCAGATCGTCATGCAGCCGCCGCGCCATCGGGTTCACGCCGTGGCCGCGCAATGAAGAAAGACCGCAATCCTGCAAGGATTGCGGTCCGTTCTTTTGCAAAAAGAACGGCCGTTTTCCGATACGGAAAACGGCCCGCGCTTACGAAATCCGGTTCAGCAACTCGCCCAGTGACGCCTTGGCGTCGCCGTAGAACATCCGCGTGTTGTCCTTGAAGAACAGCGGGTTCTCGATCCCCGAATAGCCTGTGCCCTTGCCGCGCTTGGACACGAACACCTGCTTGGCCTTCCAGCATTCCAGCACCGGCATCCCCGCGATGGGCGAGTTCGGATCGTCCTGCGCCGCCGGGTTCACGATGTCGTTGGAGCCGATGACGATGGCCACATCCGTGTCCGGGAAGTCCTCGTTGATCTCGTCCATCTCCAGCACGATGTCATAGGGCACCTTGGCTTCGGCCAGCAGCACGTTCATGTGCCCCGGCAGACGGCCCGCGACGGGGTGGATGGCAAAGCGCACCTCCTTGCCCCTGGCGCGCAGGCGGCGCGTGAGTTCGGCCACGTTCTGCTGGGCCTGCGCCACTGCCATGCCGTAGCCCGGGATGATGATGATGCTGTCGGCCTCTTCCAGCGCCGAAGCCACGCCATCGGCATCAATGGCGATCTGCTCGCCCTCGACCGCCATCTGCTCGCCGCCGCCGCCGCCAAAGCCGCCAAGGATCACGCTGACAAAGGCGCGGTTCATCGCCTTGCACATGATGTAGGACAGGATCGCACCAGACGAGCCCACCAGCGCGCCGACAACAATCAGAAGGTCATTGCCCAGCGAGAAGCCGATGGCCGCCGCCGCCCAGCCGGAATAGCTGTTGAGCATCGACACCACCACGGGCATGTCCGCACCGCCGATGCCCATGATCAGGTGATAGCCGATGAACAGCGCCGCCGCCGTCAGCAGCAGCAGCGTCCAGCTGCCCGCGCCGCCCAGATAGGCGATCATCAGCACCACGCTCAGCGCCGCCGCGGCCGCGTTCAGCATGTGCCCGCCCGGCAGCTGCTTGGCGGCGGAGTTCACCTTGCCCGCCAGCTTGCCATAGGCAATGACCGACCCGGTAAAGGTGACGGCCCCGATCCAGACGCCCAGCACCAGCTCGACCCGCAGGATGCCGATCTCGACCGGTGTCTTCTTGGCCACCAGCAGCGCAAAGGTGCCGTCCAGCGCGTCCCCCGCCTCTTTCGCGGCGGACACCATGTTGATGGTCAGATCGGCGTTGAAGCCGACAAAGACCGCCGCCAGACCCACGAGGCTGTGCATGATCGCCACAAGCTCGGGCATCTGGGTCATCTGGACCTTGGTGGCCAGCTGGTAGCCCACCGCCGCGCCAAGCGCGATCAGCACGATGGACGCCCCCGACAGCCCGGCCCCCGGCCCGATGAGCGTGGCCAGCACGGCAATCGCCATGCCGACAATGCCGTACCAGACCGCCCGCTTGGCACTTTCCTGCCCGGACAACCCGCCCAGGGACAGGATGAACAGGATCGCTGCGACCACATAGGCCGCGATCGTGAATGCGTTTTCCATAATGCCCGCTCCTTAGGATTTCTGGAACATGGCGAGCATGCGCCGTGTCACGAGGAAGCCGCCGAAGATGTTGATCGAGGCCATCAGGACCCCGGCAGCCGACAGGAAGATGATCAGACCGTTGGACGATCCGATCTGGATCAGCGCGCCCAGGATGATGATCGAGGAAATCGCGTTGGTCACCGCCATCAGCGGCGTGTGCAGCGAATGCGCCACGTTCCAGATCACCTGGAAACCGATGAAGACCGACAGCACGAAGACGATGAAGTGCTGCATGAAGCTCGCCGGCATGCCCGGGATCAGCGACACCGCCAGCAGCAGCGCCGCACCGATGGCGATCAGCGTCACCTGGCTGCGGGTCTCGGCCTTGAAGGCCGCCACTTCCCGCGCACGCTTCTCCTCGGGCGTCAGCTCTTTCGGCTTTTCCTTCTTCTGCGCGGCGATCGCCTGCACCTTGGGCGGCGGCGGCGGGAAGGTGATCTCGCCCTGATAGGCGACCGTCGCGCCACGGATCACGTCATCGTCCATGTTGTGCACCACCTGGCCGTCCTTTTCGGGCGTCAGGTCGGTCATCATGTGGCGGATGTTGGTGGCGTAAAGCGTTGACGATTGCGCCGCCATGCGGCTGGCGAAATCGGTATAGCCGATGATGGTCACGCCGTTGTCGGTGACCACCTTCTCATCCTTGACGGTGCCCTCGACATTGCCGCCCTGCTGCGCGGCAAGGTCGACGATGACCGACCCGGGTTTCATCGCCGCAACCATGTCCTCCAGCCACAGCTTGGGCGCGGGGCGGTTGGGGATCAGGGCGGTGGTGATGACGATGTCCATGTCCGGCGCGATCTCGCGGAACTTGGCCAGCTGCGCGTTGCGGAATTCCTCGGACTGCACGCTGGCATAGCCGCCGGTGGCCGCCCCGTCCTGGGTTTCCTCCTCGAAATCGAGATAGACGAACTCGGCCCCCATGGATTCGACCTGCTCGGCCACTTCGGGCCGCACGTCAAAGGCATAGGTGATCGCGCCCAGCGAGGTCGAGGTGCCGATGGCGGCAAGACCCGCGACGCCCGCGCCCACCACCAGGACCTTGGCCGGCGGCACCTTGCCCGCGGCCGTGATCTGGCCGGTGAAGAAGCGGCCGTAATTGTTGCCCGCCTCGATCACCGCGCGATACCCCGCGATATTGGCCATCGACGACAGCGCGTCCATCTTCTGCGCACGGCTGATCCGCGGCACCATCTCCATGGCGATCACGTTTGCGCCCGAGGCCCTGGCCTTTTCCAGCCCTTCGGCATTGCCACCCGGGTTGAAGAAGCTGATCAGCGTCTTGCCCGTGGCCAGCCGCGCCAGCTCGCTGTCCTGCGGCTCGCGCACCTTGGCGATGATGTCGGCACCCGACCACAGCGCCTCCGCGCTGTCGACCACCTCGACGCCCGCCTCGGCATAAAGCGCATCGGCAAAACCCGCCGCCACGCCCGCGCCGCTTTCGATCATGCAGTCATAGCCAAGCTTCTGCAGCGCCCTGGCGGAGTCGGGGGTCATCGCGACCCGGGCTTCCCCCGCCTCGATTTCCTTTGGTGTCCCGATTTTCACGTCTGTCGTCCCCCTCGTTCAGGCCGAAATCCAGTTCTCCCGCGCCCGGGGCGCGGCATGTTCAATTGGCGGTAGGTCTACAGGGCTGACCTAAGCGCCACAACCATACCCGCGGCTCTAGAGCATAGTCTGCATCAAAGTTAAAGCCACCTTCGCACTTGTTGCGTATAGCGCGCAAAATCCGCACGAAACTTGCGCCGCAAACGATCTTCTTCCGGCACGATAAAGCGCGTCTCGATCACCCGGACAAAGACCGGAATCAGTGGGAGCGCCAACACCGCGTCCCAGAACAGGATCATCCCCGCCAGCACAAGCGAATCGCCCAGGTAGATCGGATTGCGCGAGCGCGAAAAGATCCCCGTCGTCACCAGCCGGTCGGCATCGAGATGCGGAATGACCGTGGTCTTGTGCCGGCGCATCTCGTGGATCGCCAGCGCCATCAGCAGCACCCCGCCCCCCACCAAGAGCCCGCCGGCAAGATCGGCCCAGACCGGGCCGAACCCCAGACCGTAGGACAGGTACGTCTTCTGCACCCAGGCCAGCACCAGCGCCGCCAAAAGCCAGACCGGCGGCAGATCCACCCATTTCATCACAACACCTCCCGTCCGCGCGCTCTTGGACTTCTTCTTGGGTCAAATACTCCCGGGGGAGTCCGGCCCCGGGCCGGACGGGGGCAGCGCCCCCGAAATCCCGGTCAACCCGGGTGATAGGCCCCGTCTTTGCGCCAGCCCTCAAGCCCGGACTGCAGCACAACCACGTTCCTTGCCCCAAGAAGCCGCGCGGCAAACGCCGCCTGCGCACTCAGCGATCCGGTGTTGCAGAACAGGACCACCTTGCGGTCCGCAGGCAACGCGTCCAGCCGCCCCGGAACCTCGCGCCACTCGATGTGAACGGCCCCGGGGATCGTCCCGGCCGCGAATTGCGCGGCACTGCGGGTGTCGACAAGATACAGGTCCGCCCATACGTCCTCGGTCAGCTGCGCCGGCAGGATGATGCCGGACTCGTAAGGCTCGAACTCGATATAACCGATGACCTCGTCGGCAAGCCCTTGCGCAGCCGCGAAAGACGCGAGGCCGCCCATCAGGGCGGACGAGCACAGCGCCACAAGAACGGTCTTCATGATCTTCCTCCGCACATCCCGGGCAACCAGCGCGGCAGGCAGGACACCCATGGCCCGCATCACTCCCATTCCATCTCCTCGAACACCCGCCCGGCATTCTTGGTGGCCAGTTCCTCGAACGTGTCCAGATGGGCCCAGGCCGACTGGTCCACGTAATAGGCCGAGGCCAGGTCCCCGCCCTCGTCGATATGCGCGCCGATCTTGGCGCGCAGGTCGCGCAGGTAATCCGCCGTATAGCGCTGCACCTGCGCCATGTTCGTCGGATGCCCGTGCCCGGGGATCACATAGGTCGCGCCCAGAGCGGCAAACGGCCCCTCGAAGGTCTCGATCCAGCCATCGGTGTCGGTATCGGCAAAGATCGGCGGCATGCGCTCGTGAAAGGCGATGTCGCCCGCGATCACGATGCCCCATTGCGGGATCCAGACCTGCGTGTCGCCCGGCCCGTGCGCCGGGCCCAGATGCAGCACTTCCAGCGCCACATCACCCATCTGCACATCGTGGCGGTCAGAGAAGGACAGGTTCGCCGGCACTACCCGTGTGCCCTCCGCCTTGTCGCGATTGTAACGCTGCATCCCCTGCAGGATGAAATCCCCGTTCTCCTCGACCTCGTGGATCGCATCCTCATGCGCCAGGATGTCGACCCCCAGATCGGCCCAGTAGGCATTGCCCAGCATCGCGTGGCCCTGGCCGTTCTCGTTGATCACCAGCCGGACCGGCTGATCGGTCACCGCCCGGATCTCGTCATGCAGCGCCGCCGCCAGCCGCACCGAGGCCCCGCCATTGATCACCACCACGCCATCGCCGGTCACCACGAAGGACAGGTTGTTGTTGTGGCCCGAATTCTCGTAGGTCGGCGGCGCCGTCGCGCCGATGGCCGACCAGACATGCGGGATCACCTCGACCGGTTTGTCGTAAAGCTCCGATTGCGGATACTTGTCGGCAATGTCCTCGTGTGCCAGCGCTGCGCCACCCGTCACAACCAGGGCCAGAATCTGCGTCATGGCCGTCCGTGTCATCCCGTTGTCCTCCCGATGAAACCACACACACATTCGCATGCGTGAATGACAAAGCCAAGCACCGCCGGGGGTCGCATCTTGTCACAGCCCGAACTAGGCTTGCCCAAACTCCGGAGGAACCGACATGCTCACAGGCAAACACGCGCTCGTCACCGGCGGCGGCACCGGCATCGGCCTTGCGATCGCGCAGGCGCTGGCCGCACAGGGCGCGCAGGTCACCATCACCGGCCGCCGCGCCGCACAGCTCGAGGCCGCCGCCTCGGACCATATCCACCCGCTGGTGATGGACGTCCAGGACGAGACAGCCGTGACCGAGGGCATCGCCGCCGCCGTGGCGGCGCGCGGCCCGGTGCAGATCTGCGTGCCCAATGCCGGCATCGCCGAGGGCCGCGCCCTGCTCAAGACCGACATGGCCTTCTGGCGCAACATGATGGCCACCAATCTCGACGGCGCCTTCCTGACGATCCGCGAAAGCCTGCGCTCGATGTCGGACACCGACTGGGGCCGCGTCATCGCCATCAGTTCCATCGCCGGCGTCAAGGGCCTCAAGGGCGCCCCCGCCTACACCGCCACCAAACACGCGCTGCTGGGCCTGATCCGCGCGCTGGCCGCGGATTACGCCACCAAACCCTACACCTTCAACGCGCTCTGCCCGGCCTATGTCGACACCGACATCGTCGAGTCAAACGTCACCTCGATCATGAAACGCACCGGCATGTCCGAAGACGAGGCGCGCAACCTGATGGTGGGCGTCAACCCGCATGGCCGCCTGATCGCCCCCGCAGAAGTGGCCGAGGCCGCGCTCTGGCTGTGCGGTCCACACTCGGGCAGCGTCAACGGCCAGGCCATCCAGATCGCCGGCGGCGAGGTCTGACCCCCGCACAGGCAGATAACCCAGGGCCAGCATCTCGCCCGACCCGGGTCTTCTTCTTGGTGAAAATACCCCGATCCCGCCGCGCCACAAGTCCCGCGGCCCGGCCCGAAGCGTCGCCGCGCCACGGGCCCGCCCGCGACATGCCGCAGGCAAGGCGCGGGCTCCCCCCGTGCGCGCCGCAGGCGCGCGCCGCCGGATCACGCGCGGTCTGCCGAAAGCCCGCGTCCGAACATCCGCGCCAGCCGCACCAGATGACCCTCATAGGCGGCAAAGGGCGGGCGCTTGGTGCCCTCGGCCGCCGCCAGCAGCGTCTGCGCCACCTGCTGCGGCGGCCCGTCCAGCCGCAGCCGTCCTGCCCGTTCCTCGGCGGCGAACCAGTCGGCAAACAGCGCCACCAGCCGGGCGGTTCCCTCCGCCACGATATCGGCCGCCACGGTGCCGCCCATTTCCAGCAGTTCCATCCCGTGCGGGCTGTCCAGCAGCACTTCCTTGATCTGCCCCGCCTTGGCCAGCAAGGCCCGTTCCAGCACCTGCTCGGGCCGTCCGGCCTCTGCCAGCGCCCGCCCCACCGCCTGCCCGGCCTCGTCGAAATAATGCTGCACCAGCGACCGGGCGATGTCGTCCTTGTTGCGGAAATGCTGGTACAGCGCAGGCCGCGACATGCCGGCCGCCCGCGCAATGTCCTCCATCGACGCACGACGGACGCCATATTGCGCAAACACGCCGAAAGCGGCCTTCAGGATGGCCTTTTGCTTGACGTCGGCGTGCGGGGCTGCATCTTCCATGCTGACGGTCTGACAAATATTCGCAAAACTGTCAATTGACATTCTGACAAAGAACGGCAATTTTGTCAGAAACCCTCAGAGGAGTCGCTCCATGGCCATCACGATCACCGTCAACGGCACGTCCCACCAGGTGGACCTGCCCGAGGACGTCCCCCTGCTCTGGGTGCTGCGCGATCAGCTCGACATGACCGGGACGAAATTCGGTTGCGGCGTGGCCGCCTGCGGGGCCTGCACCGTGCATATCGACGGCGAGGCCGTGCGCGCCTGCCAGGTGGCGCTGGCCGATGTCTGGGGCGAGGTCACCACGATCGAAGGCCTGGGCCAGCCCGACAACCTGCATCGCCTGCAGCAGGCCTGGATCGACCACCAGGTGCCGCAATGCGGCTATTGCCAGTCCGGCCAGATCATGCAGGCCGCCGCCCTGCTGGCCGAGAACCCGGCCCCTACGGACGAGGATATCGACCTTGCCATGTCGGGCAACCTGTGCCGCTGTGGCACCTATCCGCGCATCCGCGCCGCCATCAAATCCGTCGTGGAAGGAGCCTGAGCCATGGCCAGCATCGGCAAGATCGCCCGCCGCACCTTTCTGTTCGGGGCCGTGGCCGTCGTGGGCGGCGCCGCCTTCGGCGCCTGGTACGTCACCAAACCCGCCCCCAACCCGCTGAAACCCCAGGAGGGCGAGGCGGCGCTGACGCCCTTTGTCTTCATCACCGCCGACGGCATCCACCTGATCGCGCCGCGGGCCGAGATGGGCCAGGGCACCCAGACCACCTGGGCCGCGCTGATCGCCGAGGAACTCGACGTCACGCTCGACCAGGTCACCGTGCTGCACGGCCCGCCCGCGCAGGCCTATTACAACCACGCCATGATGGGCGAGGCCGTGCCGTCCAACGGCTATGACAAATCCGCCTTCCAGCGCTCGCTGGGCGAGATGATGGGCAACCTGGGCAAGGTCTTCTCGCTCCAGGTCACCGGCGGCTCTACCGCCATGAAGGACGGGTTCGAGCGGATGCGGGTCGCCGGGGCCGCGGCGCGCGAGATGCTCAAGGCCGCCGCCGCCGACCACCTGGGCGTGGCCAGGGCCGACCTGACCACCGAAGCGGGCGAGGTGATCGCCCCCGACGGCACCCGCCTGTCCTATGCGCAACTGGCCGTGGCCGCCGCCGAAAAGGATCCGGGCCGGATCGAGCTGCGCCCGCGCGAGGACTGGAAACTGCTGGGCACCGACCTGCCGCGCATCGACATCCCGTCCAAGACCACCGGCACCGCGCAGTTCGGCATCGACACCCGCCTGCCCGGCATGCGCTATGCCGCCGTGCGGATGGCCCCCAATCGCGGCACGATGACCCGCTACGACGATTTCGACGCCCGCAAGATGCCCGGCGTGGAAAAGATCGTCGATCTGGGCAACGGACTTGCCGTGGTGGCCACCAACACCTGGCTGGCGCAGCAGGCTGTCGACAGCATCCCCGTGGAATGGGGTCCGCCGGTCTACCTCGCCGATGACGCCGCGATTGCGGCCGAGCTGGAAGCGGCCTTCGACACCGAGCCGAATTCCGAACTGCGCGCCGATGGCGATGCCGACACCCTGCCCGAAGGGGCAACCGAAGTGACGGCAGAGTACCGCGTGCCCTTCCTCGCCCATGCCACGCTGGAGCCGATGAACGCCACCGCCTGGTTCGAAGGCGGCAAGCTGCGGATCTGGTGCGGCAACCAGGGCCCGACCTTCCTGCGCACCGCCTGCGCCGCCGAGGCGGGGCTGTCGGAACAGGATGTGGAGGTCAACGTGACCTGGATGGGCGGCGGCTTTGGCCGCCGGGGCGAATTCGACTATGCCGTGCTGGCCACCCGTGTCGCCAAGGCGGTGCCCGGCACCCCGGTCAACGTCACCTGGTCGCGCGAAGAGGACATGACGCACGACTTCTACCGCCCCGCCGCCCTCGCGCGGTTCCGCGGAGCGGTGCAGGACGGGCGCGCGGTTCTGGTGGACGGGCAGATCTCGTCGCCGCTGGTCTCCGGCCCGGCGCTGGAACGCTGGGCGGGCTTTGCGCCCGCGGGCCCCGATGCGCAGATCGTCGAAGGCGCGTTCAACCAGCCCTATGGCATCCCGAACTACCGGGTGCGCGGCTACGGTTCGACCAACATGCCGCCGATGGGCTTCTGGCGCTCGGTCGGGGCCAGCTTCAACGGGTTCTTCTTCGACAGCTTCATGGACGAGATGGCCCATGCGGCGGGCGAGGACCCGCTGGCCTTCCGCATGGCGCTGGCCCGCGATGAATGGGAACCCGCCTACAACGTGCTGGAGGCGGTGCGCGACATGTCCGGCTGGACCGGCGAGACGCCCGAGGGCACGGGCCGCGGCGTGGCCCTGGTTTACAGCTTCGGCACGCCCACCGCGATGGTGATCGAAGTGCAGGACCAGGACGGCCTGATCCGCCTGACAGGTGCGTGGATCGCCGCCGATCCGGGCATCGCGCTCGACCCGCGCAACATCGAGGCACAGCTGACCGGCGGCATGGTCTATGGCCTTTCGGCCGCCATCGGCGAAGAGATCAATTTCGTCGACGGGGCCGCGCAGCAGCTGAACTTCCCCGATTACGAGCCGCTGCGCATGTCGCAGATGCCGCCGGTCTCGGTGCGCATTCTCGAAACGCAGGAGCATCTGAACGGCATCGGCGAACCCGGCACGCCGCCGGCCGCCCCGGCGCTGGCCAATGCGCTGTTTGACCTCACGGGCAAGCGCGTCCGCGAACTGCCGCTGAAGA
This sequence comes from Alphaproteobacteria bacterium, assembly GCA_030425925.1. GTDB lineage: Bacteria > Pseudomonadota > Alphaproteobacteria > Rhodobacterales > Rhodobacteraceae > JAUHZO01. Next base: position 47,078 of record JAUHZO010000007.1, on the reverse strand, counting down.
AGAGCTTCGACTTCTACGTCTGACGCCCCCGCGCAACGCCGTCCCGGACTTGCTCCGGGACCTCCCGGGGTCCGGCAAGAGGTCTCGGATCAGGTCCGGGACTGCGGCAAGCCAAAGGCACAGGAAACACTTCGACGCCCGGCCCCAAGGCCGGGCGCTGTCGTTTCCACCCCGGACATAATCACCGCATTTTAGCCGGATTTGCATCAAATTCGCGCCGCCTGCGCTCTGTATCCATTCCTGAAACAACGGGGCACACCCCGAGGCTTGGAGCAGTAGAATGGCAACAATGGTGACCGGGCTGGGCGGCCCTGCCGGGTATGGTGAAAACGTCTTTTCAACCACGCCCAAGACCAGCGGGAACAATGATGACGGCGCTGTCGCCGTCAACATCTCGTCGGTGTTCTCCGGCGGTCTCGACTTCTACGGCACAAATTACACCACGCTTTACGTCAACTCCAACGGTGTCCTCAGCTTTGGCGGCCCGCAGACCGGCTACGCCCCGAACCTTGCCGGCAGCCCCACACCGCTGATCGCGCCGTTCTGGTCGGATGTGAACATCAACAGCGCGGGCGAGATCTACTGGGATCTCGATCCTGCCGCCGGCACCGTCACCATCACCTGGGACGGGGTCGCGCCCTATTCGGGGGGCGGCACCAACTCCTTCCAGGTGGTGCTGACCGATCAGGGCGGCGGCGATTTCTCGGTCGATTTCATCTACGAAAACATCTCGTGGACCAATGGCGGCTTTGGTACGGCGCAGACGGGTTTTACCGATGGCGGCGCCAACGACACCTTTCTGGAAGGCTCCGGCAACGGCTCTGTTCTGGCCGGGTACGAGACCAACGATTTCGACGGCGGCGATCCGCTGGGCGCATACCAGGTCGTGTTCGAAAACGGCACCCCGGCGGCGGCGAACTTCATCGTCGAAGGCGGCTCGGGCGATGACCTGATCGACGCGACCTATGGCGGCGATCCGGGCGGCGACGCCATCGACGCCTACGACTATAGCGACGGCTCCAACCGCGACAGCGTCGAGGCCGGTGCGGGCAACGACACGGTGATCGGCGGCCATGGCGACGACACGCTTCTGGGCGAAGACGGCAACGACCTGATCTATGGCGGCTATGGCGGCACGACGCCCCTGGCCTATCAGGAAGACCTGAACTGGTCGCTGCAGGGCGGCGACGGCACCAGCGTCGCGGCGGGCTTTACCCAGACGACCGGGCAGATGGAGGTGTCGGTCAGCTTTGCCAATACCGGCAACAACAACCCGACCTTTACCATCGAAACCTCGGACACGCTTTACGTGGACGGGGGCGAGACGTTCGACACCAACTCCTCGCTCTTCCTCTTCGGTCAAGGTGACGCCGCCACCTCGACCACCACCATCGACTTTGCCGCCACCACCGGCGCGGACGTCTCGGACGAGGTGGAAAACGTCGCCTTCCGCATCAACGACATCGACTGGGGCAACAACAACCACACCGACATCGTCACGGTGAACGCCTATGACGCCAATGGCGTGCCGGTCACCGTGACCCTGACACCGGGCGGCGGCGACACGGTGTCGGGCAACACGATCACCGCCGAACAGGTGGCCGAATCCTCGGCCTCGCAAGGCGGGTCGGTGCTGGTCGAGATCGCCGGACCGGTGCAACAGATCGAGATCATCTACGAAAACGGCCAGTTCAACACGCAGGGCATCAACGTCACCGACATCGAGTTCGACCTGATCCCGCAGGCCTCGGACGATGACAGCATCGAAGCGGGAGGCGGCGCGGACACGGTCTTTGGCGAGGATGGCAGCGACACCCTCGGCGGCGGCGACGGCAATGACAGTCTTGATGGCGGCGACGGGGCCGACAGCATCGACGGCGATGGCGGCGACGACACGATCTCTGGCGGCAGCGGGGATGACACGCTGGACGGCGGCACCGGCTCTGACACGCTTTACGGCGGTGATGGCGATGACATCCTGCGCGAAGGCAGCACCGGCGGGCTGACCGGTGCGCTTTATGGCGAGGCGGGCAACGACACGCTCTATTCCGGCACCGGCACCGGGGCGGATCTGCTGGACGGCGGCGAAGATGACGACCTGCTGATCGACCAGGGCAGCAGCGGCGGGCAGACCACGCTTCTGGGCGGGGCGGGCAACGACACCCTGCAGGGCGGCCCGGGCAATGACAGCCTGGAGGGCGGCACCGGGGCGGATGACGTGTCGGCCGGGGCTGGCAATGACACGATCCTTGCCAGCCACAACGACACCGTCGACGGCGAGGCCGGTGACGATTTCATCCGTCTGGTCGATCTGGGCGAACTGGCCGGCGGCACGATCTTTGTCGAAGGCGGCACCACCGGGCAGACCTCCGGCGACGTGCTGGACCTGAACGGGCTTGCAGATCGCAGCACGCTCAACATCACGTCCAATGTCGGCGGCGAACAGACCGGCACCGTGCAGATGTACGATGGCACGCTGGTCAGCTTCTCGAATATCGACGACGTGATCTGCTTCACGCCGGGTACGCGCATCCTGACCGAGACCGGCTATCGCCCCATCGAGACCCTGGCGCTGGGCGACCGCATCATCACCCGCGACGACGGCCCGCAGCCGCTGCGCTGGGTCGGCACGCGGCAGGTGCTGGCGCGCGGCAAGACGGCCCCCATCCGCATCGCGCCGCATGTGCTGGGCGGATCGCGCCCGCTGCTCGTCTCGCCCCAGCACCGGATGCTGTTCGAAGGCTACCGGGCGGAGCTTCTGTTTGGTGCGGGCGAGGTCTTTGCCGCCGCCCGCCACCTGGTGGACGGGCAGGATGTGCGTGTCGAGGAAGGCGGGATGGTGACCTATATTCACCTGATGCTCGACCGCCACCAGGTGATCTATGCCGAGGGCATGGCCACCGAAAGCTTCCATGTCGGCGATCAGGGCCTGCGCGCGCTGCACCCCGCCGCCCGTGCCGACCTTTTCGCGCGCTTCCCCGACCTGCAGGCCGATCCCACCCGCTTTGGCGACACCGCGCGGCCCTGCCTGAAGGCGTTCGAGGCAAGGGCGCTGGTGGGGGCCGGGTCCGAAGCCCTGGCGCTGGCGGCCTGAGCCCCGCCCCCCGGCCCGCGCACCGCCCTGCCCCGGCGCGCGCGCCGACAAGGTGTCAGAGCAGGTCGCCCAGCCCCTGCCAGATCAGCCGCAGCGAGAGCAGCACCAGCACCACGTCCAACGCCCGCTTGAAGCCGCGATCCGTCATCCGGTTCAGCACCTGCCGCCCCGCCAGCGTGCCCAGGAAACCGGCCCCGATCATGCCGGCGATGAACCCCAGCCGAGGCCCGTAGGCAAAGCCCAGAAGGCCGAACGCCGCGATCTTGACCCCGTGCTGCAGCGTCATCAGCACCGCATGCGTGGCCACATGCGCCTGCCGCGGCAGGTCCAGCGATTTCGAGAAATTGGCCACGAACACGCCGGTTGCGCCAAAGAACATGGTCAGGAAACTGGACACCGCCCCGGTCACCAGGGGCACCCGGCTCAGCCAGGCCGGCGGGCGCATCAGCACGCTCCAGATCACGAAGACCCCCACCCCGATCAGCACCAGCCCCGGCGGCAGGCTGACCACCACGCGCCCCCCCAGCCCGGCGCCCAGCACCGAGCCAAGGGCAAAGGCGGCAAAGGGCGGCCAATGGGTGTGCCGCAGCAGGATCGCGGCGCGAAAGAGGTTGGAGCCCAGCTGGATCACGCCATGCACCGGGATCAGCGCCGCAGGCTGCATCAGCGCCGCCATCACCGCCAGAAGCAGCGCGCCGCCACCGATCCCCAGCGCCACGGTGAGGAAAGACGTGACAAAGCTGGTGGCCATCAGCAGGGCCGCGATCCAGGGCGGGACTCCGCCCAGCAGGGCCGCGAGGCTCATCTCAGGCGCAACCGCGCAAGATAGGCCTCGGCAAACCAGCGGTGATCGGGGAGGTCTCCGCCGGGCAGGGCCAGGTCGGTCGAGGACAGCGCGCGCTGCCAGTCGGCGGACGCCGCCGACATGCCGTTGGGCAGGCCCAGATCGTCCAGCATGCGCGCCACCTCGTCCATCTCGGCGGCGCGTCGCGCGCCATGCACCAGCGTGCGTTCGAAATTGTAGGCGGCGCGTTCCGGCACATCGATGCGCGGATGGCCGGTTTTCAGCGAGGGAAAAACCTCGTCTTCCACCCCGGCCGCCACCGCCGCCAGCACGCATTCCGCGGTCAGCGCCTCCATGCCCTTCACCAGGATCGAGCGCACCATCTTGATCGACGAGGCCCGCCCCACCTCGGCCCCCACCACCCGCACCGCCATCGGCAGGGCGGTCAGCGCAGGGGCCAGCGCCTCTGCCTCGGGGCCCGAGAGCAGGCAGGGCACCAGGTTGCGCCCGGGATGCACCGGCGCCATCACCGCCACGTCCAGATAGCGCCCGCCCGCGGCCTCGACGAGGCCCGCCGCGCGCGCCTTGGAGCGCGGCGCGCAGCTGTTCAGGTCACACCAGACGGCACCTTGCGACAGATGGCCGGCATAAGCCTCGGCGGCAGCCACCGCCTGATCCGCGGTCACGGTGGAAAACACCCAGTCCGCCCCGGCCAGCGCTGCCTCGGGCGTGGCGCAGGCGGTCACGCCCAGGGAGGCGGCGCGGGCCTCGATCCCGGCGGCGGTGGCCGGATCCGCCGACTTGATGTCATAAGCCCGGATCGTCCCGGCCCGGGCCGCGCCCCAGCCGGAGATGAACGCGCTCGCCGCCTCGCCCAGCCCCACGAAGGCCATGGTTGATCCGCTCATGGCTGCCCTGTCCTCTCTTCTGACACCGGTCCGGACCCCGGCAATGTGCACCGTCTGCGGGACGGCGGGCGGGGCGATGTTCCGGCCCGGGGCCGGGACGAGCGCCGTGCGTCGTCCCGCCGGGCCCTGGCACCCCGCGTGCCACCGGGCGCGGGAAATTTCCTTGGCAAGGAAATTTCCGCCCGTGACGCGCTCAGCCCTTCACCGGAGGCGTGCCGTGCGTGTGGAAGGTCTCGATGGTCTTCAGCCCCCAGGCCTGCCCCTTCCGGCGCTCGGCCTCGGTCCAGACCACCGGCTCCCAGTCCGGGGCCAGGATCAGCCGCGCGCCGGCATTGGCCAGTTCCACCCGGTTGCCCGCCGGCTCCCACACGTACAGAAAGAACGTCCCCTGGATCGCGTGCTTGTGCGGGCCGGTCTCGATATGCACACCCGCCTCGAGGAACAGGTCGGCGGCGCGCAGGATGTCCTCGCGCTGGTCGGTGGCGTAGGTCACGTGATGCAGCCGCCCGTGGCCCTTCCCGTGCTCTTCGGTACAGGCCAGATCATAGGTCTTGTTGTTGACCGTGAACCAGCAGCCGCCGATCCGCCCGTTGTCCAGCTGGATCATCTCGGTCACCCGGCTGCCCAGGCAGGTCTCCATGAAGCGGCGGAATTCGCTGACATCCTCGGCCAGAAGGTTCAGATGGTCGATGCGCCGCGGCGGCACACCGGTGAACCGGCTGGCCATGTTCTTGAGCGCGGCCGGATCACCCTCGGCGCGGCGGGTGTCGTAGTAGATCTCGAACACGTGCCCGAACGGATCCTCGAAGCGGAAGGCGCGGCCATGACCCAGGTCACCCTCGACCCAGCCATGGGTCCTGAACCCCGACGCCTCGATCGCCGCCACACGGCGCTCCAGCGCCTCGGGGCTGGCGGCGCGATAGCCGATATGGCCCACGCCCGTCGTCTCTGCCGCCGTCAGCTTGAGCGAGTGGAATTCGTAATCGTCCCAGGCGCGCAGCCAGGCGCTGCCGCCCTCCTGCGCGCTCAGCTTCAGACCGTAGACCTCGGTGAAAAAGGCGAGGCTTTCGTCGAAGCGGTCGGTCAGCATCTCCACATGGCCCAGATGGGCGATGTCGAAAGACGGGTTGGTGGGCTGGGTCATGTCGGTGTCCTCTCTCCCTCGGGCGCGGGCCTGTGCGCGGGTCGGGTTGCGCGGCAGCATGCCCCGCGCCCGCAAGGCAGGCAAACGGCATTTTACAGCGGGCCTGGCGGCCCTGCGGCGCAACACCGCCTTTGACCCGCGCGGGCCAGTGCGATAGCGGTGTTGTATCCAGAAGGATACAAACATGACAAGCCCCGTTTCCCCGCCCGACCCGGCCGCCGCCAAACCCAGCGGCGAGGCGGCTTATGACGCGCTGATCTCCGCCATCCGCGAGGGCCGCTATGCCCCCGGCGACCGCCTGCGCGAAGAAGAGGTCGGCGCGCGCCTGTCGCTGTCGCGCACTCCCGTGCGTGAGGCCCTGCGGCGGCTGGAGGCCGACGGCATCGTGGAACACCGCCCCCGGATCGGTGCCGTGCTGCGCCGCTTCGGCCATGCCGAGACGGTCGAACTCTACGAGATGCGCGTGGTGCTGGAGGGCACCGCCGCCGACCTCGCCGCCCGTCACGGCACCCCGGCCGAATTCGACACGCTGGAGGCGCTGAACGAGGAAATCGCCGCCTCGCGCCACCAACCGGCCCGTGCCGCCGAGGTGAACCAGCGCTTTCACCGCACCCTTTGCCACGCCGCGCGCAACCGGTTTCTGCCGGTGTCGGCGCGGGCGCTGAACCACGCGCTGCTGCTGCTGGGCCCCACCACCTATGGCGACGACACGCGGATCGACACCGTGCTCGACCAGCACCGCGACATCATCGCCGCGCTGCGCGCCCGCGATGGCCAGGCCGCGCGCGTCGCGGCCGAGGCGCATCTGCAAACCTCGCTGCGCTACCGGCTGAGGCGGCTCGAGACATGAAGCCGGTGCTGTACGCCTTTGCCACGGGCCTTGTCGGGGTCGCCGTCTTTCACCTGCTGGCGCTGCCCCTGGCCTGGCTGCTGGGACCGATCTTTGCCAGCCTGCTGGCGGCGCTGGCCGGGGTGCCGCTGAAGGGGATCGGCCCGCTCAACGAAGGCATGCGCACCATCCTCGGTGTGGCCGTGGGGGCCACGCTGACCCCGCCGGTGCTGGCCAGCTTTCCCGCGATGTGGCCCACGCTGGTGCTGGTCCCGGTGATGGTGCTGGTCATCGGCGCGCTGGGCGTGCCCTATTTCCAGCGCATCTGGGGCTATGACTTCCCCACCGCCTATTACAGCGCCATGCCCGGAGGCCTGCAGGACATGATGGTCTTTGGCGAAGAGGCGGGCGGCAATATCCGGTCGCTGTCGCTGATCCATGCCACGCGGGTGCTGGTGATCGTCGTTGCCCTGCCCTTCCTGCTGAAATTCGTCTGGCAATCCGACCTGACCAACCCGCCGGGCGCGCCGCTGACCACGCTACCGCCCGCCGAACTGGGGCTGATGGCGGTCTGTGCGCTTGTGGGCTGGAAGGGCGGCGAACGTCTTGGCCTGTTCGGTGCCACCATCCTGGGCCCGCTGATCCTGACCGCCGCGGTGACGCTGGCGGGCTTTCTGCACCACCGCCCCCCGTCCGAGGCGATCTGGGCGGCCCAGTTCTTCATAGGCCTGTCCATCGGCAGCAAATATGTCGGCATCACCCTGTCCGAGATTCGCCGCGACCTGGCCGCCGGTGTCGGTTTCTGCCTGATCCTGATCGTGCTGACGGTGGTCTTTGTCGAGGCGATCTACCAGACCGGCCTGGCACCGGGGCGCGAGACGCTGCTGTCCTTCGCCCCGGGCGGACAGGCGGAACTGACGGTGCTGGCGCTGATCGTCGGGGCCGATGTGGCCTTTGTCGTCGCCCATCACGTGGTGCGGCTGTTCGTGGTGATCCTGGGCGCGCCCATGGCGGCCCGGCTGTTCCGCCGGGCCATGGCCCGCTGAGCGCCCGGTCAGGCGGCCCAGTCATCCAGCAGCGCGCCAAGCGCGGCCCAGTCGGTGAACTCGGTGGTGCCGTTCGGTGCCACCTCGATCCCGTGGTCGCGCGCGATGCGGCGCATGATCCAGGACTTGAAGAAATCGTAGGCGTCAAAGCGGAAGGCGCCGGCCACATGCGCCCACCGGGACGGCGTCCAGCCCGTTCTTTCAAAGAAGTCGCGGGCGATCCGGTCCAGATCGGCGCGTTCGTCGGCATCGTCGCCGCTGGCCGCCAGCGAAACCTGCAGGAACAGGGTCGGCAATTGCGCCAACGCCCCGGCCTGCGCCGCAGCGAAGGACACCAGATCGGGCTGCAGCTTCCAGACATGGACCGATCCGGCCAGCAGCGCGGCATCGAACCGCGCCATGTCCAGCCCTTCGCCGTCGGTCACGTTCAGCAGTTCGACACTGTGGCCCGCGGTCACAAGGCGGTCGGCGGCAAAGCGGCAGATCCGCCGGGTCTGGCCCTCCGTCGTGGCATAGGCAATCAGGATCCGCATGGGTCCCTCCGCAGCTGGCGTGACGCCATTTTGGCGCGACCGCTGCGCCGCCGTCCTTGCGCTGGCGCGAATCTCAGGCGCTGCGCCGCACCGGGGCCGCCCCGGCAGCCCAGGCCCGCGCCGCATCGCCAAACGCCTCGAACAGCGGCCGCGAGACCGGATCGTTGGCCGCGTTGTACTCCGGATGCCACTGCACCGAAAGGGTAAAGCCCGGCGCACCCTCGACATAGATCGCCTCGGGCGTGCCGTCGGGGGCGTGGCCGTCGATGACGATGCGCGCGCCGGCCCGCTTGATCCCCTGCCCGTGCAGCGTGTTTGTCATCACCTCGGACGCGCCGAAGAGCCGGTGGAACGGCCCGCCTTCGGCAAAGCTGACCATGTGGCGCAAGGCGAATTTCTCTTCGATGGTGCCGTCGGGGGGCATGCGGTGGTTCATCCGCCCCGGCAGATCGCGGATCTCGGGGTAAAGCGTGCCGCCCATGGCCACGTTGACCTCCTGAAAGCCGCGGCAGACGCCAAGGAAGGGCTGGCCGCGCTCCACGCAGGCCCGCACCAGCGGCAGGGTGATGGCATCGCGGCAGCGGTCGAACGCGCCATGCGCCTCGGTCGCCTCTTCGCCATATTCCTCGGGATGCACGTTGGGCCGCCCGCCGGTCAGCAGGAAGCCGTCACAGGTGTCCAGCAGTTCGGCCACCGACACAAAGCGCGGATCGGCCGGGATCAGCAGCGGCAGGCAGCACGAGACCGTGGCAACCGCCTCGGAATTCATCGACCCGCCGGCATGCACCTCGTAGGTGTCGTTGATCAGATGCTGGTTGCCGATGATGCCGACGACAGGGCGGGTCATGCTGTTCTCCGTTTGCCTCGGTCCTATGTAGACCATCGCAACGGTTTCGGAAAGGTTCACCGCCCCACGCGTTGCCTGTCGCCTGCGCACATGCCGGGAAAGCGGGCAAAGGCGGCACGCTCAGCCTTCCGCCTTCAGCACCAGCATCCCAGGCATACCGCCCGGGCCCGGGAGGACCCGAAGGCTGCCCGCAATCCGTGACCTGCCGGTCATCCGCCACGGACCAGCCGTCGAACCCTGCATAGCCACCGCCCCGGTTCACCCCCCGTGCCCGAAAATGCGGCGACCGTTCGCTCAGGCCGATCTTGATCAACGGGGTCGCGGTGGACCGCATCACATGGACAAATCCGCCTGCCATCCCTCACGCCTCATCAACCTGCGCCGCCGCACCATCCCGTGCCGACGTCGCCATCTCGTCTCTTTCCTGCTTTCATCTTTCCAGAAATACCTCCGGGGGGCCCCGCAGGGGCGGGGGCAGCGCCCCCTCTGTCCGTGCCACAGGACACGCCGCCTGCCCCCCCCGCCTGGCCCAAGGTGCCCGCGCGCGGGGCCGGCAGGCCCCGCGCGCCCCCCGGCGACCCGCGCCAGCGGGGCGCAACCCCTCAGCCCGCCGCCTTCAATTCCAGCCGCCGGGCGTGCAGGACCGGCTCGGTATAGCCCGAAGGCTGCTCGCGCCCCTTGAAGACCAGGTCGCAGGCCGCCCGGAAGGCGATCCCGTCAAAGCCCGGCGCCATCGGGCGATAGCCCGGATCGCCTTCGTTCTGGCGGTCCACCACCTCGGCCATGCGCTTGAGGATCTCCATCACCTCCCCTTCCAAGACCACGCCGTGATGCAGCCAGTTGGCGATGTGCTGGGACGAGATGCGGCAGGTGGCGCGGTCCTCCATCAGGCCCACATCATGGATGTCCGGCACCTTGGAGCAGCCCACCCCGGCGTCGATCCAGCGCACCACATAACCCAGGATGCCTTGCGCATTGTTCTCGACCTCGCGGGTGATCTGCGCCTTGCTCCAGCGCCGGAACGAGGCCAGCGGGATGTCCAGGAGGATGTCCACATGCGCGCGCCGACCGCCCTCGCGCAGGCGCGCCTGCACCGCAAAGACGTCGATCCGGTGGTAGTGCAGCGCGTGCAGGGTGGCCGCCGTGGGGCTGGGCACCCAGGCGCAGTTCGCCCCGGATTTGGGGTGGTCGACCTTGGCCTCCAGCATCGCGGCCATCCTGTCGGGCATCGCCCACATGCCCTTGCCGATCTGCGCCCGGCCCGACAGCCCGCATTCCAGCCCGATATCCACGTTGCGGTCCTCATACCCGCCGATCCAGGCCTTGCGCTTGATGAAATCCTTGCGGCTGAACGGCCCGGCCTCCATCGAGGTGTGGATCTCGTCCCCGGTGCGGTCCAGGAAGCCGGTATTGATGAAGGCCACGCGATGTTTTGCGGCGCGGATCGATTCCTTGAGGTTCACCGAGGTGCGCCGCTCTTCATCCATGATGCCAAGTTTCACGGTATATTGCGGCAGGCCAAGGGTTTGCTCGACAAAGCTCATGCTCGCATCGGCAAAAGCCACCTCGTCGGGGCCGTGCATCTTGGGCTTGACCACATAGACCGAACCCGCATGGCTGTTGCGCGCGCCCGCGGTCTTGAGCAGGTCATGCTTGGCGATCAGGACCGTGACCATGGCGTCCATCAGCCCCTCGTAGATCTCGGTGCCGTCGCGCAGCAGGATCGCCGGGTTGGTCATCAGGTGGCCGACATTGCGCACCAGCATCAGCGCCCGGCCCTTCACCGTCACGTCGCCGCCATCGGGCGCGGTGTAGGTGAGGTCGGGGTGCAGCGCGCGGGTGACGGTCTGCCCGCCCTTCCGGAAGGTGTCGGTCAGGTCGCCCTTCATCAGGCCCAGCCAGTTGCGATAGGCGGCCACCTTGTCGGCGGCGTCCACGCAGGCAACCGAATCCTCGCAATCCATGATCGCCGAGACGGCGGATTCCAGCCGTACATCCGCCAGCCCCGCCTGGTCGCGCGCGCCGATCATGTGGGTGCGGTCAAAGACCAGTTCCACATGCAGCCCGTTGTTGCGCAAGAGCACCGCGTCGGGTGCCTTGGGATGGCCGCGATAGCCCACGAATTTCGCGGGTTCCAGCAGCGGCAGGTCGTCCACCAGAAGCTGGCCGCGGTCGACGTAATAGCGCCGCGCGTCGGCATGGCTGGTGCCGTCGATGGGAAAGGCCTCGTCCAGGAACACCCGCGACCGCGCCACCACGCGCGCGCCGCGGCCCCGGTTGTAGCCTCCGGCGGGGGGCAGGCTGCCCATGGCGTCGGTGCCGTAGAGACAATCGTAAAGCGAGCCCCAGCGCGCATTGGCGGCGTTCAGCGCGTAGCGGGCATTGGTGATGGGCACCACCAGCTGCGGCCCGGCCACGGTGGCGATCTCGGGATCGGTGTTGGCGGTCTCGATCTCGAAGGCCTCGCCTTCGGGGATCAGATAGCCGATCCGGGTGAGAAAGGCCTTGTAGGCCTCGTGATCGTGCGGCTGGTTGGCACGCGCCTTGTGCCAGGCGTCGATCTGCGCCTGAAGATCGGCGCGGCGCGCCAGAAGCGCCGCGTTCTTCGGGCCGAAATCATGCGCCAGATCGCTCAGCCCCTGCCAGAACCGCCCGGCCTCGACGCCGCTCCCGGGGAGCGCCTCCCGCTCGATGAAATCCGCAAGCTCTGCCGCCACCTGCAGGCCGGCGCGCGCCACCCGATCGCTCATGTGAGTCCCTCCGCTCGTATGCAACGGTCCACTAACTAGGAGGGAAGTTTCCGATAGGCAACAGCCGACGCGCAACGGAGCCGCCGGGCGCCGGATGCTTGCAAAGCATCCGGCCGAAGTCTTTGCAAGACTTCGGCGCCCCGCTCAGGCCGCGTCGCGTTCGGATTGCTGCCGCGTCCAGAGCGCGGCGTAGCGCCCGCTCCTGGCCAGGAGGTCGGCATGGGTGCCCTCCTCGACAACCTCGCCCTCTTCCAGCACCACGATCCGGTCGGCATCGGCAATCGTCGACAACCGGTGCGCGATGGTGATGACCGTGCGCCCCTTGCCCGCAAGTTTCAGGGCATCCTGGATCGAGGCCTCGGTCTCGGTATCCAGCGCCGAGGTCGCCTCGTCCAGAAGCAGGATCGGCGGGTTCTTCAGCAGGGTCCGGGCGATACCCACGCGCTGCTTTTCGCCGCCCGACAGTTTCAGCCCGCGCTCGCCCACCTGGGTGTCGTAGCCTTCGGGCAGACGGCTGATGAAGTCGTGGATCTGCGCCGCCCTCGCCGCGGCCACGATCTCGTCTTCGGTGGCACCGTCGCGGCCATAGGCGATGTTGTAGCGGATCGTGTCGTTGAACAGCACCGTGTCCTGCGGCACCACGCCGATGGCGGCGTGCAGGCTGTCCTGCGTCACGTCGCGCACGTCCTGCCCGTCGATGCTGATCCGGCCTGCGCCCACGTCGTAGAAGCGGAACAGCAGCCGCCCGATGGTGGACTTGCCCGAGCCCGAAGGCCCCACCAGCGCCACGTTCTCGCCCGCACCGACACGCACGTCGATGCCCTTGAGGATCGGGCGCGCCGGATCGTAGCCGAAGCGCACGCCCTCGAACACCACCACACCGCCCTTGACCGCCAGCGCCGGCGCGCCGGGCGTGTCGGCCACCTCGCGCGGCTGTTCCAGCAGGTCGAACATCTCGCCCATGTCCACCAGCGCCTGACGGATCTCGCGGTAGACGGTGCCGAGGAAGTTCAGCGGCATGGTGATCTGGATCATGTAGGCGTTGACCATGACGAAATCGCCCACCGTCAGCGTGCCTGCCTGCACGCCAAGCGCCGCCATCACCATCACCGCCACAAGGCCCGAGGTGATGATCAGCGACTGGCCGAAATTCAGCATCGCAAGCGAGGTCGAGGTCTTGATCGCCGCCTTTTCATAGGCCTGCATCGCCACGTCGTAGCGCGCGGCCTCGCGCGCCTCGGCACCGAAATATTTCACCGTCTCGAAGTTCAGCAGGCTGTCGATGGCCTTCTGGTTGGCGTCGGTGTCCTGGTCGTTCATCTCGCGGCGCAATTTCACGCGCCATTCGGTGACCTTGAAGGTGAACCAGATATAGAGCGCGATGACCCCCGCCACGACCGCCAGGTACCAGGCATCGAACAGCACGAAGAGCACCACCGCGATCATCAGCAGTTCCAGCATCAGCGGCCCGATGGAGAACAGCAGGAAGCGCAGCAGGAATTCCACACCCTTCACGCCGCGCTCGATGATCCGGCTCAGCCCGCCGGTCTTGCGGGTGATGTGATAGCGCATGGACAGGCGGTGGATATGGGTGAAGGTCTCCAGCGCCAGCGCGCGCAGCGCGCGCTGGCCGACCTTGGCGAACACCGCGTCGCGCAATTGCTGGAAGCCCACGCTCATCAGCCGAGCCATGCCGTAGGCGACGGTCAGGCCCACCGCGCCCAGCATCAGGTCCGGCACCTCGCCCGACAGGCTGTCGACCGCGCGCTTGTAGAGGATCGGCGTGCCCACCGCGATCAGCTTGGAGGCCAGCAGGAAGGCCAGCGCGATCACCACGCGGCGTTTCACCCAGACCTGCCCCTCGGGCCACAGATAAGGCCACACGCGACGCACGGTGCGCCAGCCGGATTGGCGCTCGGCGCGGGCAATATCGCGATCGCTCAGGTCTGTCGGCATCGGTTGTCCTTCTTGTCTGCCGGCGACATAGCCCGATCCGCAACGCTGTGCCAGTGCCCGCGCAAGGCGGGCCCCGGTCGCGCGCAGCCATGCAAGCGACGTGCGCCGGTCAAGCGGCTGTCAGGGGCGGAGGGTCACTCCGTCGCCACCACGGCATCCTCGGGCAGGTCGAAGATCTGGCCGGGATAGATCAGGTCGGGGTTGCGGATGCGGTCGCGATTGGCCTCGAACACCTCGACATAGGCCATCCCGCGGCCATAACGTTCCCGCGAGATGCCCCAGAGCGTGTTGCCAGGCTGCACGATGACCGTCTTGATCGGGCCTTCGCCGCGGGCATAGGCCTCCAGCAGCGCCGGATCCTCGCGCAGGAACGGGCTTTCGACGCGCGAGATCACCGACCCGCCGGCGTCCAGCTGATCCACCCGCAGCGTATAGGTGCCGGTGTCCACCTGCGGCAGTTCCACCCGCCAGCGGCCGTCCTCGCGGATGCGCGAGGTGGTGACGGGGGCGTTGTCGAGATAGATGCGCACATAGGCGGTGTCCTCGCCGCGGCCCGACAGCAGCACCTCGCCCGCGGCGTCGTAGCTGATGGAATCCAGCGCCACCTCGCCCGGGGCCAGCGGCGCGGTCTGCAGCACCTCCACGCCCTGCGGCGCGTTCAGCAAAACCGCGGGCGGCAGGGTTTCGGCAGGCGGCGCATCGGCGGCGCGGGCCAGCGTGTCGCGCCGCGCCGACAGCGACGGGTCGGCAGAGGCCAGGGCCATGGCCGGGCCGTCCGCGGCCCCGGGCGCGCCGGGGCGCACCGGATCGGCGGCGTCCAGTACCGGGGCCGGGGTCGGGCCGGTATCGGCGGCCAGGGCGGCGACGACCGGTTCGGCTTCGGGCCTCGCCGGATCGGTGCCGCGGGCCGGCACGGCCTGATCCTGCAATGCGGTGCCAGCCAGACGTGGTGCCGCGGCCTCGGCCCCGGGGGCCGGCGCATCGGGGGCCGCGGCCAGCAGATCGGGGCCGGGTTCGACGGGATCGGGCGCGGCCTCGGCCGGCGCGGGCTCTGCCACGCGCATCACGGCGCCCGTCCCGGGGCTGGGCTCGTCCGCGCCGGGGCCCACCGCCTCGGCCGGGGCCGGTCCGTCGGCGTCCAGCCCGCGCGCGCCCAGATCAGCCGCGTCAATGCGCGGCTTTGCGGGCAACCCGGTGTCGGCCCGGGCGGCCTGCGGGGCGGGCCCCTGCGTCGCCAGCGCCAACGCATCGCCGCGCCGCACGGACCCGTCCTGCGCACGTGTCTCGGCCAGGGCGGGTGCCTCTGCCGGGGCAACCGGGTCGACCGGGTCCGGAGCCACCCCGGCAATCTGCGGCAGGTCCGCCGGGCGGGCATCCACGGCGGCCGAGGCCCCGGGCGCCACCGCATCGGGCAGCGCCTCGGACCGGCGTGCCACCGGCACGCCGCCCTCCGCCAAGGCCGCAAGGGAGGGGCTGTTCCCGGGCGCTGGCCCGTTCGGGATCGGCACGTCCGTCCCCGGATCGGGCCGCGCGGCGCTGGCAGTGTCCGGGTCGGTTTCGGACGGCAAGGCGGGATCCGCCGCACGGGCCGGATCGCCAAGCGCGATCCGGGCATCCCCGGCACCTGCCGCCGCGACATCGGGTGCCGCCTCGGCATCGCCGGGGGCAACCGGATCGACCAGCGCCAGCTCCGCCTCAGGGCGCGCGGCGCTTTCGGTCTGCGCCTCGGCAACGGCAAGCCGTTCGGGCCCATCGGCGCGCGACGGCGCGGCAGCCGTGGCAATCTCGCCATCCCCGGAGCGATCGGCCACCTGGGGCGCGTCCTGCACGGCGGGAGCCTGCGGATCGTCGGTCTCCTGCGCGGCCAGAGGCCGGTCGGCGCTGGCGGTATCCAGATCGGACGAATCGCCCGGCACGGCCTCTGCCACCGGTGGCCCGGCCGGATCCGCCGCCGTCGGTGCCGGATCGGCGAGGCGTTCGGGGCGCGGCGGTGCGGGATCCTGCCTTTGCCCCGCCTCCAGCGCGGCCACGTCTTCGGCCACCTCCGGGGGCGCCTCGGCGACAACCGGCACGGGTGCCAGGATCACCTCGCCCTCCGAGGCGACCTGCGCGCCTGCGATCTCCATCACAAGCGTCAGAATCCGTGGCTCTGCCGACGGCGGCAGGTCGAGGAAGGCGGCAAACTGCCCGTCGCCACCGGCCTGCGTCCGGGCGGCCTCGGCCCCGTCCACCTGCACCGTCACGGTCGATCCCGGTGCCGCACGGCCCGCCACAAGCGTCAGACCGTCGGTTTCGGCGCGCACCAGCGTAAAGACCGGGGCCTCGGGCCCGGGCGGTGCCGCCTCGGGCTCCGGCTCGGCCAGCGCGGCAACCGGTTTGTCCTCAGGCTCAGCCGGTGCCTCGGCGGGCACGCTTTGCGCCGCGGGATCGGGGGCCCGTCCCATCAGCGCATCCATGTCGATGGCGCCCGTCATCACCGCCGCGGTCATCGCGCCCGCAGCGCCCACGCCGGAAATTGCGCCTATGAGTGCAAACTTGCTCATCGCGTCCTGTAGCAGCTATCGCCCGAACCACCGCGCCTTGACCCCCCATCAGCACAGTTGAGCGTGTATATCAGGCAGGTTATCACGGGTCAAAATACCTTTTGCAACCGCCGGAGCGCCAGCATGCCGCCCAAATCCGTATGTGTGTATTGCGGGTCGCGCCCCGGCAACGATCCGGCCTGGTCCGATGCTGCCGCGGCGCTTGGCGCGGCGCTGGCGGGGGCCGGGTGGCGGCTGGTCTACGGGGCCGGGGATGTCGGGCTTATGGGCATTGTCGCACGCGCGGCGCAGGAGGCGGGAGGGGAGACTTTCGGCGTCATTCCCACGCATCTGCTGGCGCGCGAGGTGGGCAAGACAGATCTGACCCGGTTTGTCGTCACCGAAACCATGCATGAACGCAAGAAGGTCATGGTGATGAACGCCGATGCCATCGTGGTGATGCCCGGCGGCGCGGGATCGCTGGACGAGTTTTTCGAGGTGCTCACCTGGCGGCAGCTGGGCCTGCACGCCAAACCCATCGTCCTGCTGGATGCCGGAGGCTACTGGGCCCCGCTACAGGCCCTGCTGCGGCACGTGGTGGATCAGGGCTTTGCCGACGCCTCGCTGCTGGACTTTGTCGACAGCGGGGCCTCGGCGGCCGAGGTCATGGCCATCCTGCGCCGCGCCCTGCCCTGAGCCAGCCCGGACGCGCTGTAAAGCGCCAGAGCCAGCCAGATCAGCCCGAACGTGGCGGCGTGCACGGGCGTGAACGGCTCGGCCAGAACAAGGGTGGCGCACAGGAATTGCAGCGTGGGGTTGAGGTATTGCAGCAGCCCCACCGTCGCCATGGGCACCGCCCGCGCCGCGCGCGAGAACAGGATCAGCGGCAACGCCGTCAGCACGCCGGATCCGGCCAGCAGCGCGGTGACCTGCATGTCCTGACCAAAGACACCGCGCCCGGACGCGTGCCACCAGATCAGCCAGAGCAGCGCCAGCGGCGTCAGCAGCACGACTTCGGCAGTGACCGACACCAGCGGGCCGGTTGTCGTGCGCTTCTTGAGCAGACCGTAGATGCCGAAGGTGACCGCCAGCACCAGCGAAATCCAGGGCGCGGCCCCGGTGCCCAGGGTCAGCACCCCGACCCCCGCCGCCGCCAGCGCCACCGCCGCCCATTGCAGCGACGACAACCGCTCGCGATAGACCGCCACGCCGATCAGCACCGCGACCAGCGGAAAGATGTAGTAGCCCAGGGCCGCCTCGGTGGCGCGTCCGACCTGCACCGACAGGATGAACAGGAACCAGTTGGCCGAAATCATCAGCGCGCAAAGCGCCACCAGCGCCACCGCCCGAGGCGTCGCCAGGGCGCCGCGCAAAGCCCCCAGCCGCCCCTGCAGCGCCACCAGCCCGGCAAAGGTCACGAAGGACCAGAAGGTACGATGCGCCAGCACCTCGACCGCCGGCACATCGTGCAGCAGCCGGTAATACAGCGGCGACAACCCCCAGATCGTGCAGGCGGCGATCATCGCCAGAATGCCGCGCCGCGTCTCCATGCCGTTGTCCTCCTGACACCGGGCTTAGCGCAGAAAACGGGGAAGCTGAATCCCTAGTCGCAGTCTGAAGTGAAAGATTCCAACGCATCGCGCGATGCGCGGTGTTTCGTGGCGCGGCGAAACACCTTGCGTCGCGTTCAGGCGGCGGTCCCGAAAATAGTGATCTCGGCCACCAGCGCCGCGCCGGACAAGTTCGAACAATGACCCCGCGCTGGCGAGACGAGGCCTGTGCCCAAGCGGTATTGCCTGGCACCTCGCCCCCCATGGCACCTCCCGCCCCGCCAGAACTGGGGTGGCGGATGCCCCGCGCGCCGGATCGGGCACGTTTGCACGTGCAAACAAAGCGCGGGCCCGGTTCAAAACGCATAGAGCGCAGACAAAAGGCCTGCCAGCATCGCTGCCAGCAGGCCCTTGAGAAACCCGCGTCGGGTCAACGGATCACATCCGCGACGCGACGTTTTCCCAGTTCACCAGGTTGTCGAGGAAGTTGGCCAGGTAGGCCGGGCGCTTGTTGCGGAAGTCGATGTAGTAGGAATGCTCCCACACGTCGCAGCCCAGCAGCGCGGTCTGGCCAAAGCACAGCGGGTTCACGCCGTTTTCGGTCTTGGTGATCTTGAGGCTGCCATCGGCATCCTTGACCAGCCAGCACCAGCCCGAACCGAACTGGCCCGCACCGGCGGCCGAGAACTGCGTCTTGAACTCGTCGACGGTGCCGAACGCCTCTTTCAGGGCCGCTTCAAGCTCGCCCGGCATGTCGTTGGTACCGGGGCCCATCATTTCCCAGAACTGCATGTGGTTCCAGTGCTGCGAGGCATTGTTGAAGATGCCGTTCTGCGCCACGGCGCCCGCGTCATAGGTGCCCTTGACGATCTCTTCGAGCGTCTTGCCCTCCCACTCGGTGCCGGCGATCAGCTTGTTGCCGTTGTCGACATAAGCCTTGTGGTGGATGTCGTGATGGTATTCCAGCGTCTCCTGGCTCATCCCCTTGGACGCCAGCGCGTCGTGGGCGTAAGGCAGATCGGGAAGTTCGAAGGCCATGGGTCATCCCCCTCGTGTTTGTGTGGCAATCCGTCCCGCCATACCTGTCGCGTGTGGCGGGCAACGTCAAGGGCGGCCCTGGCCGTGCGCGAAACAACCGACCCGGCTGCCCGGCGCCGCGGCGACGCTGAGCAGGTCGAACACGTACCGCGCGACCGAGCGGAAGCAGATCACTTCGGCCACGCCTTCCTCGCGCAGCCAGAAGGCCGCGGCGACCTGGGCCAGCCGGGTGCGGCGCAACTCGCCCGGGGCAAGACGGTCGGGGGCAAGATCGACCGGGGCCAGCTTGGCCAGCACTTCGCGCACATCCGTGCCCTCAAGACGGAACACGGCGCGCGCGTCGGACACGTTGACCACCAACGCATGCGCCTCTCCCAGCGTTGCGGTCATCTGCGCCACTGCCGCATCGGCCTGCGCATGGGGGCAGAGCACCAGCAATTCGTCCGGCGACATCCACAGAAGGCCCCGTTCACCCACGCAGTTGGCCTGGCGCTGCGCCGGGAAATCCACCGCGGCGATGCCGGTGGCGGCTGCCTTGAGCGCCGTCGAGGACAGATCGCCGCGCAGGGTGATCATGCCCTGCGGACCCGCTTCGCGGATCCGCACGAGGCCGTCAAAGGACGCGCCGCCCAGTGGCAGGACAGGTTCAGACATTCTGCTTCTCCCCTTCCGGATCGTAGAAGACCGGGCTGACGATGCGCGCCTCGACCATGGTTTCGCCGTCATCGCGGGCGAAGCGGATCACCTCGCCCATGCGGTCGGGCCCGTGCAGGACCAGCCCCATGGCGATCCCCTTGCCCAGCGTGGGCGAGTGGTAGGTAGAGGTCACGCGGCCCTGGGTGTTGCGCTGGCCGTTGGCGTTGGTGCCGTCGGCCACCGCATAGGCGCCGTCGGGCAGGACGGATCCGTCAAGCGTTTCCAGCCCCACCAGCTTCCACCGTTCCGGATCGGTCATGTGACTGCGGGCCTGGGCGCGCTTGCCCAGATAGTCGTCCTTTTTCTTCGAGATCGCCCAGTCCAGCCCCAGATCCTGCGGGATCACCGTGCCGTCGGTCTCGTCCCCGATCATGATGAAGCCCTTTTCGGCGCGCATGATGTGCAGCGCCTCGGTGCCGTAGGGTGTGGCGTTCCACTCGGCCCCTGCCGCCAGCAGCCTGTCCCAGAACGCGCGACCCAGGCTTGCGGGCACGGCGATTTCATAGCTGAGTTCGCCGCTGAAGCTGATGCGATAGGCCCTGACCGGAAAGCCGCCCAGCGTGCCGTCGGCCCAGGCCATGAAGGGCAGCGCCTCTTTCGAGACATCCATGCCGCCCAGCTTTTCCAGAACGTTCCGCGCGTTCGGGCCGACCACGGCGATCTGGGCGTATTGCTCGGTCACGTTGGCGGTGTAGACCTGCCAGTCCCACCATTCGGTCTGCAGCCATTCCTCCATGTGGGCATGGATGCGATCCGCGCCGCCGGTGGTGGTGTGGCAGAGGAACGTGTCCTCGTCGATCCGCGCCACCACGCCATCGTCGCTGAGAAAGCCGTTCTCGGAACACATCAGGCCATAGCGGCAGCGGCCCGGCTTCAACGTGGACATCATGTTGGTGTAGAGCATGTCGAGGAAGCGGCCCGCATCCGGGCCCTTGACGAGGATCTTGCCCAGCGTGGACGCATCCAGCAGCCCGAGGCTGTCGCGGGTCGCCCGGACCTCGCGATGCACGGCCTGCTCGACGCTTTCGCCGTTCTTGCGGAAGCAATAGGGGCGGCGCCAATGGCCCACCGGTTCCCAATGCGCGCCGTTCGCCTCGTGCCAGTCATGCAGCGGGGTGCGGCGCAGCGGCTGGAACACCGGGCCGCGGGCCTCGCCCGCGATGGCCCCCATGGAGATCGGCGTGTAGGGCGGGCGGAAGGTGGTGGTGCCCACCTGCGGGATCTCTTCGCCCAATGCCCGGGACAGGATGGCGAGGCCGTTGATATTGCTCAGCTTCCCCTGATCCGTGGCCATGCCCAGCGTGGTGTAGCGCTTGGTGTGCTCGACCGATTCGTACCCTTCGCGGGCGGCCAGCTGCACGTCGGTCACCTTGACGTCGTTCTGGTAGTCGAGCCAGGCCTTGGCGCGCAGGTCCTGCCGCGCGCCTTGCGGCATCAGCCAGACCGGCTCCATCTGCGCCTCGGGCACGCGCGCGGCGTCCGGGGCGGGGCCGGTGTCGCCGTCGGCCCCGGTGGCGCGGGCGGCGGCCTGCCCGGTGGCATGGGCGTCTTCCAGGGCGGCGGCCAGCGTCAGGTGGCCATTGGCCGTGCCCGCCACGGCCACAAAGGGCGTGCCGTCATGGTTGATCGGTGCCCGCGCGGGATCGGGGCGGAAGAAGGCCTGGCTGTCATCCCAGACCAGCTTGCCGCCGCAATGCGACCACAGGTGCACCACCGGCGACCAGCCGCCCGACATGGCGACCGCGTCGCAGGCGATCTCGTCCAGCATCGCGCCTTCGCCCGCCTGGGCGCACATCACGACGCCGGTCACGCTGCGGGTGCCCTTGACCTTGGCGATGCCGCGGCCGGTTTCCACCCTTATGCCAAGCGCCCTGGCCTGATCCATCAGCGGGCCGCCGCCCGCGGGGCGCGCGTCGATGATGGCGGGCACGTCAAGACCCGCCTGTTTCAGCACCAGCGCGGTGCGGTAGGCGTCGTCGTTGTTGGTCGCGATCACCGTGCGGTCGCCGGGGCTGACCGCGTGGTTGACGACATAGTCGCGCACCGCCGAGGCCAGCATCACGCCGGGAATGTCGTTGCCGGCAAAGGCCAGCGGGCGTTCGATGGCCCCGGTGGCGGTGATCACCTGCCGCGCGCGGATGCGCCACAGGCGGTGGCGCGGCCCGTCCGTTTCCGGCGCGTGATCGGTCAGCCTTTCGTAGCCCAGCACGTAGCCGTGATCGTAGACCCCTGCCCCCATGCAGCGCGCGCGCAGGTGGACATTGGGCAGGGCTTCGAGGTCTCTCAGCGTGTCGGTGACCCAGTCCTGCGCGGCCTTGCCGTCGATCTCGCCGCCATCCACCGGCGCGCGGCCGCCCCAGAAGGCGGTCTGCTCCAGCAGCAGGACGCGCGCCCCGGCGCGGCCCGCTGCCAGCGCCGCCTGCAGCCCGGCCACGCCGCCGCCGATCACCAGCACGTCAACGAAGGCATAGAAATGCTCGTAGGTGTCGGGGTCGCGGGTTTCGGGATCGGGCGCGCGGCCCAGCCCGGCGGATTGCCGGATGAAGGGCTCGTACACGTGTTTCCAGAGCGGGCGCGGATGGATGAACATCTTGTAGTAGAAGCCCGCGGGCAGGAACCTGGCGAGCGCCGTGTTCACCGCGCCCACGTCGAATTCGAGGCTGGGCCAGTGGTTCTGGGTGGTGGCGGTGAGGCCGTCGAAGAGTTCGGTCGTCGTGGCGCGCTGGTTGGGCTCGTGGCTGTGGCCCTGGCCCAGATTGACCAGCGCGTTGGGCTCTTCCGCGCCCGAGGCCACGATGCCGCGCGGGCGGTGATACTTGAAGCTGCGCCCCACCAGCGTCTGGCCGTTGGCCAGCAACGCCGAGGCCAGCGTGTCGCCGGGATGGCCGGTGAAGCGCTTGCCGTTGAAGGTGAAGCTGACGGTCCGGCCGCGGGAGAGATGGCGGCCGCCGGTGGCGAGACGGGTGCTCATGTACGGGCCTTTCGGGATGTGGGGACGCCCCCTCCCCGGCCCTCCCCCTGGCAGGGGGAGGGAGCGCGGGTGGCATCGGTGGCGCGCTTGCCGGGCGTTCTGCCTGCGGCGTGCGGCGTGACGGGGGTATTTGGACCAAGAAGAAGCATCAGGCGGTCTCGAAATTGTCCCGCCAGCGCCAGCCGGGACGCTTTTCCGAGATGGTGTCGAGCAGGTCCTGCGGCGGGCGGGTGGTCTGGGCGCTGTAGGTGCCGAAGACCTCGAGGGTTTGCGTGCAGCGCGCGGCGTGGAACCACTTGCCGCAACCGTTCACATGGCGCCAGCGCTCGAAGTGCACGCCCTTGGGGTTTTCGCGCAGAAAGAGGTACTGCTCGAAGTCGTCGTCGCTGGACCCGGGGCCAAAGCGGGTGAGGTGGGCCTCACCACCGGCGTGGAGTTCGGTTTCCTCGGCCTGAACGCCGCAATAGGGGCATTGGAGAGTTAGCATGCGGGGATCTTTCTTTCTAAGCACTGCCCTAACGTCCGGATAAACCATTTTCCCAGCGTGAAAAAATGGCGCACGGCAGAATCCCTCAAGCGTACAATAACAACGTCATCCGACCCCAGCGGCTCGAAGGCTACACCGAAGCTTTCAGCAAACTTGTCTTGTAGCGACCAATCATCTTCGTTTCCCTTGAGCAGAATGCCGCCACGGTGCGCGAAACAGTCTCGAAGCCCTTGAACGTTACAGAGGTCTTTCCAATCGTTGCTGTCGGTTATCTCCACTGCGAGACGCTGCTCCTCCAACCTTTTCTTGAGTTGCCGGAAGCCCTTAAATTTCGAAGTGGGAGCAACCAAAGGGCCGCCTTTGAGAATAGCCTCATACAGAAACATCTTCTTTGCGAACGCATATTCAACTGCCGCAAAAAAACTTAGAACCGCAGTTCGCAATGCGACTTGTTCCATCATTTCGGCCTGTATCTGCTTGGAAGAAAGATGTTCTTCCTTGCATTGGTGCAAGTCATCGCCATCACAATTGTCTTCAAGAACACTCAAGTATACGTCGCGCTCGTCCGGATAAGACCTGATCGATTTAAGCGAACGCTCCATAGTTCTCTCCAGAAAAATCAGCCGAAGAACCGAGTCATCTGACAAGAGCGAAGCCGTTTCAAAACCTGTGAAAGGATCGCGTGTCAATGCGCCACCCCCGCCGCCACGCTTTCATCAATGAACTTCCCCTCGCGGAAGCGCCACATGGAGAATTCTTCCGTCAGCGGCGAGGACCCTTTCGCCATCAACTCCGCCATCCCCCAGCCCGAGCCGGGGATCGCCTTGAAGCCCCCCGTGCCCCAGCCGCAATTGATGAAACATCCCTCCAAAGGCGTCTTCGACAGGATGGGTGAGCGGTCGCCCGTCATGTCCACGATCCCGCCCCACCAGCGCAGCATCTTGAGGCGCGAGAGCATCGGGAAGGTTTCGATCAGCGCGCGCACGGTTTCCTCCACATGGTGGAACGAACCGCGCTGGGTGTAGTTGTTGTAGCCGTCCGCGCCGCCGCCGATCACCATCTCGCCCTTGTCGGACTGGCTCATGTAGCCGTGCACGGTGTTGGCCATGACGACGCAATCCATGATCGGCTTGATCGGTTCGGAGACCAGCGCCTGCAGGGCGACGGATTCGATGGGCAGGCGGAAGCCTGCCATGTCGGCCAGCACGCCGGAATGCCCGGCCACGACGATGCCCAGCTTCTCGCAGGCGATGTCGCCCCTGGTGGTGGTCACGCCGGTGACGCGGCCGCCCGACTGGGTGACGCCCGTGACCTCGCATTGCTGGATGATGTCCATGCCCATGTCGGAACAGGCCCGCGCATAGCCCCAGGCCACCGCGTCGTGGCGCGCGGTGCCGGCGCGTTCCTGCCAGAGCGCGCCCAGCACGGGGTAACGGGGACCGGCGAGGTTGATGATCGGCACGATCTCTTTCACCCGGGCGGGCGAGATGAATTCGGTCTTCACGCCCTGCAGCGCATTGGCATGCGCCGTGCGCAGGTAGCCGCGCACCTCGTGTTCGGTCTGGGCCAGCATCATCACGCCGCGGGGGGAGAACATGATGTTGTAGTTCAGGTCCTGGCTGAGCGTTTCGTAGAGCGAGCGCGCCTTTTCGTAGATCGCGGCCGAGGGATCCTGCAGGTAGTTCGAGCGGATGATCGTGGTATTGCGCCCGGTGTTGCCGCCGCCCAACCAGCCCTTTTCCAGCACCGCCACGTTGCGGATGCCGAAATTCTTGCCGAGGTAATAGGCGGTGGCGAGCCCGTGCCCACCCGCGCCCACGATGATCACGTCGTAGCGTTTCTTCGGCTGCGCGCGTCGCCAGGCGCGCTCCCACCCCTGGTGGTCGCGCAGGGCCTCGCGGGCGATGGCAAAGGCGGAGTAACGTTTCATGGGCCTCTCCTGGGGCGTCGAATCCCGCGGCATGCGTCTGACGGATGACATGCCTCTTGTGCCGGGACCCGCGCCGACCGCAACCGTCACAATGCCGCGCAGTTGCGACATGGAGGCCGCACCGGGCCATTTGCCCTTTTTTCCGCCCCGCCGCGGCTATAGATCAGGGCGGTGACGAAGGGGGCAGAAATGGTGCTATTCTACACTCTGACGGCGGGGCTTGCGCTGGTTGTGGCGGCGATGCTGGCGCTGGCCTTGCTGCGCGGACGGCGCGACGGCGGCCCGGCCGAGGCGTTCGACATCGAGGTCTACCGCGCGCAATTGAAGGAGATCGACCGCGACCTGGCGCGCGGCATCATCCCCGAAGACGAGGCAGAGCGTCTGCGCACCGAAGTGTCGCGCCGCATCCTGGCGGCGGATGCCAAGGCCCGCGCCGCGGGGGCCGACACGGGCACGCGCGGACAGGCCGGCGCGGCGGTGGCGGGGCTGATCGCGGCGGTGCTTCTGGGCGGCGGCTACGGGCTTTATGCCCAGCTGGGCGCGCCGGGCTACGGCGATCTGCCGCGCCAGATGCGGATTGCCAATGCCGCCGCCGCGCTGACCGACCGGCCCGCGCAGGCCGAGGCCGAGGCGACGGTGCCACCCACGCCGCCGCTGGACGTGCCGGAGGAATATCTCGATCTGGTCACCCGGCTGCGCGGGACGCTGGCGGAACGGCCCGACGATCTGCGCGGGCTGGCGCTTCTGGCACGCTCGGAGGCGGCTTTGGGCAATTACGCGGCGGCCTGGGCGGCGCAGGCGCGCATTGTCGAACTGAAGGGCGACGGCGCCTCGGCCAGGGAATATGCCGATCTGGCGGACATGATGGTGCTGGCCGCCGGCGGCTATGTCTCGCCCGAGGCGCAGGCGGCGCTGGAAGCGGCGCTGGCGCGCGACCCCGCCAACGGGGTGGCGCGCTATTACGGCGGGCTGATGATGGCGCAGACGGGGCGGCCCGACATCGCCTTCCGCATGTGGGACCGTCTGTTGCGCGAAAGCCCGGCAGATGCGCCCTGGATGCCGCCGATCCGCGAGCAGATCGCCGAGATGGCCTGGCGCGCCGGGGTGTCGGATTACCAGCTGCCCGAGGCCCCGGCGCCGCGCGGCCCCAGCGCGGCGGATGTCGCGGCGGCGCAGGACATGACGCCCGAAGAGCGCGCGGAGATGATCCGTGGGATGGTGCGCGGGCTGTCCGACCGCCTGGCCAATGAAGGCGGCCCGCCGCAGGATTGGGCGCGGCTGATCAATGCGCTGGGGGTGCTGGGCGATACCACACAGGCCGCAGCGATCTGGGCCGAGGCGCAGACCGTGTTCGCCGCTGCGCCGGATGCGCTGGCGCAGATCCGCGCCGCGGCGGAAGCGGCGGGGGTGGCAAACTGATCCGTCCGTCTCTGTCCGCGGTGCCCGGCTGGGGGGCAAGCCGCCTTTCGGGAAGGGGATGTCGTCCCCCCCTGCCCCTCGTGTTCCGGGCAGGCCGGCCATGATCCACGAAGCGATCACCGGCTTCGCCAAGGATCTGTTGCCGATGCGGGCCGTGGCCGGGCTCGACCTTGGAACCAAGACGATCGGGGTCGCGGTGTCGGACCGGATGCGCAGCGTCGCCACGCCGCTGGAGACGATCCGGCGCAAGAAGTTCACCGAAGACGCAGCCCGGCTTTGCGCGCTGCTGGACGCCCGCGAGATCGGCGGGCTGGTGCTGGGGCTGCCGCGCAACATGGACGGGTCCGAAGGACCGCGCTGCCAGTCCACCCGCGCCTTCGCGCGCAATTTTGCCGCGCAATGGGAGGGGCCCATCACCTTCTGGGACGAGCGCCTGTCCACCGTGGCGGCGGAAAAGGCGCTGCTGGAGGCGGATACGACACGGAAACGTCGTGCCGAGGTGATCGACCACGTCGCCGCGGCCTATATTCTGCAGGGCGCGCTGGACCGGCTGCGCCTGCTGTGATCCGAGGGACGGGAATGAGCGACGATATCTGGAAACGCAACGAGATCGAAAGCCCCTGCGTCAGGATCTGCGTGGTCCATCCCGAGGCGCGGCTGTGCACCGGTTGCCTGCGCTCGATCGACGAGATCGCGCGCTGGTCGCGGATGAGCGCCGAGGAGCGGCGTCAGATCATGGCCGGGCTCGAGGCGCGGCGCCCGATGATCGCCCAACGCCGCGGCGGGCGCGCCGCCCGCCTTGCCCGGGGCCAGGCGTAACCCCCTGGACAGAGAGCCACGGCGGGGCCAGGCGGCGTTTTCTTTGAAAGAAAACGCGCCCGGCGGACCCGTTGCACGGACCAAGAACCAGGACGCCGCCCCCGACCGGGGGCGGCGTCGTCTGTCCTGTCCGACAGGACGGTCGCGTCAGGCGGCCACGGGCGGCGCGTCGGGCTGCACCAGCACCACGTTGTCGGCGGTGAAGTCGTCCGCTCCGCCGGTGATGGTTGCCACCGGCACCGTGGTCTCGCCCACCACCAGGTTGACCAGCGCGTCCTCGCCTTCGGTGGTGACCTCCAGCGTGGCGGTCACATCGGCGGGCAGTTCGATGATCAGGATGTCGCCGGTCTCGGCAGAGCTGTCGAAATCGGTGATCTCGGTGCGCACGGCGGCGTCTTCGGCACCGGGATCGTAGACAAAGACAAACTCGTCGCTGTCGGCCCCGCCGGACGCTTCCGACGCCCCGGCGATGCCGAGCACGTCCTCGCCCGCGCCGCCGGTCATCGTGTCGCCGTTCACAAGCGTGTCGTCTCCGGCCCCGCCGTCCAGCGCATCAGTGCCCTCGCCGCCGTCCAGCAGATCGTCCCCGGCATCGCCAAAGAGCGTGTCCTGCCCGTTGCCGCCAAAGAGCGTGTCATTGCCCGCGCCGCCTTCCAGCACATCCTGCATCCGCCCGCCATCCAGGCTGTCATCGCCCTCTTCGCCGTTCAGCGTGTCATCCCCCTCTTCGCCCAGCAGCGTGTCGTCATTGGCACCGCCATTCAGCGTGTCTGCGTCATCGCCGCCGCGCAAGAGATCGTCGCCCTGCCCGCCATTCAGCAGATCGTCGCCGGAACCGCCCTTGACGGTGTCGTCGCCGTCCTGGCCGCTGGCGGTGTCGTCGCCAAAGCGGCCCAGCACCAGATCGTCGCCTTCGTCGCCGTAAAGCCGGTCGTTGCCATCGCCGCCGTTCAGGGTGTCGTCGCCTTCGCGGCCGCCGATCACGTCGTCCCCGGCATCGCCGAACAGCGAATCCATGCCGGCACCGCCATCCACAAGGTCGTCGCCCTCGCCGCCGCGCAGCGTGTCGTCGCCCTCGCGCCCGAACAGACCGTCATCGCCGCCCAGCCCGTCGACATCGTCATTGCCCGAGCCGAACTCGATGGAATCGTCGCCCTCGGTGGCCGCACCGGTCACCGGATCGGGCGTGTCGATCGTCACGGTGCCGTCGTCATCGTCAGAGCTGAAATCGATCAGCGTGCCGATCAGCAGCAGCGGAAAAAGCGTAAGCAGCAAAACCATTATGGGGACCCCTTCAGACTCTGGTACTGGTTAGCGTCCGTTAACGAATACACCAGCCCCCCGTTCGGACAAAGAAATTCCCGATTTGGGCAGTCGCGCGGGCACGTGGCGAAACAATGCCCGTCCTGCGGGTCGATTGGCCCCGTTTTCCGCGCGGGTTAACCAAAACGCTTGCCAGACGCCAAAGTCCTGCTGCCGGCGCAGCACCCGATTCGCGACTCAGAGCCCGGGTGCCAGCCAGCCGTCCAGCCCCTCGGGATGCAGCGGGCGGAAATAGGCGATCATGCGCCCCTCGGGCGGGGCGGCGGCCCCGTCCTGCCAGGGGCCGATGCCGTGCAGCAGATGGCGGTGCAGCAGCAGCGCCTCGCCCGGACGCGCGTGCAGGGCCGTCTCGGCGCAGGTCTCGAAACAGTGCCGCCGCGCCGCCTGATAGGGGTCGGTCACGTCCAGCCCGGCGCGCTGCGCCGCGGGCACGCCGTCAAAGGCCGCCCGCAAGGCCGCGCCGATGACGTGGTGGCTGCCCTCCCACACCATCAGCGGACAGGCCCCGGGCGCGGTCTCGGTCAGCGGCAGGCCAAGGATGAGCGCATGCGGTTCGGTCACCACGCGGCGCCGGTCGGGGCCTTCGGGGGTGATGCCGTCCACATGGGCGGCATGACGGCGCTGGCGAAACCGGAACGCCGCCGGGCTTTCGCCCCGGCGCGGGCGCGGATAGCCGGGATAGGTGACCGAAAGCTGCGCCCGGTGCAGCGGCCCCAGACCCGCCAGACAGGCCGCGGCATCCCCCGCCAGCGGCACGTTGTCCACAGAGCCATCGGGCCCGTTGGGCAGCGCGTCGACGCCCACGAACCAGGTGCCTTCGCAGTGCAGCCAGGCGTCGCGCATCTCCGGATCCTCGACCACCTGCCGCCCGCAGCGATGCGCCGCCGCCGCCCAGAGGCGCGTGGCGGGCCGGGCGGGCAGGATCATCCAGCCGCGCCTGTCCAGAAGGCTCAGGTCCATAGCGCCTGTCTCAGCATGTTGAGGGCCACGACCACGATGAAGCCTGCAAACACAAGGCGCAAGCGGCGCGGCGGCAGCGCGTGTGCGGCACGCGCGCCCAGCGGCGCGGTCAGCAGCGTCATCGTCACCGCCACCGCCAGCGCGGGCAGGTTCACCGCCCCCAGCGTGCCGGGCGGCGGGGCGGCGATCTCCAGCGTCAGGAAGGCCAGCGCCGAAGGCACCGCGATCAGCCCGCCGAACCCCGCCGCCGTGGCCACCGCCCGGTGCACCGACACACCGAAAAGCGTCATCACCGGCACCCCGAGACTGCCGCCGCCGATCCCCAGCAGCACCGACAGAAAGCCGATCCCCGGCGCCAGCCCCCAGCGCAGCGGTCCTTGCGGCATCTCCGGGCCCAGCCGCCAGCTGTCGCGGCCCAGCGCCAGATACAGTCCGATCCCCGTGGCCACGCCGCCAAAGATCACCTCCAGCACCTCCGAGCGCAGCCGCGCCGCGACGGCAACGCCCAGAAGCGCCCCCAGCGCGATGCCCGGTGCCCAGCCCCGCAGGATGCTCCAGTCCACCGCGCCATGGCGGTGATGCGCCATCACCGAACGCGCCGAGGTCACCACGATGGCCGCCAGCGAGGTGGCCAGGCAGACCTGCATCAGCTGCGGCCCGTAATGGCCCAGCGTGCTGAAGACAAAGAAGAAGGCCGGGACATGCACGATCCCGCCGCCGACCCCCAGCAGCCCGGCCAGAAAGCCCGCGAACGCCCCGGCCGCCGCAAGCAGCGCCAGCAGGGGCAAGAGCACCGATGGGTCGGGCATCGCTCAGGCCGCCTGCGCCGCGTCGACAGCATCCAGCGCGCGGTCCATCACCTCGGGCCCGGCCCCGTCGCGCACCGCCTCCTGCGACAGCACCCGCCGCCAGTGCCGCGCGCCGGGTTGCCCGGCGAACAGCCCCAGCATGTGCCGGGTGATCTGGTGCAGCCGCCCCCCCTGCGCCAGGTGCCGCGCGATGTAGGGGCGCATGGACGCGACGACATCGGCCCGGGTCTGCAGCCGCGGGGACGCGCCATACAGCCTGTCGGCCCCGGCCAGAATATCCCAGGGCTGGTGATAGGCGGCGCGGCCGATCATCACCCCGTCCATCCCCTGGTCCAGCATCTGCCGCGCCGTGTCCA
The DNA here is from genome assembly GCA_030425925.1 of Alphaproteobacteria bacterium. Classification (GTDB taxonomy): domain Bacteria; phylum Pseudomonadota; class Alphaproteobacteria; order Rhodobacterales; family Rhodobacteraceae; genus JAUHZO01. Next base: position 16,307 of record JAUHZO010000007.1, on the reverse strand, counting down.
GATCGGCAATCCCGCCATTGATCGAGATATGCAGGTTGGGAAACAGCTGCTTCATCTCCTGCACCAGCGGATAATCCAGCGGCGGGATGTCGCGGTTTTCCTTCGGGCTCAGCCCCTGCAGCCAGGCCTTGCGGGCATGGATGATCACCCGCTCGCACCCCGCCGCGACGATCCGCGCCAGAAACTCGGGCAGCACCGCGCGCGGGTCCTGATCATCGACGCCGATGCGGCACTTCACTGTGACATCCACATCCACCACGTCGCGCATCGCCATCACGCAGTCGGCCACACGCCCGGGCTGGCGCATCAGCACCGCCCCGAAGGTGCCCGACTGCACCCGGTCCGACGGGCAGCCGCAATTGAGGTTGATCTCGGCATAGCCCGCCTGAACCCCGAGCCGCGCGGCCTGCGCCAGTTCACGCGGGTCCGAGCCGCCCAGCTGCAGCGCAACGGGATGCTCTTCGGCGCTGTGATCCAGCAGATGCAGGGCCCCGCCCCGCACCAGCGCCGGCGCGGTCACCATCTCGGTATACAGCAGCACATGCCGGCTCATCTGGCGATGGAAATACCGGCAGTGACGGTCGGTCCAGTCCATCATCGGCGCGACAGTTAAAACCGGCATATTGAATTTATTGGATTTTTTATTTTTATCAGCCATTTATCGCTCAGTCTTCAAGCCGGTTCCTGTCTCATTTGTTGTAAATCGCGCCCATTTCGGGTAAGATTTACAACAAATGTTGTAACTTGGGCCAAATGTTGTAACCCCATGGGTACCATCATCAAGCGAAAGCGCGAAGACGGCTCTGCCGCTTGGCTCGCCCAGATCGCTGTTCGGTGGGCTGGGAAAACCGTATGGCGCGAGAACCGCACCTTCGAGTTGCGCTCGACCGCTGCGGCCTGGATCGAGAAGCGCGAGAAGGACCTCGCCAAGCCCGGCGCCCTCGAAAACCTGCCCATCGGAGAGACACGCCGCCGCGAAGTGACCCTCGGCGACGCCATCGATAAATATGTGGAAGACAGCGCGAAGGCAATCGGTCGGACCAAGGCGCAGGTGCTGAAAAGCATCAAGGAGTTCGACATCGCGAACAAGCTCTGTGCCCAGATCGACAGCGCCGACATCGTGAGCTTCGCCAAGGAGAAGCTGAATACCGGCGTCTCGCCGCAAACCGTGTCTAACTACCTGTCACATCTCAGCGCGGTCTTCACCGTCGCCGGTCCAGCCTGGAACTATCCGCTGGATGAGCGTGCGATGCGCAATGCGATGATCGTCGCCAAGAAGCTGGGCCTGACCCAGAAGAGCCGCCACCGCGACCGGCGGCCGACGCTGGACGAACTCGAGCAGTTGATGGCGCATTTCCTCGATCGCTCGATCCGCCGCCCCTCCTCCGTCCCGATGCATCGCGTCATCGCCTTTGCGATCTTCTCGACACGTCGGCAGGAAGAGATCACCCGCATCAAATGGGCGGACCTCGACAAGGAGGGTAAACGCGTCCTTGTGCGCGACATGAAAAACCCCGGCGAGAAGATGGGCAACGACGTCTGGTGCGACCTGCCCGATCCGGCGCTGGAGATCATCGAGGCGATGCCAAAACACGCGAGCCAGATCTTCCCCTACTCCACCGATGCGATCAGCGCGGCCTTTACACGGGCAACGCAGTTTCTGGGGATCGAGGATCTGCGGTTCCATGACCTCAGGCACGAAGGCGTCTCGCGGCTGTTCGAGATCGGCTACAACGTTCCACACGCGGCGGCTGTTTCCGGCCACCGATCCTGGACGTCGCTCAAGCGCTACACCCACCTGCGCCAAACCGGCGACAAGTTCGAGGACTGGAGCTGGATCGCGGAAGTCACGACGCGGAATCCAAGGCAGCGCAAGAGAAGTTCAGCGCGGCGATAAGATGCCGCCAGGCTTCGGAGCAAACGGGTTCGGACCCCTAGAGATGACAAATGAGAAACGCTCGCCAAGTATCTGATATAATAAAAACTTAATCGTCTTGATAGAGACGCGTGTAACGCTCATCCGGCGCGACCCACTGTTCCAGAAACTCCAGCGGATCGAGCGTTCCGATCATGGACCGCGCCAGATCAAGCCGAGAGGACAAGGCCTGGCGCCTGTCGGGATCGACGCCGGCAAGCCGCTCTTCCGCCTCGCGAAAAAAGCTTTCGATCGACATCGCGGCGGACCATTTCCGGATCACTTCGGAAAGTTGTTCGCGGCTTTGGGCAAGGGCCTTGTCCGCGTTGCGTCGGTCCTCTTCGCGCTTCCAGCGTTCCTGCTGATCCTCCCATTCGCGTTGCTTTCGGATCGCCGCCGCCTCGGCCTCTGCAGTCTTGGACTTCAGGTCCGGCACGACGGCTTCCAGCTCCTTCACGATCCGCGGAAACATGGACGACAAGCCGCGCTTTGGTGTGTCTTGCCAAATCGCCGACCACTCCACGTCCCGGCGCGGTGCGTAGGCGACAAGCCGGAAGCGCCCGGACGGCACATCGTTCTCGGTCGTCCATGAGTGGACCAATTGGTGCGGCCTGGCGGCCTTCACGACCGCACTGTCGTCGCGCACATACTTGCCTTTAAAGTATCTGAGCGCGACCCGTTCGGACATTTCGAAGAGCGCAAGACCGATGGGAACTTCGCCGATATAGGCGACGGTCAGGCGGTGCGGTGCCCAAATCCGTCCGCAGGAGTAGCGTCCGTATTTGCGATCCTTCTCAGGAACCTCCCGCTCTTCGATCTGCGCCCGAAACAATGGTTGATCAGGCGGGGCGAAGGTGACGCGATACCCTTTTCGCTCGAATGCATCGTAGAGTGCATTCGCGAGATCCAACGCGCGTGGCAGCTGCGCCTCGGACGTCACGATGTCCGGCAAAAGGAGCTTGTAGGGACGGAGAAACTCGTAGTCGTCGATCTTGCGCGTCTTGCGGTAGTGCGGCTCGACGCCACGAAGGATCGGGTGCCGGGCATCCTTGCGTTGCCTGCCACGATTAGGTGACGACACCGAAGATCTGACGACGGGCGTCACGGGACGCGCAAGCGGCGTGTCCGCCGACCAGACAAGCTGATCGCCCGGCTTTGCAAGGGGAAGTGGAGGTCGTGGAGAGGCCTTTCCGACCGCCTTCTTCTGCCAATAGCCAGTGGGAGGCCGAGGCACAGCCAGAGCTGCGCAGACCCGGGCGAGATAAGAACCAGAGACACCGTACTCAGCTGCCAGGTGGCTGATCGGTGTCGACCAGACCTTTTTGTAAAGCACTTCTCTCGTGACTTGTCTGGAGCGGGAGACGTGGGTGTTGGTGTCGTCGGGCAACTTTTTGTTCTCGTAATGTCGACCCAATGGGAGGTTCGCCAATCAGCCCCATGTGGTGCCGCCAACTCAGGTTACATCTATCTGAAATACCCTCTATAATTCCGATATCTGAAGCTCAAGAAACGCGCCCGGCGATCCGGAGCGCATTGGCCTCGACAAGCTCCGCAGTCTGCGCAACATATCCGGCCGTTGCACCCGGCAAGGCTGCGACCTCTTCGGTGACATCTACGCGGTTGGCCACCAGACGATCGACAAGCTCCTGCACACGGTTCCGGACATCGGTCGGGCGATAGCCGACCTCGTTGGCAATCGCCTCCCAATGACGGCCCGCGATGCTATAGGCCGTACGCTTCTTGCCCGCGATGTTCTGGGCGAAAGCCTGTACCACATGGGGCCAGGCCAGCACCGAGGAGACATCGTAGAGGGGCGCGAGACGGGGCGCCTCGGCAAGCGGCAGGATCAGCGAATAGTTCTTTGCATGCGCGTCGGTGTTCGCGACGAGGATGTTGAAGATGACCTGATCGAGCAAGGCCAGCGCATCGCGCGCGCTGACATGCCGCCCGGTCTCCAGAAGGGTTCTCAGATCGAGCCCGGGCAGCGTGCCGCGCTCGTATTTCCGGCCCGGGGGCAGGCCGTTGGCCTGCGCGAAATCCTCCTGGTGGAGGCGCACCATCTGGCCCTGGCGACCGAGCCTTCGATCATAGCGCAGGACAGCGATCGCGCTGCGACCCTCGGCTTGCAGGACGGTCGCCTGCGCGGCCTCCAGCCCCAGGGCCGCGGCCATCCGAAGGCACCAGACCTCGTTCTCGGTGATGCCGGGCAGGTTGGGGTTGTCCGGCTTCACGATCAGGGTCGAGGGCGCGCCGTGAAGGGGGACGGCCAGGACATCGCCCGGTTCGGGCAAGCGCAGCACCGGCCTGCCATCGGGATCGAGCACCGCCAGCGCGGATTTCTTCTGGCCGCCGGCCAGCGATTGCCGCACGCCCTCCTCCCCGACGAGAAACGGTCGGCTGCCGAGATCCTCGAAATGGCGATCAAGCGCCGCGGCGGGGGTGTCGATGCCGTAGAGATCGGTGAGCGGGCGATAGCCCCAACGGCTGCGGTCGGAGGCCAGCCCGAAGGAAAGCGCGCCGGCCGTATCGCCGCCGATCCGTTCGAGCATGGCCAGCGCATCCGCCTGATCGAGGCCAAGGGAGCGTGTGAGGCTGCGGAGTTGTTCCTCTTCCGGCAAGAGGTTCGCGAGCCAGGGCGAGATGATTTCGGAGGTGTACGGGGCCGCGCGCAGAGGCATCGTGACCGACAGCGGAAACGCGCCCCTCGTCTGCCGCCAGCGGTCCGCGTAGCGCAGCGAGAGCGCGCCATCCGAGGCCACCTCGACCTCGGCCACGTGCAGCGCATCGAACCAGACCGGCACGGATCGCGTCACAGGTAGTCCCCGAGATCGTAGCCTTCGGCGGGGGCGTCGCCACCGGTGCTGGCGGCATCCGCGGGATCCTCCACCAAGGTCCTGATCGGCACCCGAAGCGCCGCCGCGATCTTCGCCAGCGTCGTCAGCCGGGCATCGCGCTTGCCCGTCTCGATCAGCGACAACGCGGGCGCGCTGATCCCGGTGAGGCGGGCAAGCTGCTCGAGCGTGAGCTCCTGATCCGCACGCAGCGCCCGGAGGCGTCGCCCGACATCGGTGAGCAGGTTCGGTTCGATCTCCATGGTCATCGCGATATGACTTACCCTTTTCGATAAATATGCCCGCGGATGTCCGGGATTTCAAGCCATCTTATCCTTATCGGTAAAATGGCGTCAGCCTTGCCAAAACCAGACGGGTTATTACCGTATTCAATAAGAAGGATGGTGCCAGTCATGCCTCCCCACGGCGCAATGGCGCCTTCGTCGTCCCGCGCGGTGCGCGCCGCGCCTTCGCAAATCCGCGATCCGTTGCGATGAAGCGCTCGAGCATGGGGACCACCAGCGACTTGGGCTCAATCGGCCCCTGCGCCGCCTCCCGGCCGAGGATTTCCCCATAGGCGATCAGGTCGCGATGCAGCTCTGCGGGCAGTTCCACGGTCAGTTTCACAGGCTTGTTATCCGGGATCGGTCCGAGTTTCAGCCTGGTCATGTCAGCCTCCGGGTGGCGCGAAGACGAGATCGCGCGTGACGATCACACGGACGGGGAAGCCCGGGCGAATGGTGAGGGTTGGCGGAACCTCCAGCTGGCGTTGAACGATCCGCTGGCCGGCCTCGTTGATCGTGTCGAGGGCCCCTTCGCGGAGCGCGCGGGCGAGGCGGTCTTCCTCATCGAGGGACAGCTCCGCGCCGACGGCGAGCAGGGTCGAAAGCCCAGCCGCGCGCAGGATGCTGGCCCAGTGATTGTCGACGCGGTCCTCGAGACCGGCATAGCCCGCGGCATCCGCGCCGGGCTGGCGTTCCAGCACAAGGGAGCGTCCATCGGGGAAGATCAGCCGGGTCCAGACCAGCAGCACGCGACGCTGGCCGACGGTGACGCTGTCGTCATAGGCGCCGATCAGGCGGGTGCCCTGCGGGATCAGGAGCAGGCTGCCCGTGGGGCTGTCATAGACGTTCTGGGTGACCTGCGCGGTGATCTGACCTGGCAGGTCGGAGCGAATGCCGGTGATCAGCGCGGCCGGAATGACGGAGCCGGCCTGCAGGAGGTACGGAGACGCTGGTGGTTGGATGCGGTCGGGTGCGAAGGTTCGTCGGTCGGTCGGCGCTGTCAGAAAGGCCTGACGTGGATCGATCTCCGGAGTAGCGGCCAAACCGCTCCCCGGAGCCGCGGCCGGCAACTGGAACCCGGTGGACGCGGGCGCTCCGGGCCGCGTCTGGAAGAAAAGGTTACTCACGCGCGCCGCTTCCAGTTCCGCGAGGCGTTGCTGTTCCGCCGGGTCCATTGTCGGGGGCGCGAGACTTGGAGCCGCGATGGGCTGGCCGCGTTGCTGCGCGTCGAGGATGCCGCCGCCGAGGTCGCCCGGCAGAGGCGGACCGAGACGGGGAATGGCATCATAGCTGCCCGGCAGATTGCGGAGGCCATCTGCGGGCTGGCGTCGGTCCGTGGTGATCAGCTCTTCCGGGGCGGCGGTCCGGTCCGGACGTTGCAGCCCGTAGATCAGCGCGGCACCGATCCCAAGGCCCGCTACGACACCAAGCCCGATGATCACCTTGCGTGAAATTCGCGTGACGCGCGGCGGATCGGCGCGCAGGCGCATGGCGGCGGCGGTGTCGGTCGATGTCTCGCTCATGTCCCCCGCTCCGCGTTCTGCCGCACGATGGTCGCCTCGGTTTGGGGTTCGATCCGCAGGATGCGGACCACCTCCTGCCGGGGACCGCGTCCGAGGCGCAGCTCTGCCGCGCCGAAGAGCCGGTCAACGATCAGCACATTGCCGTGGATGCGGGAGTTGACGATTTCCAGCTCGCCATCGGCCCCGAGCACGAAGAGCGGCGGCATCTCGCCCTGGGCGATGCCGCGCGGGAAGACGACATAGACCCGGCGCCCGTCATCGAAGACGGAAACCGGCCGCAAGGGCGGGTTGTCGCCCTGCAGCCCGTAGCGGTGATTGCGTGCATGCGCGGGCGGGATGCGCGGCGCGGACGGCGCGACGCGTGGTGTCTCGGGCGCGCGCGGATAGGCCCAGGAGATGGCGGGCATCCAGGTCTCTTCGCTGGCATTGAGCTCGATCAGGTAGGTGCGGCGGTCGGTCGAGATCACGAGGTTGGTGCTGATATCTGGCCGCGTCGGTTTCACGAGGACGAGGACGCGGGTGTCGCGGCCCGCGCCGCTTTCGGTGTCGCCGATGATCCAGCGCGCGGTATCGCCCGCTGCAATGGGACCTGTGCCGGCGAGACGTTCGCCGGGTTCGAGCGCGATGGTCGTGATCTGGCCCGGGGCGGCGTAGACCTGATAGAGCGCGCCCTCGGACCAGGGGTAGATCTGGATCGCGTTGAAATAACCTGCCTGCCGCGGTTCGACGCGGGCGGCTGCATTGGCATTGCCGACCTGGGCAACGGGTGTCGCCGCCGCCTCCCCGCCCCGGCTCGGGGTCCAGGCAGGCGGGACATGGAGCGGGCGCGGTCGGTCGTCTGGTGCCGTGGCAGGCGGTGTCGGCAAGGGCGGCACCGCGTCGTCATAGGCGAACACGGGCGGGCGGTCGCTGGCGCAGCCGGCAAGGAGCGTGGAGGCGAGGAGAACGGCGGGAAGCAACGGTCGGGTCATTGGCTCATCTCCCGCGACCAGTTGATCGCGTTCACGTAGATGCCGAGGGGATTGGCGCGTAGGCGGTCCGCCGTACGCGGCGGATCGATCACGAGGGTCAGGATCGCGGTCCAGCGTTCGGTGCGGGCGAGCTGGCCGTTCTCATAATGCCGCTCGGACCAGGCCACCCGGAAACTGTCGGGCGAGGCCCGGATGACGCTCGAGACCTCGACCGAGACCTGGTCCTCGCCGACCCGTGTGAAGGGATCGTTGGCCCGGGCATGGTCGTTCAGCGCCAGCGCGCCGCGGTCGGTGGTGAATTCATAGGCGCGGAGCCAGTTCTGCTGGACGACGATGGGATCGGCGGGCAAGCCCCGGACCTCTTCTATGAATCGGGCGAGATGCCAGGCGATCTGCGGATCGCTCGGGCGATACCCGGCGCTGGCCGCCTCGACGGCGCGCGCCTCGCCATGCCGGTCGATCTCGACGACGTAGGGCACGACGGTGCCACGCGCCGATTGCCAGACCAGCGCCGTGGCGAATCCGCCCGCGAGGATCAGGCAGCCGAAGGCCATGAGGCGCCAGTTCTTCGCCTGCACCCGGGCGGAACCGATGCGCTCGTCCCACACCTGCGCGGCCTTCTGGTACGGTGTCTCGGGGTCCGGGGTCTTGCCGTAATGCGCGGCGGCGCGTTTGAAGAGGCTCATGGGCGGTCACTTTCGGACAGGGAAACGGAGGCACCAGAGCCGGGGCTGTCCCCGGCGCGCAGCGCATGGGTGGCGGCGGAAACGCCGTGGCTCATGGCCTGGCTGCGGCGCATCGAGCGCGCCCAGGCCGGTGGACTGCCTGCGGGGGCGGACGTGGCGGTCGACGCGCCTGGCACGCTGCCGAGCGAGGACGCGCCGCCGGTAGCGGCAAAGCCCGCGCGTGCGCCTCCGGCGTGGCTCGCCTTGACGGCATCGCCGGCCGAGGCGGCGGCCCGGCGCAGGGGCGATGCAGCCGCGGATCCCGCGGCCTTTGCTACGCCGCCAAGACCAGAGGCCACACCGGCGGCCCCGGTCTGACCCATCGATCCGAGACTGTAGGCTGTGGAAACGGCCCCGGTGGCGGCAGCGGCCCCGCGCGTGGCGGCGGCCCCGCCCGAGGCCAGCGCCCCGGCCCCGCGCGCACCGAGCAGGGCCCCGCCGCCGGCCGCGACGGCAGCACCGCCTACGGCGAGCCCGGTGCCGACGGCGGCCCCCGCGCCCAGTTGCGGCCCGCCCGAGACGAGGCCGGTGGCAATGCCGGGGCCGAAGATGCCGAGACCGAGGAGCGAGAGCGCGGCCAGAACGATCGCCATGGCCTCGTCGATGGTGGGCGTGACGCCGCCGAAGCCGGCGGTGAACTGGCCGAAGAGCGTCGAGCCGATCCCGATGATCACCGCCAGCACCAGCACCTTGATGCCGGAGGAAACGACATTGCCCAGCACCCGCTCGGCCATGAAGGTGGTCTTGCCGAAGAGGCCGAAGGGGATCAGCACGAAGCCCGCAAGCGTCGTCAACTTGAACTCGATCAGCGTCACGAAGAGCTGTACGGCGAGGAGGAAGAAGGCGAGCAGCACCAGCGCCCAGGCGAAGAGCAGGCAGGCGATCTGGATGAAGTTCTCGAAGAAGGCGACGAAGCCCATGAGATCGGCGGTGGATTCCAGAAGCGGCCGCCCGGCATCGAGACCGGTCTGCGCCACCCGACCGGGACGCAGGAGATCGGTGGGCGAGAAGCCGGTGCCGGAGGCCAAGAGACCCAGCCCTGCGAAACTGTCGAAGACGATGGCGGCGAGGCTGTTCCAGTTGGAAATGAGCCAGGCGAAGACACCGACGAAGAGGGTCTTCTTCACGAGGCGGGCGATGATGTCGTCATCCGCGCCCCAGGCCCAGAAGAGCGCGGCCAGCGTCACGTCGATCACGATGAGCGTGCTCGCGATGAACGCGACCTCGCCGCCCAAGAGCCCGAAGCCGCTGTCGATATAGGAGGTGAAGACCCCGAGGAAGGTGTCGATGACGCCGGTGCCGCCCATGGCTCACTCGCCCTCGGCCCGATCGCGCCCGAGAAAGCGGTCGCGGGTTTCGGCCCAGACGGCGAGGCAGTCGGGATCGGAGGCCGCGGCCTCGCCCAGTTCCTGGCAGCGCCTCTGTTCAGCCCGCAAGGGATCGGCCTCCTGCATGAGGGGAGCCGCCGGACGCGCCGCCTGCCCCGCCTCGTCCCGGCCCATCTCCACCACCGCCGCGGTGATCGCGATGGCGACGAAGACGATGGCCGCGATGCGCGCGAGCACCGATCCCTCCATCGGCCTGTCTCCCTTCAGTTGTTGAACATCCGGGCATTGCCGGGCTGGTAGCCCGCACCCGGCGTGAGGAAACGCTCGCGCTGGACCCGGCCCTGTTCGGCCGCCGCAGACCGCTCGGCCTCGACCAGCGCAGTTGCGCGGCCATTGGCGGCGACGACGGCGATCAGGTCGGCGATCTGCTGGGCTTGCAGCGCCAGGAGCTGGTTGCCGGCCTGGGTCGCCTGCAGGGCACCGACGGCGGATTGGCTTTCGCCCACAAGGGCGGAGAGCTCGGCACGCTGGCCATCGAGATTGCCGACGACGCCTGCCTGCACGCGCAGCGCGTCCTGCAGCCCGCCCACGGTGTTTTCCCAGCGGGAGCGCGCATCGGCCAGAAGCTGCGCCTCGGGCGCGGCCATGGGGATGTTGGCATAGTCCTGCTGGAAGACCTGATCGATCTGGGCGACGTCGAAGGCGATGTTCTGCGCCTGGGACAGGAGCTGCCGGGTGCGGTCGACATTCTGCTGCAGCGCCTGCAGCGAGGAATAGGGCAGGCTCGCGAGGTTGCGCGCCTGGTTCATCAGCATCTGCGCCTCGTTCTGCAGCTGGGTGATCTGGTTGTTGATCTGATCGAGGGCACGGGCCGCGGAGAGGATGTTCTCGGCGTGATTGCGCGGGTCGTAGACGATGCGCCCGCCCCCGCCGAAAAGGAAAGCCTGCGCGGGCGTCGCGAAGATCGGCGACAGGCCGATGGGGGCGGCAAGCGCCAGGGCGAGCGCGGAAGCGCTGATGAGACGGGACAGGTGATGGGCGGCGTGGGTCATGGGGTTGTCTCCTCTGCGGGTTCGGGGGCTTGGGGGATCGGTGCGTCCGGCGCCTCAGGCTCCGGTGCGAGATTGGTGAGGTCCGGGATCAGCTCGGCAGCCCAGCCGACCCCGCGGGCCTTGAGCCAGGCGGCGAGAAAGCCGTCGCGACCGTGCTCGGCGAGGATGTCCGAGATCAGCGCCTGGTCGGATTTGGACGAGGCGGCGCAGAGCGCGAGGCCAACTTCCGAGAGACCGAGCTCGAAAAGCCGGTTACCGCGCCGCGACTGGCAATAATAGTCGCGCTTGGGCGTGGCCCGGGCGAGGATCTCGATCTGCCGGTCATTGAGCCCGAAGCAGCGGTAGATCGCGGTGATCTGGGGCTCGATCGCGCGTTCATTGGGCAGAAGCAGCCGGGTCGGGCAGCTTTCGATGATGGCGGGCGCGATGGGGGAAGCGTCGATGTCGCTGAGCGACTGGGTCGCGAAGATGACCGAGGCGTTCTTCTTGCGCAGCGTCTTCAGCCATTCGCGGAGCTGGCCCGCGAAGCCCTCGTCATCGAGCGCGAGCCAGCCCTCGTCGATGATCAGGAGCGTCGGCCGCCCGTCGAGCTGGTCGGCGATGCGGTGGAAGAGGTAGGAAAGGACCGCGGGCGCCGCGGCGGTGCCGATCAGCCCCTCGATCTCGAAGGCCTGGACCGAGGCCGCGCCAAGCTCTTCCGTCTCGGCATCGAGCAGCCGCCCATGTGCGCCGCCCAGGCAATAGGAGCGCAGGGCCTGTTTGAGGTCGGAGGATTGCATCAGGACGGCGAGACCTGTGATCGTGCGTTCGCCCACAGGGGCCGAGGCCACCGAGGTCAGGGCGGACCAGAGATGCTCTTTCACCTCCGGGGTGATCGCGACACCTTCGCGGGCGAGGATCGCACCGATCCAGCCCGCGGCCCAAGAGCGCTCAGCGGGATCGTCGATCCGGGCGAGCGGTTGGAGGGAGACCGTGGCCTCCGCGCCTTCGGTCAGTTCGCCTCCCAGATCATGCCAGTCTCCGCCCATGGCGAGGGTCGCGGCGCGGATCGAGCCCCCGAAATCGAAGGCGAAGACCTGTGCGGCCGGGTAGCGGCGAAACTGCAGCGCCATGAGCGCGAGCAGGACGGATTTGCCCGCCCCGGTCGGGCCGACGACCAGCGTATGGCCGACATCGCCCACGTGGAGTGACAGGCGGAACGGCGTCGCGCCCTCGGTCTTGCCGTAGAGCAGCGGCGGGCCGTCGAAATGCACATCCCGCTCCTCCCCGGCCCAGACGGCAGAAAGCGGGATCATATGGGCGAGGTTCAGGGTGGAGAGCGGCGGCTGGCGGACACTGGCGTAAGCCTGCCCCGGCAGCGAGCCGAGCCAGGCATCGACCGCATTGACCGTCTCGACCATGGCGGTGAAGTCCCGGCCCTGCACGACCTTTTCGACCAGCCGCAGTTTCTCGTCGGCGCGGCGCGGGTCCTCGTCCCAGACGATGAGCGTCGCCGTGACATAGGCCTCGCCCGCGATATCGGCGCCGAGTTCCTGCAAGGCCATGTCGGCATCCGCGGCCTTGTTGGCGGCGTCCGTGTCGACCAGCGCCGATGGCTCGTTGGTCATCACCTCCTTCAGGATCGCGGCGATGGATTTGCGCTTGGCGAACCACTGGCGGCGGATGCGCGCGACCAACCGCGCGGCCTCCATCTTGTCCATCAGGATTGCGCGGGTCGCCCAGCGATAAGGAAAGGCCAGCCGGTTGAGGTCGTCGAGGATCCCGGGCGTGGTGGCGGTCGGGAAGCCCGAGAGCGTCAGGACGCGCAGATGGGCGTCGCCCAGCCGGGGCTCGAGCCCGCCGGTCAGCGGCTGGTCGGCCAGAAGCGCGTCGAGATAGGCCGGGGTTTCCGGCACGCGGACGCGGTGCGCCTGCGTCGAGATGGTGAAATGCAGGTAGGTCAGCGTCTCGCTGTCACCCATCCAGCGGCATTCGGGCATGATGCCGTCGAACAGCGCCAGCACCCGGTCGGTGCGGTCGATGAAGCCGCGCAGCACCTCGCCCGCATCGATGCCGGTCTTGTCGCGCCCTTCGTAAAGCCAGGTCTCGGCCCGCGCGGCTTCTTCAGCCGGTGGCAGGTAAAGGAAGGTCAGAAGATAGTCCGACTGGAAATGCGCCCCCTGCTCGGCGAAGCCCGCGCGCCGCTCGGCATCGAGGAGCGCCGAGGCCGGATCGGGAAAGCAGCTGTCGGGATAGTCCGCCGCCGCGACACGCTGCGCCTCGACGAAGATCGCCCAGCCCGAGCCAAGGCGACGGAAGGCGTTGTTGATGCGCCCCGCCACGGCCACGAGTTCCGCCGCGACGGCACTGTCGAGATCGGGCCCGCGGAACCGGGCCGAGCGCTGCAGGCTGCCATCCTTGTTCAGCACCACGCCGGGGGCGACCAGCGCCGCCCAGGGCAGGTAATCCGCCAGCCGCGTCCCTTTCCGGCGATACTCCGAGAGGTTCATCATCGGTGCGCCCTCAGACCTCAAGATGACCGGGAAGCCGCAGATGCCGACGCCCGACCTCGACGAAGAGCGGATCGCGCCGGGCGGCCCAGACCGCGACCAGGTGGCCCAGAAGGCCGATGACGATCCCGGCGACCCAGAGCTGCAGCCCGAGCCCGATGGCCCCGGCCAGCGTGCCGTTCAGGATCGCGAAAGCCCGCGGCGCACCGGCCAGCAGGATCGGCTCGGTCAGCGCACGATGCACCGGGACGGTGAAGCCCGGCACGTCGGCGAGTTGTTCAAACGTCCCGTCCATTAGATGAGCGTCCCGCCGCCGAAGCTGAAGAAGCTCAGGAAGAAGGAGCTGGCCGCGAAGGCGATGGAGATGCCGAAGACGATCTGGATGAGGCGGCGAAAGCCGCCGGACGTGTCGCCGAAGGCCAGCGTCAGGCCGGTAACGATGATGATAATCACCGCGATGATCTTGGCGACCGGCCCCTCGATCGACTCGAGGATCGATTGCAGCGGCGCTTCCCAGGGCATGGAGGAGCCTGCCGCCCGGGCGGGTCCGGCCAGCATCAGGGTGACAGTGGTGTAAGCAATGGCATGCGAAGCCTGAGCACGCAGACGATGCAGGTTTCGGGTCATGAAGGGTCTCCTGTTTCAGTTTCCATCCCGGTCGGCCGTGCCGCCGGGGTGATACGGTAGTCTCCGTCCGGTCCGAGCCCCTCGACGCGGGCGAGTTCGGCGAGGTGGCGGCTGGCCCCGCGCCCGGAGAGAACGGCGATGAGATCGATGGTCTCGGCGATGAGGGCGCGCGGCACGGTGACCACGGCCTCCTGGATGAGCTGCTCCATCCGGCGCAGCGCGCCGAGGGCGGAGCCCGCATGGATGGTTCCGATGCCGCCCGGATGACCCGTGCCCCAGGCTTTCAAGAGGTCCAGCGCCTCGGCCCCGCGCACCTCGCCGATGGGAATGCGGTCGGGGCGCAGGCGGAGCGAGGAGCGGACGAGATCGGACAGCGAGGCGACGCCGTCCTTCGTGCGCAAAGCGACGAGGTTGGGTGCTGTGCATTGCAGCTCGCGCGTATCCTCGATGATCACGACGCGGTCGGACGATCCGGCCACCTCGGCCAAGAGCGCATTGGTCAGCGTCGTCTTGCCGGTCGAGGTCCCGCCCGCCACGAGGATGTTGGCCCGCGTGGCGACGCCCTCGCGCAACAGCGCCGCCTGGACCTCGGTCATGATCCCGGAGGCGACGTAATCGGCAAGCGTGAAGACCGCGACGGCCGGTTTGCGGATCGCGAAACAGGGCGCGGTGACCACGGGCGGCAGGAGCCCTTCGAAGCGTTCCCCGGTCTCGGGCAGTTCGGCCGAGACGCGCGGGCGTGCGGCGTGCACCTCGGACCCGACATGATGGGCGACGAGCCGCACGATCCGCTCGCCATCGGCAGGCGACAGCGTTGCGCCGGTATCGGAGAGTCCTTCGGACAGCCGGTCGATCCAGAGCCGCCCGTCGGGATTGAGCATGACCTCGACGGTCATCGGGTCTTCCAGAAACCCGGCGATGGCGGGCCCGAGCGCCGTGCGCAGCATCCGCGCGCCGCGGGCCATCGCTTCCGGTTTCTGTGCTGCCTCTGCCATGCTCTCCCCGTTCCGTGAGTGGCCACCGACAGGCGGCCCTGGATCGGGTCCATCAAGAAAACCGGAACCCGGCTGCGCTCAACAGGTCTTCAAGGGGCGTAGGGCTCTGGCGTGCAAAGACAGGGAAATGGGCTGGACGCGCTCGAACCCGCACAGCACGACCCATATTGCCTTTTGGCACATATTATCTATATTGATGCCAAAGGAGAATGCCATGCAGTTCGCTACGGTCCAGCCCGTCGCCGCCCGCACCGATCTCCCCGTCATCACCGACGAGGAAGCCGCGGCGCTTGCACGCACAACGGTCAACCTGTTCCGCGCCTGGGAGCTGACGGATGCGGAAGCCCGAACCTTGCTGGGCGACATGGCGCAGCGCACCTGGGCGCGCTGGAAGACCGGCGATATCGGCCGGATCGACCGCGACCTGCGCGCGCGCATGGCGATCCTGATGGGGATCCACAAGGCGCTCCGCACTCTCTTCACCGACCCTGCCCGGGGCTATGCCTGGATCCGCAAGCCGAACGCCGCCTTCGCGGGCCGAAGCGCGTTGGACGTGATGCTCCGGGGCGAGATCACCGACCTGATCGACCTGCGCGCCTATCTCGATGCCGAACGGGGCGCCTGGTGAATGTGCCTGTCCGGCGCGTGACCTGGCCGCGCACCGTCCGCATCATCCGCTCGATCCATCCGCCCATCGATCTTTTCGAGGACATCGCCGATCCAGCCGATTGGGAGGCGCTGGCCTCGGCCGAGGCCAAGTTCAACCCGCGCATCCGCGAGAGCATCGGCGATCTCTCCAAGGTGCCTGTCGCCCGCCGCGTGACCGGGCCCGGCGCAAGCTGGGTCATGGCGCCGTTCGTGCATTGCTCGCCGCTCAGGCCCGGACGGTTCTCGGATGGTAGCTTCGGTCTCTACTACGCGGGCGACCGCACCGAGGTGGCGATCGCCGAGACCATCCACCACCACGCCCGCTTCATGCGCGCGACGGAGGAGGCCCCTGGCTGGACCTCGCAGTTCCGCGAGCTGATCGGATCGATCGACGCCGATCTCGACGACGCCACGGGCCGCGCCGATCTGCTGGATCCCTACGACTACCGCGCATCCCAGGTCTTAGGAGGGGAGCGCCGCGCGGCCGGGTCGAACGGCCTCACCTGGCCCAGCGTGCGCTTTCCCGAGGGCCAGTGCATCGCCGTCTTCTGGCCCGACGTGACCCCGATCCCGACCCAAGGGGCGCATTTTGCGTATCACTGGGATGGGGACCGCGTGGATTACGTGAAGCGCCTGGATGATGGGGAGGTCTTGCGGGTCTTGTGACGTCGAAAGCTTGTGGTTAATTGCGTGAGGCTTCGATATATGTCCGGCCTTTCAGAAATCCGGCAAAGGCCGAGAGCCGTCTGCAGCTTCCAAGTGCCACGTAATCGCATCCGGTTTCTGATCTTAACCTGCCCCCCGAAAGTTCCCTCGCCGTAGCGTAGAGTCTGCCCAACCGCGAAGGAGCAGACGACATGAGGAAAAGCCGCTTCACCGAGGCGCAGATCATCGGGATGATCAAGGAACAGGAAGCCGG
>JAUHZO010000006.1 GCA_030425925.1 Alphaproteobacteria bacterium | reverse complement strand
CGATTGAAGGACTGGCGGCGCATCGCCACCCGCTACGACAGATGCCCGAAGGTCTTCCTGTCAGCCATCGCGCTCGCCGCAGCGGTCATCTTCTGGCTTTGACCGACAATGAGTCTGGACCCTAGTCAACTCAGAAAGAGCCGCAGGATAGTTCTGCTCCTGCGCAACAAGGAACCTACCCAGATCAGACATTTATCGAAACTACCCCCCTCAATCCTGGTGACCCGCACATTTGTAGAAAACTCTCCCCATTTGCATGCAATTGACCCCCAAATACTTTCTGAGGATTAAATGCATTAGACCTTACCAAGCCAGCGATCCAAGAGTGGGCCAACATAGTCCACCCCGAGCATATGGCCTCTCCCTTCGACAACCGTCACTGGAACGGACACGCGTTCACCAAACGCACGCACCGCTTCTGGATTGCTCTGCCAATCGTCTGAACCAACATAAATTTCGGCCTGAGTGAGGCGTGGAAACTCGCGCCTTGCTACGGCTTGGCCCAGTTGCTCGGCCCTTGGTGGAATAAACCCGACACCTGATGAGTTAGAGAACGCTCCACCAAGCACCGGTGAGAGCAACAATACATGGCCGGGGAACGCTGGCATAGCGAGCTGCGCATGTAAAAACAGGTAGCACCCATAGGATACGGCAACCAGCTTGGCGCCCTCGTGCCAGAACTCACCTTGAAGGTCGTTGCAAATCGCATCCATTTGCTGCTGGAAGGTAAGCTTCAGAAACGCGCCACGTGTTTCACGTCCTGAGACTGAGAATCCCCGATCCAGCAGGCACTGACCCAGACCAGTTGTGATCTGGCCGCCCCGCCCCGGTAGGTAGTATAAAGTGTCTCTCATGTCCGCACTTTCTGCTTACTCGTAGTAGGACGAAATCATCTGGCCGTAGATATTGTAGACATATGTTTTTGCTCGAACACCTAATCGCAAGCTACCGGAACCTTGAACCTGAAGTGTGCCTGCACACCAAGGATGACCAAGGTTCAGCGAAACCGAGGCCTGGCTGTTAACACCTTCGGGTCGTACGATCGGTCGGACAGCACTTCTCCCACATTGAAGGCACACGGGCTGACGGTCGAGTGCAAGCACCTCTTCCAATAAATCAAACCCGGCCTGGCTAGCGAGGTACTTTGCGTAATCAGGTTCGAGAAACCTCAACAACGGCTTGCCAGTGTAGGATGCGCGAATAGTGCGGGCACGTTCCATGGTTTCGGCATCGGGCAAGTCTTCAATCGCAACGACTTTGTTGCAGTCAAGGCAAAGGCCTAGACGCCGTTCGAACTGGAAGGTTTGTCCTTTGTGGCTCCATAAGAATTGCCCAACGGTCGCGAGTGAGTTACCACGGAAGTCACATGCAGTACAGGTTATGATCAGAAATGGTATCGACATCTATTATCCTAGAGGAAAATAATGGTGTAGACATCAACAACCCTAAATATCAACCCACATTCCCCAAGTAAGTCGCTGATTTCGCTCTCGTGACCATGATATTGCCTATATAAATCATGGTGTTGAAGGCTGCGAGGGGCGCGTTTCATGGATCACCCAGAGGGTGCGGGCTTGCAGCGGGCAGATCGGGTTGATTTCGACGCTCGCGTGCGGCTGGAGTTTCGCGGCACGCAGCTCAGTTCCGACGGCGGCCTACTCGTGATGCGGGAGCTTGATGACGCGCTCGGGTTGTCCGATCTGGCGGCAACGGCGCTGCGAGACACCCGACGCGGCAAGAACACCGTCCATCGTCTTGACGAGCTGTTTCGGCAATCGGTGTTCGGGCGACTGGCTGGATACGAGGACGTCAACGATGCTGATCGACTGGCTATTGACCCGGTCATGCGCCAGGTCGTGGGCGGCCGTGCCGTTGACGCGCAGGCGGCATCGGCCTCGCAGATGGGACGGTTCGAGACCGAGACGCTTGCTATGGCCGAGAACCGGGCGGCGCTGGCCGACCTGAACGGGCAATGGATCGACCGGTTCCATGACCGCAATGGGCTGAAGTACATCGTGCTGGACATGGACAGCTCGGTCAGCCCGACCCATGGCGATCAGGAAGGTGCTGCCTGGAATGGGCATTTCGACTGCACCTGCTACCACCCCAACTTCCTGTTCAACCAGTTCGGGATGCTGGAACGCTGCGCCCTGCGCCATGGCAATGTCCACAGCGCCGAGGGTTGGCGGGGTGTCCTCGACCCCGTCATCGCCCGGTATGCTGAGCGTGACCTTGGCGGCAGGTTCTTCCGCGCCGATGCCGCCTATGCGATCCCCGGGCTCTATGAGCGGCTGGAAGAGGCCAGTTTTTTTTATGCCATCCGGCTGCCCGCCAACGCGGTCTTGCGCGAGAAGATCGCGCATCGGCTGACGCGGCCCGTGGGGCGACCTTCGCAGACCAAGGTGAAGCGCTTCTTCGAGGATTTCGACTATCAGGCGGCGTCCTGGGACACGCCGCGCCGCGTGATCGCCAAGATCGAATGGCACCCGGGCGAGTTGTTCCCGCGTGTCGGCTTCATCGTCACCAACATGCCCATGGACCCGGACTGGATCGTGCGGTTCTACAACCAGCGCGGCACCGCCGAGCAGCACATCAAGGAAGGCAAGCATGCCTTTCGCTGGACGCGGCTGTCATGCCGTAAGTTCCGTGACAACGAGGTGCGGCTGCAACTACACGCGTTGGCCTACAACCTGGCCACCTTCTTGCGCTGCATTGAGCTGCCCGAGGCCATGGCGGACTGGTCGTTGACCAGCCTGCAGCTGAAGCTGATCAAGATCGGTGCACGTGTCGTGCGCCACGCCCGCGCCATCACCTTCCAGCTGGCCGAGGTGGCCGTCACCGGCCCGATGGTGCGCGCCATACTCGCCGCGATCCGCCGTCTTCGAGCGCCACCGTCATGCGCGTGACGGCGATCCACGCCCAAACTGAACGAAAGCGGCAGGACAGGTCTGCACGCTGCGCTGAAAAACGCCGTCGCCCGGACACAACACAGCGGTTTCGCGGTCTGATCCGCCCAGTTTCCGCAGCCTGCGCGAACGCAGGTCCGCTCAGGGCGAAAAACGCTTGTCCTGCGGTCGGATTCAGGCGATCTTCACATCAAACGACACGCCACTTGAGGAATGTCGGCGTAAGGCGCTTGATCTGGTGAAGGAACAGGCCAGTGGTAAGTGATGGAAGGGGATATCAGAGGTCGGCCAGACTATGGGGCAATGCAGTGGGACAACTGGCTGGACCGAAACCATCGCCACGCATTAGTCTGTTTACGATCTTTGATTGTTGATGGATATGGGCATGCTGCCTCTTAGAACCGCGCTGGCTTGTTTTTCATTGTTGATATCGTCAGCTGCACACGCGCAGGAATTTATCGGCTTTGATCGTGCGAGCTTTGGGAAGGTCGTGTTGAACCAGAAGCAGTCGGCTGCCGGTTCGAGTGACATGCAACTTGAGTTGGCTGTTGGAGACTACAACAACGAACCGATACAGAACTACTCAGCCGATAGCGTGTTCGCGAGAATGGGCAGGGCTGTCGGGCGTTTGGACATTTTGACTGACTCGAAAGTTAGCCCTGTCGCGCCATGCACAGCCTTCATTGTTTCAGAAAACTACCTGCTGACCAATCATCACTGTGTTCCGGGCATCCTTGATAATGACCATGTTAAGGCGACTACCATTGAAGCTGTGAAATTTGTTGTCGGCTACGTTCAGCAAGGCGTGACAGAAGGTACGAAGATTTTTGAAGTGAACCCGGTACCACTAGAGGCTAGTAAGGATCTGGATTTCGCTATTCTAGAGGTTTTTGGCGATCCATCGGCGGAGTACGGAAAGCTCAAACTATCAGACCGCCTACCGCAGGTGGGCGACCCTTACTGGGTCATTGGCCATCCGATGGGAGAAGCACAACGTATCAGCCGGGAGAAATGTAGAGCCAACTCACCAGCGGTGTCAGACAATAGGCTGCTGCATACATGTGATACGCTGCCTGGGAATTCTGGGTCACCTGTCATTGATGCATCACTTCAGCAGGTTGTTGGTTTACACCATGCGGGATCAAAGCGGGACAGTGTGAACTTCGCAATCCCAATGCGCGAAATTCTGTCACATTCGCTAATCCTTGCGGCCCTTGTTCCAAATGTTCCAGTTACAAGTGATCTGGAAAACAAGGTCAAAGTTTCACCAGCCACAGTGCGCACTGGTGAGGTATTGACGGTGGAAGCCATTGTGCCTGCGAACTGTTCACCGTTTCTATTCGACCTGTCATCTGGAGGTAAGCTGACACCGATACCAGCGAATATTTTCGACGTCAGTAAATCGGGTGATGGTGATACGCGCTATGTGAATAACGCGGCCTCAAAATACGGCATAATCGTGCAGGCAGAAGACGAGCGAGGTGAGCATCACCTCGGCTACATCTGCCAAAAGGATGGCATGAGCCAAGATGATGTTAAGCAAGCACTGCGAGCCTTGCGAGGTGTTGTAGGCACTCGTTCTTCTGGTCAGCTTTCCGCTGGCGCCTACACTGTAACTTATACTACTGCCACATATTCAATTGCCGACTGAGTGAGAGGGGATGCAAGGACATGACTTCAGGAAAAACATTTGGAGCCGCCTTGGGTTTTTGGCTAATGGCTTCAGCCGCATCTTTTGCCCAGTCCGTTGTCACGCTGGACTCGTTTAATCTGGATGACGAACCCAAGGTTCAGAACAAACCACTGGTGGCACCTGATGCACCAGTGAATTGCCTGACGACCCCTGATCATGCGTCGTGCAAAAACACACAGCGCTCGTCACGCTCCTTCAGTCTCAGTGATGTCGTGAACCTTGGTATCGTGGACCGTTCCGAGGTGGAAAAAGACGATGACGTGGTAAAAGTCGAAGATCGCGTCGAGCCTCTGCCATCAATCGATCTGGAGATCCTGTTTGATTACAACAGCGCGAACCTCCGCCCTGACCAACTTGCGCCGCTGTACGCTGTTGCGAAAGACCTGAAAGAAATAGACTTCAGCCGTGCACGCCTCGTTCTCATGGGACATACCGACGGGGTAGGCTCCGCTGCTTACAACAAGGACCTTAGTCTGAAGCGGGCGAATTCCGTCGCTGCGTTCCTAAGCCAGACTGCGAACATCCCACTGTATCGGATCAATACCTCCGGCATGGGCTTCGACTTCCTACGCTTTCCCGCTGACCCAGCGCACCCTGCAAACCGACGTGTCCAAATCTTGCTGGTGGAATAAAATGAAGAAACTCGTATTTTTAGCGACTGCACTTTCAATATTATTCATTCAAGCTGCTTCCGCTGCGAGTGTCAGGGTATACAACGATGAATTGATGCAATGCTTGTTGATCTTGGAAGGGGAAATTGTTGAAGGAGATGCTGATAAGCTAAGAAAATCTGTTGCAAACTTGAATTCAGCGGAACCCTTTCGGCTATGTTTAAATAGTCCGGGAGGATCATTTCTTGAAGGAATTAAAATAGCTGAGTTCATCGGATCTTGGGACTATATGGGCACAGCCGTCGCAAAAGGCCATAAATGTGAAAGCGCGTGTGCAGTTGCATTTTTATCAGGAGGGGTGACAGCGGCCGGGGTTAGTACTGTTCGACCAATTTTGCATCCAATGGGTCGGCTTGGTTTTCATGCACCAGACCTAATACTGCCGGAATCTAGTTATACTGCTGCTGAGGTAAAGCTGGCTTATCAAGTTGCATTACAGTCTGTTAAAAAAATCGTCGATTTGCGGACACAATCTTATCGCATGTCGGAGAACTTACTTTTAAAGTTTTTAGATACTTTGCCTCCAGATATGTTTTATATTCAAACTGTGGGTGATGCTTTGGACTTTGATATTGGAATATATCCTGTTGCGCCCAATCCAAATATCTATGAAGCCTTTACAAACTTCTGCAACGCGACCGTTGGCTATGCGAGTGGTGTGTCTGTTGAGCAGATAAAAATCAGTGAGTTTAATACTGAAGCAATAACCTTAAAATCTGAAACGGGCTTCGGAGAGGAGGCGCTTCAACCATGCGAATTAACAATAAATCTACAAAATATTATGCGATCTGGTGGATATTGGCATGTTTTTGACGACAATAAAATATATGCAACCTTTCAGCGCGAAAAAGAAATTTCGAATATATCAACGGATGTGATTAAAGGACTTCAAGAGCTGCAAAATAATGCAAATAGGATTTTTGGCTCAAAGACAGATGTATCTTCGGTGTTTTGCGCCAGTAACTCTAATTTCGCAAAAATTGTCAACGTCAATCAGTTTGTAAACATTCGCGCCGGTGCCTCACTTGCCGATCGCGTTGTCGCAACTGCAAACCGAGGTCAGCGTGTTCAAGTTGTCCAGCCAAACTCTTGGTGGTTCAAAGAGACAAGACGCGGACGCCAATGCAGCGAAATTTGCTCTCGTTATCACCAAACTCCGACCAACTCCACATTGGCCAGCCAAGCAAAGCAATGTGTCGATGATAAAGAGATTTGGACAAAAGTACGCGTAAACGGACGGGAAGGCTATGTCAGTGTGTACTTCCTTGAGGCGCAATGATGTGTTTTGTGAGGTGGCTCCGGGCTGGCGACGTTTGGCTATCCGCCCGGCGCACATTGACGGACCGCGGAGCTGTTTCATACCAATGGTCCGAAGTACTTATAACTAGAGCGGTGAAGCCCTGTTTTGAGTCCCTTTGCTGAACTTTCTCACGTGAAATGGTCCGCCGTAATGTTTAACAAAACAGAGGATCATATCAGCTCCGAAGCGGCATAGCCCGGAAGAGATTGTCAAGTAGCAGCGACAGGTTGAGGTGTCTAAATGATAGGCGTGGTTTGCAACCTTGCCGCAGTACTCTGTACTTTGATCGGTCAAGACGCGCTGCAGGACAATCTTGTACTCAACAAAGAAGGGGATCAAAGATCAAAGACTTAGGGGGGCCGAATCGGATTAGCGCGAACACGCTCTAGTTGATGCAGTGTGTGAACGCGCTACGGATCATTTTTTGATCCATTGGCGATAAATCTAAACTCACACCATAAGATCCACCGGAAGCCCGAGGGTACTGCACCCAAACCGCGAACGTACCATTATTGATTTTTTCGTCGATGTACTTGCGGGCGTTTGCTGGTAACGGGATGGTCAACCAACTTTCGTCACCAGAGTCGCGAACCGCAATGGACTGAGTTGGAATTTCGACATTATCACTCCAGTGCCCCAGATGTGCCCCCAAGATTTTTGATTGAGATATAAACCCAGATACGGCGTGTAGTAGGATAAAGGGTTGCCCCGATCTGCAAAAGAACGTCACTTGATCAACATGGTCATAGGGCCTTGTGGGATCAAGACGACGGGCGGCAGCTATGATGCCTCCAGCATAAGGCTCCAAGAATAAATCATCGTAGCCGCTTGGGGTGATAACGTCATACTCTAAGCCTTCCTCTTTGGAGAGGTAATACATTCCTGATGCGCTTTCGCGCGAGGCTGCCAGAAAGATCCTCGCATCAACGCCCATTTCTACTAGATACTCAACAAGTATGCCGGACAAGAACTGCGCCTCGTCAGATGAGAGGCCGCGTTCGTTAGAGTAAAATCGGTGTAGGCCCAAGCGTCCATTCTCAAGCGAGCGTTCTGTTCCGCCCATGAACATGTAGGCACAGGCGCTTTCGCAGATGCCTTTTTGGGGGAAGCCTAAAGGTCGGCCAAATTCGTCCATGTTGGATGGGTCAAGATGGCCGATTGCGGTACTCATGCCTGACTGGCGGATCAAACGGCCCACTTCAATCGCCTCTTGGAGATTACCCCCTGGACTGTTGAGGTATATGGTTGGCGCATCCGAACCCTCGACCAAAGGTGTCAACTCAGCAACAAGACCGCTTTCAATAATCCCGTCGAAATAATAAAAACAGCTCTCATAAGCATTGCCTAGGCAATAGGATTCTAAACTGGCTTCAGCAGCGATTGTATGACAACCCATAACACTAACAACACAAATTGCACGGCAACTTAGAAAGCTTTTTGCTCGCTTGAGCAACCAACCTGTCATCAGCTCCATCAACTCTGCATCCTGTTCCTCGCTATGCCCAAATTCATAGACAGGGCGTTGCCTCGAGACCAAGCCAGACACATGAGTCGTAGCCCACAGCATAGCCTGATAGTTTTGTTCGTTGATGTCAGGGTCACCTAGTTTGTAACCAAAGAAGCCTTCAATTGCATCGGCGAGCAGTAGTAGGGCCTCTTCCAAAGGTTTGCCTTCTTCGCGGACTTCGCTGTTAAGGGAAATTGAAACGTGCGCCATTTTGATGTCTCCTTTTCTATGGCGAGGGGTAAACAATACGTCCATTAGACATGCTTCGGTGGGTACCATCGTGATGAAAACGCTGTGTTTTCATTTGACCACGCGCGGCGACGTTGCCACCCGAGTTTACGCATCGCGGCACCCATCTCACCGATGTGCGGTAGACCACCCTTACGCCCACGTAGGCGAGCCTGCAGGTCAAGCAAGCTCAAGCCTTGGTGCTGTGCGCTGGGCGGTATGGTGTCTAGGAGGCGCTGTAGCCGGGTGTGTAGAGGAACTAGGGGCACATCCCGGTTGCTCTCGATGTCTGCTGGGGGTTGAACCTGAACGTACTGGTGCAGCACCGCAGCAACGTTTTCGGCAAATTTTTCTGTCAAGGTGAGCACCTCCTGTTGTGATGCGGGGCGTTGGCAGGACGTCGCTAGTTGTTCGGAAACGGTCAGCCCTTATAGTTTCTTGTTACATTATAACTTTTGATGCTGCGTGTGAATCGACTTTGCGCACATGCGCACGACATTCCGGCGAAAAAGTCTCTGCGCACCAGATGTGCGCACAGCCTGCTCAAGCGGAGACATCGTTGCAAATAATCATTTTAGTACAGCGCTTTACGTCCACCCTAAAAGTTTCATAAGAACGTCATGCGCATATGCGCAATCAGGGATGTCTCCTACTCTGGGCAAGTGCGCACATGTCATGCGCACTGCCGGCACGTCTTGTGGCTTCAATCACCTTGCCGCACGTAGCGTGTGCTGTGTCGGTAATTCCCGGTGGTGAACTTTCCCTTCTGGACAAACCCCAAGGCTTTGAGCGCGGCCGAAATCCGGTTTTGGTCCGAGCGGTTCAGTTTTTCGATCGGCAGGCCAAGACGCCGGGCAGCTTCGCGTATTGCGATCTCTGACTCATCCTCAAGCGCAACTGCCAGTTCCGATTGCCAGATGTCCTCGGACACACGGTCCTTCTGAACTGCAGCAGCCAACTCGCTCTCGACGTAGGTTAGGTACCATTTCTCTCCGGCACGATAACGGCTTAGCGCCTCCGCCCAAAGCAGGTCGCGGTCGCGTTTCAGCGCCTCCAAATCGATCTTTCCAACAGTGACAGGCCAAAACCGGCGATTTCCAGTCTCGTCGCGCAAGTAGGCGTCTTGGTTGGTCGTGCCGATAAACACACAACGGCGCTTGTAGGTGATCTCCTTGCGGCGGTAGGCGGGCCTGAACTTTTCTTCCTGGCGGGAAATGAACGCTTTCGTGCTCTCGATCGCTGATTTCTGCATCGCTGACAGCTCCCCGACCTCGATGATCCACTTACCGCGTATATGGTCACTGGCGTCTTTTGTGTTCATCGGCGGCAGGTTATCGCTGAAGTAGGTTGCGCCAGCCAATATGCGGGCCGCAGAGGATTTACCAGCACCCTGCACGCCCTCCAAGACGAGCATCGTATCCACCTTACACCCTGGGGTCATCACACGCGCAACGGCGGCAATCATGAACTTGATACCGATCGCGGACAGGTACTGAGGATCGGCACCAGGCACTCCTGCGTCTTCAACGGTCCCGAAGTAGTCCTGAAAAAGTCGGGGCAACCTGTTGGTCTGATCCCAGGCTCCCTTTGCCTCGAGGTCCTCAAGGTAATGGCGCACCGGCGATAGGACAGTCTCCTTGGCCACCGCTTCCATACAATCAACAATGGTTTCCTTTGTCGCCCGAGCGAAACCGTTGCGGTTGAACCAAGACAAGGCGTGGACGAAGTCATCATCGCCCAAAGGACGAGGCGTGAACGACATTTTCGGCGTCTTCGTCCCCGGCACGGGCAACATCAGCACTAAGTGTTCGGACATCTCATTGTAGGCAAGGACACCGTCCCACTCGGCACTCGCGCGGATCACCTCCATGACGGTTGCGTGATTGAAAACAGGATTGCCCTTGGCGTCCCGCGCGATTTGGTTCGAGCACTGAAGCAACTCTCTGGTTGGCAGCTTGGTTATGCACGACCCCGCGATAGCACTGGAACCGGAGGTATTAGCGACGGCCGGTTTGACCGAGCCCACGACCTCGGCAGAGGGTTGATGGTCGGCAACCAGTTCAGTGGGATCAGCAACATAGTAGTTCGTGTTCGTCCCCACATCATGTAGCAACGGCATTCTGCTCTCCGACAATCGGATGAACGCCGCCTCAGAGGAACTCGCCCGGAACGGAGCCTCGCAACGGACCTTGTCCCCAGGTTCCATATCTGCCACGACCTCCCACAGGGAGCGGGTGTGTCCTTTGATTTCGATAGGCGTTTCCCATGTCAGACTGCTTCTATCAGTTATGGACAACCCGGTACCTTGCTTTGAATACGAGAGTTTTTGTCCGGTCGCCTCGCGTAACTTGTCCAGGTGAGCCTCGGACGGAACCTTGATATCCGAAACATCCAGTTTGCCCCCATCAGGGTTCACAATTTTTACATCCGAGTCTGCGAGACAGTATCCATCGGCACGTAAATCTGGTTTTGAGCAGAAGACCAAGCGTCCCGGCACCCATACTGCCAGATCGATCACCGTCCGGGCTCCATGCCCGATCACATAGCCTGTCTCTTTGCTGTAACGCGGTGACTTAAACGACAGACTGCGCAGTTGCATCTGAACATTTAAATGCTCTCTGAGCAGTTCTATTTTAGATGCATCAGAAATCTGTATCCAAGCGTGCGTAGCACCACGCGGCCGCTCGCCATCCCTAACAACGCGGGCACTCGAAGAACGATACTCGATACGAAGACATGTGCTTAGCCCCGGAACAATGGGTTCGAGCATTTTAAGGCGCTCTTCAAGATCTAGAGCCGCCCAGCCCGGCGGAATTCCCCCTGGGTTATCGGCATCGATCAGCAACCAGTCACTGTTCTCAATTCCCCGCTTCAACCGAGCGGCGTACTTTTTGCCGTTAATTTCCTGAACGCCCCCGGGAACGTCTTTCTTTTCGCAACTTAAGAGTTCGGCAAGCTTGCCCTCTGTGACAAGATGTGTCCGAGCGCCGTTTGGGGTATTGGAAAGCCTACCGGGCATGAGCGCCAAATCACTGGCTTCGCAAGCACGAGCAATAACCTTTTTTAAGTCTTCGGGTTTAGCCAAGGCTAGCGTAGTTGCCTTTCCCTCCCAGACGTTAGCAATTGCGCTTTTGGTGATTTTACCTTCGCGGTCCAATTCGAAGCGTTTGCCCAGAGTTGCCGGTTGGACCGACTTAATGACGGTAACGTATGACATTCGATCCTCCATTTTCCTTGGAGGCGCGCCGCAGACATGGTAAAAAACAGAAGGTGAACTGATCTACCGCGTGCCTTCGGGCGCGCGGTTTTTTACTCGGCGTTCCCAGTAAGGTACTCGCGTACATCACCAACGCGCCAGCGAGCTGACTTAGGACCGATATGGATCGGTCGAGCAAGACGACTGGCGGCAATATCCCGGTAAATTGACGACTTACTCCTGCAAGACAGGGCCATGATGGTTTTCAGGTTTACGAGTGCTTCTTCAGGCAAAGCATCGAATGCAGCCACGCTGTCAGGCAAGCAGCGCGCATGACTATTGGTGAATGCCAAGTTCATGGCGTCCTCCACAATGTAATGGATTAGGCGACATCAACAAGCTGCAGCTCAACTGGTCAGCTTGATCACTTCCGTCATTCGGTGGGACTAGGTATGCTCATGGCGCCTATTCTGTGTCAAAACAGGTATGCCTACAGCGCCTAATCCGTACGCCTTTCCCGTTTGTGCCACAGCGCCCCAGCAAAGGTCAATGCGTATTTTGTGGTGCCGGCAAGATTCACCGCTATATGGAGTGCCGGAACGCGGAAAATAGCAAATTGCTAGACATACCCAATTACATGCTCAGTCCATGCTTCCATTACTTCTCGCCGCTGTTCCAGCAAGTCAGTTCGGTGGTAAGCCGCCTCGACAGCGTTTCGGATCGTATGGGCAAGTGCGCGCTCAGCGATATCGCGTTGCACCCCTGTTTCACTCGCCCAGTCGCGGAAAGATGACCGAAACCCGTGTGCAGTTGCTATCCGCCCTGGCACATCACTTACCGCCTTGTGGATCCGTAGGAATTTCGTCAGCGCCATGTCGGTTAAAATCGCGCTACTTGGCGAGGGAAACACCAACTCGGCATGCTTGGCCACCTCACGCCGCTTTTCCAACAACTCAACCGCTCTGGCGGACAACGGTACGCGATGAACAGTCTTTGCCTTCATCCTGTGCGCAGGCACAATCCAAGTTGCTGTTGAGAGGTCGACCTCGTCCCATGTCATACCACGTGTCTCACCAGATCGCGCGGCCGTCAGGATCGTAAACTCTAACAAGTGCCGGGTGACATCGTCGCCCGAATGAACCGTCTCCCTTATGAACTTGGGGATCAACCGCCATGGCATCGCAGGGTGGTGGACTGAAGTTCGCGCAGCCACGCTCTGCTTGGGTAACAGCATGTCGACCATGTCCACAGCGTTTCCCTGGACGTACCCTCGCCCCCAACACCATTTCATTACCGAATGGCAGCGCTGTTTGACTCGGCGTGCCGTTTCCGGTTTGGTTGACCAAATGGGTCGTAAGACATCCGCGAAGTCAGCCGGTTTGAGCGTGTCTACCTGGCGCTCCCCGATCACTGTGAACGCATAAGCGCTCAAAGTATTGATCCATTGATCTACGTGCTTGCCGTTAGACCACCCCGCCTTGTGATATTCGTGGACAGTTCGAGCCGCTTCTTGGAATGTCGGGACCTGCACAACACTTGCAGCTTGTTCTCTTTTCTTCCGGCTTTCAGTTATCGGGTCCAAGCCAGAAGCTATCAGCTTCCGGGCTTCCAGGGCACGGTCTCTAGCCGCAGCGATGCTTACCTCGGGATAGACCCCAAGCCCCATATCCCGTCGACGGTTCGTTTCAGGCGAAACAAAGCGAAGCTGCCATTTACCACGCCCATTCGTGGCGGCTGGAATCAACCGCAACCCCGTTACCGTCCCGTCGGCCACCGGTTTGTCGCCCGGTTTGATCCTACGTGCTTTTGTTTCTGTCAGCATAGCATCACCTCAACCCCACACCCAGACCCACATCTACCGTGGGATTTGGGGGAGCAATGCGGCACCAGATGAAACCAAAGCAGCCCCGCATCACCTTGAAAAAAAGGACTTGCAGGTCAAAAAGTACCTGGAAAAGCGAAGCCAGTCAAAGGGTTAAAGTAAGGTGGGTGGCGGAGACGAAGGGATTCGAACCCTCGAGACGGTTTCCCGCCTACTCCCTTAGCAGGGGAGCGCCTTCGACCACTCGGCCACGTCTCCGCCGACTGATGTAACGGTGGGGCGACAGGGTGACAAGGCGAAACTCGGACGAGGGGTGCAAAAGCCCGAAGCATGGCGTGGCGGTCACTCGGGCACGCAGATCTCGTCCCTTGCCGCCGCGCGCAGCGTGCGCAGGGCGAGGCCTGCCACCACGACCACCAGCAGCGACAGGAACCCCAGGCCCAGCGCGTCATGCGCCGTCGACCCGGTCAGCGCGCCATAGCGCAGCGTGGCCAGGGTCAGCGCCGCGACGGGAAAGCTCAGCGCCCACCAGGACAGCGCAAAGGGCAGGCGGGCAAAGCCGGGGACCTGCAGCGCCACGACCGCTGCCAGAAACAGCGACGCGTAATACAGCATGCGGGCAAAGGCGTCGATCTCGCCGCCGTTCAGCTGCAGCCAGCCCAGCAGGGCCACCGCGGGTGGTGCCATCAGGATCACCAACGTCGGCAGAAGGCGGGCGGGCAGGGGATCGTGAAAGATCAGCCGGTTCATCACCAGCGTCAGAAGCACGATCCAGAACAGAACCCCGGCGGAAAAGAACATCCAGGACAGTTCGACAAAGCCCAGCGGGACGCCGGCGGCGGGGACAATCGCATTGCCCACCGCCGGGATGAACCAGGCGGGCGAGATGTGCATCGGCTGGAACGGCCGCCGCCCGATCCAGCCCGAGAACACCGCCAGCGTCAGCATCGCCTGCGCCGAGGCCCCCACGGACCAGACGATCCCCGCCAGCCGCGGCTGGCCCGGCAGCAGCGCGGTTGCGATCAGCAGAAGCGACATCGAGATCGTGGGGAAGAAGGCAAGCTTGACCGGGTGCCGCCACTCGGCGGCCAGCGCCGCGGGGTGGCGCACGGCCTTGAACAGGTAAAGACCGGCCACCAGCGCAAAATCCGCCAGGGTCACCGCCAGGGCCACCCGGCTGAACCAGTCCGGCCAGCAGAACCGCGATTGCGCCAGTTGCAGCGCCAGTGTCAGGCCGGCCAGCCCCATGACCGAGGCAAAGAGGGTGATCGGGAAATGCGCGAGCCTGGGGTCGGTCTCGGCTGGGCGAAGCTCTGTCATGTCGGGAACCTGTGCGGGGATGCCGTGCGGGATATCTGCAAGACACCATGACAGGCCGCCTTGACCGGGATCAAGCGGCCCTGCGGCCTTGACGCGACCCGCCTGCGCACCGCACTAATTGGCTGGGGTCCGGAACGGGCGGCACACCAGGCCGCCTCGGACAAGGCCATGACAGGGCTGCCACCGGACAGGTTCCAAGGGGAGGATACGATGACCAAACTCAACCGCCGCCAGACATTGGGTCTTATGGGTGCGGCCGCAGCCTCGGGGCTGGCCGCACCAGCGCTTGCGCAGAACACCCGTGCCGTCGTGGGCGCGCTGAGCCTGACCAGCCATTCGGGCAGCTTCATTGCGCTGGAGCGGGGCTATTTCGCGCAGGCCGGGCTGGATGTGGAGCTGAAATTCTTCCAGGCGGCGCAGCCGATGGCGGTGGCCATTGCGTCGGGCGATGTCGATTTCGGCGTGACGGCGATTTCCGGCGGCCTGCTGAGCCTGGCGCAGAAAGGCGCGGTCAAGGTGATCGGCGGGGCCCTGTCCGAAGAAGCGGGGATCGACGGGCAGAAGATCCTGGCCTCCGACGCGGCCTTCCAGGCCGGGCTGACCTCTCCTGCGGGGCTTGACGGCAAGCGCTTCGGGATGACGACCGCGGGTTCGTCCTTTCACTACATGGGGGCCCGGATTGCCGGGGCCGAAGGCGTGGCACCGCAATTCGTGCCGCTGCAGAAGGTGGGCGCGATTGTCGGCGCGCTGAAATCGGGCCAGGTGGATGCGTGGTCGATCGTGCCGCATATCGCCAAGCCGCTGGCCGGGTCGGGTGCGGTGCACATCATCGGCAACGTGGCGGACTACCTGCCGGATTACCAGGTGACCACCGTCTTTACCTCGGCCGACAATGCCGACAATGACCGCGGGCTGGTCGAGACCTTCCTTGCCGGGTTCGGCATGGG
Organism: Alphaproteobacteria bacterium; assembly: GCA_030425925.1. Lineage (GTDB taxonomy): Bacteria > Pseudomonadota > Alphaproteobacteria > Rhodobacterales > Rhodobacteraceae > JAUHZO01. The sequence continues at coordinate 222,636 of JAUHZO010000006.1, read as the reverse complement.
GGTGGCGGATTACAACGACACCATGGTCGACCGTCTGAACGGCGACGCGGCCGTCGACGAGATGGTGCAGCTGATCCACAAATACGTCTACACCGACCGCCCGCTGGACAAGGCCGCGCCGTCGATCATCAACGGATCCATGCGGATCAACCGCGATGCGGCGATCAACGTCGCCTCGGTCCGCGACCAGATGACCTGGATGCAGGCTGAAGGGCTGGTGGACCGTGCCATCACGCTCGAGACCTTCCTCGACACCTCCTATGTCGAGACCGTGGGCGCATAAGCAATGAAAGGCGGGCGGACATGGTCCGCCCGGACCCGCCATGGACATCCGGCTTGACGGCATCAGCCATGCCTATGGCGACACCGAGGTGCTGCGCGACATCTCGCTCGACGTGGCGTCGGGGCAGATTGTCTGCCTTGTCGGCCCGTCGGGCTGCGGCAAGTCAACGCTGCTGCGCCTGGTGGGCGGGCTGGAGCGGCCCGGCGTGGGCCGCGTTCTGCAGATGGGTGTGCCACCCGAAGGTTGCCTGAACCCGCTGACCTTCGTTTTTCAGGACTTTGCCCTGCTGCCCTGGCGCAGCGTGGCGGGCAATGTCTCGCTGGTGCTGGAAGATCACGGCCTGACCGGGGCCCGCGGCGAGGCGATCATCGCCGACGTGCTGGCCCGCACGCGGCTGTCGGATTTTGCCGCAGCCCTGCCCAGGCAGCTGTCCGGCGGGATGAAGCAGCGCGTGGCCATCGCCCGCGCCCTGGCGGTCCGCCCGGCGGTGATGCTGATGGACGAGCCGCTGTCGGCGCTGGATGCCCAGACCCGGGACCTGCTGATGGACGATCTGATCGGGCTCTGGGCGCGCCAGCCTTTCACCGCGGTCTATGTCACCCACAACCTGGCCGAGGCGGTGCGGCTGGGGCACCGGATCGTGGTGCTGTCGCGCCGGCCCGGCGCGATCCGCGAGGTGGTGGAGATCGACCGCCCGATCACCGAACGCAGTCCCGGCGATGCCGATCTGGCGGACATCCAGCGCCATCTCTGGAGCCTGATGCGCGACGAGGCGCGGGCGGCGGATGCGGAGCTGGTGCATGTCTGACGCGGCCCGCAACGGCCCGCGCGAGGTGCGCTTTCGCGGCGGCGGCTTTGCCCCGAAGGCCCGGCGCGGCGTCGGCGCTGCGGTGTTTGTGGTGCTGATCCTGCTGGTGGAATGGGGCACACGGGCCGGGGTGATCTCGGCCCTGACCCTGCCGCGCCCGTCCGACGTGCTGGCCACCTTTGTCGAGCTTTGGCAATCCGGGTTGCTGTTCACTCATCTGGGTCTGTCGCTGTCGCGGCTGGCGGTGGGGGCGGCGCTCGGGGCCGGCACCGGCATCGCCGTGGGCTTTGCCATCGGGCTGTTTTCCTATGTCCGCGCGGGCCTTGTGCCGCTGGTGGCGGCGCTGTTCCCGATCCCCAAGATCGCGTTGCTGCCGCTGTTCGTGATCTGGTTCGGCATCGACGAAGTGTCGAAATACGCGCTGATCGCGTTTGGCACCTTCACCCCTACCGTGGTGGCGACCTATGGCGCGGTGGACAATGTCGACCGTTCGCTGATCCGCATGGGGCAGAGTTTCGGGCTGTCCTGGCTCTCCATCACGCGCAAGATCGTGCTGCCCGGCGCCATGCCCGGCATCCTGTCGGGGCTGCGCATCAGCCTGGCCATCGCCATCATCCTGCTGGTCGCCGCCGAGATGCTGGGCGCGCAATACGGCATCGGGGCCTATATCCTCGAAGCGGGTTCGCTGTACGACCTGGAACGGCTGTTTGCCGGTGTGGTGATCCTGTCGCTGCTGGGGGTGCTGACCTCGGCGGCGATCTCGTGGCTGGAGCGGCGGCTGTTGCGCTGGCGGGTCTGACGCGGCGGTCTCGGGGGGCAGGGCGCGGGGGCAGGGCGCGCGTCTGCGCAAATGCCTGCTGACCTTGCCGCGCCGGACCTGTAAGGAAGGCGGACCAACGGGCAACAGGAGAGACGTCGCAAGTGGTGATGCTGGTGACGCGAGATCGCGGCAAGGGCCGCAGCGCAGGCGAGCGGACCCTGACGGGGCTGTCGCTGCTGGTCGCTGCGTTCTGCATCCTGCCTTTCGTGGCGGTGGCCATCGCCGCGCTGCTGGCGCAGGGCGACACGCTGGTTCAGCTGTGGAATTCGGTGCTGCCGCGGTATGCCGCCACCACGCTGCACCTGGCGGCGCTGGTGGCGCTGGGCACATTCGCGCTGGGCACCGCCACCGCCTGGCTGACGGTGGCGACAGAGTTTCCGGGGCGGCGGGTGCTGGAGGTGGCGCTGGTGCTGCCGCTGGCCTTTCCGGCCTATGTCATGGCCTATGCCTATACGCATCTGCTGGACCATCCCGGCATCGTGCAAAGCACGCTGCGGGCGGTGACGGGCTGGGGGCCGCGCGACTACTGGTTCCCTGAAATCCGGTCGCTGGGCGGGGCGGTGGCGATGCTGGTGCTGGTGCTCTACCCCTATGTCTACCTGCTGGCGCGCGCGGCCTTCCTGAGCCAGAGCGCCACCACCGTCTTTGCCGCCCGCGCGCTGGGCTGTTCGCCCGCCGCCGCGTTCTGGCGCGTGTCGCTGCCCATGGCGCGCCCGGCCATTGCGGCGGGGGTGCTGCTGGCCACGATGGAGACCATCGCGGATTACGGCACGGTGTCGTTCTTTGGCGTGCAGACGCTGGCCACGGGCATCTATACCAGCTGGTTCAACCTGGCCGACCGCGGCGCGGCGGCGCAACTGGCGCTGGGCTTGCTGGCCTTTGCGCTGGTTCTGGCGATGCTGGAGCGGCTCAACCGCGGGCGCGCCGCCTATCATGCCGGCCGCCGGATCGAGCCGGTGGCCCCGCAGCGCCTGACCGGGTGGACGGGATGGGCCGCGGCGGCGGTCTGCGCGGTGCCGGTGCTGCTGGGCGCGCTGCTGCCCGCGCTTGCCCTGTCGGTGATGGCGCTCGACTCCGAACAAAGCCTGTTCAGCCGCCGCTACCAGGGCTTTGTCGCCAATTCGCTGACGCTGGCCAGCGTGGCGGCGCTGGTGACGGTGGGGGCGGCGACGATCCTGGGCAGCCTGCACCGCGCCCGGCCCGGGCGCCTGGCCTCGGCCACGCTCTATGCCGGGCGGCTGGGCTATGCGGTGCCGGGCGGGGTGATCGCGGTGGGGCTGATGGTGCCCTTTGCCGCCTTCGACAACGCGCTGGACCTGTTCATGGAACAGCGCTTTGGCTTGCGCACCGGGCTTCTGGTGACGGGCTCGATCTGGCTTCTGGTGGGGGCCTACATGGTGCGCTTTCTGGCCGCCGCGATCGGGGCCTATGAGGGCGGGATCGCCAATGTCAGCCCCAACATGGACGCCGCCGCCCGGGTGCTGGGGCAAAGCGCCTTTGGCACCGTGCGCCGGGTCCACCTGCCGATGCTGCGGCCCAGCCTGATGACCGCGGGGCTGATCGTGTTTGTCGACGTGATGAAGGAACTGCCCGCCACGCTGATCATGCGACCGTTCAACTATGACACGCTGGCCGTGCAGGCGCACCGGCTGGCCGCGGACGAGCGGCTGGAGGGCGCGGCGGTGCCGAGCCTGGTGATCGTGGCGGTGGGGCTGTTGCCGGTGGTGCTGCTGATGCGCAACCTGCGGCGCCGCGCCTGACCACGAAAAAGGGTGCGCCAAGGCGCACCCTACATCCTGTGGCAAGGCAGGTGCCTTACTTCCAGCCGACCTGGTTGAAGATCGCCTGTGCCGCGGGGATGTTCTGCGCCACCTCGCTGAGGTTGATCCCGTCCGCCTTGAACGTGCCCAGGGCCGCCACGGAATCGGCCAGCGCCACGCCCTCGACCACCGGGTATTCGTCGTTGCCGGCCGAGAAATAGACCTGCGCGCTGTCCGAAGTCAGGTATTCCAGAAAGGCGATGGCATTGTCGCGGTTGGGCGCATGCGCGGCAACGCCGCCGCCCGACAGGTTCATGTGCGCGCCGTTGCCGTCCTGATCGGGGAACACCCAGCCGACATTGTCTGCGCCGGACAGCCCGTCGACCTCGGTCCGCAGCGAGCGGGCAAAGTAGTAGGTGTTCGACATCGCGATCTCGCATTCGCCCGACACGATGCCGCGCAGCTGGTCGGTGTCGCCGCCTTGCGGATTGCGGGCAAAGTTGTCCACCACCCCGGCGGCCCAGTCCCGCGCGGCCGCTTCGCCCTCATGCGTGACGATCGCGGCAAGGATCGTCTGCATGTAGACATTGGTGCCCGAGCGGATGCAGACCTGCCCCTTGTATTTCGGGTCGGCCAGATCGGCATAGGTCATCGGCGGCTCGGCCAGATCGGCCTTGTCGTAGAAGATGATCCGCGCGCGCTGCGAAAAGCCGAACCACTGGTTGTCGGCATCCTGCAGGTTGGCGGGCACCTTGTCCTCGAGCACCGCGCTGTCGATCGATTGCAGCACTCCGGCCGCCTTGGCGCGTTCCAGGCGCGAGGTGTCCACGGTCAGCAGCACATCGGCGGGCGAGTTGCGGCCTTCGGCCTGCATCCGCGCGATCAGCTCGTCGGCATTGCCTTCGATGCGGTTGATGGTGATGCCGGTGGCCGCCTCGAAATCCGAATAGAGCCGCTCGTCGGTGTCATAGTGGCGCGACGAATAAAGGTTCAGCACGCCGTCGGCATGGGCGGTCTGGGCCAGTGCGGCGGCGGCGCTCAGCGCAAGAAGCGCGGGTTTCAGCGAATATGTCATCATGTCGTCCTGCGGAGTGTTTCCTAGTGTTTTTGTCAGTAATACACATCTGCCCGGCGGGCAAGTATTTCTGACAAACGAACTCAGGAAATGCGGTGCGGCAGCGGAGCGCAGGTCAGGGCACCTCTTCAAAGCGCTGGTTCCACTTGTAGGGAAAATGCGCCGGGTCCATTTCCGTGCTCTGCTCGACATAGTTGTGGAAGTGCAGCACGCAGTTCAAACCGTCCGACAGCACCACGGCGAATTGCGCGGGGTCGCTGTAACAGGCCTGCTGCCCGGTGCGCCCGCGCAGATAGGGTTCCACCCGGTGCTGGTTGCCGTTGATGGTGGCGCAGGGATAGCCACCCCAGCTGCCGGCCGTCGCGATGTGGCAATGGCCCGCCAGCACCAGCAGGATCTCTGCCCCGCTGGCGCGCAGCACCGACAGTAGCCTGTCGGGCTGGTCCAGCCGGTAAGTGTCGACCGGCATCTGCAGCGCGCAGGGGTTGTGGTGCAGCAGTACGATCACCTTGAGCCCTGCCGTCCGCGCCTCGTCCAGCCGCGCCGCTGCCCAGCCCAGCCGCGCGTCGCACAGCCGGCTGCCGCCGCGTTCGGAACTGTCCAGCATCAGGATGCGGTGGCCCTTGAGATCGACCACCCCCTGCACGAATCCGTCGGGATCCAGCATCGGATCGCGGGCCAGCGGCACATAGACGGCGCGGTCGTCGTGATTGCCCAGCATGACGCGCTGCGGCACCGCGCTTTGCGCCCGGATGGCGTCGAACAGCCGGTAGGCTTCGGGCTCGGCCGCATCGGCGATGTCGCCGGCAAAGACGCACAGATCGGCATCGCCGTGGCAGCGGTCCAGATCGGCCATGGCGGTTTCGAACCGGGCCCGTGTGTCCAGCCCGCGCTGGATCCGGCCCGGGGGCAGCAGGTGGATGTCGCTCATCACGACCAGTTTCAGCAGGCGGTCCTCATAGCGGGGCATGATCAGTCCCTGTCCTCTCAGTCCTTGTCCACGAGATCCCGGGCCCAGTCGCCCAGCAGCGAGATCGACACGGTGGCGATCAGGATCACGAAGCCCGGGGCCAGCGCCACCCAGGGGGCATTGTAAAGCTGGTCGCGCCCCTGACCGATCAGCACGCCCAGCGAGGTGTCGGGCGGCTGGATGCCGATGCCCAGAAAGCTCAGCGTCGATTCCACAAGGATCGTCTTGGGAAAGTTGATCGACATGTTCACCAGAAGCACCGCCATCGCGTTGGGCAGGATCGACCGGGTGATGATGCGTGCCGCCGACGCGCCAAGGATCATCTGCGCCTGCACATAGGGCTGCGCCTTGGCCGACAGTGCAATGGCGCGCGCCAGCCTGGCATATTGCTCCCATCCGTAGACGATCATGATCAGCACGAACAGCGTGAAGCTGGCCTGCGGCAGCGCCGCCAGCAGAGCCAGCGCCAGGATCAGGTTGGGGATGGTGGCCTGAAAGTCGATCAGCACGCCGATCGCGTTGTCGACCCAGCCGCCGATCCAGGCCGCGACAAAGCCCAGCGTGGCCCCCAGCACCGCCCCGCCGATCGTGCCGATGGCGGCAATGGTCATCGACACCTGGATGCCGCGCAGCACCAGGCTGAGAAGGTCGCGACCGAGGCTGTCGGTGCCCAGCGGGTTGGTCCAGCTGCCGCCCAGCAGGACGGGGGGCTGAAAGCGGTTGCGCAGGTCGACCTGGGCGATGTCGTGCGGGCTGAGCGGCCCGGCAAACAGCGCGCAGACCAGAAGGACCGCGACAACCACGAAAGAGGCCAGGATCAGCGGCGGCAACTGACGGAGCAGGCTCATGCGCGGGCCTCCTTGCGGTGCGGGCGCGGGCGGCGCGCATCCTTGATGCGCGGATCGACCCAGCCATAGGCCAGGTCTGCCAGCAGGTTGGCGAGGATCATGGTGGAGCCGGTCAGCAGGATGATCGCCTGCACCACGGCGTAATCGCGCCCGGCCACGCTTTCGATCAGCAGCCGCCCGGCGCCGGGCCAGGCGAACACGCTTTCCGTCACCACGGCGTAGGTGATGATGTTGCCGAATTCCAGCGCGGTGATGGTGATCAGCGGCAGGGCGATGTTGGGCAGCGCATGCACCCGCCGGATCAGGCGGCGCGACAGGCCGCTGGCCTCGGCGGTCTCGATCATCGGGTGGGACATGACCTCGACCATGGCCGAGCGGGTAAAGCGCGCATAGACCGACGCGGTCGAAACCGCCATCGTCGCCACCGGCATCAGGAACGAACTCCAGCCGACCCAGCCGCTGGGCGGCAACCAGCCCAGCCAGACCGAAAACACGTACATCAGAAGCAGGCCCAGCAGGAAGGCTGGGATCGCCAGGGCGATCACCGCGGCGATGATGGTCAGCCGGTCGGCACGCCCGCCGCGATGCGCGGCGGCGTAGATGCCCAGCGGCACGCCGAGGGCGATGGAAAAGAACATCGTTGGCAGCATCAGCGCCAGCGTGGCGGGCAGACGGGCCGACACCAGTTCCCAGGCCTGCCGCCCGGTGCGGAAGGACAGGCCGAAATCCAGCCGCCAGATGCCGTCGAGATAAATCAGGAACTGTTTCCACAGCGGATAGTTCAGGCCCCATTTCTCGCGGAACGCCTCCAGCGTTTCGGGATCGATGTCCGGGCCGAACTTTGCCGCGGCGGGATCGCCGTTCATTGCCAGCGTGAAGAAGGTGAAGGCGATGAGCAGCAGCAGCGTCAGAAGCGCGCGGCCCAGCCGAAGGACAACCCAACTCATGCCGTCCCCTCCGCAAAGGCGTTCCGCGCGGCCGGGGTGGGGACCGCAGCGTCGGGCAAGAGCGGGATCGCGTCGAGCAATTGCCGCGTATAAGGGTGCTGCGGCGCGTCAAACACCTGCCCGGTCGGGCCGCTTTCCACCAACGCGCCATGACGCATCACGGCAACCCGGTCGCACAGGTGGTGGATCACGCCCAGGTCGTGGCTGATGAACAGGATCGCGATGCCGTGTGTCTCGCGCAGGTCCATCAGCAGGTTCAGCACCCGGGCCTGGATCGACACATCCAGCGCCGAGACGCTTTCGTCGCAGATCAGCACCTGCGGTGCCAGCGCCAGCGCCCGGGCGATGGTGGCGCGCTGGCGCTGCCCGCCCGACAGGCTTGCGGGTTTGCGCTGGTAAAGCTCCGGTTCCAGCCGGGTTTCGGCCAGGAGCGCGCGGGCGCGGCTGTCGCGTTCGGCGCGGCTGCCCGCGCGGTGGATGTCCAGTGGCAGCCGCACCTGCCGCAACAGGCGGGCGGCAGGATCAAGCGCGCCGCGCGGGTCCTGAAAGATGTACTGCACGTCGCGCCGCCACTGCATGCGGGGCCGGGTCCAGTCCAGCACCTCGTCCAACAGACGCACCTGCCCGCGGGCGGTGCGGGCAAGGCCCACGGCGGTCTTGGCCAGGGTCGACTTGCCCGAGCCGGATTCCCCCACCAGCCCCAGGATCTCGCCGCGATGGAGCGTGAGGCTGACCTGCCGCACTGCGTCAAACGGCTGCCCGTCGCGGGTGTAGCGCACGGTGACATCGTCAAAGGCCAGCACCGGCACGTCCGCTGCCGCGCGCGGGGCCGGGAGGGGGGCTGCCGGTGTCGCGCCCGGCTCCAGCCCGAGCCGCTGGCCGCGCAGCGCGGGCCGCGGGATGGCCGCGATCAGCCGGCTTGTATAGGCGTGGCGCGGCGCGGTCAGCACCTCGTGCACCGGCCCCTGTTCTACCACACGGCCGCGATGCATCACCAGCACCCGGGCGCACAGCTGATGGATCACCGCCAGATCGTGCGAGACAAAGATCACCGCCATCCCGTGATCGTCCGCCAGCGCGCGCAACTGCGCCAGGATGCCTGCCTGCACGGTGACATCCAGCGCTGTCGTGGGTTCGTCGGCGATCAGCAGTTTCGGATCGCGGGCCAGCGCGCAGGCAATCGCCACCCGCTGGCACTGCCCGCCGGAGAGCTGGTGCGGATAGGCGTCCAGCAGCGGGCCGGGGTCGGCCAGGCCCGCCTGGCGCAGGATCGGCGCGGGATCGGCGGGGCTGCGCAGTGCGATATGGCCGCGCACCGTCATCAGCGGGTCAAGCGCGCTCATCGGGTCCTGGAAGATCATCGACAGGCCCGGTCCGCGCAACCTTGCGCTGGCACGGCGGTCGGCCAGCAAGACGTCCTGCCCTTCGAACCGCATCCGGCCGTCCAGCGCCGCATTCTCCGGCAGCAGGCCCATCAGCGCGCGGCAGGTGACGCTTTTCCCCGATCCGCTTTCGCCGACGATGCCCAGGATCTCGCCCGGGGCCAGCGTGAAGCCGATCTCTTCGCAGGCCGGCTGTTCGGTTCCGGCAAAGCGGACACCCAGCCCCTGCACGTGCAGCAGGGGCTGGGCCGTTGTCATGTCGGCGGGCACCGTCACTTGAAGGACACGCCGTCGGTGGTCAGGTCCATGTATTCCGACGGGATCGGGTCCATCGTCAGACGGTCCGAGCGCACGCCCATGAAGCCTGCCAGCGTGTGCAGCAGCGCGCCGTGGGGGTTGGTCTCGAAATTGTCCAGCATGGCGCGGAAGGTCGCGCGGCGCTCTTCCACATCCACCGAGGTCGCCAGGGTCTCGCCCATTTCCAGCATCTCGGGGCTGTTGTTCCAGTAGCTGGCTTCCTTGCCCGAGTTCGGGCCGAAGCGGCGCCAGAACTGGCCCATCGGATCGGGATAATAAGCGGTGAACGATCCGTCGATGATGTGGCGGGTCTCGGTGTCCTCGGTGATCTGGGACCAGTTTTCCTTGACCTCCAGCTTGACGTTCAGACCGGCATCGGCCCACATCGACTGCAGCACCTGCGCGGTTTCCAGCTGCTTGGTGTAGTAGCCCGGCAGCACGCGGAAGACGATTTCCTCGCCCGCGTAGCCGGCCTCTTCCAGCAGGGCCTTGGCTTTCTCGACGTTGTATTCCGGCATCGGATAATCGGCCAGGTACATCGCGCCAAAGACCGGCATCTGCCAGTTGTTGGTCACGGTGGTCTTGCCGTCATAGAACGTGTCGGCCAGCAGCTGGCGGTCGATCGACAGGTTCAGCGCCTGGCGGATTTTGGGTTCGTCCAGAGTTTCGTTGGTCGAATCGTAGAACAGGCCGCGGATGTTCTCGACCGGGCCGCCGGCCACTTCGGTGGTGGCGTTGGCTTCGATCTGGGCGAATTCGTCGGCACCGATTTCGGTGATGATGTCGAACTGGCCCGAGATCAGGCCCGCGATGCGGGTCGACAGTTCCGGCACCACGGTGAAGGTCACGGTGTCGGCCGCGGCCTTGGAAGCACCCCAGTAGCCGTCAAAGCGCGACAGCACCACGCGTTCGCCGACAACATGTTCGTCCAGCTTGTACGGGCCGGTGCCGATGGCCTGCGCGGCGAAATCCTCGTAGGTCTCGGCGGCGTTGAACGCGTCGGCCGAAATGATGTGCGAGGGGAAGCCGGCAAAGCGGTTCAGCGCGATGGCGTCGTCGGCGGTCATGTGGATGCGCACGGTCATGTCGTCGATGACTTCGACGCGGTCGATGCCGCCGAGGAACTGCTTGGACGACACGGTGACGTTTTCATCCAGGCCGCGGCGCTTGGGGTCGAAGGTGGCGACCACGTCGGCAGCGTCCAGGGTGTCGCCGTTGTGGAAGCTCACACCGTCGCGCAGCTTGAATTCCAGCGTGCGGGCGTCGATGACGTTCCATTCGGTGGCAAGGCCCGGCTTGAGCGCACCGCCATCGCGGTAATCGGTCTTCACCAGCGTTTCGTACAGCGAATAGACGGTGCGCAGGTTGACGTTGGAATTTTCGGTCACCGGGTCGAGGCTGTCAGCAACCTTTTGCACGGCGATGGTAAGGTCCTGTGCAGCGGCACCGGACGCAGCGAGGGCAAGCGCGGCGAGGGCAGCCAGTGCCTTGGGCATGGGTTTGGACATGGTCGCATCCTTTGCGGGTTCGGATCGGCAAGAACGCGATCTGGTATAGACCAGATCAGCGACTTGTGGTCTATACCAGTTGTTTGTAAGTTATGTGACGCCGTCCCCGGCGGCGGACAATCCTTCCGGGGCGCGCGCCCCGTCTGCCCGAAGGACCTGAGATGTCTGTGAATTCTCCGTTGGGGGCGCATCGCGACCCCGCCATGCTGACCCGACAGGCCGGCGAAGACGGCGATGCGCCGGTCTATCTGGTGCTGCGGGACGCGCTGGCCGAAGAGATTCGCACCGGGGCCGCCGGTCCGGGCGCGCGCCTGCCGTCAGAGCGCGATCTGGCGGCCCGGTTCGGCGTTGCGCGGATGACGGCGCGCAAGGCGCTGGGCGTGCTGGAATCCGAAGGCATGATCTTTCGGGCCGACCGGCGCGGCTATTTCGTCAGCCCGCCGCGCATCCGCTATGCGCCCGGCAGCAGCGTCAACCTGATGCGGCAGTTGCGCGAACAGGGTCTGATGACCGCGAATCACTACCTCGGCCGTCAGCAGATGGGCGCCAGCGACTGGCTGGCGGCGCATCTGCGCGCGCCGGTGGGCGCCGCAATCGCGCTGGAGCGCTCGGTGGTGGAGGTGGAGGGCCGCAAGATCGTCTACAGCGAGGATTTCCTGCGTCTCGACCTGCTGCCCGGCTATGCCGAGGCGCCCTATGTCTCGCCGATGACGCAGAACATCCGGCGCAATTACGGCGTGGACCCGCAACCGGCCTGGTCCCGCATCCGCGCGGCCACCATCTCGTCGGTGGCGGCGCAGCATCTGGGGGTCGCGGCGGGCACCGCGGGGCTGACCATCACCCATGTCCAGACGCACGGGGGGCAGGTGGTCATGGTCAACCGCTGCTTCTGGCTGTCGGATGCGGTGGACCTTGTCCTTGGCGATGCTCCCGAAGGGTAGGGGCGCGGCCTTTACAGCCTGCACCTCAGGCGGCATAGCCGCGAGCCATGGCCGGAGCAGTTCAAAAAGTTTGCGCGCGACAAGTCTTTGCGCGACACTGCCCGGCAGGGAAAGGAGGCGCAGATGACAGAGGACCGGATCCGGAACATGGAGGAATTCGCGGCCGTCAGCGGCATTTCGCGGCCGACGATCTCGAAATACTTCCACGACCCCACATCGGTGCGCGCCTCGACCCGGGCGCGGATCGAGGCGGCGCTGGAGCGGCACGAATACGTGCCCAACATCTACGCGATGAACCAGAACCGGCGCCTGACCAAGAATATCGGCATCGTCGTGCCCTATCTGGCCGACCCGTTCTTTACCGAGATCGCCCGCAACATCGAACGCCGCTGCATCGACGCGGGCCTGTGGCCGACATTGTTCAGCGCGCATGGCCAGCAGGCGCTGGAAAACGACATCCTCGACAACCTGCGCTCGCTCAAGCCCGCGGGGGTGCTGCTGGCGCCTCTCGGGCGTGGTTCGGACCGCGCGGAGGTCGAGAAATTCTGCCGCGACGTGCCCACGATCCTGTTTGACAGCAACATCGAAGGTCTGGGCGAAGCCTTTGTCGGGTCTGACAATTTCAGCTTCGTGTCACAAAGCGTGACCTATCTGGCACGCACCGGCTCCCCGCCGGTGTTCTTCGAGATGTCCACCCCCGCCAACCCCAACGCCAAGAAGCGGCGCACCGCCTATATCGAGGTGATGGAAAGCCTGGGTCTCGTGCCCGAGATCGTCAGCATCAAGGGGGATGGCTGGGGGTTCGAAGAGATCGGCTATCAGGGTGCGGTGCAGTTTCTCGACCAGCGCAGCCTGTCCACCGACACCGTCCTGTGCAGCAATGACCGTCTGGCCATCGGGTTCCTGTCGGCCTGCTACGACAAGGGGTTGCGCGTCGGCAACGGGGCGGGCTGCGCGCTGCGGGTGGCGGCGCATGACGACCACCCGTTCTCCAGGTTCACCTGCCCGGCGCTGACCACGGTGGCGCATGACTACAACGCGGTGTCCAACAAGGTGGTGGAAATGCTGTTCGACCTGATGGAAAGCGACGGCCATTTCGCGCAGCGTACCGAGTATCTGTTCCCGGCGCATCTGGTTCTGCGCGACTCGGCCTAAGCTGTTGGTCCCTTGGGTGGACCCAAAAAAGTTTACGCGCGTAAAGAAAAAGCGTTGACCGGGCGGGCATCGCAAGGCTAACGTCGCGGCACAACATCCAACCAAGGGAGGAGCCCGGATGTCCATTCGTACCGCACTTCGTGCGGCGACCGCGCTTGCATTGATCGCAGGCGGCGTCAGCGCCGAAACCATCACCATCGCCACCGTCAACAATGGCGACATGATCCGTATGCAGGGCTATACGGACCAGTTCACCGCAGCCACCGGTCACGAGGTCGAGTGGGTGACGCTGGAAGAAAACGTGCTGCGCCAGCGCGTGACCACCGACATCACCACCAAGGGCGGTCAGTTCGACATCATGACCATCGGGATGTACGAAACCCCGATCTGGGGGGCCAATGGCTGGCTGGTGCCGCTGGACGACCTGTCGGAAGATTACGACGTGGCCGACATCCTGCCCGCCATGGCCGGCGGTCTGAGCCATGACGGCACGCTTTATGCCGCGCCGTTCTACGGCGAAAGCTCGATGATCATGTACCGCACCGACCTGATGGAAAAGGCCGGTCTGGAGATGCCCGAGGCCCCGACCTGGGCGTTCGTGCGCGAAGCCGCCGCGGCCATGACCGACCGCGAGAACGACATCAACGGCATCTGCCTGCGCGGCAAGGCCGGCTGGGGCGAAGGCGGCGCGTTCATCACCGCCATGTCCAATTCCTTTGGCGCGCGCTGGTTCGACATGGACTGGAAACCCCAGTTCGACACCCAGCCCTGGAAGGACACGCTGGAATTCTTCGTCGGCATGATGAGCGAGAGCGGCCCCACCGGCTACGCCACCAACGGCTTCAACGAGAACCTGAACCTGTTCCAGCAGGGCAAGTGCGGCATGTGGATCGACGCCACGGTGGCGGCCTCCTTCGTGACCAACCCCGACGATTCCACCGTCGCCGACAGCGTGGGCTTTGCCCTGGCCCCCGACACCGGTCTGGGCAAGCGCTCCAACTGGCTCTGGGCCTGGGCGCTGGCAATCCCGGCGGGCACCCAGAAAGAGGCCGCGGCCAAGCAGTTCATCGAATGGGCCACGTCCAAGGATTACATCGAGCTGGTCGCCGCCAATGAAGGCTGGGCCAACGTGCCTCCGGGCGCACGTACCTCGCTCTACGAGAACCCCGAGTACCGGAAGGTGCCGTTTGCCCGGATGACGCTCGACTCGATCCTGTCGGCCGATCCGAACAACTCCACGGTCGAGCCGTCGCCCTATGTCGGCATCCAGTTCGCGGCGATCCCGGAATTCGCGGGCATCGCCACGCAGGTGAGCCAGGAATTCGCCGCCGTCTATGCCGGCCAGCAGTCCATCGACGAAGCGCTGGAAAAGGCCCAGGCCTTCACCACCGAAGAAATGGAAGCCGCAGGGTACTGAGGCATCCTCCCTTGCCGGGGGGCGGTCGCCGCCCCCTGGCACTTCTCCTTCCCTTGAAAACGACACGCAGTCTGACAGGCTAAAGGCCTGAACAGAGAGGAAATGCGTCATGGCAACCCGACATTCCCGATCCGCCGCGCGCCTGATGATGGCCCCCGCCGTGGTCCTGCTGCTTGGCTGGATGCTGGTGCCGCTGATCATGACGCTCTATTTCTCGTTCCGGAACTACTTCCCGCTGCGCCCCGACCGGGTGCCGGGCTGGGCCGGCTTTTCCAATTACGAGCGTTTCATCACCTCCAGTTCCTTCTGGCCCAGCGTGCAGACCACGCTTGTCATCGTCGGCGGCGTGCTGGTCATCACGGTGCTCCTGGGCATCCTCCTGGCGATGCTGCTGGACCAGCCCATGTGGGGGCAGGGGGTGGTGCGGATCCTGGTGATCGCGCCGTTCTTCGTGATGCCCACCGTGTCGGCGCTGGTCTGGAAGAACATGTTCATGGATCCCACCAACGGGCTACTGGCGCATCTGTGGCGGGTCTTCGGGGCCGAACCCGTGGCCTGGCTCAGCCAGGTGCCCACCGGCTCCATCGTGATGATCGTGTCCTGGCAATGGCTGCCCTTCGCCACGCTGATCCTGCTGACGGCGATCCAGTCGCTGGATGGCGAGCAGCTGGAAGCCGCCGAAATGGACGGCGCGCCGCCGCTGAAACGCTTCTGGTTCATCATCCTGCCGCACCTGGCGCGCGCGATCACCATCGTGATCCTGATCCAGACCATCTTCCTGCTGTCGATCTTCGCCGAGATCTTCGTCACCACCGGCGGTGCCTTCGGCACAAGGACGCTGACCTACCTGATCTTCCAGCGCGTGCTGGAAAGCCAGAATGTCGGCCTTGGCAGCGCGGGCGGGGTCTACGCCATCATCCTGGCCAATATCGTGGCGCTCTTCCTCATGCGCATCGTGGGAAAGAATCTCGATGCCTGATCCCGGCCGCGTCAAACCCCGCCCTTTCATCTTTCCCGAAATACTCCGGGGGGTCTGGGGGGCAGCGCCCCCCAGCCGGTCGGAGGGCGCAGCCCTCCGAAACCCCTGCCGCGAAAGGATCTGATCATGGCACGTGCCGTCACCACGCAACGCAAGGCGATCAACACCGCCATCGCCTGGGCCATCGGTCTGCTGATCTTCTTCCCGATCCTCTGGACCATCCTGACCTCGTTCAAGACCGAGGCGCAGGCCATCGCCGACCCGCCGCTTTTCCTGAACTTCGACTGGACGCTGGAAAACTACGCCATCGTGCAGGACCGCTCCGACTACATGCGCTTCCTGTGGAACTCGGTGATCCTGGCCGGCGGCTCCACCCTCCTTGGCATCGTCATCGCCGTGCCCGCCGCCTGGTCCATGGCCTTCGTGCCCTCCAAGCGCACCAAGGACATCCTGCTCTGGATGCTCTCGACCAAGATGCTTCCGGCTGTGGGCGTGCTCTATCCGATCTACCTGCTGTTCATCCAGCTGGGCCTGCTGGACAGCCGCTTTGGCCTGGTGATCGTGCTGATGCTGATCAACCTGCCGATCATCGTGTGGATGCTTTACACCTATTTCCGTGAAATCCCGGGCGAGATCCTCGAAGCCGCGCGGATGGACGGGGCCACGCTGCGCGAGGAAATCCTTTATGTCCTGACACCCATGGCCATCCCGGGGATCGCTTCGACGGTGCTTCTGAACTTCATCCTCGCCTGGAACGAAGCGTTCTGGACGCTGAACCTCACGGCGGTCGACGCGGCCCCGCTGACGGCCTTCATCGCCAGCTATTCCAGCCCCGAAGGCCTGTTCTTTGCCAAGCTCAGCGCGGCCTCGACCATGGCCATCGCACCGATCCTCATCCTTGGCTGGTTCAGCCAGAAACAGCTCGTCCGCGGCCTGACCTTCGGCGCCGTCAAGTAATCCTGCGAAAGAGGGACCAAGACCCATGGGACGCATTCAACTCAAGGACGTCACGAAAAGCTTCGGCGACGTGCAGGTCATCCCGCCGTTGAACCTGACCATCGAGGATGGCGAGTTCACCGTCTTTGTCGGCCCCTCGGGCTGCGGCAAGTCCACGCTGCTGCGCTTGATCGCGGGGCTGGAGGACATCACCAGCGGCCATATCGAGATCGACGGAACAGACGCCACCGACGTGCCGCCCGCCAAGCGCGGTCTGGCCATGGTGTTCCAGTCCTATGCGCTTTACCCGCATATGTCGGTGCGCAAGAATATCGCCTTTCCGCTGCGCATGGCCAGGATGGACAAGGCCGAGATCGACCGCCGCGTCGAAGGCGCCGCACAGGTGCTGAACCTGACCGACTACCTCGACCGCCGTCCGGGCCAGCTCTCGGGCGGGCAGCGCCAGCGCGTGGCCATCGGACGGGCCATCGTGCGCGAACCGGCGGCTTTCCTTTTTGACGAACCGCTGTCCAATCTGGACGCGGCGCTGCGCGTGGGCATGCGGCTGGAGATCTCGGAGCTGCACAAGCGGCTGGACACCACGATGATCTACGTCACCCATGACCAGGTCGAAGCGATGACCATGGCCGACAAGATCGTGGTGCTGCGCGCAGGCCATATCGAACAGGTGGGCAGCCCGCTGGAACTGTACCGCGCGCCGCGCAACCTGTTCGTGGCGGGCTTCATCGGCTCGCCAAAGATGAACCTGATCGAGGGGCCGGAGGCCGCCAGACACGGCGCGCACACCATTGGGGTGCGGCCCGAGCATATCTCGGTTGTCCCCGAAGGCGGGGTCTGGACGGGCCGCGTCGGCGTGGCTGAGCATCTGGGCTCTGACACCTTCTTTCATATCCATGACACCGGCCTGGCCGACACCATCACGGTGCGCGCGGATGGCGAAGTGGCGCTGAGCCATGGCGACCAGATCCACCTGAGCCCGCGCGACGACGTGATCCACCGCTTTGACGCACAGGGGCTGCGGATCGCATGAAACGGCTTGAGGGGAAAACGGCGCTCATCACCGGGGCGGCGCGCGGCATCGGGCTGGCTTTTGCGCAACGCTACACCGCAGAAGGTGCCCGCGTGGCCATCGCCGACATCGATATCGACCGTGCGCAGGAGGCAGCGGCAGGCGTCGGCGGCGTGGCCATCGAGATGGATGTCTCCTGCACCGACAGCATCGCGGCGGGTGTGGCGCAGGCCGTGCAAGAGCTGGGCCAGATCGACATCCTGATCAACAACGCGGCGATCTTCACCGCCGCGCCGATTGTCGAGATCGCGCCGGACGATTTCCACAAGGTCTTTGACATCAACGTCGCGGGCACGCTCTTCACCCTGCAGGCCGTCGCCCGCCACATGATCGAGCGCGGCATCAAGGGGCGCATCATCAACATGGCCTCGCAGGCGGGCCGACGGGGCGAGCCGCTGGTCGCAGTCTACTGCGCGTCCAAGGCCGCCGTCATCAGCCTGACGCAATCGGCGGGGCTGAACCTGATCCGGCACGGGATCAACGTGAACGCCATCGCGCCGGGCGTGGTGGACGGCGAACACTGGGACGGGGTCGACGCGTTCTTTGCCAGATACGAAGGCAAACCCCCGGGCCAGAAGAAACGCGAAGTGGGCGAAGCGGTGCCGTACGGGCGCATGGGCGTGGCCGAGGACCTGACGGGCATGGCGGTCTTCCTGGCCTCGGACGAGGCCGACTATATCGTCGCCCAATGTTACAACGTGGATGGCGGGCAATGGATGAGCTGATGACGCGGTCGCTGGTGAAACTGTCGAACGACACGCTGCAGGCCCTTCCCGACGGTATTGCGCGCCCGCGTTACGACCGCGCCGGGCTGACGCCCGGGATCGTGCATATCGGGCTGGGCAATTTCCACCGCGCACATCAGGCCTGGTACCTGCACCGCCTGATGCAACAGGGACAGGCCCAGGACTGGGCCATACTCGGCGCAGGCGTGCGCGCCTATGACGCCGTGATGCGCGAACGGCTGTTGGCGCAGGACTGCCTGACCACGCTGATCGAACTCGATCCGTCGGGCACCTCGGCCGAGGTCACCGGGGCCATGCTGGATTATGTCGGGATTGCCAAGGGCAACGCGCCGCTGATCGAGGCCATGGCCGATCCGGCCATCCGCATCGTCTCGCTGACCGTGACCGAGGGCGGGTACTACACCGACCCGGTCACCGCGGGTTTTGATGCCGGCCATCCCGACATGGCGCATGACGCAGCAACGCCCGAGCATCCGCGCACCGCCTTCGGGGCGATGATCGCCGCGCTGCGCAGAAGGCGGGCGGCAGGGCATGGCCCGTTCACCGCGCTCAGCTGCGACAACCTGCAGGGCAATGGCCGCGTGTTGCGGCAGACGCTGGTGTCGCTGGCGCGGATGAGCGATCCGGCACTGGCCGACTGGATCGACGCCGAGGTCAGCTTTCCCAACTCCATGGTCGATTGCATCGTCCCTGCCACCGGCCCCCGCGAACTGGACCTGGCACAGGCGCTGGGCATCGACGACGCGGCACCGGTCACACATGAGAACTATCGCCAATGGGTGATCGAGGATGATTTCTGC
Organism: Alphaproteobacteria bacterium; assembly: GCA_030425925.1. Taxonomy (GTDB): domain Bacteria; phylum Pseudomonadota; class Alphaproteobacteria; order Rhodobacterales; family Rhodobacteraceae; genus JAUHZO01. The sequence goes on along the minus strand of JAUHZO010000006.1, from coordinate 203,874 downwards.
GCCGGCCGCCCGGACTGGGATCGTGTGGGCGCGGTGTTTTCGGACGATGTGCACGCCTACGAGGCGATGAAGATCCGTATCCTGAACGCCGGCCACCAGGTGGTGGCCAATGCCGGGGAACTGCTGTCGCAGGCCACCATCGCCGATTGCCTGGCGCATCCGGCCATCTGCGGTTTCTTCCGCCGGGTCGAGGGCGAAGAGATCGCGCCCCATGTCCACCCGGTCCCCGACATGACACCCTCCGCCTATGTCGACCTGATCGAACGGCGCTTTGCCAATCCCGCGATCCGGGACACGACCCGGCGGGTGGCCTTTGACGGGGCGTCGCGGCATACCGGCTTTGTACTGCCGATCCTGCGCGATGCGCTGGCCGCGGGTGGCCGCGTGCAGGGGCTTGCCCTGACCGAGGCGCTTTGGGCGCGCATGTGTTTCGGCACGCGCGAGGACGGTTCGGTCATTGCGCCCAACGATCCGCGCTGGGACGCGCTGAACGCCGCCGCGCAGGCGGCGCGGGCGCGGCCCATGGCCTGGCTGGAGCAGGCCTGGGTCTATGGCGATCTGGCGCAGGAGCCGCGCTTTGCCCCCGCCTTTGCACACTGGCTGTCGCGGCTGTGGCAGGACGGGACAGAGCAGGTGCTGCAGGACTATGTCGGCGGCGGGGGCGTGCCCACGGCCTGAGGGGGGCGCTACAGGGCCGCGTCGGCGGCGGCGCGTATGGCGCGGATGTTTTCGCCATACGCGGCCGGATCGTCGGCCGAGCCGCCGCGGAACACCGCCGAGCCTGCCACCAGCACATCCGCCCCGGCGGCGACCACCAGCGGCGCGGTGACCGGATCGACGCCTCCGTCGATTTCCACATGCACCGGACGGTCGCCGATCATGGCGCGCAGCGCCCGCACCTTGGCGGTCATGTCGAGGAATTTCTGGCCGCCGAACCCCGGATTGACCGTCATCACGCAGACCAGGTCCACCAGGTCCAGAAGCGGCTCTGCCGCCGTGGCGGGGGTGCCGGGATTGAGCGCCACCCCGGCCTTCATCCCCGCTCCGCGGATCGCCTGCAGCGTCCGGTGGATATGCGGCCCGGCCTCGACATGCGCGGTCAGGATATCGGCCCCGGCCTCGGCATAGGCGTCGATGGTCGGGTCGACGGGGGTGATCATCAGGTGCACGTCCATCACCGTGCCGACATGGCGGCGGAACGCCTTCACCGCCATCGGGCCGAAGGTGAGGTTGGGCACGAAATGGCCGTCCATCACGTCCACATGCACCCAATCGGCGCCCTGGGCCTCCACCGCGCGGATCTCGCGTCCGAAATCGGCGAAATCGGCGGACAGGATCGACGGGGCGATCTTGATGGAACGGTCGAAATGCATGGCAGCCCTCCTGCTTTGCGGCCCTTTTGGCGCAATGCCCGCCCGAGGTCGAGTCCACCGGCCGTGGGCGGGATCCGGTGTTTTCGTACAGGCAATCGTCCGAACGTCAAAAAAACGTAACCGACACGTGGTTTTGTCACGGCGAACCTTGTGAATTGGAGCTGTGCCATGAAGACCTTCCCCCTTGCCCTGACGCTGAGTGTCGCCGCCGCCGCGGCACAAGCCCAGGACGTGACCCTGTCCTACATGATGTGGGACCCGAGCCAGCTGGAAATCGAGCAGGCCACCATCGCCGCCTTTGAAGAGGCCAATCCCGGCGTCACCGTCGAGGTGCAGGCGATGCCGCCGTCCGATTACTGGCCCAAGCTTTCGGCGCTGGCCGCAGCCGGGGACCTGCCGGACGTGTTCGCCATGTCCTCGGGCTTTGTCGATGGCTGGGCGGCTGCCGGCAACCTGGCCGATCTGGGCCCGCTGACCGAAGGCACCGACCTGTCGGTGTATTATGAAGGTGCCATGGCGCCGGGCACCGTGGGCGGCGCCATGGTGGCGTTCCCGCAGAACTGGGTGGCCCCGGTGCTGTACTACAACCGCGACATGTTCGACGCCGCAGGCATCGCCTATCCGTCGGCGGACTGGACCTGGGACGATTTCCGCGACGCCGCCGCCGCGCTGACGCTGGACAACGACAATGACGGCACTGTCGACCAGTGGGGCTACTGGGTCTACGGCCGTTATGCGCATGTGGACACCTGGGTGTTCCGCAATGGCGGCCGCTACCTGAACGAGGACGGCAACCGGCTGGCGCTGAACGACGCCGCGGTGAACGCGCTGGGCTTCCTGGCGAGCCTCGTGCTGGAAGACAAGGTCGCGCCGATGCCGCAGGAGATGGAAGGCATCCGCCAGCAGGACGTGTTCCCGCTGGGCATGGCCGCCATGTGGGTTGACGGGTCGTGGAACATCGCCAATGTGCGTTCGGTCGCCGATCCCGAGATGAACTGGGGTATCGCGCAGGTCCCCATGGGCCCGGACGCCACCGAAGAGACCGCTGCCGCCTATGCCTGGGCCGACATGATGGCCATCGCCGCGAATTCGGAACATCAGGACATGGCCTGGAAGTTCATCCAGCACATGGTGGGTGAAGGCCGGTCGGCGTCGGACTTCCTGGGCGGCAAGGTCCCGGCCTTCCGCGCCATCGCGGAAAGCGAAGCCTGGCTGGAACGTGACCAGAAGCCCGACAACAAGGAACTGATCCTCGAGATCGGTGCCCAGAACGTCTATACCGGCTTTTCGAAGAACTGGTCGGCCTGGCGCGGTTATGCCGCCGAAGGTACCGGCGGCATGAATGGCGAACTGGACGAGGTGTTCAACGGCCGCAAGCCGCTGAACGAGGCCATCGAGGCCTTCACCGCCTATGGCAACGAGGTGCTGGCGCGCTGAGCGCCCGGGTGCGTGCTTGCAAGCACGCACCCTGCGTTTGAGGCGATGGTGCGTGCAAGCACGCACCCTACGGCCCGGGCCGGTCCGCGGAAGCGGATGGCGAGACATGGAGCGGGGGGCCAGCCCCCCGCACCCCCCGGGGTATTTTCCCCAAGAAGAAGCACAAGGCGCGTCCTTGCATGAAACTGCCGCGCTATACCCGCGCCCATCTGTGGCCTCTGGCCTTCCTGGCACCGACGATCGTGGGCCTGCTGGTCTTTCGCCTTCTGCCGATCTTCTGGAGCTTTGGCCTGTCCTTTGCCGACTGGCAGATCTTTGACGCGCCCAGCTTTGCCGGGCTGGACAATTATGTCGGTCTCTTCACCTCGCCCACGACGTTGAAGGTGTTCCGGGTCTCGGCGCTGTTCACCCTGCTGTATGTTCCGGGTGCGGTGGGGCTGGCGCTGGCGCTGGCGGTGATCCTGAATTCCGGCCTGAAAGGCATGGCGTTCTTTCGCGGCGCGTTCTTTTTGCCCTACATCACCTCGGTCGTGGCCGTCACGCTGGTCTGGCGCTGGATCTTTGCCACGCGCTTTGGTCTTTTGAACAACGCGCTCGACTGGATCGGAATCGAGGCGAACCCGGCCTGGCTGGCGGATCCGGGCTTTGCGCTGCCGGCGGTGGTGATCGTGTCGGTCTGGCGCGATGCGGGGTTCTACATGCTGCTGCTGCTGGCAGGGCTGCAGACGATCAACGACGAGTATTACGAGGCTGCCAAGGTGGACGGGGCCAATGCCTGGCAGCGGTTTCGCAAGATCACCGTGCCGCTTCTGTCGCGTTCGTTGTTCTTTGTGCTGATCGTGGCGCTGATCAAGTCCACCCAGACCTTCGAGATCACCTATGCGTTGACCGAAGGCGGGCCGAACGGGGCCACCACCACGCTGGCCTTTGCCATCTATCACCGCGCCTTCATCGATTTCGAGATGGGGCAGGCGGCGGCGCTGTCTTACGTGCTCTGCGTGGTGCTGGGACTGCTTACGCTCTTGAACTTCCATTTCCGGCGGAGATGGGTGCATGAATAACCGCGCGCTCTGGGCGCTGTACCTGGTGCTGGCAGCCTATGCGGTGATCGCGCTGGCGCCGTTCTTCTGGATGATCCTGACCAGCTTCAAGGAACAGCGCGACCTGTTCCGCATCCCGCCGGATTTCACGCCGACGGTGCTGTTCTCGGACACGCCGTTGAAGAACTATGCCGAGGTCTGGACGAAACGCGATTTCGTCATCTATTTCCGCAACTCGGTCATCGTGTCCTTTCTGGCCGCCATCGGGCAGGTGATGACCTGTTCGCTGGCGGGCTATGCCTTTGCCAAGATGGAGTTGCCGGGCAAGAACCTGCTTTTTGCCGTCGTGCTGGCCACGGCCTTTGTGCCCGCCGAGGTGACGATCATCCCGGAATTCCTGCTGATGCGCTGGCTGGGGTGGATCGACACCTGGCTGCCGCTGATCGTGCCGTCTTTCCTGGTGGGGGCGTTCGGGACGTTCATGCTGCGCGAGTATTTCGGCGCGCTGCCGGATGAGTATGGCGAGGCGGCGGTGATCGACGGGGCGAACCCGTTCCAGGTGTTCCGCCGCATCTACCTGCCGCTGGCGCAGCCCGCGCTGATCGCGATCTTTGTCATCGCCTTCATCAACAACTGGGACGAGCTGTTGCGGCCGCTGATCTTCCTGAACTCGCCGGAGCTGTTCACGGTGCCTTTGGGGCTCTTGAGCTTTTTCAGCCAGTACGAGGCGGCGTGGCATCAGCTGATGGCGGGGTCGGTCATTTCGGTGCTGCCCCTGATCCTCGTCTACGTCCTGACGCAGCGCTACGTGTTGCAGGGCTTCATGGGAGGGGGCGTGAAATGAGCGTGGCGTGGCGGTTTCTGGATGTGGAGCTGGCCTCGGGTCAGCTCGCGAGGGTGTTGCGGATGGACGTGGCGGGGTTCGCGGTGGAGCCCCTGTTCCGGGAGGAGCCGTCTGCCGCGGAGCGGCGGCTGGCACAGGTGCTGGGCGAGGCGCGGCTGGGCCGTGCCCTGGTGCCGGTGCCAACCGCGGATGTGCGGGCGGAATTTGACGGCGACGGGTTCGAGGGCCTGGCAGAGCGGGCGCGCGACGGTGGCGCGGCGCACGCCGCGCCCTTGCACCTGTTCCGGCTGGCGGCGGCGCGGCTGGGCGCCGGCGAGTTACTGATCAACGCCAACCACTTCCTGTTCCTGCCGCCGGAACTGGACGGCCCGTTCAACGCCTATGGCGACCCCATCGGGCTGACGCTGGCCGCGGGCGTGGTGGAGACGCCGCCGCAGGTGCGTCGCGCCTGCCTTGTGATGGAGGGGGTGCGCCCGGAGATCCGGCGGATCGGCTTTGCGGATCTGCAAATCGCCGCGGCGGATGGCTCGGTCTTTGTGCCGCACATTTACGGCACGCCTTCCGGTCAGGGATCGGCCTTTGCGCTCTTCCATGGCTCGGTGGGCGGGTGCACGCCCGAAGGCGCGGGCTGGGACGTGGCCTTTGTGGGGCGCTTCGCGGCGGGGCTGAAGGCGGGGGGCGGCTTGTCCATCCCGCGCGCGGGCTGCGTGCTGCGCTGCGCTACCGAAGCCCAGGCCCGCGCGGTGGCGGCGGGGCCCCTGCACTACGACCTGCCGGGGCTTTCGCAGGGTGTGCAGGCCGGGCCGGTAATCCTGGAGGCGGGCGTGATCACCGAAGAGGGCCGCGACATCTTTGCCGAGGAAGGCATGCGCGCCGATCCGGACCGCCCCGACAGCGTGCCGATCTCGCCCCATGCCTGGGCGGCGGACTGGCACAAGACGCGCGCGGCGCGGCTGTCGGCGGGGATCGACGGGGCGGGGCGGCTATTCTTCTGCGCGGTGGAGGGCACGTCGTCCTTCTTCCGCGACGGCCCGGCCAGGGGGGCGACGCTGCACGATCTGGCCACCTTGATGCGCGATCAGGGGGCGGTGACGGCGATGCATCTGGATGGCGGCGGTTCGACCCAGGTGTTCTGCGAAGGCGGCGGCGCGCTGATCGAGCCGCGGGACGTGCATCACGGGATGACCGACAGCCCGGCGCAGTTCGACCGGCCTTTGCCCCTGGCGCTGCGGTTGGGGTAGACGGCCCGGGGGTGGTGACAGCCTGCGCCCGTGCAAGGTGCCCGCGGGTGGATATCGCGGTCCGGTCCGGATGTCGCGGGAGATGGCCGGCCCCAGAGGGGACCGGCCGGAGCAGGGCTCAGCGCTCCTGGATCACGTCTTCGATGAAGCGCTCTTCGACGGCGTCGCGGAACGGCTTCTTGGCCCAGGGCATCTGACGCTCACGCATGGCGTTCGACACCAGAGCGGCCGAGTCGTCGGCTTCGGCGTGCATCGGGGCGGTGCCGAACTGCTGGTTGAACATGGTCTGCACCTCGGCCGAGGTCAGCCAGTCCACGAACAGCTGTGCCGCTGCCGGGTGCGGGGCGTTCTTGGGGATCGACACGTAGTTGCCGCCGCCGAACATGCCCATTTCCGGGATGTAGAACTTCAGATCGTCGCGGATCTCGCCGATGTTCTGCAGGCCGGCCATGTGGTCTTCCCACGCGGCAACCATGGTGAACTCGCCATTCGACAGGCGGGTCAGGCTGTCGGCGTTCGAGGCGGTGATCTCGTAGTTTTCGGCGTGCTCGTTGAAGAACGCGATGCCCCCGTCGATGCCCGCCAGCTTCTCGGGCGAGGTTTCGCCGTCGTTGAAATCCACGTCTGACAGGGTGCGCAGGATGTTCATGTAGAACGACGGGCCCGAGCCGCCGTTTTCATAGTTGAAGCCCATGGCACCGGGATTGGCGGTCCAGAAGGCGGCAAAGTCTTCGGGGGTCTGCGGCAGGTCTTCGTCGGCGATCTTGGCCGGATCGTAGGCGATGCCGGTCTGGTTGCCCCAATAGGCAAGCGCCACGTCGCCGCCGTCGATGCCAACCAGGTCGCTGATGCGGCCGGCGTCTTCGGGCAGGTTGGCCAGCGACATGAACAGCGCGTTGTCGATGGTCGGCAGCATGTCGACGCCATAGGCCAGCACGTCGATGTCACCGGTTTCACGGCCGGATTCTGCAATCATCTTGTCGATGTTGGTGCTGTGGTCGCCATCGGGGATGATGACCTTGATGCCGGTGGCATCGGTGAACTGCTGGGTGAACTCGCGGAAGCGGTCTTCGAAATACCAGACGAACCAGGTGACTTCACCTTCCTCGTTCTGGGCCTTTTCGGTCATCTGTTCCCAGGACAGGTGGCCGCCGGCAAAGGCCGGGGTGGTCAGGGCGACAAGCGCGGTCGCCGAAAGCAGTTTCTTGAGCATGGTGTTTCCTCCAGGGGGTTGCCGAGACATCTCGCTCATCCCTTGCCCGAGGCCAAAGCCGGATTGGCGGACTTCAGGAACCGCTCCAGGATCAGCATCAGGATGACGTTGGGGACAAGGAGAATGAGGGACAACACGGCCGCGTTGGGCCGGTTGAAATCCTGACCGAGCGACGAATAGAGCAGCGTCGGGACGGTGACAAAGCCGGGCTGGCCGACGATGTAGGCGATGGCGAATTCCTCGATCGACTGGATGAAGACGATCAGCAGCGTCGCCATGACGCCGGGTTTCAGCGCGGGCCAGTAGGCCACCTGAAACCGCGCGAAGGGATGTGCGCCCAGGTCGCGGGCGGCGTCGATGTGATCCTGGCGCACCTGTTCGAAGCTGACGGTCAGGATGCGGATCGCGAAGGGCAGGAACAGGATGCAATGCGCCAGAAGGATCGCGAAGAAGCGGTATTGCGCCAGACCCAGCTGATACAGCAGCGAGGTAAAGAAGATCGCGGTGACAAAGCCCGGCACCACCAGCGGCAGCAGCGCCACCAGCTTGGCGGTTTCCTTGCCGGGAAAGTCGTAGCGCCCAAGGGCAAAGGCGGTAGGCGTGGCCAGGATCAGCGTCATCACCGCCGCCGTCGGGGCCAGCGTGTAGGAATTCAGCAGCGCCGGCTGCAGCAGCGAATTCTGCCAGGCGAATTCCCAGCGATAGAACGACATCACCGGCGGCAGCAGGTTGTCCGGGGTCCAGGGCTCGGCCGGGTCCACCAGCGACCACAGCACCGCGTAGGTGAAGGGGATCGCCAGCCACAGCGCACAGATCAAGATCAGGGCGATCATCAGACCGCGGTTCAACTGGTGCAGCGCAATCATCTCAGCCGCCCCCGGAAGATCAGCCGCGCCGCGGCGGCCAGCACGATGGCCCCGACCAGCGACAGCGCCATCAGCGTGACGCCCACCACGGCGGCATCGTTCCAGCGCCCGCGTTCCTTGAAGAAGGTCATGTACTGCGCCAGCGATTGCCGGTTGGTGGGGCCGATGGTGGTCTGGAAGGTGAAGTCCGCCAGCGCGCCGATGAAGATGATGATCAGCGCCGCCTGCATGGCCGAGACCGACAGCGGCGCGATCACCTTGCGGAACCGCGCCCAGGCCCCGGCCCCAAGATCCTGCGCGGCGTGCAGCACGTCGTCACTGATCGCCTGCACCGCGCCGGTCAGCAGCAGCAGCGCAAAGGGCATGTTCTTCCAGACCTGCAGGAACAGCAGGCCGATGGCGTTGTCATCGTTCTGCAGCCGGCGCGGTTCGTCGAAGATCCCGGTCCAGACCATGAACTGGTTCAGGATGCCGTGAAAGCTGATGACATTGAGAAACAGGAAGGCCGCCACGATCCCGTGCACCAGAAGCGGGGCCTTGAGAATGGCCGACACGGTCAGCGAGCCGGTAAACGGCTTGCGCAGCCACAAGGCCAGCGGATAGGCCAGCGCCACCGAGAGGATGGCGCTCCAGAACCCCACGTAAAGCGAATAGCGCACCGAACGGGCATAGGCCTTGCGCCCGGTGAGCGTTTCCCAGAATTCCAGCGAATACCCGCTTTCGCCCAGGAGGTTGTAATAGCCAAAGCTTTGCGCGATGGCGATGTAGATCACCGCGCCGATGAAGAACACGATCAGCCCGATCCCCGGGGTCAGCAGCAGCAGGATGGTCGCCGTGCGTCCCAGCCTCATGCGTCAGGCTCCAGAAAGGCGATGTCCTCGGGGGCGATGCTGAAGGTGATCTGCGCGCCTTCGCGGGCCGCCGAGCGGGGCAATTGCAGGCGCTGGGTGGTGGTGCCGGCGTCGACGATCAGATCGGTGAAATGGCCCTGGAACGACCGGTGCCGCACCACGGCCTCGACGGTGTTGTGCGCGGCTGCGCCGTCGCGGGCGGTCTCGGGGCGCCAGGCCACCGGAATGCGCCGCGCCGCGGGACCGGTCTCGCTGGACACGGCCAGCGGGCCCAGCGCGGTGGTCACCTGCCACAGGTTCGGCCCGATCTCGCCCACCACCTCGGCATCCAGCACGTTGGCGCTGCCGATGAAATCGGCGACAAAGCGGGTGCGCGGGTGGCGGTAGATCTCTTCCGGCGCGCCCGACTGCTCCAGCCGCCCGCCATTCATCACGAAGATGCGGTCCGACATCGCCAGGGCTTCGGACTGGTCATGCGTGACATAGATCGCGGTCAGCCCGAAATCGCGGGTGATCTTGCGGATCTCGTAGCGGACCTGCTCGCGCAGCTTGGCGTCGAGATTGGACAGGGGCTCGTCGAACAGGATCACGTAGGGCCGCACTGCCAGCGCCCGGCCCAGCGCCACGCGCTGCTGCTGGCCGCCCGACAGCTGGTTGGGCAGCTTGGGCAGGTGATCGCCCAGATCGACCTGTCCGGTCACGTCGGCCAGGCGATCGCGGCGCTCGGCCGCCGGCAGGCGTTTCTGGCGCAGGCCGAAGGCGATGTTCTCGGCCACCGTGAGATGCGGAAAAAGCGCGTAGGACTGAAAGCACATCGCGGTGTTGCGCGCCTCCGGCGGCACACCGGTGACGTTGCGGCCCTCGATCTCGATCCGGCCTTCGGTGGGCTGAAGAAACCCCGAGACCAGCTTGAGCAGCGTGGTCTTGCCGCAGCCCGACGGGCCCAGAAGGGTGACGAACTCGCCTTCCTCGACATCCAGGCTCACATGGTCCACGGCGGTGAACCTGTCGAACCGCATGACGACGTCGATGATGGAAATGGCCGGCATCGTTGTCCCCCGCCTGCGTTTGTCATAATTATTACGCGTTGTGTGTAATATGCGTGACGCAGAGGAATCAGCTTTGTGACATTCCAGGGGGCCGGGCGGGATCGGGATGCAGGCAACGGATCAGCTGAGCCGCAGCGAACGGGTGATCCTCGACACCGTGCGCCGCCATCCGGGCATCACGCGCGCGGCGCTGACGGCCCATACCGAGGTGACGCAGCAAAGCGTGCACCGGCAAGTGGACACGCTGGCGGCGCGGGGGCTGGTGACGCTGTCGGGCGGTGTTGCCCGGGGCCGCGGCAAGCCCAGCCCCGGGGTGACGCTGGTGGCCGATGCGCGGTTCGCGCTGGGGGTTTCGGTCAATACCGACGCGGTGCAGCTGGTGCTGTCCGACCTGGCCTGCCGCGAGGTGGCGCGCTGTGACGTGGACACCGATCCCGGCGAACGGGCGCAGACGCTGGCCGATCTGGCAAGGGCCTCGGCGGCGCTCATGGCGCAGGCGGGGGCGACGCGTGACAGGCTGCTGGGGGTGGGGTTCGCGGTGTCAGGGTTTCGCAACGGCCGGCCCGGCCAGATCGTGGCGCCTGTGCCGTTGTCGGACTGGTCCAATGTCGATCTGCGTCCCGACCTGGCGCAGGCGCTGGGCGTGCCGGCCTGGCTCGAGAACAACGCCACCTCCGGCGCGATCGGCGAGGCCATGGTGGGGGCGGGGCTGCGCCATGACAGCTTTGCCTACCTGTCGTTCAACTACGGCTTTGGCGGCGGCATCGTCAGCCGCGGCGCGGCGCTGGCGGGGGGCTTCGGCAATGCCGGAGAACTCAGCAGCCTCTTTACCGAGGCGCAGATGCCGCACCGCCCGGCACTGGGCGAGTTGATGAAGCGGCTGCGCTGCCACGGTGTGCAGGTCACGCGCGTGTCCGATCTTGCGCGCCGCTACGATCCGGACTGGCCCGGGGTGGAGGAGTGGCTTGACGAGATCGCGCCGCAGCTGAACCTGGTGCTGCGCGCGCTGCGGGCCATCGTCGACCCCTGCGCCATCGTCTTTGGCGGCGAGGCCCCGCCCGACCTGCGCGCCCGGATGATTGCCCGCTGCGAAACGCGGGTTCTGGACCGCTACGGCGCGCCGATCCCAGCGCCGGACCTGATCAATTCGGACCAGCACAGCGACCCGGCCGCCTTTGGCGCCTCGCTGATCCCCCTGCGCGCCCGCATGCTGGTGTGAGACGCCCCGAAGAGTTTTCGCCGAAAACTCTTCGGGGCAGGCAAAGTCTTCGACGAAGACTTTGCCCGGTGCTCAGATCGACCCGGCTTCGACCATGTAATTGTTGGCGCTGCACATAGCAGCATCATCCGAGGCCAGGAACAGCACCATGCGCGCCACGTAGACCGGGTCGATCAGGTCGGGCAGGCATTGCCGCTGGCGCTGCCTTTCCAGCGCCTCGGGCGTGGCCCAGAGGGTCTTTTGCCGTTCGGTCATGATCCAGCCCGGCACCACTGTGTTGACCCGGATACGGTGGCCGCCCAGGTCGCGCGCCATGGTGCGGGTCAGCCCGTGCACCGCGGATTTCGCCGTGGCATAGGCGGGAAAACCGCCTCCGGCCTCCCACCAGCTGTTCGACCCGATATTGACGATGCTGCCGCCCCCGGCGGCGATCATGCAAGGGGCCACCGCCTGGATGGCGAAGAACATGTGACGCAGATTGGTGGACAGGCGTTCATCCCAGTACTCCGGCGTGACCTCGCGCCAGTCGTGGCGGTCGTCACGGGCGGCGTTGTTGACCAGCACCTCGGCCGGGCCGATGCGGTCCGACAGGTGCCGGAAGGCGGTCTGCAGGGCGTCGATGTCGCGCAGGTCGCATGGCTCGAAGGCCACTTGTCCCGCGCTGGACGCGGCCAGCGCGTCGCCCGCAGCCGCGTCCATGTCCACAAAGCCGACGCGGGCACCCTGTGCGGCAAATGCGGTGACGATCTCGGCCCCGATGCCCGACGCGCCGCCGGTGACATAGACGCTGCGGTCCTTCAGGCTGGGATAATTGGCAAAACGCATGGCGGGGGTCCTTCTGGCTGTTGTTCCGGCTGTCCTGTCCTGATACGGGCCGCGCGCACCGACGGAAAGGCGCAGATGCCGGTGCGGGCGTCATCCTGCCGCGCGGGGTGCGGCGGGCGCGGCGTCATAGACGCGGCGCATCAGCAGAGGGGTCAGGTACATGGGCAGCTGGTAGCAGCCGATGAAGACCATGATCGGCGCGGTCACCTCGGCGGGCAGCGACACCAGGAACAGCGCCACGTTGCGGTTGCCGGCGATCAGCGCCAGCGGCAGCGCGCGGTCCCGCGTCAGCCGCCGCCGGGTCAGCCGCCAGACCGCCAGCTGGCTGCCCAGATTGGCCAGGACCACCACGCCCAGCCAGAACGCCACCGCAGCGGGATCTCTCAGCGCCACCGTGCTGACCTGGGGCATCAGGCCCACGACGAACACCGCCAGCGCCAGCGCCGAAGCCCCCTCCATCCGCCGCTCCTGCCGCGTGTCGGGCGCGGGCAGCACGAAGCGCCGCACCGCCATGGCCGCCAGCGTGGTGGCGGCAATGGTCAGAAGCAGGCCCGACGCGGTGGACCGCACCGAGGCGGCGGCTCCCAGCATCGGCGAGAGGTGAAAGACCGGCAGGATGGTCAGCGGCAGCAGCGCCGTGCCCACCACCATCAGCCGCATGGCGTGCTGCGGCGCGGCGCCCAGCATCATCGCGATATTGGGGCTGCCCATGATCGACGGGGCCGCCGCCATCAGCGTCAGCGCAAGCGCCAGCGGGGTTGTCTCCAGCCCCAGCACGCCGGTCGCCGCGATCACCGCCAGGGGGGCGGCCAGTTGCAGCAGCAGCGCCGTGCCCGCGACCCGTGGCAGGTCGGACAGCGCGCCCAGCACCTCGCCCGGCCGCATGCGCAGCACCGACACGAAGATCAGCACCACCACCAGCGCCGGCAGCACGGGCCCCATCACTTCGGCCAGCGACGGAGCGGCCAGCCCCGTGGCCAGCCCCGCCACCAGCACCCAGCGCCCGTGCCGCGCGGCCCAGACCAGCGGGTCCACCTCAGGTCGGCCGTTGGCGGATGTTGTCGGGCAGCCAGGTGGCCAGTTCGGGGAAGGCGATCAGCACGAAGACCATCACGACCATGATCAGGAACATGGGGATCGCGGCCTTGGCGATGAACCCCATCTGGTGTTCCGTCATGCCCTGCAGCACGAACAGGTTGAACCCGATGGGCGGCGTGATCTGCGCCATCTCGACCACCACGACGATGAAGATGCCGAACCAGATCAGGTCGATCCCGGCGGCGCGGATCATCGGCTCGACCACGGCCATGGTCAGCACCACCGACGAGATGCCGTCGAGGAACATGCCCAGGATGATGTAGAACACCAGAAGCGCCATCAGCAGTTCGAACTTGCTGAGGTCGTAGGAGGCGATCAGGTCGGCCAGTCCGCGCGGGATGCCGGTAAAGCCCATCGACAGCGACAGAAAGGCCGCGCCCGCCAGGATCAGCGCGATCATGGCCGAGGTGCGCACCGCCCCCATCAGGCTTTCAAGGAAGGTCGACAGCGTCAGCGAACCCTGGCTGGCCGCCAGCACCAGCGCGCCGAGCACGCCAAAGGCCGCGGCCTCGGTGGCGGTGGCAAAGCCCAGATACATTGATCCGATCACCACCACGATCAGGATCAGCACCGGGATCAGAAAACGCGAATTGTACAGCTTTTCGCGGAACGTCATGACCGGTTCGGGCGTCGGGTTCCAGTTGCGCGAGATCTGGCTGAACAGGCCGACATAGGCCATGAACATCAGCGCCAGCACCAGACCGGGCAGGATGCCGGCAAAGAACAGCTTGGTGATGGATTCGTTGATCGTTACCCCGTAGACGATCAGCGTCAGCGAGGGCGGGATCATCAGGCCCAGAGTGGCCGCACCGGCAAGCGTGCCGATGACCATGTTTTCGGGATAGTTGCGGCGGCGCAATTCGGGGATCGACATCTTGCCCACCGTGGTCAGCGTCGCCGCGGACGAGCCCGAGACGGCGGCAAACACCGTGCAACCGACGATATTGGTGTGCACGAGGCCCCCGGGCAGCCGCGCCATCCAGGGGGACAGGCCGCGGAACATGTCCTCGGACAATCGCGTTCGATACAATATCTCGCCCATCCAGATGAAAAGCGGCAAGGCCGTCAGCGTCCAGCTGGAGGCCGAGCGCCAGACCACCGTGATCATGGCATCCCCTGCCGGGCGCGAGGTGAACAGCTCCATCCCCACCCAGGCCACGCCCATCAGCGCAAGGCCGACCCAGACGCCGGAGCCCAGAAGCAGGAACAGAACGAACAGAAAGATGAGGATGGGGGCGAGCTGTTCCATGGGTCACTCCGCGTGGGACTGGTCGACAAGGTCCTCGCGGACATTGGTCTCGCCGGTGGCGAGAAGGCGGATCAGGTTGTCCCAGAAGGCAATGGCCAGCAGCACCGCCCCCGCCACCATGACCATTTGCGGGATCCATAGCGGCGTGGCGTCCTGACCCTGGGACACGTCGTTGAACTGGCGGCTCTGCATCATGTACTTGATGGCATAGCGCGCCACAAAGGTCGCCGTCACCGCGCCCACGGCGAAACAGAACGTCTCGCCCCAGCGCCGGAAGCGGCCCATGGCGTTCAGCGCGAGGCTGACGCGGATATGCGCGCCGTGGTTCAGCGCGTAGGCGAAGGCAAAGAAGGACGCGCCCGCCATGCAGTAGCCCGCGTAGTCGGTGGCACCGGGAAAGGTGCTCCCCGACCAGCGCGCCAGCATCTGCAGCACGATGATCGTCAGGATCGCGATCAGGAACAGCGCGGCGATCACGCCGCCGGAGAAATAGAGCGCGTCCAGCGCGCGGCGCAGGGTCGACATGGGAAGGGGCCTTTTGCAAAGGGGCGGACGCCGATGCGGCGTCCGCCAGAAGTGCACAGCGCGTTCCGGCAGCGGGGCCAAATTTTCGACGAAAATTTGCGCCCGGCCCGAACCTGGGCGCGTTACTGCATCGCCTTGTAGGCGTCGACGATGGCGGCACCCTGGTCGCCCGCGCTTTCCAGCCATTCGGTGGTCATGGTCTCGCCGATGACCTTGAGTTCCTCGACCAGCGCGTCACCGGCGCGGCCCACGGTCATGCCGCCTTCCTTCAGACCGTCCAGGGTGAACTGGGTGTAGTCCTTGGACATCTGCAGCCCGCGCGTCTTGGCCTCGGCCGCGCAGTCCGTCATCGCGGTCCGGGTGGCTTCGTCGAGACCGTTCCAGGCATCGGCGTTGGCAAAGACGATGTTGCGCGGCAGCCAGGCGTCCACTTCGTAGAAATGGGTCAGGTGCTCCCACACCTTGCGGTCATAGCCGGTGGCCCCCGACGAGATGAACGATTCCGCCACACCGGTGGCCAGCGCCTGGCTCAGTTCCGCGGCCTCGACCTGCACCGGCAGCATTCCGGTCAGTTCGGCCATCCGCGCGGTCGCGGTGGAGTAGGAGCGGAACTTGATGCCCTGCATCTCGGCCACCGATTCGATGGGCTTCTTGAAATAAAGCCCCTGCGGCGGCCACGGCACCGAGTAGAGATAGACCAGGTTCTGGTCGGCCAGGATCTCGGCGATGGTGGGGCCCGCGGCCTCCCACAGCTTTTCATGGGCGTCAAACGAGGTGGCGAGGAACGGGATCGAATCGATGCCGAACAGCGGGTTCTCGTTCTGGTGGGCCGAGATCAGGCGCTCGCCGATGGGGGCCTGGCCGGTCTGCACGGCGCGCTTGATGTCGTTGCCGGCAAAGAGCGAGCCGGAGGGATGCGTCACAAGCTCCACCTCGGTGGCACCGTTCACGCATTCGGCAAACATCGCGGCGTTTTCGGAATGGAAATTGGTCGCGGCATAGGCCAGCGGCATGTCCCACTTTTCGGCGGCGACGCCGGTGGCAGCGACGCTCAGCGCCGTGGCGGCCAGCAGATTGGTGAGGGTTTTCATGATATCAGTCTCCCGGTTGCAAAGTCTTTGGCATCCCGTTTCCCGGGATGTCCTTTGGTTGTCAGGTGAACCGTGACGGAGAATAGGGTGTCACGTCAACATTCGGTGTGCGTCCGGCGATCATTTGCGCCAGCAGCTGCCCGGTCCGGGGGCCGCCGGTCAGGCCCACATGGTGATGGCCAAAGCCCAGCCAGGCCCCCTTGACCTGCGGGGCTTCGCCGATCACAGGGATCGAATCGGCCGGCGCAGGCCGGTGGCCCATCCATTCCACCTCGTGCGCCCAGGTCAGCCCGGGGATCGCCGCGCGAATGTTGTCGCGCAAGAGGTTGAACGGCGCGCGCGACGGCGCGGCCTCCAGCCCGCCGAACTCCACGATGCCCGCCAGCCGCAGCCGCCCGTCCATCGGCGTGGCCACGAACTTGTCGCTGGCGATCATCACCGGCGATCTGGGCATGACCGAGGGCTCCCACAATTCCAGATGATAGCCGCGCTCGGTCTCCAGCGGCACCGACAGGCCCAGGCTGTCGGCCAGCGGTTTCGACCACGCCCCCAGCGCCAGCACCGCCGCATCGCAGGCCACCGTCACGCCCCCGGCCCGCACGCCGGTGACGCGGCCATGCTCCTGCACGATGCCGGTGATCTCGGCCCGCAGGACGCGGCCGCCCTGACGTTCGGCATGGCGTGCCAGGGCCTTGACATAGGCCCCGGGGTCGGTGATCCGCCCGTGCCCGCCCATGCGGACGGCAAAGCCCAGATGCGGCGCATAGACCGGGTCATAGGCGGCAAGGGCCTCGGCCTCGAGCTCCTCCCAGACAAAGCCCGCCTCGCGGCGCAGGCCCCAGCCAAAGGCGTCGGCCTCGAACTGGGCGCGCCCGGCATAGGCATAGAGATAGTCGGCGGGGACGACAAAACGCTCGGCCCCGGTGCCGTGGGACAAGGCCAGGTGGTCGTTCAGGCTGTCGCCCACGATGGGAAACATCGCCTGCGCGATGCGTCTTGTGTCGGCGGCATTGGCGTGGCCCAGATACTTTACCAGCCAGGGGGCCAGCCGGGGCAGGTAGCCCCATTTCAGGAACAAAGGCTGCTTGGGGTCGAACAGCATGCGCGGGGCCTTGCGCAGCAGCCCCGGCACCGTGACCGGCACCACCGAGCATGACGCCAGCACCCCGCCATTGCCAAAGCTTGCCCCTTCGCCCGGCGCGTTGCGGTCGATCAGGATCACGTCATGCCCGTCGCGCTGCAGCCAGAGCGCGGTGGACACCCCCACGATGCCGGCCCCGAGAATGGCGATGGTCTTGCGGTCTTGGGTCATGGCGCGGTCCTTGTGACGGCAAAGCGGTTGAGCACACCCATATCCGGCCTGCCGCCAAGCCCGGGTGTGTCGGGCACAAGGATGTGCCCGCCATCGTACAGACACGGCCCGGCCAGCAGGTCCGTTTCAAGGTAATAGCGGGCCTGGTAGAATTCGCAGCCCAGGGTGATCTCGGGCGTGGCCGCGATCATGTGGGCGCCGGCCAGGTGGCCCAGCCCGGTTTCGAACATGTCGCCGCCATAGGCCGTCAGGCCATGCGCCGCCGCGATGCGTGCGACGGTCTGCGCGCGGCCCAGACCGCCCGCCTTCATGATCTTGACCGAAACACCGTCGGCAAGGCCTGCCTGCGCGGCGCGGGCCATGTCCTCGGGGCCAAAGACGCTTTCATCGGCCAGCAGCGGCACCGCGATCCGGTCGCGCAGGCGGGCCATCAGGGCGTGGTGATGCGCGGCGACGGGCTGTTCGATGAAATCGGGGTCGAACGCGGCCACGTCGCGGACACTGGCCTCGGCGGTTTCGGGCGTCAGGCCCTGGTTGTAATCGACGCGCAGGGCGACATCGGGATAGTCCCGCCGCAACCGTTCCAGCCGCTCCAAGTCGAAGGCGTGACCGGCAAAGCCGGTCTTCAGCTTCACGATGCGGATGCCGTCTTCGTATAGCCGCGCCATCAGCTCCAGATCGGCGGCGAAATCGGGATTGGCAAGCGAGACGCTGAGCGGGATGCGCCGTTGCGCCGCGCCGCCCAGCAGGGCGTGCACGGGCAGGCCGCTCAGCCGTCCGGCAAGGTCGTGCAGCGCGGTGTCGAGCGCGGCCTTGGCCTCGGTCACATGTGCGACGGCGCGCTGCGCCTCGGCCATGATCACGGCCCGGTCCAGCACCTTGCGGCCGATCACCAGCGGCCGCAGGTAGCGGTCGAGTGCGGCATAGCTCGCCTCCGGCGTGCCGGTGAAGACGGACCAGCACGCCGCCTCGCCCCAACCTTCGGCCCCGCTGCCGGTGCGCAGCCGCAGGATGACAACCTCGCACTGTCCGGCCACCGATCCGATCCCGTGGTCGCGTCGCGAGCGCACCGGCAAGGCCAGGTGCCACAAGTCCATCGCGTCGATTCGGTCGTCCAGAGTGCTCATGATTGCGGCAACCTGCCTTGAAGCCCGTGGCTTGGCAATTGCGGGAAACCCTGACCTCGGGGGTCAAAGCGGTTCGCGTGTCCTGGCGGGAGAGCGCCCGCTTCGCGTGGCTCCGCCCGTGACCTGCCCAAACGCGCCACTGGCGCGTTTGCCGGTGCCACAGGCACCGGTCCTTGTCCCCGGGGCTCCGCCCGTGACCTGCCCAAACGCGCCACTGGCGCGTTTGCCGGTGCCACAGGCACCGGTCCGGCAGGTCACCCCATCCACCGCATGACCGGGGCGGCGGCCTCTTCCAGCGGCTGGACCAGCACGTCGATCAGCGTGGGCCCGTCACAGGCAAAGGCCTTGGCCATCACAGGCTCAAGCTCGGCCGGAACGGACACCCGCCAGCTTTTCACCCCGAAGCCCTCGGCCACCTTGGCATTGTCGGTGCGGCCGAAATCCACGTTGTGATAGCGCGCGTCCTTGTCGGCCTTCTGGCTCGCCTTGATCCAGCCGAAGCTGGCATTGTTGAACACGATGAAGGTGATCGGCGCGCCCGCGCGCACCACCGTTTCCAGATCGCCGCAGGAAAACCCGAAAGAGCCGTCCCCCATCAGCGCCACCACCTTCGCCCCGGGCCGTCCGTACCACGCGCCCAGCGACGCCCCCAAAGCATAGCCCAAAGCGCCATGGGCGCGGTTGGTGATGTAGCGCCGCCCGGGCAGGCCGACCTGCGAATAGGCGTTGTAATAGGGGCAGCTGGTGCCGGGGTCCGAAACCACCACCGCCTCGTCCGGCAAAAGCCGGTTCAGCGTGGCGATCACCCGTTCGGGCAGGATCGGGCTGTCGCCCCGGGCGGCCAGCGCGTCGAACCGGGCGAATTTGCGCGCGCGGATGTCGGCGACGGCGGCAGCCCCGCCAAACGACCTGTAGGGGCGCGCGGCAAGTGCGGCCTCCAGCATCTCCAGCGAGAGACGCAGATCGCCCACGATGCCCACCTCGGTCGGATAATTCGCACCGATCACCATCGGGTCTGCGTCGATATGCACGATCCGCGTGCCGGGCTTCGGTGCTTCCCAGCGCTTGGTGGTGGTCGATCCGGCGCGGCAGCCCAGGAACAACACCATGTCGGCGTCGGTCATCATCTCCCAGGTCTCGTCCGTGCCGCCGTTGGAGCCCACGACACCCAGCGACAGAGGATGCGTGTCCGCCAAAGTGCCCTTGCCGGAGACCGAGGTTGCCACCGCCATGTCCAGCCGTTCCGCGATCCGCGCCAGCACGTCCTCTGCCCCCGAGATCACCACGCCGCCGCCGCAGACCACCAAGGGGCGCTCCGCGCTCAGCAGTGCGTCGGCAGCGCGCGCGATCAACTCCGCCTCGGGCGCTTGCCGATGGGCCGGGAAATGGCCAAGGCTTTGCTCCCCCCAGACGTCCCCAGGCTCCACCGGGTCGTACTGGATGTCATAGGGCAGCCCCAGATGGGCCGAGCCCGCCCGCCCCGTGACCATGGCCCGGAACGCCGCGCGCACCATGCGCGGGATGTGGTCGGCCTGCTTGATGACCGTGTTCCACTTGGTCAGCGGCCGCATCAACGCCTCCTGATCCACTTCGGTCAGGGGGAACTTGCCGTAGGACGCCACCGAGATGTCCGTCGTGATCGCCAGCACCGCGTAAGAGCTTTCATTCGCCTCGATCAGCCCCGGAAGAATGTAGGTGGCCCCGCCACCCGACGGTCCTTCGCACACGCCCACGCGGCCCGTCACCCGGGCATAGCCGTCGGCCATGTAACACGCCGCCCGCTCGTCCCGCGTCAGCACATGGGTGATGCCGTGATCAAGCGTGAGCAGCGCGTCGTAAAGCGGCAGGGAGGTATCGCCGCACAGGCCAAAGACATGCGTGACGCCATGCGCCTCCAGCATCCGCACCATGGCCTCGGCCCCGTTCATCCGGTTTGTGCCTGCCATCTCTTCCCCCTTGGCCTGCCGTGCAATGCCGGGCAGAGTGTCGCGCGGGCCTGATCTTGGCAACCCGGGGAGACGTGCATGATCGCGCATGGCGGCAAATCCATCTATGGCGCAAGCGTCGGCATCCTGATGCTGGACGCGCGCTTTCCGCGCGTTCCGGGCGATATGGGCAACGCGGCCAGCTGGCCGTTTCCGGTGCTCTACCGCATCGTGCGCGACGCCTCGCCCGACCTGGTGGTGCGACGCGGGGCAGAGGGCATGCTGCCCGCCTTCATCGCCGCAGCGCGTGACCTGGTGGCCGACGGTGTGGACGGGATCACCACGAATTGCGGGTTCCTGTCGCTGTTTCAGGATGACCTGGCAAAGGCGGTGCCGGTGCCGGTGTTGGCCTCGTCCTTGGCGCAGGTGGAGATGGTCAACCGCACGCTGCCCCGCGGGCGCCGGGCGGGGGTGCTGACGATCTCGGCCTCGACGCTCACCCGGCGCCATCTGGACGCGGCCCATGTGCCGCCCGACACGCCCATCGGCAGCACCGAAGGCGGGGCGGAATTCACCCGCGCGATCCTGAACAACGAACTGACGCTGGATGTCGACAAGGCCCGGCAGGACAATGTGGACGCAGCCCGGGCACTGCAGGCCGCGCATCCTGAGCTTGGGGCCTTTGTGCTGGAATGCACCAATATGTGCCCCTATGCGCCCGATATTACCGCCGCCACCGGGCTGCCCTGTTTCTCGATGCTCTCGCTGGTGACGTGGTTCCATTCGGGCCTTGCCCCGCGCCGCTACCCGCTCTGAGCCCAAGCGCGACACCGGGCTTCGCTTTTGGGCTTGCGGCGTCCGCGCGGCTCGGGTCCCTTGCAGCGGCAAAGGGAGGTTAGGATGCAGTTCGGTCTGAGCGAAGAGCAGGAGATGATCGTCTCCACCGTCCGCAGTTTCGTGGAAAACGAGATCTACCCGCACGAGGCCGAGGTGGAGCGCACCGGCGAGGTGCCCGAAGGGCTGGGAGAAGAGATCAAGCGCAAGGTACTTGAGATGGGCTTTTACGCCTGCAACTTCCCCGAAGAGGTGGGCGGCGCCGGGCTGAGCCATCTGGACTTCACGCTGGTCGAGCGTGAACTTGGCCGCGGTTCCATGGCGCTGACGCATTTCTTTGGCCGCCCGCAGAACATCCTGATGGCCTGCGAGGGCGACCAGCGCGAGCGCTACCTGCTGCCCGCCGTGCGCGGCGAACGGATGGACGCGCTGGCCATGACCGAACCGGAGGCAGGCTCGGACGTGCGGGGCATGAAATGCACCGCCGTGCGCGAGGGTGGCGACTGGGTGGTAGACGGCACCAAGCATTTCATCTCGGGCGCGGATCACGCGGATTTCTTCATCGTCTTCATCGCCACCGGCGTGGACGAAACGCCGAAAGGGCCGAAGAAACGGATCACCTGTTTCCTTGTGGACCGTGGCCACCCGGGCTTTGTCGTGCGCGATGGCTACAGGTCTGTCAGCCACCGGGGCTACAAGAACTGCATTCTGGAATTCACCGATTGCCGCCTGCCGGACGCGCAGGTGCTGGGCGCGGTGGATGGCGGGTTCGAGGTCATGAACACCTGGCTGTATGCCACCCGCCTGACGGTGGCGGCCTTCAGTGTGGGCCGGGCGCGGCGCTGTTTCGACTATGCGCTGGACTATGCCGCGCAGCGCCGCCAGTTCGGCCAGCAGATCGCGAAGTTTCAGGGTGTGTCGTTCCAGGTCGCCGACATGGTGACGGAAATCGACGCCGCCGACTGGCTGACCCTCGCCGCCGCGTGGCGGCTGGACCAAGGCCTGCCCGCGAACCGCGAGATCGCGTCGGCCAAGCTTTATGCCTCTGAAATGCTGGCGCGGGTGACGGACACCACCCTGCAGATCTTTGGCGGCATGGGGCTGATGGACGACTTCCCGATCGAACGCTTCTGGCGCGATGCGCGGGTGGAGCGGATCTGGGACGGCACCTCGGAAATCCAGCGCCACATCATCAGCCGCGACCTGTTCCGGCCATTGGGGGCCTGAGACATGGACCTGTCGCGCCTTTTGCGCCCCCGCAGCATCGCCGTGGTGGGCGGCGGGGTGTGGTGCGAGAACCTGATTGCGGAATGCGCAAAGATCGGGTTTGCCGGGCCGGTCTGGCCGGTGCATCCGACGCGCGCGCAGATCGGCGGGCTGGAGTGCGTGGCCTCGGTCGCGGCCTTGCCGAGCGCGCCGGACGCGGTCTTTGTGGGCGTCAACCGGGCGGCGAGTGTGGAGATCGTGGCGGCGCTGTCGGCCATGGGCGCTGGCGGTGCGGTCTGCTTTGCCAGCGGCTTTCGCGAGGCGCAGGCGGAAACCGGCGACGGGGCGGACCTGCAGGCGCAGCTCATCGCGGCGGCAGGCGGGATGCCGATCCTGGGGCCGAATTGCTACGGGTTCATCAACGCGCTGGACGGCGCGGCGCTCTGGCCCGACCAGCATGGCTGTGTGCCGGTGGAGCGCGGCGTGGCGCTGATCACACAAAGCTCCAACATCGCGATCAACCTGACCATGCAGCGCCGCGGGCTGCCGCTGGCCTATGTGGTGACGGCAGGAAACCAGGCGGTGGTGACGCAGGCCGCGCTGGGCGCGGCGCTGCTGGAAGACCCGCGGGTCACGGCGCTGGGCCTGCATGTCGAGGGGTTTTCCGATCTGCGCGGCTGGGAGGCGCTGGCCCAGAGGGCGCAGGCGCTGGGCAAGCCGGTGGTGGCGCTGAAGGTGGGGGCCTCGGCCGAGGCGCAGGCGGCGACGGTGTCGCACACCGCGTCACTGGCGGGCGGCGATGCCGGTGCGGGGGCCTTGCTGGCGCGGCTGGGGATCGCACGGGTGGACAGCCTGCCGGTTCTGCTGGAGACACTGAAGCTGTTGCATTTTGCCGGGCCGCTGCCGGAGGCGGCGCTGAACTGCGCGTCCTGTTCGGGTGGCGAGGCCAGCCTGATGGCCGATACCGGGTTGCGCCGCGGCGTGTCCTTCCCGCCGCTCGCCGCGCCCTTGCAGGCGCGTCTCGCGGCGGCGCTGGGGCCCCGGGTCGCCCTGGCCAATCCGCTGGATTACCACACCTATATCTGGGGCGATGTGGCGAAGATGGCCGAGGTCTTCGGCGCGCTGGCCGAGGGGGCCGCGCCCCTGACCGGGGTGGTGGTGGATTTCCCGCGCACGGATCGCTGTTCGGACGCGGCCTGGGCCTGCGTGCTGGAGGCGGCGCAGAGCGCACGGGCCCGGAGCGGCAAGCCGCTGGCCCTGATCGCCAGCCTGCCGGAAGGCATGTCGGAAGAGGTCAGCACCGATGTCATCGCCCGCGGGCTGATCCCTCTTTTGGGCTGCGACGAGGCCCTGGCGGCGCTGGCGGCCTCGGTGCCGGGCGGCCGCGGGGCAGGGCCCGTCTGGCTGCCGGAGCCGCCCGCGCAGGCGGATGTCCTGCGAGAGGCCGACAGCAAGGCGGCGCTGGCCGCCTGCGGATTGCCTGTGCCGCGGTCGGAACGGGTGCAGACGCGGGAGGCGTTGCAGGCGGTCCTGATGCAGGCGGGCGGGCCGCTGGTCGTCAAGGCGGAAGGGCTTGCCCACAAGTCGGAGGCGGGCGGCGTGGTCTTTGTCACGCCGGGGGACGAGGCGGCGTTGCAGGCTTGCCTTGCCATGTCGGGCGACAGCTGGCTGGTCGAGGCGCGAATCGTCGGCGCCGTGGCCGAGCTGTTGATCGGTGTGGTCTGCGATCCGGCCCATGGCTACGTGCTGACGGTGGGCGCCGGAGGGGTGCAGACCGAGATCCTGCGCGACACGGTCTCGGCGCTGTTGCCGGTGACGGACGCAGAGGTGGAGGACTTGCTGGACCGGTTGCGCATTGCGCCGCTTCTGAACGGGTATCGCGGCGCGCCCGGCGCGGACCGCGGGGCCATTGCGCGCGCGGTGCTGGCCGTGCAAGCCTATGTGGAGGCACATCGCGGGGGCGTGGCCGAGGTGGAGATCAACCCCTTGATCGCCACGCCGCAGAGCGCCGTGGCGGTGGATGCCCTGATACGGATGGGAGAGAGACCATGACCGGACCGATCCGGACAGAGCGGCGGGGCCATGTGCTGGAGGTGACGCTGGACCGGCCCAAGGCCAATGCCATCGACCTGGCCACCTCGCGGCTGATGGGGGATGTGTTCACCGGATTTCGCGACGATCCGGATCTGCGCGTGGCGATCGTGACGGCGGCCGGCGAGAAGTTCTTTTGCCCCGGCTGGGATCTGAAGGCCGCCGCCGAGGGGGACGCGGTGGATGGCGATTACGGTGTCGGCGGCTTTGGCGGGCTGCAGGAACTGCGCGGGCTGAACAAGCCGGTGATCATGGCGGTCAACGGCATCTGTTGCGGCGGCGGGCTCGAGCTGGCCTTGTCGGGCGACATCATCCTGGCCGCCGAGCATGCGAGCTTTGCCCTGCCCGAGATCCGGTCGGGCACGGTGGCGGATGCGGCCTCGATCAAGCTGCCCAAGCGGATCCCCTATCACGTGGCGATGGAGATGCTGCTGACCGGGCGCTGGTTCGACGCCGCCGAGGCGCAGCGCTGGGGCCTGGTGAACCGCATCCTGCCTGCGGACGGGTTGATGGAGGCGGCGCGGGCGCTGGCGGACGAGCTGGCGGCGGGGCCGCCGCTGGTCTTTGCCGCGATCAAGGAGATCGTGCGCGAGGCGGAGGACATGAAGTTCCAGGATGCGCTGAACCGCATCACCCGCAGCCAGTTTGCCACCGTGGAGACGCTGTACCGGTCGGAGGATCAGAAGGAAGGCGCGCGGGCCTTTGCCCAGAAGCGCGATCCGGTCTGGACGGGGCGGTGACGGCGGGACGGCGGTCCTCGGCGCGATGCGCCGATATCGCCCCGCCCGCCGTCCCGCGGCGCGCTGGCCCGGCGCCGTGCGGGCGGCTCAGTCGGACCGGGGTATTTGGACCAAGAAGAAGCAACAGGGCGGTGTTCCGGACCGCCACGGAAGGAGACCGAGATGCCGTTGACCATGAGCCGAGAGGTGTTCATCACCTGTGCCGTAACCGGATCGGGGAGCACGCAGGAGCGTTCGCGCCATGTGCCGCGCAGCCCTGCAGAGATTGCCGCCAGCGCGATTGACGCGGCCCGGGCGGGCGCGGCCATCGTGCATTGCCATGTGCGCGATCCCGAGACCGGTGTGCCGTCGCGGCGGCTGGAGCTGTATCGCGAGGTGACCGAGCGGATCCGCGACGCCGAGGTGGACGTGGTGCTGAACCTGACGGCGGGCATGGGGGGCGACATGGTGTTCGGGCCGACCCATGCGCCCTTGCCGCTGAACGCGGATGCCACCGACATGATCGGTGCACAAGAGCGCGTGGCGCATGTCGCGGACTGCCTGCCCGAGATCTGCACGCTGGATTGCGGCACGATGAACTTTGCCGAGGCCGATTACGTCATGACCAACACGCCGGGCATGTTGCGCGCGATGGGGGCGATGATGACGGAGCTTGGGGTGAAGCCGGAGATCGAGGCGTTTGACACCGGTCATCTGTGGTTTGCCAAGGCGTTGGTGGAGGAAGGTGTGCTGGACGCACCCGCTCTGGTGCAGCTGTGCATGGGGGTGCCATGGGGCGCGCCGGACGATCTGAACACCTTCATGGCCATGGTGAACAATGTGCCCGAGGACTGGACCTTCAGCGCGTTTTCGCTGGGCCGCCACCAGATGGCCTATGCCGCTGCCGCCGTGCTGGCGGGCGGGCATGTGCGGGTCGGGCTGGAGGACAATCTCTGGCTCGACAAGGGGGTGCTGGCCACCAATGCGCAACTGGTGGAGCGCGCGGTGGGCATCGTCGAGCGCATGGGGGCGCGGGTGATGACGCCGGCCGAGGTGCGCGACCGGCTGGGGCTGGTGAAGCGCGCACCGCGCTGAGACGGCATGGCGGAGATCGGGATCGGAATCGTGGGCGGCGGCTACATGGGCAAGTCCCATGCCGCCGCATTTGCTGCCGTGGGGACGCTGTTCGAGACCGCGCTGAAGCCGCGGCTGGTGGCGATCTGCGGATCCTCGCCCGAGAGCGGGGCGCGCCATGCGGCGGCCTTCGGGGTCCGGCGGGCCGCGGCGGACTGGCAGGCGCTTGTGGCCGATCCGGAGGTCGAGGCGGTGGTGATCGCAGCACCGCAGGGCGTGCATCGCGAGATCGCCGAGGCGGCGCTGGCGCTGGGCAAGCCGGTGCTGTGCGAGAAACCCATGGGCACTTCCGCCGACGACGCGCGTGCCATGGTGACGGCGGCGGAACGGGCGGGCGTGGCCAACATGGTGGCCTACAACTATATCCGCACGCCCGCATCCCAGTTTGCCCGCAGGCTGATCGCCGGGGGCGCCATTGGCCGCGTGCATCACGCGCGGATCGAGCATACCGAGGATTTCCACCTGACCTCGATCCTGCCGCCCTGGCGCTCGCGCGGGGCTGCGAACGGGTGTCTGGGCGATCTGGCCCCGCATCCGATCAATGCCGCGCTGGCGCTGATGGGGCCGATTGCGGAGCTGAGCGCGGTCATCGAGACGGTCTTTCCCGAGCGGGGCGGCGTGCGGGTCGAAAACGACGACCAGGTGCAGCTGACCCTACGGTTCGAGAGCGGGGCACTGGGCACGCTGTTTGCCAGCCGCGTCGCATCGGGGCGGAAGATGGGCTATGCTTACGAAATCACGGGCGAAACCGGGATGATCCGCTTCGACCAGGAGGATCAGAACGCGCTCTGGCTTTACCAGGAAGACGGCGATGCCGGCCTTGCAGGCTTTCGCAAGATCCTGACTGGCCCGGCGCATCCGGATTACGAAGCCTTTTGCATGGGGCCGGGGCATGGCACCGGCTTTCACGACCAGATCGTGATCGAGGCCAAGGATTTCCTGACCGCGATCGAGGCCGGCCAGCCGGTCTGGCCGACATTTGCCGACGGGCTGGAGGTGCATCGCGTGATCGCCGCTGCCCGCGCCGCCGCGGCGTCGCGCGGCTGGGCCCGGCCCGACGCGTTCTGAGGGCTTGACCGGACGGGCAGGGCGGCGCAAGCCACCGCGCGACAAGGGCAGGGAGGACGCCATGGCACGACTCAACTGGGGACTTATCGGCGGCGGCGAAGGCAGCCAGATCGGACCGGCGCACCGGCTGGGCGCGCGGCTGGACGGGGCGTTCGATTTTGTTGCCGGCGCGCTGGATCACCGCCCCGAGGCGGGGCGCGCCTATGCGCAATCGCTCGGCGTCGCGGCCGACCGCGCCTATGGCGACTGGCGCGAGATGCTGGAAGGCGAAAGCGCCCGCGACGACCGCGTGGACCTGGTGACGGTGGCCACGCCCAACGCCACCCATTTCGAGATCACCCGCGGCTTTCTGCAGGCGGGCTTTCACGTGCTGTGCGAGAAGCCCATGACCATGACCGTCGAGGAGGGCGAAGAGATCGTCCGCATCGCGCAGGAGACCGGGCAGATCTGTGCCGTGAATTACGGCTATTCCGGCTACAGCCTCGTGCGGCACATGAAGGCGATGGTGGCGCGTGGCGATCTGGGCCGCATCCGGCTGGTGAAGGCCGAGTTCACCCATGGCCACCATGCCGATGCTGCGGATGCCGACAATCCGCGCGTGCGCTGGCGCTATGATCCGGCGCAGGCGGGTGTCTCGGCGCAGTTCGCCGATTGCGGCATCCACGCGCTGCACATGGCGTCTTTCGTGATCGGGCAGGAGGTGACACGGCTGTCGGCCGACACGGTGTCCTGCATCGAAAGCCGCGAGCTGGAAGACGACGCGATGGTCAACCTGCGCTTTGACGGCGGCACGGTCGGGCGGCTGTGGACCTCGTCCATCGCTCTGGGCCGTCAGCATGGGCTGAGCTTGCACGTCTTTGGCGAAAAGGGCGGGTTGCGCTGGGCGCAGGAGCAGCCGAACCAGCTTTACTGGATGCCGCTGGGCGAAAGGCTGCAGGTGATCGAACGCGGCGAGGGCGGGCTGTCGCCCGAGGCCGACCGCACCAGCCGGGTGACGGTGGGCCATGCCGAGGGGATGCCGCTGGCCTTTGCCAATATCTACAGCGATCTGGCCGAAGCGATCCGCGCCCGGAAGGAAGGGCGCGCCATGGACCCGGCGGCCGATCTCTTTCCGCGGGCCGAGGACGGGCTGCGCTCGATGGCGGCGGTCTTTGCGGTGGCGGAAAGCGGCAAGGCCGAGGGGGCCTGGGTGGACGCGCGCCCGCCGATGTTCCGCTAACCACGTGGGGCTCCGGCGCGGCGCTGATGGCCGTTTGAGGCGGGGTCCCGGACTTGATCCGGGACCTCCCGTGGCAAGGTGGAGGTCCCGGATCGGGTCCGGGACTGCGGGGGTGCTGTCGGCAAAGTCCGAGCGCGGTCCGAGGACCGGACCCGGGTCTTATGCCGTGGCCGTGCGCCCCAGCCCCTGGGGCTGCAGCAGGCGGTCGAGCGACAGGGCCCCGGCCCCCTTGACCACCAGCACCACCAGCAAAAGCACCCAGAACGCGCGCTGATCGAGGATCGCGCTGTCGGGCACCTTGTCGAACCAGGCGCCCAGCGTTTCGGCGTGCTGGATGCCGCCATGGCCGTATAGGTCTGTCAGGCTCTGCACCACGACAAAGCCGATCATCCCCAGCGCGGCCAGCCGCGTCAGCAGCCCCAGCACGATCAGCGCGGGCAGGATGAACTCGGCCCAGGTGCCTGCCAGCACGACGACCTTCTGCACCAGTGTCATCTGGCTGACATCCCAGAGCACCGCCTCGGCCTGCTTGGGATAGATCTGGCCGAAGCCGCCGGCGGTCACCTTGAAGATGCCAAAAATGCCGTCGCCCAGCTTCTGCAGGCCGGCGTTCCAGAAATAGACCAGCAGCGTGGCGGCAAAGACAAAGCGGCTGAGCAGCGGCAACAGCCCGTTGCCCAGGCGTTCGACCTGGTGGAAAACGGCGTTGTGCAGCGCGATGAGGCGGTCCATTGGGCGGGTCCTTTCAGTGGGTCAGATCGGTCAGAGCACCGGTTTGCAGCAAGAGGCCCAGCGTCGC
This sequence comes from Alphaproteobacteria bacterium, assembly GCA_030425925.1. Lineage (GTDB taxonomy): Bacteria > Pseudomonadota > Alphaproteobacteria > Rhodobacterales > Rhodobacteraceae > JAUHZO01. The sequence goes on along the minus strand of JAUHZO010000006.1, from coordinate 174,519 downwards.
GGGCAGGTCGAAGGTCTCACCGGCGGCCTGCAGGGCGGTGCCGAAGGGCGCGCCGTCCATCAGGGCGGCGACGAACGCCGCTCCGCCCGGGGGCAGCAGGTGCGGTTCGGGATCGAACCCGGGCCGGGCGATCAGCACGTGCTGTGCCGTGGCCTGCGGCTTGGGGCTGCCGGGGGTGAGGGTGTAGCGGTAAACATCGAGCACCGGCCAGGGAGACCGCAGCACCTGCACGGCGGGGGACAGGGTGAAGCGTGCCGCGCGCAGGGTGTCGTCGTCCAGCGCCTGAAGGCGCGCGGGGTCCAAGGGGGCCGCGTCGGCGGCATGGTAGGCCCGGCGCATGGCCAGTTCCAGTCGCGCCACGTCCGCAAGGTAACCAAGGTGGCCAAGCGGCTCGAACCCGGCGAGGAAGTCGGGAAAGCCTGTGCCATACATCATCATCAGGGGGGAACCGGGTTGCTCCTGCCGCAGGTAAAGCCCGGCGACGTGGGCAAAGTTCTCGTCCCCCAGCAGCTTTGCGATGGCAGGAAAGCCGGTGGCCAGCGCCTCGCGCAGGCTGACGGCCACGTTGTTGCGGTAGACGGCATAGCGCCGGCCCGCCGGACGGCCCGCGCCGTCCAGCAGCCCGTCGGGCACCGGCCGGCTTGCGTCCAGCAGCGCCGCGCGAAAGCTGTCCTGGCTGACCGCGCTCATGCCGCGATCCGGGCCAGCGCCCGATCGGCGCGGCGGGCCTCTTCGGCCAGCACCGGCCAGTCGGGAACGTCGGTGTCCCATTCGACCAGCAGCGGCCGCGCGCCCGCTTGGTCCAGCGTGAGATCGAGCAGCGCCCAGACCGGGTCGGCCACTTCGCTTCCATGGCTGTCGATCAGCAGGGGCAGGCCGTGGTCGTCCTGGTCCTCGTCATGCCCGGCAAGGTGGATTTCCCCAACCAGCTCAAGCGGGTAGTCGGCGATATAGGCTTGTGGCGCGTAGCCGAGATTGGTGGCGGAGACAAAGACGTTGTTGACGTCAAGCAGCAGGCCGCAGCCCGTGCGCCGCGCGACTTCGCGCAGGAAATCGGTCTCGGACCAGGTGCTTTCGGCAAAGGCGAGGTAGCTGGACGGGTTTTCCAGCAGCATCCGGCGGCCCAGCACCTCGTGCACCTCGTCGATATGGTCGGCCACGCGGGTCAGCGTGGCGTCGGTATAGGGCAGGGGCAGCAGGTCGTTCAGGAAATGGCTGTCGTGGGTGGACCAGGCGAGGTGTTCGGAAAAGCTAGCCGGGTTCAGCCAGCCGACCAGATGTTTCAGCCGCGCCAGGTGGTCGGGATCGAGACGGCCCTCGCCGCCGATCGACAGGCCAACGCCATGGACCGAGATCGGGAACCGCTCGGCCAGAGCGCGCAACTGCGCCAGCGGGCGTCCGCCGTCGCCCATGTAGTTCTCGGCATGGATTTCCAGCCAGCCCACCGGCGCGGGATCCGCCATCAGGGCGATGAAATGCTGCGGCTTGTAGCCGACACCGGGCAGCGGGGGCAGGGCGTTCGTCTGGTCGTACATGAGAGGCCTTCGAAACGTGGTGTAGGATGGGTGATATCACCCATCCTACCAGATCGTGACGCGTGGCGCTTACGACTGCGGCAGGTCGCGGTCCAGCTCTTCCAGCGAGCCCATGCGCGCGGTGCCGTCTGCCATCGCGGGCAGTTCGATCTCGGCACAGGTGCCGGCGTCGACGAGGGTCCAGGCGTTGCCCTGGTAGTCGACGGTCGAGGTGCCGGCGCAGGTGGTGCCGGGGCCGGCGGCGCAATCGTTTTCGCCAGCCAGCGAAACGCCGAAGCACTTTTCCTTTTCCTGAGCGACAACGCCCGTTGCGGTGAACGAAGCGGCGATGGCGCCAACCAGTGCGGCGGTGGTGAGGGTCTTGTTCATCTGATGTCCTTTCAGAGTTGTCTGTGCGTCGAAGCGGGCGGTTAGGGATACGCCCCGTCGGCACCGACACAGTGCCGCGGACCACGCAGCAGAGCCACTCACGGGCGCGTCAATCACGGAGCCGTCAGGCCCTGTGCGAGATGCGTGAAATTGTGCAGGTGCAGAAAGCCCGGAATCCTTGGCAGAATCGCAAAAGGCCCCGCAACAAACGGGGCCTTTTCACCGGGGTTTCGCGCAGGATTGTTACAGAAGGTCGGGCGGCGTCGCAGCTTTGGACAACTCGCTCACGATCTCTGTCAGAGATGTAACGGATGTCTGCTTCTCGCCCAGCCGCCGCACGCTCACCGTCCGCTCCTCGACCTCGCGGTGGCCGACGGCCAGGATTACCGGGACCTTGCCCACCGAATGTTCGCGAACCTTGTAGTTGATCTTCTCGTTGCGCACGTCCGTTTCGGCCCGCACGCCGGTCTTGACCAGCGCGGCCACCACTTCGGCCACGTAGGGGTCGGCCTCGGACGTGATCGAGGCCACGACCACCTGCCGAGGGGCCAGCCAGAAGGGCAGCTTGCCGGCATGTTCCTCGATCAGGATTCCGATGAAGCGCTCGAAAGAGCCCAGCGTCGCCCGGTGCAGCATGACGGGCCGGTGCTTTTCCCCGTCCGACCCGATATAGCTGGCCCCAAGCCGTTCGGGCAGCACGAAGTCCACCTGATGGGTGCCGCACTGCCAGTCCCGGCCGATGGCGTCGGTCAGGACGAATTCCAGCTTGGGGCCGTAGAACGCGCCTTCGCCAGGGTTCAGCTCGAACTCGCAACCCGCGGCAAGCGTGGCATCGCGGAGGGCTTTTTCGGCGCGGTCCCAGACCTCGTCCGATCCGGCGCGGACATCGGGGCGATCCGAGAACTTGATCTTGAACTCCGGGAAGCCGAGGTCGCGGTAGATGGTGCCGAGAAAGTCGATAAAGCGTTTGGTTTCATCTTCGATCTGGTCCTCTCTGCAAAAGATGTGCCCATCGTCCTGCGTGAACCCGCGGACACGCATTATACCGTGCAACGCGCCGCTTGGTTCATATCTTGCACAGGATCCGAATTCGGCCATGCGCAGGGGAAGATCGCGGTAAGACTTTAATCCCTGGTTAAAGATCTGGACGTGACAGGGACAATTCATCGGTTTGAGCGCGTTGACCGCCTTTTCGCGCGCGTGCTCCTCGTCCACCTCGACGATGAACATGTTCTCCTGATACTTGTCCCAGTGGCCCGACTGTTCCCACAGCTTGCGGTCCACCACCTGAGGCGTGTTCACCTCCACATAGCCGCCCTTGCGCTGCTGGCGGCGCATATAGTCCTGCAACTGGGTGTAGACGGTCCAGCCGTTGGGGTGCCAGAAGATCTGGCCCGGGGCTTCTTCCTGCATGTGGAAGAGGTCCATCTCGCGGCCCAGGCGGCGGTGGTCGCGCTTTTCTGCCTCTTCGAGGAAGTTCAGGTATTTGCGCAGGTCTTCCTTGTTCCGGAATGCTGCGCCGTAGATGCGTTGCAGCATCGGGCGGGTGCTGTCGCCGCGCCAATAGGCCCCGGCGACGCTCATCAGCTTGAAGCCGTCGGCGGGCACCTGGCCGGTGTGCTGCAGGTGCGGGCCGCGACACAGATCCTGCCAGTGGCCGTGCCAGTACATGCGGATCGGCTCGTTGCCGGGAATGGCCTCGATCAGTTCGACCTTGTAGGGTTCGTTGTTGGCCTCGTAATACTTGATCGCCCGCGCGCGCTCCCAGACCTCGGTGGTGACCGGATCGCGGCGGTTGATGATCTCTTTCATCTTCTTTTCGATCTCGCCCAGATCCTCGGGCGTGAACGGCTCGCGGCGGTCGAAATCGTAGTACCAGCCGTTGTCGATCACCGGGCCGATGGTGACGCGCACATCGGGCCAGATTTCCTGCACGGCGCGCGCCATGATATGGGCCAGATCGTGGCGCACCAGTTCCAGCGCCGGGCCGTCATCGGCCATGGTGTTGATGGCGATCTGGGCATCGGCTTCGATGGGCCATTGCAGATCCCAGTGCCGACCGTCGACATGCGCCGAAATCGCCTTTTTCGCCAGGGATTTGGAGATGCTCTCGGCGACGGCGGCAGGGGTCACACCCTTGTCGAAATCGCGCACGGAGCCATCGGGGAAGGTCAGGGAAACTCGGGCCATCGGCCGATCTCCTCGTCGGTTTGGCGCCCACGGAACGCCCGGTTGCGGGTTATGTTTGTGAAGGCGTTGTGCCGGGGCAGGCCCTGCAAGTCAAGCGCTGCACCGCGGCACGGGGCTACCGCGCCTCGGCCTGCGCGAGAGGTCCCGGCGTTTCCCGGATCGGCAGGTGCAGAAGCGTCGCCAGGAGGCCAAGCGCGATGGCGGCCCACCACATGGCGTCATAGCTGCCGGTGGTGTCATACAGCCGCCCGCCCAGCCATGCGCCGATGAAGGCACCGGTCTGGTGGCTGAAGAACACCAGCCCGGCCAGCGTCGACAGGAACCGCAGCCCCTGGGTCTGCGCCACAAGCCCGGTGGTCAGCGGCACGGTGGACAGCCAGAGCACGCCCATCAGGGCGGAAAAGACCAGCACGCTGGCAGGGGAGAGCGGGATCAGGATAAACCCCGTGATCACCACGGCGCGCACGAAGTAGATCCCCGAAAGGACCTTTTTCTTGGAATAGACCTGCCCGGACCAGCCCGAGGCAAAGGAGCCCGCGATGTTGAACAGGCCGATCAGCCCCAGCGACCAGGCGGCAATGATCGGAGCGAGGCCCTGATCGGCGATATAGGCGGGCAGGTGGGTCTGGATGAACGAGACGTGAAAGCCGCAGACGAAAAAGCCCGCGAACAAAAGCACATAGGCGCGGTCGCCAAAGGCCGTGCGGATGGCGTCTCCGACCTGGCCGCCCGGCCCGGCGGCGGCGGTCGGGCGCGACACGCGGGCGATGAAGGTCAGCATGGGCAGGATCAGCAGGAACGAGGCGGCGATGACAAGGATGCTGGTCTGCCAGCCGAAGCTGGCGATCAGCAGCGAGGCCAGCGGGGCCGCGACAAACATGCCGGTCGAGGCCGCCGCCGTGCCCAGCCCGAGGATGAAGCTGCGTCGTTCGGGGGCGACAACCTTGCCCAGGGCCACGATGACCACCGGAAAGGAACAGGCCCCGGTGCCGATCCCCACCAGCACGCCCGAGGCGACAAACACCGTGGGGTCGATCACCCCGCCACGCAGGGCAAAGCCCAGGGCCGACAAAACCGCGCCAAAGGCCAGCACCCGGGCCGCGCCGCGCTTGTCGGCGACGATGCCCGCCAGCGGCTGCGTGATGCCCCAGCACAGCGCCTGCACGGCCATGGAGAGCGAGAACACCTCGCGCCCCCAGCCCAGTTCTTGCGACATGGGCCGCAGGAAGACGCCGAAGGTGGCGGCAAATCCGAAGCCCACAAAGGCGACGAGGCACCCTGCGACGACGGCCGCGGTGATGTTGGCAGGATCGGGCGCGGCGGCAGAGGTTCGGGACATGGAAATGGGCTTTCTGTGCCATGTGCGGCGCGGCTAGTATAAAGAGGACGCGGCGGCTGCATAGCCGGTGATGGGCCATGTCGCCGCAGAAGTTGTGACAGCGCGGCTGTGCCGTGCGGGAAAGGGGTGATCATGCGGTCCTTTGACGACCTTCTGGAGATCGCGGCAGAACGCAAGGGCGGCCGGGCGGTGGTGTTGTCGGACATCCCTGCCCCCTTGTCCGCCGATGCCCTGGCGGCGATCCCCGATGACCGCTGGCTGGCGCGCATGGCACGCGGCATCTTTCAGGCCGGGATCAGCTGGACGGTGGTCGAGACCAAGTGGCCGGGGATCGAGGAGGCGTTCGACGGTTTCGCGATCGGGCGCACCGCACTGATGTCCGACGACCGGTTCGACGCGCTTCTGGCCGACACGCGGGTGATCCGCAGCGCGCCCAAGATCCGCGCGGTGCAGCAGAACGCGGTGTTCATCGAGGAGGTCGCGGCCGGGGCCGGATCCTTTGGCCGCAGGATCGGCGACTGGCCGGGCGAGGATTTCGCCGGTCTGCTGGACTGGCTGAAGAAGAACGGTGCGCGGCTGGGCGGCTCGACCGGGGCCTATGTGCTGCGCGCCATGGGCAAGGATGGGTACGTCTTGTCGAAGGACGTGGTGGCGCGGCTGGTGGCCGAAGGGGTGATCGACAAGGCACCAAGCTCGGCCCGGGCAATGGCGGCGGTGCAGGCCGCGTTCAACACCTGGCAGGCGCAATCGGGCAGGACATTGACTGAGATCAGCCGGGTGCTGGCGCAGGGCATCGACGCCTGAGGCCGCCGTTTTTCCGGGGTGGAGAATGCGGGACCGCCCTGGAGGCGGCGCCCACCCGCCCACCCCGCCGCCTCCAGGGCGGGGCGCATGTGCGACGGCGGTGCGGGGTGGAGGCCGGTCGAGGCGCTCGGGTTCACCACAGAGAAGACGCCTTCCCTGCAGACCCACCCTCGCCGGTCCGGTCTGAGACCGCCGCGCCCGGGCGTCAAGGACAAGCCGCGCCATGCGCGGGGCCTGCGGCCTCCTTGACGCCCGGCCCCGCCGGTCTCGCATCGGCCCTGCGACGGTGGCTCCGCAGAGAAGGCTTGCGCCTCAGCCCAGAAGCACCGCGCCCGCGATGGCGAGGATGGCCAGCCAGCCCGCAGTGAAGATCAGCGGGCGCGCCGGCAAGACCGGCAGCCCGGCGATCATCCAAACCGCATGGGCGATGCGCAGGACCAGGAACAGGATGCTCGACCACACCGTCACAACCGTGCTGACCTCGACCAGATGCGCCACGATGACCACCACGGCAAAGGGCAGGAACTGCTCCAGCAGGTTCAGGTGCGCGCGGTAAGACCGGTGCACCCAGGGCCGCTGCAGGGCCGGGTCCGCCGGACGGCTGAAATCCTGAGATTTCTTGTCTGCCGCACTCCCCGGCTCTGACGTGTTCACGCCGATCACAAAGGGGATCCAGAGCGAGGCGGCGAGGATCGCGGTCAGGGTCAGGATGGTGAGTTCGACGGTCATGCGAGGGCGCCTTTCTCGTTGAAGCGGCGGGACTGGCCGGTTTCCAGGAAGGTCTTGAGGCCCGCCGCCCAGCGTTCCCAGCCGTCTGCGACGCCTTCGCCGGGAACCACGGGGAAGCTTAGGTTGTAGTGCTCGACGGTCAGGCGGCAGTGGCCTGCTTCCTGGGCGATCAGAAAGACCGTGCGGGACGGTTTTGCCGCGTCGTCCCAATGCGGCTCGAAGGTCGAGACGATGCGGCGCTTGGGATCGGTCTCCAACGTCTTGCAAGTGAGCATCCGGTTGCCATCGGGAAGGGTGTAGACATAGCTGTCGTCGCTCCGGTCGACGGTATCGCAGAGGAAGTGCCATTGTGCCATCTGCACCGGATCGGTGAGCGCGTCCCAGAGCGCGTCCTGCGTGCAACGGATGAAGGTAGACATGACGAAATCGGGTTTCATGGTTTGACTCTCCAGTCGGGTTTTCAGGGCGGACAGGGATTGCGCCTGCGGTTTCAGGAAAGGGTCGATCCAGCGATCGATCACCTCCTGCAGGGGCAGGGGATTGAGGTAATGGTACTTGAACCGGCCCACCTTTTTGGGGATCACCAGATGCGCGTCTTCGAGGACCTTGAGATGCTTCATGACGCCGAAGCGGCTCATGTCGAGCTGGGTTTCCAGCTCGGTCAGCGTCTGCCCGTCCTTGCGCCGCAGGCTGTCCATCAGCGCGCGGCGGGCCGGGTCGTTCAGGGCCTTGAAGATGGCATCCATGTTCACGCGACGTACTGGTCGCGGCGGCGCAGCCAGGCCATGGTGAAGGGCAGCGCGTCCTCGTCGCGGCCCTTGGGCACCAGGTCGAGGATCTGGTAGGCGCCGTTCAGCCCGTCGAGCCCGCGGCCATAGACGGAATAGGTGTGATACACCTGCCCGTCCGCATCCTTCCGGAACACGCTGAGACCCGGGGCCTCGGTGGCGGGAAAGCCCGTGTCGCGGTAGTTGTACACGCCGCTGCGGGCCGCCACTTCGTCCGGAGTGAAGGCGACGCCCATGTCGCGGTTGAACGATGTGCCCTGCGACGACACCCAGTCAAAGCGCCAGCCCATGCGGTCGCGATAGGCCAGCAGACGGGCCAGCGGGGCGGCGGAGACCATGGTGAAGGCCACGTCGCGCGCGGCAAGATGCGGGGCGATCCCGTCGAAATTGTCGGCCCAGAACGAACAGGTGGTGCAGCCTTCGTCCCAGTCGGGGCCGAACATGAAGTGGTAGATGACCAGCTGGCTGTGCGGGCCGAACAGCGCGGCCAGCGATTGCCGGCCCCGGGGCGTGTCAAAGCCGTACTCTGTCTCGATACGGACCTGCGGCAGGGCGCGGCGGGCCTCGGCCAGCGCGTCGCGAGCGCGGGTCAGTTCCTTTTCCTGTTCCAGCAGCGCCATGCGGGCGGCGCGCCAGGCTTCGCGAGAGACGGTGTCTTGGGGCATGGGGTGGTCCTTTCGGGGCGGCGGTGTCGATGGGAGTTTTATAAGTTACCTGATTGTCACGTGACAATAGGGTAACTTGATAGCCCGGAGTCTTTCTGCCAAGTGGCTGCTTTTCCTGGCGAACAGGGCCGCCCGCGCCGTGCCGGCCGCCGGTTACTTCTGGATCGGATCGGCGAATCGGTGCCGGGTGGCGGCTTGGATTCGGTGCCCGAACAGGCCAAGGTGGCGCAACGCAGGACGGAGGGGACCATGGCCCGGATTGCCTATCTCGACAGCCCGGCGGGCCACCGCCTGGCCTATGCCGCCACGCCCGGTCAGGGGCCGTGCATCGTCTTTCTGTCGGGCTACCGGTCGGACATGGACGGCACCAAGGCCGTGCACCTGGAAGCCTGGGCTGCCGCACGGGGCCGCGCCTTTTTGCGGCTGGACTATTCCGGGCATGGCCGGTCGGGCGGGGTGTTCGAGGACGGCGCGATCGGAGACTGGGCCGCGGATGCCGAAGCCGTGATCCGCCACGTGACCGACGGGCCGGTGGTGCTTGCGGGCTCGTCGATGGGCGGCTGGATCGCCTGCCTGCTGGCGCAGCGGCTGAAGGTGGCGGGCCTTGTCGGCATCGCCGCCGCGCCGGACTTTACCGAAGACGGGTTCTGGGCCGGCTTTACCGAGGACCAGCGCCGGCAGGTGATGGAAGAGGGCGGGGTCGAACTGCCCTCGGCTTATGAAGACCCCTACATCGTGACGCGCAAGCTGATCGAGGACGGGCGGCGCAACCTTGTCCTGCGTTCGGCCCTGCCCATGGACTGGCCCGTGCGGCTGTTGCAGGGGACAGAGGACGAGGCGGTGACACGCGAAACCGCGCTCCGCCTGCTGGATCACATCACGGGGGCGGATGTGCGGCTGAGCCTGGTGAAGGGCGCAGATCACCGGTTTTCGGACCCGGCCTGTCTGGCCCTGATCGAACAGGCCATTCTCGAGGTGCTGGGATGAGAACGCTGTACTACATCGCCCATGCCGACGTGGTGATCGACCCGGAGGTGCCGGTGCCCGACTGGCCGCTGAACGCGCGCGGCCGCGCCCGGCATCAGGCCTGTGCCGAGCGGATGGGGCCGCTGGCGGCCGTGTGGTCCAGCACGGAACAGAAGGCGCTGGACGGGGCCGAGATCCTGGCCCGGGCCAAGGGGCTGGCACCGCAGGCCCATGCGCCGCTGCACGAAAACGACCGCTCGGCCACGGGTTTTCTGCCGGGACCGCAATTCGAGGCACATGCCGACGCCTTCTTTGCCAATCCCGAGCAGTCCGTCGGTGGCTGGGAACGGGCGGTGGACGCCCAGGCGCGCATGCTGGCCGCGCTGCGCCATGTGGTGGCGCATTCGCCCGATGAGGGCGATATCGCCGTCATCGCCCATGGCGGCGTGGGGGCGCTGTTCCGCGCCCATCTGATGGGGGCCCCCATCGACCGCAGCCATGACCAGCCGCAGGGCGTGGGCGGCGGGCACCTGATGGCGGTGGCGCTGCCGGACTGGCGGCTGGTCCGCGACTGGACGGCCATCGAAACCCTCTGAGGAGCGATCCCAATGGTCTTGCCCGAGCGCGTGATCACAGCGGCGACTTTCGACGAAAGCCTGCTGGAACAGGGCGTTGACACCTATCTGGCCGGGCAGGAAGCGGCCTTTGCCGATCTCCTCCCCGGCGTGGCCAAGCGCGTGATCTGGCACGGTGCACCGGAAACCCCGACCGCGATGTCGGTGCTGTATGTGCACGGGTTCTCGGCCACCTCCGAAGAAATCCGCCCGCTGCCCGATCTTGTGGCCCGGGCGCTGAGCGCGAACCTTGTCTTTACACGCCTTGCGGGCCATGGCCGCAGCGGCGATGCGATGGGGCGAGCCAGCGCCTCGGCCTGGATGCAGGACATGGCCGAGGCGCTGGCGGTGGCGCGGGCCGTGGGCGACCGCGTTCTGGTCATCTCGTGTTCCACCGGCGGAACACTCACCGCGCTGGCGCTGCGGGAAGAGATGGCGCGGGGCGTGGCGGGCAGCGTCTTTGTATCCCCCAACTTCAAGGTGCGGGATGCGTCGTCGCACGTGCTGACCTGGCCGGGCGCGCGCTGGTTCGTGCCCCTGCTGGCCGGGCGAGACCGGGTGAACACGCCGCGCAACGACCGCCATGCGCAATTCACCGCCATGCGCTATCCGATGGTGTCGGTGCTGCCGATGGCTGCGGCGGTCAAGGCCGCCGCAAGGCTGCGCTATGAGGATATGACCGTGCCGGCCCTGTTCGTGCTGGACGAGGCCGACGAGGTGGTGGATGCAGGCCAGACCCGCCGGATCGCCGCGCGCTGGGGCGGTCCCATGCGCGAGATGCTGGTGAGCGTCGGCGAAGGCGATGACCCCTCGCATCACGTCATCGCAGGCGACATCCTGTCGCCGTCGATGACCGATGGCATGGCCCGCGGCATCGTGGATTGGGTCAGGACAGAGATCGAAGGGGTCTAGGATGGAACAACGGATCAGCCTGATCACGCTTGGCGTGACCGATCTGGCGCGCGCGGCGGCCTTCTATGACGCGCTGGGCTGGCAACGGGCGTCGAACAGCGCGGGGGTGGTGGCGTATGACCTGATCGGGCAGACGCTGGCGCTCTATCCGTTCGAAAGCCTGGCCCGTGACATGGGCCTGCCCGTGGAGGCCCTTGGCGTGGGGGGGGCCACCTATGCGCACAACCTGTCCGACCGGGACGCGTTGACGGGCCTGATGGCGCAGGCCGAGGCGGCGGGTGCGCGCGTGCTCCGCCCGGTGCAAGACACCTATTGGGGCGGGGCCGCGGGCTATTTCGCCGATCCTGACGGGCATATCTGGGAAATCGCCTGGAACCCCGGATCGTCGCTGGGCCCGGACGGGGCGTTCCGCTGGACGGGGTATTGAGGCGGGCATGCGGCGTCCGCGCTCCATGTGGTCTCTGGAAACGCTGGGGCGCGTGCGGCTGTCGCGCCATTTCTGGATGCGCGAGTTCCTGTATTCCGAGATCGGAAACTTCCACGAGATCAGCAACATCCCCGACGATCCCGATCTGGCGCTGGAACGTGGCCGCGCCTTTGCCACCACGCTGCTCGACCCGCTGGAAGAGACCTTTGGGCGGGTCTTTGTGCGCTCCGGCTACCGGTCTGCCCGGCTGAACGCGTTCGGGAATGCCCACAAGCTGAATTGTGCCCGCAACGACTATCCGCTGGAATGCCATATCTGGGATCTGCCGCAGGTGCCGGTGGCGGGGGCCTCGATCGTGCTGCCCTGGTTTGCCGAGCGCTTTGCCAACGGGCGCGACTGGCGCGACCTGGCCTGGTGGCTGCACGATCATCTGGACTATTCCGAGATCTGGTTCTTTCCCAAGCTCTGCGCCTTCAACCTGGCCTGGCGGCCGGTTCCGCAACGGCGCATCGACAGCTACATCGCCCCGCGCGGCTGCCTGCTGAAGCCGGGGCAAGCCCCCGGGGAACGCCTTGAGGCGCGCCGCGCCCGCTATGCCGATTTCCCGCCATTCCGTGGTCTGGCCAGACCATAGGCGGGCAGAGGCGTTCCACCGCACGCCCGGCCCGTGTTTTCCTGTTTCCGTTCCGACGCGACACGCGTAGCGTCGCTGCACCCGGGGATTGCACGAACGAGAGGCCGATGCGTCAGGACAGCGACACCGCGGCATATGCCGATTTCCTCCTGGAGAGCACCCAGGCGCTGTGGGAACGCCGCGGACTGGCCGAGACGGCGGCGGCCGTCGTACATCCGCAGGCGGTGCTGCGCGATGCCTGGGGGGTGGGCCACGGCCCCGAGTCGGTGCTGGCCGAAGCGCGGCCCATGCTGGTGGCCTTTCCCGATCTGGCCTGGCTGGGCGAAGACGTGATCGCGGCCCCGACGCCGGGGCGCGGCTTTCTGGGGGCGCAACGCCTGCTGGCCACCGGCACCCATCGCGGTGCCGGCGTCTTTGGCGCGGCAACCGGGCGGGAAGTCGCCTTCCGCGAGATGGCGTTCTGCTATGCCAAGGCGGAAAAGCTGTGTGATGTCTGGCGGTTGCGCGACAGTGCGGCGCTTCTGCGCGGGCTGGGGCAGACCCCTGCCGACTGGGCCCGCGCGCAGGTGGCGCGGCTTGATCCGGCGCTGCACCCGTTCCGCCCCGGCCTTGACGTGCCGGGCCCCTATACCGGTGCGGGCAATGACGACGACTGGGGCGTGGCTTACGGCGACCTTCTGGGCCGGATCATGGAAGGTGCCCATGGCATCATCGCCCGGCAATATGACCGCGCCTGCCAGATCGATCCGCCGGGCGGGCAGGTGCGGCATGGCTGGTACGGGGCGGATGCGCTCTGGCTGGAATTGCGGGCGGCACTGCCCTCGGCCCGGTTTCGCATCCATCACCGGCTGGGCATCGAAGAGCCGCTGATGCCGCCCCGCGCCGCGCTGCACTGGTCGCTTCAGGGGCGGCATGACGGCTGGGGCGTGCTTGGCGCGCCCACGGGGGCCGAGCTGTTTGTTGCGGGCATGAGCATGGCCGAGTTCGGTCCGCGCGGGCTGCGGCGGGAATGGGTGATCTGGGACGAGGCGGCGCTCTGGCTGCAGATCGCGCAGGCCTGTGGCTGAGCCGGACCACGGGGCCGACCCGCGCGGGATTGCCGGGACCTACCAACGCCAGGCGGCGGCCTGGGATCAGGCGCGCTCCCGCATCTATTTCGAAAAACCATGGATCGACAGGGCTTTGCAAGGCGTTCCGCAGGGCGGTGCGGTGCTGGACCTGGGTTGCGGGGCCGGCGACCCCATCGGGTGCGACCTGGTCGCGCGCGGGATGCAGGTGACGGCGCTGGACATCGCGCCCGCCATGGCCGCGCTGTACGCCGCGCGCTGCCCCGGGGCCGAGGTGCTTGTCGGCGACATGACCGAACTGGCCCTGACACGCCGCTTTGACGCAGTGATCGGCTGGGACAGTTTCTTTCACCTGACACCGGCGGCGCAGCGCGCTACGCTGCCGCGCCTGTTGCAGCACCTGAACCCCGGCGGCCGGCTGCTGGTGACCGTCGGCGACCGGGCCTGCGAGGTCACCGGATCGGTCGGCGGAGAACCGGTCTATCACGCCTCGCTTTCCGAAGCGGAGTACCGCGCGATTCTGTGGATAAACCGGGCGCGGGTGGTGGATATCTCGTTGCGCGACCCGTCCTGCGATTTCCACAGCATCTTGTTGGCGCAGAGAAGTGGTTGATAGATATAGCGAACCCTACAACCTGTAGCGGGGCCGTTGACCGCAAACACAAGATCGGCGACATTTTTCCCAGATGAATCTGGGGGAACACGCAATGATGAAACAAGCGGGCGCACTCGCGGCGGCGGCGGTCACGGCCGGCACGCTGGCGGCTTCGGCGCAAGAGACCTGTGGCGGCTTCTACACCGTTCAGCGCGGCGATTCGCTGTCGCTGATCGCGGACCGGCACTACAAGGATGTCAGCCAGTGGACGGTGATCTATCGCAGCAATATCGACAAGATCCCGTCGCCCGACAGCATCCGGGTGGGGCAGGAATACCGGTTGCCCTGCATTGACGGGCTGCCCGTGGGTCTGCCCGGCGGCAAGCCGGTGGCCAACGACACGCCCGAAGTGGTGGCGCGCGCCTCGGCCCCGCTTCTGAGCGTGCCGCAAGAGCCCGAAGACCGCAGCGCGCAGGCGCGGGCACGGACCGAAGGCGTGGATGTGCGCCTGCTGGCCGGGGACGATTTCAAGCCGTTCACCAACCGCTTGCAGATGAATTCCGGCCTGATCTCGAACATCGTCAACCGCGCCTTCGTGGCCCAGGACAGCGTGGGGCTGCACAAGTTCTACTGGGTGAACGACCGCGCGGTGCATCTGGACCCGATGCTGTCCGAAGGCATGGCCGACCTGGCGTTCCCGTGGAAGAAGCCCGATTGCGACGGCGACGCCGCCGGTCTGCCGATCTGCACCGACTACGTCTATTCGGACACGATGTTCGAAATGCTGGTGGTGCTGTTCACCGCCAAGGGCAGCGGCGTCACCTATTCCGGTGAGGGCGATCTGCCGGGGATGCGGGTGTGCAGCCCTCTGGGCCACAACTCTGCCCGCTTCGGACAGGGCGTGGGCTACCTGACCCGCGTCGGCGCACGGCTTCAGCAGCCGCAATCCAGCGAGGAATGCTTTGAGCGGCTGGTCTCCGGCTCGGTCGACGCGGTGGCGATGAACGAATTCACCGGCCGCGTGGTGCTGAAGGACATGGGCCTGTCGGACCGGGTGGAGCTTCAGCTGAGCCGCCCGCTGGCCATCGAAGGCCTGCACGTTGTCGCGCATCGCAGCAACCCGCGCGCCGACGAGATGATCGCGGCCTTCAATGACGGGCTGGCCGAGATGCGCGAGACCGGCGAGTATCTGGACGTGATCGACCGTCACATGTCGTCGATCTGGGCGGGGCTGTAATCCATGCGCCGTCTTCTGACCCTTCTGGCGTTCTGTGCGGCCCCGCTGGCCGCGCAGGCGCAGAGCTGCAACACGCAATACATGGTGCAGGGCGGCGACACGATCTTTTCCATCGCCGAGACCGTCTATGGCGATCCCGAGAAATGGACGCTGCTCTACTACTCGAACGAGGACCTGCTGAAATCCAAGGTGTTCCAGGTGACCCCCGGGGACACGCTGTTCATCCCCTGCGAGGCCGGCACGCAGGCGGCGGATGCCACACCGTTGCAGCAGGACAATGCCGAGCTGAAGCTGGTGACCGGGTCCAACTTTGCCCCGTTCACCCATACCGAATGGCCGGGGCAGGGCATGGTGACCGAAGTGGTCAATGCCGCGCTCGAGGCGATGCCCGATCCGGTCACCTATTCGGTGCGCTGGGAAAACGACTGGTCGCGCCATCTGTTCCCGCTGCTGGACGAAAAGCAGTTCGACATGGGCTTTCCCTGGTACAAGCCCGACTGCATCTCGACCCCGGACAACGAACGCTGCGCCAATTTCCACTTCTCCGACCCGCTGGTCGAGGTGCTGGTGCTGCTGTTCGTGCGCGAAGGCTCGGGCTTTCGGTACGAGGACGATGCCGACGTGATCGGCAAGACGTCGTGCCGGCCCAAGGGCTACTTTACCCACGATCTTGACCGCCCCGGGCGGGAATGGATCAGCAAGGGCCTGATCCGGCTGGTGCAGGCCGACACGCCGCAGGCCTGTTTCCAGGACCTGATGCGCGGCACGGTGGACGCGGTGACGGTGAACGTCTTCCTGGGGGCCACCACCATCGACGAACTAGGCCTGCGCGGGCAGGTGCTGCCGCTGGACAAGCCGCTGTCGGTCGAGGGGCTGCATGTGGTGATCTCGAAAAAGCACTGGCGCGGAACGACGCATCTGTACCGCTTCAACGCGGGTCTGGCCGCGCTGAAGGAAAGCGACCGCTACGCGCAGATCGTGTCGAAGCATCTGGGTATCTTCTGGGACAAGCTGCAGACCAACTGAACCTGTCCGATCGCGTGATAATCGACTGAAAACCGGCGCAAATCTGCGCCGGTTCCTGTTTTGGGCGCTTTTCTTCGCCGTGCCGTCTGACTAGGGTCGGTCCAGCAGGCGAGGGGTGCGCCTGTCTGTGTGACGGGATTGACGGGTCCGTGTGATGCGTGAAGCAGTTGTGTTCTTGCCGGGGCTCTTGTGTGATGCCCGGCTGTTTGGTCCGCAGATCGCCGATCTGTCGCGCGAATATGCGGTGACCTGCGCCCCCGTGACCGGCGGCGAGCGGATCGAGGAGATCGCCTCGGGCCTGCTGGACATCCTGCCCAAGCGCTTTGCCCTGGCAGGCCACGGCCTGGGCGGTATCGTCGCCATCGAGGTGATCCGCAGGGCCCCCGACCGTGTGACACGGATTGCCTTGATGGACACCACGCCGCTGGCCGACACGCCCCAGATGGCGGCCGAGCGCGACCCGCGCATCATCCGCACCCGCGCCGGCCGGTTTGACGAGGTGCTGCGCGAGGAACTGCCCTCTTCCGCGCTGGCACCGGGGCCGTATCGCGGCGAAATCCAGAGCCTGATGACCGACATGGCCCGCGGGCTGGGGCCGGAGATCTACATCCGGCAATCCCGCGCCCTGCAACGGCGGCGCGACCAGCAGCCCGCCCTGCGCCGCATCGCGGTGCCGGCGCTGGTCCTGTGCGGCGCGGTCGACACGCTCTACCCGCCCAAGCGCCACAGCTTCATGGCCGAACTGATCCCCGGCGCGGTGCTGGAGGTGCTGGAGGGGGCAGGGCATCTGCCGCCGCTGGAAGCCCCCGAAGCCACCGCAGACGCGCTCCGCCGCTGGCTCGCCGCGCCGCTGGTGCTGCGCTGAGCCTTGACCGCGGGGCGCTGCCGGGCCTATCTGCCTTGCGCGCGGAAGGCCGGACGGCCGCTTGGGTCCACCCCGAGAGGAAAGTCCGGACTCGCCGAAGCAGCGGTGCCGGGTAACGCCCGGGCAGGGCAACCTGACGGAAAGCGCCACAGAAATGAAACCGCCCCGGCCTGTCCGGGGTAAGGGTGAAACGGTGGGGTAAGAGCCCACCGGGGGGCTGGCAACAGCCCCCGCATGGCAAGCCCCACCGGGAGCAATGCCAAATAGGGACCTCGCGTGCGCCTGATCCTTTGCGGGATATCGGCACAGGGCGGCTTCGGCCCGAGAGGTCCGGGTTGGCAGCTAGAGCCATCCGGCAACGGATGGCGCAGAGGAATGGTCGTCTGAGGGGGCAACCCCGACAACAGAATCCGGCTTACAGGCCTTCCGCGCGCGATTTTCCACCACTCCTGCTTGACAGGCGGGGTGGTGTCGGTAAAAGCCGGGGTTCATGATTTCACGGGGTGTGTGCTGCGCCCTGTTGCAGGAGACGACCCATGGCGAAGCCCACCACCATCAAGATCCGCCTGAACTCCACCGCAGGCACCGGCCACTTCTACGTGACCAAGAAGAACGCCCGCACGATGACCGAGAAGATGACGATCAAGAAATACGATCCGGTCGTGCGCAAGCATGTCGAATACAAGGAAGGCAAGATCAAGTAATCTTGCCCGTTCCCGGACGCCTTCCAGGGCCGCGCGGCTTACCGGCCACGCGGCCTTTTCGCGTGGGCGGCGCGCGCTAGGTCCCGCGATATGGATCAGACGCTTTCCCTCCGCCCTGCGGTGCTTGCCGATATCGAGGCGCTCGACCGGTTGTACCGGCGCAGCTACATGCGCCTTCTGGCGGCCGACTACCCGGCTTCGGTGCTGGTCTGCGCGGTGCCCGTGTTCGGACGCGCGCAGCCCGATCTGGTGGCGTCGGGACGGTTCCATGTGGTCGAGGACGCGTCCGGACTGGTGGGCGCCGGCGGCTGGTCGCTGCGGCCCCCGAACGGCAGCCCGGGACAGCGCGGCCTGGGCCATGTGCGCCACGTGGCCACCGACCCTGATCACACCCGCAAGGGCGTTGCAGCCCTGTTGCTGGACCATGTCAAGCGGCAGGCCCAGGACATCGGCATGACGCAGCTGTGTGCGCTGAGCACGCTGACCGCCGTGCCGTTCTATGCCGCCATGGGGTTCGAGGAACAGGGTCCCAGCCGCATTCTGCTGCGCGGCGGCATCAGCTTTCCCTCGGTGGTGATGCTGGCGCGGCTTTGACCCCTGGCAAAGAAACGAAAAAGGGCCGGTCCCCAAGACCGGCCCTTGTCGTGTCGTTCTGTCCGTCGCTTATTCCTGCTGGCCCATGAACATCAGCAGGAACTGGAACATGTTCAGGAAGTTGATGTAGAGGCTCAGTGCGCCGTTCGACGCGGCCTTGTCCATCCACTCGCTGTCGCCATGCACGGCGTGCATCACGTATTCGTTCTTGATTTCCTGCGTGTTCCACGCGGTCAGACCGGCAAAGATCAGCAGGCCGATGGCCGAGATCGCGTACATCCAGACCGGCGACTGCAGGAAGATGTTGATGATCATCGCGACCACCAGACCGATCAGGCCCATGATCAGGAAGGTGCCCATCGGCGCCAGGTCCCGCTTGGTCGTGTAGCCGTAAAGCGACAGGCCCGCGAACGCGATGGCCGTCACCAGGAAGGTCTGCACGATCGAGAACGAGGTGTAGACGATGAAGACCGAGCTCAGCGACAGGCCCATGAAGGCGGCGAAGGCGAAAAAGCCCAGCTGCACGGCCGCGGCGGACCCGCGCTGCAGCAGCGCGCCCCAGCCGAAGAACAGGAAGGCCAGCGGGGCCAGCATGATGACCCAGCGCAGCGGGCCGCCATAGATCGCCGTGCCGAAGCCGGTCAGCAGCGTGCCGTTGGGCAGTTGCGCCGCGGCCATGGACGGATCGGTCGTGGTGGCCAGACCGGCAATCGCCCACGCCGCGGCGGCGGTGATCAGCATGCCCACGGACATCGTTCCGTAGACCTTGTTCATATGGGCGCGCAGGCCCTCGTCGATCTGGGCAGCGCGTGCGCCGGAGACGCCAGCTGCCCGGATGGTGTCGTATTGTGCCATGAAAGCCTCCGTAAGGTGCTACAAAACCCCGCGCGTGCGCGCGGGGCTCGCAGGGAATATCGGGCATGCCCGGGGGCATTTCAAGGCACAGCACCACGCATTCGAACAAAGCTTAGTGTTATTTGCACCAATGCGCCGGGGCGTCCCAGAACGGGCGCGCGGCCTCGATCCGGGCGTCTTCGGGGCTGAGTCCGACATCGCGCAGCGCGGTGTCGTCCAGCCGGGCCAGGGCGGCGCGCTGGCGTGCCAGCGCGGTCCAGAGCGAAACGCGCCGGGACAGGAAAAGGGCGGGCCGCGCGGCGCGACGAGCGATCAGGGTGGTCATGGGAAGTCCTTCAGGAATTGTGATGGCGATTGGGGGTGTCATGTTTTCTGTTGATGTATATGGCGGCCTGTGCTTCTTAAGGGAAACGAATGTTCTTGCAGGGTCTCATCACGGAGCTTGATGAATGCGCAATCTCGACATCACCACGCTGCGGTCCTTCGTGGCGGTGGCGCAATCCGGCGGGGTGACCCGGGCTGCGGGCTTTCTGAACCTGACGCAATCGGCGGTGTCGATGCAGATCAAGCGGCTCGAAGAGATGCTGGATCTGCAATTGCTCGACCGGTCGGGCCGCGGCGTGGCGCTGACGCCGTCCGGGGCGCAACTGCTGACCTATGCACAGCGCATGGTGGACCTGAACGACGAGATCTACACCCGCCTGACCGACCAGAGCTGGGAGGGCGAGATCGTGCTGGGCGTGCCGCATGACATCGTCTACCCGGTGATCCCGCAGGTGCTGCAGCGCATGGGCCGCACCCATCCGCGGGTCAAGGTGCAGCTGGTCAGTTCCTACACGCGCGAATTGAAGGCGCAGTTCGCCCGGGGTGAGGTGGATGTGATCCTGACCACCGAGGCCTCGCTGGGCGAGGGGGGAGAGACGCTGGTCCAGGTGCCGCTGCGCTGGGTGGGCGCGCCGGGCGGGCAGGCGTGGAAATCACGGCCGCTGCGGCTGGGCTTTTGCCGGATCTGCGGTTTTCGCCCGGGCGCGCTGGCGCGGCTGGACGCGGCCGGGCTGCCCTGGGAAATGGCAGTGGATTCCGACAATGACCGCACCATCGAGGCCACGGTGAGCGCCGATCTGGCGGTGACCGCCTGCCTCGAAGGCCATGCCTCGCCGCTGCTGGAGTATGTCGACCCGGCCTGCGGCTTGCCCGATCTGGGGCTGCAGAACGTCAACCTCTATGCCGGAAGCGGCCGCACCGCGCTGATCGACACGCTCTGCACCGAGCTGCGCCAGGGATTTGCCGCGCTCTGAGGGGCTTGTCCGCTCAGACGCCGACATCCGGGCCGTAGCACAGCATCGGCTCGTCGTTCTGGTTCGCCTCGTACAGCACGGTGCTGGTTGGGTCGTTCTCGAACACCGCGCGCAGACCGTCGCCATCGCGGAAGAAGGTCCAGCATTGCGGGTCCGGCGTGTCTTCGTAGACAAAGCAGATCTGCTCGCCCTCCTCGTACCATTGCCCGTCCTTGCACTTGCCGTCCAGGAAGGACCAGCGCACGCGGCGGTCGTCCAGATATTCCTCGACCCCGTAGGCCTGTCCGTTCAGACCGAAATACAGCGTCTTGCCGGTGACGTAGCGTTCGAATTCCGCCGCGCTCATGGGCTCGGCGGCAAGGGCGGGCAGGGCGTTCAGAAGCCCGAGGCAAAAGGCGGCGACATGTTTCATGACCCTGTAGGTAAGGGGCCGCCGGTGTTCTGGGAAGGGGGATGTGTCGTGGTTGGTGGGTTTTTGCCGGGCGTCTGCCAGCGTCGCGCGCGCGGGTCCATCACCCGCCGCCAGACCGGCGGCAGCAGCGCCAGCACCGCCATCACCGGCAGCGCATGCGGCAGGATCGGCATGGCGACGCGATCCAGTTCCAGCCCGGGATAGGGGCGTGCCGGGCGGGCGTGATGGTCGGAATGCCGCGGCGCGTTCAGCATCAGGGCCGAGGAAAAGCCATGCGGCGCGTTCCAGCTGTGCTGCGGCCCCACGGGTTCATACCGGCCCGGGGCGGTTTCGCGCCGGGTCAGCCCGTAATGCTGGACGTAATCCGACAGCAGCAGCTGAAGCTGGGCATAGGCCGCCAGCCCTATCAGCGTGGCCACGCCGCCGGGCCCGCCCAAGGCCCCGGCCAGGCCCAGCGAGACCAGCGCGCCGGCACCATAGCCCAGATAAGGATGCGCGCCGCGGCGCCGCCCGGCCCGACGCTCGGCCCGGAAACCCGCGCGGAACGATCCGATCCAGGCGCGCAGGGCAAAACGCGGAAACGATTCGCCCAGCCGGGCCGAGTTCGGATCGCCGGGGGTGGCGGCGAGGACATGGTGGACGTGCAGATGCGCCGAGGCATGATGCCCAAACAGCAGCGAAGCATAGACCGCCGCGCCCAGCCGCCGCAGCCAGCGCGGGGCGCGGTGGATCAACTCATGCGCGTTGGAATTGCTGATTTGGCCCAGAAACAGAGAAAGTGCGAGAAAGATCAGCACTTTGTCGACAAGGAGCCGGTCTTGGGTCGCAAGAACCCAGACGCCCCCGTACAGCAGCGGGAAGTGCACAATCCCCAATATCACCGACAGCCGCAGTCCGGCGGGAAAGTCCTGCCCGGCGCGGTCCGGGGCCTCCAGCGCGGCGATGCGGTCCATGAAGAAGGTGAAGACGGTGATATTGGCCAGGGCCAGCCCGCTCCACACCCCGCCGGACAGCAGCGCACATGCCAACAGCGCCACCATGCCCAGCGTGGCCAGTGCAAACCGCATGGATGTCGCCTCCGTCTATTGTCTTCCGGGGCCGACCGCTGGCCCCGCGTTAACCTTTCTTAACCGCAAACGGGAAACTCCGTCACCTATTGGCTACGGGGATGGCGGTTGCTGGGCGTTTGCCCGCGCTCTGGCGTCGTTTTTCACCGTTCGTCCTAGCGCAGGGCCGTTAATGTGCGCCTAAACCGCGCGGGAGGCACTCATGGCACTGGACGAAAAATCGGGCGTCTGGAAATCGGGCAAGGGAAAGGGGCGCAAGACGCCCAAGGGCCGTCAGCTTGACGACGGTGCCTGGCAGGAGGTGCGGGCGCTCCTGGGCGACCGCCCGCGTCAACGCGACCTGCTGATCGAGTTCCTGCACCTGATCCAGGACGCGCATGGCCATCTTTCGGCCGCGCATCTGCGGGCGCTGGCCGAAGAGATGCGCCTGTCCATGGCCGAAGTGTACGAGGTGGCCAGCTTCTATGCGCATTTCGACGTGGTCAAGGAGGACGAGACGCCGCCGCCTGCACTGACCATCCGGGTCTGCGATTCGCTGTCCTGCGAACTGGCCGGGGCCGAAGCGCTGCGCACCGCGCTCGAGGACGGGCTTGACCCGGCCGAAGTGCGCGTGCTGCGCGCGCCCTGCATGGGGCGTTGCGACACCGCGCCGGTTCTGGAACTGGGGCACAACCATATCGACCACGCCACGCCGGACAAGGTGCACGCCGCCATCGCGGCGGGGGATACGCACGCACATCTGCCCGAATATCAGGGCCTTGCGGCCTATCGTTCGGGTGGTGGATACAGTGCGCTGACCCGCCTGCGCGAAAGCGGCGACTGGGAAGCCGTGCAGGACACCATCCTGCAGGCGGGCCTGCGCGGCCTGGGCGGTGCGGGCTTTCCCTCGGGCCGCAAATGGGGCTTTGTGCGGGCCAATCCGGGGCCGCGTTATCTGGCGGTGAACGGTGACGAGGGCGAGCCGGGGACCTTCAAGGACCGCTTTTATCTTGAGCGGGAACCGCATGTTTTCCTTGAGGGAATGCTGATCGCGGCCTGGGCCGTCGAGGCCGAGCGCTGCTATATCTACATGCGCGACGAATACCCGGCGGTGCTGGAGATCCTGCGCCGCGAGATCGCAGCACTGGAGGCAGCGGGGCTGGTGGAGGCGGGGCATATCGACCTGCGCCGCGGCGCGGGGGCCTATATCTGCGGCGAGGAATCGGCGATGATCGAATCCATCGAAGGCAAGCGCGGCCTGCCGCGGCACCGCCCGCCCTATGTCGCCCAGGTCGGCCTGTTTGGCCAGCCGACGCTGGTCCACAATGTCGAAACGCTCTACTGGATTGCCAGGATCTGCCGAGAAGGCCCTGAAATCCTTTCGGGAATCGAAAAAAACGGGCGCAAGGGCCTGCGGTCCTATTCGGTCTCGGGCCGGGTGCGCAATCCCGGCGTACACCTGCTGCCCGCGGGCTCGACCATCACCGACATCATCGCGGCGGCGGGCGGCATGGCCGAAGGCCATGCCTTCAAGGCCTATCAGCCGGGCGGCCCGTCCTCGGGCCTGCTGCCGGCCTCGATGGACGACATCCCGCTCGACTTCGACACGCTGCAGCCGCATGGCAGCTTTATCGGCTCGGCGGCGGTGGTAATCCTGTCGGATCAGGACAGCGCCCGCGCCGCTGCCCTCAACATGCTGCGGTTTTTCGAGGATGAAAGCTGTGGCCAGTGCACGCCCTGCCGCGTCGGTTGCGAAAAGGCGGTCAAGCTGATGCAGGCCGAGCGCTGGGATCAGGGCCTGCTGGAGGAGCTGTGCCAGGCGATGGCCGATGCGTCGATCTGCGGGCTGGGGCAGGCGGCACCGAACCCGATCCGGCTGACGATGCAACACTTTGCCGACGAAATCTGATCTTTTGCATCAGGGATCGCGGGCAGGCGTCTGAAATCGCGGAAAAACCGGAACTACCGATTGCGGTAGACCGCGCAGATGCACCCGCTTTGCTTGAGCCGGTTGCAAAAGCGCCAGGCCTCCTTGTTGTCGTCGCGACCGATGCGGACCATGTAGTAACCGCCGCGCGGGCTGGCGCGGCTTTTCTGCCAGATCAGGTCGGGCTCTTCGCCCTTGAGCAGTCCGGCACAGCTGCGCGCGCGCTGGCGATATTGCGCCAGCGCGTTGGCCCGCGTGGTGCCATAGGCCAGCTGCACGCCGAACTTGCGCAGCGCCGGTTCCGGCTCGGGATAGGCGGTCAGGCGACGGTTGCGCGCCAGCTCGTGGCAGGCCTGCTGAAACGGCTTGTCCTTCTGCAGGCTGAAATCATGCGTCTCGGGCGGGGCATCGCGCCAGGTGTCGGCGGTCAGCCCTGTGATGATCTGCACGTAATTCCGGGTTTCGCGCGGCAGGATACGGTCGGTGTTGACAAAATCGCCGGTCCGGCTTTCACCCGAATTGTAGGCTGCCGCGGCGAGGCCGACATTGCCGAACATCCGCGTCAACCTGCCCAGCAGCAGCGCGGAATGCTCCAGCGCTTCGGCCGGGTTGAACGGATCGCGGAGGCCCTCCTGCTTGGCGGTGGAGGCAATGAACTGGGCGATCCCCATCGCCCTGGCCGGGCTGACGGCGTTGGGGTCAAAGCGGCTTTCCTGCCAGATCAGCCGGGCGAAGAACCCGGGATCGAGACTGTTGGCGGTGGCAAAGGTTTCCAGCGCCTGGCAGACATCGTGCACGAAATGCGCGGGCCGCACGCATTCCACCCGCGCGCCCACCCCGCGGCTGCACATCGTGCCCGCCTCTGCCAGAAGAAGCGAGGGCCACAGCACAGCCAGAAAACCGAACAGACGCCACATGGTCCGAGGTAGACCCGCGCGCGGGCCGCTGGTCAACACACACTTTCATTACAGCGCGCCGCGTATTAGGTGGGGGCAGTTGAAGTCAGCGGAATGGCACAGGCATGTCCTTTTTCGGCAAGCTCAAGAACCGGTTGTTCAAGTCGTCGGCAAAGCTGGACGAAGGTCTTGATGCCATCATCGAGGACGGGGCCGACGCCGCGCCAGCCGTCGGGCCAGCGCCCGAACCCGCCCCGGCACCAATGCCCGACGCCGCACCTGCACCCTCGTCACCTGCTCCGGCCGCGCCTCCGCCCGCCACAGCTGCGCCGACCGCACCTATCCCGGCGAGTGACAGCCCGCCCGCGGCACCGGACGCCGCCCGCCCGGGCCTGCTGGGCCGCCTGCTGGGCCGCGGGGCCGCGGAAGAGGCCGCGCCGCGCCGGGTGCTGGACGACGAGATGCTGGAAAGCCTCGAAGAGCTGCTGATCGCCACCGACATGGGCGTCGACACCGCGCTGCGCGTGACCGCCAACATCGCCGAGGGGCGGTTCGGCAAGCGCGTCTCGGCGCGCGAGATCAAGGAGCTTCTGGCGGCGGAAATTGCCCGCATCATGGAAGGCGTGGCGCGTCCGCTGCCGCTTTACCCGTCGCGCCCGCAGGTGGTGCTGGTCGTGGGGGTGAACGGATCGGGCAAGACCACGACCATCGGCAAGCTGGCCTCGCAATTCCGGGCCGCGGGCAAATCGGTGGTGATCGCGGCGGGCGACACCTTTCGCGCCGCGGCAGTCGAGCAGCTTCAGGTCTGGGGCACGCGCGCCGGGGTGCCGGTGCTGACGGCACCCGAGGGCTCTGACCCGGCCTCGCTGGCCTTTGACGCGCTCACCCGCGCGCAGGCCGAGGGAGCGGATCTGTTGATGATCGACACCGCCGGACGGCTGCAGAACCGGGCCGACCTGATGGAGGAACTGGCCAAGATCGTCCGCGTGCTGCGCAAGAAGGACCCGGATGCGCCGCACAACACGCTTCTGGTGCTGGATGCCACCACGGGCCAGAACGCGCTGAACCAGGTGGATACCTTCCGCAAGATGGCCGACGTGACGGGACTGGTGATGACCAAGCTGGACGGCACCGCCAAGGGCGGCGTGCTGGTGGCGCTGGCCGACCGGTTCGGCCTGCCGATCCACGCCATCGGCGTGGGCGAGCAGATCGACGATCTGCAGCCCTTCGATCCCGAAGAATTCGCTGCCGCGCTGACCGGTCTCGACACCGAATGACCGCGGCCTGCCGGGGGCGGTGCGGATGAGCGATTGGCTCGCCACGATCGAAGGCACCGAGGCCGGGCACACCGTCGCGATGGTGCTGGCGCTGGGCGCGGCGTTCCTGCATGCGGTGTTCGGCGCGCTGCAAAAGGGGCGGTTCGATCCCTGGGCCATGCGCTGGGCCATCGACTGCGCGCTGGCGGTGCTGTCGCTGCCGCTGGTGTTCCTGGTGCCCTGGCCCGAAGCGCACATGTGGCCGATCTTTGCCGGGGCGGTGCTGATCCATTTCGCCTACAAGGTGCTGCAGGCCATGGCCTACAGCCGCGGTGCCTATACCGTGGTCTACCCGGTGGTGCGCGGCACCGGCCCGCTGGTGACGGTGTTCGGCGCTTGGGTGATCTTTGGCGAGGTGTTCACGCCGCTGCAATGGCTGGGGCTTTGCGTGCTGCTGGCGGGCATCTTCGGGCTGGCGGTCTACAACCTTGTCTTTCTGCAGCCCCAGCGCGCCACGTTGCCCGCGGCGCTGGGCTTTGCCGTGGCCACCGGGCTGATGGTGGCGGTCTATACCACCTATGACGCCTACGGCATCCGCGCCACCGCCGATCCGTTCACCTTTCTGGCCTGGTTCTTCCTGCTGACGGCGCTGGATTTCCCGCTGCTGATGGCGCTGAGCCCGTTGCGTCACCGGATCTCCGGCGTGCCGCTGCGGCCCTTGTTGATGAAGGGCACGCTGGGGGCGCTGGTGGCGTTCGGCAGCTTCGGGTCGGTCATGATGGCCACGCGGCTGGACAAGGTGGGCGAGGCCGCGATCCTGCGCGAAACCTCGACGGTCTTTGCGGCGCTGATCGGCTGGCTGGTGCTGCGCGAAACCGTGGGGCCGCGGCGCATCGCGCTGATGTGCCTGATCGCCGCCGGCGCGGTCATCGTTGAGTTGGGCGGCTGAGCGGCTTATCTGGGGGCAAAGGAGACCCGCATGGACACACCGCAGATCAACCCGTTTCTGAAATCCGCGCTGGAGCTGGGCCCCGTGCTGGGCTTCTTTGTCGCCTATCTCTGGCTCAAGGACCGCGCCTTTGTCATCGGCGGTACCGAGTATGAGGGCTTTATCGTGGTGACGGCCGGGTTCATCCCGGTGTTCCTGATTGCCATGGGCGTGCTGTGGAAGCTGACCGGGCATCTGAGCCGCATGCAGGTGGTGACCGCCGTTCTGATCGTCGTCTTTGGCGGGCTGTCGGTCTGGCTGAACGACGAACGCTTCTTCAAGATCAAGCCGACGCTGATCTACCTGCTGTTCGGCGGCGCGCTGGCCATCGGCCTGCTGCGCGGACAGTCCTGGCTGCAGGCGGTGATGGAAGGGGTCATGCCCCTGCAGGACGAGGGTTGGATGATCCTGACCCGCCGGGTGATGTACCTGTTCTTCGGGCTTGCCGCGCTGAACGAGGTGATCTGGCGGCTTATGAGCACCGAGATCTGGGTTTACTTCAAGACCTTCGGGCTGACGGCTGCGGTCTTTGCCTTCTTCATCACCCAGGGCGGGCTGTTCAAGACCTACGCCATCGAGGACGAAGACAGCCAGGGCGGGGCCTGAGCCTCAGGCGCCGCGGTCGATCCGGGTGGTCAGGTGGATCAGGCTTTCAGAGCTGTTGACCCCCTTGGCCGCGCCGATCAGGTCCAGCGTGCGGTCCAGTTCCTCGGTGCTGTCGGCGCTGAGCGTGGCAATCAGGTCGACACGGCCGGTGGTGGTGTGCACCGTCTCGACCCGGGGCAGGGATTTCAGCCGGCTCAGCACCGCGGGGCCCGACCGCGGCTCGATCGAGATCAGCACCGTCGCGCGCAGGGGCGGGCGCAGCGCGGGGCCGCGCTGCACGGTGAACCCGGCGATATGGCCCTGGGCCACCAGCCGTTCGATCCGCGCCTGCACGGTGGTGCGCGCCAGCCCCAGACGCCGCGCCAGATCGGCCACCGGCATCCGTGCATTGTCGGCCAGAAGCGCGATCAGGGCCTTGTCGGTTTCGTCGATCTGCATGATTGCTCCGTCGATCTGCCAAAAAGGATGACTCGCATTGCCCGGATTGCCAAGTGAATCCGGCGACGGGCGCGCGCATCCTTGGGGAAAAGGAGGCGGGCAGATGTATCATTTCAAACCTGGCAGCGGTGCGGCAGGCTGGCTGGCGGCACATGCGCCGGACGATCCGGTGGCATTCTTTTCCCCCGACGTGCTGGACGCCACCCATGCGCGGTTCCGCACCGGCTTTCCCGGCCTCGTGACCTATGCGGTCAAGGCAAACCCCGATCCCGACATCCTGACCCGGCTGGCCGCCGGGGGGATGACGGCGTTCGACGTCGCCTCGGTGCCCGAGATGGAGCTGGTGCGCCGCCACGTGCCCGGCGCGGTGCTGCACTATCACAATCCCGTCCGCTCGCGCACCGAGATCGCGGCGGCGCGGGCGCTTGGCGTGGCCTCCTGGTCGGTGGACCGGCGGGACGAGCTGGACAAGCTCGGGCCGCTGGACGGGGCCGAGATCGCGGTGCGTCTGAAGCTTCCGGTGCCGGGCGGGGCCTATGATTTCGGCTCCAAGTTCGGGGCGGAACCGGATGCGGCGGCGACCCTGATGGGGCTGGCGGCGGCACGCGGAGCGCGCGTGTCGCTGACCTTTCACCCCGGCACGCAATGCGACCGTCCCGACGCCTGGGCGCGGTACATCCACGCGGCAGGCGACATCTGCCGCCGTGCCGGCATCCGGCTGTGCCGCCTGAACGTGGGCGGCGGCTTTGCCGCGCATCGTGGCGGTGCGGCACCTGCGCCCGAACCCGCCTTCCGTGCCATCGCCAGGGCCGCGGCCGAGGCCTTTGGCGACGCCCCGCCCCTGGTCTGCGAACCCGGGCGGGCGCTGGTGGCCGAAGCGGTGCAGATCGCCCTGCGCATCAAGGCGCTGGACGGCGATAGGGTGTACCTCAATGACGGGCTTTACGGCTGCCTGGCGGAATGGCGCGACATCGCCGCCTCGTCCCGGCTTCGCGCCATCGGCCCGGACGGGCAGGACCGCCGGGGCCGCCCGCGTCCGCGCACCGTGTTCGGGCCCACCTGCGACAGTCTTGACCGGTTGCCCGCGCCGCTGCCGCTGCCTGAGGATCTGGCCGAGGGCGATCACCTGTTGATCGCGGGGATGGGGGCCTATGCCGAAACGCTGGCCACGGGGTTCAACGGCTATGGCCGTCTCACCCGCGTGACCCTGCCCGCCGGGCCGGCGTTGGCCGGATCCGGCTCTGGACACCTGCGCGCCGCAGTCTAAAGTCCGCCCCAAAGCGAATTGCGCGAGGGAGTTGATCATGGACAAGTTCGGCAAGAGCCAGCCGGTGAAACGCGTCGAAGACGTGCGCTTTCTGACCGGCCAGGGCCGCTATGTGGACGATATCGCGCCCGAAGGCGCGCTGCGGGCGGTGTTTTTCCGGTCCCCTGTCGCCCATGCCCGGATCACCGGGCTGGACGTTTCCGCCGCGCGCGCGGCGGACGGTGTGAAACTGGTGGTCACGGCCGAGGACATGGCGGCGGCCGGGGTCGACACGGCGATGAACTTTGCCACCGCGCCGAATCGCGACGGCAGCCAGGGCGCGGCCCCCAAGCGCCCGGTTCTGGCCGAAGGCAAGGTCCGGTTCGTCGGCGAACCGGTGGCGCTGGTGGTGGCCGAGACGCTGCAGCAGGCGCGCGACGCGGCCGAGCTGATCGAGCTGGAATATGACGACCTGCCGGTGCATCTGGACATCGCGGCAGGCGGTGAGCCGGTGCATGACGCCGCCCCGGACAACCGCGCCTTCGATTACGGCATCGGCGACGAAGAGGCCACCAACGCGGCCTTTGACCAGGCCGCGCGGACCGTGGCGCTGGAGATCGACAGCAACCGCATCATCGTCAACTCGATGGAGCCGCGCGGCTGCTTTGCCGAATGGGACGGCACCCGGCTGCACCTGTCCTATGGCGGGCAGGGGGTCTGGGGCATCAAGGGCCAGCTGGCCAAGATGTTCGGGCTGGATGACACCGCCGTGCGGGTGACCAACCCCGATGTGGGCGGCGGTTTCGGCATGAAGGGCTTTCCCTATCCCGAGTATTTCGTCACCGCCCATGCCGCGCGTGCGCTGGGCCAGCCGGTGCGCTGGATGTCCGAGCGCACCGAGGCGATGCTGACCGACAATGCCGGCCGCGATCTGGTGACGCTGGCGGAACTGGCCTTTGATGCCGAAAACCGCATCACCGGCTACCGTCTGCACACGCGCTGCAACCTG
Organism: Alphaproteobacteria bacterium; assembly: GCA_030425925.1. Lineage (GTDB taxonomy): Bacteria > Pseudomonadota > Alphaproteobacteria > Rhodobacterales > Rhodobacteraceae > JAUHZO01. Next base: position 144,482 of record JAUHZO010000006.1, on the reverse strand, counting down.
GGGGCGTACAATTCCGGCTTTGGCCAGATGATCCAGTCGTTCCTGTTCGCCCGCGTCCTGACCGGCACCTATGACATCCGCAACGCGTGGTATCGCTGCGAAGGTTTCTACACCAACACCGCGCAGGTCGACGCCTATCGCGGCGCCGGCCGGCCCGAGGCGATCTACGTGCTGGAGCGGATGATGGACCGCGCCGCGCGCGAGCTGGAGGTCGATCCGTGGGAGCTGCGCCGCATCAACTTCATCAAGCCCGACCAGTTCCCCTATACCACCGTGACCGGCGAGAATTACGACGTGGGCGATTTCGGCCGCGTGATGGGGCACGCCATGCAGACCGCCGACATCGCGGGTTTTGAGGCGCGCAAGGCGGCGTCGGAGGCGGCGGGCAAGCTGCGCGGTGTAGGGATTTGTTACTACATCGAGTCTATCCTTGGCGCTCCGAACGAGGATGCGAAGGTGGAGTTCACCGAAGACGGCGGCGCACGGATCTATGTCGGCACCCAGTCCAACGGGCAGGGGCACGAAACCGTGTTCCGCCAGTTCCTGGCCGACCAGACCGGCATTCCTGCCGATGTGATCGAGGTGGTGCAGGGCGACAGCGACCTGATCCCCTCGGGCGGTGGCACCGGCGGGTCGCGCTCTGTCACCGTGCAGACCAACGCGACGCTTCAGGTCGTGTCCGAGATCGTCACCGGCCTTGGCGGTTTCCTGGCCGACCAGATGGGCGTCGCCCCCGAAGACGTGGTGTTCGACGACGAACGCTTCCGCGCCGACGGCTCCAACCTCACGCCGACCATGCTGGAGGCGGCGCAGATGGCGCGCGAGGCCGGGCGCACGGATCTGCTCAGCTGGAAGACCACGGCGACCCTGCCGGGGCGGTCCTACCCCAATGGCTGCCATATTGCCGAGGTCGAGATCGACACCGAAACCGGCGAAGTGGTCTGCGACCGGTACAATGTCGTCGACGATTTCGGCAACCTGATCAACCCGATGCTGGCCGAAGGCCAGGTGCATGGCGGGGTGGCCCAGGGTCTGGGCCAGGCGCTGACCGAACGGGTGGTGTTCGACGCGGACGGGCAGCTGCTGACCGCAACGTTCATGGACTATGCGATGCCCAGGGCGTACGATATGCCGATGATCGGTTTCGACACCCAGCCCGTGCCTTCGGTGGCCAATCCCATGGGGATGAAAGGCTGTGGCGAGGCCGGGACGGTGGGTGCGCTGGCCGCGGTGTCGAACGCGGTGCAGGATGCGCTCTGGGCGCGCGGCGTGCGGCGCGCCGACATGCCGTTCACGCCGCAGCGCATGTGGGAGATGTTGCAGGATGGGGCCATCGCGGCTGAGTGACAGGGTCTTCGGGTGGTTCCGGAGGCGGTTCGCCTCCGGCCACTCGGCCTATGCATGCCGCCGTGGTCCGGTCGACCATGTCATCATCCTGGACGGCACCATGTCCTCGCTCCGCCCGGGCGAGGAAACCAATGCCGGTATGGCCTACAAGCTGCTGCGCGAAGAGGGCCACGTGTCGGTGTTCTACGAGGCCGGCATCCAGTGGCGCGACTGGCGTGGCACCGGGGATGTGCTGACCGGCAAGGGCATCAACCGCCAGATCTGCCGCGCCTATGGCTATCTTGCCTCGCGCTACCGCGACGGGGACCGCATCTTTCTGCTGGGCTATTCCCGCGGCGCCTATGCCGTGCGGTCGCTGGCCGGGGTGATCGACATGGTGGGCCTGCTACGCGCCGAACATGCCACCGAACGCAATATCCGCCAGATATACCGCCTTTACCGCCACGATCCCGACGGGCCCTCGGCCCGGGCGTTTTCCGCCCGTCACTGCCACGCCGAGGCAGCGGTGGAGATGGTGGGCGTCTGGGACACGGTCAAGGCGCTGGGCCTGCGCCTGCCGCTGCTGTGGCGTCTGAGCGAGCCGCGCCACGCGTTCCACAATCACAGCCTCGGCCCGACGGTGCGCCACGGATTTCACGCGCTGGCCCATGACGAGACCCGGCTGGCCTACAGCCCGGTGCTGTGGCATCGCCCGCCGGACTGGGACGGGGTCATGGAGCAGGTCTGGTTCCGCGGCACCCATGGCGATGTGGGCGGCCACCTGGGCGGGTTTGCACCGGCGCGGCCGCTGGCCAACATTCCGCTGGTCTGGATGCTGGACAAGGCCGAGCGCTGCGGCCTGCCGCTGCCCGAGGACTGGCGCGCGCGCTTTCCCTGCGATGCCGAGGCCCCGTCGGTGGGCACCTGGCAGGGGGTGGGCAAGTTCTTTGTCCTGCGCGCCCCGCGGCGCACCGGGCTGTGCGATTCGGAATCCTTTCACGACAGCGTGCGCCCGGGGGACAGGGCGCGTGGTCTGGCGCCCACCCCGGTTTCGGCGGGTGTCAAGGCTGTTTCTCACAAATTCTTTACAAGCCTTTAAACTGTGGCGGATGTGCCTATCTAAGGCTCAGGATCGCGGAGCCGGAACCTTCGCGAAACCTTTCACTGTCCCTCGTTCCGTGACTGGCGCCCAGGCATTGTCCCTGGGCGCTTTTTCTTTGCGGCGAACGCGGATAGGGTCCGTCGCATGAGCTATTCCGACGCCTTCCTCAAGGATATCCTGCGCCGCACCAAGGTGATTGCCGTGGTCGGCGTGTCGATGAACCCGGTCCGCCCGAGCTATTACGTGGCGCGCTACCTGTCGCTGAAGGGGTTCACGGTGATCCCGGTGAATCCCGGCCACGCCGGAGAACGGCTGTTCGGCCAGGAGGTGCGGCCGGACCTTCGCGCCTGCCCGGACACTGTCGACATGGTCGACATCTTCCGCCGGTCCGAGCACGTGCCCCCCATCGTCGACGAGGCGCTGGAGGTGTTCGCCGGGTTGAAGACGATCTGGATGCAGATCGGCGTCACCCACGAGGACGCCGCGGCCCGGGCCGAGGCGCGGGGGGTGGACGTGGTGATGAACCGCTGCCCCAAGATCGAGTATCAGCGGCTGTTCGGCGAACTGCGCATGGGCGGGTTCAACACCGGCATCATTTCGTCCAGGCTGTGAGACGGTGGGTGACGCTGTTTGCGCGTGCCGCGCAAAGGCGCCCCACCCACCGTCCCCCGGGCGCCGGTCAGGAGGGTGAGCATGACATGCAAGGCCGTGCTGCTGGCGGGGGCGTCGCATACCGGCAAGTCCACGCTGGCGACGCTGTTGGGACGGCGTCCGGGCTGGCCGGTGCTGTCCAGCGACACCATGGCGTGCAATCCGGGGCGGCCCTGGCCGGACCCCCGGCCGCATGTGGTGGAGTGTTTTGCGACATTGTCTGCGGACAGTCTCGAGACTCTGTTGCGGCATCATCACGAAAACGTGGCCCCTCTGGTCGAGATGCACCTGGACAGGGCCTTGCAGGCCGGCCCCGTCGTGCTCGAGGGCTCGGCCATCAGGCCGGGGCTGACCGCCTGCCCCGGCGGGGCCGTCATGATCGCCCTGCACCTTGCCCCCGAGGCACAGGCCGCGCGGATCGCGGCCGGGTCCGAGCTCGCGCAGCTTTCCGGCGCACGAAAGGCCGCGGTCGAGGGATTCCTGAACCGGAGCCTGCGCGACAACGCTGCCGTGATCCGCGCGGCGTCCAAGGCAGGAACAGCCTGTTTCGACGCAGCCGACCATGCGCTCTCAGAGAAACTGCGCCCGCTTATTGCCCGGAACGGCCGGCCTTTTCCGCCAGGCCCGACCGGCTCTGACGCCGCGCCAGTTCGGCCATGACATCCGCCAGCGCCACGTCGCGCGCGCGCAGCATCACGAGCAGGTGAAAGAGCACATCCGCGGCCTCGGCGGTCAGCTTCTCGCGGTCGTTCCTGACCGCCTCGATGATCGCCTCCACCGCCTCTTCGCCGAACTTCTCGGCGCATTTCTCGGGCCCCTTGGCCAACAGCTTGGCGGTCCAGCTTTCCTCGGGTGAGGCATTGGCGCGGGCGGCCACGATCTTTTCCAGCTCTTCGAGGGTCATAGCCGCACCGGAATGCCCGCCGCGGCCATGTGCGCCTTGGCCTGACCCACCGTGAAGGTGCCGAAATGGAAGATCGACGCCGCCAGCACCGCCGAAGCATGCCCCTCGGTCACCCCTTCGACCAGGTGATCCAGCGTGCCGACCCCGCCCGAGGCGATCACGGGGATGTCCACCGCGTCGGCAATGGCCCGGGTCAGCGGCAGGTTGAAGCCCGCCTTGGTGCCATCGCGATCCATCGAGGTCAGCAGGATCTCGCCCGCGCCCTTGGCGGCGATGGTCGTGGCAAAGGCCACCGCGTCGATCCCCGTGGGTTTGCGCCCGCCATGGGTAAAGATCTCCCACCGGCCCGGTGCCACCGTCTCGGCGTCGATGGCGCAGACGATGCACTGGCTGCCGAACAGGTCCGCCGCCCCGGCCACCACGTCCGGGTTGGCCACCGCGGCCGAGTTGAACGACACCTTGTCCGCCCCCGCCAGCAGAAGCGCCCGCACGTCCTCCACCGTGCGCACGCCGCCGCCCACGGTCAGCGGGATAAAGCATTGTTCCGCCGTGCGCGTGACCAGATCGAACATCGTGCCGCGGTTCTCATGCGTGGCGTGGATGTCGAGAAAGCAGATCTCGTCCGCCCCCGCCGCATCATAGGCCCGCGCCGCTTCCACCGGGTCCCCGGCATCGACCAGGTCGACAAAGTTCACGCCCTTGACCACGCGGCCATCGGCGACGTCCAGACAGGGGATCACGCGGGTTTTCAACATGGGGCAGGGCGTAGCGCGTTTGCCCGCCCGTTGGAAGATCGCAGAAACGGTTTTTGCCTGCGATCAATCCGCCAGCGCCGTCAGCGCCGCGCGCAGATCCAGCGCGCCGTCATACAGAGCCCGGCCCGAGATCGCGCCAGCAATGACGCCGGTGTCTCGCAGGGCGATCAGGTCGTCCAGCGCGGACACCCCGCCCGAGGCGATCACCGGGATCGTCACCGCCCGCGCCAGCGCCGCCGTGGCCTGCACGTTCGGGCCTTGCATCGCCCCGTCGCGGTTGATGTCGGTGTAGATGATCGCCGCGACGCCCGCGTCCTCGAAAGACCGCGCCAGATCGGTGGCGTCCACGTCCGTGGTCTCGGCCCAGCCCTTGGTGGCCACTTTCCCGCCCCGCGCGTCGATCCCCACGGCGACCTTGCCGGGAAAGGCGCGCGCCGCGGCGCGCACCAGATCGGGGTTCTCCACGGCAACCGTGCCAAGGATCACCCGCGCCAGACCCTTGTCCAGCCAGCCCTCGATCGTGGCCATGTCGCGGATGCCGCCGCCCAACTGGGCCGGAACCGGGCAGGCGTCCAGGATCGCCTCCACCGCCGCGGCGTTCACCGGTGCCCCGGCAAAGGCCCCGTTCAGATCCACCAGGTGCAGCCATGCGCAGCCCGCCTCCACAAAGGCGCGCGCCTGGGCGGCGGGATCGTCGTTGAAGACCGTCGCCTTCTCCATGTCGCCCCGCAAGAGGCGCACGGCCTTGCCGTCCTTGAGGTCGATGGCGGGGTAAAGGATCATGGGCCTGCTCCGGATTTGCTCCGCGCCGCTTTGGCATGACGCAACGGCGGATGCAACGCGCCCGCGTGTCAGGCCGGACCGCAGGACTGGCGTGGCGACGCCACCGCGCGCCCGCAACGCGGCGGGCCGGAACAACCCGGAAAACAGGGGCAAAGGCCGGGGTCACGAAGACGACGCTGAGCGGCGACGGCAATGGCCCGGGCAAGGTCCGACCCCCCGGCAACCGACAGGACCATCCGGCGGCATCCCGCTTGGCGGAAACGCGCCGACACTGCCGGGGCGCCGCCCGGACGCGCCGGAAAATTCCTGCCCGCCGCCCCTTGATGCCGAGGTCGGGCCGCATATCTCTCGCCCAGCGCCGAGATGCAGCGCTCTCTTGCCCCGAAGGTGTCGGGGCGCAGGTCCACAGACATGAAAAACCCCTTTGCCCTTGCAGCACTGACGCTGCTGCTTGCCACCCCCGCCCTTGCCGACCCGGCCGTGGGCACCTGGAAGACACAGCCCGACCGCAAGAACCTGACCAGCCTGGTCCGGATCGCGCCCTGCGGCGCGGCGCTGTGCGGCACGGTGCTCAAGGCCTTCGATCCCTCCGGGCGCGAAGTCAGCACGCCCAATATCGGCAAACGCCTGTTCTGGGATCTCAAACCCGCGGGCAATGGCAGGTATGCCGGCGGAACCGTCTACGTGCCGCTGCTGAACGTCGAGGCCAAGGCCAGCGCAAGGCTGGCGGGCAACAGCCTGACCGTCACCGGCTGCAAGGCCGGGATCTGCGACGGGCAGACCTGGAGCCGCGTGAACTGAGCCGTCACGGCCGCCAGGACAGGAAATTCGCGATCATCCGCAGGCCTGCGCCGGCACTCTTTTCGGGGTGGAATTGCAGGCCGATGCGGGTGTCCCGGGCAACGATGGCGGTGACATCGCCGCCATAGTCCACATGCGCGACCCGCTGCGCCCCGTCGCCCAGATCCATCTGGTAGGAATGCACGAAATAGGCGTGCTCGCCCGTCGCCAAGCCATCCAGAACCGGGTGCGGCGCGTCGATCACCAGGTCGTTCCAGCCCATATGCGGCACCTTCAGCGACGGGTCCGAAGGCGCGATCCGCACCACCTCGCCATCGATCCAGCCCAGACCGTCTGTCAGCTCGTATTCATGGCCCCTGCGCGCCATCAGCTGCATGCCCACGCAAATGCCCAGGAACGGTCGGCCGCGCGTCTCCACCGCCTCCACCATCGCGGCGAAACAGCCCGAGGCCCGCAGCGCCGCGGCACAGGCCGGAAACGCCCCGTCGCCGGGCAGCACGATCCGGTCGGCCCGGGCCACGATGTCGGGATCGTCCGTCACCACCACCCGGCCCGCACCCGTCTCCGACGCCATCTTCTGGAACGCCTTCTCCGCCGAATGCAGATTGCCGCTTTCATAATCGATGATCGCTGTCAGCATTCCCGCAACCCTGTCTTCTTCTTGGTGAAAATACTCCCACGGGGGTCCGGGGGTGTGAAACCCCCGGGGCTCTGGGTCAGAGCGACCCCTTGGTCGAGGGCACCGCATCGCCCTTGCGCGGGTCCGTCTCCACCGCCTCGCGCAGCGCGCGCGCGACGGACTTGAACGCCGCCTCGGCAATGTGGTGGCTGTTGAGCCCATGCAGCAGGTCCACATGCAGCGTTATGCCGCCATGGGTGCTGAAAGCCTGAAAGAACTCGCGCACCAGTTCGGTGTCGAAGCTGCCGATCCGGTCCGTCGGCAGCGCCAGGTTCCAGACCAGATAGGGCCGCCCCGACAGATCCAGCGCCGTGCGCACCAGGGCGTCGTCCATCGGCAGCAGGCAGGACCCGTAGCGCCGGATACCGCGCTTGTCCCCCAGCGCCTCGGCCAGGGCCATGCCCAGCGTGATCCCGGTATCCTCCACCGTGTGGTGGTCGTCTATATGCCGGTCCCCCGTCGCGCGGACCGTCATGTCGATCAGCGCATGGCGCGCCAGCTGGTCCAGCATGTGGTCGAAGAACCCGACGCCGGTCGCGTTGTCGTAGCGGCCAATGCCGTCCAGGTCGATCTCGACGCTGATCTCGGTTTCCGCGGTCTTGCGGGTGCGGGTGACACGGCGCATGGGGCCCTCCTTCTGGATGCGCTCTCTTGGCACAGCCCCGCCACCGGGCCAAGAGCGGCGATTTGCCGATTGCCCCTGCGTGGCGTCTGTGCAAGCCTGCGCGCGAAAGGAATTTGCCACATGATATCTGCCCTGCGCATCGCCGCCCTCGGCCTCGTGCTGATCGCCACAACCGCCGACGCGCAGAGCCGCCGTGTCTATGCCGGCGAGGAAGCCAAGGCGCTGAAATGCGCCTGGATCATCTCGGCCACCGCCAGTGTTCTGGAAGAGGCGGCGCTGATATCGACCCGGGACCGCGAGGTGTCGATCGCCGTCAGCGCGCGGATCCTGCAGCTTTACGTTTCGGGGACCGAGGCGCAAAAGCTCAAGGCGCTGCGGGCGGTGGGGGATCGCCGCGACATTCGCACAACGATCACCGAATTCCAGGGACAGGCCAAGGCCTGCCTGCGGCGCTTCCCGATCGAGTAAGCCCGGGCCTCCAAGGTGGCGGTCAAACCCCCGTCTCTACATGTGTCGGCAAATCGGTGCGATGGAGCGGGCGAGGCGATTCGAACGCCCGACCCTAACCTTGGCAAGGTTATGCTCTACCCCTGAGCTACGCCCGCATATCCATCGTCAGACCATTTGGAGCGGGCGAGGCGATTCGAACGCCCGACCCTAACCTTGGCAAGGTTATGCTCTACCCCTGAGCTACGCCCGCGCACCAAATGGTGCGGGCGGTGTAGATGGATGCGGGCGGGCGTGCAAGAGGAAAATTGCGCCACTGCCGCCCGCCTGGCCGGCGCGCGTCAGATCAGCGCGTGCCCCAGAAGCCCCAGCGCGGTGACCGCGATCATGGTCAGCGTCAGCGCCATCCCGGCCACCCGCAGGCCCATGTTCTGCGGCTCTTGCGCAAACCCGTAGGCATGCAGCACGCGGCCCGCCAAAAGGGTCAGGCCCAGCAGATGCAGGGCCACGGCCGGGCCGCCCTGGGCCTCGGCCAGCGCCAGCAGCAACAGGCCGAACGGCGCGTATTCGGCGCAGTTGGCCTGCACCCGCATGCGCTGCAGCAGGGCCGGGTCGCCGGCATCGCCCAGCGACAGGCGGTGGCTGCGGCGATACAGGATGACACGGGCGCTGAGCCCGAGAAACAGCAGCGCAATCAGCGCGGCATAAAGGGCGGTGACGGGCAGCATGGCAAGTCCTCGGCAGTTGCGATCGCCGCGAAAGATGGCCCGCGCCGCGCGCGCGGCAAGCCCTATTCCGCCGCCCGGTAGGGCTGTTGTCCGGGCTGGCGCACCTCGCTGCCGGTCTTGCCGTCGCCGGTGCTCAGGAACACCGTCAGATCATCCGAATGCGCCCGCAGCAGCGGGTCGGGCACAAGCCCCACGCGCATGGCCAGCGCCGCCAGTTCGGCCCGGTTCTGCGCGCCGGTCTTCTGCTGCACCGTGGCCAGGCGCTGCCGCACGGCCGAGAACGAGATGCCGAGGATATGCGCGATCTGCTTGTCCATCAGGCCTTCGCCCACCAGCTGGATCAGTTCCTTCTGCTTGTGTGTCAGCTGGTTGCGTTCGATGAATTCCAGCTTGAACAGCTCGGTATAGCGCGCATGGGCCGACAGCGCCGCAGCGTGCAGCGTCCAGCCATGTTCTGCCAGCAGAGCATCGAAGGCCTCGGCCGAGAAATCGCCGCCAAAGCACAGCAGCGCGGCCTGGCCCGGATCGCCCATGCGCAGGGGAAAGGCGACGCCCGCGCGCATGCCCATCCGCGCCCCCAGTTCCATGTGGCGCCTGCGTTCCTCGGTCAGGGGGCCCATGTCTTCGGCATAGGCCTGCCCGGCCTTGATCGGCGTCAGAAAGCGGCAGGCATGGCGGCGAAAGGTCGAGGTTTCGCGCAGATGCGGGAACTGCTTGAGATAGTCCAGCCAGCTGCTGGGGGCGGTGGTGCGGATGAACTGGGCACGCTCCCAGTTGCGGTAATCGGTGGCATAGATGTACTCGACCCCGGTCAGGTCAAGCCGCTTTGCCAGCGCCAGAAGCAGCTGCCAGACGTCTTCGGTGGTCTGGGTCTCTTCCAGCGCCACCAGAAAGGCGACCAGTGCCTCGGGTGCAAATTTTTCCGTTTCCCGCAAAGGGGTTCCATCAAAGTGTTTCATGCAACTATCCTGCCCTGCTTCGGTCTAATGACCAGTCAGGTTTTCCTTAATCAGGTAAAATTGTCAGGCCAGTCGCAGCGTTTGTGCAGGAAATGCCGGATTGACCCAGGGTCAGGCGGGCTGGATCAGGTCCCAGCGGTTGCCCCAGGGGTCACGGAACACGGCCACGATGCCATAGGCTTCGGAACGCGGCGGGGCTTCGAACGACAGGCCTGCCGCGTGCCAGGCGGCATGGTCCCGCGCGCAATCGTCGGTGTGCAGAAACAGCCAGACGCGCCCTCCGCCCTGCCGGCCGATGGCGGCGCGCTGATCGCCCACCGCGCGGGCCAGCAGCAATTGCGTCTGCCCGCCTTCGGGGGCAACCCGCACCCAGCGCTTGCCGCCGCCCAGATCGGTGTCTTCCAGCAGCGCAAAGCCCAGCATGTCGCAGAAAAAGGCGATGCCCGCGTCATATTCGGGCACCAGCACCGCCACCATCGCCAGATGGCGCGTGCCGCTCATGCCTCGCGTTCGACCGGGCCGCCCTGCTTGACCCAGTCGGAAAAGCCGTCGCGCAGATGGGCTGCGTCAAAGCCCATGTCCTGCAGCGTCGCCACCGTCAGGGCCGAGCGCCAGCCGGACGCGCAGTGAAAGACATAGCGCTTGCCCTCCTGCGCAAAGACGTCCTTGTGGTAGGGGCTGTCGGGGTCGATCCAGAACTCGATCATGCCGCGCGGCGCATGGAACGCGCCGGGGATCCAGCCCGTGCGGTGCCGTTCGCGCACGTCGCGGATGTCGACGATCACCACGTCCGGATCCTCCAGCATCGCGATGGCGTCCCGGGTGCTGACCTCGTCGACGCGGGCGCGGGCTTCGGCCACCATCTGGGCGGCGGTTTTGGTCAGGGGGCCGGGCATCATTCAAACTCCACCAGCAAGTCCTTGGCGTCGATCTGGCCGCCGGGCTGGACGTGAACGGCCTTGACCACCCCGTCGCGTTCGGCGTGCAGACCGGTTTCCATCTTCATCGCCTCGATGGTCAGCAGCAGATCGCCGTCCTTCACGGCCTGGCCCGCCTGCACCGCGATCGAGGCGACCACACCCGGCATCGGCGCGCCGACATGGGCGGGGTTGCCCAGTTCGGCCTTGGGGCGGGCGGCCGCGGCCCCGGTGGCCTTGCGGTCGGGCACGCGAATGGTGCGCGGCTGGCCGTTGAGTTCAAAGAACACCCGCACTTCGCCATCATCCTGCGTCTCGCCCACGGCCTGAAGCCGGATCTCCAGCGTCTTGCCCGGGTCGATCTCGGCGGTGATCTCTTCGCCCGGCTCCATGCCGTAGAAGAAGGTGCGCGTCGGCAATGTGCGCACCGGGCCATACATCTCGTGCCGTGTGGCGTAATCGGTGAAGACCTTGGGATACATCAGGTAGCCGTTCAGATCCTCGTTGTCGATGGCGATGCCGCCCAACTGGTCCGACAGGGTCTTGCGCGTCTCTTCGATGTCCACGGGGGCGGCGCGCAGGCCGGGGCGTTCTGTGAACGGGTCTTCGCCCTTGAGGATCTTCGCCTGGATCGCCGCGGGCCAGCCGCCCGGGGGCTGGCCCAGATTGCCGCGCATCATGTCGATCACGCTGTCGGGGAAGCTGACATCGCGGTCGGGATCTTCCACATCGGCGCGCGTCAGGCCCTGGCTGACCATCATCAGCGCCATGTCGCCCACCACTTTGGACGACGGCGTGACTTTGACGATGTCGCCGAACATCTGGTTCACGTCGGCATAGGTCTGGGCGACCTCGTGCCAGCGCTCTTCCAGCCCCATCGACCGCGCCTGCGACTTGAGGTTGGTGAACTGCCCGCCGGGCATCTCGTGCAGATAGACCTCGGAGGCAGGCGACTGCATGCCCGATTCAAAGGCCGCGTATTGCCCGCGCACCGCTTCCCAGTAGTTCGAAATCTCGCGGATCGCGGCGATGTCGAGCCCGGTGTCGCGCTCGGCAAAGCGCAGCGCCTCGACAATGCTGCCAAGCGTGGGCTGCGAGGTGTTGCCCGACAGAGCGTCCATCGCGCCGTCCACCGCGTCCACCCCGGCGCGCGCGGCTTCCATGATCGTGGCGATGGCCGCGCCCGAGGTGTCATGCGTGTGGAAATGGATCGGCAGGCCCACCTCCTGCTTCAGCGTGTCCACCAGCTTGTAGGCCGCGTTGGGTTTCAACAGCCCCGCCATGTCCTTGAGCCCCAGCACATGCGCGCCCGCGTCGCGCAATTCCTTGCCCATGGCGACGTAGTATTTCAGGTCGTATTTCGCCCGGTCCGGGTCCAGCACGTCGCCGGTATAGCAGACCGTGCCCTCCAGCACGCGCCCCGTCTCCAGCACCGCGTCCATGGCGACGCGCATGTTTTCCACCCAGTTGAGGCTGTCGAAGACGCGGAAGACGTCGACGCCGGTCTCGGCCGCCTGACGGACAAAGAATTGCACCACGTTGTCGGGGTAGTTGGTATAGCCCACGCCGTTGGCCCCGCGCAGCAGCATCTGGGTCATCAGGTTGGGCATGGCGGCACGCAGGTCGCGCAGGCGCTGCCAGGGGCATTCCTGCAGGAACCGGTAGGCCACGTCGAACGTGGCCCCGCCCCAGCATTCCACGCTGAAAAGCTGCGGCAGGTGGTGCGCATAGGCCGGCGCCACCTTGATCATGTCGAGCGACCGCATCCGCGTCGCCAGGAGCGACTGGTGGCCGTCGCGCATGGTGGTGTCGGTGATCAGGAGCTTGTCCTGCGCCAGCATCCAGTCCGCCACGGCCTGCGGGCCTTTTTCCTCGAGCAGCGTCTTGGTGCCGTCGGGTGCGGTGGCGTCCCAGGGCACTTGCGGGGCGCGGGCCGGCTTCAGATCGGGATGCGGGCGCACACGTCCTTGCACCTCGGGATGGCCGTTGACGGTGATGTCGGCGATATAGGTCAGCACCTTGGTGCCGCGGTCGCGGCGCTTCTTGAAATCGAACAGGTCCGGCGTCGTGTCGATGAACTTGGTCGTGTACTGGTTCGTCAGGAAGGTCGGGTGCTTCAGCAGGTTGATGACGAACTCGATATTCGTGCTGACCCCGCGGATGCGGAATTCGCGCAGCGCACGGTCCATCCGGGCGATGGCCTTTTCCGGCGTCTGCGCCTTGGCCGTGACCTTGACCAGCAGCGAATCGTAGTAGCGCGTGATCACGCCACCCGCATAGGCCGTGCCCCCGTCCAGACGGATGCCCATGCCGGTGGCGCTGCGAAACGCGGTGAGGCGCCCGTAATCGGGGATGAAGTTGTTGGTGGGATCCTCGGTGGTGATCCGCGTCTGGAGCGCATGGCCGGTCAGGCGGATGTCGTACTGGCTGGCCTTGCCGGTGGCCTCGGCCAGCGATTTGCCCTCGGCAATCATGATCTGCGCCTGCACGATGTCGATGCCCGTGACCTCTTCGGTGACGGTGTGTTCCACCTGCACGCGGGGGTTCACCTCGATGAAGTAGAACCTGCCCGTATCCATATCCATCAGGAACTCGACCGTGCCCGCGCATTCGTAATTCACATGTGCGCAGATCTTGCGGCCCAGTTCGCACAGCTCTTCGCGCTGCGCTTCGGACAGGTACGGGGCCGGGGCGCGTTCGACCACTTTCTGGTTGCGGCGCTGGACCGAACAGTCGCGTTCGTAAAGGTGGTAGATCGTGCCCTGCTTGTCGCCAAGGATCTGCACCTCGACGTGGCGGGCGCGCAGGATCATCTTTTCCAGGTAGCCCTCGCCATTTCCAAAGGCCGCTTCGGCCTCGCGCCGGCCTTCCAGCACCTTGTCGCGCAGCTCGTCAGGGCCTTCGATCGGGCGCATGCCGCGCCCGCCGCCGCCCCACGAGGCCTTGAGCATCAGGGGATAGCCGATCGCGGCCGCCTCTTTCGCGATCGCGTCGAAATCGTCGCCCAGCACCTCGGTCGCGGGGATCACCGGCACGCCGGCCTCGATGGCGACCTTGCGGGCGCTGGCCTTGTCGCCCAAGGCGCGCATCGTTTCGGCCCGGGGCCCGATGAAGGTGATGCCCGCCGCGTCGCAGGCATCGACGAAATCGGGGTTCTCGGACAGAAGGCCATAGCCGGGATGGATCGCATCCGCGCCGGATTGCCGCGCCACACGAATGATTTCCTCGATGGACAGGTAGGCTTGCACCGGCCCCAGGCCCTCACCGATCCGGTAGGCCTCGTCCGCCTTGAAGCGGTGCAGACCCAGCTTGTCTTCCTCGGCATAGACGGCGACCGTCTTCTTCCCCATCTCGTTGGCGGCGCGCATGATGCGGATGGCGATCTCGCCCCGGTTGGCGATGAGGATCTTGGAGAAGCTGGTCATTCTTGGTCTGTCCCTGGATCGTCGTTTCGGGTCGTCCTGGCGGACGGATTGCGGCAAGGTCATGGCCCGGGATGGTGCGGATGAACGGGCCTGGATTGCCGCGCTGCGGCGAGGTTAGCGATTACACGGGGCTTTGCAAGCGTGGCGCGACCAGCCGCCCCGGCACGTCGTCCAGCCGGTGCGCGCCCATCTGCGCCATGTTCAGCACCATGTCGTCGCTCAGGATGTGGTGCAGATGCGCCGGGCCCTTGTCCCCGAGCGCGCCCACCGCATAGTGCCACGCCCGGCCCAGCATCACGAAATCCGCTCCAAGCGCCAGCGCGCGCAGCACGTCCATGCCGGAACTGACGCCGCTGTCGAAAACCAGCGGCACGTCCGGCCCCACGGCCTCGCGCACCTTGGGCAATTCGGTGATGGCCGCCGGGCCCGGTTCGAATTGCCGTCCGCCATGGTTCGACACCCAGATCGCGTCCACCCCCGCCGCGACCAGCCGCTTCGCCGCGTTCGGGCACATCACGCCCTTGACGATCAACGGCCCGTCCCATTCGCGGCGGAGCGTGTCCAGCATCTCCCAGTCCGGCGTGCCGCGGATCACGTGGCCGGCATGGGCAAGCGAGGACATGGCCTTGCTCGAGTCGAGATAGCTTTCCGGCAGCCGCAACCGGGGCGACCCGATGGCCAGCGTCCTCAGCGACCATTCGGGATGGGTCAGCACCTCCCACACCACGCGCGGCGTGATCTTGGGCGGCAGCGTCAGTTTGGCCCGGCGCTGGCGCTCGCGGCGCGAGTCATCGGGGACGTCCACCGTCAGCACCAGCGTCTCGAACCCCGCCGCGCGGACCCGGCGCAGGATGTCCTGGCGGATCCCGGTATCGGCCGGGCAATACAGCTGGAACCACCCCATGTCGCCCGCCATCGGCCCGATCTCTTCGGGCAGGCGCGTGGCGACGGTGGACATGCCATAGGGGATGCGCGCCTCGGCCGCGTGGCGGGCCAGCATCCGTTCGGCCCCCGGCCACATCAGCCCCGACATGCCCAAAGGCGCGATGCCGAAAGGCCGGGCATAGTCGCGCCCCATGAAGCGCACCGACAGGTCCGGCGCGACCTTGCCCGGCAGGATGTCGGGCAGGAACATCACCGCGTCCAGCGCATCGCGGTTGCGCGCCACCTGCAATTCGCGCCCCGTCCCGCTGTCGAGATACTCGAACGCGAAATGCGGGATGCGGGCCCTGGCCTTGCGGCGCAGGTCGGAGACGGCGGGATAGGTCAGGTCAAGATCCATGCCCGCATTTGGACGCCGCGCACGCCCCTTGTCCAGAGCCCGCGCCGCGCCAATCTTCCCAAGGCATGCGGGGGGAGGGCAGGATGGACTGGACACGCGCCGTCGACGGCTATTGCGAACGGATCGGGCCGGAATTCTGGGCCGAGCCGATCAACGCCGTGACAAACCTCGCCTTCCTGATCGCCGCGCTGGTCATGTGGCCACGGGTCCAAGGGCTGGGCCGCTGGCTTTGCGGCATCCTCTTCGCCATCGGCGTGGGGTCTTTCCTGTTCCATACCTTCGCGCAGCCCTGGGCGGGGGTGGCGGACGTGCTGCCGATCCTGCTCTTCATCCTTGTCTACATCTTCGCCGCCAACCGCGATTTCTGGGGCCTGTCGCCCTGGCCCGCGCTGGGGCTGACGGCGCTGTTCTTCCCCTACGCCGCGCTCACCGTGCCGGTGTTCCAGTGGCTTGGCCTTGGCGGATCGTCGGGCTATGCGCCCGTGGCGCTGCTGATCGCACTCTACGGTATCGCCCTGCGCTCCCGCGCCCCGGCCCTGAGCCGGGGCCTCCTGCTGGGGGCCGCGATCCTGGCGCTGTCGATCACCTTCCGCGCGCTCGACCTGCCGCTTTGCGCTGGTCTGCCGCTGGGCACGCATTTCCTGTGGCACATCCTGAATGCGATCATGCTGGGCTGGATGATCGAGGTCTGGCGGCGGCACGTGCTTGCGGGGCGCGCACGGGGGCGCTAAACGCGGGCAAAGCTCACAAGCACAAGAGGCCCCGATGTCGATCGACGAAGGCACAGCCGCGCGCGTTGCCAAGCTGGCGCGCATCCAGGTGGACCCGGCGCAACTGCCCGCGCTGGCACAGGATTTCAACACCATCCTCGGCTTCATCGAACAGCTGAACGAGGTCGATGTAGAGGGCGTGGAGCCGATGGTGTCGGTCACGCCGATGCGCCTGAAGCGCCGCAAGGACGGCGTGACCGATGGCAACATGCAGGACAAGGTCCTGTCGAACGCGCCCGATGCGCGCGAAGGCTTCTTTGCCGTGCCGAAGGTGGTGGAATGAACGACCTGCCCAAGATGAAGATCGCCGAGGCGCGCGATGCCCTGCGCAAGGGCGACGTCACCAGCCTGGAACTGACCGAGGCCTGTCTCGCGGCCATCGACGGGGCGGGCGCGCTCAACGCCTTTGTCCACCACACGCCCGATCTGGCCCGCGCGCAGGCCAAAGCGGCCGATGCGCGCCTGCAAGGGCGCGAAGAGGCGCCGGCCCTCTGCGGCATTCCGCTGGGCATCAAGGACCTGTTCTGCACGCGGGGCGTGGCCAGCCAGGCGGCGTCCAACATCCTCAAGGGCTTTACGCCCGAGTACGAATCCACCGTCTCGCAGCAGCTCTTCGACGCCGGTGCGGTCATGCTGGGCAAGCTCAACATGGACGAGTTCGCCATGGGCTCGTCCAACGAAACGTCTTGTTACGGCAACGCCGTGAACCCGTGGCGGCGCGGCAATGACGAGACGGCACTCACGCCCGGCGGCTCTTCGGGCGGCTCCGCGGCGGCAGTCGCCGCCGATCTGTGCCTCGGGGCCACCGGCACCGACACCGGCGGCTCGATCCGCCAGCCCGCGGCCTTCACCGGCATCACCGGCATCAAGCCCACCTATGGCCGCTGTTCGCGCTGGGGCATCGTGGCCTTTGCCTCGTCTCTCGACCAGGCCGGCCCGATGACCAAGGACGTGCGCGATGCCGCGATCATGCTGCAGGCCATGTGCGGGCATGACCCCAGGGACAGCACCTCGGCCGACCTGCCGGTGCCCGATTTCGAAGCGATGCTGACCGGCGACATCCGCGGCAAGACCATCGGCATCCCGCGCGAATACCGCATGGACGGCATGCCTGGCGAGATCGAGGCGCTGTGGTCCGAAGGCCGCCGCATGCTGGAGGACGCGGGCGCACAGATCGCCGACATCTCGCTGCCGCACACCAAATACGCGCTGCCCGCCTATTACGTGATCGCGCCGGCCGAGGCGTCGTCCAACCTCGCCCGCTATGACGGTGTGCGTTACGGCCACCGGGCCAAGCTGAGCCAGGGCGACGGCATCACCGAGATGTACGAAAAGACCCGCGCCGAAGGTTTTGGCGACGAGGTCAAGCGCCGCGTGATGATCGGCACATATGTGCTGTCCGCGGGCTTTTACGACGCCTATTACAACCGTGCCCGCAAGGTCCGCACGCTGATCAAGCGCGACTTCGAAGAGGTGTTTGCCCAGGGCGTCGACGCGATCCTGACGCCCGCGACCCCGTCATCGGCCTTTGCGCTGGGCGAAAGCCATGACGACCCCGTGCAGATGTATCTCAACGACGTCTTCACCGTCACCGTGAACCTGGCCGGGCTGCCCGGCATCGCGGTGCCGGCGGGCACCGACAAGCACGGGCTGCCCCTGGGCCTGCAGCTGATCGGCCGCCCCTGGGAGGAAGGCGATCTGCTGAATACCGCCTATGCGCTGGAACAGGCGGCGGGCTTTGTGGCCAAACCCGCCAAATGGTGGTAGAGCGCGCGCAACAAAGACGGGCAGGGCAGATGATGCGGGTTCTTTTCCTTGGTGTGGCGGTGCTGGCCGTGGCGGCGTGCGAGCCGTCGGTGCCGGACAGTGCGGCAGGCGTGCCGGATACCGGGCGCGGCGTGGGCTTTGGCGATTACGCCAGCTACCAGGCTGCGCGCGATGCCCAACTGGAGGGCCGCTCGGTCACCACTCTGCCCGGACCGGCAGACGTGCAGGCCACCCCGCTGGATGCCGACACGGCCGCCGCCGCCGATGCCGCGGCGCGCAATTCCGGGGTTGCCCCGGTCGAGGCCTCGCCGTCGAACCCCGCCCCCCAGGTGGTGACCAACGCCGCCGGTATCTCGGGCGAGAACGATTTCAACGCGGTCTCGTCGCAGCGCGGGATCGAGGATGACGCCGCGCTGATCGCCCGGAACCGGGCGCAGTACCAGGTGGTGCAGCCCACCGATCTGCCGACACGGCCGGGCAGTTCCGCGCCCAATATCGTGGAATACGCGCTGCGCACCACCAACCCGGTGGGTGTGCCGCTGTACCGGCGGTCCTCCTTCGCGTCGGAGTCGCGCTATCAGAGGGCCTGCGCGGGCTATGCGTCCGCCGACCTTGCGCAAGAGGACTTTTTGGCCAATGGCGGCCCCGAAAAGGACCGCAAGGGCGTCGATCCGGATGGCGACGGCTTTGCCTGCACCTGGTCGCCCGCCCCCTTCCGGGCAGTCCGCGGCGGCTGAGGCGTGACGCCGGCGCCGATCTGGAACCCGTCGCCGAATTTCGGCCCGCGCCGGAACGGTGCGCGTCCCGACATGGTGATCCTGCACTATACCGCGATGGCCAGCGCCGAGGCCGCGCGGGACTGGCTGTGTACCCCCGAGGCGCAGGTTTCGGCGCATTACGTTCTGGCCCGGGACGGCACCCTCTGGCACCTGGTGGATGAGGCGGACCGCGCCTGGCATGCCGGGGCCGGAGGCTGGGGCGCGGTGTGCGACGTCAACTCGCGCTCGGTGGGGATCGAGATCGCCAATGACGGTGCCGCGCCGTTCGCCGCGCCACAGATGGACGCGCTGGAGCGGCTTCTGGCCGGTGTTCTGCAGCGCTGGGCGATCCCGCCGGAACGGGTTCTGGGCCATTCCGACACCGCGCCGGGCCGCAAGATAGACCCCGGCCGCCGCTTTGACTGGCGACGGCTGGCCCGGGCCGGGCTGGCCATCTGGCCGGAGCCTGCGGCGGCGGGGGGTGCGGGGGACTTCTGGACGGATGCCGCGCGCTTCGGCTATCGCTGGGCACCGGGGCAGGAGCCGCAGGTTCTGGCTGCGTTCCGCCTGCGGTTCCGGCCCTGGGCGTCAGGCGGGCTGGACGCCGCCGACCGCGCGGTCATGGCCGCCCTGGCGGCGCGCTGGCCCTGCGCCGATATCGCCGGCGGGCCGGGGTGAGACCGAAGGGGTGGGCCGGTCGGCTGGGGCACGTCGGATTGCGCGGGCCGGGCCTGGCCACCGGGATCAGACCTATTGCGGCCTTCCAGCGGCAAGGCGGACCCGATTGAGTGCTTCCGCACGCATTTTCCGCCTCTGGCACGGCGACGCATGGCGCCGGGGCGCTGCGCCTGTTGCTGCCGTTGTCCGGCTTCAAGGGCCCACCAGAAGAAAGCGCCTTTCTTCCCGATCCCCCTCTCGCCCGCGCCCTGCCTGACAGCGGTGGTCCCCCTTGGCAAGCGGAATGGCCGTCTCCCCGGCAGGCCGGGGCCCCTCGGCAATTCCGCTTGCCAAGGCGGCCCGCCCCTGTCCGTCCAGGCGCAGGCGAGAGGCGGCTCCGGAAGAAAGTCACTCCAGCCGGTAGGGCAGGGTGTCGCGGCGCTCGGGCGAGATGGACAGGCGTTTTTCCAGCGGCGGGACCGAGCGTTGGTGGCATTGCGTGCGTTCGCAGATGCGGCAGGAGATGCCGATGGGTTCGAACGCCGAGGCGCGGGTGAAATCCAGCCCGTCGGCATAGACCAGTGCGGCGGCATGGCGCACTTCGCAGCCAAGGGCGATGGCATAGCGCCGCACCGGCGCGCCGAACCGCCCGCCGGGTTTCGAGACGTCGCGCGCCAGCGAGACATAGCGGATGCCATCGGGCGTTTCGGCCAGCTGGCGCAGGAAACGGCCCGGGGTTTCAAAGGCGCGGTGCACGTTCCAGAGCGGGCAGGCGCCGCCGAACCGGGCGAATTGCAGCCGTGTGGCCGAATGGCGCTTGGTGATGGTGCCGGCCTGGTCGACCCGGACAAAGAAGAACGGCACCCCCTTGGCCCCGGGGCGCTGCAGCGTGGAGAGGCGGTGGGCCACCTGTTCGATGGAGGCCCCGAAGCGCGCCGCCAGCAGTTCGAGATCGTGGCGGGTTTCCTGGGCGGCGGTCAGAAAGGCCTTGTAGGGCATGATCGCCGCGCCGGCGAAATAGTTGGCCAGCCCCAGCTTGGCGATGGCGCGGGCCTCTTCGCTCTGGAAGCGGGCCAGATCCAGCGTGGCGTCAAGCAGCTGGTTCTGGCGCAGCAGGGCCACCTGGACCAGCAGCTGGAAGGTCTGGGTTTCCGGCGGCACCAGCGAGGACAGGGTGAGTTCCTGCCGGTCGCGGTCGAACACGCGCAGCGGTGCCGAGGCGGCAAAGCGCACCTGCACGCCCTTCTGCCCCAGCCGGGCGATGGCGGCCGAGCGCATGTCGCCTTCGCCGCCCAGCAGCTGGGCGTAGTGTTCTGCGGCGCGGTCCACCGCGTCGATGTAATTGTCGCAATAATGGAAGAAGTCGCGCACCTCTTCCCAGGGGCTGGGCTGCATCTGGGTGCCTTCGCGGCCCAGCGCCTCGTCCAGCGAGGCCAGGCGTTCATGCGTCATCCGGTAGGCGCGGTGCAGGGTCAGGAAGGCGCGCGCCAGGGCCGGCGCGTTGGAGGCGGTCAGCCGCAGGTCGGCCAGCGAGGGGCCGTCTTCGGCAAAGACCGGATCAACCAGCGCCTCGCGCATGTCGCTGACCAGGCGCTCGGCATCGCCCTGGCCCAGTTCGGTGACGTCAAAGCCGAATTCCTGCGCCAGCGCCAGCACCACGGTGGTGCTTACGGGGCGGTTGTTGTTTTCCATCTGGTTCAGATAGGGCAGGGAGATGCCGAGCTTGGCGGCGAAATCCTTCTGCGTCAGGCCAAGGCGGGTGCGCAGGTCGCGGAGCTTCGCGCCGGCATAGAGTTTCTGGACGGACATCGACGGACCTATCGGGCTGCTGGGCAGGACGTTTGCAGATGGGTCAGGCGGCGTCCAGCCCCCGCAACTGCCGCGCGCGCCAGATCACGAAGCAGATCGCGCAGATGGCACCGATGGCGGTGGCCTGCATCAGCCACAGGAGCGGCCAGGCCCCGGTGCCCGGCTGCAGCAGGGTGCCGGCCAGGGCCGACAGCGCCGCGCCGCCGCCGATCATGATCGCCCCGCCCAGGCCGCTGGCGGTGCCGGCAAGATGCGGGCGCACCGACAGCATGCCGGCGGTGGCGTTGGGGATGGTCATGCCATTGCCCAGCCCCACCAGCGTCATGAAACCGAAAAAGGTCAGCGCGGTGCCAAAGCCCGCGGCAAAGACCACAAGCGACAGCGCGATGCCCGCCGCGTTGATCAGGCTGCCCCAGAGCACCATGCGGTTCACGCCATGGCGCGCCGAGAACCGGCCCGAGATGTAATTGCCCAGGAAATAGCCCACCGCGGGCGCGCCGAAATAGAAGCCCAGTTCCGAGGCGTCGAGGCCGAACACCTCGGTGCCCACGAAGGGCGCGCCGCCCAGATAGGAGAAGAACGCGCCAGACGAGAACGCGCAGGCCAGCGCGTAACCCCAGAACCGCGGCGCGGCCAGCAGTTCGGGGTATTCCAGGAACTGGCGGCCGAGGCTCAGACCGCTCTTGCGGCCGGTTTCGCCCAGATCGCTCCAGGCCAGCCAGAGCGTCGCCAGGCCCAGCACAAGCAGCATCCAGAAATTCGCCTGCCAGCCAAAGATCTCGTCCAGGACGCCGCCGATGGCCGGGCCGATCATCGGCACGACGGCCATGCCCATGGTGACATAGCCGATCATCGAGGCCGCCTGATCCTGCGGGACCATGTCGCGCACCACGGCGCGGGTCAGTACCATGCCGACGGTGATCACCGCCTGCATCATGCGGAAGAACAGGAAGGTTTCGACATTCGGGGCCAGCAGGCAGCCCAGCGTAGCCAGGCAGAACAGCGCCATGCCGCCGATCAGCACCGGGCGGCGGCCCAGCATGTCGGCAATGGGGCCGATCACGATCTGCAGGGCGGCGTTCACGGCGAGGTAAAGCGCCACCGACAATTGCATCAGCCGGTATTCGGTCTCGAACCACTGCGCCATTTTCGGCAGGCTGGGCAGGAAAATGTTCATTGCCAGCGCCGAGAGGCCCGACAGCAACACCAGTGTGACGATATGTGGCGGAGTCGTGCGGTCGAGAAACCGCACTTCGGGACGGGGTTCCATGCGGTATCGGTAGGGCGGTCCTGCGGGATTGTCCAATGGAAGCTTGGTCTTCGCGAATTATTTGCAGTTATTCGATTTTCTGGCGGAGGGGTTTTCATGATTTGCAAATTTGCCAATTCGCGCTTGAGGCACCGTGCCCGCGCCCCTAGGGTCGCGCCAAACGGAAAGGGGCGACGATGAAAGACATCCTTGAAGAACTGCAGGCCCGCCGCGAAAACGCCCGTCTGGGCGGTGGCGAGACACGGATTGCCGCGCAGCACGCCAGGGGCAAACTGACCGCGCGCGAACGGATCGAGCTGCTGCTCGACGAGGACAGCTTCGAGGAATACGACACCTTCGTCGCCCATCGCTGCACCGATTTCGGCATGCAGGGCAATCGCCCCTATGGCGATGGCGTGGTGACCGGCTGGGGCACGATCAACGGCCGCATGGTCTATGTCTTCAGCCAGGATTTCACCGTGCTGGGCGGGTCGGTCTCGGCCACGCATGCGGCCAAGATCTGCAAGATCATGGACATGGCCATGCAGAACGGCGCGCCGGTGATCGGGATCAACGATTCGGGTGGGGCGCGCATCCAGGAGGGCGTCGACAGCCTTGCCGGCTATGGCGAGGTCTTTCAGCGCAACATCATGGCCTCGGGTGTGGTGCCGCAGATCAGCCTGATCATGGGGCCCTGCGCGGGTGGCGCGGTCTACAGCCCGGCGATGACGGACTTCATCTTCATGGTGAAGGACAGCTCTTACATGTTCGTCACCGGGCCCGACGTGGTGAAGACCGTGACCAACGAACAGGTGACCGCCGAGGAACTGGGCGGGGCCTCGACCCATACCAGGAAAAGCTCGGTCGCCGATGGCGCATTCGAAAACGACGTCGAGGCACTGGCCGAAGTGCGCCGCCTGGTGGATTTCCTGCCGCTCAGCAATCGCGAAAAGCCGCCCGTGCGCCCGTTCTTTGACGATGTGGACCGGGTGGAAACCTCGCTTGATACGCTGGTGCCCGAGAACCCGAACCTGCCTTACGACATGAAGGAATTGATCCTGAAGGTCGCGGACGAGGGCGATTTCTACGAAATCCAGGAAGAGTTCGCCAAGAACATGATCACCGGATTCATCCGTCTGGAAGGCCAGACGGTGGGGGTGGTCGCGAACCAGCCGCTGGTGCTGGCAGGCGTTCTGGACATCGACAGCGCACGCAAGGCGGCGCGGTTCGTGCGGTTCTGCGACTGTTTCGAAATCCCGATCCTGACGCTGGTGGATGTGCCGGGCTTCCTGCCGGGCACCGGACAGGAATATCGCGGTGTGATCAAGCACGGGGCCAAGCTGCTCTTTGCGTATGGCGAGGCGACAGTGCCCAAGGTGACGGTGATCACACGCAAGGCCTATGGCGGGGCTTATGTGGTGATGGCGTCCAAGCATCTGCGCTCGGACGTGAACTATGCCTGGCCCACCGCCGAGATTGCGGTGATGGGGGCCAAGGGGGCCACCGAGATCATCCACCGCGCCGATCTGGGCGATCCCGACAAGATCGCGGCGCATGCGGCGGAATATGAAGACCGGTTCGCCAACCCCTTTGTCGCGGCCGAGCGCGGATTTGTCGACGAGGTGATCCAGCCCCGCTCGACACGCAAGCGCGTGGCGCGGGCCTTTGCCATGCTGCGCAACAAGAAGCTGCAGAACCCGTGGAAGAAGCACGACAATATTCCGCTGTGAGCAAGCGGTAGGATGGGTGATATCACCCATCCTACGGGGCCGAAGGGATGACGATGCCATCGCGCGTGACAGATCCGAAACCGATCGCCCGGGGCGCCGTCGCCGGAGCGGTGGCATGACCCGCCTGCGCTGGCATGTCCGGGCCGAGGGCGGCCGCTACACGCTGGCCCGGCGCTGGCCGCCGCGCTTCGACGTGTCGGCGACCAGCGCCTTTCCGCCGGCGCGGCCCGACCGGCTGGCGCGTCAGGTCCGGCAGGACCTGTGGCGGCTGCTGAGGGGCTTGCGCGGCTTTTCGCCCGTGATACAGATTGACGCAACGGAAGTCGGGCTGAGTCTGCGGGCCGGCGGGCAGGTGGCCCGCTGTCCGGCGGGCACCGAGGCCCGGATCCAGGCGCTGCTGGACGATCCCGCGCATCGCGCGCGCTGGCTGTCCTGGGCGCGGGAGCGCGCGGCATGAGCCCGCGCCAGAGTTTCGCCACGGGTGCGCCCGCGGCATCTGCAGCCCCGGCGGGAGGAACCTTCGGGTGCCGGGGCTGCCTTCTTGCCCTTGCGCTGCTGGCAGCCCCCGTTCAGGCCAAGGCACAGTCCGACGCACAGGCCCCCGCACGGACCGACGAGATCGCCGTGCCGTCGGGCCTCGCCGTGGCCTTTCACGACGTGATCCGCGACGTGCTGGGGGACGGGCTGACCTACCGGTTCCGCTTTGTCGCACCCGGGATCGGTGCCGAGGGGGCCGGGTTCATGGACGTGGCGCCGGACATGGAGCATCTGTGCAATGCATTTGCCCTTCCGCGTGTGCCGCATCCCGGCCCGCAACCGAACCGCATCGTGATCACACTGATGTCCGAGCCGGTGGAATTCGGCGCGGCCTCGCCGGAAACCACCCAGTTCTTCGAGAGTTACAGCCTGTCCGACGGCCTCTGCATCTGGGAGGTTTTCTGATGACTCCACAATATCTTGCGGCGCGACTCTCATGTGGACAACGTTCTGCGGCTTCTCTGTCACAGCGCGCCCACTTCCCTTCGGGGACGTATCTTTTTTGTGACCGCTCCGCTATTTTGAGCCTCGATTGCACCCAGGCAATCATTACCTCGAGACCGGGACAGGCAGGGCCTTCGGGCGTTGCAGGTCTCGATCAACCTGACAGGAGTAAGAGATGTCCAAGAGCATCAAACTGCTTGCCATGTTCGCTTTCGTGGGCGCCGTTGCGGCCTGCGGCGGCCAGCAGGAAGAAGAGTTCATCGTGGTCGACCCCGAGCCGATCAGCGTTGAGCCTGTCTACACCGGCAAGTACAAGTAACTGGCCTTCGGGACGGGCGCATGCGTCCGTCCCGCCTTTCCCACGCCCCGCCTCCCTGGCCCTGGCAGGCCTTGGCACGCATACGGGTCCGACGTGTGGCGCGGAGGGCGCGCCATGCTGAAGCATCGCGGCTTTCCCGGGCGTCTTTCCGGCACCGATTACCAGTTCGTCATCCGCCGCGCCAATCCGCGCGGGGTCACGCCGATCATCCGGCGCGAACGCTATCGCGACCGCAAACCCATCGACAAGCGCGCCGACACGGCCTTTCTGGCCGCGCTCTGGCGACATTTCGGGACCGAGCCGTTCGAACGCGGCAATCTCGATGCCGGGCGGCTGTCCTGGCTCTTCGGGCGCGAGGTGCTGCCCTTTGACGATCCCTTCGATCCCGAAAGCTACGAGGCGCGCCTGATCCTGGACGAGGCCGCCGGACGCGCGGCCTTTCCCGAGGCGTTCGAGGCGTCGGGGGAGGATTGGGACTGATGGTGTCGCTCCGCCTTTCGCCTCACCCGACGGCCTGCCTCCGTTCCCGGGGGCGCAGCGCCGTATTCCTTCATTCCATGCCCGACCGCCGCATCCCGGCCATGCGGGCCCTGGCCGCATGGCCCAAGACCTCAAGAAAGGGACAGACATGTTCGACAAGATCCTGATCGCCAACCGGGGCGAGATCGCCTGCCGCGTCATCAAGACGGCGCGCAAGATGGGCATCCGGACGGTGGCGGTCTATTCGGATGCCGACAAGCAGGCGCTGCATGTGCAGATGGCGGACGAGGCCGTGCATATCGGCCCGCCGCAGGCCAACCAATCCTATATCGTGATCGACAAGATCATGGCGGCGATCCGGTCCTCGGGCGCGCAGGCGGTGCATCCGGGCTACGGGTTCCTGTCGGAAAACCCGAAATTCGCCGAGGCGCTGGAGGCCGCGGGCATCGCCTTTGTCGGCCCGCCCAAGGGCGCCATCGAATCGATGGGGGACAAGATCACCTCGAAGAAGATCGCGCAGGAGGCCGGGGTTTCGACCGTGCCGGGCTACATGGGCCTGATCGAGGATGCGGACGAGGCGGTGAAGATCTCGGGCGAGATCGGCTACCCGGTGATGATCAAGGCCAGCGCCGGCGGCGGCGGCAAGGGCATGCGCATCGCATGGAACGACCAGGAAGCGCGCGAGGGGTTCCAGTCTTCCAAGAACGAGGCCGCCAACAGCTTTGGCGACGACCGGATCTTTATCGAGAAATTCGTGACCCAGCCCCGCCATATCGAGATCCAGGTGCTGGCCGACCAGCATGGCAACGCGGTCTACCTGCATGAACGCGAATGCTCGATCCAGCGCCGCAATCAGAAGGTCGTCGAAGAGGCCCCGTCGCCGTTCCTTGACCCCGAAACCCGCAAGGCCATGGGCGAACAGGCCGTCGCGCTGGCAAAGGCGGTGGGCTACACCTCGGCAGGCACGGTGGAATTCATCGTCGACGGCGACAAGAACTTCTATTTCCTCGAAATGAACACCCGCCTGCAGGTGGAACACCCGGTGACGGAACTGATCACCGGCATCGACCTGGTGGAACAGATGATCCGCGTGGCCAATGGCGAGGCGCTGCCCTTTGCCCAGGACGATCTGAAGATCAACGGCTGGGCCATCGAGAACCGGCTTTATGCCGAGGACCCGTACCGCAACTTCCTGCCCTCCATCGGCCGCCTGACCCGCTATCGCCCGCCCGCCGAAGGCGCACTGGGTGACGGCGTGGTGCGCAACGATACCGGCGTCTACGAAGGCGGCGAGATCAGCATGTATTACGACCCGATGATCGCCAAGCTCTGCACCTGGGCGCCCACCCGCGCCCAGGCGATCGAGGCGCAGCGCCTGGCGCTGGACACGTTCGAGGTGGAAGGCATCGGCCACAACCTGCCGTTCCTGTCGGCGGTGATGGACCATCCGAAATTCGTCTCGGGCGACATGACAACCGCCTTCATTGCCGAGGAATATCCCGACGGGTTCTCGGGCGTGGCGCTGGACGAACCCGCCCGCCGCCGGGTGGCCGCGGCCTGTGCCGCGATGAACCGCGTGGCCGAAATCCGCCGCACCCGCGTGTCGGGGCGGCTGGACAATCACGAACGCCGCGTGGGCGAGAACTGGGTTGTCCAGGCCGGGGGCGAGGTGCCCTGGCCGCTGGTGGTCAAGGCCGATCACGGTGGCTCTACCGTGACCTTCGAGGATGGCGCCGCGCTTCGCGTCGAAGGCGACTGGACCCCGGGCGACAGCCTGGCACGGATGCGTGTGGACGGGGTGCCGCTGGTGCTGAAGGTCGACAAGATCACCCAGGGCTTTCGCATCCGCACCCGCGGGGCGGACATGAAGGTGCATGTCCGCTCGCCCCGGCAGGCGGAGCTGGCCGCGCTGATGCCCGAGAAACTGCCGCCCGACACGTCGAAACTGCTGCTGTGCCCGATGCCGGGCATGATCGTGAAGGTCGATGTCGAAGCGGGTCAGGAAGTGCAGGAAGGCCAGGCGCTGTGCACCGTCGAGGCGATGAAGATGGAAAACATCCTGCGCGCCGAACGCCGCGGCGTCGTGTCCAGGGTCAATGCCGGTCCGGGTGACAGCCTGGCCGTCGACGACGTGATCATGGAATTCGAGTGATGCAGGACTGGCGCCGCATCTGGCTGATCCACGGGCTGGCCTTTCTGGCCGGACTCGTGGTGGCCTGGGCGGCGATGTGGCTGCTCAGCGCGGTGCTGGTGTCGCGCAGCGACGATTGGGTGGCGGCCCTGGGCAAGGTGCTGGGCTCGCTGTTTGTGGCCGGGCCGCTGGGGGTCGCGGCCTATGCGCTGATCGTAACGCGGATGGTGCCGCTGCGCTTTGGCCTGCGTGGCTGGGTGACGGTTGTGGTGCTGGGCGTGCTGGCGGTCGTGTTCTGGCTCGGCCTGGCCGCCTATGGCCTGGCCGAGCCGACCGAGGGGCTGGTGCTGACCGGCGTGGTGCTGTTTGTCGTGGGCGGCATTGCCTGCACCCGTCTGGCGCGGAACGGCGCGCCATGACATCGCGCGGGTCCCTGGAAACCGGCTGTCAAGGATTTGCGCCTAGCGTGGTGCCCGACGCATCGGGGCGGGATGGCACGCATGGTCCGGTTCATTCTTGGGGTCTTGTCGATCTGGGTACTGTCGGGCTGTGCGC
The DNA here is from genome assembly GCA_030425925.1 of Alphaproteobacteria bacterium. Classification (GTDB taxonomy): domain Bacteria; phylum Pseudomonadota; class Alphaproteobacteria; order Rhodobacterales; family Rhodobacteraceae; genus JAUHZO01. The sequence goes on along the minus strand of JAUHZO010000006.1, from coordinate 115,892 downwards.
TCGACCGCGAGTATCGGCTGCGGGCCGAGTTGTCGGAATGGCTGCGTCTGGGCGAAACGCAGTTCTTTGCCTCCCGGCTCAGCTGCACGGTGGGGGTCTTTGCCTATTCCGGCACGCGCCCGGGGCGCGGCCCGCCCCATGCCCAGCGGATCGGCGCGGCGCTGGACCGGATCCGCGCCGGGCAGGCGGTGCGCTTCGACCTTCCGGGGCAAAGCCCCAATGCGATTTCCGAGGCGGTGATGTCACGCGATCTGGGCCGCGGGCTGGGGCTTTTGTCCAGCGGGGTCGGTCCGATGCGCGATTGCATGACCGAACGGATCGCGCGCGGCTATTACCGGGTTATCCTGTCAGAGCAGTCGCAGATGGCCTACGATCCGGGTGGCAATGCGCTGATCGTGCTTTACCCGCCGGAGAAGCTGGTGTTCTTCCTGCGCGGCAATGTCTAGATCACTGCCGCAGCGCGTCGCGCCGGTCGCGGATTTCCTGCTGGCGCAGGGGCAGCTTGTCGATCGAGCGCGAGATTTCGCGCACGTCCCAGGGCGCGGGCTTGCGTGTCACGATGGTGCCGTCCTTGGCGATGATCACCAGCATGAAGCCGCGGGCGCGCAGTGCCTGGCGCACGTCCGACCGGGCCTTCGGGTCCGTGTCGGTGATCACCACAACATCGCGTTCGTCCAGCGCATCGGTGCGTTCCAGGATCAACTGCATCTGCTGCACGTATCGCGGATCGGCGGGGCTGTCGGCAAAGACAACCACGGGCCGTTTCAGCCACAGCCACGCGTCCAGCGAGGTTTCGGCCGCCGGCAGCACGATGCCATCCTCTGCCGCCGTCTCGGCCGCGGCGGCCTGGGCGGGGGCAAGCAGCCCGAGGGCGGCGGCGATCAGCAAATGGCGCAATCCTGCGGTCATGCTCCAAGATATAGACCGCCCGCGCCGCCCTGCACAGGTGCGCGGTCGCGGCAGGGGCAAAAATTTTAGCATTAACAGGATGGTCACGCCTCTCCGGGCACCTTGCGGGACAGTTGCACGCTTTCCGGGGGATCGGGGCATGGACGTCATCCTGCATGTCGGGGCGCATCGCACCGCCTCGACCAGTTTCCAGGCCTATATGCGGGCCCATGCCGACCGGCTCGAAGGGCAGTCCATCGGCTTCTGGGGGCCGTGGCGCACCCGCGACGGCCTGCTGGCGGATGTGCTGGCGCGCCCTGACAGCCGTGCTGCCGCCGAACGGGCCGCCGGGCGTCTGCGTCTGAACCTGCAGGGCAGCGCGCGCCGCGGCACCGCGGTGCTGATCATCAGCGACGAAAACATCATCGGCACGCCGCGCGCCTGCCTGCGCGCCGCGCGCCTGTACCCGCAGGCCGGGGAACGCATGGCGCGGCTCAACCTCGCGCTGGGCGGTGTCCGGCGCATCACGCTGCAGATCCGCGCCCCGGAATTGTGGTGGGCCTCGGCGCTGGCCTTTCTGCTGCCGCGCGGGGCGGGCGTGCCCGACGCCGCCGTTCTGGCCGACATCGCGGCAAGCCCGCGCAGCTGGCGCCACGTGATCGCCGATCTCTCCTGCGCCTGCCCGGAGGCAGAGCTGTGCGTGACCCTGTTCGAACATTACGCAGCCCATCCCGACCGGCTGCTGGCGCGGATGAGCGGCGCGCTCTTTGTGCCGCAGGTGGAACCCGGCACCTTCTGGGCCAATCGCAGCCCCGATCTTGACGCCTTGCGCGCCTGCCTGGCCGATCGCGGGCAGGACGGCGCATTGCCGCAGGGCAGCGGGCGCTGGATGCCCTTCACGCCCGCGCAGGCGGCGCAACTGCGCGAAACCTATGCCGACGATCTGTTCTGGCTGCGCGCCGGGGCGGACGGGCTGGCCAGACTGACAGAGGAAGAGATGCCCGCAGGACCGGCAAAAAAGCTGGCCGCGCGCCTAGACAGAAGAGGATCACGCAATGACCGACCTGCCACAAGACTGGCGCCAACGCGCTGAGGCCGAGCTTCGCGGCCGCCCGCTGGACACGCTGACCTGGAACACGCTTGAAGGCATCGCCGTCAAGCCGCTCTACACCGCCGAAGACACCGCCGATCTGCCCCATATGGGCAGCCTGCCGGGGTTCGAGCCCTTCACCCGCGGCGTCAAGGCGACGATGTATGCCGGCCGGCCCTGGACGATCCGGCAATATGCGGGCTTTTCCACCGCCGAGGAATCGAACGCCTTCTATCGCCGCGCGCTGGATGCCGGCCAGCAGGGTGTGTCCGTCGCGTTCGACCTGGCCACCCATCGCGGCTATGACAGCGATCACCCCCGCGTGGTGGGCGATGTCGGCAAGGCCGGCGTCGCCATCGACAGCGTCGAGGACATGAAGATCCTGTTCGACGGCATCCCGCTGGACAAGGTCAGCGTGTCGATGACGATGAACGGCGCGGTGATTCCGGTGATGGCGAATTTCATCGTCGCGGGCCAGGAACAGGGGGTCGAGACGGCGCAGCTGTCGGGCACGATTCAGAACGACATCCTGAAGGAGTTCATGGTCCGCAACACCTATGTCTATCCGCCCGAACCCTCGATGCGGATCATTGCGGACATCATCGAATACACCTCGGCCGAGATGCCGAAATTCAACTCGATCTCGATCTCCGGCTATCACATGCAGGAGGCCGGCGCGAACCTGGTGCAGGAACTGGCCTACACGCTGGCCGACGGCAAGGAATACGTCAAAACCGCCATGGCGCGTGGCATGGATGTGGACAAGTTCGCCGGACGGCTGAGCTTCTTCTTTGCCATCGGCAAGAACTTCTTCATGGAAGTGGCCAAGCTGCGCGCGGCGCGGATGCTCTGGCACCGCATCATGACCGAGCTGGGCGCGCAGAACGAACGCTCCAAGATGCTGCGCACCCATTGCCAGACCTCGGGCGTGTCGCTGGCCGAGCAGGACCCGTACAACAACGTGATCCGCACCGCGTACGAGGCGATGTCGGCGGTGCTGGGCGGCACCCAGTCGCTGCACACCAACGCGCTGGACGAGGCGATTGCCCTGCCCACCGATTTCAGCGCCCGCATCGCGCGCAACACCCAGTTGATCCTGCAGGAAGAAACCGGGGTGACAAAGGTCGTCGATCCGCTGGCGGGCTCGTACTATGTGGAACGCCTCACCCATGATCTGGCCGAGGTGGCCTGGGCTCTGATCCAGGAAGTGGACGAGATGGGCGGCATGACACGGGCCGTGGCCTCGGGCATGCCCAAGCTGCGGATCGAGGAGACGGCGGCGACCCGCCAGGCGCAGATCGACCGGGGCGAGGACGTGATTGTCGGCGTCAACAAGTACAAGCTCGCCAAGGAGGACGATCTCGACATCCTCGACATCGACAACGCCAAGGTGCGCGAGGCGCAGGTGGCCCGGCTGGAGCGCATCCGCGCCAGCCGGGACGATGCCGCCTGCAACGCGGCCCTGGCCGAACTGGAACGTCGCGCCGCAGAGGGCGGCAACCTTCTGGAGGCCGCGGTCGAGGCCGCGCGTCACCGCGCCAGCGTGGGGGAAATCAGCATGGCAATGGAAAAGGTGTTCGGCCGTCATCGCGCCGAGGTCAAGACCCTCGCCGGCGTCTATGGCGCGGCGTATGAAGGCGACGAGGGCTTTGCCGCCATCCAGAAGTCGGTGGAACAATTCGCCGAGGACGAAGGCCGCCGCCCGCGCATGCTGGTGGTCAAGATGGGCCAGGACGGGCATGACCGTGGTGCCAAGGTGATCGCGACGGCCTTTGCCGATATCGGCTTTGACGTCGATGTCGGCCCGTTGTTCCAGACGCCGGACGAGGCGGCGCAGGACGCTATCGACAACGATGTGCACGTGATCGGCATCTCGTCCCAGGCCGCGGGCCACAAGACGCTGGCCCCGCAGCTGATCGAGGCGCTCAGGGCGCAGGGCGCGGGCGATATCCTGGTGATCTGCGGCGGGGTAATCCCGCAGCAGGATTACGAGTTCCTCTACAAGGCCGGGGTCAAGGCGATCTTCGGGCCCGGCACCAACATTCCCGAAGCGGCGCAGGACATCCTGCGCCTGATCCGCGAGACCCGCGACGCCGCCGCCTGAGCCGCGCGCAGACGTGGACGCCGGGCCGTTTTCTTGCAAAGAAAACGGCCCGGACTTTTTGAAAAAGTCCGGGCCGTGCCCTGTGGCCTGCGCCGTGCGTCATTCCGCCGGGGCGGGGTCTGCCTCGGCTTCGGTCTCTTCGGCGGCGGCCGGGCTCGACAGCATCAGCGCCGCATAGCCCAGCACGCCAGAGATGATGGAGCCCGACAGCACCCCCAGCCGCACCTGGTTCATCAGCGCAGAGTCGTCATAGCTCAGCGATCCGATGAAGAGCGACATGGTAAAGCCGATCCCCGCCAGACAGGCCACGCCATAGATCTGCGCCCAGGTCGCGCCATGCGGCATCCGCGCCAAACCCATCTTCACCATGGCCCAGGTGATGCCGAACACGCCGATCTGCTTGCCCAGGATCAGGCCCAGCGCGATGCCCAGAGGCAGCGGCGCAAACAGGTCGCCAAAGCTCATCCCCGTCAGCACCACGCCGGCATTGGCGAAGGCAAAGACCGGGATGATGAAATACAGCACATAGGGCGACAATCCGTGCTCGATGGAGTGCAGGGGCGACTTGCCCCACTTGTCCTTGAGCGGGATGAAGAACGCCGTCAGCACCCCCGCCAGCGTGGCATGCACGCCGGATTTCAGCACGAAGAACCACATCACCACGCCCAGCATCAGGATCGGCGCCACGCGATGCACGCGTTTCTGGTTCAGCCAGAACATCAGCGCCGCGGGGATCAGGGCCAGGAACAGGTAGTCGACCTTCAGTTCGGCGGTGTAGAACAGCGCGATGATCAGGATCGCACCCATGTCGTCCAGGATCGCCAGCGTCAGCAGGAACACCTTGAGCGAGGACGGCACGCGGTCGCCCACCAGCGCCAGAACGCCCAGTGCAAAGGCGATGTCTGTGGCCGCCGGGATCGCCCAGCCGTTCACCGTGGCCGGGTTGCCCCAGTTCAGCATCAGGAAGAAGGCCGCCGGCAAGACCATGCCGCCCACCGCCGCCATGCCGGGCAGCACCACGTCCGACGGGTTCTTGAGCTTGCCTTCCAGCAATTCGCGCTTCAGTTCCAGCCCGATGAGGAAGAAGAAGATCGCCATCAGCCCGTCATTGATCCACAGGATCAGCGGTTTTTCCAGGCCCTCGCCATTCAGCGTGACGGCAAGATAACTGCCCAGCACGCTTTCATAGGCCCCCGAAAGGCCGGAATTGGCCACGATCATCGCGGCGACGGCGGCCAGCATCAGCAAGATGCCCCCGGAAGCTTCGTGACCGAAGAACCGGTCGATGGCGCGCAACAGCATATGTCCCTCCAAAATGCTCGGATTTGTTTCGATCTGGGGTGTTAGGGGGAAAAATCAACCGAAAGGCAACCCGTTTTCGGCTGGTTTCGACGCAAAGGCCTGATACGCTTGTGCCATTGCGCAACGCGGGGGCAGACACTCATGCTGGGGCTCGACCATATCGCCGTGGCGGGCGAAACACTGGATCAGGCTGCGTCGCATGTGACGGCGGCGCTGGGGGCCACGATGCTGCCGGGCGGGCAACACGCGCGCTTTGGCACGCACAATCGCCTGCTGGGGCTGGCCCCGGGGCTCTATCTCGAAGCGATTGCCATCGACCCCGCCGCGCCGCCGCCGCCGGATGCGCGCTGGTTCGGGCTGGACGGGTTTGCCGGCCCTGCGCGGCTGGACAAGTGGATCTGCCGGGTGCCCGATCTCGACGCCGCCATCGCGGCGCTGCCCGAAGCGGGGCGGCGGGTCGATCTGGCCCGGGGCGACCTGCGTTGGTCGATGGCGGTGCCGCTGAACGGGCGGCTGCCGTTCGACGGGCTGTTCCCGGCGCTGATCGAATGGCAGGTGCCGCAGCCGCCGGGCAGCAGCCTGCCGCCTTCGGGGCTGACGCTGCGCCGGCTGACCCTGCGCCATCCGCAGGCCGACGCGCTGCGCGACAGGCTGGCACCCCATCTCGATGCCCCGCTGGTGCAGTTCGAGACCGGCCCCGCCGGTCTTTCGGCCGAACTGGACCGCGAGGACGGCGCAGCGCTGTGCCTGACCTGATCCTGCGCCCGGCGCGCACCGCAGATGCAAAGGCCATTGCGGCGATCTGGAACCCGGTGATCGAAACCACCGCCATCACCTTCACCACGCAGCCCCGGTCGGTCGAAAGCATCGCCGCCGACATCACCACCCGCGGCGCGGCCTTTCAGGTTGCCGAAACGGGGGGGCGGCTGCTTGGCTTTGCCACCTATGCCGCGTTCCGCGCCGGACCGGGCTATGCCTTTACCAAGGAACACTCGATCCAGCTGGCCCCGGAGGCGCGGGGCAAGGGGGTGGGGCGTGCGCTCATGGCGCGGCTGGAACAGGTGGCGCGACAGGACCGGGTGCACACACTCTGGGCCGGGGTCAGCGGCGAAAACCCCGCCGCCGTGGCGTTTCACAGCGCCATCGGTTTTCGCCACGTCGCCACCCTGCCGCAAGTGGGCTTCAAGTTCGGGCGCTGGATGGATCTTGTGCTGATGCAGAAATATCTGGATATGTCGCACTGACACCCCGGCAGGCTTGGGATAGACTGCGCGCATGTCGATCTGGTCGCGCATCGCTGACGCCGTGTCGGCCCTCGCCAAGGGCGAAGGCCTGGCCGCGGTGTTCGAAAAGCTGCGCACCCCGCCCGAACGCAGCATCGCCTTCACCATTGCGGTAATTGCGCTGTCGGCCAAGATGGCCAAGGCCGACGGGCTTGTCACCCGGTCCGAGGTCACCGCCTTTCGCGAGGTGTTTCACATCGCGCCGGAGGAAGAGGCCGGCGCGGCGCGGGTGTTCAACCTGGCCCGACAGGACGTGGCGGGGTTCGAGGAATACGCGGCCAAGATCGGCACCATGTTCGGCCCCGGGGCCCCTACGCTGTGCGACCTGATGGAGGGGCTGTTTCACATCGCCATGGCCGACGGGGCCTATCACCCCGCCGAAGACGCCTTTCTGTCGCGGGTGGCCGAGATTTTCGGCATCGAGGGGCCGCGCTTTGCGGCCATGCGCGCGCGCTTTGTTCCGGACGCGCCGCGCGATCCCTATACCGTTCTGGGTGTCAGTCCGGACATGCCGCTGGACGAGATCCGCGCGCATTGGCGGCAACTGGTCCGCGAAAGCCATCCCGACCGGATGATTGCCCGCGGCGTGCCGCAAGAGGCGGTGAAACTGGCCGAGCGGCGCATGCAGGACATCAACCGCGCGTGGGAAGACATCCTGTCGCGGGAAACCGCCTGATGCGCCTGGCCACCTACAATGTCGAATGGTTCGACGCGCTGTTTGCCGATGACGGCACGCTGCTGGCCGATGGCGGCTGGTCGGCGCGCCACGATGTGACGCGGATCAGCCAGATCGAGGCGCTGGGCCAGGTGTTCACCGCGATGCAGGCCGACGCCGTGCTGATCGTCGAGGCCCCCGACACCAACCGCCGCCGCAGCACCTCGCGCGCGCTGGGAAACTTCGCCGAAGCCTTCGGGCTGCGCACCTGCGAGGTGGTCACCGGCTTTGCCAACGACACCCAGCAGGAACTGGCGCTGCTTTACGATCCCGACGTCCTGACCGCGCTGCACGATCCGCGTGACAGCGGTGCGCCGCGCTTTGACACCGAGTTTCACATCGACCTGGACATCGACGCCGACGAAGACCGGGTGGTGTTCTCGAAACCGCCGCTGGAACTGATGGTCGAGACCGCGCGCGGCACCCGCCTGCGACTGATCGGGGCGCATCTGAAGTCCAAGGCCCCGCATGGTGCCAGCGGGCGGGACGAGATCATGCGCCTGTCCATCGCCAACCGACGCAAGCAGCTGGCCCAGGCGATCTGGCTGCGCCACCGGATCGAGGCGCATCTGGACGAAGGCACGCATGTCATCGTCGCGGGCGATCTGAACGACGGTCCGGGACTGGACGCCTACGAGGACCTCTTTGGCCGCTCGTCGGTCGAGATCGTGCTGGGCGAGGGCGAAACGGCGCTGTTCGATCCGCATGCCAGCCGTGCGCTGCAGCGGCGGCTGGGCGCGCAGCCCACCACGGCGCGGTTCTTCCTGTCCTCGGAAGAGCGGTTCCTTCAGGCCCTGCTGGACTACATCATGATCTCGCCCGGGCTGCGCGCCCACGCGCCCCGCTGGCGCATCTGGCACCCGTTCGACGACCCCGCCTGCTGGCGCGACGAAGACCTGCGCAATGCTCTGCTCACCGCGTCGGACCACTTCCCCGTCACGCTGGATATCGACATCTGACCCTTTCAAACCGGCCCCGAGGTGCCCATATGCCCGTCATGAAACACGCAGCCGCCCCGCTTGTCGCCCTGTCGCTTCTGGCCGCGCCCGCCCCGGCGCAGCAGGACGATCAGGGCTTTTCATTGATGGAAGAGGGGGCCAAGCTGTTCTTTCGCGGCCTCATGGACGAGATGGAGCCGGCCTTCCGCGAACTCGAAGACCTGTCGCGCCAGATGGAACCGGCGCTGCGCGACTTTGCGCTGCACATGGGTCCGGCGCTGCGCGACCTGATGGATCAGGTCGAAGACTGGTCGGTCTATCATCCGCCGGAAATCCTGCCCAATGGCGACATCATCCTGCGCCGCAAGGCCCCAGACGAGCCCAGCCCCGCTCCCGCACCGCAGCAGGACGAGATCGAGCTCTGAGCGTCAGGCGAGTGTCACCTCGGCACTGGCGGCGCCAAGCGCGTCGGCCATGGCCCTGAACCGCGCCTCGGTCACCTCGCCAAAGAGCGGAGCGGCGCCTTTGGGCAGGTGCAGGGTCAGCGCGCGGGTTTCGGGGCGCCAGTCCAGCCGCGCCTGCGCCGGATCCTCGTCGGTCATCCACAGCATGGCGCCAAAGCGCATGGCCTTGCCCAGCACCTCGGCCTCTTGCTGGCGCTGCCCGTCCAGCAGGGCATAAAGATCTTCGAACCGCGTGCCTTCGCGCTTGTTGCGATAGCGGTGCAGCAGCGCCAGCCCCAGATAGACCCGTTCCCAATGCCGCAGCCCGCCCAGGTTGGCGCGGGTGGCGTTGTCGAAACAGACCTCGGCGCGATAGTCGGGATGGGCGCGCCAGCTGACATCGTGCAGCAGGCAGGCGGCGTGCATCAGCCGCGCCCGTTCTTCCGCGACGCCGGGAAAGAGCGGGCGGATGAAATCGTGCAGCCGGTGGCCAAAGCCGGGCAGGCGTGCGTCCTTGGCCTCGGCAAAGCGGCAGGCCTCGATCAGCGGATCGCGCGCGCGCAGGCGTTCGGGCATCTGTTCATAAAGCAGGCCCTCGCGGATGCCATAGCTCGACAGCACGATGTCTTCGGGCGGGAAGGTTTCCAGCAATTGCGCCAGCACCTCGGCCGCAAAAGGCAAAAGCGCCATCCGCGTGCCCGAGACACCGGCGCTGCGGCGCAGGCTGTCGGGGTCGCCGGCCTCCAGAAAGGCCATGGTGTCGCGCACCGCGTCCACATCCATGCGGTATTCGTGCAGCACGTGCAGCGGGTATTTCCGGCGCTCCATGTCGATCTTGGCAAAGGCCCGCCACGAGCCGCCCACCAGAAACAGCCGCCGCTTTCCGTTGCCGATATCGCGGTGCAGCGATTTCATCACCTCGCGGATGCGTTTTTCGCGCGCCTTGCGCCCGCCGCTGAGATCGCGCAGCTTCAGCGGCCCCAGGGGCGAGGTCACGCAGCGGCCCACCTCGCCCTGGGCCAGCTCGGCCAGTTCCATCGACGAGCCGCCGATGTCGCAGACCAGCCCTTCGGCCCCGGGCCAGCCCAGCAGCACGCCCTGCGCCGACAGCCGCGCCTCTTCCGTGCCGTCGATCACGTGGACGCTCAGCCCCGTCGCCTGCTCCATCTCCTGCTGAAAGTCGGGGCCGTCCGCGGCCTCGCGCATCGCCGCGGTGGCGATCACCGTCAGCCGCGGCAGGTCCATCCCGTCGGCCAGCAGGCGGAACCGCTTCATCGCCGTCAGCGCGCGCGCCTTGCCTTGCGCGTTCAGGCGGCCGGTTTCGTTCATCCCGCTGCCCAGGCCGCACAGCACCTTCTCGTTGTAGAAATAGGCCGGGCTGCGCGCCGCGCCGTCGAACACCACCAGCCGGACCGAGTTCGATCCGATATCGACCACGCCCACCCGCGACAGGGCCCGCGCTTCGGGGTCTTCGAACAGGGCGCGCCCGTACGGCCCCCAATCCTCGTGGGTCGTGCTGTCTGGCCTGGTCATCCGCATCCCCGCTTTCGGCGCGGCCCTCTTGGCGCAGGTGCGGGGCAGCGTCAACCGCAAGCAGGCCCGTTGGCGGGGTCAATCCTCAGCGGAACAGGGTCAGGATCACCTGCGGTGCCTGGTTGGCGATCGAAAGCGCCTGCACCGCCAGCTGCTGCTGCACCTGCAGCGCCTGCATCCGGGCCGAGATGTCGTCGAGCTTTGCGTCCACCATCTGCCCGATCCCGGATTTCAGCGTGGCGGTGATGTCACCGACAAAATCGCGCTGCGTTTCGATCCGCCCCTGGTCCGAGCCGATGGCCGCCGCTGTGCCGATGGAGACGTCCAGCAGCCCCTCGATGGTGGCCATGGCGGCATCCGCGCCGCTGTCGGTGGTCACGTCCAGCGTGCCCAGCTCGTCCAGCCCGCCGCCGATGGTGCTGCCGGCATCGGCGCTCAGCGTGTCCACCGCCACGGCGATGCTGTCGGTGGCGTCCGTCACGGTGGAGCTGGCCACCAGCGACGCGCCGGAGGCCTCTACGCTCAGCACGTCGGCATCCAGCCCGTTGGCCGCGGCATAGGTCTCCCATTTCCGGGCCAGCGCGCCGGCCACGTCGCCCATCGTGTCGCCGTCGCGCGCCACGTAGCTCAGCGCGCTGGCCGCCATTTCGCCCTGCGTCTGCGAGGCAGCGGCGCTGGTGCGGTAATCGGCCTGGGCAAAGCTCGACCCGTCGCCATCCGTCCCGAAGACCGACAGCGAGAACGCCGCGCCCGCCGCCACGCTCAGCCCGCTCAGGTCCAGCGTGCGGCTTTGCGTGGCGTCCAGCGTGGCACTGACCGCGCCAGCGGCATAGGTCCCGCCGCTGCCCGCCACCACGCCCGCGGCGGTGGACAGGTCGCGCCGGCGCACCAGCAGGTCCGAGGTCGTCACGTCCGCGCCGCTGCGGTTGAACGAGGCCAGGATCGCCACCTGGCCCGAGCCCGCCGCCGTGTCGCGATTGGACAGCAGGTTCTGCCCGTTGAACTGCGCCATGCCCACGATCGCGTCCACCTGGTCGCGCAGCGAGGCGATGTTGGCCTGGATCTTGGTGCGGTCCACGTTCTCTTCCTGCGCGGCGACGACCTTGCCCTTGATCTCGGTCAGAAGCTCGGTGATCGTTTCGGCCCCCTGGCGGGCGACCGACAGGGTGGACTGGCCCAGCGCAAGGCTTTCGCTGACGCGCTTGAACCCGGCCACGTCGGCCTCCATCGTCTTGGAGATCGCCCAGACCGAGGCCCCCTCGGAGGGGTTGGCGACCTGCTGCCCGGTGCCAAGGGCGGCGCGCAGGTCGGACATCTCGGCATTGATCGCCTTGAGGGTCTGCAGGGCGGTGGTGGCGGCGGTGTTGGTCAGGATACTGGACATGGGGTTTACCGTTTCTCTGGGCCGCATCAGCGGCGGACGGCGCCCGTGTTCTGTCCGGAGGGCCTAAGGAGCCTTGCGCAAGCGTTAAGATGCCCCGCTCAGGTTAACCGCCGCCTAACGCAATGCGGCGGTTTCAAGGTCATTCCGGGGCGGCGGCGAGGCGGTCGAGGATAAGGCCGCGCAGGGCGGTGGCTTGCTCGTGGCGATAACTGCTGTGCTCCGGATCGTAGACCTCCAGCGCCGCCTCCACATGGGCCAGCGCCTGCCGCAACGCCGCATGCGGGTCGTCGCAACTGTCATGCTCCGCGAGGGATTTGTAGAGGATCGCCAGGTTCTCCTGCGTCTCTGCCCATATCTGCGGCATCGCCTCGCGCGTGCGAACGGTGAGCGCGGCCTCATAGGCCGTGACGGCGCGGCAGAGGAGCGCCTTACCCGCCGCGCCTGCGGTGCGGCTGCCTTGGGTCTGGAGTGCTGCGGCGAGGTTCTGCTGCGTCCCCGCCCAGTCCACGGGATGCGCCTCTTTCGTTAAGAGGGTCAATGCAGCCTCATACGCGGTGACGGCGCGGGAGAGGAGCGCGTTGCCCGCTTCGCCTGCGGTGCGGTTGCCTTGGATCTCCAGCGTGATCGCGAGGTTCTGCTGTGTCATCGCCCAGTCCACTGGATGCGCGTCTTTGGTGCGGACGGTGAGCGCGGCCTCATAGGCGGCGACGGCGCGGGAGAGAAGCGCTTTTCCCGCCGCGCCTGCGGTGCGGCCGCCCTGCTTCCCGAGCGCGTTGGCGAGGTTCTGCTGTGTCGTCGCCCATTGCATAGGATACGCGTCTCTCATGAAGACGGTGAGGGCGGACTCAAAGGCCTGAACGGCGCGGGAGAGGAGCGCGGTGCCGGCCCCGCTTGCGGTGCGGCTACCCAAGGTCTGGAGTGCTATGGCGAGGTTCTGCTGTGTCGTCGCCCATTGCACGGGATGAGCGTCTTTGGTGAAGACGGTGAGCGCGGCCTCATAGGCGGCGACGGCGCGGGAGAGGAGCGTGTTGCCCGCCGCGCCTGCGGTGCGGCTGCCCTGGGTCTCAAGCGCGATGGCGAGGTTTTGCTGTGCGTTCGACCAAAGCCAAGAATCACGGCCCTCAGTCGCAGCGATGATGGCCTCGTTCATATCGACTGCGCGCAAGAGGCCGGAGCCTCCATATCGTAATCCGTGCTGGTAGAGCAGGTCTTCGTGTCTTGTTCGCCATCTTGCCGGTTCCAAAGGGTCTTTCACGGCAAGCGCCTCCGCCGCAGCAGTCAGCAAGGCATAGGCGTCGTCGGCCCGGTTGCGCAGCAGCGCGTTTTGGGCGCGGGCGAGGGTGCTTTCGGCGAATATCTCTGCCTCCACCTCCGTCACCCGGGCCAGCAGCTCTTCGACCGTGTCGAAATCCAGCCGCTCGGCGGCATCCTGCGCCGCCCCCTTGAGGTTCGCAATCGCCGCCACCCGTTCGTCCAGACTGTCGATCTGCTGCCGATAGGCGCGATATTCCTTGGCCTTCTCCGTCAACACCTCGCGCAGGGCGTCCTCGGAGAGGTCATGCGCGCCGCTGATCTCGAACCGCGAGGCCAGCAATTCCAGATCGTCGCGCGTCAGGGCCGCGATGTGGTTCAAGGCCTCCGCCACCGGCGCGCCCCGGCGGATCGGCTCCATCTCTGCGTCGGTGATGCCCAGCGTTTCGCACAGGAACTGCACGGTCTGTTCCTGCGGCGTGACCTTGCCGTTCTCTATGCGCGAGATATCCGCCTTGCGCCCGGGATCGCCCCATATTCGCACAGCCAGCGACTGCTGCGTGAAAGTCTTGCCCCGTTTGCGGCGGACAAGCGCGCCAAAAGCAACCTTGTCAAACAACTTCCCACAACTCCCGACACCTTGGCGCACCCCGCGCCCCACAACATCGCCGCAACGAAATTCCGTCCCGTTTCACCGATATCTTGGACTGTTAGCGAGGCTAACCATCCGGGCCCGGATGCTCAACTTCAAGGAGCATCTTGTGATGAAAAAGAAACTGATGGACCACCTCACCCACTGCCGCTTGCATTGCGGCCTTGCCGGGACTCATCTGTTCGCGGCCTGGGCCACGAGCAAACCCGAGGTCTATGTCCCCATCGCCGCGATTTACGCCATCAGCGCGTGGCGGGACGCCCAGCACTGACCCCCGAAGGCGCCCCCCTGGCGGGGCGCTTTCACTCCGTATGCGTCAGTTTCGGCACGTCCGCCGCCCCCGCCGAGCCGCGGCCCGACAGCGAGGGGTTTTCCATGAAGAAGCGGTGGCAGTTGAAGGCGAATTCGCCCTCGGGCACCGGTGCGCGCACGAAGGAGCCGTCGGGCTTGCCGATCCAGCTTTGCGCCGTGTCGGCCATGTTCGCCGCCATGATCTGGCTGACGATCTGCGCCTTGACGGTGGCGTTGCGGATCTCCACCCCGGTCTCGATCCGGCGGTTGAGGTTGCGGCCCATCCAGTCGGCTGACGAGATGTACACCCGGGCCTGCGGATGCGGCAGCCCGTGGCCATTGCCGAAACACGCGATGCGCGAGTGCTCCAGAAACCGCCCGACGATGGATTTCACCCGGATGTTCTCGGACAGCCCCTTGATGCCCGGACGCAGCCCGCAGATGCCGCGGATCACGCAATCCACCTTCACCCCGCCCTGGCTCGCGCGGTAAAGCGCGTCGATCATGTCGGATTCGATCAGTGAGTTCATCTTGATCCAGATCTGCGCCGGGCGGCCCGCCTTGGCATGGGCGATCTCGGCCTCGATCAACTCGATCATGCCGGGTTTCAGCGTGTGGGGCGAGATCAGCAGGTTTTCCAGCCCCTCGGGCTTGGCATAGCCCGACAGGTAGTTGAAGATCCGCGCCGCATCGCGCCCCAGTGCCGCATCGCAGGTGAAGAACGACAGGTCGGTGTAGATCTTGGCCGTGATGGGGTGATAGTTGCCGGTGCCCCAATGTGTGTAGGTCACCAGCTTGTCGCCCTCGCGCCGCACCACCTGGGAGATCTTGGCATGGGTCTTCCAGTCGAGAAAGCCATAGACCACATGCGCGCCGGCACGCTCCAGCCGGCGGGACTGGCGGATATTGGCGGCCTCGTCAAACCGCGCCTTGAGTTCCACCAGCGCGGTGACGGACTTGCCGTCCTCGGCCGCCTCGCACAGCGCCTCGACGATGGGCGAGTTGCGCGAGGTGCGGTAGAGCGTCTGCTTGATCGCCACCACGTCGGGATCGCGCGCCGCCTGCGCCAGGAATCGCACCACCATGTCGAAGGTCTCGTAGGGGTGGTGCAGCAGCATGTCCTTCTGCGCGATGGACTGGAACATGTTGCCGTCATGATCCTGCACCCGCTCGGGCACCCGCGGGGTGAAACCGGGCCAGAGCAGATCGGGGCGCGCGTCGATCACCAGTTCCTTGGTGTCGGCAATGCCGATCTGGCCGTCGAGTTCGATCACCTCTTCGTCGCGCACCTGCAACTCGCGCATGACCACCTCGCGCAGGGCGTCGGGGGCACCGCTTGTGACGGTCAGGCGCACCACCTCGCCGCGGCGGCGGCGCTTGAGCGCCACCTCGAACTCGCGCACGAGATCTTCGGCCTCTTCCTCGACTTCCAGATCGCTGTCGCGCAGCACGCGGAAGCCGAAGCTGTCCTTGACCCGGTAGCCGGGAAACAGTTCGGAAATGTGCAGCAGCAGCACGTCTTCCAGCAGGATGAAGCGGTGCTCGCCCGCGGGGGCGGGCAGGCGCATGAAACGGTCGATCTGTGCCGGGATCGGCAGCAGCGCCTGCAGCGGGCGGTCGTCGCGCATCCGTTCCAGCTGCAGCGCGAGGCAGAAGCCCATGTTGGCGATGAAGGGGAAGGGGTGTGCCGGGTCGATGGCCAGCGGCGAGAGCACCGGAAAGACCTGCGCCAGAAAGGCGTCGGCCAGATGGGCGATATCGGCATCCCCCAGTTCGGCGCGGGTGACGATCGAGATGCCCTGCTCGGCCATCAGGCCGCGCAGCACGCCCAGAACGCGCTGCTGTTCGGCCATCAGGCGGCGGGCGTCCTCGTCGATCAGCACCAGCTGTTCCGAGGCGCTCAGCCCGTCATCGGACGGGGTGGCGTTGCCCGCATGCGCCAGTTCGCGCAGGCCCGCCACGCGCACGGTATAGAACTCGTCGAGATTGGCGGCCGAGATCGACAGGAAGCGCACCCGCTCCAGCAGCGGGACGCGGGGGTTTTCCGCCTCTTCCAGCACGCGCCAGTTGAAGCCGAGCCAGCTCAGCTCTCGGTTGTAGAAGCGGCCGGGGCCTTGCGCGTCGAAATCGGCAAGCTCCACCGCAGCGGGGATCGGGGATTTGAGAAAATCTGCCTGTGTCATGTCGGGCATATGCCGCTCCCTCTGCAACGTTTTTATGACAGGATCACTCTTGCCGCGGACGGACGGGCGGTTCAAGCGTGCTCAGCACTTCACGGGCGAGCGTGCGGGTGATCTTCACCTTCCGCGCGTAGGCCGCGGCGTCCAGCGCGGCCACGATGTCGCGGGCGGCGGCATGGCTGCGGCGCATGTGGCGGACCAGAAACGGGATCACGTCCGGCGGCGGCACGGTCTGGCGGTCGGCGAACAGCTTGCCCAGCAGGGCGGCCAGCAGCGCATCGTCCGGCGCGCTCAGCGCGGCCAGCTGGGTGCCCATCAGGCGACTTTGCAGATCGGGAAGGCCCAGCGGCCAGCGCAGCGGCGGGGCCGAGGCGGTCAGAAGCAGCGCATGGCCCTGCGCCAGCACCAGGTTGTGCAGGTGAAAGGCCGCCTCTTCGATGCAGCGTTCGCCGGCGGCCTTGTCCAGATCCTCGATGCACAGCGGGGCGTCGGCCAGCGCGGGGATGTCGGCCCCGGCCAGATCGGCGGCGGCGACGATGCGCGCGCCGCTTTCGGCGGCCCAGACATGCGCCAGATGGGTCTTGCCCGCACCCTCCGGCCCGATCAGAAGGAACTTGCGGTCGGGCCATTGCCGCCAGCCTTCCAGCATGGCCACGGCCAGAGCGTTGGAGTCGCTGATGAAATAGTCCTCGCGCCCCAGCGCCGGCTTGGCGTGCAGGGGCAGGGGCAGCTGTTCCGGCGCGGTCATTCCGGGCCGCGCCCCACCAGCCCCAGATACAGGCGGCTGCCCTTGTATTGCGCCCCGGCAAAGCGGGCAAAGACACCGATGGCGGCGGCCAGCGGCACGGCGACCAGCAACCCGATAAAGCCGAACAGCGTGCCGAAGACCGACAGCGACAGCAACAGCCAGACCGGGTGCAGCCCCACCGAACTGCCCACCAGGCGCGGCGTCAGGATGTTGCCCTCGACGAACTGGCCCGACTGGAAGATGGCATAGACCAGCACGATCCAGCCCCATTCGCCCCAGAACTGGAACAGCGCCAGCCCGATCGCCAGCACCCCGCCGACAATCGCGCCGACATAGGGGATGAAGGTCAGCATGCCCGCAATCACCCCCACCACCAGACCGAACTGCAACCCGACGGCCCAGAGCGCCACGGCGTAGTAAGTGCCCAGGATCAGCGTCACCGATCCCATGCCGCGGATGAACCCGGCCAGCACGCGGTCCACCTCGCGCGCCAGTTCGCGCACCACATCGCGGTGATCCAGCGGCACCAGATCGTCGATCTGCGCCACCAGCTTGTCCCAGTCCAACAGCAGGTAGACCGCCACCACCGGGGTGATGATCGCCAGCGTCACAAGGTTGAGCAGCGACAGAAGCGAGGCCAGCGCGGTGTCCACCAGCTGGCCGCCGCGGTCGCGCAGCGTGCTGCCCAGCCAGCCCAGCGATTCCCGCACCGCGCTGCCTTCGGACATCATGCTGGGAAAGCGGTCGCCCAGAAAGGTCTGCAGATCGCGCACCAGTTGCGGGGTGATGTTGAAGAGCGCCACCGTCTGCTGCAGCAGCAGCGGGATCACCGCCAGCGCAAGGATCACGAAGACCACGACGCCCATCACCGTGATCAGCGCCGTCGCCGCGCCGCGGCCCAGGCCCGCGCGCTCCAGCCAGTCGGCGATGGGGTCGAGGCAGTAGGCGATCGCGCCGCCCAGCACGAAGGGCAAAAGCACGTCGCCCAGGAACCACAGCACGATGGCAAACACCGCCGTGGCGATGCCCCAGTATTTCAGCTGATCCTGCACCGGCAGGGCCATGACCCGTGCTCCTTTTGCTTGCGCAGCGAACCTGAGCGAATCCGGGGCGGGTTGCAAGCTGTCCGTGCCCGGCCCGCCCGTCGTTTCGGGCACATCTGCGTGACGCGCCGTGCGTCTGCGGGACTTTGCCCATGCCGAAGGCGGGGCGGCATGTCATCCTGACAATTCTGACGCGGGGCCCTAGCAATAGTGACATGAGTCGCCTCGAACGTCCCTCTGCGCCGTCCGGACAGGCGCGTCCGTCCGCGCCCCCGGCGCTGCCCGGCCTGCCGCCGGACGAATCGCTGGCGCGCGCCGTCGGCATCGCGGCGGCCGAGACCATCGAAACCGCCTGGCAGCGCTTTGTCACGACGATGCGCGATTTCGGGTTCGAGCGGGTGAATTACGGCTATACCCGCTACCGCATCGGGCAAAGCATCGGCGATCCCGCCGACGCGATGTTCCTGTCGACCCATGCGCTGGAACAGGTGATCCGCTTCCACACCTCCGGCACCTATCTGCACAGCGCCGACTACCGCTGGACCCGCGACAATGTGGGGGCGTGTTCCTGGGGCTGGGTGCATGCGGAACGCGCCGCCGGCCGGCTCTCGCCGCAGGAAATCGCGGTGATGGACAGGCTGGGCCGGGGCCGGGCGGGTTATACCGTCAGCTTTCCGGTGGGTGCGCCGCGCTCCAAGGGCGCGCTGGGGCTGGCCGCGGCCCGGCAAGCCACGCAGGACGAGGTGGACGCGCATTGGGCGGCGCATCACGACGCGCTGATGACGCTGGCACAGATGGCGCATCTGAAGCTCAGCCAGTTGCCGTTGCCGGTGGCCACGGCCCGGCTGACCGACCGCCAGCGCGAATGCCTGCAATGGATCGCCGACGGCAAGACGCAGGGCGACATCGTCACGATCACGGGCATGCGTCCCTCGACCGTCGAACGCCACCTGCGGCTGGCGCGCGACACCCTGCGGGTCGAGACCACGGCACAGGCGGTGGCCAAACTGGCCTTTCTGAACCAGCTCTGGGTCACGCAGCTGGACGAGTCCCCGGTCTAGGGTCCGTGCAGCGGACCGGGGCAGCCCCCGGCCCGCGCGTGTTCAGTGGCAGGCGGGGCGGTTGCCCGGCAGAAGCACCTTGTCGATGACATGGATCACGCCGTTGTCGGCGTGAATGTCGGCAATCACCACATTGGCGGTCTCGCCGGTGCCGTCGGCAATCGTCACACCCGAATGCGAGGTGATGCACAGACGAGCCGAGGTCAGCACCGGCTTGTAATAGTTCGCCCCCGCCGCAAAATCGGTCGACCGCAGGGCGCGGTCATCGACGTGATACAGCAGCACGTCGGTCAGCTGGGCCTTGTTCTCGGGCCGCAGCAGCGTCTCGACGGTGCCGTCGGGCAGGGCGGCAAAGGCCTCGTTCACCGGCGCGTAGACGGTAAAGGGGCCGGGGCCCGACAGGGTCTCGGCCAGGCCCGCGGCCTGCACCGCCGCGACCAGCGTGGAAAAACGGTCATCCCCCGCGGCGATGTCGACGATTGTGTTGGCCTGCGCCGCGCCGCCCAGCATCAGGGCGGCCGCCAGGGTGGTCTTGAAAACGTTCATCGCATGTCCTCCGTGTTGCAGATGCAAGGGATACGCCGCCGCACACGGCACGGACCGATGCAGTCACGCAGACGTCAGGCGGCGTGAGGCGGGCCGTTCCGGGGCCCGGCGACGCGCGGTCCTTGCCAAGGCTGCGCGTTTGTCCGACAAGGCGGCGAAACCGCTTTGCAAAGGAACGAATGATGCGCCTCAGCCGCTACTTCCTGCCCGTCCTGAAGGAAACGCCCGCCGAGGCGCAGATCGTCAGCCACCGCTACATGCTGCGCGCCGGCATGATCAAGCAGGCGTCGTCGGGCATCTATTCCTGGCTGCCGCTGGGCTTCAAGGTGTTGAAGAACATCGAAAACATCGTGCACGAAGAACAGGCGCGCGCGGGCCACATCGCCATGCTGATGCCCACCCTGCAATCCGCCGACCTGTGGCGCGAAAGCGGGCGTTACGACGGCTATGGCGAGGAAATGCTGCGGATGCAGGACCGGCATGGCCGCGACCTGCTGTTCAGCCCCACCGCCGAGGAGATGTTCACCGACGTCTTCCGCACCTATGTGCGCTCTTACAAGGACCTGCCGCTGACGCTGTATCAGGTGCAGTGGAAGTTCCGTGACGAGATCCGCCCCCGCTTTGGCGTGATGCGCGGGCGCGAGTTCTTCATGAAGGACGGCTACAATTTCGACCTGACCAAAGAGGACGCGCTGCACGCCTATAACCGCCACCTCGTCAGCTACCTGCGCACCTACGAACGCATGGGCCTGCAGGCGATCCCGATGCGCGCCGAGTCGGGCCCCATCGGCGGCGATTACACGCATGAATTCCTGGTGCTGGCCGAAACCGGCGAATCCGGCGTGTTCTATGACAGCGAGATCACCGACCTGACCTTTGGCGACCGCGCCATCGACTTCGACGACGTGGCCCAGTGCCAGGCGGTGCTGGAAGAGTTCACCTCGCGCTATGCCCGCACCGACGACACCCATGACCAGGCGCTCTTTGAATCGCAGGTGCCCGAAGACCGCCGCCGCGAGGCGCGCGGCATCGAGGTGGGGCAGATCTTCTATTTCGGCACCAAGTATTCGGAGTCCATGGGTGCCACCGTGCAGGACCAGACCGGCGCGCAGGTGCCGGTGCATATGGGCAGCCACGGGATCGGCGTGTCGCGGCTTCTGGGCGCGATCATCGAGGCCAGCCATGACGAAAGCGGCATCATCTGGCCCGAAGGTGTGACGCCTTTCCATTGCGGGATCGTCAACCTCAAGCAAGGCGATGCCGAGGCGGATGCCGCCTGCGAGGCGCTGGAGGCGTCGCTGATCGCGCTGGGGCTGGACCCGCTGTACGACGACCGCGACGAACGCGCGGGCGGCAAGTTCGCCACGATGGACCTGATCGGCCTGCCCTGGCGCATCACCGTGGGGCCGCGAGGGTTGAAGAACGGCGTGGTCGAACTGACCTCGCGCCGCACCGGCGAAAGCGAAGAGATGCCGCCGGAACAGGCGGTTGCGCGCATCGCGCAGATCTACCGGCGCGCACAGGCATAAGCCTGTGCTGGTGCATCTCAACAGCTATCCCGGCACGGGCAAGCTGACCATCGCGCAGGCCCTCGCGCCCCTGCTGGGGGCGCGGGTTCTGGACAACCATTCGATCTACAACGTCGCCTTCGCGCTGACCGCGTTCAAGTCGCCGGAATTTGACGACACCGTGCGCGCTGTCCGGCAGATCGCCTATGACCGCGTGCTGGCCTTGCCGCCCGAGGTGCCGGTGGTGCTGACCAACGCCCATGCGGCGGATTCGGTCTGGGGGGCCGAATGCTGGGACGCGCTGGAGGCGCTGGCGCAGGCGCGTGGCACGCCGCTGTACCTCGTGACGCTGCTGTGCGATCCCGACGAAAACGCCCGCCGCATCCAGAGCGCGGGCCGCGCCGCGCAGCGCAAACCGCGCGATTCCGACATGTTCCCCGGCAACCGTCAGGGCCGCCCGCTGATGGAACGCGGCGGCGACGCCGTGTTGCGGCTCGACGTGACGCGGCTGCAGGCATCTCAGGCGGCAGCGCATATCGCCGCCTGGGTGCAGGCCCGGTCGGGGCAGGGGGCATGAGCCTGCCGTGGCGCGTGCTGCTGGCGCTTGTCGCCGGGCTGAGCCTGGCCCACGCCGCGGCGCAGGCCGACCCGGCGGCGCGGATCACCGCGGCCTTTGACCGATGGATGGCCGAGGCGGGCGTTGCCGCCGGGGCGCTTGTGCTGCTCAAGGACGGCGCCATCACGGCGCGGGTGGCGCGTGGACGGGCCACCGACGCACCGGCCAACCTGCAAAGCCTGTCCAAGGCGATCACGGCGCTCTGCCTGGCCGATCTTGTCGATGACGGCCTGGCACGCTGGGACATGGCGCTGTCCGACATTCTCGACACAGACGCAAGCGTGACGCTGGCGCAGCTGGTCACCCATACCAGCGGGCTGACCCGCGATGGGACGCAATGGCGGATGGCGCGCTGGCGCGGCGATCCCGCCCCGCGCTGGGCCGAGGTCACCGCCCGCGCGCTGGCGCGGGATCGGGGCCGGCTGGACGGGACCGCCTCCGCCTATGCGTACAACAACGAAAACTATGCCGTGCTGGGCGTGGTGATCGAAGCGCTGACAGGCAACCCCTATCCCGAGGCCTGCGTCCGCAGGCTGGACCTCGACGCGCGGCTGTCGCCTCTGCTGGGCGGGTACGGGCCGTTTGGCGGCTGGCAGATGTCGCCCGAAGCGTATGCCCGCTTTCACCACGACCGTCTGGCCGGCAGGCCCTTCGGTCCGCCCTTTGCCCGGCTGCCGCGGGGGGCCGCCTATGGCCTGGGCACGCTGACACGCAGCGACGAGACCGGCGCGCGGACCTATTGGCATTTCGGCCTCGTCTGTTTTCTTTTCGGGCCGGGGGATGGCGGCAGCTTTGCAGCCAGTTACGGGACAGGCTACACTGTGGTGGCGGTCTACGACAGATGCGTGAGCCGGGCGGACATGCGCGCGCTTCAGACCGCGGTGACGACGGCACTGGTCAAGGGGTAGGGGCAGGCATGATCTTTCGTGCGATGACAATCGTCGGGGCCTTGGCGGGGGGCGTCGGCGGCTCGCAGTTTCCGGAGTTTTCGCAGCAATACGTGCAGCGCCTGGGCGGCGCGGTGGACGAACTGGCCCGCCAGGTCCAACGCTACGAGATGGACGCGGCGAAGGTCGGGCTCAGCCTGGACGAATTGCTGACGCAACTGGCGGCCGAGGGCCGGCTGAGCGCCACGCAGGCGCAGAACATGGCGCAGGACATCGCCCGGCACGACCGGCTGAGCGAGGCGCTGGCGGCGCTCCAGCAGGCGGGTCCGTTCAGCCGGGTCCGGCTGGCCCCCTATCTGATGGACGGCGAGATCGTCCAGCGCACCCGTGGCGAATACAAGATGGCGATGCCGCTGACCTTCGAAGGCGCGGTCTTTACCGGCACCGGCCTGCTGGCCGGCTGGGCCGGGGTGGCGGTTGTCCTCGCGCTGCTCGGCGGGCTCTGGGGGATGATCCGCGGCGGGCGCAAGGCGTTCTGAGCGGTCAATCCCAGCAGCTGACCAGCACCGTCATGTCCGCGGCCAGCGCGGTCAGATCCTCGGGCGCGATGGCCCCGGCGCTTTCGCCCGCCACCGGGTTCAGCCCTTGACGGCCCAGGAATTCCAGGATGCGGTCGGTCTTGGCGGCAAAGCTGACACCTTCGGGTAGCACCCGGCTGCCGGACTCGTCCCGCGGCAGCAGCATGCCCACCACGGCCCCGCCGGCATCGAAGACCGGCCCGCCCGCATCGCCGGGCAGCGAGGCCAGTTGCAGACGCTTGACATCTTCCTCGCCCGCCAGCCCGCGCAGATCGGCCAGCGTGCCAAAGGTCAGCGTCGGCGCGGTCAGCACGCCGCCAAAGGAAAAGCCGGCCACGGCGATCTCGGCCTGGATGCGCGGGGCGGCGGCGTTGAAGGCGGCCACGCCGCGCGGGGCCAGCCGCTCTTCCGGGCGCAGCACGGCAAGGCCCAGCGCGGCGTCCGAGGCGACCACGCGCGCCTCGTGCACGCCGTTCAGCGTGACGCGGGCACAGCCCTCGACGCCCGCGCTGCTGGTCAGGACGCGCCCGACGCTGTCGATGAAAAAACCCGATGCGGTCTGCCGCGGCTGGCGGATCTTCAGCCCCGAGACAAGGTCGACGGTCTGGCCGTCATCGCTGACGGCGGCCGGATCCAGCACCCCGTCGATGACGGTAAAGCTGTCCTGCATCCGGGTCAGGATGCGGCTCCGGCGTTCCTCGTCCCCGGCGGGCCAGATCAGCGAAAAGCCCTTGATCTCGCCCCGCAGCAGCCGCACCTCGGTATGGCTGACGATGCGGTCATTGGCGCCGGTCAGCACGAAGCCGTCGCGCCGCCGCTCGCGCGCGCCCTCGATCGGCACGATCTCCAGCGTCTGCATGATTTCGTAAAGCCCGTTCAGGGTGTTGCGGTCGCCGGGCTGGCTGATCAGCAGCGCACGCGCCTGCAACTCGCCCCTGGGGCCGAACAGGGCAAACGGGGCCTCGTAGCGGTCGAACGCCACCGCGCCCAGCGGCAGTTCGATCGAGATGCCCGCCCGGGGATCGGCATAGACCTGCAGGTCCATCCCGTCGAGCACGGCGTTGTACTGCCGCAGGAGTTCCGCCCGCTGCAGGGTGGTCAGGACGCCGGTGGGCTCGAACCCGTTGGCACGCTGCCAGTCCTGCATGGCGCGGCGGGTGCCGCGTCCGAACGCGCCGTCGATCCCGGCATTGTAGAAGCCCGCCCATTGCAGCGCGATCTGCAGCGCCATGCGTTGGTCGCGGTCAAGCGCGCGTTCGCTGGCGCGCGCCTCGCGCGGGGTTTCGTCGACGATCTCGGGGGCGGGCTCGGGGGCGGGCGGCTCGGCCTGCGCCTGCGGCTCGGGCCGCGCCTGGTTGCCGGTTCCGCCGGCCGCCGGGGCGGGGCTGGCCGTCTGCGGCACCGGTTGCGGTGCGCGGGCCGGCTGTGCGCCGATGGGCCAGAACTGCTGACCATAGGCGCGGGTGTCCTCGATATAGGCATCCGCCGGCACCTGGCGCGCGCGCAACAGATCGGCCAGAAGCTGCGTCGCCTCGTCGCGCCGGTAGGGGCCCAGCGCCACACCGTACCAGCCGCCGCCCAGCGCAAAGCCGTTGACGTTCTCGAACCGTTCGGCAAAGTCGCGCACGCCGTCCTGCGCCCCGGTCAGGCTGGTGCGGGCCTGCACCTGGATATAGACGATATCGTCGGGTGCCTGCGCCTGAACCGGCACGCCCCACAGCCAGATCACCGCCAATAGTGCAATCAGTCTTGAAATCATCCTGTTGTCGCCCCCGGGCTGGGAAGGTCTTTGTTTCTCATTGCGGCATTCATATCAGATGGATGCCCGGTTGCACGCCCAAATTTCCGCGAGCCTCGATTGACCACGGGACAGCCCCGCCGTAATCAGGCGCGTGTGACAGGAGAGCCCGGAATGACCGAAAGTCCGCAAAAGCCGCGCAGTTTCCAGGAGATCATTCTGCGCCTTCAGACCTATTGGGCGGCGCAGGGCTGTGCGATCCTGCAGCCCTATGACATGGAGGTGGGGGCCGGCACCTTCCACCCGGCCACCACGCTGCGCTCGCTGGGATCGAAACCCTGGGCCGCCGCCTACGTGCAGCCCTCGCGCCGCCCCACTGACGGGCGCTATGGCGAGAACCCGAACCGCCTGCAGCATTACTACCAGTACCAGGTGATCATCAAACCCTCGCCGCCGGACCTGCAGGAGCTGTATCTCGGCTCGCTTCGCGCCATCGGCATCGACATGGCGCTGCATGACGTGCGCTTTGTCGAGGATGACTGGGAAAGCCCCACCCTTGGCGCCTGGGGCCTGGGATGGGAGGTCTGGTGTGACGGTATGGAAGTCAGCCAGTTCACCTATTTCCAGCAGGTCGGCGGGCATGACTGCCACCCGGTCTCGGGCGAGCTGACATACGGGCTGGAACGGCTGGCGATGTATGTGCTGGGCATCGACCACGTGATGGACATGCCCTTCAACGATCCGCAGACGCCGATCGCGCTGACATACGGCGACATATTCCGCCAGACCGAAGAGGAATATTCGCGCTGGAATTTCGACGTGGCCGATACCGACGTGCTGTTGCGCCATTTCGAAGAGGCCGAAGCCGAATGCGCGCGCATCCTGGACCAGCCGTACGAGGATCCGAAGACCGGCAAGCGCATCGTGATGGCGCATCCCGCCTATGACCAGTGCATCAAGGCGTCGCACATCTTCAACCTGCTGGACGCGCGCGGGGTGATTTCCGTGACCGAGCGGCAGGGCTATATCGGCCGGGTGCGGGCGCTGGCCAAGATGTGCGCCGATGCCTTCGTCCAGACCGAAGCGGGCGGGCACGCGGCATGACGCTGACCTCCGCCATCCCCGTCCTGCGGGTGGGCGACTACCCCGCCGCCCGGGCGTTCTGGACCGAAATCATGGGGTTCGCCATCGCCGAAGAGGGCGGCGACCGGGCGCAGTTCGGCATCTTCAAGCGCGACGCCGCGGTGGTGTTCGTCGACGCCTGGCATGGCCCTGACGCGGCACCTTCGCCGGGATGGCGCGCCTATTTCCACAACGACGACGTGGATGCGCTGGCACAGGCCCTGGCGGCCTCAGGCGTATCGGTCGCCGGGCCGGTCGACACGGTATACGGCATGCGCGAAATCGTGGTAGAAGACCTTGCAGGCAATCGCCTGTGCTTTGGACAAGACACATGACCAGTGGCAAGGTGTTGGCGGGGGCGATTGTGCTGAGTGGTTTGGTGGCCGGTGTGGCCGTGTATTACCTGCAGGTGTATCACTTTTACGAGGAAATCCCGGCCTCGGGCCATGGCGACGTGACGCTCACCTCGGTGGTTACGGGCGTGCCCGAACCGATCATCGCCGACGATTTCCAGGCCATCGACGCCGACAGTTCGCCCATCCGTTACCGCGCCTGTTTCACCACGCCGATGTCGATCCCGATGCTGACCGAGACCTACGAGCTCTATGACGGCGGCGAGCCGCGCGTGGCACCGGGCTGGTTCGACTGCTTCGACGCCGAGGCGATCGGCGCACAGATCGACGCCGGCACCGCGCTGGTCTTTGTCAGCGAACGCAACCGCGAATTCGGCATCGACCGGGTGGTCGCCATCACCGACGATGGCCGTGGCTATGTCTGGCACGAGGTCAACGATTGCGGCGACAAGGCCTATGACGGCACGCCCCTTGGTGACGACTGCCCCGAGCGCGACACGAACTGAGCACGCCGCGCACCACCTCCGCGCAACACATCCCCCCTCCCCTTGAGGGAGAGGGTTAGGGTGAGGGGGCAGAGCGCCGCTTTGCCCCGAAGACACACCATTCCCGCAAGCGCAACGGATCCCCTCCCCCTGTCAGGGGGAGGGTGAGGGAGGGGGGAAGGGTGAGGCAGGGGGAAAGCCAGGCAGGGGGAAAGCCAGGCAGGGCGTTCGACAACGCCCCCTCAGGCAAAGAGGAAGTCGTCGTTGCCCAGCACGCTCAGATCCGTGTCCAGAAGCCGGGCGACAGAGACCGGAAGCTCGGTCCCGGAGATCGAAAAATACGTGCCGTAAGAGATCCGCACATCCGCACCCTCCTGCACCAGCGTCAGGTCGCTGATGTCGTCGACGTCGGTCAGGCGGGTGATGTCCAGCAGGTCTATCCCGTCCTCGAAATCCGTCACGGTTGCAAAGTTGAACGTGGTGAAGGCAAACACGTCCGCCCCCGCGCCGCCCGTCATCGACGCGCCCGAGAAGATGGTGCTGCCGACGCCGGCCTCGTAGAAAGCGGTTCGCACCGACAACAGCATGTCGTCGCCGTCGCCACCCATCAACACGTCGAACCCGGCCCCGCCATTCAGCGTGTCATTGCCCGCGCCGCCCACCAGCAGGTCGTTCATGCCCGACGGGGAATAGCCGCCGGAATCGGTGATCAGATCGTCCCCGTCGCCGCCATACATGCTGTCATCGCCGCCCGGGCCGCCATTGATCGTGTCGTTGCCTTCGTCGCCGTAAAGCACGTTGTCGGACGGGGCGTAGGCACCAAAGATGACATCGTCGCCCGTGCCGCCATGCACCTCGTCCCCGCTCAGCGTGTCGTTGCCGTCTTCGCCAAAGACCAGCGCCGCGCTGAAGCCGCGGATGTCGTCATTGCCGGCCCCGCCATAAACTGTGTCGAATCCGCTGCTGCCATACGCCAGAACGTCGTCGCCGGCACCGAGGAACACCAGATCGTCGCCCGGACCGGAGTTTACGGTGTCGTTGCCCGCGCCCGTCTCCACCGTGTCGTTGCCGTCCAGCGCGGCGATGCGGTCATCGCCATCCGTGCCCGGCAGGCTGTCATCGCCTTCGGTGGCCACGCCGCGCGCCACGCGCAGCGCGTCGCTTGCCTCGAAGGCCTCCACCGTCACATCCAGAAGGTAGATGCCCACGCCCGAGCCGGAGGTGACATAAATGCCGTCATGCACCGCGCCGTTCAGCACGTTGGTCTGGGAAAAGCTGCGGCCGGTGAAGGCGGTCCATTCCACCGCGCCCGTGGTGGCGCGCATGTCCAGAATGTCCTGCGCCACGTCGAAATCGCGCACCACGTTCAGCGCGCCGTCGCCATCCGCCAGCCGGATCCTGTCGATCCCCTCCCGCGCGATCACCACGTCCTCGCCCGCGCCGAGGCGGTACAGGTCGTTGCCCGTCCCGCCATCCAGCGTGTCATTGCCGCTGCCGCCGAACAGGCTGTCCCGTCCTGCGCCCGAGGCGATCAGATCGTCCCCCGCGCCGCCGCGCATCAGGTTGTCGCCGATCCCGTCAAAGATCACGTCATGGCCGCGCTGCCCGTTCACGCGGTCGTCGCCATCGCCGCCATAGATCGTGTCGCCGCCGCCACCGCCCAGGATGCGGTCATCGCCATCCTCGCCGAACAGCCGGTCCGCCCCGGCCTGGCCGCGCAGCAGGTCCGCCTCGTCTCCGCCGCGCAGCGAATCCGCCCCGGCACCGCCCTGCAGCACGTCGCGGCCCGCACCGCCCTCCAGCGTGTCGTAGCCGTCATCGCCCAGCAGCAGGTCCTGGCCCGCGCCGCCCTTGAGCCAGTCGTCTCCCGCCCCGCCGCTCAGCGTGTCATACCCGGCCTCGCCATCCAGCGTGTCGTTGCCGTTTTCCCCCACCACCGAGTCGTCGCCGGTGCCGCCCAGCAGCAGATCGTCACCGATGCCGCCGGACAGCCAGTCGTCCTGGTCGCCGCCGAACGCCGTGTCATCGCCGCTGCCCGCGACAATCGAATCCTCGCCGCCCTGGCCATAGATCGTGTCATTGCCCGCAAGCGCGTCCAGCCAGTCCGCCAGATCCGTTCCCACCAGCGTGTCGTTTTCAATGCTTCCAACA
Organism: Alphaproteobacteria bacterium; assembly: GCA_030425925.1. Classification (GTDB taxonomy): domain Bacteria; phylum Pseudomonadota; class Alphaproteobacteria; order Rhodobacterales; family Rhodobacteraceae; genus JAUHZO01. The sequence goes on along the minus strand of JAUHZO010000006.1, from coordinate 87,002 downwards.
ATCGGCACCACTCGTTCCCCCGAAACACCGTTACACTCGGGCGATTTGTGGCGCGATCCGGCCCCGTGGCCAAGCGGTTTCCGCCAGGCGTTGCCATGTTGGCAACATTTTCCGGCAACAGGCGCGATTGTTCCGGATCGCGCAACGGCGCGCGCCGCCCGGCCGGCCGCCGCCGGGACTGGACCCCGCGACACGGGAAGGCTAACACGCCCGCGACTGACCAGAGGTGAGCCATGCCCGACCTTCTTATCGAACTCTTCTCCGAAGAAATCCCCGCGCGCATGCAGGGCAAGGCGGCCGAAGACCTGCGCAAGCTGATGACCGACGGCATGGTCGAGGCCGGGCTGACCTACCGCGGCGCGCGGGCCTTTGCCACGCCGCGCCGGCTGACGCTTTTTGTCGAGGGGCTGTCCGCCGGCTCCCCCACCCTGCGCGAGGAACGCCGCGGCCCCAAGGTGGGCGCGCCCGAAAAGGCGCTGGAGGGCTTTCTGCGCGGTGCGGGCGTGGCGCGGGAAGACCTCGAAGAGCGCGAGGAAAAGAAGGGCAGCTTCTACTACGCCACCGTGATCACGCCGGGCCGCCCGGCGGCCGAGATCGTGGCCGAACAGCTGGAAAAGACGATCCGCGGCTTTCCCTGGCCGAAATCCATGCGCTGGGGCGCGGGCGGTCTGCGCTGGGTGCGCCCGCTGCACCGCATCCTGTGCCTGCTGTCGGACGAGACCGGCGACCAGGTGGTCGCGTTCGAGGTGGACGGGGTCACGTCCGGCCAGACCACCGAGGGCCACCGCTTCATGGGCGACGGGCCGTTCGATGTGACCTCCTTTGCCGATTACGAGACGCGGCTCAAGCGCGCGCATGTGATCCTGTCCGCGGACGAGCGCGCCGAGGCAATCTGGAACGACGCCACCACCCTTGCCTTTGCCCGGGGGCTGGAGGTGGTGGAAGACCGCGGTCTTCTGCGCGAGGTAGCGGGGCTGGTCGAATGGCCGGTGGTGCTGATGGGCGAGATCGGGGCCGATTTCCTGAACCTGCCGCCCGAGGTGCTGCAGACCTCGATGAAAGAACATCAGAAGTTCTTTTCCGTGCGCAACCCGGGAAGCGGGCGGATCGAGAAGTTCATCACCGTCTCCAACGTGGAAACCGCCGATCACGGCGCCACGATCCTTCAGGGCAACCAGAAGGTGCTGGCGGCGCGGCTGTCGGACGCCAAGTTCTTCTGGGAAAACGATCTTCGGGTGGCCACGGCCGAGGGCCTGACCGCCTGGACCGCGCGGCTGGAAAACGTGACCTTCCACCGCAAGCTGGGCTCGCAGGCGGCGCGTATCGCCCGGATCGCGGCCCTTGCGCGCAAGATCGCGCCGATGGTGGGGGCCGATGCCGATCTGGCCGCGCAGGCGGCCGAGGTGGCAAAGGCCGACCTCGCCTCGGAAATGGTCTACGAATTCCCCGAATTGCAGGGGCTTATGGGGCGGTATTACGCGCAGGCCGCAGGCCTGCCCGACGCGGTGGCCGCCGCCTGTCAGGAGCATTATGCGCCGCTGGGCCCCTCGGACGACGTGCCCACCGCGCCGGTTTCGGTGGCGGTGGCGCTGGCCGACAAGCTCGACACGCTGACCGGCTTCTGGGCCATCGACGAGAAACCCACCGGCTCGAAGGATCCGTTTGCCCTGCGCCGCGCCGCTTTGGGCGTGATCCGGCTGGTGCTGACCAACGGCTTGCGCCTGCATCTCGACCGGCTGATCGACGCGCAACTCCTGCGCCACCAGATCGCCCCGGCCGCCAGCGATGCGGACGATCTGAAAGAGGAACTCCTGGCCGAAATCGCCCGTCACGGCGTGTTCGGCGCCGCGGTGCGCACCATCGTCGACCGGTTCGACGGCGACGGGCCGGACTGGATCGCGCAGGTCCGCGACCACACGCCCGATACCAGCGACGACCTGCTGGGCTTCCTGCACGACCGGCTCAAGGTCCACCTGCGCGAGGATGGCATCCGGCATGACGTGATCGACGCTTGTCTCGCGATGCCCAACCGTGACGATCTCAGCCTGCTGGTCAAGCGCGCCGAGGCGTTGCAGGCCTTCCTGGGTGCCGAGGATGGCGAGAACCTCGTGCAGGGCTTCAAGCGCGCCAACAACATCCTGACCCAGGCCGAGGAAAAGGACGGGGTGGAGTACTCCTATGGCGCGGACCGCAAGTTCGCCGAGGACGCCGCCGAAACCGCCCTCTTCGACGCGCTCGATGCCGCCGAGGCGCGGATCGCCGGGGCCATGGAAGCCGAGGATTTCGCCGCCGCGATGGAGGCCATGGCCGCCCTGCGCGCCCCGACGGATGCGTTTTTCGAAGCGGTGCAGGTGAATGCCGACAACCAGGTGGTGCGACGCAACCGCCTGAACCTGCTGTCGCGCATCCGCCGGACCTGCCTGCAGGTGGCCGATCTGACGCGCCTGGAGGGCTGACGGAGGGCCGTGCCCCCCAGGGCGCGGACCTTGTCCCGCTTGCCTGCCCATGTCCTCCCCTCACCCTGACCCTCTCCCCCAAGGGGAGAGGGGAGCGACAGGCGGCACGCGATCACCCTGGCCCGGCCTTCCGGCCCCTGCAAACCGGGCACAACGTCCCCGTCCCGCGCAACGGATCCCCTCTCCGCTTGGGGGAGAGGGTCAGGGAGAGGGGAAAGAGAAAGCGAGACAGTCACGGACAAGGGCAAACAGGCACCGGCGGCACGCCGGCCGACACCGCGCGCGCATGCCGCCTTGCCAGCGGCCCGCGGCTTGTTATGCTGCGGCTCCAACAGCTTGCCGCAGCGCAGAAAGCCCATGCCCGACCATCCTCATGTCACCCTGATCACCGCCGACGCCCCTGTCACCACCCCCACCCATGGCGGTCGGGCCAAGTGTCTGCAGCGGCTGGTGCGGCTCGATCTGCCGGTGCCGCGCACCGTGGCGCTGTCCTTCGACACGGTGCATGCCATCGCACGGGGGCAGCTGCCCGACACCGCCGCGATTCTCGGCCAGTTCGCCGAAGGCGTGCTGTTCTGCGTCCGCCCCTCGTCGGAGGATTCCGATTGGGGCGGCCCCGGCGCGATCCTGAACATCGGCATGAACGACGCGCGCTATGTCGAGATGGCCGAACGCGTCGGGCCCGAGGCGGCGGCCTCGCTCTACATGCGCTTCGTGCAGGCCTATGCGATCCATGTCGCCCGGCTGGATCCGGACCTGTTCGACGAGATCGAGACCACGGGCCAGGCCGGCCTTTCGGATGCGCTGCGCGCCTACGAGGAAGAGGCCGAGGAGCCGTTTCCACAAGACCCCGAACGCCAGCTGGCCGAGGTCCTGGGCTCCATGGCGCGGGCCTGGGAGGGCACCACCGCGCGGCTTCTGCGCCAGGCCAAGGGCGCGCCGGTGGATGCCGGGCTTGGCCTTGTGGTACAGGAGATGGCGCTGGGCTTCGGCCCCGGCGAATGCGGCTCGGGCGTGCTGCAGCTGATCGACCCGGAAACCGGCCTGCGCCAGATCACCGGCCGCTACCTGCGCCAGAGCCAGGGCCGCGACGCGCTGGTGCGGCGGACCGAAAGCCTGTACCTCACCCGCGATCCGCGCGGCCCGTCGCTGGAAGAGGCCGCGCCCGAGGCCTTCGCCGCCCTGACCGACCATGCCGCGCGGATGCGCGCGCGGCTGCGTGAAGAGATGCAGATCGAGTTCACCATCGAAAACGGGGCCCTGCATATCCTTGACGGCGTGCGCGTGGCGCGCACGCCGCGGGCCGCGGTGCGCATCGCGGTGCGGCTGGCCGAGGATGGTATCATCCCCGAAGCCGAGGCGGTGATGCGGATCGAACCGCGCGCGGTGTCGGAACTGCTGCACCGCCAGATCGCGCCTGGCGCGCCGCGTGACCGGATCGGGCGCGGCGTGGCCGCCAGCCCCGGCGCGGCCACCGGGCGCATCGTCTTCACCTCGACCGAGGCGCAGGCCAGCGCTGCACGCGGCGAGGCCTGCATTCTGGTGCGCCGCGAAACCGCGCCCGAGGATATCCGCGGCATGCACGCCGCCGCCGGCGTGCTGACCGAACGCGGCGGCATGACCAGCCATGCCGCCGTCATCGGCCGCGGGCTTGGCCTGCCCTGCGTGGTGGGCGCGGCGCGGATGCGGTTCCAGACCAGGCGCCGCCTGATCACCGCCGAGGACGGGCGGGTGTTCCGCGAAGGCGACGTGATCACCATCGACGGCACTTCGGGCGAGGTGCTGGCCGGCGCGCCGGCCACGGTGGAGGCGGCGCTGGACGACGCCTTCCAGACCCTGATGGGCTGGGCCGACACCTATCGCGACATCGGCGTGCGTGCCAATGCCGACACGCCCGCAGATGCCGCCACCGCGCGCAACTTTGCCGCCCAGGGCATCGGGCTGTGCCGGACCGAGCACATGTTCTTCGAAGCCGACCGGCTGACCCCCATGCGCGAGATGATCTTTGCCGACGCGCCCGAAGACCGCCAGGCCGCGCTGGCGCTGCTCTTGCCCATGCAGCGCGCCGATTTCACCGAGCTGTTCCGGATCATGGAGGGGCTGCCCGTCTGCATCCGCCTGTTCGATCCGCCGTTGCACGAATTCCTGCCCAATGACCGTACCGGTCTGCGCGACCTGGCCGAGGCGCTGGACCTGCCGGTCTCCGACGTGACCCGCCGGGTCGAGGCGATGGGGGAATACAACCCCATGCTGGGCCTGCGCGGTGTGCGCCTGGGCATCACCGTACCCGAGATCTACGACATGCAGGCCCGCGCCATCTTCGAGGCGACGCTGGACGCCTCGACCGAGGCCGCGCCGGTGGTGCCCGAGATCATGCTGCCGCTGGTTTCGGCCAGGCGCGAGGTGGAATTGCTGCGCACGCGGATCGACGCGGTGGCCGCGGCGGTGCGCGCGGAACGCGGGCGCAGTTTCGACTACCGCCTCGGCGTGATGGTGGAAACGCCGCGCGCCTGCCTGCGCGCCGACGAGATCGCGGCACATGCGCATTTCCTGTCCTTCGGCACCAATGACCTGACGCAGATGACCTATGGCCTGTCGCGTGACGATGCCGGGCGCTTCATGTCGGATTACGTGCAGCAGGGCGTGTTCTCCGAAGACCCGTTTCACGTGCTTGATGTCGAAGGGGTGGGAGAGCTTCTGGCCATCGGCGCCGAACGCGGCCGCCAGGGCCGCCCCGGGGTGACGCTGTCGATCTGCGGCGAACATGGCGGCAATCCCGAGTCCATCGCCTTCTGCCGTTCGGTGGGGATGGACTATGTCAGCTGTTCGCCCTTCCGTGTGCCGGTGGCGCGGCTGGCCGCGGCGCAACTGGCCATCCGCGACAAGGCCGGCTAGGACGGCCGTTTCGGCAGGCTTTGGCCCGCCTTTGGGGCGTCAGGGTTTACGGATTGCCTGCGAATCGGTACACCTTCTGCGTTCCGGGCGGTGTTGCAGCCTCCGGGGCGGGAAACCAGACGAGTGTGCCCGATGCTTCGCTGCCTCAGCCTGTGCCTGTTGCTTCTGTCGCCTGCAATGCCCGCACGGGCCGAGCTCAGCCAATCCGCCGCCCAGTTGTTCCGGCTGGAACAGAAGGCGCTCAGCCGCGTCGGCGGTGGCCATCTCAAACGCCTGGTCACCCCCTTGCCGGTGGCGGCCCCCGCCGCCACGCGGGGCCGTCCGCGCTATGATCTGTCCTGGCTCAACGCCCAGCCCCGCGCCTCGGGCGGCTCGGAATGGCGCTGCCTGACCGAGGCGCTGTATTTCGAGGCCCGCGGCGAGACCGTCAAGGGCCAGTTCGCGGTGGCCGAGGTGATCCTGAACCGCGTCGACAGCCCGCGCTTTCCGAATTCGGTCTGCGGCGTGATCAACCAGGGCACCGGGCGCAAGTTCGCGTGCCAGTTCACCTATACCTGCGATGGTCGGCCCGAGAACGTCGCCGAACCCGCCGCCTGGGACCAGGTGGGCAAGGTGGCGCGGGTCATGCTGGCCGGGGCCGACCGGCCGCTGACCAAGGGGGCGACCTATTACCACACCACCGCGGTCAGCCCGCGCTGGGCGCGCAGCTTCTCGCGCACCGCGCGCTATGGGGTGCATCTGTTCTACCGGCCCTGACCGGGGCCTGCGGGGCCCGGAGGTCGCATTTGGTCCGCCAACCGGCGGCGGCGTTCTTTACCTTGGCCCGTGCCTCCTCTAGACCCGGGCGACCGGCAGGAGGAACCCCCATGTCCAGCGAAATCCGGCTTGCCTTTGCGCATCCGTCCGAGCGGTCCATCGCCACGGCGGGCGACACCCCGCATGACCGCATCAGCCTGCGCGACCACATTGTCGAGGTCGAGATCGGCGCGTTTCAGGCCGAACGCGGCACCAAGCAGCGGGTGCGGTTCAACGTGGTGGTCGAGGTGATCCCCTTTACCGGACCGCTGGACGACGATGTCGATCGCATCCTGTCCTACGACCGCGTGACCGAGGCGATCACCCACGAACTGGCCGCCGAACGGCTGAACCTGCTGGAAACCCTGGCGGAACGCATCGCCGAACGCATCCTGCTGGAACCGCAGGCGCTGCGCGCCTTCGTGCGGATCGAAAAGCTGGATCGCGGCCCCGGCGCGCTGGGGGTCGAGATCGTGCGCGCGCGCCGCGACGGCGCGCCGCACCTGACCGAACTGGCGAACGAGGCGGCGTCGGCCCGGCCGCACCCGCGGGTGGTCTACCTGTCCAATGCCGCCATTGCCGATCCCCGCCTGCCGGGCTGGATCGACGCGCTGGAGGCGCAGGCCGCACCGGTGATCCTTTGCGTCGGCGCCCCCGATCTGCCCGCGCCGCAGACCGGCCACCGGATGACACAGCGCCGGATCGACCTGCTGGCCATCGAACAGAACGGCTGGATGCTGGCGGCGCGGGATGCGCGCTGCAAGGTGGTGGCCACGCGCACCGAACTGGACTGGGCGATGAAGAACGGCCAGATCTGCGTCTGGGCCCCGTCCAAGATCGTGCTGGATGCCACCACGGTGCCGCAGGGGCAGACGCGCGACCTGGCGGCTCTGGTGGCCTGGTTTGCCGCCGAGATGGAGGCCTGCGAACTGCTGGTGATCGGCGGCGATCTGCCGGCGCGCGGCACCGTGCCGCAGCGCCGCGCCGAGTGCGGCGACACGCTCTTCTGAGAGGCTTGCCAAGCGGGTCCGGATCGGTCAGGGAATCGCAATGACCGCCTATTTCCGGCCCATTGCGCGCAGCGACCTGCCGCGCCCGCCCGACGCCCTGCCGCTGGCCGGGGGCAGGCAGTGGTTTGCCGAAGCGCTGTGCCTGCGCCGCGGCGCGGCACCAGAGCGTGTGGGACTGGACGGCATTCCGGACACCTGGCGCGCGGCGCTGTCGCGCCCGCGTCCGCCGCTGGCGGGGCTGACGATGGACGTGCCGCGGATCATGGGCATCCTCAATGTCACGCCCGACAGCTTTTCCGATGGCGGCCGCCACGGCTCGGCCGTGCAGGCGGTCAACCACGCGCTGGCCATGGCCGAGGCCGGGGCCGACATCATCGATGTGGGCGGCGAAAGCACCCGCCCCGGCGCGCTGACCGTTCCCGCCGAAGCCGAGATCGCCCGGATCGAACCGGTGATCCGTGCGCTGCGCCACGACGTGCCGGTGCCGGTCTCGATCGACACGCGCAAGGCCGCGGTGGCCGAAGCCGCGCACGCGGCCGGGGCGGTGCTGGTCAACGACGTGTCTGGCTTTACTCATGATCCGGCGCTGGCGCGGTTCTGCGTGGCGAAGGGCCTGCCGGTCTGCGTGATGCATGCGCAGGGCGATCCCGAGACCATGCAGGACGATCCGCGCTATGACGACGTCCTGCTGGACGTGTACGATTTCCTTGCTGCGCAGGTGGCGATGCTGGAAACGCTGGGCATTCCGCGCAGGCGGATCCTCGTCGATCCCGGCATCGGCTTTGGCAAGCGCGTGATGCACAACCTGCAGCTTCTCAACGGCATCGCGCTGTTTCACGGGCTGGGCTGCCCGGTGCTGCTGGGCGCGTCGCGCAAGGGATTCATCCGCACGCTGACCGGCGCCAACCCGGCCTCGGCCCGGGTGCCGGGATCGCTGGCCGTGGCGCTGCATGCCATCGGCCAGGGAGTCCAGATGCTGCGGGTGCATGATGTGGCTGAAACACGCCAGGCGCTGACGCTCTGGCAGGCCGTGACAGATGGAGACAGTATTGATGCGTAAACTATTCGGAACCGACGGCATTCGCGGCACCGCCAACACCTTTCCCATGACCGCCGAACTGGCAGTGATGATCGGCGCGGCGGTGGGGCGGCATTTCCGCAACGAACGTGGCGGCGTGCACCGCGTGGTGATCGGCAAGGACACCAGGCTGTCGGGCTACATGTTCGAAAACGCGCTGACCGCCGGGCTGACCTCCACGGGCATGAACGTGCTGCTGCTGGGCCCGGTGCCGACACCGGCGGTGGGGCTTTTGACACCGTCGATGCGGGCCGACCTGGGGATCATGATCTCCGCCAGCCACAACCCCGCCGATGACAACGGGATCAAGTTCTTCGGTCCTGACGGGTTCAAGCTGTCCGATGCCGTCGAGGCCGAGATCGAGGCGCTGGTCGAGGCCGGCGTCCGCCCGGCCCAGCCGCACAATATCGGCCGCGCCCGGCGCGTCGATGACGGCCGCTTCCGCTATCAGGAGCGGGTCAAGTCGACCCTGCCCAACGGGCTGCGGCTGGACGGGATGAAGGTGGTGGTGGACTGCGCCAACGGCGCGGCCTACCGCGCCGCGCCCGAGGTGCTGTGGGAACTGGGGGCCGAGGTGATCCCGCTGGGGGTGGCGCCGGACGGGCTGAACATCAACGATGGCTGCGGCTCGACCAAGCCGCAGACGGCGGCCGAGGCGGTGGTGCGCCACGGTGCGGATGTGGGGCTGTGCCTGGATGGCGATGCCGACCGGATCATCCTGATCGACGAGACCGGCCAGGTGGCCGATGGCGACCAGATCATGGCGCTGCTCGCCGCCCGCTGGGCCGCCGAGGACCGGCTGCGGGGCGGGGCGCTGGTGGCCACTGTGATGTCGAACCTGGGGCTTGAACGGTTCCTTGAAGGCCGCGGCCTGCGGCTGGAGCGCAGCCGGGTCGGCGACCGCTATGTCGTCGAGGCCATGCGCGCGGGCGGGTACAACCTTGGCGGCGAACAGTCGGGCCATATCGTCATGACCGATTTCGCCACCACCGGTGACGGCCTGATGGCGGGGCTGCAATTCCTGTGCGAGATGGTGCGCACCGGTGCCTCGGCCTCGTCCCTGACCCGCAGCTTCGAGCCGGTGCCGCAATTGCTGAAGAACGTGCGCTATGGCGACGGTCAGCAGCCGCTGGAGGATGTCCGCGTGAAGGCGGCGATTGCCGAGGCCGAGGGCACGCTGGTCGGCAAGGGCCGCCTGCTGATCCGCAAGTCGGGCACCGAGCCGCTGATCCGCGTGATGGCGGAATGCGAGGACGAGACGCTGCTGCTGCAGGTGGTGGACGGGATCGTGGCCGAGGTCTCGGCGGCGACGGCCTGAGGGGGGCCAGACGGGGGCCCGAGGGGGCCGCTCGTCGCGCCCGACCGGGCGCGCCTCGCGGCGGTGCCGCGCAGGCGGGTCGGTCCCGCGCGTCGCCGCGCGGGACCGGGGGTGTCGGACGAGGCTCAGTTCTTGGCCTTGTCGACCATCTTGCCGGCGGAGATCCACGGCATCATCTCGCGCAGCTTGGCGCCGACCTCTTCGATCTGGTGCGCGTCGTTGTTGCGGCGGATCGCCTTGAAGGACGGCTGGCCCACGGCGCATTCGGCCATCCAGTCGCGCACGAAGCGGCCTTGCTGGATGTCGTCCAGAACCGCCTTCATGCGTGCCTTGGTCTCGTCATAGGGCAGGATGCGCGGGCCAGAGACGTATTCGCCGTATTCCGCGGTGTTCGAGATCGAGTAGTTCATGTTGGCGATGCCACCTTCGTAGATCAGGTCGACGATCAGCTTCACCTCGTGCAGGCATTCGAAATAGGCCATCTCGGGGGCATAGCCTGCCTCGACCAGGGTTTCGAAGCCCATGCGGATCAGTTCCACGAGACCGCCGCAGAGCACCGCCTGTTCGCCGAAGAGGTCGGTTTCGCACTCTTCCTTGAAATCGGTCTCGATGATGCCCGAGCGGCCGCCGCCGATGGCGGAGCAATAGCTCAGGCCGATCTCCAGCGCGCGGCCCGAGGCGTCGTTGTGGACCGCCACGAGGCAGGGCACGCCGCCGCCCTTGACATATTCACCGCGCACGGTGTGGCCGGGGCCCTTGGGGGCCATCATCAGCACGTCGACGCCGGGCTTGGGCTCGATCAGGCCGAAATGCACGTTCAGGCCGTGGGCAAAGGCGATGGCCGCGCCGTCGCGCAGGTTGTCGTGCACGTATTTGCGGTAGGTGTCGGCCTGCAATTCGTCGGGCATGGTGAACATGATCAGGTCGCACCAGGCGGCGGCTTCGGCGATCTCCATCACCTGCAGGCCTTCGCCTTCGGCCTTGGCCTTGGACGGGCTGCCCTCGCGCAGGGCGACGACGACGTTCCTGGCACCGCTGTCGCGCAGGTTCAGCGCATGGGCGTGCCCCTGGGAGCCATAGCCCAGAATGGCCACCTTCATGTCCTTGATCAGGTTGATGTCGCAATCGCGGTCGTAATACACGCGCATGTCTGTCTCCTTTTTTAGACTGTAGTGTGTTCTATCCCGGCGCCGGTGAGAGCGTTTGCGTTCTTTGAGTATTTTTGGAAAGATGAAAGGCGAGCATTCGCAAGATGGCGGATCATCGGAGAAATCATGCTTGATGATGTGGATCGGCGCATTCTGCGGCAGTACCAGGCCGCGCCGGAGCTTGCCGCCTCGGATCTGGCGGAGCGGGCCGGGGTAACGCCCTCGACCCTCACCCGGCGGCTGGCGCTCATGCGGCAGAAAGGCGTGTTGCGCGGGGTGCGCGGGGTGATCGACTGGCGGGTGCTGGGCTACGAGGTGGAGGTGTCCCTGCGGGTGACGCTGGACAAGACGCAGGCGCGGGCGTTCGACGATTTCATCGCGGCGGCGCGCGAGGTTCCGGAGGTGCTGGAGATCCAGACCTTTCTGGGCCAGGTGGATGTGCGCCTGTCGGTGATCGCGCGCGACATGGGACATTACCAGCAGCTCTACCGGGAGCGGCTGCTGACCTTGCCGCATATCGCCGATATCGAGGCGCTGATGCATGTGGCGCGGGTCAAGGGCCAGGAGACCCTGCCGCTTTGATTGCGCTGGACGAGATCGACCGCGCCCTGATCCGCGCCCTGTCGGAGGATCTGGGGGCCAATGCTGGCGCGCTGGGCCGGGCGTTGGGCCTGTCGCAGCCGGCCTGCTGGCGACGCATCAAGCGGTTGCGCGAGGCCGGGGTGTTCCGGGGCGCGCGGCTCGATCTGGATGCGCAGGCGCTGGGTTTTGGCGTCACGGTGTTTCTGGGGGTCAAGCTGGCCACCAAGGGGCGCGTCAGCCTCGAGGATTTCGAACGCGCGGTCAGCGCCATTCCCGAAGTGCAGACGGTGGAGCATGTGCTGGGATTGTATGATTACCGCTTGCGGGTGGTGGCGCGGGACATTTCCGATTTCGAACGCGTGCTCCGGCGGCGGATCATGACGCTGCCGGGGGTGGGCAACCTGGATGCCAATGTGCTGCTCAGCGAAGAGCGCAGGCCGGGGCCGATCTGAGCGCTGTGGCAAATCGGGGTTTTGCCTTCGTCCGGATTCAGCGCTAACACATGGCAAACAGACAAGGGAGGCCCGCATGGCTGCGCTGCTCGATACAATCGACCCCAACGGGCTCGAAGAATTCTCGGTCGTGTTCACCGACCGCTCGCTCAACCACATGTCCGGTGCGTTCCAGCAGGTGATGCGCGACATCTCGGGCATGCTGTGCGAGGTCTACAACGCCGATGCCGTGGCGCTGGTGCCGGGCGGCGGGACGTTTGGCATGGAGGCGGTGGCGCGGCAGTTCGGCCGCGGCGCGGATGTGCTGGTGGTGCGCAACGGCTGGTTCTCGTATCGCTGGTCGCAGATCTTCGAGGCCGGTGGCTTTGCCGGCGAGACCACGGTGCTCAAGGCCCGCCGCACCGGCAACGCGGTGGACGCGCCCTTTGCGCCCGCGCCCATCGAAGAGGTCGAGGCCAAGATCGCCGAGGTCAAACCGGACATCGTCTTTGCGCCCCATGTGGAAACCAGCGCGGGCGTGATCCTGCCGGACGACTACATCACCCGGTTGGCCAAGGCCGCGCATGACGCGGGCGCGCTGATGGTGCTGGACTGCATCGCCTCGGGCTGCGCCTGGGTCGACATGAAGGCCACCGGCGTCGACGTGCTGATCTCGGCCCCGCAAAAGGGCTGGTCCTCCACGCCCTGCGCGGGCCTTGTGATGCTGTCCGAGCGCGCGCTGACGCGGCTGGAGCAGACGGACAGCGACAGCTTTGCCGTCGATCTCAAGAAATGGCGGGCGATCATGAAGGCGTATGAGGATGGCGGCCACGCCTATCACGCCACCATGCCCACCGATGGGCTGCGCGCCTTCCGCGACACGATGCTGGAGACGCGTGAGTATGGCTTTGACAAGCTCGAGGATGCGCAATGGGCGCTGGGCAACGCGGTGCGCGCCATGCTGGCGGAGAAGGGCGTGACATCGGTGGCCGCCGAAGGTTTTGGCGCACCGGGCGTGGTGGTCAGCTATACCTCCGATCCCGAGATCCAGTCCGGTCGCGCCTTTGCCGCGCAGGGCATGCAGATCGCCGCCGGCGTGCCGCTGCAATGCGACGAGCCGCCGGAATTCGCCACCTTCCGCCTGGGTCTTTTCGGGCTCGACAAGCTGTATGACGTGGACGGCACGGTGGCGCGTCTGCGCCGGGTGGTCGACGCGGTGCTGTAGGCGAGGCGCGCCGGCAAGGGCGCATGTTGCGAGGCGCGCCTGCAAGGGCGCGACGAGCAGCCCGTCAGCCCCGCGCGCCCAGTCCCAGCCGCATCAGGGAACTGCGGACCGGTTTCAGGCTGTAGAGCGTCTCCAGCCCCTTTGCCCGCATGTCGCGCAGGGGCTGGGCCGACATCTGGCTGATCCGGTTCAGCGCCGTGATCCCGGCGACACGCAGCCGGATATCTCCGATCCGCGCGCGGTGATAGGCCTCCAGCATCGCCGCGTCGCCCAGCCCCTCGGGCCGCGCGATCGCCAGATCGCGCAGGCAGGCGAGGTCGCGCAGGCTCATGTTCAGCCCCTGCGCGCCGATGGGCGGCACCACATGCGCGGCTTCGGCCACCAGCGCCACGCGCTGGCCGTTCAGCCGCTCCGCCTCTTGCGCGATGATCGGCCAGAGGGTCCGGCGCGAGGCAAGCTGCAGCGGCCCGAACAGGTGGCAGGACCGCTCCGACATCGCCGCCTCAAACGCCGCCGCGTCCATGTCGGACAACACCTCGGCCCTGGGCCCGTCTTCCATCCACACGATCGCCGAAGAGGGCCGTCCCTCGTGATCGGGCAGCGGCACCAGCGTGAAGGGCCCGCCGGTGCGGTGGATCTCGGTCGAGACATTGGCGTGCGGGATAGGATGCGTGACGGCAAAGGCCAGCGCCTTCTGCCCGAACCGGGTTGTCCGCACCCCGATGCCCGCCGCGCGCCGCACCGGCGAGTCGCGCCCGTCCGCCGCGATCACCAGCCTTGTGCGCACCGATGTGCCGTCGCTCAGCCGCACCAGCGCCTCTGCCTCGCGCGTGGTCAGCCCAGCGGTGCCGGTGCCGGGGCGGAAATCGACGCTGTCCATCTCGTCCAGCCGCGCCGCCATCTCGCGCCGCAGCAGCCAGTTGGGCAGGTTCCAGCCAAAGGGCAGGTCCGAGATGTCGGCGGCGTTGAAATCCCGGGTGACCCGCGGGGCGATCTCTTCACCGCCCGCGTCCACGATGCGCATCACCTGCAGCGGCATGGCATGGGGGGCCAGCCGTTCCCACAGCCCCGCCTCCTGCAGGAAATCCCTCGCGGGCTGCAGGAAAGCGGTGCTGCGCAGGTCGGCCCCGGCCACGTCACGCTCGGTCACCGGCGGCGCGGGATCGACGCAGAGCACCCGGAACCCGGCGCTGCCGAAGGCGGCGGCGGCGGTCAGACCCGCGATGCCGCCGCCGGATATGACGATGTCGTACTCCATGCCCATTCTCCTTTGCACGATAGCTAGGGCGCGGGACGGGCCGGGACCATGCGGCTTACTTGCCGACGGTGATCATCAGCAGCACGACAAAGATCACCGGCACACAGGCCAGCGCCGACATCGCCAGGCCGGGCAGGCCCCAGGTCAGCGTGGCCGCAGCCACCAGCGCCACGAAGGCCAGAACGGCCAACAGGATCCGGGCGGTTTCGCCCAGACGGGACGGGGTGGCCAGCGGGGTTTCGGTCGTGATCGAAGTCATATTCGCGTCTCCTTATGCGTCTGTGCCGTGACCTAACGCATGTGTAGCCCGGAAACAGGTGCGAATTGCCGCATGTGATCGCAGCGTCAGGTCAGCCGCGCCAGAAAGGCCGCCAGATCGTCGGTATGGTGATGCACATGCGGCGCGCCGTCCGGCTCGGCGGCCACATGCACCGTCTGCAGCCCCATCTGGTGCGGCGCGGCCAGGTTGCGCGCGTCATCCTCGAACATCGCCGCCTGCATCGGTGCCAGCCCGTCCCGGGCAAACACCGCCTCAAAGGCCGCGCGTTCGGGTTTCGGGGTATAGCCTGCATGCTCCACGCCATAGATCGCGTCGAACGCCGCCGACAGCCCGCGCGCCTCCAGCACCCGCGCCGCATAGGGCGCGCTGCCATTGGAATAGACGATGCGTCGCCCCGGCAGCCCGGCGATCAGGCTGGCCAGATGCGGATCGGGGCTCAGCGCGTCGAACGATATGTCGTGCACCTCGTCAAGATAGGCGTCGGGATCCACATCGTGGTGCCGCATCAGACCGGCCAGCGTGGTGCCGTGCTCGGCCCAGTAGCGCCGCCGCAACCGGTCGGCCTCGTCCCGGCCATGACCGGTGGCGCGCATGACAAAGGCCGTCATCTTCGCCTCGATCTGGTCGAACAGGCGCATGGCGGGCGGATAGAGGGTGTTGTCGAGATCGAACACCCAGTGGCGGACATGGTCAAAGGCGGATTTGCTCATGCCGTGACGATAGCGGTTCGCGCGGGGCCTGCAATGGCCTGCATGCCGTCGCAGGCGCTTGATTGCCCGGGCGCGGCGCGGCTATCGTGTTGCGGTGAAGCAGGAAAGGACCGCGATGACCCAGGCGAAGCCCGTGCAGAAGGACGCCTATACCCTGATCCTCGAAGCGATCGACGGTGGCGTCTACCGTCCCGGCGACCGCCTGGTGGAAAGCGAACTGGCCGACCGCTTCGGCGTGTCGCGCACCCCGATCCGCGAGGCGCTGCAGCGGCTGGAAACGCAGTCGCTTCTGGCGCGCGACGGACGGTCGCTGATCGTCGCCTCGCTGGACCACAACCAGATGGCCGAGCTTTACGCCGTCCGCAGCGAACTCGAAGGGCTGGCGGCCCGGCTGGCCGCGCGCCACGCCACCGAGGAAGAGGTGCATGTCCTGCAGGAGATGATCGACGAGGACCGCGCGCTGATCGCGCAGCCGCGCGAACTGGCGCGGGCGAACCGGCGGTTTCACAAGATGATCCACCTGGCCTCGCACAACCGCTTTCTGGTGCAGCAGCTGGATCTGGTCTATCGCTCCATGGCGCTGATGGCCGACACGTCGCTGGCGGCGCTGGGCCGGGGCGAGGTGGCGCTGGCCGAACACCAGGCCATTGTCGACGCCATCGCCCGCCGCGACGAGGACGCCGCCTATCGCGCGTTGCGCGACCATATCTCGGTGGCCTTTGTCACGCGGCTCAAGCAGGAGGCCCGCAGCGACGAGCGTTGAGACCTCAGCCGCCGGGTGCGCCGCCATCGGGGGCCGAGCGGCCATGCTGGGTCTTGTCCCAGTAGAACGGCCGGGTGAACGTCTCCCACAGCGCCTTGTAGATCGCCAGCGTGCCCAGCGGGAAATAGGCGAACAGCGTCGGCACCCAGGGAAACAGCCTTGCATGCGGGCTGCGGGCCACAGCGGCCAGCCCGACCAGGATCGCGATCCCCTCGGCGGTCAGGAACAGCCCGATCACTGTCCCGCGCAGCGCCGGGCCCAGCAGCCCGTCAGAGGGGTGGGGCAGGCCGAACAGCACCAGCCAGAACGACCACAACACCGGGGCCAGCGCAAATTGCACAAGCGTGGTCAGGAACAGCAGCTGCAGCCCGACAAAGCGCCAGGGCCCCAGATCGCGCCACAGCCGAAGCGGGCGACGGCTGTGCACCCACCAGGTGATGGCATAGCCCTTGAGCCAGCGCGAGCGTTGCCTGATCCAGGGCCAGAACCGGTTGTTGGCTTCTTCGCGGGTGACCGAGGGCAGCAGTTCGGTGGCAAAGCCCAGCCGCGCCAGCCGCATCCCCAGATCGGCGTCTTCGGTGACGTTGTGCGCATCCCAGCCGCCGGCCGCGTCCAGCGCGTCGCGGCGAAAGAACACCGTGGTGCCGCCCAGCGGGATGGCCAGGCCCAGCCGGACCAGCCCGGGCAGCAGGACCCGGAACCAGCTTGCATACTCCACCGCGAAACAGCGCGACAGCCAGTTTGCGCGCGGGTTGTAGAAATCCAGGATGCCCTGCAGGCAGGCGGTGCGCGGCGGTGCCTCGGCAAAGCGCGCCACCACGCGGTCAAGCTGATCCGGAGCGGGGGCGTCTTCGGCGTCGTAGATGCCCACGATCTCGCCGGTGGTAAAACCAAAGGCATAGTTCAGCGCCCGCGGCTTGGTGGTGACGCCGCCCGGCGGCACCACAATCACCCGCATCCAGGGCGGCAGATGCGTGGCGTCGAGCGTGGCGCGGGTCAGGTCGTCTTCGGCCTCCAGCACCAGAAGCACCTCGAGCTGCGCCTTGGGATAGCTCAGCCGTTCGAGGCGCCGCACCAGCGTGTCGGCAATGGCCTCTTCCCGGAACAGCGGCACCAGAAGCGAGACCCGGGGCAGGGTGTCGGGCAGGACGGGGGTGGGCGGCGCGGCCGGGGCCCGGCCCGCCGCGATCAGCGCGGCCAGCTTCAACCCCTGGGCGGTGAACAGCGACAGCAGGGCGGCGGCCAGCGCCACGGCAAACAGCACCGCCGGCGCGGTGGCCAGCAGCCCCAGGCAAAGCGCCGCCAGCCCCAGGCCCAGCACACGGCTGCGCACGCTGCCGGTGTTGAGATCACGGCAGCTGTCTTCGGGCGCGCGCAGGGTTTCGGCCTGCGCCGCCAGCGTGGCCCCGTGCCAGTCGGCGATGGTGTCGTGGATGTCCTGTTCCAGCGTAACGGCCATCATCACCGGGCCGGTGCCCGGTGGCAGGATGTCCAGCAGAGCCTCGAACCGGTCCGGGCGCGCGGTGGCCAGCACGGTGACTCTGCCGATCCGCAGCCAGGGGCAGACGCCGTGCCGGACGCAGAATGCCGCCGGCAGCAGATCCGACAGCGCCGGATCCGGCGGGGTTTCGTGCCGCCGAAGCGCCATGGCGCCATAGTGCTGCGATTGCGCGGCAAGGATGTCCTCGCGGCTGGCCAGCGAGTCGGCGGCCAGCACCTCTTCGGGTTGCACTCCGATGCGCCGCGCCTCGGCCAGGGCCAGCACCGCGTCGCTGGCCGAAACCGCGCCATCCTCCATCAGCAGGCGGGACACCGGCAGGCCGCGGCGATTGTCGGCCTGTGCCAGCCTGGCCTCGGCGAGGTCAAGGCGCTGTGTGCTCATGTCCCATCCTCTCCAACGGACGGGACCAGATCACTCGGAAAAGATTAAGACCCGGTTAACGAAGCTTTTCAAACCCTTGCCATCGAGGCGGCAAACCTTTCGAACAGGTAAAAACTGTCCTGCGGACCGGGGCTTGCCTCGGGATGGTGTTGCACCGAAAACACAGGCCGGTCCGCCACCCGCAACCCGCAATTGGACCCGTCGAACAGGCTGACATGGGTTTCCAATACCCCGTCGGGCAGGGTCTGGCTGTCCACCGCAAAGCCGTGATTCATCGAGGTGATCTCGACCTTGCCGGTTTCCATGTCCTTGACCGGGTGGTTGGCGCCGTGATGGCCGTGGTTCATCTTGATCGTCTTCGCCCCCAGCGCCAGCGCCAGCATCTGGTGGCCAAGGCAGATGCCAAAGACCGGCAGGTCGGTCTTGTCCAGCAGGCCCTGGATCATCGGCACGGCATAGGCCCCGGTGGCCGCCGGGTCGCCGGGCCCGTTGGACAGGAACACCCCGTCCGGCTGATGCGCCATCACGTCGTCATAGCTCGCCGTGGCGGGCAGCACCGTCACTTCGCACCCCGCCGAGGCAAGACAGCGCAGGATGTTGCGCTTGGCCCCGTAATCCACCGCCACGACCTTGTGCCGCGGCGCGTCCTGCGTGCCGTAGCCCTCGGGCCAGGCCCAGCGGGTCTCGCTCCAGCGGTAGCTTTGCGCGCAGGTGACCTCGCGCGCCAGGTCCAGCCCTTCGAGCCCGGGAAAGGCCCGGGCCGCGGCCACCAGCGCGCCGATGTCGAACTTGCCCTCGGGGTCGTGTGACAGCGCCACATGCGGCGCGCCCTGCTGGCGGATCGCCCGGGTCAGCCTCCGCGTGTCGATCCCGCCGATGGCGATGCGCCCGCGCGCGGCCAGCCAGTCCGACAGTTCCTGCACCGCGCGCCAGTTGGAGCTTTGCGTCGGCAGCCATTTCACCACCATCCCCGCCGCCACCGGATCGGCGGTTTCGTCATCCTCGGGCGTGGTGCCGACATTGCCGATATGGGGAAAGGTGAACGTCACCACCTGCCCGGCATAAGAGGGATCGGTCATGATCTCCTGATAGCCGGTCATGGCGGTGTTGAAACACAGCTCTGCCGTGGTCTGCCCCGTGGCTCCGAACCCCTGTCCATAGAAGACGGTCCCGTCGGCAAGCGCGAGACAGGCGGTGGGCGCAAACGGCATGGCAGACTCCTGAAGGCGGGACTTTTCGTGCTGTACCGGCCCGGTTCCGGGCCGTCAAGCAGACCGCGCCGTCAGAACCGCAGGACGAATTTCTCGACCACCTCGCCGTCCGGGCCGATCACCGGCTGGCCCGGTGCGCAGTCTTCCTCGTAGTAGTAGCAGACATCGTCGCTGGCGGTCTCTTCGCCGCCATCCTCGCCGCCGGTGCCGCCATTGCCATTGCCGTTCCCGGTGCCGCCGGTTCCGCCATTGTTGGTGGTGTTGGTCTGACGCCGCGGCTTGGGCGGGGCCTCGGTATCGGCCAAGCCGGCACCGATGGCGAAATCGGGACGCGCCGCCTCGCCCGTCAGGCCGATATCGACGCCAAGATACCAGTCCTGCCCCAGATAGCCGATGCCCATATGCGGGCGCACCGCGTCGCGCCGGAACACGTAGTCGAACCCGACATATCCGGCAGTGGAGTCCTCCTTGTTGTCGGTGAACAGCTTGAAGCCGATGGCGGGACCTTCGCCAAAGACGTAGTTGAAGCCGAAGCCGACGGTGGGATCGGCCTGGGCGCCTGTCGCCACCAGAACGGCGGCCACAAAGGTATTCCGGACAGAGCGACGCATCGCATCCTCCTTGAATGGATTGGGTGTCAAGATACCCACATGGTGCCCGTCCCAGGCGAGTCGCTCAATACCGGCATTGATGCGTCGCCGCAGGACCTGTATCCCTGTTCCGATCGGGCCACGCTCACGGCCTGCAACGGGGATGACATCACGATGGGCGACATGCGCACACGGATCACTGCGGCCGTCAAGCAGGCGATGAAGGACAAGGAGGCCGCGCGGCTGTCCACCCTGCGCCTGATCAATGCCGCGATCAAGGACCGCGACATCGCGGTCCGGGCCGAAGGCCGCGAAGACGGGGTGGACGAAGCCGAGGTGCTGTCGATCCTGGGCAAGATGGTCAAGCAGCGCCGCGAAAGCGCGCGCACCTATGAAGAAGGCGGCCGGCTGGACCTGGCCGAGCGCGAGCAGGCGGAAATCGAGATCATCGAGGAATTCCTGCCGCAGGCCCTGTCGGATGCCGAGATCGCCCGCGCCATCGACGCCGCGGTGGCCGAGGTCGAGGCGGATTCGATCCGCGACATGGGCCGGGTGATGGGCGTGCTGAAGGCGAAATATACCGGCCAGATGGATTTCGGTGCCGTGGGTGGCCTCGTCAAGGCGCGTCTGTCGGCGGGCTGACGCGGGCCGGCCGCGGCGGATGCGCCCGGAGGGCCGGTTCAGGGGGCGGGGAAATCCGCCCCGACGCTCTCCAGACGCGCCGAGTCGGTCAGCCGGAAGCGGTCGACAAAGCGGGTCTTGAACCCGACGCGCCCGCGCCGCGCGCCAAAGTTCTCGCCATGATTGAGCACGTACAGAACAGCGGGCATGGACAGCGGCTGCAGCCGTCGCCCGGCCAGCGCGGCCAGATGCGGGAACATCCGGTGTTCGTGCGCCGTCATGGCGGCCAGGAACTGCACGGACAGCGGCTCGGCGGGGTCGTGATACAGCGCCGCGCAGGAGCCGCAGAGCTTCCACAGCGCCTTTTGTCCCGGCACCGCCAGGCTTTGCGGCTGCGCCAGCGCCACCTGCCCGGTGGCGTGATCCATGACGAACCCCTGCGTGACCAGGTAGCCGCCGGGGGCCTGCCGGGTCAGCATCTCGGCCACCGCGCCGCGGTGCAGCAGGTCGTCGGCGTCAAAGCTCATGACATAGCCCGGGGGCAGGTCCATCCGCGGCAGGTGATGGCACAGCGCGGCCAGCTTGCGCCACTTGTCATTGCCCGGCGTCGGGTCGTCGAAGGGCAGCCAGGACAGGCGCGGATCGTCGGGCAGGGGCGGGCGGTCCTGGCAGCAGATCACGGCCTGCCAGCGCGGATCGGTCTGGTCGCGCAGGCTTTGCAGCGTCGCGGACAGGCGCGTTGTCACCGCGGTCCAGTCGCCCACCGCGCCGGGGCCCACCAGGGGGATCAGGAAGGTCAGGCGCTCGGCGGCCCTGACGGGCCGCTTCGCGGCGCGCAGCGCCAGCGCCGCACGTTCCGAGGCGGCGGGCCCCAGACGCCCGGCCAGCGCCGGGTGGAGCGTGGCCGCGGCCCGCAGCAGCCACCGCCTGGCCTTGGGGGTCGCCGGGGCCTGTGCCACGCTCAGCCCCGCCCGATGCGCGCGATGCGGCGGGTCAGGTCTTCGTAAAGATCGCGGCGTTCGTCCTCGCTCAGGAAGGCCCCGATCTCCACCTCGCGCCCCGCGCCTTTCAGCGTCACGTAATAGGGCACCGGCCCGCCCCGTTCGTGGCAGGCGACCTGCACCCAGTAGGTGTTGCTTTCCCAGTCCTGCACGTCGCCCCTGGGGTTGGTGCGGGTCAGGTGGCAGCGCTCGGGCGTGACGGTGAGCACTTCGAGGATCTGCCGGTCGCGCCCGTTGCGGCGCAGCGCGTAATAAAGCGCGGCGGTGGCCGCCAGCACGAAAGGCAGCACGCCCCAGAGCAGGACGGTGCCCAGAAGGCCGTAAAGCGGGATCGTGGCAAACAGGAAGAACCCCAGCACCATGGCCGCGAAGCCTTCGGGCGGCAGGGAATTGTGTGGCCAGAGACGCAGCTCCTGCGCGGCGGCTTCGGTTGTGTCGGGGGTCCAGCGATAGGGCATGTCAGTCCGGTTGACGGCGAAAGAGTTGAGCTGCGGCGACGGTCACGGGGTCCGGTCTCTGGCCGGTTCCACGCCCTGAGGTGTGCCTTGTCGTCATCCCCGAGGATGCCTCTGCCCGGGCCGTGTCGATCGACGGCAGGGCGTGGCAGATGTGCGGGGGATGTTGGGCATGGATCGCTCCGGTCAGGTTCGCGTTGCAGAATATGTCGTGGACCCCGGACGGGTCAAGCAACCGGGCCGCGGCGCAGCCGGGCAAAGACCTGGTACAGGGCGAAGCCTGCGAACAGCACAAGGAGCACGGCCATCAGGACGCTCAGGGCGCTGCTGATCGCGTTCAGTCGGGTCATGGCGTCGGGATAGTCGACATGGCGGCGCGGCATGGTCAGGCGTGCAAAAACTCCGTTGCAACCATGAAATTGCCCATGAAAGCCAGAAACGCCATGTAGGTCAGTGCCGCCATGACCCGGGGAAGGCGCAGTGCCCGCCAGGCGTTCAGCGCCAGCCAGACCAGCCCCAGCCCGACAGACAGCGCGGCGGCAACGCCCATGGAACGGGTGTCGCCCACCACGTAGTAGGTGTCGTGATGGGCCGCGTCGATGCCCGCCTCTGACAGCAGCAGGCTGCGCGTTGACAGCGCGGCCCACACCAACAGCCCGGTCGCGGCCAGAACCGTGCCCAGAACCAGCGCCCCGGGCCAGCGGGACCCAAGCGCAAAGGCCAGCACGGGCAGAAAGATCAGCGTCCAGGCCATGCCCGGGTCCCTTCAAAGCAAAGGCCCCGGATCGCTCCGGGGCCCTGTCGTTTGCGTAGGGCGGGGTTTACCCCGCCGCACTTCAGTGGGCGTGGCCCTTGTCCCAGTCTTCCTGCTTCGGCAGCTGCTCGAAGGTGTGCTCCGGCGGCGGCGAGGGCAGGGTCCATTCCAGGGTGTCGGCGTATTCGTTCCACGGGTTGTTCTGGGTGACACGGGCACCCTTGGCCAGCGCGTGCCAGATCACGAAGAAGAAGAACAGGAACGACGCGAACGACAGGAACGCGCCCCAGGACGACACGTAGTTCCACAGCGCATAGGCCTCGGGATAGTCGATGTAGCGGCGCGGCATGCCCTGACGGCCCAGGAAGTGCTGGGGGAAGAAGGTCAGGTTTGCGCCGATGAACATCGCCCAGAAGTGGATCTTGCCAAAGGTCTCGTTGTACATCCGGCCCGTCATCTTGGGCAGGTAGAAGTAGATCCCGGCAAAGATCGCGAACACCGCGCCCAGGCTCATCACGTAGTGGAAATGCGCCACGACGTAATAGGTGTCGTGATAGGCACGGTCCACGCCGGCCTGGCTCAGCACGATGCCGGTCACGCCGCCCACGGTGAAGAGGAACAGGAAGCCGAAGGCCCAGAGCATCGGCGTCTTGAACTCGATCGAGCCGCCCCACATCGTGGCGATCCACGAGAACACCTTCACGCCCGTCGGCACCGCGATGACCATCGTGGCCAGCATGAAGTAGCTCTGCTGGGTCAGCGACATGCCCACGGTGTACATGTGGTGCGCCCAGACGACAAAGCCCAGCGCGCCGATGGCGATGATCGCCCAGACCATCGGCAGGTAGCCGAAGACGGGCTTGCGGCTGAACGTGGCGATGACGTGGCTGATGATGCCGAACCCGGGCAGGATGATGATGTAGACCTCGGGGTGGCCAAAGAACCACAGGATGTGCTGGTAGAGGATCGGGTCACCGCCGCCGGCCGGGTCAAAGAAGGTCGTGCCGAAGTTGCGGTCGGTCAGCAGCATGGTGATCGCGCCCGCCAGAACCGGCAGCGACAGCAGGATCAGCCAGGAGGTGACGAAGATCGACCACGAGAAGAGCGGCACCTTGAAGAGCGTCATGCCAGGGGCCCGCATGTTCAGGAAGGTGGTGATCATGTTGATTGCACCAAGGATCGACGACGCGCCCGAAACGTGCACCGCAAAGATCGCGAGGTCCATCGACATGCCGGCCTCGTTGACCGAAAGCGGCGGGTAGAGCACCCAGCCCACGCCCGAGCCCAGCTGGCCGTTGCCGCCCGGGCTGAACACCGACAAGACGGCCAGCGTTGTGCCCGCGACGTAGAGCCAGAAGGACAGGTTGTTCATGCGCGGGAACGCCATGTCCGGCGCGCCGATCTGCAACGGCATGAAGTAGTTGCCAAAGCCGCCGAACAGCGCCGGGATCACGACGAAGAACATCATCAGGATGCCGTGCGCCGTCACGGTCACGTTCCAGATATGGCCGTTGGGGGTACAATCGCCCACGGCGGCCGCGGTGAACCGCATGCCTTCCATGCACATGTACTGAACGCCGGGCTCCATCAGCTCCATGCGCATGTAAACGGTGAAGGCCACCGAGATGAAGCCGACGAAAGCCGAGACGATCAGGTAGAGGATCCCGATGTCCTTGTGGTTCGTCGACATGAACCACCGGGTAAAGAACCCGCGGTTGTCTTCATGCTCGTGGCCGTGGATGGCGGCGTCTGCCATGTCCTGCCTCCTGTTGGCTGAAATTCAAGGCACAGGGGGAATCCCCCTGCGCCCGGTATCCTTGCACGTTTTAGAATGTGTCCCGAAGCCGGGCAATGGAGGGATTTGACGCAGATCAAATATTTTTGTCGCACCCCCGGCTTTTGCGCATCCCTCTGGAAAGGTGCAGGAATTCCGGGGACATGGCGGGGCGGCGGTCCACAGGGGTCAGGCATTCCTGACTGTCGGGCTTTCGGGGCCGCGGCTAGGCTTGGATCACTGCTCGGGGCATCGCCTGCCGCCACCTGCCAGGGAAGGGGAACCACATGGCCTATTTCGATCACGACTACGTTGCACAGCCGTCCGTCCTGCGCCGCCTTGCCGCGCTCTTCGACACGCCCTTTGACCGCCGCAGCCGCCGCCTCGCGGCGCAGGTGGCGGAATTGCGGGCGCTTTCGGATGCCGAGCTCGAGGCCCTGGGGATCGCCCGCGAGGACATCCTGTTCCACGTCTTCGGCGCGCGCCGCTAAGCGGCGCTGTCCGTCTTCAGGGTGATCCCGCGCCGGGTGCCAGGGCCCCGCCGCGGATCAGCCCTGCGGTGGCGTGGCGCAGGCGGCGGGCCGGGTCATCACCTCGTCGAAGGTCCGCCGCAGCGCCACGTCCACATCCGCCATCGTCACCGGAAGGCCCAGATCGACCAGCGAGGTCACGCCATGTTCGGTGATCCCGCACGGCACGATCCCGTCGAAATGGCTCAGATCCGGTTCGACATTGATCGACAGCCCGTGAAAGCTGACCCATCTGCGCAGCCGGATGCCGATGGCGGCCACCTTGTCCTCGGCCATGCCGCCGCCGGGCCGGAACGGGCGGTCCGGCCGTTCGATCCAGACACCCACGCGGCCCGGGCGGATATGGCCGGTCAGGCCGAACTCGCCCAGGGCGGCGATCACCCAGCCTTCAAGATCGCGCACGAAACAGCGCACGTCGCGGCCGCGCCGGCCCACGTCCAGCATCACATAGGCCACCCGTTGACCGGGGCCGTGATAGGTGTATTGCCCGCCGCGCCGTGTCTCGAAAACGGGAAAACGGTCCGGATCCCGCAGATCCTCGCGCCGCGCGCTGGTGCCGGCGGTGTACAGCGGCGGGTGTTCCAGCAGCCAGATGCACTCTTCGGCCTCGCCGGCGGCAATCGCCGCGGCGCGCGTCTCCATGAAGGCCAGGGCCTCGGTGTAATCGGTCAGCCCGTCGCTGATCTTCCACTCTACCATGCACCTTAACGGGGCAAGAGCCCCGCCTCCCGTATCCTGGGCAGGTTCGCCCGGCTGACCGGGATCTCCTCGCCGGTTGACAGCGTCAGGATGGCCCGGTCGCCGTCCCGCCGCGCCGCGGTGACCTGCCCGAAGGCCACCCAGTGCGACCGATGCACCTGCGCGCCCGGGGTGGTCCCCACCTCGCGGATGGCGTCCGACAGGCGCATCAGGCGCAGGTCCTCGCCCTTGACCGTCCGGATCCGGACATAGTGATCCTCGACCGACAACGCCACCAGCGCGCCGCGTTTGTCCAGCGGGAGGCGGTCCAGCAGCGGCACGGCGGGGAGCGGCGCGGGGGCGGGCGGGGCTCCGGCCTGCGGCGCCCGGGCGCGCAGCTCGCGCGCGGCGAAATGCAGCGTCGCGCTGACGATCACGCAGATGCCCAGCACCGAGCCCAGAAAAGGCGGCAGTTCCTTGGCATCCGGAACCCAGCCGAAGGTCAGCGCGTTCACCGCCACCACCAGAAGCGACACCGCGCCCCCGGTGGCAAGCCCCGCGGCCAGAACCTGCACCGCCATCGGCCTTGCGCGCGTCCGCGGGGCCAGCAGATCGTGGATCAGCGCGCCTGCTCCGTAGGTCGTGACCACTGTCACGCCCCAGTAGAGCGCGCGCGGCCCCAGCCCCAGCAGATCGTCCGTCCCGAACGGCCCCATCAGTGCCATCACGCCCGCCACCGCGGCCAGCGCCACCAGCGTCAGCGGCTGGGTCATCTGCCGCCGCCATTCACGAAGCGCGGATTGCGGATTGTCGTCACTCACGAAGGCAGCCCTGTTTTGCACGCAGTTTCAATGGCATGGGCAGACGCTTGTGTCCAGTGTCCCGGCATCGCAACCCAACGGCCCGACCCGGGCCAGAACAGGAGCCGCCATGTCGCTGACCCCCTTCCTTTCCGCCGAACCGATCATCCAGGTCCACGCCGCGGCCGCCGTCCTTGCGGTTGCGCTGGGCCCGGTGGCGATCTATCGCCGCCGCCAGGACCGGCTGCACAAGGCGACGGGCTATGTTTGGGTGTCGGCGATGGCGCTGGTGGCGCTCAGTTCGTTCGGGATCACCGGGTTCGGTCTGATCGGCCCGCTCAGCCCGATCCACCTGCTGTCGGTGCTGGCGCTGTGGTCGCTGTGGACCGGGATGCGGCAGATCCTTGCCGGCCAGGTGGCGGCGCATGCGGCGACGATGCGGTCGCTGTACTGGAACGGGCTGCTGGTGGCGGGGGCGTTCAACTTCCTGCCGGGCCGGGTGGTGAACCGCATGATCTTCGACACCCAGCGCGAGCTGGGCTGGATCGTGCTGGCGCTGGTGCTGGCGGTCATCGCCCTGCGCGCCCTGCGCCTGCGGCAGCGCCGCGGCGCACGGGCCATCCCGCGCGCCATGTCCGCCTGAGGCCGATTTTTTCCTTGAGCCTCGCCCTGCCATGGTTTACCTGCCGCCACACCAAGCCTGACTGTGCGGTCGTGGCGGAATTGGTAGACGCGCAACGTTGAGGTCGTTGTGGGGTAACTCCCGTGGAAGTTCGAGTCTTCTCGACCGCACCATAATCGCCGTGGGCCGGGCCCTGCGGGTGCCCCCGCGACGGGCCGGTTTCAGGCATGCAGGGCTTTTTTCCTTCATGCTGCAAGAACGGTGTCTCGGGGCGTCAGACCAAAGCGCGACCCTCGGGGCCGGGGCCGCAAAATCTTCGTCGAAGATTTTGCCCGCCGGCAGAGTTTTCGCAGAAAACTCTGCCCACCAACGCAAACGCGGGGGCCGATGGCCCCCGCGCGCAGGTTTTCGGGTCTGTGTCCGGATCAGACGAAGAGGAAGTCGGTCAGGTCGACCACGCCGGCCCCGCCGGTGATCAGGATCGAGCCGGTGTTGTACAGAACCGTCGCGTTGCCGTTGCCATCGTCGCCAAGCACGGTTTCGGCCTGCGTGATGCCGCGCATCACAAAGCGGTCCTGCCCGTCGACGAAGTCGGTCACGCGGTCCGCGCTGAAGCCGACAGTGGCCTCGAACACGAAGCTGTCGCGCCCGGCACCTCCGGTCAGCACGTCGTCGCCTTCGCCGCCGCGGATCACGTCGCGCCCCGCGCCGCCGTCGATCGTGTCGTTGCCGTCAAAGCCGCGCAGATCGTTGTTCTCGGCGTTGCCGGTGAGGACGTCGGCAAAGTCCGACCCGAAGATCCGCTCGATGCTGACAAGGCTGTCGCCCTGCGCATCGCCGCCGGAGGCGGTGTTGGTCTCCAGATCCACCGTCACGCCAGCGGTGGAGCGGCGGTAGTTCGCCCCGTCGAACCCGTCGCCGCCGTTGAGTGTGTCGGCCCCGTCGCCGCCCACCAGCATGTCGTTCTCGGTGCCCGCGTCCAGGTTGTCGTCGCCGCCGCCGCCCAGCAGGCGGTCGGAACCGGCATTGCCCAGCAGCGTGTCGTTGCCGCCACGTCCGGCGGTCACGTCGTCACCGTCGGCCCCGTCGATGGCGTTGCCGCCAAGGTTGCCGCGCAGGAGGTTGTCCACGCTGTTGCCGGTGATCGAGGCCGCGGCCCCGCCGGCCAGGGTGAACTCGGCCACGCTGCCGCCCAGCGTGAAGTCCGCCCCGAACTGGACCTGACCGTAGACGGTGAGGTTTTCCACGGTGACCGTCTGCGCGCCCACATCGCCCACTGCCGGGCTGTCTTCGACCCGGACATAGGCGTTGGCCGTGGCGGCGGTCAGCGCGGTGGCGAAGTCGCCGAAGCGGCCGGTGCGCGTGGTGGCCGAGAAGTCCGAGTAGAGGTCGATATCGGCCTGCAGGGTCAGGCCCACCAGGATCGGATCGTGGTCGGAGTTGCGCGCCGGGGTGGTGCCGTCGAAGATCGCCGGGTCGCGGTCGAATTCGAGGTTGTAGTCGATGGCATCCGCCTCGTCGGCGTTGATGTGCCATTCCACCGCGCCTTCGACCACCGACAGCGCCTGGGCATTGGCCAGGGCATAGTCCAGCGTGCCGGTCTGGCCGTCGAACACAAAGCTGTAGGCCCCGGGGATGAACGTGTCGGCCAGATCGGTGAAGCCCGCCGTTTCCAGCGCGGTGATCGGGTCTTCGCTGGCATAGGCGTTCAGGTCGCCCAGGATCATCACTTCCTGGTCCGAAGGCAGGTTGGTTGCCACCCAGTTGGCCAGGTAGTTGGCCGCGTCGGTGCGGGTGTCGTTCCAGTAGCCCTGACCGTCGAACTGATCGCTGTCGACATTGGACGGATCGTCCGGGATGCCGTCATTGTTGGCATCGAGGCCCGAATCACCCTTCGACTTGAAGTGGTTGATGATGAGCGTGAAGTCCTCGCCCGTCGCCGCTTCTTCGAAGGTCTGGACCAGCGCCGCGCGGTTGCGCCCCGTGCCGGTGCCGTTGGGGTCCACAAAGCCCGCATCGTCGATGACGATCGAGTCGCCCGACAGGTTCACGGTGCTGGTGTTGTAGATGTAGCCGACCGCGATGGCGTCATCGCCGACAAACTCGCCCCCCGCAGGCGGGCGGACATAGTCGTAGGTGCCCGCACCGACCACGGCGTTGACCGCGTCCACCAGTTCGTCGATGGCCACGCCCGAGCCGATCACGGTGCCCGTACCGGTCGGCGACGCGCCGCCGGTCAGGAAGTCGTTCTCGAGCTCGACAAGGCCCACGACGTCGCCGTCCATCTCGACCAGCGCCTCGACCAGCTTGGCCAGCTGGCGGTCGTATTCGTCGGTGGGCCCGAAGCCGGGCAAGGCGTTCTGCGGGCTGGCATCGGCCCCGCGCGGCTCCAGACCGTTCGGGCCGGAGCCTTCGCCGACACTCGGGAATTCGTCCAGCGTGGTGAAGAAGTTCAGCACGTTCAGCGTGGCCACCGTCAGCTCGCCCGTGGGCTGCGGCGAGGTTTCGGGGCGGCTGTTGACCTCGGTCACCGTGTTGGTGCCGTCGATATGCGAGCGCACGCGCCAGTCGCCCTGCGAGGCGCTGTTGCCCGCCCAGGAGAAGCTCAGCACGCCGGTCAGACTGTCGATGGTGTCGCCCATCCGCGGCGAGGTCGCGGTGGAATACGGGCCAAAGCCGTCAAGGTTGTCGATCGACTGGTTCTGAAGGTTCAGACCGTCATCATAGATGATCGAGCGCACCGCGTTGTCTTCGATGTGCTGGGCATAGCCTGCAACGCTGGGCGCGTTGGACTGGGTGAACTGCTCCAGACGGCCGTCCGCGGACAGGCGGATTTCGTTGAAGCGGTCCAGCTGGAACATCTCGGTGATCGAAAGCGTGTCGCTGAACGTGACCAGCATGCCTTCGTAGGCTTCCAGATCGGCGGTCGGGCTGCCGTCCTGTGCGGACATCAGGCCCAGACCGGCGGTGGTGCCCAGATCCACGACAGCGGCGGTGGGCAGGGTGTTGCCCGACGAGATCACGCTGACATTGGTGATGGTGTCGATCTGGGTTTCGCCGAAGAACTCGTCGACGGTGCCCGTCACCTGCACCAGGTCACCCACATTGACGTCGACGCCAAAGCTGTCGTCGAAGACAAAGATGCCTTCCGAGGTGGTCATGTCGGCATCCGCGTCGCCGTCTTCTTCCTGCAGGTAGAAGCCGCCGAGGTTGCGCGTGGCGTCGGCGTCGCCGTTCTGGAAGTCGCCGACCACGATGGCCTCGACGGTGACGATCTGGCCGTCCAGCGGGCTGCCATCGGTGTTGTCGTTGCCCGAGAACGGGTTCGAGACCTGGTTGCTGGAATTGCCCTGGATGTCGTGGATCATGGTGATCAAGACACCGTCATCGTTCTGGATGGTG
Source organism: Alphaproteobacteria bacterium (assembly GCA_030425925.1). Taxonomy (GTDB): domain Bacteria; phylum Pseudomonadota; class Alphaproteobacteria; order Rhodobacterales; family Rhodobacteraceae; genus JAUHZO01. Next base: position 56,733 of record JAUHZO010000006.1, on the reverse strand, counting down.
CCATCGGCAGCGGCGGTCGAGATCGTGGCACCGCCGGTTGCGTTCGACAGCGTCACGGTGAAGTCTTCATCCAGCTCCGCGTCGGTGTCGCCGCTGACGTCGATGGTGATCGTCCGGGTGGTTTCACCGGCCAGGAACGACACGGTGCCGCTGGGCAGGCTGCCACCGAAATCGGCGGCGTCGGCATCGGCCGAGGTCACCGCATAATCCACATCGGTTGCACCGCTGGTGTCGCCACTGCGGGTCACGGTGAAGGTAAAGGCGGTGGTGCCGGCGTCGCCTTCGGCCTTGACCGCATCGGTGGCGGCGATGGCCAGCGAGGTGGCCGGGGCGGGGCCCGTCTCGGCAAAGGATATGTTGTCGATGTACAAGCTTTCGGAGCCCGAGTTGCTGTCAAGCTCCACCACCAACGCGACCGAGGTCAGCGACGCGTCCAGCGTGGCGGTGCCCTGCTGCCAGCTGCCTTCCACAGCCAGATCGTCGATGTCCTGACCCGTCGAGTCAAAGATTGTCACGTCGGCTGCATTGGTATCGAGGTAGATCCGGACCAGATCGTCGGCTTCCCAACCGGTCTCGTTCAGGAAGTAGTCCATCGAGAAGGCAACGTCGCCGAGGGCGGACAGGTCGATGGTGTCGAAGGTCACGCGCATCAAGCCGTCGGCGTCCTGCAACTGGTAGCCCTGCGTGCCGTCGGTGAAGGCACCGACATCGCCCGTGAAATTGGTGACACCCACAAAGTCGCCATCGGTCAGGCCCACATCGTTGCGCGTGTTCACATAGGTCGCGTCAAAGCCCAGCGTGCCGGCTGTCGTGGTGGCCGATGTCGAATCGACGGGCGACTCACCGGCATTGTTGACCAGATCGTGGTCAACGGCCGCATTGCCCGTGTCCACATACTGGCTGCCGGGGGTTTCGTCCTCGAAGCTTTGGGCAATGGCAAACGGGGGTGCTGCCACATCGCCGGTCACGGCGATGTCGTCAAAGGCGAATTCTTCGGAGCCGGCGTCGAAATACGCGGCGATGCGGATGTCGAGGGTGGTCGCATCCGGCACCGTGAAGGAGAAGCTTTGCAGGGCGGTGCCGAGGAGCTCGGTGGCGTCGCCATTGGAAGCCATGACAGAGGCGTAATTCGCAGTGCCGTTGCCGTCGAAGTCCCCCAGCTCGGCCGCGGCCTGCTGTGCGGTGACGCCGGCCTGGTAGGTGATCGTGGTCACTTGCGCCAGCGGCTCGTTGAAGTCGTCGCCGCCATTGACGTAGTTGAAGATCAGGCCGGGCATGTAGGTGGCGCCGCCATCGGTGGAATAGAGCACGGCGAGGTAGTCGGCCAGGTCGTAATTGCTGTTCCCGGGACCGTTCTCGTTGCCCGCGCCGAACAGGCCGCTGACCTCGATGTTGGTAAAGCCCGAGATGTCGACCTGGTTCAGATCGAAGGTCTGCACGTCGTTCAAGTTGCCGCCATCGTCGTCAAGGTCTTCACCCGCAACGAGGAAGCTGCCCGCGAGACCGGTATAGGCACCGGAGACGTTCGAGATGTCGGACTGATCGGTGACCCCGAAATGGTCGGACGTGCCGTCGTTGAAATCTATGGACAGCGTGTAGCGCGTCCCGTTCCCGTCGGTTTCAAAGCTTTCGCGGATGATGTCGACCATCGGTGCTCTCCAGATAAGCATACATGCGTGCGGCCATGGGTGGCGCAGGCTTCCCCTGACGCGGACGTATCCGGGCTTTGCGAAGCTTTTTTGACATTTGGTAACGATATCTTAACGATTCTGCGCCGGCCGGCAGGGTGCCCCATGGTCATCGGCGGGGTTGTGCCCGGGCGGGTTTCGCGACAGTCTCGGGTTCGGGAATGGTTCCCGACGGAGGCGCAGATGGCAGAGTTCACCCGGCGGCTGGCCGACAGGCTGGCCGGGTTGCGCGCGGCCCGCGGGCTGACGCTGGACCAGCTGGCGGGGCTCAGCGGGGTCAGCCGTGCGGCGCTGTCGCGGATGGAGAATGCCGAGGTGAGCCCCTCGGCCGAGGCGCTGGCCCGGCTGGCGGCGGCGCACGAGATGAGCCTGTCGCAATTGCTGGCGGCGGTGGAGGACGGCTTTGCCGGGCTGGTGCGGCGCGACGCGCAGCCGGTGGTGCGCGACCGCGACACCGGGGTGGCGCATCGGCTGGCCTCGCCCGGGGCGGCGGGGCTGGCGGCAGAGCTGCACGATTGCAAGATGCCCGCGGGCACCGGCTGGCGGTTCGTGGCGGCGGCGGGGCAGGAGCTGCACCTGCTGCTGCTGTCGGGACGGCTGACGGTGCATGTCGGCGGCGCGGACCACGCGCTGGAGCCCGGCGACGTGCTGCGCCACCGTGTCGATGGCCCGCCGGAGCTGTCCACGCCGCCGGGACAGGGGGCCAAGTTCCTGATCTGCGCGGTGGCGCCCTGAGGCGGATGCCGTCCGGCGCTCGTCCCGGCCTGCGGCCGGAACATCGCCCCGCCCGCCATCCCGCAAGCGCGCCCACCCGCCGGGGCAGCGCGGCCGCGGCGGGGATCGGGGTGCAAGGCTGAAAACGGCGGCCGCCGGGATCGGATCGTGGTGCCGGGGTGCCAGACCCGGCCCGTTTGCGGGGCGTCGCCCCTCTTTCCGCGCGGATCGAAGGCCCCCGCAAGGGGTGTGATCCGGTTTTCGGTGGTACCGGGGACAGGTGTGCCCGGTCCGGGTTGACGGACCGTCACCGGAGCGCGCGGTGGCGTCGGTGCCATCTGGGTATTTCGGCCAAGAAGAAGCCCCGGGGGGTCAGCAATTGGGCACGTTCACGGCCAGGCCGCCCAGCGAGGTTTCCTTGTACTTCTCGCTCATGTCCAGACCGGTCTGGCGCATGGTCTCGATGCAGGCGTCCAGCGGCACGAGGTGGTGCCCGTCGCCCCGGAGCGCCAGCGAGGCGGCGGAGACGGCCTTGATCGCGCCCAGCCCGTTGCGTTCGATGCAGGGCACCTGCACCAGCCCCTTGACCGGGTCGCAGGTCATGCCGAGATGGTGTTCGAGCGCGATCTCGGCGGCGTTCTCGATCTGACCGGGGGTGCCGCCCATCACGGCGGCGAGGCCGGCTGCCGCCATGGCGGCGGCGCTGCCGACTTCGGCCTGGCAGCCCGCCTCGGCACCGGAGATGGACGCGTTGTATTTCACCAGCCCGCCGATGGCGGCGGCGGTGAGCAGGAAGTCGGGGATCTGCCGTTCCGATGCCCCCGGCACGAAATCGAGCCAGTAGCGGATCACCGCGGGCACCACGCCGGCCGCGCCGTTTGTGGGGGCGGTGACGACCTGGCCGCCGGCGGCGTTTTCCTCGTTCACCGCCATGGCGTAGCAGCTCATCCAGTCGTTGATGACGTGCGGCGCGGTCAGGTTGCGGCCGCGTTCGGTCATCAGCTGGTCGTGGATCGCGCGGGCGCGGCGGCGCACGCCCAGGCCGCCGGGCAGGGTGCCTTCGGCGGTCAGGCCGCGGTCGATGCAGGCGTTCATCACCTGCCAGATCCGCGCCACGCCGCTGTCCAGGCTTTCCGCGCAGCCGCGCGCGACCTCGTTGGCGTGTTTCATCCGGGCGATGGACATGCCCGAGGCGCGGGCCATCTCCAGCATCTCGGCGGCGGTCTTGAACGGGTAGGGGACGGGCGGGCCGTCATCGGTGTCGCGACCGGCGGCCAGTTCGGCCTCGGTCAGGACAAAGCCGCCGCCGACGGAATAATAGGTCTCCTGCAGGATGACGTCGCCCTGGGCATCTGTGGCGGCCAGGATCATGCCGTTGGCGTGGCCGGGCAGGTTGGGGCCGAAATCGAAGCGCAGGTCGGCCTTTGGATCGAAGGCCAGCGGCGGCAGGTCCGCCGGCGTCAGGGTGGCCGTGTCGCGGATGGCGGCCAGCGCGGCCTCGGCCGCTTCGGCGTCGTAGCTGTCGGGGCGGAAGCCCGCGAGGCCCAGCACCGTGGCGCGGTCGGTGGCGTGGCCCACGCCGGTGAAGGCGAGCGAGCCGTGCAGCGAGGCCTTGACACCGTGGGCGCGGAAGGGGGCTGCGCGCAGCGCGTCGAGAAAGCGCGCCCCGGCCACCATCGGCCCCATGGTATGGGACGAGGACGGGCCGACGCCCACTTTGAACATGTCGAAGACGGACAGGAACATGACAGGCACTCCGCTGGGGTGACGCCTGAATAGGCGGCGCAGAGGGCGATGCCATTCCAAATGCGACCGCTCATGCGCCTTAACCGCGCTGTCAGGTGGCGCTGCCTTCGGGCGGGGTGGCGTGGCGCGGGGAGCTGAACGGGGTCGGGCCAAGACCTTCGGCGGCGATGGCGGCGCGGCTGGCCGGGCGCTGTTCCAGCCGGCGGGCCATGGTCGCGAGCGCGGGGTAGTGGCGGATGTCGTACCAGCCGGTGGCGCCGACGGGATAGAGCGCGCACCAGCGCAGGAGGCAGGCGATGTAGTAGTCCAGCGCGGCGGGGCCGTCGCCCCAGGCCCAGCCGTCGCCCTGGCCCAAGCGCGTCTCCAGGAGGGCAAGGGCGCGAGGCAGGGTCATGTCGGTCGGATCCCCGCCCTGCAGCCGGCTGCGCAGGGCGGCCTGTGCCGCGGGGTCGGGGCCGACGTATTTCTCCGGGTAGAAGGTCATGCGCAGCATGGCGTGCAGGGTGTTCGAGGTGAAGACCAGCCATTTCAGGTAGTCGCCGCGCCGCGCGTCCCTGGCGGGCGGGGCGAGGCTGCCCTGCCGGTCGGTCAGCCAGAGCAGGATCGCCGCGGTCTCGAAGATCGGCCCCTGCGGCGTTTCCAGCACCGGGATCAGCCCGGCGGGGTTCAGGGCGCGATAGGCGGCCCCCTGCTGGGCGCGGGCGGCGCGGTCCACCAGGGTGGTGCCATAGGGCAGCGCCATCTCTTCCAGCACGAGCCGGACGATGAGCGAGGCGTTTTCGGGGGCGTAGTGCAGCACGAGGGTCATGGCGGGGTGATACGCCGCCGCCCTGGGGGGTGTATGGTCGGAAAACGGCCCTCTTCGGCGTGAAACGGCATCGAGGGTCGGCTTGCATCCGAGGCAATTCGCGCTCGCATGTGGCGCGGGGGCTTTCTATAACGGCAGGCAGAGATCAGGGGGAAGCCATGACCGGAGAACTGTCGCCCATCGACAAGGCCAAGTTCGTGGCCGCCAAGCGCGCGGCCGAAATGGTGGAGGACGGGATGCGCGTGGGGCTGGGCACCGGGTCCACCGCCGCCTGGCTGGTGCGCTGTCTTGCGGAACTGGTGCAGGAGGACGGGCTGCGCTTTCGCGGCGTGCCGACCTCGACCCGTACGGCGGAACTGGCGCGCGACCTGGGGCTCGAGGTGATCTCGCTCGACGAGGCGCGCTGGCTCGACCTGACGATCGACGGGGCGGACGAGTTCAACGCCGATCTCAACCTGATCAAGGGCGGCGGCGGCGCGCTGCTGCAGGAAAAGATCGTCGCCACCGCGTCGGACCAGATGGTGGTGATCGCCGATGCCGCAAAGGAGGTGGAGAACCTGGGCGCCTTTCCGCTGCCGGTCGAGGTGATCCCGTTCGGCTGGCAGACCACGCAGGCGCTGATCGAGGAAACGCTGGTGTCGATGGACGTGATGGGCCGCAATGCGACGCTGCGGATGAACGGCGAGGTGCCGTTTGTCACCGACGAAGGCAACCATATCCTGGATCTGCATCTGGGACGGATCGGCAATCCGCGGCAGCTGGCGCTGGTCATCAACCAGATCCCCGGCGTGGTCGAGAACGGGCTGTTCATCGACATCTGCGACCAGGTGGTGATCGGGTTTGCCGATGGACGGGTGGAGGTGCGCGACATCAACGCCGGCACCGTCAGCGAGGACCGGCTGGATTTCGTCGAGACCGACAACCTGTTCCAGGACATCTGACGCGGGATGGGTGCGCGCGCCCATCCTACGCCACCGCGCCCGGCCGGTCAGGCCGTGGCGATCAGCCAGCCGAGATAGGCGGCATAGCCTGTCAGCAGCACCGCCCCTTCGCCGCGCGACACCCGCGTCCCGGTGGCGGCCAGCACCAGCAGCAGCGCCGTCACCCCGGCCATCACCCAGGCGTCCAGCGCCAGGATCTCGACCGGCACCTGCAGCGGGACAACCAGGGCCGTCAGCCCCAGGATGCCCGTCAGGTTGAAGATGTTGCTGCCCAGGATGTTGCCGAAGGCGACGTCGCCCGCGCCCTTGCGCGCCGCCATGACCGAGGTCACCAGTTCCGGGGCCGAGGTGCCGATGGCGACGATGGTCAGCCCGATCAGGGTCTCGGACACGCCGGCGGCCTCGGCCAGCCCGCGGGCACCGTCCACCAGAAGGCGCGCGCCGAGTATGGTCAGCGCCAGCCCGGCCAGCGTCAGCCGCGCCATGGGCAGCAGCGGGGCCACGCCCGTCGCGTCGGGAGTCGCGGCTGTCTCGGGTCCGTCGGCGCGCCGCCGCTCTGCGACCAGCACTGCGGCAAGGTAGACAACCAGCGCCGCGACAAGACCCGCGCCGGCAAGGCGTCCGACGCTGCCCTGCACCAGCACGGCCAGCGTCGCTGCCGTGGCCATGGCAAGCACCGTGCCGTCGCGCAGCAGCGCGCGGCGGTCGACGGCGATGGGGGCCAGCAGGGCAGCGAGGCCCAGGATCAGCAGGACGTTGCCGATATTGCTGCCGACGACATTGCCCAGGGCGATGCCGGGCGCGCCGCTCAGCGCCGCCTGCAGGCTGGTCACCAGTTCCGGGGCAGATGTGCCGAAACCCACCAGGGTCAGGCCGATCACCAGCGGCGGCACCCGCAACCGCCGGGCCAGCGCCACAGCGCCGCGCACCAAAAGGTCGCCGCCGGCCACAAGGGCGGCCAGCCCGGACAGAAGAAGGACGATGTTCATGAAGGCGCTCCGCACGCGCCGCATCCCGGCGCGAGACGGCATATGGGCGCGCGCGCCGCGCGTTCAAGCGGTCCGGCCTGCGAAGACCAGTCTGGCCATCCCGCCGCCCATGTGAAATACCTCGGCACGACATCGGGCGGGGGACAGGATGACCACATTCGACTATGACCTTTTCGTCATCGGCGGCGGCTCGGGCGGGGTCCGGGCGGCGCGTGTGGCCGCGTCCGAGACCGGCGCGCGGGTCGGGCTGGCCGAGGAAAGCCGCTATGGCGGCACATGCGTGATCCGCGGCTGCGTGCCGAAAAAGCTGATGGTCTTCGCGTCCGAGTTTGCCCACATGCCGGGCACCGCGCGCAGCTATGGCTGGGATATCGGCGATGGCGGCTTTGACTGGCAGGCGTTCTCGGGCCGTCTGAAGACCGAACTGGACCGGCTGGAAGGCGTGTATCGCAAGCTTCTGTCCGGCGCGGGGGTGGAGACCTTCGACATGCGCGCCACGCTGGCCGATCCGCATACGGTGGAACTGGCCGACGGCACGCGCAAGACGGCCAGGCACATCCTTGTGGCCACCGGCGGGCGTCCGGTGAAGCCGGACCTGCCCGGCGCGCAATGGGGGATCGTGTCGGACGACATCTTTGATCTGCCGGAGCTGCCGGATTCCATCCTGATCGTGGGCGGCGGCTATATCGCCTGCGAATTTGCCTGCATCCTCAACGGTCTGGGCGTTCAGGTCACGCAGTATTACCGCGGCGCTCAGATCCTGCGCGGCTTTGACGAGGAGGCCCGCGGCCTGATCGCCGACGAGATGCGCCAGAAGGGCATCGACCTGCACACCGGCACCAATATCGTGGCGGCCATACCGGCGGCCGGTGCCGCGGACGCCGACGAGTCCGGTTTCGACATCCCGGCCGAACTGCTGCAGGAGCGTCACGGGCAGGGCGACGCGGCCTATGACGGGCCGGTGCGGGTCAAGGCCACGAATGGCGATATCAAGACCTTCGACAAGCTGTTCTTTGCCACCGGCCGCAAGCCCAACACCGCCGGCATGGGGCTGGAGGCGCTGGGCGTGCAACTGGGCCGCAACGGCCAGATTGCCGTCAACGAATACAGCCAGACCGACGTGCCCTCGATCTACGCCATCGGCGACGTGACCGACCGGGTGAACCTGACCCCGGTGGCGATCCGCGAGGGCATGGCCTTTGTCGAAACCGTGTTCCGGGGCAACCCGACGCCGGTCGATCACGCCCTGATCCCCTCGGCCGTGTTCACGCAGCCGGAAATGGGCACCGTCGGCCTGACCGAAGAGGCCGCGCGCGCGCAGGAAGAGATCGAGGTCTACTGCACCTCGTTCCGCCCGATGATGACGGCCTTTGCCGATCAGCCCGACCGGGTGCTGATGAAGCTTGTCGTCTCGAAGGCTACGCGCAAGGTGCTGGGCTGTCACATCGTTGCACCCGGCGCGGGCGAGATGATCCAGATGGCGGGCATTGCCATCAAGATGGGGGCCACGAAAGAGGATTTCGACCGCACCGTGGCCGTGCATCCCACCATGTCCGAAGAGATCGTGACCATGCGCAATCCCATGCGCACGGCTTGAATTCCGGCGCGGCGATCACAGGTTCCAATTCAATCCAGCAGACCAAGGACCAAGAGGGGAAACACTTCATGGCAGGAAACAGCGGCGGCCCCTGGGGCGGCGGTGGTTCGGGCGGCGGGAACGGGCAGCGTCCGCCCCAAGGCGGAGGCGGGCGCCGACCCGACGACCGCGACCCGCAGATCCCCGAGATCGACGAGCTGATGAAGAAGGGCCAGGAACGTCTGCGCGTGCTGATGGGCGGGCGTGGCGGCAATGGCGGGGCCTCGGGCGGCTCTGGCGGTGGCGGCGAGGGCGGCCCGGCCTTCACCCGCGGCACCGTGGCGCTGGGCGCGCTGGCGCTGCTGGCGCTCTGGCTGTTCAGCAGCGTCTACACGGTGCGGCCCGAAGAACAGTCGGTCGAGCTGTTCCTGGGCAGCTATTCCGACACCGGCAATCCGGGTCTGAACTTTGCGCCCTGGCCGCTGGTGACCTACGAGGTCGTCAACGTCACCTCGGAACGGACGGAAAATGTCGGCGGCGGGCGCGGCGGCAATGACGGGCTGATGCTGACCACCGACGCCAATATCGTCGATATCGAGTTTCAGGTGGTCTGGAACATCAACGACCCGGCAAAATTGCTGTTCAACATCCGCGATCCGCAGCTGACCGTGCAGGCGGTGTCCGAAGCCACCATGCGCGAGATCATCGCAGCCTCCAACCTGGCCCCGATCCTGAACCGCGACCGGGGCATCATCGCCGACACCGCGCGCGAAAGCATCCAGGCCACGCTAAACGAATATGACAGCGGCATCAACGTGGTGCGGGTCAACCTCGACCAGGCCGACCCGCCGCGCGAGGTGATCGACGCGTTCCGCGAAGTGCAGGCCGCCGAACAGGAGCGCGACCGGCTGGAACGCCAGGCCGACGCCTACGCCAACCGCGTCGTGGCCGAGGCCCGCGGTGAAGCCGCGCAGATCCGCGAAGAGGCGGAAGGCTACCGCGCCCGCGTCGTCAACGACGCCCTGGGTGAGGCCGCGCGCTTTACCTCGGTCCAGCAGGAATACGCGCTGGCCCCCGAGGTCACGCGCCGCCGTCTCTATCTGGAGACCATGGAAACCGTGCTGGGCAATGTCGACAAGATGATCCTGGACGAGGCGCTTTCGGGCGGCCAGGCCGGGGGCGGCGTCGTGCCCTATCTGCCGCTGAACGAACTTCGCCGGACGGGAGGCAACTGATCATGCGTTTTGCAACCTATCTCTTGCCCGCCTTCGTGGTGCTGCTGGTGGTGTTCCTGTCGTCCATCTACGTGGTCGACGAACGCGAAAAGGCGCTGGTGCTGCGCTTTGGCCAGATCCGCGCGGTCAAGGAAACGCCGGGACTGGCGTTCAAGTACCCGCTGATCGAGGAAGTGGTCCGCTATGACGACCGCATCCTGTCGCTGGACACGGAAACCATCGAGGTCACGCCGTCGGATGACCGCCGCCTCGTGGTGGACGCGTTTGCCCGCTACCGCATCGCCGATGTCGTCCAGTTCCGCCAGGCCGTGGGCGTGGGCGGTCTGCGGACCGCCGAGGATCGCCTGTCAGGCATCCTCAACGCACAGATCCGCGAGGTGCTGGGCCGCGACCAGGTGACCTCGGACACCATCCTGTCGGAAGACCGGCGCGCGCTGACCAACCAGATCCGCGACAATGCCCGCGAAGAGGCACTGTCGCTGGGGCTGGACGTGGTGGACGTGCGGCTCAAGCAGACCAACCTGCCGGCACAGAACCTTGAAGCGACCTTTGCCCGCATGCGGGCGGAACGCGAACGGGAAGCCGCCGACGAGATCGCCCGCGGCAACGAGGCGGCGCAGCGCGTGCGCGCGCTGGCCGACCGGACCGTGGTCGAAACCCTGTCGGAAGCCAATCGCGACGCCAGCGTGATCCGGGGCGAGGCCGACGCCGAGCGCAACGGCATCTTTGCCGAAGCCTATGGCGCGGATGCCGAGTTCTTTGCCTTCTACCGCTCGCTGCAGGCCTATGAGCGGGCGCTGCAGGGCGCAAACTCCACCATGGTGATGACGCCCGACAGCCAGTTCTTCGAGTACTTCAAGAGCGAGAATGTCGGCCTGGCCTCGCAGTTCGGTGCCGACGGGCCCGGCACCGAGTTGCAGGACGCTGCCAGCGAAGACGCCGCTGCGGCCCCCGAACCGGCCCCTGCTCCCGAACCGGCACCTGCTCCGGCCCCCGCGCCGGAACCGGCCCCGGCCCCCGCCGATGCGGGCACCGAGCCGGCTGAAACCGCGCCCGCAGGGAATTGAGCGGGACGGACATCCTGACGGGGATCGCGCTGGTCCTCGTGATCGAGGGGCTGGTCTATGCGCTGGCCCCTTCGCTTGTGGAGCGTCTTCTGGAGGCGCTCCGCGACATGCCCATCGAGATGCGGCGCAATCTGGGCCTGCTGACGCTGGCCACGGGCCTTCTGCTGCTGTGGATCGCGCAAGGGTAGAGCGCGGCCCGGAAGCGGCCCAGGCCCGGGCATCGGCAATCAATTGCGAGTCACGGTGGTGTGAGGTGGGGGTTTTGCGCCTTATGTGTTGCCCATTCGCCCCTATCTTTGTCACACTGCAAGACAGGAGGCAGGCGGCCCGGCCCACGGGCCAGCCGGCAGAGACAAGGAGATCACAGTGAAACATCAATCCCTCGCTCTGACACGGGATCGGGCGACACCCATGCGGCTGTTCTGGCTGGCATCGCTGTCGATGATCCTGATCGTGGCGCAATCGCTGATGGCACAGGCCCGCGGCGTGCCCGAAAGCTTTGCCGATCTGGCCGAGCGCATCAGCCCGTCGGTGGTGAACATCACCACCTCGACCACCGTCGCGGGCCGCACCGGTCCGCAGGGCATCGTGCCCGAAGGCTCGCCCTTCGAGGATTTCTTCCGCGAGTTCCAGGACCGTCAGGGCCCGAACAACAACCGTCCGCGGCGCTCTTCGGCGCTGGGTTCGGGCTTCGTGATTTCGGAAGACGGCTATATCGTCACGAACAACCACGTGATCGAAGGTGCCGACGAGATCACCATCGAATTCTTCGAAGGCTTCGAACTGCCCGCCGAAATCGTCGGCACCGATCCCAACACCGATATCGCCCTGCTCAAGGTCGAGGCGGACGCCCCGCTGAAATACGTGCCCTTCGGCAACAGCGACACCGCGCGGGTGGGCGACTGGGTGATGGCCATGGGCAACCCGCTGGGCCAGGGCTTTTCGGTCTCGGCGGGCATCGTCTCGGCCCGCAACCGCGCGCTGTCGGGCACCTATGACGACTACATCCAGACAGATGCCGCCATCAACCGCGGCAACTCGGGCGGGCCGCTGTTCAACATGGATGGCGAAGTGATTGGCGTGAACACGGCGATCCTGTCGCCCAATGGCGGGTCCATCGGCATCGGCTTTTCCATGGCGTCCAACGTGGTGACCCGCGTGGTGGACCAGCTGCAGCAATTCGGCGAAACCCGCCGCGGCTGGCTGGGCGTGCGCATCCAGGACGTGACACCGGACGTGGCCGAGGCGCTGGGTCTGGAGGAAGCCAAGGGCGCGCTGGTCTCGGACGTGCCGGACGGCCCCGCCAAGGACAGCGGCATGCTGGCGGGCGACGTCATCGTCACCTTTGACGGCACCCCGGTCGAAGACGTGCGCCAGCTGGTGCGCGTGGTGGCCAACACGCCGGTGGGCAAGACGGTGCGGGTGATCGTCAACCGCGACGGCGCCACCGAAACGCTGAAGGTGACGCTGGGCCGCCGGGAAGAGGCCGAAGGCGCGGTGCCTGCCGCCGCCCCGGCTCCTGAGGAACCGGCGCAGCTGGACCTTCTGGGCCTGACGCTGAGCCCGCTGACCGACGAGATCCGCGGCGAACTGGACCTGCCCGCGGGGCTGGACGGGCTGGCGGTGATGGAGGTGGAGCAGACCTCGGAAGCCTGGGAAAAGGGCCTGCGCGCCGGTGACGTGATCACCGAAGCCGGTCAGAACCCGGTGCGCGTGCCGGCGGATCTGGAAGACCGTATCGAGGAGGCGCGCGAGGCCGGGCGCAAGTCGATCCTGCTGCTGATCCGCCGCGGCGGGGACCCGCGCTTTGTGGCGCTGAGCCTGGGCAACGGCTGAGCCGACCTGCCATCACCGGTGACGAAAAGGGGCCGCACCGGCCCCTTTTTTCGTGTCCGGGGCGGGCGCAGAGTTTTCGTCGAAAACTCTGCGGTGCCAAAAAATCTTCGGCGAAGATTTTTTGGCGCGCCGTTCAGAGCGTATCGCGCGGGACGGCCACGAGGCCAAGTTCGCGCGCCGTGGCCAGCGACACCTGGCCGCTGTCGAGCCCGCGTTCGGCCTGGTATTTGCGAACCGCCGCCGCCGTGGGCCCGTCCAGCGCCCCGGTGACGTTGCCCGCGAAATAGCCGCGCGCCGCCAGCGCGCGCTGCAGCGAGGCGATGAAATCCGGCGTCATCTGGTGGCCGCACAGCGCCTCGAAGGTCATCTCGCTGCGGGGCCGCACCAGGCGCGGCACCGGCGCGCGGCGATACACCGGCGGGCGGAGCACGGTGCCGTCCTCGGCGATCTCGGCCTGCACAACCTGCACCTCGCCCATGACCTGCTCGTAGACGGCAGGCACCACCTCGCGCGCGCGGCAGGTGCCGTCCGAGGCGGCCTGGGGCAGCGGCGGCGGACCGGGCGGGTGCAGGGCGCGGCTGGCCGGTTCCGGTGCGCTGCACGCGCCCAGGGCCACCGCCAGCGCGGGGAGGGTCTTGCGGATCATCTGCTCGGGCCTCTTTGACGTGCCTTTGGGGGCGGACCCTAACCTGTTTTGCCGTCTGTGAAAAGGCTCTCGTCCAGAAGCCGGTCGAGCAGGTGCGAAATGTCCTCGATCTCGTCGGCCAGCACGTGGATCACGCCGGCCTCGCGCTGCAGCCGCCCGGTGACGCGCAGCAGGCGCCCCGCGATCACCGCGCGGCGAAAGCGTTCGTACATCTTGCGCCAGACGATGATGTTCACCACGCCGGTTTCATCCTCGAGCGTCAGAAAGATCACACCCTTGGCGGTGCCCGGGCGCTGGCGCAGGATCACCAGCCCGGCCACGGTGATCCGCGCGCCGGTGGGCGGCAGATCGAGCTGCGCGGCCTGCAGGGCCGAAGGGGGGCGGGGCCAGGGCGTCATGTGAACATATATGGAACATCCGTGGGGTGCCGCCAAGCCCGGTGGCGCGGTCAGGCCTGGATCACGACCTTGCCGTCTTCGTCATCAGAGTCGAGCGGGGCGTTTGGACGTTTCGGTCGTGCGCGCGGCAGGAAACACGGCGGCGTCACCGGTATCGGTGACGGGCATGACTCGGTCCTTGCGGGGGGCACTGTTTCCAAACTGGCATCAATCGCGGACGGTTGGCAGAAGTGTCATCGAACTTTCGGCAATGCGGCGCGTTTCGCATGAAAAAGGATACGATCCGTGCACACCTTTGCCACGATTCGATTCGCGGCGGTGGTTTGCCGCGTCGAAAGGGCTGGCGCCCCGCCAGCGGGCCGACTAGGACTGTGGCCGGATCGACAAACGGAGCGATATGATGGCGAAGATCACCTATATCGAGCATGACGGCACCGCGCATGTGGTGGACGTGCCCAACGGGTTGACCGTGATGGAAGGCGCGCGGGACAACAACATCCCCGGCATCGAGGCGGATTGCGGCGGTGCCTGCGCCTGTTCGACCTGCCATGTCTACGTGCATCCCGACTGGGTGGGCAAGCTGCCGGGCAAGGAGGACATGGAGGAGGACATGCTCGACTTTGCCTATCAGCCGGACCCGGAACGCTCGCGCCTGACCTGCCAGCTTCGCGTGTCGGACGCGCTGGACGGGCTGGTGGTGCAGATGCCGGAGAAGCAGATTTGAACAGGGCGCCGCGTCGGCGTGGCCCTGCGTGGCGCGGGCTGGCCCGCGGCGCGGGGCTGGCGTTGGCGCTGGTGGCGGGCGGGGCGGCCGCGGAGACGATTGTCGCCGCACGCTATGACGCGCCCACCACGCGGTATGCGCATGGCGTGCTGGGCGATGCCGTGGAATGGGGCGCGCTGGACCTGACGCTTTCGGACGGGCGCGTGGTGCGCGGCGTGCTGCCCGAGCGGCTGGTCTTCGAGGACATCGCGCCGCGGCTGGCGGACCTCGATGGCGACGGCGCGCCCGAGGTCATCGTGGTGGAAAGCGGTTTCGGCGTCGGGGCGCGGCTGGCGGTCTGGGACGAGACCGGCCGCGTGGCCGCGACGCCGCATATCGGCAGGCAGAACCGCTGGCTCGCCCCGGTGGGGGCGGCGGATCTGGATGGCGACGGATTTGTCGAGATCGCCTATGTCGACCGCCCGCACCTGGCCAGGGTGTTGCGGGTCTGGCGCTTTGCCGACGGCGGGTTGCGGCAGGTCGCGGCGGCGGAGGGGTTTTCCAACCACCGCATCGGCTGGGACTACATCGAAGGCGGTGTGCGCGATTGCGGCGCGGGGCCGGAGATGGTGCTGGCCTCCGGGGACTGGGCGCAGGTCATGGCGGTGCGGTTCGACGGGGACCTGTCGGCGCGGGCTTTGGGGGCGTATTCCGCGGCCGCCATCGCGGCGGCCCTGGACTGCGGCTGACGGCGGAACGGCGCTGTTTCGGCCTTTGGCCGAGAGGCGCCCCGCCCGCCGTCCCGTGGGGGGAAGAGTTGGCATGGTTGCAGTGGGGGCCTCCGGCGGAAGCTCGGGGACTCACCAGAACGAAGCCGCCTTCGCCCCGAACCCGTCCGTCGCCCGAGCCTTGCCTGACAGGACCTGCCGTCAAAGCCAAGCAAAATAGCGGTTTCCCGCTGTGCGGGTCCCTCCGCGATTTTGCCTGGCTTTGCCGTCAGGCCCTGTCCGTCCGGTCTCGGGCGACGGACGGCTCCGGAACGAAGGCTGGAGGGGGGTGTCGGGTGCTTTCGCGCTTTGCTTTTGCGGCGGAGCGGATTACGGCTCGGGCATGCGGATACTTTTTCTGGGCGATGTGATGGGCCGGGCCGGACGGGCGGCGGTGACCGAGCGGCTGGCGGGGCTGAAGGCGGTCTGGGGGGTCGATCTGGCCGTGGTCAACGGCGAGAACGCCTCGTCCGGGGCGGGGTTGACGGCGGCGCATGCCAAGCTGCTGCTGGAGGCCGGCGCGGATGTTATCACCCTGGGCGACCATGCCTTCGATCAGAAGGACATGCTGTCCTATATCGAGAGCGAGCCGCGCATCCTGCGCCCGCTGAACTTTGCCAAGGGCGCGCCGGGGCGCGGGGTGGGGCTGTTTGCCGACACGCGCGGGCGCAAGCTGCTGGTGGCGCAGGTTCTGGGGCAGGTCTTCATGAAGCGCCCCTTCGACGATCCCTTTGCCGCCATCGACGCCGTGCTGAAGCGCCATCCGCTGGGCGGGCAGGCGCAGGCGAGCCTGGTGGACATGCATTGCGAGGCCACCTCCGAGAAGATGGGCATGGGCCATTTCTGCGACGGACGGGCAAGCCTTGTGGTGGGCACGCATACCCATGTGCCCACGGCGGACGCCATGATCCTGCCCGGCGGCACCGGCTATCTGAGTGATGCGGGCATGTGCGGCGATTACAACTCGGTCATCGGGATGGAACCCGCCGAGCCGCTGCGCCGCTTCACCACCGGCATGGCGCGGGGCCGGTTCGAGCCCGCCAGGGGGGAGGCCACGCTGTCGGGCGTTCTGGTCGAGACCGACGATCGCAGCGGCAAGGCCACCGCGATCCACATGGTCCGGCAGGGCGGGCGGCTGAGCGGGGCGGGGCCGTGAGGGGGCTGCCCTTTGCCGCGCTGATCGTGATCGGGGCGGCCTGGGGCGCGACGCAGCCCCTGGCCAAGATCGCGGTGTCGGAGGGCTACCGGCATTTCGGGCTGATCTTCTGGCAGACGGCGCTGGTGGCGGCGATCCTGGGGATCGCCTGCCTGTTGCGGGGCAAGGCGGTGCCGCTGACGCGCGCGGCGCTGCGGCTTTACCTGATGGTGGCGGTTGTGGGCACCGTGGTGCCGGGCATCGCGGGCTACCAGGCGGCGGTGCATCTGCCGTCGGGCGTGTTGTCGATCCTGCTGAGTTCGGTTCCGATGTTTGCCCTGCCCATGGCGCTGATGATGGGCAATGACCGCTTTCGGCCGGCGCGGCTGGCGGGCTTGCTGCTGGGCCTTGCCGGGGTGGCATTGCTGGTGCTGCCGGAAGAGGGGCTGCCCGCGGGGGTGCCGGCGCTCTGGGTGGCGGTCGCGCTGATCTCGTCGGCCTGTTACGGGCTGGAGGGCAATCTGGTGGCGAAATGGGGCACCGGCGGGCTGGACGCGGTGCAGGTGCTCACCGGGGCCTCGGTTGCGGGCATCGTGCTGAGCCTGCCGCTGGCCGTGGGCAGCGGGCAGTTCATCGACCCGCGCGGACCCTGGAGGGCGCCGGACCTGGCGGTCCTGGCGTCGGCGGTGCTGCACGCGGCGGCCTATTCCGGCTATGTCTGGCTGGTGGGGCGGTCCGGATCGGTCTTTGCCGCGCAGGTGAGCTATCTTGTCACGCTGTTCGGCGTGGGCTGGGCGATGCTGTTCCTGGGCGAGGCCTATAGCGGCTGGGTCTGGGCCGCGCTTGCCGCCATGCTGTCGGGCATCGCCCTGGTGCAGCCGCGTCCGGGACCGCTTGTGCCGCCCGCGCCGCTGCGCCAGAATGCGGCGGGTTGAGAGCAGACAGTGACGGGGCCCTGATGTTGATCGAGCTGAGCCAGACCGGCCAGGCCTATGTCACGCTTGCCGTTGTGGTGGCGATGTTCGTGCTGTTCGTGCGCGAGACCTATCCCACCGAGGTGGTGGCCATCGGCGGGGTGGCGGCGCTGCTGGTGGCCGGGGCGCTGCCTTATGGGGCGGCGCTGCAGGTGCTGTCGAACCCGGCCCCCTGGACGATTGCGGCGATGTTTCTGGTGATGGGCGCGCTGGTGCGCACCGGGGCGCTGGATGCCTTCACCAGCCTGGCCCAGGCCGGGGTGGCCCAGCGTCCGCGCGCCGCGATGGCGGGCATCCTGGCCTTCGTGGTGGTCGCCTCGGCCTTCATGAACAACACGCCGGTGGTTGTGGTGATGTTGCCGATCTTTGTGCAACTGTCTGGCGTGCTGGGGGTGGCCCCGTCCAAACTGCTGATTCCGCTGAGTTATGCGGCCATTCTTGGCGGCACGACCACGCTGATCGGGACCTCGACCAACCTGCTGGTGGACGGGGTGGCACGGACCCAGGGGATGGCCCCCTTCACCATCTTCGAGGTCACGCCGCTGGCGCTGATCCTGGTGGTCTGGGGCATGCTCTATCTCTGGCTGGTGGGGCGCTGGCTGCTGCCGGAACGCAGCTCGATGGCCGGAATGCTGTCGGACCGGTCGCGGATGAAGTTCTTTACCGAGGCCGTGATCCCGCCCGAAAGCAACCTGATCGGGCGCGAGGTGCTGGGGGTGCAACTGTTCAAGCGCGACGGCGTGCGGCTGGTCGACGTGATCCGCGGCGACGAATCGCTTCGCCGCAATCTGGACGGGGTGGCGCTGCAGGTGGGGGACCGGGTGGTCCTGCGCACCCAGATGACCGAACTGCTGAGTCTGCAGCGCGACAAGTCGCTCAAACGGGTGGACCAGGTGTCGGCCAAGGAAACCACCACGGTGGAGGTGCTGATCACCCCGGGCTGCCGGATGGTCGGGCGCTCGCTGGGGGCGCTGCGGCTGCGGCGGCGCTTTGGGGTCTATCCGTTGGCGGTGCACCGGCGGAACCAGAATATCGGCCGCCAGCTGGACGATCTGGTGGTCCGGGTGGGGGACACGCTGCTGCTGGAAGGCGCGCCCGACGACATCAAGCGGCTGGCCGACGACATGGGGCTGGTGGATGTCTCGCAACCTTCGGCGCGCGCCTTCCGGCGCAGCCATGCGCCGGTGGCACTGCTGGCGCTGGCGGGCATCGTGCTGCTGTCGGCGCTGGGCGTGGCGCCGATCCTGCCGCTGGCGGTGATTGCGGTGGCGGTGGTCCTGCTGACCCGCTGCATCGACGCGGACGAGGCGTTTTCCTTTGTCGAAGGCCGTCTGCTGGCGCTGATCTTCGCCATGCTGGCCATCGGGGCCGCGCTTGAGGCTTCGGGCGCGGTGCAACTGATCGTGCAGGCGGTGGCCCCCTACATGGCGGTGCTGCCCGGGGCGCTGCTGATCTGGGCGGTCTACCTGCTGACCTCGCTGCTGACCGAAGCGGTCAGCAACAATGCCGTGGCGGTGGTGGTCACACCCATCGCCATCAGCCTGGCACAGGCCATCGGGGTGGATCCGCGCGCGCTGGTGGTGGCGGTGATGGTGGCGGCATCGTGTTCGTTTGCCACGCCCATCGGGTACCAGACCAATACGCTGGTCTACGGGCCCGGGGGCTACCGGTTTTCCGACTTTCTCAAGGTCGGCCTGCCGCTGAACATTTCGGTGGGCCTGCTGTCGGCGCTGCTGATTCCGGTGTTCTGGCCGTTGTGACGAGCCGGACCCGAAGAGCATGGACTGTCATGCAGGTGTGATGTAATAACATTACGAATCTGTTATCCTGTAACATCATGGAGAGGGTCCATGCTCCGCACCCAGACCGCCATTCTTGCCGCCTGCCTTGCCATGGCACCCTATGTGGCACTTGCCGAAGAGGGCGCCGCCCCGGCCGCGGACGCCGCGCATCACGACGATGCCCATGCCGAGGGCGAGGACCACGGCCACGAGGAGGGCGAGGATCACGGCCACGAGGACCACGGCCACGAGGATCATGACCACGGTCATGACGACCACGATCACGACCACGGGCACATCCATGGCGCGGCGCATATCGACGTGGAACTGTCGGGCAACTTCGTGACCATCACCACCGAACTGCCGGGTGGCAATCTCTTCCCCGAGGACATGGCGAAAGAGGACCACAGCGTTCAGTCCGCCACGACGCTCTTTGACGCGGCCGGGCTGGGCCTTGTCCTGCCCGAAGCCGCCGCCTGCACGCGCATCACCTATTCGGTCAGCATCGAGGTCATCACCGAAGGCGATCACGAAGGCCATAGCGACGTCACCGCCAAGCAGATCCACCTGTGTGAGGGCGATGTCGGCTTTGCCACGCTGGATCTGAACGTCTTCGAAGCCTTCCCCAAGGTCGAGACCGTGCTTCTGCACGCCAGCCGTGACGGCTTTGCCGTCGAGGCCGAACTGACCGCTGCAACGCCGGTTGTGCCCTTCGCGGCACAACCGCGCTGAGCGGCGAGGATATCCGCCGGACGCGCGCCTAACGCGTCCGGCGGAGGCGGGGCGGCACCGGATTTGCACACACCGTCGCCCCGCCACTTATTCCGTCCGCCTGAGCGCTTGGCAAGCCCCGGGGCTGTGGCCTATAGAGACCTCCAGACAAATTCCACGTGTGAGAGGACCCCATGGCAGGCCATTCCAAATGGGCGAACATCCAGCACCGCAAGGGTCGTCAGGACAAGCTGCGGGCCAAGATCTTTTCCAAGCTTTCCAAGGAAATCACCGTCGCCGCCAAGATGGGCGACCCCGACCCCGACAAGAACCCGCGCCTGCGCCTGGCGATCAAGGAAGCCAAGGCGCAGTCCATGCCCAAGGACAATATCGAGCGCGCGATCAAGAAATCGGTGGCCGGCGAGGGCGACGATTACGAGGAAATCCGCTATGAGGGCTATGGCCCCAACGGCGTGGCGGTGATCGTCGAGGCGATGACCGACAACCGCAATCGCACCGCGTCCACCGTGCGCTCGACCTTCTCCAAGAATGGTGGCAACCTGGGCGAGACCGGGTCGGTCGGGTTCATGTTCGAACGCAAGGGCGAGATCACCTATGCCGCCTCGGTGGGCGACGCCGACACGGTGATGGAAGCGGCGATCGAGGCCGGGGCGGAAGACGCCGAAAGCTCGGAAGACGGGCACATCATCTATTGCGCCGACACCGACCTGAACGAGGTCGCCACGGCGCTGGAGGCGACGCTGGGCGAATCCGAGTCGACCAAGCTGATCTGGAAGCCGACCACGACGACGGAACTGGATCTGGACGGGATGCAGTCGCTGATGCGGCTGGTGGACGCGCTGGAAGACGATGACGACGTGCAGCGCGTGACCACCAATTTCGAGGCCTCGGACGACGTGATGGCGCAACTGGAAGGGGCGGCGGGGTAAACCCCGCCCTACGCTTCTGGCCCATGGCAGCCCCCGCAGCCGATGCGGGGGTTTTTGTTTGCAGGATGCGCGACAGCGCACCCCTCGCTCAGAACACGAAATCCGTCGCGTCGAGATCGCCCAGCGCCACGCCGTCCAGCCGGATCGTGTTGCCCACCAGATCGTCGATCACCACCCGGCTGCCCACCTGGGCGGCGTGATTGGCCATCAGGTCGGCGAAATCCACGATGCCGCCCACCTGGCTCAGGTCGATCTTCTCGCCCGAATCCAGCGCGTCGAAATCCTGCACCGTGTCGTTGCCGAACGCCCCGGCAAAGACGAAGATGTCGGACTGGTTGCCGCCCTGGATCAGGTCGTTGCCTGCGCCGCCGGTGATCACGTCCAGCCCGTTGTCGCCGCGCAGGGTGTCGTCTCCGCTGCCGCCGTCGATGACATCCGCGCCGAACCCGCCAAAGATCCGGTCGTCGCCCGCATCGCCGGTCACCGTGTCGCGCCCGTTGCCGGCCTGCACAACGTCGTTCTCGGACCCGCCCGCGATGCTGTCATCGCCGCCGCCGCCGGCAAAGGTGTCGAGCCCGGCCCCGCCCAGAAGCGTGTCATTGCCGGCCTGGCCCTGCAGGATGTCGTTGCCCGTGCCGCCCAGGGCGATGTCGGACCCGCCGCCGCCCAGCAGCTGGTCCTCACCCTCGTCGCCGATCAGGCTGTCGTCGTTGCGCCCGCCGTTCAGCGTGTCGTTGCCGCCATCGCCATCCAGCGTGTCATTGCCGTTGTTGCCCAGCAGCGAATCGTCATTCGCCCCGCCAAGGACCCGCTCGCCCGCGCGGGAGCCGCTGAACGTGTCGTTGCCGTCATAGAGGTAGAAGGTGTTGCCGTCGGTATAGGCGCGGATCCCGGTGACGTCGAAACTGTCGGCAAGCGCGGTGCCGTAGAACGCGGAAGAGATCCCGTCATCCAGGTTCTCGACCCGCGAGGCGTTGTCGATGGTCAGCGTGTTCATGGCGGCCCCGGAATAGAGCGCCGTGTCATTGCCGCGCCCGCCGCGCAGCACGTCTTCGGTGCCGCCATCCGAAAAGCGCAGCGTGTCGTCGCCATTGCCGCCATCCAGCAGATCGGCCCCGAAATCGCCGTCGAGGAAATCGTTGCCGTTGTCGCCCCGCAGCGTGTCGTTGCCATTGCCGCCGTAGACCGTGTCGTCGCCGTCATTGCCCGAAAGCTGGTCGTTGTCGTTCTCGCCATAGACAAGGTCGCCGGTCTGCGTGCCTTCGAACGTGTCGTTGCCATCGTCCAGTTCGAACCGGTTGCCGTCGACAAAGCCCGTCACGCCCGAGACGTCGAACAGGTTGGCACCGGCGTCGCCGTAAAAGGCCGACCAGATGCCGTCATCCAGCAGTTCCACCGACGCGGCGGCGGTGATGGTCAGACCTGCCATGCCCGCGCCGGAATTCAGTGCCGTGTCGAGGCCCGCACCGCCCTGCAGGATGTCCTCGACTCCGAATTCGCCGAAATAGAGCGTGTCGTCCCCGGCCCCGCCATCCAGGCTGTCCGTGCCACCGTCGCCGTCGAGATAGTCGTTGCCGGCCCCGCCTTCGAGCGTGTCGTTGCCGTTGCCGCCATACAGTGAGTCGTCCCCGGCATTGCCGCGCAGGAGGTCGTCATCGTTCTCGCCATAGGCGCGCTCGGCCACGTCGGAGCCTTCGAAGGTGTCGTTGCCGTCGCGCAGGTTGAAGGTGTTGCCGTCGAAATAGCTCTGGATGCCGCGCACGTCGAAAGCGTTGGCCCCGGCATTGCCGTAGAAGGCCGACCAGATGCCGTCATCCAGGATCTCGACCCCGGTGCCTGCGCCCAGCAGCAACCCGTCCATGCCGGCCCCGCTGTTGAGCGCCGTGTCGGTGCCTGCGCCGCCCTGAAGCGTGTCGCTGGCCCCGCCTTCGTTGAAATAGAGCGTGTCGTCGCCGCCGCCGCCGATCAGGTTGTCGGCTCCGGTGTCCCCGTCGAGGTAATCGTTGCCGGAACCGCCGTTCAGCGTGTCGGAGCCGGTGCCGCCGTACAGTGTGTCGTTGCCGCCATTGCCGCGCAGATCGTCATCGTCGTTTTCGCCATAGGCGCGGTCGGCCACGTCGGAGCCTTCGAAGGTGTCGTTGCCATCGCCCAGGTTGAACGTGTTGCCGTCGAAATAGCTCTGGATGCCGCGCACGTCGAACAGGTTGGCCCCGGCATCGCCGTAGAAGGCCGACCAGATGCCGTCATCCAGGATCTCGACCCCGGTGCCCACGCCCAGCAGCAACCCGTTCATGGCAGAACCGGAGTTCAGGCCGGTATCGGTGCCGGCACCGCCTTGCAGAACGTCGATACCCCCGCCCTCGCCGAAATAGAGCGTGTCGTTTCCGTCGCCTCCGTTCAGATGGTCCGCCCCGGCATCGCCATCGAGATAATCGTTGCCGCCCCCGCCGTTCAGCGTGTCGTTGCCATTGCCGCCGTACAGCGTGTCGTCCCCGCCATTGCCATTGAGCAGGTCGTCGTCGATTCCTCCGTCGACCGATTCTCCCAAGGCAGACCCGTTGAACGTGTCGTTGCCCTGATAAAGCTGGAAAGCGCTGCCATCCACGTAGCTTGTGATCCCGGTCAGGTCGAAGAGGTTGGCACCCGAGGTGCCGTAGAAGGCCGACCAGATATCATCATCCGCCGAATCGAATCCGGATCCGGCGTCGAGGATCAGCGTGGCAAGGCTCGAGCCGTCGTAAACATATGTGGGCATTGTAATTCTCTCCGTGGAATGCCGGGCGCATTTCTGGATATCTGGTGTGACCCAAGGTTAACACATCCTTGCCCAAAGTCCCAACGCGCCGCCGATGCCGCCCCTTGCGGGGCGTGACACGGGCCTCTATGGCGGCGGGGTCGTGTGAGGAGGGGGCGGGATGCAGGCGGTTTTGGCGGGGTTCGGGCTGGGGTTTTCGCTGATCCTGGCCATCGGGGCGCAGAACGCCTTTGTGCTGCGGCAGGGGCTGCGGCGCGCGCATGTGCTGCCGGTGGTGCTGACCTGCGCGATCTCGGACGCGGTGCTGATCGCCGCGGGTGTGGCCGGGTTCGGCGCGCTGGCCGAGGCGGTGCCGGGGCTGGACCTCTGGATGCGGATCTTTGGCGCGGCGTTCCTGATATGGTACGGTGGACGCACGCTGCGTGCCGCCTGGCGCGGCGGACAGGCCCTGACGGCAGGCGAGGGCGCGCAGAGCCTGCGGGCGGCCTTGCTGACCTGCCTGGCGCTGACCTGGCTGAACCCGCATGTCTATCTGGACACGGTGGTGCTGTTGGGCGCGGTGTCGGCGCAATATGACGACCGGCTGGCCTTTGCGCTTGGGGCGATGACCGCGTCCTTCGTGTTCTTCTTTTCGCTGGGCTTTGGCGCGCGGGCGCTCGCTCCGGTCTTTGCCCGGCCCCGCGCCTGGCAGGTGCTGGACGTGGTTGTGGGGCTGACCATGTGGGCGATCGCGGCAAAGCTGCTTCTGGGCTGAGCTGCACGGAACGGGCCGCTCACCCGCCCTGACGGGCGGTCTCGCGGGCTTGCCCCTGCGCAGAAAACCGCTAAGCCCTGCGCCATGGAACCCAAGACGCAGCGCCCTGGGATGGGCATTTTCTGGATGGTGGTCACGGGGCTGTGCTTTGTCGCGGTCACGGCCCTGGTCAAGGTGATGGGCGGGCGCGTGCCTGCGGCGGAATCGGCGTTCCTGCGCTATCTGATGGGGCTGGTCTTTCTGATCCCCATGTGGCCCGCGCTGCGCCGCGCCACCCTCACCGCGCGGCACTGGCGGCTGCTGGGCATGCGTGGCGCGCTGCACACCGCAGCGGTGGTGATGTGGTTCTTTGCCATGACCCGCATCCCCATCGCCGAGGTCACGGCGATGAACTATCTCAACCCGGTCTACGTGACCATCCTGGCGGTGTTCGTGCTGGGTGAGACGCTGGCGCTGCGGCGTATCCTGGCCATCGTGGCGGCGCTGATCGGCGCGCTTCTGATCCTGCGGCCGGGCTTTCGCGAACTGGATGCAGGCCATGTCACGATGCTTGTGGCGGCCATCGTGTTTGCGGGGTCCTACCTGCTGGCCAAGATCCTGTCGGACGAGCTGAGCGCGGCGGTGGTGGTGGGCGTGCTGTCGGTGACGGTGACCATCGGGCTGGCACCGCTGGCCATGATGGTCTGGGTCTGGCCCAGCTGGGGCGATCTGGCGATCCTGTTCGCCGTGGCCTGCTTTGCCACCGCGGGGCACTACACCATGACCCTGGCCTTTGCCGCCGCCCCCGTGACGGTGACGCAGCCCGTCACCTTCCTGCAACTGGTCTGGTCGGTGGCGCTGGGCGCGCTGTTCTTTGCCGAACCGGTGGATCCGTTCGTGGTGGCTGGCGGCACGCTGATCATGGGATCGGTGGTGTTCATCACCTGGCGCGAGGCGGTGCTGAAAAAGCGCGTCACCCCGGTGGTTTCCGAGACAAAGCTCTGACCCGGGCGATTTTGTCGCCGGTCAGGAAATGATCCCGGAATCCGCACATTTCCGCCGCAACTCTCGGCGACCCTGTCCCTGTCAAACGTGCAAGCAACGGGAGTGAGTAACATGTTTGCGGAAAACAAGCTGACGGAAGACATGGCAGAGATCCAAAGCTTTCTGCTGAAGGAGCGCGAAAAGGTGCTGTCGGAGGCCGAATGGCGCTTTCGCATGCGCGGCTTCGGCTACAACCTGCGCCGCACCGGCGACGGTGTCGAGGTGGCCCGCCTGCCGCGCAACGAGGTGCTGGGCACGCTGGCGATCTGACCCCCCGGCCAGGGGATCGAAAGCGGATTGACTGCGGCGTCCGTGCGGACCAGCCTGAGCGTCACCTGACGCCGGAGAGCCCGCATGACGCCCAATATCCTGATCCTGATGGTCGACCAGCTGAACGGTACGCTGTTTCCCGACGGGCCGGCCCCCTGGCTGCACGCGCCCAACCTGCGCGCCCTGGCCGACCGGTCGGTGCGCTTCGCCAACGCCTACACCGCCTCGCCGCTGTGCGCGCCGGGCCGGGCCTCGTTCATGTCGGGCCAGTTGCCCAGCGTGACGCGGGTCTATGACAACGCCGCCGAATTCGCGAGCGACATCCCCACCTATGCTCACCACCTGCGCCGCGCGGGATACCAGACCTGCCTGTCGGGCAAGATGCATTTCGTGGGCCCCGACCAGCTGCACGGGTTCGAAGAGCGCCTGACCACCGACATCTACCCCGCCGATTTCGGCTGGACGCCGGATTACCGCAAACCGGGCGAGCGGATCGACTGGTGGTATCACAACATGGGCTCGGTCACCGGTGCGGGTGTGGCCGAGATCACCAACCAGATGGAATACGATGACGAGGTTGCCCATCACGCCAGGATGAAGCTGTACGACCTCGCCCGCGGGCGCGACGCGCGGCCCTGGTGCGTGACCGTCAGCTTCACCCACCCGCACGATCCTTACGTGGCGCGCAAACGCTACTGGGATCTCTACGAGGACTGCGGGCACCTTCTGCCGGAGACACCGGCGCTGGCGTACGAAGAGCACGACCCGCACGCGCAGCGCATCTTCGACGCCAATGACTGGCGGTCCTTCGACATCACCGAGGACCATATCCGCCGGGCCCGGCGCGCGTATTTCGCCAATATCTCCTATCTCGACGACCATGTCGGCACGCTGCTCAGGACGCTGGAGGAGACGCGGCAGGAGGCGGTGGTCGTCTTCGTGTCGGACCATGGCGACATGCTGGGCGAGCTTGGTCTGTGGTTCAAGATGAGCTTCTACGAAGGCTCGGCCCGGGTGCCGCTGATGATCGCGGTGCCGGGAGAGGCCGGCCGATGCGTGTCCGATCCGGTCTCGACCATCGACCTCTGCCCGACGCTGTGCGACCTTGCCGGCGTGTCGATGGAGGCCGTGCTGCCCTGGACCGAGGGCGAAAGCCTGCGCCCCCTGATGCACGGCGCGCCGCGCAAAAGCCCGGTGGCCATGGAATACGCGGCAGAGGCGTCCAATTCCCCGCTGGTCTGCCTGCGCCAGGGGCGGTGGAAATACACCAATTGCGCGCTGGACCCCGAACAGCTTTTCGACCTCGAGGCCGATCCGCAGGAACGGGTCAACCTGGCCGAGGATCCGGGCCATGCCCGGGTGCTGGAGCGGTTTCGCCTGGCCGCCGCCGAACGCTGGGACCTGGAGCGCTTTGACTCCGAGGTGCGCCAAAGCCAGGCGCGGCGCTGGGTGGTCTATGAGGCGCTGCGGCAGGGCGGCTATTACCCGTGGGATTTCCAGCCGCTGCGCGACGCCTCGGAACGCTACATGCGCAACCACATGGACCTGAACGTGCTGGAAGAGTCGCAGCGCTTTCCCCGCGGCGAATGATCGCCCCGCACGGCTTGCGTTTGCGCGGTTTCGCGGCAAAGAAGGCACCAGGCCGCGACAAACGGGGGAGAGGCGGATGATCACGGTTTACGGGCGGGCGACGTCTTCGAACGTGCAGGCGGTGATGTGGTGTGCCGCAGAACTGGGGCTGGAGGTGGAGCGGCTGGATATCGGCCATGTCCATGGCGGCAACGACACGGCCGAATTCCTGGCGATGAACCCGAATGGACTGGTGCCGGTGCTGAAGGATGGCGAGGTGGTGCTGTTCGAAAACGGTGCCATTGTGCGGTATCTGGCGGCGCGCTATGGCGATGCGTCCTTCTGGCCCGCCGATCCGGCGGTGCGCGGGCCGCTGGATGTCTGGGCGGAATGGATCAAGACCACCTTCGCCCCGGCGATCCTGCCGGGCCTGTTCTACCCGCTGGTGCGGCTCGATCCGGCGACGGTGACCGCGGCACAGGTGCAGGCCGGGGCCGCCGCGGTGAACCGGCTGGCCGCCATGCTGGACGCGCGGATCGGCGCGGGCCCGTGGCTGGCCGGAGACGCCCTGACCTGGGCCGACATCCAGTGCGGCCATCTGCTCTACCGCTACTTCGAACTGCCGTTCGAGCGGCCCGATCTGCCGGCCTTGCGCGCGTACTACGACCGGCTTTGCGCGCGCCCCGCCTATGACACCCATGTGCGTGTCAGTTACGAACCGTTGCGGTTCAAAGCGAAGTGAGATCACGAAAGCCGCGCCCCCGGGCCGGCCTTCGGCATGGGAGTATTTTGACCAAGAAGAAGTTGCAGGCGCGCCTGGGCTTCTTCTTGGTCAAAATACCCCCGCCGGAGGCGTCCCCACAGGGACACGGGCGCGCGGGACGGGCAGGAAGAGGGACGGGATGCAGGCAGATTACGTCATTGTAGGCGCGGGCAGTGCGGGCTGCGCGCTGGCCTTCCGGCTGGCCGAGGCCGGCAAGTCGGTGATCGTGATCGAGCATGGCGGCAGCGACCGCGGGCCGTTGATCAACATGCCGGGTGCGCTCAGCTATCCGATGAACATGCCGCGCTATGACTGGGGATACCGGACCGAGCCCGAGCCGCATCTGGGCGGGCGCCGGCTGGCCTGTCCGCGGGGCAAGGTGATCGGCGGGTCGTCGTCGATCAACGGGATGATCTATGTGCGCGGGCACGCGCTGGATTATGATCACTGGCGCGATCAGGGGGCGGATGGCTGGGGTTATGCCGACGTGCTGCCCTATTTCAGGCGGATGGAAGACTGGCACGCTGGCGGCCATGGCGGCGACGCGTCCTGGCGCGGGCAGGGCGGGCCGCTGCATGTCACGCGCGGGCGGCGCGACAACCCGCTGGTGCAGGCCTTTGTCGAGGCGGGGCGGCAGGCGGGCTATCCGGTCACGGACGACTATAACGGGCACCGGCAGGAAGGCTTTGGCCCGTTCGACATGACGGTCTGGCAGGGCGCGCGCTGGTCGGCGGCCAAGGCCTATCTGCGGCCTGCTCTGGCAAGGGGCGCGCAGCTGGTGCGCGCCTTTGCCCGCCGCGTGGTGCTGCGCGACGGCAAGGCCATGGGCGTGGAAGTGGCGCGCGGCGGGCGCGTCGAGGTGATCGCGGCGCGCGCGGAGGTGATCCTGGCCGCCTCGTCCATCAACTCGCCCAAGCTCCTGATGCTGTCGGGAATCGGCCCGGCCGCGCACCTGGCGGAGCACGGCATCGCCGTGGTCGCTGACCGCGCGGGCGTGGGGCAGAACCTGCAGGACCACCTGGAGCTCTACATCCAGATGGCAGCGACGCAGCCGGTGTCCCTGGCGAAATACTGGAACCTGCCGGGCAAGGCCTGGGTCGGGGCGCAATGGCTGTTTGCGCGCACGGGCCCCGGCGCGTCGAACCAGTTCGAGAGCGCGGCCTTCATACGCTCGCAGGCGGGTGTGCAATATCCGGACATCCAGTATCATTTCCTGCCCATTGCCGTGCGCTATGACGGGCAGGTCGCGGCGCAGGGCCACGGGTTCCAGGCGCATGTGGGGCCGATGCGCTCGCCCTCGCGGGGGGCGGTCACGCTGCGGTCGGGGGATCCGGCGGACGATCCGAAGATCCTGTTCAACTACATGTCGACGGCGCAGGACTGGCAGGATTTCCGCCGCTGCATCCGCCTGACGCGGGAGATCTTTGCGCAGGCGGCCTTTGCGCCCTATGCCGGGGCCGAGATCCAGCCCGGGGCGGCGGTGCAGTCGGATGACGCGCTGGACGATTTCATCCGCGAGCACGTGGAAAGCGCCTATCACCCTTGCGGCACCTGCCGGATGGGGCGGGCGGACGATCCGCTGGCGGTGGTCGATCCGGAGGCGCGGGTGATCGGGGTTTCGGGTCTGCGGGTGGCGGACAGTTCGGTTTTTCCGCGCATCACCAATGGCAACCTGAACGCGCCGTCGATCCTGGTGGGCGAGAAGGTGTCGGACCACGTCCTGGGCCGCCGCCTGCCGCCCGAGAACGCGCAGCCCTGGCTGCATCCGCAGTGGGAAACCCTGCAGCGCTGAGCGCGTCTTAACCTTCGTTAACAAAACCGCTTGCGGGCGCGGGGGCACGGCCCCATGTTAACGAAGTGTCAAGGTTTTGTGCGCTCTTTGTTCTGGTTCTCTGTGCCATGCCGGCGGTGGCCGATGTGTCGGGGCGCATCCGTGTGACCGATGCGGACACGTTCGAAGTGGGCGGCATCCGCGTCCGCCTGCATGGCATCGACGCCCCGGAAACCGATCAGATGTGCGGCGGCGACGGCACGCCGATGTGGCCCTGCGGGGCCTGGGCGGCGCAGGAGGTGCGGGCCCGCTATCAGGGCAAACACGCGGCATGCGACGATCTGGGGCGCGACCGTTATGGCCGTGTGCTGGGGCGCTGTCATGTCGGCGGCACGGATGTGGCGCGGGCGCTGGTTCTGGACGGTCTGGCCTTTGCCTATCGGCGCTATGCCATGGATTACGATCTGGACGAGAAGGCGGCGGCGGTGAACGATCGCGGGCTGCACGGGGCCGGGGTGCAATCCCCGGCGGCGTTCCGGGCCTCGGGCCGGCGCGGGCTGGCGGCGCAGTACCGGGCCGACGCGCCTGCGGGCTGCGCGATCAAGGGCAATATCAGCCGCGATGGCAAACGCATCTATCACCTGCCGGGGCAGGCCTGGTACGACAAGACGCGCATCGACCCCGGCAAGGGCGAGCGCTGGTTCTGCTCGGAAGCCGAGGCGCGCGGCGCCGGGTGGCGCAGGGCGCGGCGCTGAGAAAAACCGGCCTCGCGCCAATGGCTTGATCCGTGTCAAGGTGCGCGCCGGAGGGGCTGTGCAAGGCTGGCCTCCGGACCGCTTGACAGGAGGAAACGCAGATGTCCCATACCCCGCACGAACTGCACGAGGAGTTCCCGGAATTCAGTGCCCGCATCTCCGAACTGAAGACCGGGGACGCGCATTTCGCCAGGCTGGCCGAAGAGTATCACGAGCTGAACCGGCAGGTGCACCGCGCCGAGACCAATGTCGAACCCATGGAGCAACTGGCCGAAGAGCAGCTGCGCAAGCAGCGGGCGCTGCTCAAGGACCAGATCTATGCCATGCTCAAGGGGTGAGTTCGGCGCCTTCCAGTTCCGCTTCGATGGCGGAGGTGATCTGGCGTGACAGGGGGCGCGCAGGCGCGCCCCAGGTCGCGACGATGCTGCCATCCGTGCCGATCAGCACCTTGTTGAAATTCCATGACGGCACAAACCCGGCCTCGTCCGCGAGCCAGCGATAGAACGGGTGCGCGGCGGGGCCGCGCACCGGTGTGATGTCGGTCATGGGCAGGTCGAGGCCGAAATTCACCTCGCAGAACGCCTTGACGTCCCGGGCCGTGGCCAGCTCCTGGCGGAAATCGTCGGAAGGCACGGCCAGCACGACAAGACCGCGGTCGCGGTAGCGGTCATGCAGCGCCTGCAGCCCGTCATATTGCCGGGTGAAGCCGCAGCGCGAGGCGGTGTTGACCACGAGGTACGGGCCCTCTGCCGCGGACAGCGTGAGGGTGCCGCCATCGATGTTGTCGAAGATGAAGTCGGGCGCGGCGGCGCCGGCCGAGGCGGCAAGGGTCAGGATCAGGGCGGCAAGCCTGTGCATGGCGGTCTCCTTTTCCCGGAGATGGGGCGGAGGGCGGCATTCGTCAACCGCGGTGCTTTGCGCCGCGGGGCAATTCGCGATAGGCTGCGCGCGCCACGCAAGGGGAGCATGATCATGCCGATGAGCGATGAAGACAGGGTCGACGGGCGCCTGCACGGCGAACAACCGCGGGTTCAGCCCGAAGGGCTGGCGATGCGGCTGTTTCACATGTTGCTGATCTGGCTGATGCTGAGCGCCGCGCAGACGGTGCTGACGCTGGCGACGGTGGTGCAGTTCGTGCTGATGCTGGCCGCGGGGGGCAAGCCCAACGAGCGGCTGGGCGAGTTCGGCACCGATCTGGGCATCTGGATGGCCAAGGCGGCGCGCTACCAGACCGGTGCGTCCGAGGTGAAGCCCTGGCCATGGACGGAGCTTGACTGACCCGAGGCGGGCGGCGGGGTGAACCCCGCCCTACGCGCGTGTCGGGGCCGGGGTATCCGCCCCGCGGCGGGCCTGGTTGGGCGTGCGGGTGCCTCCGGCGGGAGTATTTTCCGGAAAGATGAAAGGGCGGGCGATGCGCGCTGGTCCGGGGGGATGTCTGCGGCGGTGGGCCTGTTGCGGGTCTGACGCGCGTGGGCGCAGCTGTGCAGCGGATGCGCGGCAGTCCCCGCGCGGTCCGGCGCAGGCGGCGGGGGGGGGCCGGTTCGGATGCCGGGCGACACGGGGCTCATGTGCGCCACGGCATCGGGACGGGCGCGGGGTCAGCCCTCCATCGCCTCCAGCTCGTCGATGAAGCCTTCGAGCATCGCAAGCCCCTTGTCCCAGAACGCCGGATCGGTGGCGTCGAGGCCGAAGGGGGCCAGCAGTTCCTTGTGGTGCTTGGAGCCGCCGGCCTTGAGCATGTCGAAATACTTGTCCTGAAAGCCCTCTGGCGCCTCTTCATAGGCGGCATAAAGCGCGTTCACCAGCCCGTCGCCGAAAGCATAGGCGTAGACATAGAAGGGCGAGTGCACGAAATGCGGGATATAGGCCCAGAAGCGGTCATAGCCTTCCATGAATTCGAAGGCGGGCCCGAGGCTTTCGGCCTGCACGCTCATCCACAGCGCGCCGATATCGTCCGGCGTCAGCTCGCCGCCGCGGCGCGCCTCGTGCAGCTTGCATTCGAAATCGTAGAACGCGATCTGGCGGATCACCGTGTTGATCATGTCCTCGACCTTGCCGGCCAGCAGCACCTTGCGTTCGGTCTGGTCCGTGGCCCCGTCCAGCATGCGGCGGAAGGTGAGCATTTCGCCGAACACGCTGGCGGTTTCGGCCAGCGTCAGCGGGGTGGAGGACAGCATCTCGCCCTGGCCGGCGGCCAGCACCTGGTGCACGCCATGGCCCAGTTCGTGCGCAAGCGTCATGACGTCGCGCGGCTTGCCCAGGTAATTCAGCAGCACGTAGGGGTGCACGTCGGTGACGGTGGGATGGGCGAAGGCGCCCGGGGCCTTGCCGGGCTTCACGCCCGCGTCGATCCATCCCTTGTCGAAGAAGGGCTGCGCGATCTCGGCCATGCGGGGATCGAAGGCGCTGTAGGCCGACAGCACCGTCTCTTGTGCCTCGTCCCAGGGGACGGTGCGGGTGGTTTCCATCGGCAACGGCGCGTTGCGGTCCCAGACCTGCATCACGTCAAGCCCCAGCCACTTGCGCTTCAGCGCGTAATAGCGGTGGCTGAGGCGCGGATAGGCGGCGACGACGGCATCCCGCAGGGCCTGCACCACCTCCGGCTCCACATCGTTCGACAGGTGCCGCCCGGTCTGCGGCGTCGGCATGCCGCGCCAGCGGTCGAGCACCTCTTTCTCCTTGGCGCAGGTGTTGTGGACGCGGGCAAAGGTGCGGATGTTCTCGCCGAAGACACGGGCCAGTTCGTGCGCTGCCGCCTCGCGCTTGCTCCGGTCCTGTTCGGTCAGCAGGTTGAGCGTGCCTTCGATGTTCATCTCGTCGCCGTCGACGGTGAAGGTCAGCCCGGCGATGGTTTCGTCGAACAGCCGTTCCCAGGCGTCGCCGACCACGCCCATGTCGTGGAGGAACTTTTCCAGCTCGTCCGACAGCTGGTAGGGCTTCATCGCGCGGATGCGGTCGAAGGCGGGCTTGTAGCGGGCCAGATCGGCGTTGGCGGCAAACAGCCCGTCCAGAAAGCCGTCGTCGAGCCGGTTCAGTTCCAGCGTGAAGAAGACCAGCGGCGTGGTGAAGGTGGTGATCCGGTCCTGGCAATCCGACAGGAACTTGGCCCGCGCGGCATCGGTGGTCTGCTGGTAGTAGCGCAGGCCGGCGAAGGACATGATGCGGCCGGCAATGCCTTCAATCCGTTCATGGCGCTGCACGGCGGCCAGGAAACCGGGCGCGTCGAGGCTGGCCAGCTTGCCTTCGTAATCCGCGGCAAAGCTGCGGCAGGCCTCTTCGAGCCAGTCCAGATCGCGCTTCAGTTCCGGCGCGTCGGCGGCGGTGTAGAGATCGGACAGGTCCCATTCCGGAAGCGGGCCAAGCTCGGGGCCCCCGGCGCTGGCATTGGCGTCATAAAGCGGGTGGGTCATGCGCTGTCTCCTTGTGCTGGCCCCAGAGCTAGGCCCTTGGCGCGTCAGGCTCAAGAGGCGGAGTCAGAAGCGCCGGGACAGGGTGAGGTGAAACGCGCGTCCCGCCTTGCCGTCGGTGGCGGCGATGGCCACGCTGCTGCCGGGGTGAAATCGTGATGCAGGGCAAGGCCATAGGCGTCGTCCTTGCCCTGTTCCGTGAACTCTCCCATCGCGCGAAACCGGGTGCGCGACCCGACCGGAACCACCAGATCGACCGCCAGCGCCGTGCTGCGCCCGTTGGCATCGGCGAACAGGGCGGCCAGCCCCGCCTCGGCCCGGCCGATCGTCACGCGGCCGCCGATCTTGGCATTGGTGCCGTCGGGCGCGCCGCTATGGCCGCGGACCTGTTCGACCGCCGCTGCCAGTTCCCAGCCCTCGCCGACATGGCGCAGCGCCAGCGAGGCGGCGCTGAACCCGCCTTTTTCGGCATGATGCGCGGAAACCGCCCAGTCGAGTTGCCCGGCACGCCCGCGCCAGGACAGGCCCCAGGGCACGGCGGTGCGCCGCATGGCGGCGACGGTTGTCTGCGCCCGGGCATATTCGGCGCGGTCATAAGCCAGCGCCGGGGCGCTTTGCTCGAACACAGACGGCAGCACCGAATCATAGGCGGGCCGCACCACGCCCAGCCGCAGCCGGTCGTTCCAGACCAGCGCCACATAGGTTTCATGCGGGGTCTTGCCGTAGAGGGCAAAGAGATACGCTCCGGCCTCGAACACCAGCGGCACGCGGCGCGACAGCGGCAGGGCCAGCGTGACATCGGCCTGGCCGATGGCCTCGCCCGGTACGGATTGCGTGGCCCCGAGGGCAAGCTGCCCCGAGAATTCAAGGCTTTGCGCCTGCAGCGCGGTTGGAAGGATCAGGCCGAGCACCGGCAGAACAAATCGGATCATGGGGAGAAATGCAGGATCGGGACGGGAAAGCGGTGGGCACTGAACCAACGCGTTCACCTTGGCACAACTTGCGACGGGTGTGAAGCGCCGCGCGCCGCTGTCAGCCATGTTCCGCCAGCAAGGCGCGCAGGTCGTCGAGGCTGTTGGCCTCCTGCACCGGCTTGTCGCGACGCCAGCGCGCCATGCGCGGAAAGCGCAGCGCGATGCCGGACTTGTGGCGCGGGCTGGCATGGATGCCTTCAAAGGCGATCTCGAACACGTGTTCGGGGCGGACATGGCGCACCGGGCCAAAGCGTTGCAGCGTGTTCTTGCGCACCCAGCGGGTGATCTCGTCGAACTCGGCATCGGTGAGGCCGGAATAGGCCTTGGCAAAGGGCACCAGGTCATTGCCGGACCAGACTGCAAAGGTGAAGTCGGTGAACAGGTTGGCGCGCCGCCCGTGGCCCTGCTGGGCATAGATCATCACCGCGTCGACGCTGAGCGGGTCGAGCTTCCATTTCCACCAGTCGCCCTTTCTGCGCCCGGCCAGGTAGGGGCTGTCGCGGCGCTTCAGCATCAGCCCTTCGGCGCGGGTGTCGCGGGCGCGGGTCCGGATGTCGGCCAGCGCCGCCCAGCTGTCGAAGCCAAGACAGGGCGAGGCGCGTACCGGGGCGTCGGGGGGCAGCGCCTGCAGCAGCGCTTCGAGCCGCGCGCGGCGGTCTTGCAGCGGCAGGGCGCGCAGATCGGTGCCACCGGCTTCGAGCAGATCATAGGCCAGAAGGATCACCGGTGCCTCGCGCAGCAGCTTTTTCGGTACGGTCTTGCGCCCCAACCGGGCCTGCAGCGCGTTGAAGGGCATCGGCTGGGTGCCGTCCCAGGCGACAACCTCGCCGTCCAGCACGCAGCCCTGCGGCAGGAAATCCAGCGCCCGGGCCAGTTCGGGGAACCGGTCGGTCATCAGGTCTTCGCCGCGGGACCACAGGTGCAGCGCGCCGCCGCGCAGGATCATCTGGCCGCGGATGCCGTCCCATTTCCATTCCGCCTGCCATGCCTCGGTGGCGCCCAGCGCGTCGGGCGGCGTATCCAGCGCGTGCGCGAGGCAAAAGGGATAGGGGCGGCTGTCATCGGCGGCGGGATCGTCTGCCTCGATCAGGGCGTGAAAGCTGGTGTCGTCCGGGGTCCAGGCCCCCATCAGCTTGTGCGCCAGCACCGCCTCGTCCTGCCCGGTGGCCTGCGCCAGCGCCCGGGTCATCAGCTTCTGGCTGATGCCGATGCGAAACCCGCCGGTGATGAGCTTGTTGAACAGAAAGCGCTCGGTGGTGCCCAGGCGATCCCAGGCTGACAGCAGGGCTGTCTTGCGGGCTTCGGGTTCCGCCCGAGACATTTCGCGCAAGTGATTGATCCAGAACGTCAGGGATCGGTCTTCCTGCTGCGTTGGCGGGGGCAGGAGCAGGGCCAGCGTTTCGGCCAGGTCGCCGACGATGGGATAGCACTCCTCGACCAGCCAGAGCGGAAGGCCCGCGCGTTCGGCCGCCCATTCCCGCAACTGCGTGGTGGTCACCGCCCGCCGCGGCCGCCGCCCCGAGAACAGCGCGATGGTCCAGAGCTTGTCCGGGTCGGGGGCGGTCTTGAAGTATTCTGCCAAAGCCGCTGTTTTTGCGGATGTTTTGGTCGTCTGGTCGATGGAGGAAAAGAGCGCGGCAAAGGCTTTCACGTCGCGTCTCCGGTGTCGGCAGGGGCGGTGGCGCTGTCCTCGGCCTCGTCACCGCCGAATTCGGTGGGCACGACCCGGGCGTTATAGCCCGCCTCGTTCAGCCAGCGCGCAAAGATATCAGTGTAACCATGCGTTGCATATATATTTTCCGCCCCGGTTTCGCGGATCGCCCTGTGCAACCCGTCCCAGTCGGCATGGTCGGAAAGCACAAAGCCCCGGTCGGCGGAGCGGCGGCGGCGCACGCCGCGCAGCCGCATCCAGCCCGAGGCAAAGCCGGTGGCCGAAGGCCCGAAACGGCGGGCCCAGGCCGTGCCCAGCGCGGCAGGCGGGGCCAGCACCAGCGCGCCGGCACTGTCGCGCGGGCGGGTGTCCGGGGTGACGGGACGGGTGTCGGGCAGGTCCAGCCCTTGCGCGCGCAGCACCGCATTGGTGGCCTCGACCGCGCCATGGGTCAGGATCGGTCCGATGCCGGGGTCCAGCATCCTCAGCAGCCGCTGCGCCTTGCCCAGGCTGTAGGCCCCCAGGATCGTCACCCGGCCCTGCGCCGCGTTGGCCGCCCACCAGGCGTTCAGGTCGGCGGCGACGGTGGCCTGGGGCGCCCAGCGAAACACCGGCAGGCCAAAGGTGCATTCGGTGATGAAGCTGTGGCAGCGCTGCGGCTCGAACGGGTCGGACAGGCCGTCCTCCTCCAGCTTGTAATCTCCCGACACCACCCAGACCTCGCCCGCCACCTCGACCCGGATCTGAGCCGCGCCCGGCAGGTGGCCGGCCGGGTGGAACGACACGGTGGCCCCGCCGATCACGCGGCGTTCGCCATAGGCCAGCCCTTCGGCCGAGATGTCGCCCAGCCGGTGCCGGATCACCGGCAGCGCGGCATGGGTGGCCAGATAGGCCCCGTGTCCGGGCCGTGCGTGGTCGGCATGTCCATGGGTGATCAACGCCCGCGGCACCGGCCGCCAGGGATCGATATGGACGTCTGCGGCAGGGCAGTAGATGCCGCGGTCGGTAAAGGTGAGGACGGGCCCGGCCATGGCTCCTGAACCTAGGCGCGACAGGCCGCGCGGCCAGCCCGGAGGATCACGCCCGCAGGGCCTGCGGGGCGGTGCCGGTGCGGTTGAACTGGTCGATCATCTCGGCATGCACGCGATCGCGGATATGCGGGGCTTCCATCATGATCTCGTGCTCGGCGCCCTCGATCATGTCGAGCCGCCCGCCGGGCCAGCCCGCCATGCGCGCCTCGATCCGCGGAATGTCGACGATACGTTCATGCGTGCCGGTATAGCAGGTGCAGGGCAGCGCGGGGGCCGGGCGGCGCGCCAGCGTGCGGCATTCCGCCAGCGCCTCGTGCAGCCAGTTGAGCGACGGGCCGCCCAGCTGCAGCTCGGGCCGGGCCAGCACCTGGCGGCGCATGTAATCCCACATCTCGGGGTCGGTGGTCAGGGTGTTGTCGTCGAACACGCCGGTG
The DNA here is from genome assembly GCA_030425925.1 of Alphaproteobacteria bacterium. Taxonomy (GTDB): domain Bacteria; phylum Pseudomonadota; class Alphaproteobacteria; order Rhodobacterales; family Rhodobacteraceae; genus JAUHZO01. The sequence continues at coordinate 18,911 of JAUHZO010000006.1, read as the reverse complement.
GCGACATAGCTGTCCGTTCCGGTGCCGGGTGCAAACAGGTGCCCCAGCCCCATCTTGCTGCCGCCCCAGCTGAGCGCCCAGGCGGCGGGGCGGGTCGGGCTGGCCATGCGGATGCCCCACATCGGGCCGGTGAACACGCAAGAGCGCACCGGCAGCCCCTCCATCACCGCGCGCAGCCCGATGCAGCCGCCCATGGAATGGGCGATCATGTGATAGGGCTGCGGCAGTTCCAGCGTACGCGCCGCCGACATCAGCGCCGCGACGTCCTTCTGGTAATCCTCGAACACGTGGACATGGCCGGTGCGGGGCTCGGGCAACATGCGTTCGGCAATGCCCTGGCCGCGCCAGTCGATGGCGATCACGTGATAGCCGGCGGCGCACAGAATTTGTGCCGTGCGGCCGTATTTCTCGACATATTCGGTGCGCCCGGGAAAGAGCAGCACGGTGCCGGCGGCCCCTGCCGAGGGAAAATGCGCCACGCGCAGGCGCAGGCCGTCCGAGGCCTGCACCCACCAGGCGCGGCTGTCCGCCGGACCTTCGCTCAGGTCGGCATGAAACGGTGCGGCGGACAGGGTCATCAGCCCAGCACCGATGCCAGCTTCATCGCGGCACCCATGTCGCCGTCGATGGTCAGCTTGCCCGACATGAAGGCCGAGGTGGGGTTCAGATCGCCTTCGAGGATGGCCTGGAAGGTTTCGACATCTGCCGTCAGGGTCACGTCGGCGTCGTCATCGCCGACGCGCGCGCCGTTCGAATCGATGATCAGGCTGCCGATATCGCCCATGACGAACTTGGCCGTCCCGTCGAAACCGCCCGTGATCTTGTCATTCAGGGCCGCAACGGCCGCGCTCATTGTGTCGCTCATGTCTTTCCTCTCGATTTCGTGCGCTGGCATTCCGGCGCACAGGCGCTACACTCCTGACACGTTATGAGCACGGGTCACATGGTTTTCAAATCTACCGTCACGGCACTGGCTGCCCTAGTCATGATTTCCCTACCTTGTCCGGGCGCGGCCCAGTCACGGGGCGAAACGCTGCTGCGCGAGCTGGCCCAGGCCGAGACCGAAACCGCCGCAAGGCGGCTGGAGCGGCAGGTGATCGACGAATGGTCGAAATCCGGATCGGCCACCATGGACCTGCTGCTGAAACGCGGGCGTGACGCGCTGGAGGTCGAAAAGACCGCCGCCGCCATCGACCATTTCCAGGCACTGACCGATCATGCGCCGGATTTCGCCGAAGGCTGGCACGGGCTGGCGCTGGCCTATTACCAGGCCGATCTCTACGGCCCGGCGATGGATGCGCTGGAGCGGGTGCTGGCGCTGAACCCTTATCATTTCGCCGCGCTGCGCGGCGTGGGCGCGATCCACGAACAGACCGGACGGCCCAAGCTTGCCTACGAGGCCTTTTCACGGGTACTGGAACTCAGGCCGCATGACTCGGACGTGATCGAGGCGATGACGCGGCTGGAACGCAAGGCTCGGGGCCTGACGCTCTGAGACCGTGAACAAAGGCGGCCCGAATGGCCCAGAAAGCGCGGATCGCGGCCGTTCTCGGCCCGACCAATACAGGCAAGACCAGCTACGCCATCGAACGCATGCTGGGGTATCGCACCGGTGTGATCGGCCTGCCATTGCGGCTTCTGGCGCGCGAGGTGTTCGACAAGATCGTCGATCTGCGCGGGCCTTCGGTGGTGGCGCTTGTCACCGGGGAAGAGCGCATCGTTCCGCCGCGGGCGCAATACTGGGTCTGCACCGTCGAGGCGATGCCCGAGGGCATGGGCGCGGATTTTGTCGCCATCGACGAAATCCAGCTGTGTGCCGATCCCGAGCGCGGCCATGTCTTCACCGACCGTCTGCTGCGCATGCGCGGGTTGCACGAGACGCTGTTTCTGGGCGCGGATACCATGCGCGGCCCGATCGGGGCGCTGGTGTCGGGTGTCGAATACGTCCGCCGCGAGCGGATGAGCACGCTGAGCTACACAGGTTCGAAAAAGATAAGCCGACTGGCCCCGCGCAGCGCGATTGTCGGGTTTTCGGTTGATAATGTCTATGCCATCGCGGAGCTTCTGCGCCGCCAGAAAGGCGGGGCGGCGGTGGTGATGGGCGCGCTCAGCCCGCGCACCCGCAACGCGCAGGTGGACCTTTATCAGAATGGCGAGGTCGACTACCTGGTGGCGACGGATGCCATCGGCATGGGGCTGAACCTCGATATAAACCACGTGGCGTTTTCCTCGCTCACCAAGTTCGACGGGCGGCGGATGCGCCCGCTGCAGCCCAACGAACTGGCGCAGATTGCGGGCCGGGCCGGACGCGGGATGGCCGACGGAACCTTTGGCGTCACCGGCGAGGCGGGGCCGATTCCCGACGAATGGGCCGAGGCAATCTGCGCGCACCATTTCACGCCGCTCAAGCGGCTGAACTGGCGCAATGCCGATCTGCGCTTTGGCTCCATCGACGCGCTGGAGCGGTCGCTGGAGGACAGCCCGACGCACGAGGTGCTGACCCGCGCGCGCGAGGCCGACGATTTGCGCGCGCTGCGCCTGCTCTCGCGCGAGGCCGAAGTGGCGGCGCGCGCCACCGGGGCGCCTTCGGTTCAGCTGCTGTGGGATGTCTGCCGCATTCCCGATTTCCGGGGAATCAGTCCGGCGGAACATGCGGGCCTTCTGCAGACGATTTTCGGCCATCTGCACGAACGCGGCCACGTGCCGGACGACTTTCTGGCCCGTCAGGTCACCCGGATCGACCGGACGGATGGCGACATTGACACACTCTCGAAACGACTGGCCTATGTGCGCACATGGACTTATGTCACCCAGCGCCGCGGTTGGGTAAAAGACGAAGAGCATTGGCGCGCGACGACCCGCGCAGTAGAAGACAGGCTGTCGGACGCATTGCACGAGCGGCTGACGCAGCGATTTGTAGACCGGCGCACCAGCGTGCTGCTGCGGCGGTTGAAGCAGAAGGAGGCCCTCTTGGCCGAAGTGAACGACAAGGGCGAAGTGACCGTCGAAGGGCAATTCGTCGGCCGTCTCGAAGGCTTCCGGTTCCGGCAGGATCAGGACGCCACCGGGCAGGAAGCCAAGACGCTGCGCCAGGCCAGCCTGCAGGCGCTGACGCCGCATTTCCATCTGCGTGCCGACCGGTTCTACAACGCGCCCGATACCGAACTGGATTTCACCGAACAGGGCGGGTTGATGTGGGGCGACCAGGCGGTGGGCCGCCTGGCCCGGGGCGATGACGCGCTCAAGCCGCGGGTGGTGGCCTTTGTCGATGACGAGGCCGGGTTCGATGTCGCGCAGAAGGTGGAGCGGCGGCTGCAGCATTTCATCGACCGCAAGATCGCCGCGCTGTTCGAGCCGCTGATCAAGATGCGCGATGACGAGGCGCTGACCGGTCTGGCGCGCGGCTTTGCCTTCCGCCTGGTCGAGGCGATGGGCGTGCTGCCGCGCAACGAGGTGGCGGACGAGGTCAAGGCGCTGGATCAGGACTTGCGCGGCGCCCTGCGCAAGCACGGGGTGCGGTTCGGCCAGTACACGATCTTCATGACGCCGCTGCTGAAACCGGCGCCGACGCGGCTGCGGCTGGTGCTGTGGAGCCTGGCCAACGGGCTGGACGAGTTTCCCGAAGCGCCGCCGCCGGGGCTGGTGACGGTGCCGAATCTCGAAGAGGTCCCGGCGCAGCACTACACCCTGGCGGGCTATCGCAAGTCGGGCAGCCGGGCGATCCGGATCGACATGCTGGAGCGGCTGGCCGACATGATCCGCAGCGAGGACAGCCGCGGCGGGTTCGAGGCCAAGGCCGACATGCTGTCGATCACCGGCATGACGCTGGAGCAGTTCGCCGACCTCATGGCGGGGCTGGGTTATCGCGCCGAACGTGGTGAGCGCGAAAAGCAACGCCCGGTGCCCGAGGCGGCAGAGGTGCAGGTTCCGGACGGCGCTGCGGCAGAGGCGGTGGCGGATCCCGCTGCGGCCGCCGAGGCCGTTGGGCCCGAGGCGGCGACAGTGGCGCAGGCGGACACCGCGGCACCTGAGGCAGAGCCGGTTGCGCCGGCGGCACCCGAGGCACTGACCGTGCCGGCGGCAACCGAGGCACCGGCCACGCCGGAGGAAACCGAGGTGTCGACCGAAGCGTCGGGTCCCGAGGCAGAGGGGCAGGACGGTGCCTTGGCCCCGGAAGAGGCTTCCGAGACCGCAGAGACCGCGCCCGAGACCGAGGTGTTCTTCACCTTCACCTGGGGGGGCAACCGCGCCACTCAGCAGCGCCGCGGCGGCGGGCGCCCGCGCCGCGATGCGCGCGGCAGTGGCGGGGCCGAGGCCCGGTCCGACACGCCACAGGAGGGCCGCACCGACAAGCCCCGCGGCGCGCGCCCGCAGGACGGCGGCAAGCCGCGCGACGACCGGCACGGCGGTGACGGCCAGAAACGCGGCGATGGCGAAAAGCGCGGCGACAAGCCGCGCGGCAAGGGCAAGCCCAAGGGCAAGGGTGGCCCCAGGCCCGATCGCGGCGGCGGTGGCGGTGGCAAGACCTACGAGGCGCGCCCGCCCAAGAAGGACAAGCCCATCGATCCCGACAACCCGTTCGCGGTTCTTGCCGCGCTCAAGACCAAGTCCTGAGTGTCGGACGCGGCGCAGAAGATCCGCATCGACAAATGGCTGTGGCATGCGCGGTTCTTTAAGACCCGCACGCTGGCTGCAAAGGTGGTGGGCGGCGGTCTGCGGGTGAACGGGCAGGTGGTGGCCAAGCCCTCGTTCGCGGTGGGCCCCGGTGACGTGCTGACCTTTGCCCAGCCCGGTGCGGTGCGGGTGATCCGCGTGCTGGCCCCCGGGACACGCCGCGGCCCCGCAGCCGAGGCGCAGACCCTGTACGAAGACCTCGACCCGCCGCGGGAAAAACCGCCGGAACCTGCCGAGCTGGCTCCTCGCTATGACGGCGGCGGGCGTCCGTCGAAGAAAGACCGCCGCGCGCATGAGGCTATGCGTCGCGACCTGCTTGAATGATCCGCGGGGCTGGTCTAACTCCGGCCCAGCGCGCCAGAAATGGGACCTGAACCATGACCTATGTCGTGATCGACAACTGCATTGCCTGCAAATACACCGACTGCGTCGAGGTGTGCCCGGTGGATTGTTTCTACGAGGGCGAGAACATGCTGGTGATCCATCCCGACGAATGCATCGATTGCGGCGTCTGCGAACCGGAATGCCCGGCTGATGCGATCCGTCCGGACACCGAGCCGGACATGGAGAAATGGGTGGAGTTCAATCGGAAATATTCCGAGATGTGGCCGGTGATCATCACCAAGAAGGACCCGCTGCCCGGGGCCGAAGAGCGCGACGGCGAGACCGGCAAACTCGACAAGTACTTTTCCGAAGCGGCGGGCGAGGGCGGCTGACGATTCGTCCACACGGCCCGCGCCTCGCATGTGGATATCGTTGCAACGTCCTGAAAATGAAGATATTCTTGCGTCTCATCAAGGCGCTGGAAGATATGCAGATTCTGTGTTATAAATCTGTTTCACATGGAAACGCCAATGACAGGGTGCATGTCCCACCACATGCACGGGGGTTCGCCTGACCGATAAGACGGATGAGCGGGTATCGCAAGGTTCCCGGTCGTCTTTTTTGTCGCCTGCAAAGTGCGCATTGCGAGGAAGCGACATCGATGAGCAAAGCGAAGAAATCCGAGTTCCGCCCGAACGACTACGTGGTGTATCCGGCCCACGGGGTCGGACAGATCCTCTCGATCGAGGAGCAGACCGTGGCCGGTATCGCGCTGGAAGTGTTCGTGATCTCTTTCGAAAAGGACAAGATGACGCTCAAGGTGCCGACCCACAAGGCCACCGAGATCGGCATGCGCTCGCTCAGCTCGCCCGACGTGGTCAGCCAGGCGATGAAGACGCTCAAGGGCAAGGCCAAGGTCAAGCGCGCGATGTGGTCGCGCCGGGCGCAGGAATATGAACAGAAGATCAATTCCGGCGACCTGATTGCCATTGCCGAGGTCGTGCGCGACCTGCACCGCGCCGACGACCAGCGCGAACAGTCCTATTCCGAGCGTCAGCTGTACGAAGCCGCGCTGGAGCGTCTGACCCGCGAAGTGGCCGCCGTGACCGGCGACGAAGCCGCAGCCGCACGTCAGGTCGACGAGGTCCTGGGCCTGCGCGCCGCCTGAGCGGCCGCGTCAAACCACAACCTGAACCCCAAGCCGCGCCCTGACCGGGGTGCGGTTTTTTTATGCCGCGTCCTGCTTGCCGCGCGTTTCCAGCGCCGTGTAAAGCGCTGTTTCCAGCTCTTTTTCCAGCTCCTTGGCGCGGGCGATATAGGCGTGGTTCTCGGCCGGGGGGATCGACGGATCCCACAATTCGGCCAGTTCGCGCACGGTCTGGCGGTCATGGTGGTAAAAGGTTTCCTGCGCAATCGCCGCTTCGTATTCGCTCATCCCGATATTCTCGAGCACGTAGCGCCCCGCGCGGAGCGAGCTGTCGAACATCTCGCGCACGATGTCGTCGGCCCCGGCCTGGTAGAGCGCATAGACATGGGTCCGGTCGCGGGCGCGGGCGACGATGTGCAGGTCGGGCCGCAACCGGCGGGCATAGGATACCAGCTTGATCGTCGCCTTGGGATCGTCCAGCGCCGCCACCAGAACGCTGGCGCTGGCGATGCCTGCCGCGTGCAGCAGTTCCGGCCGCGTCGGGTTGCCGAAAAAGCCCTTGTAGCCAAAGCGCCGCATCAGCTGGATGGTCTGCATGTCGTGATCCAGCACCACCGTCTTGTGCCCGGTCGACTGCACCAGCCGGTTGACCACCTGGCCGAACCGTCCGATGCCGGCGATGATCACCGGGCCGGTCTCGTCAATCTCGTCCGCGCCCTGTTCCTCGGCCTCGTCCTCGACCCGGCGCGACAGCCAGCCCTGCAACAGGAACAGAAGCGGGGTGATCAGCATCGACAGCGCGATCACCAGCAGCAGCCGCTCGCCCAGCGCATCGGTCAGTACATGTTGCTGCAGGCCGAAGGAGATCAGCACAAAGCCGAATTCGCCCGCCTGTGCCAGACCCAGGGTGAACAGCCACAGGTCGCGCCCGCGCAGCCCGAAGCCGCGCCCCAGCCCGTACAGCACCATGCCCTTGAGCGCGATCAGCCCCAGCGCAAGTCCGGCAATCGTCAGCGGCGCGGCGAACAGCCCGTTGATGTCGATCCCGGCGCCGACGGTGATGAAGAACAGCCCCAGCAGCAGGCCCTTGAAGGGGGCGATGTCGGATTCCAGTTCGTGCCGGAACTCCGAGTTGGCCAGCACCACCCCGGCGAGGAAGGTGCCCAGGGCGGGCGACAGCCCCACCAGCATCATCAGAAAGGCGATGCCCACCACGATCAGCAGGGCCACGGCGGTGAACATCTCGGGCAGGTGGGCGGCGTGGATGTAGCGGAACAGCGGGCGCGCGCCGTAGATGCCGCCCAGGATGATCCCGGCGATCGCCCCCAGCGTCACCAGCGCCACGCCCCAGCCAGGCAGCCCTTCGACCAGCGAGAGCGTGGCGTGGGTATCATGCGCCGCGGCGGCGCGGACGATGGAGCCGTCGGGCGCGAGGCTGACCGCCACGGGGACCGCCAGCAGCGGCAGCAGGACCAGCATCGGGATCACCGCGATGTCCTGCGTCAGCAGCACCGAAAAGGTGGAGCGCCCGCCGCGGGTCTGCATCAGCCCCTTTTCCGACAGGGTCTGCAGCACGATGGCCGTGGAGGACAGCGCGAGGATCATCCCCACCGCCAGAGCGGTGGGCCAGGTCAGGCCAAAGGCCAGCGCGGCCAGCATCACCGCCCCGGTGGTCAGCCCGATCTGCAGCCCGCCCAGCCCCACCAGCCGGTGGCGCATGTCCCAGAGCGCGCGCGGCTCAAGCTCCAGCCCGATCAGGAACAGCATCATCACCACGCCGAATTCCGCAAAGTGCAGCAGATCCTCGGTATGGGTGACCAGCCCCAGCCCGGGGCCGATGGCAAGGCCCGCCAGCAGATAGCCCAGCACCGATCCCAGGCCCAGCCGCGCGGCGATGGGCACCGCGATCACGGTGGCGCCAAGAAAGACGGTGGCCTGGAGAAGAAAGCTGTCCATATCTTGCGGGGGCCTTCATTGCGTTGCCCCGGTATTGTGGTGGTGGCGTGGAAAAACGCAATGCGCCACAACGTCTTTTCACCGACAATTCACCCGGCTGCCCGGAAACTCAGCGCAGCGAGGGCAGTCCCGGGACAAGACGCATGTCGGGCAGGGCGGGCTTCAGGCGCGACCAGCGCGGCGCCGGGTCTTCGGGCAGCAGCGCGCGCAGGGTGTCCAGCGTGATGCGCCCGTCAAGGAAGGCACGGTACAGCGGGAACAGGCCCGCGCGGACGTAAGACGACCAGTGACAGACCGGACGGCAGGACGGGGCGACGGGAAAGCCCGCGCGGCGCAGGCTGGCGCGGCTGTGCGCGTCGTCCAGCTGCAGCGTGGCCATGTTGGGCAGGCGCAGCCCGCCATGGCCCAGCATCCGGTCGCCGGGCCGGGGTGCGCGCACCAGCCGTTCCATCAGGAAGTCGAACAGATCGTTTTCGCGGCTGGTGACGTTGAGGATTTCCGCCGCACGGCCCCCGGGGCTTTGCAACGCGGCGCGGGCGGTGCGGTCGAACTCTGCCGCCGACAGCAGCACCGCGCGGGCCAGCGCGCCGGGCGCCACCTGCGACAGGGCGCGCAGCGTCACCCGCGCGCCCAGCGAATGCGCCACCATGTGCACCTTGCGCCCCGGGGCGATCTCCTGCACCGCCGTCAGAACCCTGGCCAGCGCGTCGCCGGCCTCGGCCGCGCGGCGATGGGCGCACCAGATCGTGCCGCGGGCCGACCAGCCGAAAGACAGGGCCAGCCCCTCGTCAGGCTGGTCGCGCAGGCCCAGATGCCGCGGCCAGCTGACGATGCGCGGGTCGCGGAATTGCGGCGACTTGGACAGGATCGAGCGGTGCGGACAATGCTGCGGATGGCCGGGTTCGTACTTGTATCCGTGGATCATCACGGTCACCGGCGTATCGCCGGTGGCACGCAACATCTGCGCCAGACAGGCAAAGAGCGCGTCTTTCCCGTCGTGCCGTTGCGGCTCCCCGTCCGCCACCGTTATGCGCAGTATGGGCATGGCAGTGCTCCACTACATCTTGTGCAACGCGGTTACGGCATCGCTACGAAGCTTTCGTGAAAGCTCTGTTACGGTTGCGTGACGGCCTTGACCTGTGGCCGCAACGCCTCTACCCATGTGTCACCGTGGCGATTTGTTCACCGGATTGCGGGCCACGTTAAAGATGCCGCTAAAGAGGTCAGACGAAGGGCTCCTTTCGCTTGACCGCGATCGGGGCTTTTTTGTTTGGAGGTCAGACATGACGGAACGAGGCAAGCGCACCAACCTGGTGCATGGCGGCACCCGCCGCAGCCAGTGGGGCGAAGTGAGCGAGGCGCTCTTTCTGACGCAGGGCTTTGTGTATGACACGGCCGAGGCGGCGGAGGCGCGGTTTCTCAAGGCGGGCGCGGACGAATTCATCTATGCCCGCTACGGCAACCCCACCGTGGCGATGTTCGAAGAGCGCATGGCGCTGCTGGAAGAGGCCGAAGACGCCTTTGCCGCCGCCTCGGGCATGGCGGCGGTCAACGGCGCGCTGGTGTCGATGCTGAAGGCCGGCGATCACGTCGTTTCGGCCCGGGCGCTGTTCGGGTCGTGCGTGTATATCCTCGAAGAGGTGCTGACGCGCTATGGCGTCGAGATCAGTTTCGTCGACGGGGCCGATCCGGAACAATGGGCGAAGGCGATCCGCCCCGGCACCCGTGCGGTGTTCTTCGAGTCGATGGCGAACCCCACTCTGGAACTTGTTGATATCGAACTGGTTTCCGGCCTGGCGCATGCGGTCGGCGCGCTGGTGGTGGTGGACAACGTGTTCTCGACCCCCGTCTACTCGAAAGCCATCTCGCAAGGCGCTGATATCGTTGTTTATTCCACCACGAAACACGTGGACGGGCAGGGCCGTTGCCTGGGCGGGGTGATCCTGGGAACCCGGGAGCACATCCGCGGCGTCGTGGAGCCCTACATGAAGCACACCGGCGGGGCGATGAGCCCGTTCAACGCCTGGGTCATGCTCAAGGGGCTGGAGACGGTGGACCTGCGCGTCCGGGCCCAGACCGCCGGGGCCAGCGCCATCGCCGCGGCGCTGGAGGGACATCCCGGCCTGAGCCGGCTGATCTATCCCGGTGCCGCCAGCCATCCGCAGCACGCCCTGGCGCAGCGCCAGATGGGGGCCGGCGGCACCATGCTGGCGCTGGACATCAGGGGCGGCAAGGCCGCGGCCTTCCGCTTTCTGAACGCGTTGGAGATCGTGCTCATCTCGAACAATCTGGGCGATGCGAAATCCATCGCCACCCATCCCGCCACCACGACCCATCAACGCCTGACAGAAGACCAGCGGGCCGCGCTGGGGATCGGCGACGGGCTGGTCCGGCTGTCGGTAGGGCTGGAAGAGCCCGCCGATCTGATCGCCGATCTGCAGCAGGCACTGGACATCGTTCGAACGGAATGAGAACGTTGATCCGGCAGGGCGTTTTGAGCGTATAGGTCGTCGTAAGTGGAAACCCGCGGGACGTGGCCCTATCTACCATGTCCACACGGAATGACGGGCGAGGGGGCCTGATCGCATGAACGTTTTTACGCCGGAGATCGACCGCAAGCCGGAGCGTGACGAGGCCGAGGCGGCGCTGGCCGTGCTGCGGCGCTGGGCCGGCAAGGCGGCGGATGCGGAAATCGCGTCGCTGGATCCGGCCCTGCTGGCGCTGGCACCGGGCGCGGCGTCTGCCGCCTACCCGGTGCTGAGCCGCGACTATCCGGAGGGCTTTGCCGTCGACGCGGCCTACAAGGCCACGCTTCCCGATCTGCAGAACGGCCCCAGCTCCCTGATCAAGGGGGCAAACCGGGCGATCCAGCATGTCGGCATCTCGAATTTCCGCCTGCCGATCCAGTACCACACCCGTGACAATGGCGATCTGCGGCTGGAAACCAGCGTGACCGGCACGGTCAGCCTTGAGGCGGACAAGAAGGGCATCAACATGAGCCGCATCATGCGCTCGTTCTATGCCCATGCCGACAAGACCTTCAGCTTCAACGTGATCGAGGCGGCGCTGGACGACTACAAGGCCGATCTGGACAGCTTTGACGCCCGCATCAACATGCGCTTTTCCTTCCCGATGAAGGTGGAAAGCCTGCGCTCGGGCCTGTCGGGCTACCAGTATTACGACATTGCGCTGGAACTGGTGGAAACCGACGGGCTGCGCCGCAAGATCATGCATCTCGACTACGTCTATTCCTCGACCTGCCCGTGTTCTCTGGAACTCAGCGAACATGCGCGGCGCGAACGCGGCCAGCTGGCCACGCCGCATTCGCAGCGGTCCGTGGCGCGCATCTCGGTCGAACTGGTGCCGGGCAAGTGCCTGTGGTTCGAGGATCTTGTGGACATGTGCCGCCGCGCCGTGCCCACCGAGACGCAGGTCATGGTCAAGCGCGAGGATGAACAGGCCTTTGCCGAACTGAACGCCGCGAACCCGATCTTTGTCGAGGATGCCGCCCGGCTGTTTGCCGGGGCCTGCCAGACCGATGCGCGCATCGGCGACTACCGCGTTGTGGCCAGCCATCAGGAAAGCCTGCACAGCCATGACGCCGTGTCGGTGCTGACCGAAGGCGAGCTTTTTGCGGCGCAAAGCCTTGACCCAAGGCTGTTCTCGACGCTGTTCCATGTCGGCTGACACGCAGAGAGCCTGATTGTGCAGCGCCTGCCGTCTCGGCGGGCGTTTCTTTTGGCAAGGCGCGGCCCGGCACCTGCCCGGCGCGTCGGGATTTAACCGCCCCGGAAGGATTCTGTGGCAGCCTTGAGCCAAGGCATGGCACAAGGGGGCCCGGGCGCATGGCAGGCGAAAATGTCCGGATCGGCATGGGGCAGGGCTCCTTGCGGGAAAAGATCGACCTGTTTCTGGTCAATCGTGGGCTGGCGGGGGGGCCGCGCGCCATCCGGGGCCGCCGTCTGGCGCAGATCATCCGTCTGGAATCCAAGTCCGACGCCGAACTGGCGGATATGGGCCTGCGGCGCGACGACATCATGCCCTTTGTCCTGTCGGACCTGCTGGCCAAAGACTGACCAGAGTCTGGCCCGAGTCTGGCCCGAGACCAGCAACAGACCAGCCTGAGAGCGGGCCACCCCCCGCGATGGCTTGACAGTCCCGGCAGGGGCGGCAAAGGCTCGGCCCATGTTCGACATCCGCCCCGTTGCCTATGTGATCGGCCTTCTGGTCGCCTGCCTTGGTGCCGCGATGACCTTGCCGATGCTGGTCGATCTGGCCGAGGGGCGCGGACACTGGCCGGTCTTTCTGGAATCGGCGGTGCTGACCGGCCTGACCGGCGGGTTGATCGCCCTGTCCTGCGCCAATGCGGTGAAAGAGGGGCTGTCGATCCAGCAGACCTTCCTGCTGACCACCGGTGTCTGGGTCGCGCTGCCGATCTTCGGTGCGCTGCCATTTGTCCTGGGGGCCACCCAGGCCAGCTATGCCGACGCCTTCTTCGAGGCGATGTCCGGGCTGACCACCACGGGCTCGACCGTGTTCAGTGATCTCGAAACCCTGCCCAAGGGTCTGCTGTTGTGGCGCGGGTTGCTGCAATGGCTGGGCGGCATCGGGATCATCGTCGTGGCCATGGTGTTCCTGCCCGAACTGCGGGTGGGCGGCATGCAGATCTTCCGCTCCGAAGGGTTCGACACCATGGGCAAGATCCTGCCCCGGGCGACGCAGATTTCCTCGTCGATCTCGACGATTTATGTCTCGCTGACCCTGGCCTGCGCGGCGGCCTACATGCTGAGCGGCATGAACCCGTTCGATGCCACGGTGCACGCCATGACCACCGTCGCCACCGGCGGGTTCGCCAACTACGACGCCTCGTTCGGGGCCTTCGGCCCCGCCACGGAATATGTCGCGGTGGTCTTCATGATCCTGGCCGCGCTGCCCTTCGTGCGCTTCGTGCAGTTGTCCACCACTCGCGATCCCCTGCCGCTCCTGCGCGACAGCCAGATCCGCAGCTTTCTTCTGGTCGCGCTGGTGCTGGTGCTGCTGGTCACGTTCTGGCGCATGGCCTCGGGCGGTGCCACGGGCGAGCCCGCCTTGCGCCGCGTGCTGTTCAACGTGGTGTCGATCCTCACCGGGACCGGCTACGCGTCCGAGGATTACGGTCTCTGGGGGCCGTTCGCCGTGGCACTGTTCTTCTTCGTCGGCCTGATCGGCGGCTGCGCGGGCTCCACCGCCTGTTCGGTCAAGATCTTCCGCTACCAGCTGCTCTTTGCCTCGGTCCGCGTCCAATTGCGCCGCATCCGTGCGCCGCATGGCATCTTCACCCCCCGCTATGACGGCCGTCCGGTCAGCGACGAGGTGCTGAGCTCGGTCATGTCGTTCTTTGTCTTCTTCGTGGTCAGCATGGGCCTTCTGTCGGTGGCGCTGAACCTCACCGGGCTCGACTTCATCACCTCGGTTTCGGGCGCGGCCACGGCGCTTGCCAATGTCGGCCCGGGGCTGGGCGATCAGATCGGACCGTCGGGCAATTTCGGCGGCCTGAACGACACCGCCAAGTGGATGCTCAGCTTCGCGATGCTGCTGGGGCGGCTGGAACTGCTGGCCGTCTACGCGATCTTCACAATCGGTTTCTGGAGAGCCTGATGCCCGACCCGTCGACTTCCCGCCCGCTGGGCGCGCAGATCTCGCACATGCTCAAGGCGCGCGGCGTCGACGTGATCTTCGGCATCCCCGGCGTGCACAATGTCGAGATGTATCGCGGCATCGAAGAGGCCGGGATCACCCATGTGCTGGCCCGCCACGAACAGGGCGCGGCCTTCATGGCCGACGGCTATGCCCGCGCCACCGGGCGACCCGGGATCTGCTACCTGATCACCGGGCCGGGCTTTGTCAACGCGATGACGGCGCTGGGCCAGGCCTTTTCCGACAGCGTGCCCGTGCTGGCGCTGGCCTCCTGCCTCGACGAGACGGCAGCGCGGCGCGGCCAGCTGCACCAGATGAAGGACCAGGCCGCGGCCGGGGCCACGGTCTGCGACTGGTCGGAAACCGCGTCATCGGCCGGCGCGGCCTACCGCCTCGTCGACCGGGCGCTGGCCGAGTTCGCCACCGCCCGCCCGCGCCCCAAGGCGATCCACGTCCCCATCGGCCTGCTGGGCACCCAGGCCGAACCGGCCCCCCGGGCCGCGCCCCGGGCCGCCTTGCCCGGCATTGCGCATGACACGCTCTACCGCGCGATCGAGGCCATCCTGGCGGCCGAAAAACCGCTCTTCGTGTTCGGCGGCGGGGCCTTGGGCGGTGCTGCGGCGATCGCCGACGTGCTGCGCCAGACCGGGGCCGCGTGCTTCACCACCTATGCCGGGCGCGGGCTGGTGGCCCCGGACACGCCGCTGAACTTCGGCGCGTTCCTCGCCCGGCCCGACAGCGCCGAGGTGATCGCCGAGGCCGATCTCGTGGTGGTCCTGGGGTCCGAGCTGTCCGAAGTGGATCTCTGGCGCGACCGGCTGGGGCACGAGGCCCGCATGATCCGCATCGACATCGACCCGGCGCAGCTGGCGGGTCTGGCCAGCGACGACATGCCGATCCTCGGCGATGCCGGCGCGTTCCTCAAGGCCATGGCCGTCGCCATCCCGGCCCGCACCGAAGACCGCCCGCCGCGTTGGGACGCCGCCCGTGTCGCGGCAACCCGCGCCCGTTGGCGGGCCGAGATCATGGCCGAGCGACCCGGCATCCTGCCCGTCGCCGAGGCGCTGCAGGCGGTCATGCCCGACACCGCCATGATCTGGTCGGACATGACCCAGTTCGCCTATGCCGCCAAGGAAGTCTGGGACATGCCTCGCCCCGGCCACTGGCACCACCCCTACGGTTTCGGCACGCTGGGCTACGCGCTGCCTGCCGCCATCGGCGGGGCGGTGGCCCGGCCCGGCCTGCCCTGCTGCGCCATCCTGGGCGATTACGGGCTGCAATACACGCTGCCCGAGCTGGGAACGGCGGTGGAGCTGGGCCTCAGCCTGCCGATCCTCGTCTGGGACAACGGCAAGCTGGGCGAGATCGAGGACAGCATGGTCCGCGCCCAGATCGCCCCCAACGCCGTGGTCGCGCGCAACCCCGATTTCCTCGCCCTGGCAAGGGCCTATGGCGCAAAGGCCTGCCAGCCCGCCAGCCTGCCAGAGCTGCAGACCGCCCTGACAGCGGCCTTCGCCACCCCCGTGCCCACGCTGATCAGAATGACCCCGGCCCTGTCTTAGCCCCTGTCTTCTTCTTGGTAGAAATACCCCGAATTCCGGTCACCCCGGCGCATCGGTCCGCAGCAAAGGGCCACACGCCGCCACCCGACCGTAGGGTGCCTGCGCGCACGCACCCCTCACCCCAGCTCGGCCAGCCGCGCCAGGGCCTCCTTCAGCTTGGCCTCTTCGCCTTCGCGCGCGGCAAGGTTCTCGCGCGCCTCCTCGACCACCTCGTCGGGCGCGCTGTCGATGAATTTGGGGTTGTTCAGACGCCCGCGCAGCCCGCCCAACTCCTTGGCGAGCTTGCCAAGGGTCTTTTCAAGCCGCGCCTTTTCCGCGCCCACATCGATGATGTCCGCCAGCGGCATGCCAAAGGTGGCCGCCCCCACCGGCACGGTCACGCAGCCCTTGGGAAAGCTCGCCACCTCCGTCAGCCCCTCGATCCGGGCCAGCCGCAGGATCAGCGCCTCGTTGCGGGCCCAGGCGTCGGCCTGCCGCGCGCCAAGGCCCGTGACCAGCAGCGGCACGTAAAGCCCCGCCGGCACATGCATCTGCGCCCGGGCCGAGCGCACGCCTTCGATCAGCGCGATCACCCATTCGATCTCGGCCTCGGCCGCGGCGTCCACCAGATCGGCGGCGGCATAGTCGGGCCAGTCGGCATGAACCAGCATCTTCTGCCGCGCGCCCAGCGTGTCCCACAGGTCTTCGGTGATGAAGGGCATGATCGGGTGCAGCAGGATCAGGCACTGGTCGATGACCCAGGACATGGTCTGCCGCGTCTCCTGCGCCAGCGCGGCATCCTCGGAGCCGAACAGCGGCTTGGAAAACTCCACGTACCAGTCACACACCTTGTGCCAGACAAAGGCATAGAGCGCGTTCGCCGCGTCGTTGAACCGGTACTCGGCCAGCGCCGCGTCCACCGTCTCGCGCACCTTTGCCGTCTCGCCGACGATCCAGCGGTTCAGCGTGGCCTCGGGGGTGGGGCGATTTTTCGTCGAAAAATCGTGCCCCACGGCCTCGTTCATCTCGGCAAAGCGGCAGGCGTTCCAAAGCTTGGTGCCGAAATTCCGATAACCCGCGATCCGGTCCACGCTCAGCTTCAGCACCCCGCCAATCGAGGCCATGGAGGCATTGGTAAACCGCAGCGCATCCGCGCCGTATTCATCCACGATGTCCAGCGGGTCGATGACGTTGCCGGTGGTCTTGGACATCTTCTTGCCCTTCTCGTCGCGGACAAGCTGGTGCAGGTAGACGGTGTGGAACGGGATCTCGTCCACCACCGCCTTCTGCATCATGATCATCCGCGCCACCCAGAAGAACAGGATGTCGAACCCGGTGATCAGCACATCGGTGGGGAAGAACCGTTTGTATTCATAGGTCTCTTCCGGCCAGCCCAGCGTGCCCATGGGCCAGAGCCCCGACGAGAACCAGGTGTCGAGGACGTCTTCCTCGCGCCAGATCGGATACACCAGTTTCAACGGGTCCTGCGTTGTCTCATAGTCGGCCAGACCTTCGGCAAAGGCGTGCCGGGCCTCGGCCGCGTCGGAAACTTCGATCACGCGCGCGTGGTTCAAAGGCGTCGGCAGGCCTCCAAGAACGTCGGCGAATTTCCTGGCGCAGGCGGCGAAATCCGCCGCGGCGTGATGCATCTCCTCGCCGACCAGAAGCGCCTGTTCGTCGAGCCAGCGGCGCATCTCCACCAGGTCCAGCGCGCCGTCCCCTTCATCGTCATGAAACCCGCCCCCGGACAGGTCGAATCCGTACCACACCGGGATCTGATGCCCCCACCAAAGCTGGCGCGAGATGCACCACGGTTCGATATTCTCCAGCCAGTGGTAATAGGTCTTCTCGCCGCTCTCCGGAATGATCCGGATCTGACCGGAGCGCACCACGTCCAGCGCGTCGCCGACGATCTTCTCGGCGTCCACGAACCACTGGTCCGTCAGCATCGGCTCGATCACCACCTTGGAGCGGTCGCCGAAGGGTTGCATGATCGGCTTCGCTTCCACCAGCGGCACCGGGGTATCCTCGGCCCCTGAGTCCTCCCCGTCCGCCGTAGGGCGGGGTTCACCCCGCCGCACGCCCAACCGCGGATCCCCGGCGCTGGTCATCACCGCCAAACCTTCCGCGGTGATCTCGTCGACCACCGCCTTGCGCGCCTCGAACCGGTCCAGCCCGCGCAGGTGATCGGGCACCAGGTTCAACGCATCCGCTTCCGCCTCGCTCAGGCTGCGTTCGCCGCGCGACACGGCTTGCGCAATCGCCGCCGCCTCCGCGTAAGGTGCTCCATCCGCCCGCATCGCCCCGCGCGTGTCCATCAGCCGGTACATCGGGATGTCACCGCGCTTGGCCACCGCATAGTCATTGAAATCATGCGCTCCGGTGATCTTCACCGCGCCCGAGCCGAACGCCGGATCCGGGTATTCGTCCGTGATGATCGGGATCAGGCGGCGATGCTCTTTCGGCCCCACCGGGATCTCGCACAACTGGCCCACGATGGGGCCATAGCGTTCGTCCGAGGGATGCACGGCCACCGCGCCATCGCCCAGCATGGTCTCAGGCCGCGTCGTGGCGATGGAGATGTAGTCCCGCACCTCCCGGAACGTCACGTTCCCGTCTTCATCTTTCTCCAAATACTCATATGTCGCCCCGCCCGCCAAAGGGTACTTGAAATGCCACATATGCCCGGCGACTTCCAGATTCTCCACTTCAAGGTCGGAAATCGCGGTTTCGAAATGCGGGTCCCAGTTGACCAGCCGCTTGCCGCGGTAGATCAGGCCCTTTTCGTACATGTCGACAAAGACCTTGATCACGGCGTCGTGGAAATTGCCCGTCGCGTCCGCCTGCGGGGCACCGGGAGCCCCGGACATGGTAAAGGCGTTGCGCTCCCAGTCGCAGGAATTGCCCAGCCGCTTCATCTGCTCGATGATCGTCTGGCCGTATTCCGTCTTCCAGTCCCAGACCTTCTCCAGGAACGCCTCGCGCCCCAGGTCCCGGCGCGAGAGGTTGCTATCGGCCTTCAGCTTTTTCTCCACCTGCAATTGCGTGGCGATGCCCGCATGGTCCTGTCCGGGTTGCCACAGCGTGTCAAAGCCGCGCATCCGGTGCCAGCGCACGAGGATGTCCATCAGGGTGTGGTTGAACGCATGGCCCACATGCAGCGCGCCGGTCACGTTCGGCGGCGGCAGCATGATGCAGAACGCCTTGTCGCGGCTTTTGTTCGCGCCGGCGCGGAAGGCACCGCTTTCGATCCATTTCGCGGTGATCCGCGGCTCGGCCTCGGCGGCGTTGAAGGTCTTTTCCATCGGCATGGGCGGTCCTCGTCATCTGTCGGGCCATCGCTTACCGAAAGGGGCGGCGAAGGGGAAGGTGGAGGCAAGGATTTTGCAGGAGTCGCGGTTCGGGTCGGGGAAGCCGGGATGGAGGGGTGTGGGCTGTCACGTTTCCCTTGGAAACATGACCTTGCCCACCCGCCGCAAGAAGACGGGGCTTTTTTGGGGGGGGCTGCGCCCGGGATGGAGGGGTGTGGGCTGTCACGTTTCCTTTGGAAACATGACCTTGCCCACCCGCCGCAAAAAGACGGGGCTTTTTTG